>PAVS01000013.1 GCA_002713145.1 Halobacteriovoraceae bacterium
TGAACTTCAATATCTGAAAATCCATAAGCTCTTTGAAACTCCAAAAATCTCTCATTACTGATCTTTCCTCTTCCGTTTTCTAGCTTCTCAATTAATCCGTAAGAGAAGTCAAATAAAAGCGCCGCCTGTTGGCGATTTAATCGCTTAAGTAATCTCATTTTTTTAATTAAGACAGCAGCTTCTGGTAATACTTTGATTTGAATTTCTTGGTTCTCGGCTTCCATAAGGGTTTCTCCTTGGTAAAAATTAATTGTAGTGGGGTAGTACAAATCGCAAGGTGTGCCTTGCTGAAAAAGTTTAAGTAAATCAATTGTTTGCAGAAATTAGTGCACTAATCTGCAAGGTGGGGCTTGACCGTGCTACGATTTAAAAATCTTTGGTAAGCATTTGGTAAGCACTTTTTGAAAGATGGTGAAATAAACAGAAATAAGCGAAAAAAGCTCTAAATAGGCCCTAGTAATAGTAAGTAGTTAGAAAAACAATGAAAGCTCTATAGTTAATTTTTGGGAAGAATATTTGGAGCGGCTGATCGGATTTGAACCGACGACCTTCTGCATGGCAAGCAGACGCACTACCAACTGTGCTACAGCCGCTTAGGATTGAGATAAGATATTATTTTTGATGCTAATAACTGTCAAGGGTTTAAATCTAATATTACCAGCTTAGGATAAAATGATCCTCATGCCAGCATACGGTTCCTTGGATTGTGATTCGTAAATATTTATCATTTGTGTCATTTCTGTTCATAATATTATGGGGCATTCTCTGACTGTGTAGGTGGAGGTGACCTTGTTGGTAGGTAAATATCCGAGAAAGTGCCAGTTTTTTCTTGTGAGAGAGATATTTCAGTTGTTCATTAGATTGTAGCTTGGTGTTAAGAATATAGTATATACCTGAGGATACATTCGGATGACTGGTAAGCATGATTGTGAAGGGATAGTACTTTGTAATTGGTTGATCAAATTTTATATCTAGAAGCGTTTCTATGAGTGGAGAGTCGTCATCAATATGAAAATTCTCGACATTCGTTATACCTGGTGGACAAGGTATGGCATAAAAGCCCGGACTGGGAAGTTGATCATACAGTTTGACGGGATGAGAGAGTGTGTGTTCAAGAGCTTTTTTTAAATGATTAATTTCTGAAGAAAAGTGTTCTGTCATAAATTGATTATGGTTCTTTATTTTGGTCAAGCTTGGATCTTCAGACCTTAAGGTATTTTTAAAAAGTGGGGCTCCTATGGTGACAAGCTCGTTTATACTGTCTAGAGGGCGTAGTTTTTTTATTTTTGTAACTAATTGAGCGCAGTGACGAGGAGAAAAAAGAGGCTTGGTGAGAAAAGGTGAAGGGCTACTCAATTTTCTGCTCAAGAACTTTAATGATTTTTTGGTAACTATTAGGCGTGAATTTCATATACATAATAGTTAAAATATCTTTTTTATTACGAGGACCTTCAGAGTCGAGCATTGTTTTGACGAAAAAGTCTGCAACGATAAACACCCTGGCGATGGGGTGGATCTCTTCATTGGGCTCCTCCGCAAAGCCTATACCGTTGACCATACCTTGATGCTGCGTAATAATTAACTCTAAGTATTCACTGGTGTTGGGATAGTCTTTAAGAAGCTCAGCTGCGTCTTTGGCATGATTGAGAACGGCCATGTATTCGTCTTTGGTTAACTTGGCATTATCAAGTTCTTCCATAGAATTAATTTTCATCTGAGTGGTGGATTTTAAAGTGATATCAGAAAAAAAACTGAGATAGGTAAAAATGCTGAGATGTCTGGTTTCATACCAACTTTGCTTGGAGAGAATAAAATTTCCAATCACACAAGCCAGGTGAGCCTTTTGATAAGCATAACTAATCTTGCTTGAGAATAAAAACTTCAAAAGGTTTGCTAGCTTGGGCGCCTCTTGAATTGATTTGATCATGGATTGGATATTACTTTCCGCTAGGTCTGTTATCTCAGGTGAGAATCCAACTTTTTGAATATGTTCTTTGACGATTTCATAGGCATGAGAATTAGTATTGATACGATCGATGATCGACATCTCATTTTCAAGTTTTGAGATAAGAGAGTTTGTCACAAAGGTAACGAAGTATTGTTGGTAATCCCGTGGGATGTAGAAGTCTTTGAGACCTTGGGAGATATACTTTTGGATATCTTCTTGGGTAAAGCTATCTTGTTCGTGCAAACGTTTTACATACTGATACTCTTGATTCGATTTTTTGATCCGAATATAGACATCACAAGGTGTGTGATCGATATCAAAAAAATAGTTAATGCTTATCGGTATATAATTTGGCTTAACTTTTATTTTTTCTTCTAATTCGCTTACGCCCAAAAGTTTTCCTGCATGTTTAACCAAAATCTCCCAGGAAACGGGCTCTTTTAAAGCAAGTACTTCTCCGCTCAACTCAGGAGGACAATCGCCGAGTACAATAAGAGGAATATCTAAGTCTCGATCTTTGAGGTATTGAAAAAGATTAACCGCGGTTCGATCATCTTCCACTTTTGATTTAGTGATAATGAGACTAATGGTGGGAAGAATATTGAGCAATTCAATCGCTTCCGCTGAATTTCCTCGCTCCACCACATCGGTACCCGTATAAGTATTGAGATTTAACTTATAGATACGCTTTATTTCTTCCTGTGGCTCGATGAGAATGGTTTGGCTCATATTGTTAATAATCTCTAAGATGGCCATCCTTGTCAATTAACTGGCCTTGGAAGTCAAAACTTTCAGGGTTAAAAGCTAGGGATTTTCCATGAGGGCCATCAATGACGTAGTGGGGAAGTGCCCAACCAGGTAGGATGTCTCGAAGTTGAGCGTAAACTCTACGCCCTTCTTCCAGTTCGAGATAGAAATGCATAGCTCCCTTCACTTTATCCGGATGATGCAAATAATAAGGGGAAAAACCACACTGAATCACTTTATCAAAAAGCTCTTTGAGTTGATCAGCTGAGTCGTTCACTTCTTTGAGCAGAACTGTTTGAGTGCGAGTATCAATATTGAGACGACTCAATTTTTGAAGGCTTTTTTGAACCTCATCATCAATTTCATCTCGGTGATTGGTATGCAAAAAGAAAAGAATCCGTGTCAATGAGCGTGAGGCTTTTTCTAAAACCTCCATCAGCCCTTCATCAATTCGAGAGGGGAGAATAATGGGAGTTCTGGTATGAATTCTGACATAACTTATATGAGTTTGTGTGAGAGCATTAAATAACTCAGCAAGTTTTTTATTGCTCAAGATAAGTGGGTCACCACCGGTGAGAATAACTTCTTCTACTTCTTGGTGTTTTTTTAGATAATGAATAAGCTTATCTATGGATTGTTTGTAGATGGAGTGATTTTGAGACAATTCATTTTTTCGAAAACAATACCGACAATGCACAGGGCAGACTGTTGTGGGGGTAAAGAGAATCCTATTTTTATAGCGGTGTATGATTCCATTTTGCTGTGAATGTTCGATGTCACCGATTGGGTCAAGCTTTCCAAGCTTGAGATCATCTTCAAGAGCTTGTGGAATGAATTGTTTGGCCAGTGGACTGTTGGGCCCAGAGTCTTTTATTTTTTCAGCAAATTTTTTTGGAATAAAACCGCTGTAGTGTGTGGATACTTGTTCGAGATTAAAATATGCCTTTATTTCTTCACTTGATTTGAGGGCGTCACGAAATTCCTGTTGCCAAGAAATGTGCTCAATAGTTGGTGCGAGAGATGGTTGCATGGTTGAGTTTTAGCAAAACTGCGACTATAAGTCCCATGATAAGATAATGAATAATATTGGTTTTAAGAGAAAGTTCAGCTGCATGGTTCATAACAAATATGATGAATCCTACCGTCAGGATATTTCCCAGCAATAGACTGTATTGAGAATAAAGTGACCAGTTGAGTCCTTTTATTTTTGCTACCATTGTTTCTCCTTAGTATTACTAATAGCAGCAATAACACAGTAAGTAAAATTCTTGTTAATTTTTCTTAAGCTCACGAATCTGTTGAATTTTTTTTAATTTGAAATATTTATTTTGATTGGTTTTTTGGCAAAGTGCATAAAGCACTAATCCATGAGGGAGGGTGAGTAGAGAAATGGGTTTCACTGGTCTAAATTCTCCCTTAAAACTTCCCCCTTTATATTTGAGTTCAAACTCTTCACGGGTGGCGATCCAATTTTTCATTTCACTAAATTTTTGGGGAACGATGTAAGAGTTTATATCTTTATAGCTATTGAGTTTATTTGAAAAACAAATGGATTTTAAATTGGCTTCATCATCATTTTTGGCCATCTCTAGTAAGCATTGAGCGGTTATCTTTAACGCCAAAAAAGCATCTTCCATGGCCTGATGATGTTCAAAACTGTATTGAAAAAACTCTGCAAGATCATTGAGTTTAAAGCTCTCGGGTCTGGTCTTCTTGGCCTTATAGACATAGCGGGCTAACTTGCATGAATCATATACATCACTCAAGCTTGGGCTCATATTAAATTGATTCATTCCTATAATAATAAAGCTGGTATCAAAGATAGCGTTGTGGGCAATGAGAGGAGTGTTGCCAAAAAAATCTAAAAAATCTCGTAGTGGTTTTTTAAGAGTTGCAGCATCACGAAGGTCGTCGTTTTCCAGCCCATGATATTTTTTAGTGTTCTCAGGGATAGGGATGAGCGGGTTAATCAGAGAGTGAAAAGTCTCAAGCTCTCCTTGGGCAGTGAGTTTAACCGCAGCAATCTCGATGATCTTATCAAATACAGCAGAGAGCCCCGTCATCTCTAAGTCGAATGCGCAAAGTCCTTTTGGAAAGTATTTTAGAAGTATTGCTTGCTCATCTTGATCTAATGAGTGACTTAGTTTGGCCCGGTCTGACATGCTTGGTTTATAGGTATTATGGTGGCATAAGTCAAAGTAATTCTTCGATAATACTCTGTGTTATGGTGGACAAGTTCTCGCAAAAATTGTACATTCGGCATCACTTAATTTTAAAAGAGGAAGAGCTATGAGCAAGAAATTTGATGTTGTCGTATTAGGTGCTGGACCGGGTGGTTATGTGGCCGCCATTAGGGCCAGTCAGTTGGGTAAAAAAGTAGCGATTGTTGAAAAGGAACATATGGGGGGAGTTTGTCTGAACAAAGGCTGTATTCCAACCAAAGCGGTTTTAAAATCTGCTCATAGTGCCCACGAAGTCGCTGACCTCAAAGAGCTTGGTATTAATGTAGAGCTCAAAGGACTTGATGGAACCCAGGCGGTGAAAAGAGCGAATAAAATCTCAAGTAAGATTTCAAAAGGTGTAGAGTACCTGATGAAAAAAAATAAGATTGAAACCTTTATGGGTCATGGTGAGTTTGCTTCTAAGACTTCCATCAAAGTGGGGAAAGAAACCCTTGAGTTCAAACAATGTATTATCGCTACAGGTGCAAAATACAGAACTTTCCCAGGGCTTGAGCACGATGGAAAAAGACTTATCGGTGCTTGGGAAGCGATCAAGATGGAAAAGCTACCTAAGAGCATCGGAATTATCGGAGCAGGTGCTATTGGAATGGAGTTCGCTTATTTTTGGAACGCTTTTGGAGTTGATGTGCATATCTTTGAATTACAAAAGCACCTTCTTCCTATCGAAGATGAAGATTCAAGTAAAGAAGTTGAGAAAGCCTATAAAAAATATGGTGTGAAGTTTAACACCAGTGTTGAAAAGGTAAGTGCAAAAAATAATGGTAAAGATGTCACTATTACGGCCACGATCAAGGGCAAAGAAGAGAAATTTAAATTTGAAATGGGTCTTATTGCAGTTGGGATGACGGGGATTGTAGATGGCTATGGTCTCGATAAGGTTGGTGTCAAAACTGAAAAAGGATTCATCAAAGTCAATGAGATGTACCAAACGAATGTAGAGAATATCTATGCCATTGGCGATGTTGCTGGTCCACCACTTCTTGCTCACGCAGCTTCTCATGAAGGTGTGGTGGCAGCTGAACACCTTGCCGGTCAAAAGCCCCATAAAATCGATAAAATGAATATTCCTGGTTGTACTTATTGCCAGCCTCAGGTTGCAAGTGTGGGTTACACAGAAAGAGCACTTAAGGAAAAAGGGATTAAGTACTCTGTTGGTAAGCTTCCTTTTATGGCCAATGGAAAAGCAGTGGCCAGTAATGAAACAGTGGGGTTTGTTAAAACTCTTCTTGGAGAACATGGTGAATTGCTGGGGGCCCATATTGTTGGAACTCAAGCCACAGAGATGATCCATGAATACACACTGTTCAGACAAATGGAAGGAATTGATGAGGAAATATTTGCCACAGTTCATCCTCATCCGACTTTAGGTGAGTGGTTAGCTGAATCAGTGATGGCGGCAAAAAATAGAGCACTTAATTTTTAATAAAGAGTTTTGCTACAATATAAAACATAACGAATTGAAAAAAGGTAAATACTATGGCGAGAATTGATGTTGTAATGCCTCAGATGGGGGAGTCGATTACTACGGGAACAATTACAAAGTGGAATAAACAAGTAGGTGACACCATTGAGATTGATGAGATCTTACTTGAGATTAGTACAGATAAAGTTGAATCTGAAATTCCATCTCCTGTTGAAGGAAAGATTGCTGAGCTACTCTATCCAGAGGGTGAGACAATTGATGTAGGTAAAGTTATTGCCGTGATCGAAGATGATATGGATGCTGATATTTCAGGTGGTGGAAGCGATAAAAAAGAAGATAAGTCAGCAGCCAAAGAAGAAAAAGTCGCAGAAGCTCCTAAAAGCGATGAAAAGGTTGCTGCCAAAGAATCTGGTTCAGATAGTGAACCTAGAGATAAAAGTGGAAGACGTTTTTACACTCCACTAGTTAAAAAACTAGCGAAAGAAAACAATGTGGATCTTAATGAGCTGGCCAATATCAATGGAAGTGGTGCTGGTGGAAGAGTTAATAAAGAAGATTTCGAAAATTATTTGAAAAATAGAGGAAGTGGGGGAGCAAGTGCTAGCTCGAGTTCTAGTAGTAGCTCAGGAGCGTCGGTGCAACTTTCAACAGTGCCTGCATACACCTCTGGTGAGAGAGTTGAAATAGTTCCTATGGATAATATGCGAAAAGCGATTGCCAAAAATATGCAAGCCTCAAAGCTGACTTCTCCTCACGTCAACTCTATCGATCAAGTAGATATGACAAATCTTGTTCGTTTTAGAGAAAGTTATAAAAATGAGTTCAAAAAACAAGAAGGTTTCTCCCTGACTTACACCCATTTTATTCTTTATGCTCTTGTTCAAGCGCTTAAAGAATTTCCAATGGTGAACGCAAGTATTGATGGTGATAATATTGTCATGAAAAAAGATATCAACCTAGGATGCGCAGTCGCCGTACCAGGCAATGGGCTTTTAGTACCTGTTATCAAAGGGGCTGATAATCTTAATATCACTGGTATTGCGAGAGCACTCAATGATCTCGTTCAAAAAGCTCGCAATAAAAAACTTACGATGGATGATTTAAGCGGAGGAACTTATACCTTTACTAATAATGGATCCTTTGGAGTTATTGCAGCCACTCCAGTTATTCTTCAACCACAAGTAGGGATTTTCTGCGTAGGAACGATTAAAAAGACTCCTGTGGTTACCGATGATCTTGCTATTGCGATACGAGATATAATGTACTCAACCCATACTTATGATCATAGACTGATCGACGGTGAGCTTGGGTCTAAATTCTTAAAGCATGTGACAAACACTCTCGAAAATATGGATGCATCTGCATTATTCTAAATACTTAAGCTGGGTGGAATAAACTTCCACCTAGCATTTTGGTCAATCACTCGGCCATAATATGTCTAGAGCAGGAAGCTCGCAAAAGTCATGGAGTGATAGCATGGATAGCCCAAACAATCCCAAATTATCTTTAACCAAAGCTCAATTAGTCACTGAAATTTTAGCCGAAGATCTCACCCGAGGAGCTGAAATACTTAATAGGTTAGTGGAGCAAAAGAAATATTACGCCAGACAATTACAAGATGAATTGAATGAGCAAAAAAGACTTCGAGAAAAAATTCAATTTATAAAAAAAGAAATTCATCATCTTGCATCCACTCAAGATCAACAAATTAGAAGTTTAGATGGTGCCCGAAAGGAGAGAATGCTCGTTGATGCTGATCTTCATCGACTTGAACAGGTTTTAAATGAGCACCGAAATAACAACTATCCTATGGTGAAAAATAGTTTCAAAAAACTCATGGAGGTGGTGAACCTCTCTGGTGACGAATACCAAGCGCAAAAAAGCATTGTTCTCAATTGTGCTCGCGATCTGATTGACACGACTGCAGCGAATGAATTTCTTGATTTTAGCTGGAGAGCAAAAATCGCAACGAATGAGAAAAAATTTGGTTTAAGAATCTTATTTGAAGATCTTCAACTGACAAGCTCTCATCTTAAAGAAGTTTATCTTCCCACTATTAATAACCTAAAAGAGAAGTTTTCACACACGCGTTTGCAAATTAAAACCCGTAGTAAAAAAGAAAATGGGATCATTAATGCAATCGATATCACGGTCACCATTCATCTCAACGAGAGATTGGCTTCAGTAGAGCCCCTCCACGGACCCCGCCCCCTCACGGACTAGGACTGGTGCTTCATCTGAGGTAAAATTAAAAATGGTCGAAGGACCTGCAAACTCATGCTCACCTGGATCAATGATCATCGCTACCAAATGAGAGATATTTTCTTCTAACATAAACGAGTAAATAGGCTCCTCGCTATCTTCTGGAAGATTGAGAAGATTCATCGGAATATTTGTACTCACTAAACTATGCCCGTGGGCATCGATAATTGAACTTACAAAATCCAGAGGAACAATTCTAATACCTACTTCTTTATCGGTTTTAGAAGCTTGCACATGTTTTGCAATTTTTTTAGTGGCTTCGAAGATAAAAGTATAATGACCAGGTGTGATCATCTTCAAAAACTTGAAAGCTTGATTATCAATAATAGCGACCTCAGAGGCCATTGAAATATGAGAGCAGAGTAAGGAAAAATGTTTTTGCTTGGACTCATGCTTGATTTTATAGAGCTTCTCTATTCCCACCTTATTCTCAGAGCTCGCTGCCAATATCCAATTCGTATCAGTGGGAAAACAAATAATTTCTCCCGCTTGGAGTAACTCATCCGCTTTTTTTAGAATGCGGTCATCGGGGTTATGGGGGATTATGTATTCAATCATTCTTATAGTGTATGGATTAGCTGACAGTTGTAAAGCTAGTTCTTTTTAAGCTTTCTCAGATAGTCTTGTTGGAGTTTTTCATAACCTAACTCACTGGATTCAAAAAATTGAGTTTGATCAGGGTGATAGTCTTGAGGGGTCCAATGTCCTGCATAGCTATGAGGGTATTTATAATTTTTTTTATCTGGATGATGATTTCGTAAATGGGTTGGAACTTCAATAGTTGGGTTATCACGAACATGTTCCAGTGCTTTATTAATGGCGAGGTAAGACGCGTTGGACTTTGGAGCTTGGGCCAAGTAAGTGGTCGCTTGTGCCAGAATAATCCGAGCTTCAGGCATACCAATAGACTTTATAGCGTAGTGAGCACTTGTGGCCATCTGGAGCGCTCTTGGGTCTGCATTTCCCACATCTTCACTCGCAAGGATGATAAGGCGTCTCGCGATAAACTCTATATCTTCACCGCCATCGAGCATGACGGCCAGCCAAAGCACCGCTGCATCGACATCACTGCCTCTCACGGACTTAATGAAAGCAGAGATCACATCGTAGTGACGGTCTGAGTTTTTATCATATCTTCTTTGATCAAAAAGTAATTCTTTTAAAATTTTATCCTCACTCATGGTCGTGAGCTTACTCTTATTGTGGGCCAGAACTTCTAGTTGGTTAAGAGCCGCCCTTGCATCACCGTTGGAAAAGGATGCTATTTTCTGCAAGATACTCTTGCTCAATTCAATATCAAGTTCTTCGCAAGCATGGGTGAGAATTTTCTCCACCTCACTCTCTGATAACTGACTGAGTCTCCATTTTTGCACTCGAGAGAGAATGGCTTGATTGAGGCTGGTGTTAGGATTTTCCGTAGTGGCCCCAAAAAGGACAAAATCTCCTCGCTCCAGGTAGGGGAGCAGAGCATCTTGTTGGGCCTTATTAAATCTATGAATCTCATCGATAAATATAATGGGAGTGGAGCCCAATAGCTCTTGGTCAGATTTAGCCTGTTGAATAATCTTTCTAAGATCTGCGACTCCTCCGAGGACCGCATTAAATTCATAGAGCATGGCCTTGGCTTTTTGTGCCAAAATACTCGCGATCGTTGTTTTGCCACAGCCAGGTGGCCCGTAAAATATAAGGTGGGGGAGTTGTAGCCAATTAAGGCTCGCTAATTTTTGTTTTAAAGAATCCTGACCCATAAAATAGTCCAGAGACTTGGGTCTTATGCGATAGGCCAATGGGGAGCTAGGGGCATTTTCTGTGGCAAATAAGCCGATCTGGTCGTCACTCATGTTGACTTTTATACCTTATTAACTTAATTTATCCAGAATAATTTTTTCCTCTGATTTTATCAGAATATAATGCTATGCGAAGGGAGGTGAGTAAGAGATGCAAAATATTTATATTTCAGTAGATGACCGTGGAGTAGAAAGATCATTAAGAAAATTCAAAAGAATGTGTGATTCTTACGGTATCGTAAAAATGTATCGTTCTCGCCAAGAGTACAAAAAACCTTCAATCAAAGCGAAGGAAAAACAGGAAGCGGCAGAAAAACGTCGTAGAAAAACAATGTTTAAAAACGGTAGATCACGATCAAAAATCTAAATTTCAATAGGCCCTCGCAAGAGGGCTTTTTTGATCAAAAGGATAGGATATGTTCAGAATAATTTTATGTGTACTTCTCAGTTTCTCATGTTTTGCAGAAAATAAAGCCTATGAAATTGCTAAAAAAGTTGAAAAAGCAAATGAAGGCTTTAAAGGTGAAACCGCTGAAATGGAGATGATCCTCATTAATGGATCTAATAAAATTACCAGAACAATGACCAGTAAAGTCCTCGAAGTGGGAGAGGATGAAACCAGAACCCTCTTAGAGTTTTTATTACCCCTTGATGTGAAGGGGACAAAACTTCTGACTTGGAGTTATGATGAGAAAGACGACTCCCAATGGATCTATATGCCAGCATTCAATAAGATCAAAAGAATTTCTTCTTCATCAGTGAGTTCTTCATTTATGGGAAGTGAATTTACTTTTGAAGATCTAAGAACAAACAGTGCTGAAAAATACACCTATACATTTATAAAAGAAGAAAAAAGTGGTGATGACTTGATTTGGATTTATGAGCGTAAATCAAAAAAGAAATCTGGTTACTCAAAGCAAATTGTTCATGTTTCTCAGAAATATATGAATGCTATTGCCACGAAATACTTTGATCGTGCGGGGCAGTTGGTGAAAGAAGCCACCATCAGTGACTTTAAAAAAATGGACTACAAAGGGAAGACTTTTTTTCGCGCAGGAAAAATTGAAATGGTTAATCAACAAACCAAAAAAAGTTCTATTCTTAACTGGAAAGATAGAAAAATTGGTGTGGATCTAAGCACTCGTGCCTTTAGCAAAAAAGCACTTAAGCAATAATGCCTTTCTTTATATTACTTTTAATTCTAATAAGTTTTCTTCATGCTTATGCAGAAGATAGAACTCATCAAGGGCAAATAACCACTGAAGTTCGTCAATTTTCAGATGATGATAATGAAGAGACCTTTGAAAATCAAAGAGCTCTCTACATTGATTACAAAACTAAAAAGAGAGAAGGAAAACTATTTACTATTTTCTCTATTGCTGGTCGTTATGATGACCAAGATCCTGCCAGAAATATCCTTTGGCCTGAAAATATATATGCTCAATATAGATGGACGCAAAACCTCACAATTGCTGGAGGAACGCAAATCTTTAGCTATTCTTATCTCGAAGCTTTTAATCCTCTCGATCAGTTTAATGCACGCATCATTGATATCTCGATTGTCAGCGCTGAAAAAATTGGGGAGCCCTATGTGGGACTTGAATACTATATTGGTGAAGGAGATTTAAAAATCTATCTCTTACCGTATGCTGTGGCACCTGTGCTCCCAGGGAAAGACTCAAGATTAAATTTAGATAAAGACTTTAATTCAACCGGTTGGTACGGACAAGAAGGGGAACAATCCGCTGCCACCAGTAACTTCCTTATAAGCTACGAAAAAGCTTTTGAAAGTTCTGATTTAGGCGTCGTCCTCTCAAAAAACTATGACCGCTCTCGAATATTAGTGGGAACGGATGATTATTATTTTCTAGGCAACCAGGCCATCCCCAATACGACTGATTTATACACGCCTTATTATTACCAACGCTATCTCAGTGGACTTAATTATGTTTATAACTTCTCCAGCTTCCAGGCCAAATTCTCGGCCAGTCATTCTTACTATCTGGCAGAAGACGAAATATATACACCTGATGGATTAGGAAATCCCAAAGATTACACCACAGCAGCATCGGGAATTGAGAAAACCTTTGAACATGGAACAGGACACTCCTCCACGCTTTTTTTAGAATATCAAAAAGTCTTTCGAAATGAGTTTGATGAAGATAATTTTATTACAGATAATGATTTCTTTTTGGCCTATCGCTATAATCTCAATGATATTCACTCTAGCATTTTTACTTTCTCTTTTATGAATGATCTTGCAAAACCATTAGAGATGGAAGGCTATTTTCAACTTGAGTTTGAGAGAAGAATAACAAATTCTTGGAAAGTTGAAACTGGAATTATTGACTACTATATCCCTGATGATGCGGCTCTGACGGGCATTGGGCTTTTTGAAGATAAAGAGCATTTCTTTGTGGATCTCTCAAGATACTTCTAAATCACCTCAGCGTCGCTTTTAAAATATTATTCCAACGGTTATGCATGATCGTGAGAAGTGTTTTTATTTTTCGATCGACTTCAACATGATTGCGTTTGGCCATATAAGCATGGAAGATATTAAAGCTCATGTTGAGCTGATTGATTCTTATAATAAATTCATCTTTAGAAGTAGAGAAAATAACATCACTTGAAATAGGTCTTACAAAATCATTCCAAAATGATTGAAAAGAATCTTCAAACTTCTCAGGAAGCAGAGAAATGATAAACATATTGAATTGGTAATAGATCTCAAAGCTTCTTTGTTTGAAGATATACACTTGCTGGGGCTTATGAACTTCCGCATTGTAGAGGAAGTGAAAGTTAAAAAGCAGCATATGATAGTCAAAAACTTTGTCTTTAAGTTCGTTATACAATTTATAGGATAAAATACTTGTCTGGTTTTTTTTCTCAGATGTGGTTGGTATGGGAGGAAGTTCAATTTCTTGTAAAATTGTTTTTGTATTGGCAAGAACTTCATTTAGAACAGGGGTGCAGTTCTCTGAGTCTGCAATTTTACAGGTCTTAAAGAGCTTGGTCTGATCAGCAATTAAGTTTTGAAAAGCTGGAAAAAGTTTTTTGTAAGCTTTTAAATCCTCGTTGAGATAACTCAACAAAGTTTGATAGTCCTGGTAAATATTCCTGAGCTGAGGGCGCACTCGAACCTTGTATTCATAATCAGTCAGCTTCATTTGGTCTTTACTATAGGACCATGCCGCAGGAATGGAGGCCACGACTAAAAATAGAATAAGCAGTGACCTTATCATTCTATGCTTTGGTAAGGCTGAGATATATTTCATGGCTATCTATTTTAAAATGAAGTCCGTTCTCAACACCACTTTCTTTGTGAGTGATGGATTGAGTGAGGGTTTCTTTTTGAATATAACTTCCAAAAGATTTGATCACTTCTTGCATCTTATCATCCCCTTGAAAGTGGAGATGAATGCGATCTTCGACATTGAAGTTTAAGTCTTTTCGAGAACGTTGAATACGGTTCACCACCTCTCTTGCAAGTCCTTCATTGATAAGCTCTGGAGTTAACTGAGTGTCAAGGTCTATAGTAATCCAGCGGTTGGACAGGGCCTCAACTCCATCCAGGGGCTCGCGATAGACAAAAATTTCATCTAAGTTAAAATCATCTCCATCCAGGGTAAGCTTCCCATTGTTCTCAAAAGCTTTGAGTTCACTGCTAGGAAGGTTTTTAACTTTTCCCATGATCTTGCCAAATTCTTTACCAAACCTTTTTCCAAGAATTCTCGCGTTTGGTTTAGCGTAGAGTTTAATATAGTCATCTTCTTGGGTTGAGTATTTAACTTCTTTTATATTGAGCTCTGTCTTAATATAACCTTCCAGCTTAGCAATACTATCAAGTAACTCTTGGTCTTGGTGGATAACCGTGAGGGAAGCCAGGGGAGTTTTAACTTTTATATTTGTTTGGTTACGTTTTTGACGTCCTAATAAAATAAGCTCTTGCATTCTGACAACGGCATCTTCAAGGGAATCGTCAATCTTTTTCGCATCAAACTTTGGGTAATCACAGAGATGCACCGATTCTTCTAGATCTCCACCAAACTTTCTCAGTTCAAGGTAGATATATTCGGACAAGAAAGGAGCAAAAGGTGCCATGATTTTAGACATCTCTTTGAGGGCGGTGTAAAGGGCAGAGTAGGCTTCGCATTTATCATCCGATAAACCTTCTCCCCAAAAGCGACGACGGTTAAGTCTTATATACCAATTAGTTAAATCTTCAATCATATGGAAGAGCTGGGGGACAACATTAAAAAGATGATAGTGGTCCATCTCAAAGGTCACATTTTTAATTAAGGTTTGCAATTTTGAGAGCAGCCAACGATCAAGAATATTTTCACCTTCTTTAAAGTGAGTGGAGGCTTTCCAACCGTCAACTTCTGCATAGGTGTTGAAAAATTTAAAAGAGTTAAACCATGGGAGCAAAGCTCGTCTCACCATGTCTTTCACACCTTCATCAGTAAATCTTAACTCTTCACCCTTAACCAGTCCTGAGTTTATAAGCGTCAGGCGCAAAGCATCTGCTCCAAAATTTTCCATGATAATATCTGGCTCAGTATAGTTTTTAAGACGCTTACTCATTTTTTTACCATCACCGGCCATCACCATGCCATTGACCACACAGTTTTTAAAAGCTGGCTTATCCATAAGGGCGGTGGAGAGTACAGTCAGGGTGTAGAACCAGCCACGAGTTTGATCTAGTCCCTCAGCAATAAATTCTGCGGGAAAACCTTTTTCAAAAACATCTTGGTTTTCAAAGGGGTAATGAAGTTGAGCATAAGGCATGGATCCTGATTCAAACCAACAATCAAAAACTTCACTGATTCTTTTGTATTCCCCTGGCTCACCCTCAACTTTAAAAGAGATCTCATCAACCACTTCCCGGTGGAGATCATCCACTTTAATTCCTGAATATTTTTCAAGCTCTTCAATTGAGCCGATCGCAATAAACTTATTAGATTCTTCATTTTTCCAAACAGGCAGAGGCGTTCCCCAGAAACGTTTTCTGGAAATAGCCCAATCTCTTGCACCTTCTAGCCATTTTCCAAAACGTCCGTGTTTAATATGGGAAGGCACCCAATTGATTTGATCGTTATTGGCAAGAAGCCTTTCTTTGATATCGTCGACTTTTAAATACCATTGAGGCATGGCCATATAAATGAGAGGGGTATCTGTTCGATAGCAAAAAGGATAACTGTGTACGAGAACTGACTGATGAAAAAGCTTACCTTCATCTTTGAGTTTTTTGATAATTCCTTTGTCAGCATCTTTGATGTATTGACCTGCAAAGTCACGAACTTCGCTGGTGAATTCAGCTTTCGAATTGAGGGGGAGAGCAAAAGCTGATATCTCATGCTCTTTTAAAACTCTATTATCATCCTCTCCAAAAGCGGGGGCAGAATGGACAATACCGGTACCATCACTTGTCGTGACATAGTCATCACTTACAACTTGAAAAGCTCCGTTTTCTTTTTGATCGCTAAAGTAATCAAAGAGTGGCTCATATGTTAAACCTATG
Organism: Halobacteriovoraceae bacterium; assembly: GCA_002713145.1. Classification (GTDB taxonomy): domain Bacteria; phylum Bdellovibrionota; class Bacteriovoracia; order Bacteriovoracales; family Bacteriovoracaceae. Next base: position 15,935 of record PAVS01000013.1, read on the forward strand.
AGATCAGCACCTTTGAGCTCTTTGAGGATTTCAAACTCATTGCCTTTAGCATAAGCTTCCATACGCTCTTTAGCCATATACATTTTGATGTCGCGACTCTTCTCATGAACGAGAACATAATCAATATCTTTATTAACAATCAGGGCCATATTGGAAGGAAGTGTCCAAGGGGTTGTGGTCCAAGCACTTAAATATTCATCACGACCTTCAACTCTAAAGAGTATGGTGATGGCAGGGTCTTGGACGTCTTGATAATTGGATGTGGCTTCGAAATTTGAGAGACCAGTCTCAAGGGCCACCGAATAAGGAACAATTTTATTTCCCTCGTAGATAAGACCTTTATCCCATGCCTGCTTAAACACCCACCAAACTGATTCCATAAAATCAAGGTCCATGGTTTTATAATCATTTTCAAAATCAACCCATCTCCCTAAGCGATTGATCGTTTTTTCCCACTGGCTGGTGTAGGTGAGGACGATGTCACGACATTCATCACAATATTTTTTAATTCCATTTTTTTCAACAAAGTCGTTGGCACTCATACCAAATTTTTTATCAATTTGTTGCTCTATCGGGAGTCCATGACAATCCCAACCCCAACGTCTGGTGACATGTCGACCTTGCATTGTAAAATAGCGTGGAATAATATCCTTAATGGTAGAAGCAACCAAATGACCATGATGGGGGAGACCTGTAGCGAAAGGAGGACCATCATAAAAAATATAGGGGTCTTGATTTTTAGTTTTTTCTAAACTCTTTTCAAAAATTTTATTTTTATTCCAAAACTCTAAAATATTCTTTTCCGTCTCAACAAATGAGAAATTTTCCTGAGCATTACTGTCAGTTGTGTCCGTCATGGGGCGCTCCTTATTAGCACTTGGAATAGGTAAAAAATTCCCAAAAATCCTATCAAATTAAGGGTCATATGAATAGGTAAACATCGCAAATTATTAGACCGATAGTGGGTTTATGAGATTATCGATTTATTTGTTTATTATCACTCTTAATGCTCTTGCTCTAGATCAATCGGACATCGATTTGATTGATCAATTCGATATTGTCCCTTCAAAGGTAAGAATGCAAGATGGAGAATGGGGGATAAACGAGAAAAGTTTTGATACTGATGATTCTATCTATAGCAGCACCCAATTCAAAGATCTCAATGATTGGCAGAATATAGATGCAAAGGAATGGTTTGATCTAGATAATTGGATTAAAAATCGAGAGCTTAAAGATCAAATGCCAGACTGGCGGGTTCATTTACGTAATAAATTAGCTTCAGAGTTAATGGGGCGGGTTGTCAAATGCTTGGGCAGTTGCGCTTACTATCATAAACTAAAACCTGTGAAAGCAGAGGGGCAAACCATTTTGCGTGAGGGAGATGAGTTTGTCACCAAAGAGAACTCTTACGCCTGGATCATGTTAGTCGATGGTACCTTAATTAGGGTTTCTCCGAAAACATCTTTGAGTTTTACTGAGATCAATATTTCAGACCAAGATATATTCTCACTGATAAGACTTAATCATGGGCATCTTAATATGTTGGCAAGACGCAAAGGGGAGTATCAAGCGGTGAATAAAGCGGATACAGACCTCGCTTTTTACCCGCTTCGTTTAAAAAAAGCGAATAGAGAGTACTATGCCATGCAAGAGTATCGAAAATTTAGTGAAGCTCAGAGACTTATTTATGAAATTGTAGAGCATCCAGGCTATGTGGCCCAAACCAATGCCTTGAATCAGATGATTAATCAGCAGCATGAAAAGACTTTTACGAAAACTTCATCACTGTATGTTTATACTCCCAATTTTACTGTCAAACTAAGAGGCTTAAACCTCAGCATGTTTTATGCCCTGAATGGACAGGGACATGTGAAAGTTTCTGATACCGTTGAAAATTTTAAAGAAACCGATTCGAGGGAAAAGTCTGCTCGTCTCATGCTGAGAGGATACTCAAGTTTTAAAGAATTAACTCCTCAGAGAAATCAATGGTATGAAATTGATAGTAAAGGTCGTGAGGCCATACTGAATCCATCCCTTGAACAAGTGTATGGAAGCTCTGAAGGAATGATTAAAAGATTGATCACTCTAAGTTTTGCCAGAGAAATTCTTATTGAAAAACACTCTGTTGATTTGCTGAGAGAGATTTCTGCTGAGAAACTCACCAAAGAATTTGGCTATCGGAGATGGACACAAGAAGAGCAGATTAAGAGAAGAAAGTTTCTTGATGAATACATTCGTAGGACAGAAACGACGAATCTCTTGGCCATAGCCAAGGTGTTTAGAGAATTTAAAATTGAAAGTTTCGATAAGAGCTACTATGCTTATGCCATGAAAAAATATTATCAAGCACTCAGAAATATGCATACAGAAAGCAAAAAAGCTGTCAGTGAGATGAATGATAATGAGTATTATCTATGGATTCTCAAAAATGGATGATCAGCTCTATCAGCTAGTTTTGGCCAGTAGCTCTCCTCGCAGAAAAGAACTTCTCGCTTATACTTATCTAGATTTCGATATCATAAAAAGTGATGTTCCTGAGCACACAGATTTAATCAAACCAGAGGAGATCGTTGTTGATTTGGCTAGACTTAAGGCCCACGATATTCTTCACCATCATTGTGTTGATTATCCTCATCCTTTGGTGCTTGGGGCTGATACAATTGTCGTAAGAGATGATGTCGTGTTGGGAAAACCTGTTGATCAGCAAGAAGCCAAGAGTATATTGTTAAGTCTCAGTGGACGCAAGCACCATGTGTACACAGGAGTCTATCTGGCTTCACGCTTTAAGCAGATGAGTTTTTATGAAAAAACTGAAGTCGAGTTTTCTCACATCTCTCAAGATTTATTAGAAAGGTATCTGGCGACAGGTGAGTCAATGGATAAGGCGGGCGCATATGGTATTCAGTCTTACTCTTTAGGATTTGTGAAAGGGGTTCAAGGCAGTTATTCCAATGTGGTGGGGTTACCCGTTTGCAGGTTGATGCAGGAGTTAGAGAGCTTTGTCGCTCCTAAAGGAATATATGAAAGTTTTAGTTCTCATAAGTAGTTTCATCATTCTCGCTCAGATGAGTTTTGCTCAAGAGAGCACCGAAAATAATGAGGAGGAGTTTAAAGTCCAATTGGATCCATTGAGCCAAAAAGAAATTTTGAAAAGAGTCGAAGGGTTAAAAACAAAAGATTTCAATGAATTTGTAGGGGAGTTAAATAAAATAAATATTAAAGTCCAAGAATTTATTCAAAATGAGAAAGAGGCGTGCTCAAAACTTCATGCCACTCAACTCATTACGAAAAATAAATTAGAAAAAGAACAAAAAAGACCCTTATCGAAAAAAGAAAAGCAGTACTGCAAACTTCTTTTAGTCAATTTCCAGATAAGACTCAATAAAGTGATTCACGAGATAAGAAAAGATAAACTGGCCCTAGAGCATAAAGCGCAAATGTCTCGTATAGAGCAGGAATACCAAGCTCGAATTGTAGAATTAGAAAAGTCAGCTAACAAACTCAAATAATTATTTGTTTAAAGGTTTAATGCCTTTAATTTTCATGAGTCTTTTAGGCTTTAAACTTTTTACGCGTACCATAGATTTTTGTGGTCTTAGACTACGGCTAGGCTTGTTGATTTCACCTAAAATTTTCTGCTTTTCTGTTTTTTGATTGTCTCTTTCAAAAGAGTTCATGTCTGTCGTTTTCATAATAAACCTCTGTGTTTTGATTTTTTTGTTTAGGATAAAATCAGAATAAACACAGAAAGCGACAGATTAAGTATTTCTTGTTTAGTTCTGTATCCTAAAACCTTGTAAAATAACCAATAAACAACTCCTCGTGTTTGTTGTTATTAATAAGTACTCGGATACTGGAGCGCACAACTTAAGCTCCACTTAAATTTTAGTATAGCACAAAGTCAATTATTTTGCACATAGGTGTAAAATTAGACAGTTAAGTTTGCCTAAAGGTGTAAAAAATACCAAAATAGACTAAAATAGCTACGCAATTTCAGACGTTTACCAAAGGACTAAGGATGCGACCTTATATTTTGCCCTTTCTTTTTGTCATTATTTGTTCATGTTCGATGGTGAAAAAGACCGCATTAAATACAACGGGAGAGTTGATTTATGAGGGGAGTGATGAAGTCCTGACTGAAGGTATCTATCAAAACTTTATGCAAGCAACTCCAGCTAATTTAAAAATGGTAGAAGGTCTTTGGTTTAACAATCAAGAAAATGAAAAACTCCTTACTCTTTTGATAAAAGGTTACGGAGCCTACGCTTTTGCTGGCATGGAAACAGAAGCACTTGAAGATATTTTATTAGAAAAAGAAAATTCAGAAAAAGTTCAAAGGACCATACTCTACTACCAAAAAGCGATTCAATATGGCCTGAAATTTTTAGAGCTCAAAGGGATATCTAAGGATATGTTTTGGGATAAAAGCTTTCCTGAGAAACTTGCTAAAACCTTTTCCGCTAAACTCTCTGATGATGATCTCGTCGCCATCTTTTATTTTGCCCAATCACTAGGAAGTTCTGTGAATTTACAAAGAACGAATATCGCTAAGATGGCTTATATGAATCACGTAAAAAAAATGTTCGAATGGGTGTGCTCTGAGAAGCCTGATATTGAACACGGAAGTTGCCAATTATTTGATGCCATTTTTCTGGCTTCACTTCCCAGTATGATGGGAGGAGATGTGGCAAAAGCTGAAACAATACTCAAAAAAATTATAGCGGAAAAACCCTACAACCTACTTGCGCAGCTGGCTTATGTTCAGTTTTATTCAGTGCCAATGATGGATGAAGAGAGTTTTAACAAAAGTATGAAGGCTTTAAAAAATAATATTTTTGATTGGTACCAATTACAATTAGGAAATCCTAATGCTGGAAGTGAGAAATATCGTAAGCATCCCGAGTTTAATTTATTCAATGCTATTGCTCGCGAGCGCTTCTTTAAACTTAAGAAATTAAAATCTGAGCTCATATAAGGAAAATACAATGAAAATTATTCTCGTTTTACTCTTACTATCTACCCACGCTTTCCCTGCGAAAATTAAACTCGCGACTCTCGTTCCTAAAGGAACAAACTGGGCCAAAACCCTCAAAGAGATGGAACAAGAAGTAAAAAAGAAAACAAATGGGGATGTAAAATTTAAAATATATTATGGTGGAGTCCAGGGGGATGAGCCAGATGTTTTAAGAAAAACTAAGATAGGCCAAGTTCATGGAGGTATTTTTACCGGCAAGACCTTAGGAGATATCTTTGCTGATGTGAGGGCCATTGAAATTCCCTTTAACTATTACCATGATGAAGAAAAGGCGATGCAAGCTTTGAGTGATAATAAAGAGTATTTTGACAGTCATCTCAAAAAAAATGGCTATATCAATTTAGGTTTTTACGGAATCGGAAAGGTCTATGTTGTCACCACTAAAAAAGTAAGCTCATTGGAAGAGATGAAAGGAATGAAAATGTGGGCCTGGGAAGGGGATCCTATTATCGCGGCTATGATGGATTCACTCGGCCTGGTTTCAGTACCCTTAGCACTTCCAGATGTATTGTCTTCACTTTCAACAGGAATGATAGATGCAGCTTATGCACCACCGTTAGGAATTCTTGCCTTACAGTGGCAAAGTAAAATAAAATATCTTATTGATTTTCCCACGGCTTATACAATTGGTGCTTTTCTTATTTCAGAGAAAAAATGGAAAAAGATTAAGCCAGAGCATCAAAAAGTCATTCGTGAGGTGGCAGCAAAGTCTATCGCTGAAGCCAATAAACTGGCGAAACTAGATAATGAGAAAGCCATTGCCCAATTAAAAAAACTGGGTGTTGAATTTGTTGAGTTTAATAAAGAGGATCTTGCTCAAGCTGAAAACATGAGAAAGAATGTGATCTCTAAAATAGAGTCGAAAGTTCTCACACCAAAAATTATTGAAAGTATAAATAAAACCAGATAATGAAAACACTCGATCGACTGCTTCATAATATTTCTCTCTACGGCGTTATTATCGCTGTGTTTGTCATGCTTATTTTGTCAGTCGCAAATATTTTATTAAGACAATTCGAACTGACTTATCTCTGGATTGATCCTCTCGTACGACATATGGTTTTTCTCGCCACATTTTTGGGAGGATCCCTTGCGGTAGGAGAGAGACAACATATCAAGATAGATATACTCTCAAGGCTCTTAGAGAATTCTCCTAATATTTTTTTAAAAAAAATCTTGCGAGTCATTATCCTGATTGCAACTCTTCTAGCAGTCTCAATCCTGATCTACTCATCTTATCAATTAGTCCTACTGGAAATGCAAAGCTCTATGGAGGTCTTTTTAGGAATACCAAGTAGTTATCTTATTGCTCTGATAACCATTGGGATGGGGTTAATTTTTTTAAGATTGCTGGTGCAATTGGGTCTGATCTTTATTGATAAAGAGGAGTTTTAGGTGGAGGTTTTAGCTTACCTCTCTATAGGAGTTCTTGCCCTCATAGGGGTTCCCATCTTTGCAGTTATGACTCTTTTCGCTGCAGCGGCTTTCTTTTTTGCAGATGAAAGCATCATGATTCTTGCCTCTGAAGTGTACAAACTTGCAAATGCTCCTACACTCCTCACTATTCCCTTATTTACTTTTGCTGGTTATCTTATGGCCGAGTCTCAGTCTCCCAAAAGATTACTCAATCTCACCCATGCTGCTCTCGGTTGGCTTCCCGGGGGAGTGGCAATCGTCAGCCTCGTGATCTGTGCTTTTTTTACGGCCTTTACTGGTGCCAGCGGGGTGACGATAATAGCACTTGGTGGTTTATTATATCCCATGCTCTTGGCGCAAAATTATGATGAAGATTTTACTCTAGGGCTTATTACCACTTCCGGGTCTCTTGGACTTTTATTTCCTCCCAGTTTACCTATTATCCTTTATGGGATTGTGGCCAAGGTAGACATAGATAAACTATTTCTTGCAGGAATTTTACCGGGAATCTTACTCATTCTCGTTCTTTCCAGTTATTCCATTTATAAAGGAAAAAACGTTCAAACCAGTACCTTTCGCTGGTCTGAGTTGTGGGAAGCAATCAAAGGAGCGAGGTTTGAAATCCCACTTCCAATTATGGTGATAGGAGGGATATACTCTGGCATTATCACTCCCACGGAAGCTTCTGCACTTTGCGCCTTTTATGTACTCATCATGGTGTGCTTTCTCTATAGAGATCTCAACCTCTTTAAAGACGTGCCAAAGGTCACTGCTCAAAGCATGAGTCTAGTGGGTGCAATTTTGCTTATCCTTTGTTGTGCTTTAGCCCTGACTAATTATTTTGTTGATGAAGAAATACCTTCAAAAATTTTAGAGTTCATGCAAGAGTCGGTGACTTCTAAATATACATTTCTCCTCCTTCTCAATGTCTTTTTGTTGGCAGTAGGGGCGATGATGGATATCTTCAGCGCTATTATTGTAGTGGTGCCGATTATTCTTCCTATCGCCACGGAGTTTGGAGTTGATCCTATTCATTTGGCCATTATTTTTCTGACGAATCTAGAAATCGGTTATATTACTCCTCCCGTGGGGATCAACTTGTTTATCAGCAGCTTTCGTTTTGATAAATCAGTTCTTCACCTGTACAAAGTGGCCATTCCTTATTTCCTACTTTTACTTATAGCGCTTTTAATTATCACTTATATTCCTTGGTTGAGCTTATTATGGTTTTAATCCGGATCCTCTTTCTCTTTATAACAATGAGCATGGCCAGTGCCTCAATGAGCATCATTGGAGAGAAGTTTATCCAAGATTATTATGGGCCGGTGGACCCAAGTTTTAAATACGATGCCTATAAAAATGAGGTTCAATATCTCGATGACTGGCTACTTGAAACTTATGTGACTAGACCAGTAAGTCATCAACTCAACCAATTAGAAAACTATTTTAGCACCGAGTTTTTTATAGGTGCCTATTGTCCTGACTCAGAGTTTGACAAGGTTGAGACTTATATTCGCTACCTCTACCGCTTGCAAACGTTGAGTTATCTCTTTCAGTCTCTCAGAGAACATGAATACCTCACAAAAAAATTTCAATTTAATTCAGGCTGCTCAGTGGAGTGGAGTCAATTTGTAAAACAGTGCTCACCAAAATCATCAGAAATGAAACGGTTTTTAAAAGACTCTGGACTTGCTTTTAGCAATCTTAAAACCCTAAGAGTACCTTTTGAAGAGAGTTCAAAAGATCATTATATGCGATGGTTACAGAATTTAAAAAGTAATAACCCCTCAAGTTTGACTCAGTATAGACTCCTTAATGTCTGCAAGAATAACTGTGTTAAAGCAAAGAAAAAGAATTTATCTGGTCATATCTCTAGAGTCTGTGAGGAAGAAAAAAAACTCTTTCTAAATATCTGTTCTGAAGAAGACCTCATTTATGGACTCTCTGGTGTCGAGGAGGCATTTGAGCTCATCTCCACTTCCGTAGGGATAAGAGGGATCAACCAAAATGGCTATGCTGTTGGATGTCTCAAAAGATTTGTTCAAGAAAATAAGATGAGCGAAGCGTATCCTTCTCGCATGTTAAACAATATTTTTAAAGTCCTTTATGATTATAACCTTAATACAAAACCGAACCGAGCTCAAGGAATTCTTTATGAGGTAGGCTCTAATAAAGAATTTACTGATAAGGGGTTAGCACAACTCTTTGTCCCCCCGAAAAAGAAAGCTGAACTACCTGTGAAAAAAGTCGCTCAGAAATCAGCCGTAGAGGTGTTTAACCCAGAGTTTGAAAAAATTGAATTACCTGAATTTGAACCAAAAAAAATTGTCAAAACCAAACCTAAAAAAGTTGTCGCTAAAAAAATCGAAGAGCCAGTGGTGAAAAAAAGCTCTTTTGCTATCTCCTCTGAGTTTAGGGAGAAATATAACCTCGCTGAAGTTGAAGTGGATTTAGAGCGCTTTAAATATGATTACGTTTTTAGCTTATCCACCATTGAAAAGTTGAAGCCGAAAATTGAAATTTTCTCTCAAGTGAGCTCACTCAGGGCGATGAAAAAAAATGATAAATTAGGGACTCAAGCGGCTCCCATTCCTTTGAGGTTTATAAAATTCTTAATTGAAGCAGAAGAGCATAAAAGTTTATTTAATATTATTATGGTGCTTGGAGATTCATTTTATATCTTTAATGATATCGATGAAAATATCTCGAAAAAAGATGTGATCAAGATCAATAATAATGAAGCGACTAATTTTAAGTGGAAAATGCATATTCTAGAAAAATTATAATTAAGAGTGAGAATACCAATTTGCTTTTAAATATCTAATGCCACTTGCGTGAGCAGCCGCTAATCCTGCTGGAGAATCTTCCAGGATAAGAGCATCACCTACATTGAGTTTAAGTTTTTCCAAGGCCGTTAAATAGGGAAGTGGGTGGGGTTTATTTTTTGGAGTGTCCTGTCTGGTGAGAATGATATCAAAAGTACTCGTCAATTCCAATTGCTCTAAAAGGGGATAGGTGATTTCACGCTCACTGGATGTCACAAGAGCGAGCAAAATTTTTTCTTTTTTTAAATCTCTCAGCAGTTGAAGAACATCAGGAGATATCATTTCTTGAGCTTGGCATTGGGATATAAGTCCTAAAAAACTCCTATTTTTTTGTTCGAGAAATTGGTTGAGATCCATATCACCTAGGAACCCCTTTTGCTTAAAAAAAGAGTAAACAAAGCTTTCTGTTTCTCCATAAAACTTTTCTTCGAGCTCATCCACTTGCATGCTAAAAGCAGGGATGAGTTGAGATAACAAACTATGGGCCGCTTGAGCATGAAGCCTTTCCGTATTGATGAGAGTGCCGTCCATATCCCAAAAACAAGCACGAAGCTTTGAATTGAGCTGTTTTAAATCAGTAATTTTAGGGACTTGAAGCCATTTCTGCACTATTTTCTCCCTCGAAGTGAGATTCTTTTTTTGATAAAATTGATCTTAGGATAACAGGAATTTTTATGAAAGTAAGCCAAGGTGACATTCCAGCAAGCTCTAAAAAAGCCCCCAAAAAACTATCCCAAGAGGATATTAAGGCCAAAATTGCAGCTAAGTTTGGTGAAAAGGCTAAACCACAAAAAGCAGTCCCCAAAGAGAAGGTTGAAATTAACTCGAAAGGGGTGAGTCATTCCAGTGAAGAAAACTTTGGTGATATTCAAGGGAATAACCCCGAGTCAGAAGTGACTCAAGAAAAACTTAAAGATTTGCTGAAGTCGGGTGGCTTTCATTTTAATGACCGTGAGCGTAAAGTGCTAGGTGAGATCCTAAAGTAACTTTACGATAGTAAGAAAGTAAGGTAATTTCACCCTTTTTATAAAAGTGAAATTATGTCAAAAGATCTCAATAATGTATTAACGAAAATTCTTTATGAGGCCAAGTCCTATAGTAGTTTTGAGCAAATAGAAAAACTCGTAGAGGATCAGGGGGATCTTTCTCAGATACCTGTTCAGCCACTCTATGTTTCACTCCTCACTTTTAGCAGTGACCAATTGGCCAAAGTTATTCCTAGGCTTTCTAAAAAACAAAGAAAAGTCTTACTCGATCTCGATTTATGGCGTAAAGACCAAGTGGATGTTCAGTCTTTTGAAACTTGGATTGAATCTTATGCAAGAGTAGAAGACCTCGATATTATCCAAGATTTTGTAGACTCTGAGGACTTTCTTCTGTACTTAAAATCCAGAGTCAATGTCTATACTTTTGATGTGGAAGATCCAGAATATCCCGATCATGATTTTTACTTTCTCACTGATGATAATTTACTGCTCATTGAATACTCAGAAGAGTTTAAGTATCCCAATGAACTGAAGTTTTTGGTGAGAAATCTCTATGATAAATTAGGCGTGGAAGCGGCTTATACTCAACTTTTTAAGCTTATGAATGACTCATTTGCGAGCCTGGAAGAAAGCGGCTATCAGGAGAAAAAAGAACGCCTGAGAGATTACGGTTTTGTCGATTATTACGAAGCTCTAGAAAAACTTCACTCCTTTGCAAGTCTCAAGCAAGTGGAAAACTTTATTTTAGCAAAGAAATCGATTACACCCAATATTGACTCTCTCTCGCTCAACCAAAACCTTCACTCTTCAGCGTTGACATCTTTTGATAAGGAAATGGAAAATATTTATGCTGAGCTTCTTAAATGCAAAGACAGTAAGCGATTAGAATATCTTCATTTTACTTTTGTAAGATTGGTCAATTCAACAATCACCCTAAAAGATGCCCTCAAAGGGGGCAGAGTTGAGTTGACTCGCATAGGGGAAATTACGAAATCCTTTATGGAGCTGGGGTTACAGAAGGTCAAAGTACATAAGAACTATTCAGAAGAGCAGTCTGTGTTTAATGATTTTGACTTTTTTGATTTATACAAAATTGGCTCAAGCCTCATTAATTTGAAAAGACAAAAATTGATAAGAGCGTTGAAAAAAACTCAATTTGTTGAAAATGAGCATGAAGGTTTTTTAGGTGCTTGGTGGGTGAGCTTTCTAGAGAACTCAGAGCAAGAGATCCCAAAAGTAAAAGCCTTTGGGGCAGGTTTGCATGCTAAGAAAGTGAATAGCCTAGAAGCCTATGCTTTTTGGGAGCAGCAAGTAGATCTTTTGACAGATATGCTACCATTTATTCAAACTTTCTTTAAATCCTTTCAAGATCTAAAAGAAGGAGGCCACCTTCACAGTGATTTTTATCTCAACTATGAAGTTGAGAATATCGACTTTGAAGCCATCATTATTTCAAGCTTTGTGAACTACTCAATTGGAAATTTCAGTGAAAAAAATGTCAATAAAATGGGTGTGACTATTGTTGAACTCAAGCAGTTTTTTGATACATATTTCGAGAAAAAAGATCAAGAGTATGTTTTGGCCCCCATGACGAGTAAGCCTATACAAGACCAAATCCAACATTTTATGGGGCAGTTTGGTTTTGATAGTCTCCCAAATATGCATACTTATCTCTACGGTATTTTATCGGAACATTTGAGTGGTTATGAATTCGACACCCTCGATGATGAGGACTTCAAACATATTGGTGGACCTATTCTTCTCAACTTTACTAAGAATTAAAATGTGATCTTAGAACCTCAGTCAAATTGCTCACCAAGCCGCTGGGGTTGGCGATAAGTTTTTGGATGATTTTATCTCTCAGTTCAGCATTTTCAGCGATAACTTTTTCTTTAATTTTTTGACTTTGTGAGAAGGTTTTAAGCATATAGGCTTTCTCTTCAAAAAGTTCGATTTGGTTGGAGAGTCTTTTGGCATCTTTTTCTAGAAAAGTTTGCAGTTCAAAATTATCATTTTCAACTCTGCGTTTATGCCCTTTTTTCTTATCAGTGTACTCGATAAAGTCTTTAAAGCCGATGAGGTCGTCATCATTCTCTTTTTTTGTCATGAATCAATCCTCTCTAGTAAAACTTTATAAAATTCGTTTTCTCTATTGAGATAATGAATTTCTTTATGGTTTTTTGAATATTCATTAATGATTTTACTATATTCAGAAAGTATTAAATTATGTAAATGAGTTTGTTTGAGCTCAACAAAATTGAGTTTTTGATTTTCTTTGAGTGTCAGTTGCTTCAGTTTTTGTTTAAAGAACTGAGGAATCTTTTTACGGTCCTGTGTTAAGTAGAACTTTGAATGATACCGCTCCAAGGTGGTGAGAATAACAATGGGATAAGCTGCATAATTAAGATCATGTTCTTCGAAGTAATTTTCAATAGTCGTTAGAACGCTTTCTTGATGCTCTTTCAGGTGAACAATCTCCAGTAGAATGGGGCTATGTCCAAAATCCACCTGGTCCAGTTGCGGATAGATAAACTTGGAGACATGTGAATTTATAAGTATCTTTTTAAATATGGGAAAACTCAAATCACAATCCTGGGAAAGTTATTTTCAGACGCTTTAATTATAGTTAATATTTAAGCAGAGGTAAAATTTGACTGAAATAGCATTTAAAACACAATTGCCTGACTGCTTTGCGCGGATATGTAAAGTTCATCTTAAAAATACAAGAGTCTCTTTTGGTCAAATAATTGATATTATCCAGTCAGACAGTTTCTTTAAAGCTTATACCAGTGAAATTTTTAAAGACTATCTCAAAAAAGGTGGCACTCTGGGGATGTTGACCGCCCTTGGGTGGGAAGGATTTAGGAATAGACTCGCTGAAGCGATTTTACGGAAAGAAGCAGAGGGAATTTATCCAAAAAAAATTGAATTAGATCTAGTTGAAGATGTTCTGGATATTGAGAAACGTTTTCAATTCCTCTCCCCAGTAAACTCAAGCCGTGTTTTTTTATTTGGAATGTACCTCAAGCATAGAGATTTAGCCTTAGAAACTCTTACTTCAGAAAAAACTCATAGTATTATCATACCTGAAACCGTCGATGAGATTTTGGCCGCTGGTAGTTCGAAGGGAGATTACCCCGATTGGCTTATCTGGTCAGTTTGGAATCTTCATGAATTCTTCGATGAAGAAAAATTAAAAAATCTTTTTAAGCTTCATCAAGGGGATCTGCAATTATTATTACAAGAGTTAGATACAACTGAGCAAAACTTGTTTATGGCAAAGATGCTTGATTATGCTCATGCTATCCATGACTCAGAATTTATTACAACAAAAAAGGTATAGGCCATGAATCAAAATACTGTTTGGGCACTTCTTCGAGATCTTGAAAAGAAAAAAGGAATTTCTGAAGTTATTATCAATTCTGATACCCACGTCTATATCGAAAGAGCAGGAGATCTCATCCGGTTAAATGTGCAGTTAAATAAAAATGATATCATATATTTTTGTGATGATGTGGCCAAGCTTAATCAAGTTCATTATGACATTAATAATCCTATCATCGATGGTAATCTTCCCGATGGAAGCCGAATCAATATTATCTCATCTGAATACACCCGCTCACTTCCAGCAATCACCATTCGAAAATACTCTGCTGACTTTACTCGACTGAATGAGCTCGAAGGGAAATTTGGATTAACGGATAAGTGGGTGAGCTTTTTTCAGGCCATTGTTAAAGCGAGATTAAATATTGTTGTCTCTGGAGGAACAGGTGTAGGAAAAACCACCTTTCTTAATTTATTATTGCAAGAAATTGGTGTAAAAGAGCGCGTAATTACTATTGAAGACACCAAAGAGCTCTCTTTTGATCATCCCAACTCAGTCTCTTTAATTGCAGCTCTCAATCGCTCCAGTGTTCAGAATCCACTTAAGACAAAAGATCTTATTAAAAATGCCCTCCGGATGTATCCTACGCGAATCATTGTGGGGGAGGTGCGAGGAGCTGAGGCTTTTGATCTCTTACAGGCGATGAATACAGGTCATGATGGAAGTATGACAACAGTTCACGCTAATAATCCCGTAGAAGCTTTATCACGACTTGAAAGTCTTTTTACTTACGCAGGTTATGACGTTCCTCTGAGGGCCATAAGAAAACAACTTTCTGTTGCTGTCGATTTTATTGTTCAGCTAGGTAAGTCACGCAGTGGAGATAGAATCATCAAAGAAATCTATGAGGTGACTGGTATGGAAGGAGACGTCATTGTCACTCAAAAAATTGGTGACATCGGTGATAATGGTCCTGTGTTCACAGGACTCGTCCCTAAGAATATTCCCAAGCTCGTTGAGTATGGGCTTGATAATAACTTCTTTATTAATATCTAAAGTGTTGATGAATGTATTCGACGGTTTTTCTCACATTATCTTGAGGTGTGTGTTGTAAAACTCCATGGCCTAAACCGCAAATCCAACGTGACATATCGATATCAGCTGTGACTAAGTCTCTATGAAACTCTTTGAGCTTTTGTTCACAATCCTCCCAAGAGAGATGTAACCAGCAGGGATCAAAATTTCCTTGAATGTAATAGTCTTTGCTAAAAGTTTGTAATGCTTCGCTGAGATTATGTCTCCAATCTACACCTAGGACATCGATATGATCATCTTCTAAAAGTTGCAGGTGATTGATATGGGTATTACGAGAATAATAAATAATAGGAGTGTTAGGATAGGATTTTTTAAACTCACTGGTCATAAGTTTAATTTTTGGAACAGCAAAACGCTTAAAGTCACTGAGGGTGAGTTCCCCCACCGCTGTATCAAAAATACAAACAGCATCAGCCCCATTTTCAGCTTGCAGTTTCATCTCTTCGATAACATTAGGAATCAATAATTCACAAAAACTTTCATAACGGCCATCATAAAGTCCGGTTTTGGAGCTCACTAAACTTCCTGCGTGTGAACCTTCCACAGCATAAGCATAAAGAGTGAAAGGAGCCCCTACAAATCCAAGTAAGGTGATATTTGGATCTAAGGTTTTACGTAAGAGTTTACATGCATCGGCTTGAAACTTAAAAAAGGAAGGGTCGGCATTTTTGTTCAGCCTCTTTAAATCATCTGTTGTCTCCAGCTTAAAGCCTAGTTTAGGCCCCGGGTTATACACAAGGTCCATTCCTAATTGCTCTAAGGGAAAAAGGAGATCAGAGAAGAGAATAGCTGCATCAAAATCAAACTCACGAATAGGTCCCATGGTGGTTTCACAGGCAAGTTCTGGTGTTTTGCACAACTCCATAAAGCTATGTGTCTTTTTTAGATTTTGATAATGATCATGATATCTACCTGCTTGGCGCATAAACCAAACGGGTACTTGAGATTGATTATTTATCTTTTTTCTTTTATCAAAAATATTGTGCATCATTTATTCCTTTATTTCTAATTGATAACCTACACCTCTGATCGTATTTATACTGACTCGTGAGGTAGGATCAGTCTCAATCCATTTTCTAAGTTTTACTATATAATTATCTACTGTTCTATTGGTAGGATAGACATCATCTCCCCAAATTTGAGCTAATATCTCATCCCGAGAAACCACTTGGTTTTTCTTTTGATAAAGAAGCTCTAGAATACCACATTCTTTCTGGCCCATATTAATAATTTTGCCATTTGCATCTTCCAATTCAAACTGACCAAAACGAATGGAGAGTTTTCCCAAGTGGATCTCATTAATATGCTGATTGAGTAAAGCATGGGTCTGGAGGGCTTTTTTGAGACGAATCGTGAGCTCTCGCAGATCAAAAGGTTTAGTGATAAAATCTTGCGCCCCCATTTCCAAACCTTGATATTTTGTTTCTGGATCATTTTGAGCTGATAAAAATAATAATAAAAAGTCTTTTCGTTTTTCACGAAGTGCCTGGGCAAGCTCTATCCCATTTCCATCTGGTAGGTTGATGTCCATGAGAACAATGGCTGTGGTGGAGTCAAAAAGACTAAGGGCCTGGGTAACATTCTCAGCCAAATTGACTTCAAAGTTTTGTGTTTCTAGGTAATCTTTGAGGGTAAGACCTAAGTTCTTTTCATCTTCAACAATAAGAATCTTTTGATTGCTCATGGTGCAGGCCTAAAGCTGAGACAAAACTCAACATGGGGAGATGTCTTAATTTCAAGTTGTCCATTCATTTGCAGCATAAGCTTCTTGATAAGATAGAGGCCTATACCACTCCCGCTAGGTGAATTAAATTTATAGAATAATTCTCCTAAATTTTTAGAATCACCTTTAAACTCAGGACCATGGTCATTATAATGAATGGAGAAAAAAGATCCTTTTTTAAGAGTCAGCGTAATTTTTTTGAGATCATGATTGTGGGTAAGACTGTTTTCAAATAAATTTCTAATAATAGTTTCAAGGGCAAAGTCATCGGCCATGATATCAAAGTCTTTGTTATCTCCTAAGAGGACAATTTCGGGTAAATGAGGATATCTCTTTTTCTCTTTTTCGATAAAGGAAGTAAATTCAATAGGTCTTAAATTGAGATTAGCCTTTCTTTCAACTCGGCTGAGCTGGAGATGATTATCCAGTTGGTCTTCGAGCTTTAAAGAGTCATCAATAAGTCTTTTCGCATAAAGCTGAACTTTGTCTTTCTTATCTTGATGCAACTCAGAATTTTCAATAAACTCGGAGATGACTTGTGTTTGCAGCTTCATACTGGCAAGAGGCGTCTTTAACTCATGGGTGAGGGAAGCAAAGAACTCTTGCAGTGCCTTCGTTTTTCTGTGATCGAGGATATAAACATAAACAAGGAGTATGGATAAAATGAGGAGCAACACCACAAAAGTCGTTCCCTCCCACTTTACCATATTGATTAGATTTCCTTCCAAAGAGGGATGGTTGAGTCCCTCAAGTTTATAGGCCAAATTAAATACGAGGTAGAGCCACCAGCTTCCTAATAAAGTGAGAAGACCCACTGAAATAATGATGAGTAAATAATACCAGTTTCTTATTGCCATAATCTTTGTTCGATTTCTGACAAGACGTCATCATCATGCGCGCTTGAGACAAAGCCAACTTCATAGGCATTGGGTGAAAAATAAATGCCTTTATTGAGTAATTCTTCAAATAAAACCTTAAAGCGCTCTTGAATATTTCCTGGGATTTGCGAAGAGTTTATAATTTTATCATGAGTAGGTATGGCCCAAAAAAGTGATTGAAAGTGAATAAGAGAGTAATCCTCAAAACCGTTCTTTGTCAGCCAGTTGGAGAATATATTTACAAGCTTGAGGGATTGACGCTCTAACTTTTCATAAAAATTATCAGTAAGCTGCTGGAGATTGGCCAAACCAGCCACCATGGCGACAGGATTAGCACTTAAAGTACCTGCTTGATAAACGTCTCCCACAGGAGCCAGTTTATCCATGATTTCTGATCTCGCTGCAACGGCACCTACCGGGAAGCCACCCCCAATAATTTTTCCATAGGTCACAATATCAGGTTCCACATGGCAATGAGTATACATTCCTTGAAAGGAGACTCTGAAGCCAGAAATCACTTCATCAAAAACGAGTAAACAACTGTATTGATCAGTGAGCTCTTTTACAGCTTTTAAAAATTCAGCATTTTGAATCAGAAGACCATTATTCGCCGGTAGCGGCTCTATAAATACGGCAGCGAGATCATTTTTATGTTGCTCCATCACTTCTTTAAGTTGCTCAAGATTGCCTAGTTCACAGATTAGGGTATCATTACTAATAGCCGGACTCACTCCTTGACTTGAAGCTGTGGTGGTTCCCGCTAAACCTGAACCTGCTTTAATAAGCATAGAGTCTGTATGCCCGTGATAGCAGCCATCAAATTTAATGATTTTATTTTTACCTGTATATCCTCTGGCCAGTCTTATTGCGGTCATCACCGCTTCTGTTCCGGAATTCACGAAGCGAATCTTATCAATAAAGGGAATTCTCTCCACTATAAACTCAGCTAACTCAAGGGAGTATTTCTCACAGGCCCCAAAGCTCCAACCATTTTTAAGTGCCGCGATCACTGCTTCTTCAACTTGAGGATTTCTGTGTCCTAAAATCAGAGGACCAAAAGACATACAAAAATCTATATAATCTTTTCCATCTTCATCAACAATCCGAGCTCCTTCGGCTTTGTTTATAAATCGTGGAGTTGTATGCAGACCTTTGAAACTTCGCACAGGGGAGTGCACACCACCAGGAACGTATTTTAATGATTTTTGAAAGAGTTCGTTTGAGTTCATTATTTCTCCTGAGTTTTTTCAAGTAAATGTTGATAGTCCAGACAAGGGATGAGCTTAGGGACTTTTTCTTTAAGGGCCATAAAAGTTTTTCCCAACCCACTGGCATGCTCTCTAGACTTGAGTTGTGGGTATTTCGCTAGATAATGTTCAAATTGAATACGGCTGCTCCATAAAATGATATCGGAGTTGAGCAATTGGTCCTCAAAGGTTGATTGATGAGAATCATTGATCACGTGTGTATAGCAAGGGATGACTTCTCCCCATTCACTTTCAGCTTCTTGATGGGAGAGAGTTTCCCATGTCTGGGATTGTGTCATTATTTGAAGGGCGCTTGATTGTCCCAGCTCTTTGATGACTTCAGCCCCTAGACCTTCGGCACTGCCATTGACCCAATATTCACGAGAAACTAATTTCTTCATGGTAGAATTTCCTGCCGCCCATAATGAGTGCGCCTCTTTATGAATATTATGAAAACAATAGGAAGAGGTTACGAACAGATTGGCCTTACGACTTTGATGCTGAATAAGCTCTCTTGAAATAAGAAAGTCTTGTTCGCCTTTAACGTGATAAACAGATTTTCCTTTTAAGTGTGAGTAATCAAAACCTTCTAAGTGAGTCACTTCAATTTGTTTTTTATCTACTAAGCCTCGGTGAAAGTGAGCATAGAAATCATGGATTTTTTTGACATAAACTCCAACCGCGAGATGACAACCTCCACCATAGGAGTTAAATGCTTTTCTCTCTCTTGCTATTTCTTCTGCAGTTTGTTCGCAATGAACAGATCTTACAGCTTGTTTTAAATCAGGATTGGCTTGTGAATGAATTTCAAGGGCCAAAGCTCCTTGAGAGGCAGAACTTGTGAAAACTTTTTGAGGGAGAATAATAAAATTTAGGCCATCGAGAAGTTTTTCTAATTCTTGCTTTGACTCAGGTAAACCAGCAAGCCTCTCTAGACCTGCCAGTGCTAAAACAATAGCATGATAATTTCCATCTCTCAGTTTTTGAATGCGGGTGTTAACATTGCCTCGTAGGTTTTCACACTCAACCAAAGTTTCCTTTTGAAGTTTTGGAATATACTCTTTGAGATTCTTTTCGATATTAAATTGTCTACGAGGAGAGCTCGTTCCTACAATAAATTGCTCTAAGGTATCAAGCTTTTCAATCGTTTCTTTTTTGATCAGTAAAATATCATGAGGGTAAGTTCTTTTCGTGATGGCCCCAAGTTCAATATTTTGAGGGCGCTCACTGCCAAGGTCTTTGTAAGAGTGAACGACAAAATCAATAGAGTGGTTAAGTAAAGCTTCATCCAGCTCTTTAGTGAAAAAGTCTTTACCGTCAATTTGCCAGAGGGGGACGTCGGTAATCTTATCACCTTGGGTGACAATTTTCTGGAGCTCAATGAGGGAGCCACTCTTTTGTTCTATTAAATTTTTTGTAAGGGTACTTTGAGTTGTGGCCAAAAGTGAGCCACGAGTTCCAAGTTTAAATTGCGGTTTGTTCACGTCTAACACCATATTGCTTTCGATTTTGCTTTTTCTGTTTTAAATGAATATAGCGTTTTTGTACAATTTCTTCCATTTTCAATTGGGCCAACTTAAGTTGCTCTTTTTTGCGCGACTCGTGGATGGCACCTTCAGCAAATATGTCTTGAAGCGTCATTAGACCTTGTGCATAACTAAAGCTACTTTGAATGCAACAGCCACTACTTAAATCAACAAAAAACCTTTGACTGTGTTTTTTTGCCCAAGTTTCAAAAAACTGCTGATCAAGCAATGTTTCCTCTGCACCAATAGTGTTAGCAATATGGGAAAAGTTTTGGAAAAGATATATATTTTTCCAAGGAATGATTTGAAGATCGTGCTTATTGGCCAGCTTATTCACTTTTTCAAAATTTCTAGCACTGATATAAACTTTAGCTTTCTTTTTAAATTGATTAATAAGATCTTCTGCAAGAGAACCTGAACCCAGCACCAAGACCTCATCTGCATGATGTTTATTGATCATGTGTTTTCTGGCCACTGAGGCATAAGTTTTTTGGCAGATACCAATCAGATATTTACTTCTGATCTCTTTAGCGTCTTTGAGGAGTTTTTCTAAGACAAGAAGGATGCTGGAATTAACTACGTCGCCTGAGCAAAATTCCTTGTAGGCGGTTTTAAATTGGCCAACGATTTCATTTTCACCCACAAGCTTACTTTTAAGGCCGCATATGACTTCTAAGAGAAATTGGTAGGCTTCAGTACCATTAAAAACTCTACCTTCATGTTTAAATAAAATTTGGTTGGTAGGACTTTCTTTTAGTGCCACAACGACGATGCGTTGGCATGTTTTCAGTGTAAACACATCAGTGTTTTTAAGCTCAGGGAGCTCAACATGATTTTTGAAATTGTAGACAACAAGACTTTCCAACATAAGCAGTTTATAAAATAAATCAATTCGCCCACTCAATTGTCACGATAGTGTCACGAATTAAAAAAGTTAGTAAAATCAACACTTTATACTTGCTAATTGCAAATAGTCAATATACTAGTAGTAAGTTAATATTTGCATATATAACTCTGAAAATTGGAATGATCAATGGAGACTTTTAAAATTATCTACAGCGTTCTTGGTGGGCTGGGAATTTTCTTTTTTGGGATGAAGATGATGAGTGACTCGCTTCAACAAGCTGCAAGTGACGTCATCACTCGAGTCATTAACTCCTTAACAACGAACAGATTTTTGGCCGTCGTTGTAGGTATGATTGTCACTATGATTGTTCAAAGTTCTTCAGTCACAACTGTTATGACAGTTGGTTTTGTAAACGCTGGACTGATGCAACTCACCCAGGCCATTGGGGTTATCTTTGGTTCAAATATTGGAACTACTATCACCGGTTGGATTATCTCCATTAAAGTTGGAAAATATGGATTATTACTTATAGGTTTAGGTATTTTCCCTACGCTTTTTTCTAAAAACCCTAAAATGCAACATATTGGAAAAGTCCTCTTTGGAGTGGGGATGATTTTCTTTGGCCTTGAGATTATGAGTAATTCTTTTAAGCCACTGAGAACGAATCAAGAATTTCTTGATATGATTGCTTATTTCTCCGGACAAAATTATGCCAGTTATTTTGCTTCTATTGTGACCGGATGTTTACTGACTGTAATTATTCAATCTTCATCTGCTATGCTGGGGATTACGATCGCTCTGGCAACCGCGGGGGTGATAGAATTTAATACTGCGGCAGCACTGGTGATGGGAGAAAATATTGGAACTACCATTACGGCGCTTCTCGCTTCAGTGGGAACCACCACCAATGCGAAACGTGCAGCTCGAGCTCACGCTTTTTTTAACGTTTTTGGTGTATTGGCGGTCTTTTCGTTTCTCCCTTGGTATTTAGAATTCATCGAATGGATGGTTCCGGGGGTTGCAGATGAAGTCACTCCTGCAGGAGAGTATCCCAATATTGCAGCCCATATTGCGGCATCTCATACTTTTTTCAATATTACCGCTACCATTTTGTTTCTCCCATTCTTGGGCCATCTTGCTAAGTTTGTGACAAAAATCACACCAGATAAAGAGGGAGAGGAGTCAAAGCATTTGATTATAGTTGGAGATAGTAATGAGATTGTTCCGGCCACGGCCATTGCCCAAGCTGAGTCAGAAGTTCGTAAAATGTATGATGTTTGTGGACGAATGTATAAAGCGACACTGGCCTATATTAAAGAGCCCAAATCTAAAAAGCTTGCCAAGATAAGTGAGTACGAAAACATCACTGATCGCATGCAAAAGGAAGTCACCGTCTTTATGTGTAAAGTGATGGAAAAACCTATGAGTGAAGGGCAAAGTTTACGCTCTCAAGCTATGATTAAAATCGTGGATGAGTTGGAGAGTATTGCAGATTATCTGGAGCGAATGGTGCGTGATAAAAATCGTGTGGCCAGATCAAAAGAAAATGACCCAAGTCTCGATGAAGAATACACTAAGTACTTTAAACATGTTTGGGATTTTCTGGATGATTGCTTCGAAGGATTCACCGGTGAGAGAGTGTATGATATCAGTGATATCAATACCAGAAGTGAAAAGCTTAGAATTTGGGCCGATGATATTAGAAATAGACATCTGGAGAAAGTTAATACTGGGCAATACAGTGCCTTATCAGCATTAAGTTACTCCGATATGGTGGCCAATATTCGAAAAATTAGGGCGCATGCAGCGAATTTAGGTGAAGCTGTCGTGATGATGCACACCAAATGAGTTTTGCTTCCTATAAAGACTTCATTCAAAATGGGATTGAAAGAGAAACTTTACGAGTGAGTGGGAGTGGGGAAGCCTCAGCAAAACCACATCCCTTGAAGCTTGGGCATAAATTAACTCATCCTCATATCACCACTGATTTTAGTGAAAACTTACTTGAACTCATTACCTCTGTCAGGGCCAGCTCTACTGATTTATTCGCTGAACTCGCTTGTATTCATGGTTATACTCAAAAAAATATTGGTGATGAATTATTATGGCCTGGAAGTATGCCGGCCATACTACCAAAGGATGATAAAATCCCACTTGCTTATTACGGCGAATCCAATGTAGGGAAACTTAAAACTCTTTATCGCATGGGGCTTGGTAATCGCTATGGACGCTCGATGCAAACTATATCCGGCGTGCATTTTAATTTTTCACTCAGTCAGGAATTTTGGAAAAATAAATTTGAACAGCAAAATGAATTTAGTGATCTTACAGAATTTAAAAATCATTCTTACTTTCATCTCATAAGAAATTTTAAAAGATATAGCTGGCTTTTAGTTTATCTATTTGGGGCTTCTCCACTTGTGGATAAAAGTTTTCTTACTGGTAAAAATCATAAACTCACAAAATTTGATGATGACACTTATATAAATAAAAATGGGATCTCTCTTAGAATGGGAGGGCTTGGTTACACCAGTTCGGCACAAAAAGCTATTTCAGTGTGCTTTAATCAGCTTAAAACTTATATTCAAACCATAGAGTCAGCCAGGCTTCTTTCCTACCCAGAGTATGAGAAAATAGGTTTAGTCAAAAATGGTGAGTACCAACAACTCAACACTAACCTGCTTCAAATCGATAATGAATATTACGCCACGGTAAGACCTAAGAATGTGGCCAAGTCTAGAGAAAGTGCTCTGGGAGCTCTTCACCATAGAGGGGTGGAGTATATAGAAGTTAGATTACTCGACTGCAATCCTTTTACTCCTTATGGAGTCACTTTGAATCAAATAGAATTTCTCAACATCTTTTTATGTTGGTGTCTGGAACAAGATTCCCCTCTTCTGGAGCAAAAAGAATGTGAAATCGTTGAGGAAAATTTAGAGACTGTGGTCACAAATGGACTCACAAAGGGGCTCAAGTTAAAGAGTGGCGATGGTGAGGTTTTATTAAGTGATAGCCTCAAAAAATGCTTTGATGAATTAAAACAATTTGTGGCAAATGATGAGCAGAAACTAAAAATAATCGAAAAAGAAGAAGAAAAGATTTTAGATTCCAGCAAACTTCCGTCACAACAATTGATTGATTTTTGTCACACCAAAAAAATGAGTTTTGTTGAAGCCTCACTAGAGCTGGCAAAAAAATATCATGAGGATTATAGCTGCCAACCAAATATGGAGTCTTTTCTCAATGAACTTATTATCCATTCCGCCGATGAAGCAAAAATGGTGGAAGCGAATGACAAACTTGAGTTTGATGACTTTCTAAAAAAATACTTTTCTGATATTAAGATAGATTATGGTTCGTTATCTTAAATATATAGTCATCGTTTTTGGCTCAATTGGTCTGCTTATAGCTAGTTTTTTTATTTATCAAAATAGAGTGGATATTAAAACCGCTTGGAATTTCAATCCTCACTTTGAACTCGAGTATCTCAAAAAGAACTGCCCCCAAAGTGATGCGGATTATTACTATCCCTGTTTGCGAAAAATTTTCCAAGACTACCTTGGGCAAGTCTCATTAACAGGAACGAATATGGGGCTAAAAATGGTGTTCTCAGCTATGGATGAAATTAAAGAGCACCAGACTAAATATCCCGAACCTCAACATGCTCAGATTGCTTATACTCTTGCTTATATCGATCTCAATAACTTGGCCCTGGACAATGCTTACCGCAGGTATTTTGGTTTGAGTCAAATGTACGGGGGATTTGTAGCTTCCCTTGGAAAATACTATCCTAAAGCTTTCGAGTTCTCTGAGAATCTGATTATTGGTTTAAGATCCAATGAGGGGCTAGAGCAATTAGCTGATTCTGATCTCAAAAAGAAATTTGTTTATCAACTCAATCAGTATGAACAAGAATATTATCGCATTAAAAAAGAAGTGACTGATTTTATTGAAAAAGAAAGTGCAGAGTTAGAAGCCTCTAGCGCATTGCGTCTTTAAAGTAAGAAAAAGTTTATCCCACCCTCTTATCAAAGGCCCGATCCTTAGATATAAAGGGTTCATACGAAGACACACACGAAATTTTAAGGAGAAGCACATGGGGCTTATGTTTAACGCCAATGAGATTTGTGAGAGAAATACAGCACTGACTTATGATGATGTATTACTTATGCCACGTCATTGTGAGATTACTTCTAGAAGTATTCCTAATTTAGAAACAAGACTAACTAAAAATAGAAAAATGAAGTTGCCTTTTATTGCGGCTAATATGGACACGGTTTCAGAATTTGAGATGGCCGAAAAAATGGGAGCGATGGGTGCTCATGCTATTCTTCACCGCTTTCTCACCACAGCTGAACAATGCGAACAAGTAAAGCGATTAGTTGAACTAAAAAATTCTCATCCTGATTTGCATGTTGGTGCAAGTGTTGGTGTTAAAGAAGAGGGGATGAGAAGAGCCGATGCTTTGGTTGATGCGGGGGTTGAAGTCCTTACTCTTGATATCGCTCACGGAGATTCAGTGATGATGCTGGAAGTTCTCGATTATATAAAAAAGACTCACTCACATATTGATGTTATTGCAGGAAATGTCGCTATGCCTGATGGAGTGAAGAGATTTATTGATCACGGTGCGGATGCAGTTAAAGTAGGAATAGGTCCGGGATCGATGTGTACTACACGTATTATCACCGGATGTGGGGTGCCTCAGCTCACTGCTGTGTCACTTTGTGTCGCTGAAGCAAGAAAACATGATATTCCTGTAATCGCCGATGGAGGAATTAAAACCTCTGGAGATATTGTGAAGGCTTTTGCGGCTGGTGCGGAAACGGTTATGCTCGGCTCAATGTTAGCGGGTTGTCTTGAAACTCCAGGTGAGATCAAAGGCGGGATGAAAAAGTATAGAGGAATGGCTTCAAAGGACGCTCAAGTTTCATGGCGTGGAAACATGCAGCAAGGCATGGCCGCGGAAGGTGAGTCGAGAATGATTCCGTGTAAAGGTAGTGTCGTTAACGTTATTGATGAGCTTGCTGGAGGGGTGCGTTCTGGTATGACTTATCTCAACGCCATGACACTTTCAGATATCAATAAGAATGCTAGGTTTATGGAAATGTCCACCAGCGGAATGGGGGAATCAAGGCCTCACGGTATGAATAGTTAAGAAAAATTTCATATTATATTGAACAAGTTTAAGGGAGGAGAAATTCTCCCTTTTTTATTGTCTTTCGGTTATTATAAAGTTTTAAACTTAACTGAAGGTTAGATTTTGGAAAATGTTTACGACATTGTTTTATCTTTTGAGAAAGTCAGCGAGCATCTGAAAAACAATCCTGGTGATAAAAAGAAAATTTTAAAATGCATCGACGAAATTTCTGGCGATTATAATAAGGGCTACCTTACTGTCATGGAATCTTTTGTGGATAATACCTTTGTAAAACTTTATGACGGGATTAATGTTGAGCTTCCAGATGGTTTTGATCTCAATCAAACCTTAGAAAAATACCATGTGGTTTTGTGCCCTAACCATCAAAGTCATGCAGATTACTTCGCGCTTCAGTATATTTTTTATAAACAATTTCGTATTCCTGTCTATATAGCAGCAGGGATCAATCTGAATATTTTTCCCATAGGTATAATTTTTAAAAAGTGCGGTGCCTTTTTTATTCGAAGAAAGTTTACGGATTATTTATATAAAATTTCCTTTCAAGGTTATATCTATTATCTGCTCAAAACTGATAAAGTCGTTGAGTTTTTCTTTGAAGGAGGAAGAACGAGAACAGGGAAACTCCTTCCCCCTAAATATGGGCTTTTCTCTATGATTCTTGATGCTCATGCAAAATTTGATCAAGATAAAAAGCCCCTGATGTTTATCCCTGTTTCTATTGCCCATGAACATATACCGGAAGAAGGGGCCCATGCTAAAGAGCTTGGGGGAGCGAAGAAGAAAAAAGAATCGACCACTCAACTGCTTAAAGTATTCAAAATTTTCACAAAAAAATTGGGAACAGTGCACGTGAAATTTGGAGAGGGAATTGTGGTGGACGAGGAGTTTGATGACCTCAAACTCAAAACCCAAGATCTTGCTTTCGAAACGTTTCGAAAAGTTGGCAAAGGCATGTTGATTACTCCCTCATCACTGCTCTCACTTATTCTTCTTGATGAGCCTAGTGGGGCCTTAACTTGGAAGCAAATTGAAAAAGCAGCCATGGAAATTATCAATTATTGCAAGGCCATGAATTTACCTCTCACCAGCTCTCTTCGAACTGATCAGGCCATCAGTTCTCTGCGGCTGGCGATGGATATGTTTCTGAATAATAAAAAAGTATATCTCGTAAAAAAAGCAAAACTCAATTTGGTCTACTACGCCATCAGTGAAGATGCGAGAGTGCATTTGCTTTATCATAAAAATATGATCCTTCATCACTTTTTTGTTCCAACCATCATGAGTTCGGTGTGGATTAATATTCTCAATGGTTCTATTAAAACGAAAACATCTCTGACCAAGTTTCTGATACGAAAAAGAAAAGAATTGAAATATGAATTCTATCTTCCAAGAAATGAAGAAATGATTGAGGAAGGGGTGAGGATTATTGAATATTCTATAGGGCGAAAAATTGAAAATGTGGGGGATGTTCTAGAACTCTCGCAAGAAGAATTATTTCAAATCGCTAAAAAAGTTAAGAGGTATGCAACCGCATTTAACCATATTTATGAAGCCTATTATATAGCTTTGGTTTCAGTTAAGTATTTACATGCAGAACCTTTTAACTGGGATAAATTTTTACAAACGGCTCAAGAGATCTTTACGATGGAGATTGAGCATGGGCGAATTGTCCAGTACCCTGAGTCTTTCGCGGTTCCCAAGATGAAATCATCACTGGATTATCTTCTCAACCAAAATGTGATTGGCATGGAAGAGGGAAAATTCTTTATTGATGATTTAGACAAATTGAACCAGGCGTTAGAGAAATTTATAAAAGATATTAATGACCAAGTGGCCATTAATTTCAAATTGAGTGATTATGATTAACACCCGTTTTATTTATCAAGAGATAACCGATATATCAGAAGCTATAAGAGCGAGCTTTGACGTTTATGAGTTTTTAAAAGAACTCGTTTATTGCAGACCCGTGGATGAACTGGTCACTGTCTATGGTGATCAAACAAAGCTTTGGGCCGGACATGAAATAACCGGACGAGAAGAAAATATCTATCATCACGAGCAATTTAAAGTGAATGATTTCTCTGCAGAGAAATTCGTCGTGGAAAACATTCCCTTTGAAACTTACCAAGATTTAGCACAAAAAATACTAGGTCAGCTTAAAGATGAAAATTGGCAGTGGTTTCGCATTAAATTTTCTCAAACTGAGCTTGGGAGTGCTGAAGTTTACTTCTTTAATAACCGCGAAAAATAAATAGGTCCATGCTCGGATTGATCGGGAAGAATCTGCATTCCAAATTCTGTTTTTTCAACACTGGCGTGATGGATGGTAGGCCTATCAAGAACCACGGCATGACCTTTTTTGTTCAATAATTTTTTTATCACTTCATCATTTTCTTGAGGAGAAATGCTGCAGGTTGAGTAAACAATATGCCCTCCAGATTTACAGGCGAGAAGGGCAGAGCATAGCAAAGAGTACTGATTAGCAGCGAGCCTTTTAGTTCTCTTTGGACTCCATTTCTCTAATTCTTTGGGGTTATGGAGAAGATGTCTCTCTCCCGAACAAGGGGCATCGACTAAAATTTTATCAAATGTATCGGGATGGATGAGGCCATAACGTGAACCATCTTTACCTTTGATAAAAATTCTCTCTCTTTGATCTTCTGGTATATATTCTCGAATAACATTTTTTAATTTTTGCCTTCTGGCTGCAGACAGTTCATTACACCAAAGTTGACCTTGGTTTAAATGTTCAAAAAGAATTAAGGATTTCCCACCTGGAGCAGCACACATATCAAGGACAAAATCTGCAGGGCCAACTTCTAATGATTGAGCACATATTATGGAAGCCAAATCCATAACATAATACTTCTTAAGTCCGTCACTTAACTCTTGAACCATTTGGTTCTTCTCAGAGGTATAAAAAGGAAAATCTGTCGTCTTCTGAGTTGTTTTAGCTGGTTGACTCACAAAACCATTGGGACGAATAACTTGTTTTGAAGGGTTTTTGAGGGCGGTACTTAGCTGTGCCCACCGCTCACCATAAACTTCACTAAAATATTGCTCAAAATTAATTTTTTCTTTTTTCATAATGCCTTGCGAAAGTAGAATGAACGCTTTTTAGCAATTTTAGTTGGAAATTTCAAACTCATGATGTTATTTATTATAATTATTTAAAATCACTACGGAGGTATACCATATCCAATCATAGAGGCGGCGGATCGAGAAATAAAGGACCAAGGGTCAACGAAGCAATTACAGCTGGGGAAGTGAGACTTATTAGCGACTCTGGTGATCAGTATGGAGTCGTATCGATTTCAAAGGCCAAGGATATTTCAAATGAGCAAGGTCTAGACTTGGTTGAGGTTTCTCCCAATGCTAAACCTCCAGTAGTTAAGCTAATTGATTATGGTAAATTCAAATATCAGCAGCAGAAAAAAGCGGCTGAAGCTAAAAAGAAACAAGTTACTATTACGGTAAAAGAAGTAAAATTCAGACCTGCTATAGATACACATGACCTAAATGTTAAATTAAAAAATGTTTATCGCTTCTTAGAAGGTGGGGATAAAGTCAAAATGCTGATGCAATTTCGTGGACGTGAAATGGCCCACAAAGAAATTGGACTTGATAAATTCAAAGAAATTATCAATGGTGTTGTTGAAGAGACAGGTGCTGTGGTTGAATCTCCCATGAAAATGATGGGAAATAGAGCGATTGCGATGTTATCGCCGGATAAAAAAACTAAAAAATAGTTCGCCAATACCTAAAAATCATTAAAAATCCCTTTGCCAAACGCAATAATAATGATAGTTATTACTCTCAAAAAAATGAATTGTTTTATATATATGAGGAGATAGTCATGCCAAAGATGAAGTCTAGAAGAGCGATTGCGGCAAGAATTAGAGTTACAGCTTCAGGAAAAGTAAAAATTAAGAAGGCTAACTTAAGACATATTCTTACTAAAAAATCACAGAAGAATAAAAGAAATGCACGTAAAGCTGGGTACTTAACGTCAACAGATGCTAAGAACATGCTTGAAGCTGCACCATACGCTAAAAAGTATAATTAATAATATTTGTAACATTTAGGGCAAAGCGAATACTTATTCCCCCTAAGGTTCATTCAGGAGATTACAATGGCAAGAGTAAAAAGAGGCTTTAAAGCCAGAAGAAGAAGAAATAAAATTTTAAAATTGGCCAAAGGCTTTCACTTTGACCGTAGAAGAAAGTATAAAATCACTCACGAAACAGTGGTTCGTGCTCTACATAACATGTATAAGGGAAGAAGAATTCTCAAAAGAGATATGAGAAGACTTTGGATCACAAGAATCAGTGCTGGTGCACGTGAGATGGGTGGATCTTACTCTACTTTAATGCATGGACTTAAGAAAAATAAGATCGAATTAAACCGTAAAATGTTATCTGAAATTGCAGCTCGTGACTTTGAAGGTTTTAAAGCGATTTTTAATTCAGCTAAATAAATCAAGTTTAAATTAAGTATAATTAAGGCTAAATTTGCTATAAACTCCTGTTTTTTTTGTAAAAACGGGAGTTTTTTTTTGCCTCGGGTGCGGTTCTTTGTTAACCTAATAATAAGAACTTAGAACATTTGATGTCTAATCATGGAGGATTTGAATGAGCATCACTAAAGCAGATATTGTCGAGAGAGTATACAAGGAAGCTGGTTTTTCTAAAAAAGAAGCAGCAGATTTAGTGGATTTAGTATTCAAAGTCATTAAGGATACATTGGCCCGTGGAGAGAAAGTCAAGATTTCTGGATTCGGAAACTTTCATCTTAAGGATAAAGACGATAGAGTAGGAAGAAATCCTCAGACTGGCGAAGCCATGATGATTTCAGCTAGACGTGTCCTTACTTTCAAACCTTCCCAAATTTTAAAAGAAGACATCACTGAGAGATACCGTCATCGTATTGATGATAAAGGTAAAGAAGATACTTCTATCCCTCCTAAAGAAGGTAAACCTAGGGCCTTAAGCTCATTTCTAAACGACGAAAACGAATAAGGATTGATATGGATTTTGAAAACCTGCCTCAAAAATCCCAATATAAATTCAAAGAGATTACTTCACTGACGGGAGTAAAACCTTATGTTCTAAGATTCTGGGAAACTGAATTTAATCATATAAAGCCCAAGACAGATGAGAATGGACAAAAGCTCTACTCTCAAAATGATTTAGAATTTATCAAACGTATTAAGCACCTTTTATTTCAAGATAAGCTCTCCATTCCTAAGGCCAAGGCCATGTTGGATGAGGAGCTCAATCAATGTATGAATGAAGAAAATATCACTCAACAAATTGTAGATGAACCTGTGGTTTCTGCAGCTGTATCGACCGGTCCTAAACCTTATACAGGGGTTGAGATGCGTGAAGCTATCAATAGCATGATTATGCTCCAAAGTGGAGATGTGGAGAAGTACAAAGCTGACCTGGCACGAGATCTAGAAGAGCAAAAAAAATTAATCAAGGCCAGACAATTTGATGATGGAGATCTTTTGCGTTTAGTTAAGGCCAAGAAGAAACTCAACTCCGTTCTCGATCGTATTGATAATATTATCGCTGAAAAAGGTTGGGCTTAAGCTTTTATAGTTAAGGCTTCGATGACACTTTTAATTGAATGACCGATCCTTTCTTCGATTTCGCCTTGTTGATTCTCTAAGTGAGTCAATATTTTTTGAAAGTATTCATCTATATATTTAAGAGTCGTAGCCAATTGATTCCTCTCACCAATATTTTTTACAGTTTGAATATGAAAAATAAGTTGTTGAGTTACAGTATTAAAATCAAATTTTAGAAAAGGATTAATCTCTTTTTCATGTTCAGATACTTCTTCAGAAAGCTCACAGAGATCATCTAAGAGTTGAAAGCAAATCCCAAGCGATAAACCTAGTTCATCACAGGTTTGAAGAGAAAGGGGTTTCTCACAGAGATAATTAGCACCTCTAAAGGCCAGTTGAATAAGCCTTGCGGTTTTGAGTTCATGGACTCGTAGGACAGCTTTAAAACTCTCAATATTATGATTAAGATCCAGGGCTTGACCCAAGATAAGTCCCTTAGGGCCCATGAATTGAGCATAGTCTTTTAAAATATGAGGCAGGTGAGGTGAATCAATCTCGGCTAAAAGCTGGTAAGACAGATTTAAGAGTCCATCTCCTGCGAGTATCGCTTTCCACTCATTAAATTTTTTATGGCTTGAAAGTCTTCCTCGCCGGTAATCATCATCATCCATAGCAGGCAAATCATCGTGGATGAGAGTGTAGGTGTGATGAAGTTCAAGAGAGCAGGCAAAGCTTTGATGATTTTCTGTCACTTCATCTAAGTCATTTGCAAGAGAATAGACTAAAAGTGGTCTAAAGAGCTTTCCTGTGGGGAGGACACTATAACGAATAACTTCCCCCAGTATTTCGCTAGGGAGGTGGTCATCGAGAATTTGTTCGATATGAGTAGTGATCTCATAACGCCAATTTGAAAAATCCATGGTTTATCTATTTGAGCTTATATTAGGGAAGCTTAGTGCTCCCGTTATTTGAATTTGATAGAAATTGTCTTTCTTGTCAAATTGCTGCATATAGTTTTTGAGTAAAAACATACTCGGATCGTTAATAAAGCTATCAGCGAAAGCGATTTCCCCACCAAGATTGAGAGAAGAAGAAGCGATATTTCTGGTGTTAAGATTAATCACTCCACTAAACTCGCTGCGGATAGGGGATTTCTCATCACCGATCACAAGCTTTTTTACATTGAGCTTTTTTCCATTTTCAGAGTTAGCCGTGAGCAGAAGATTTTTTAAAGGCATTTCCTGTAAAGCAAATCCATTAATATTTTGGGCCGGAAGCACCAGGGAGTTTGATTGTAAGTTAATATTGAGCTCACTTAAATTAAAGTTTTCAAGCTCTAGCAGTAAATCTGTTTTCACCACCCCATTAAGCGAAACTTGGGGGATAAAATCTGAAAATTTACCCAGATCAATATCGTTTTCTTTAATCAATAATTTAAGTGTTTTGAAGCTAAAGTCACTGGCCAGTATAAAGCCAAGGGGGTTGTCACGAAAAGCTGTTTCAACCTTAAATTGTGGGCCTAGGGGAGAAAAGCTTGGACCTCTAAAATAAACTTGAAGATCTTTAAGTCCAATCGATTGGTTATTACGAGCCCCTAAACATTCACTTGGGATATTGATATTTTGAAAATTGAGGTGAGGCAGCGGGAAGAAGTTAAACTCATAATTCGAAATACCAATCTGGCAGCGTCCAAAGTTGAGACTGCCATAAATGGCATTATCTATTGTTTTTGCCACAGGAATTTTCGTTAAAAGAAGTAGGACGAAAAAACAAAATAGAAAAAGGATCCAACGAAACTTCCTGATGAAAGTCATTTCATAGTTAATTTCTGGGGTTGTTGTATTCTCGTCACTCATTTTATTTATTCAACTTGATTTTTACTGTAATGAGAGAAGGTGAACGTTCCTTCTAAAAAATTTGATTCAGCATTTTTCGTTATAGTAATATTATCGACTCTTAATTTACTTTGATTGTTTAAATTCTTAAGGAAAGTAAAAAAATCTTTGTTTGATAAGTCATTAAATTTAACATCTGCCACAACAACTCTGTAGCCTTTATCTTCACTCATATTAAAGCTTTGAACACTGATCTTAGTGGGGTCAATAGCCGATCTGGAAGCGGCTCTGGAAAGAGTTGCATTCATTGAATTTCTGGTGTCGATACCCGGTCCAAATAAGCTATTCGCTTTGGTGCCAATGGTTTGATTTTTTTCTACAATTCTCATACCTGTCGATATCAACTCTTCAGTTGTATTTAATGAGGATTGAAGAGAAGAGTGAATAAGAAAAGTTACAAGTAAGATTGCGAGAGGCAATGCGAAGACGACGATGGTGAGGGCCGTCTTGATGAGAGTTTGTTGTTGCTCCTCTAAATTGCTCAGGTCTTCGAGTTGAGTTTGATACCAAGGAGTTTCTTTAAATTGCTCAATTTTGGCAAAGAGAAAGTCATCAACTGGTTTCATAATCTTCAACGCCATTAGTCTACCTCCCCATTGATGGTAAGGGTGTTCGCATCTGGATTGACTCTACTTGATAGGGCGTAACTTGAGGATTGTTCCAGTTGATTGGCCAGGGTTTCAAGGT
Source organism: Halobacteriovoraceae bacterium (assembly GCA_002713145.1). Classification (GTDB taxonomy): domain Bacteria; phylum Bdellovibrionota; class Bacteriovoracia; order Bacteriovoracales; family Bacteriovoracaceae. The sequence continues at coordinate 50,153 of PAVS01000013.1, forward strand.
TGGCAGCAGAGTCGCCCTTAAGGACGAGGGTGAATTTTTCCCCTAGACTTGATTGGTATTCAAGGATTTCTACATCTTTACCAGCAAGTTTACTGGCAATCTCATTAAGGGGGAGCATAGCATTTTTATCTAATGAAGATTGTATGAGTTTTACTTCTTCTTCAATCAGATTTTCTTGTTTTTTGAGTTTGCTTAAAATGCGATCGGGATATACTTTGACCATACGAATTTCACGAGGAGGCATGGCAAAAATCCTCTCACCACGTCGGTCAGTTTTCTTAAGCACTTGTGTTTGAGCATAGCGACTAGCTTGATCAATTTTAGAATTAATAATCACGGAATCAATGATAAAATAAAGGCTAAGCAAGAGACAAACAATGGCGAGTCGAACAGCTCTAAAAGCAATACTCTCAAGTGGGAGAATATTATTACCTAAAAAGGCATATTCACCTTTTAAAAAATTCACAAGAGTCTGTTTTTGATTTAATCCTTGGGCCAAAAGGCTGGCATAAGAAAACTTATTTCTAATTTTTTGATCTGAGTCTACTTTTTTATCATTACAAGTCTTAAACGGATTAAAGAATTCCACCGGCGATTCTAATTCTGAACTTAAATATGTCTGAAAATTATTTAGATTAGATGTTCCCCCGCAAATATAATATTTTGAAACAGGATTACCGTTTTTAACTCTAAAACCAATTTCCCATCTTCTAATTTCATGTAAAAGTGGTTGAAGAGTATTATGCATAAGAACAGCAAACTCTCTTTGATTATCGTTCACTTCTTTTAATTGTTCCTCGGTGAGGACATAACCGTTTTGATGTTTGTATATCGTAGCTTCGTCCTGACTTATATTATAAGTCGCAGCAATTTCTTCAGTGATGATCCGACCAGCGACATATGAGTGATGGTTGGACACCAGTTGACCATCTTTAAAAAAGAACCCTCTGGTTGCTTCATGTCCAAACTCTAAAATACAAATTGTGTCTTCAAAGTTTGGAGATAAACGCTTGAGGTAGGATCTATAAAGGGGAGCGTCATAAGTCAGTAAATTAGGCTGAATATTGTGCTCTTTAAACTTATGATGAAATTCATTAAAATGTTCTTTACGAATAATTCCGGTGATAGATTCAATCTCATTCCCAACCGCTTCCATAGAATCAACAAAATGACATTCTGAAAGAGGATAAGGGAGATCTTCTTCAATCTGAAAAGGCAACATAAGGGCTGCCTTCTTCTTATTTTTTACAGGAAGGGTGATCATTCTGGTAGAGATAATCTCTGAATTCATATTGAGGATGAGTTGGTAATCTTGTCTTTGTTGATGTAAATATTCAACCAGGGCATTAAATTGTATCGTCCATAAAGCCTCGAGATGATTGTCCAATTTTTCAGGGATATCGAGGACCAGCTCTTCAATTTGTTTAATTGTTATAGCTTTTTTATCGAGCTTAAACTGAATAATTTTGAGGGAATAACTTCCAAAATCCACTGCAATATTTATCATAGTATTAGTGTAGTTTATGCCATGCGCTTATTAAAGCAAAATTTTAGCTTACTGTGATTTCAACGATTCGAGGTTCGAGTAGTTGAGTTTTTTGCTCTTGTTGGTTGTTTCCATTTCCATCAGGTTGATTAGGCTGGTTTGGTTGGTTAGGTTGATTGGGTTGAGTAGGTGGAATGCTTCCATCACTCTCTCCGTCCTCACCTTCACCTGGGGGCTTTGGTTGTCTTGGAAGGGGTTGAGCGGGAATGATGACATGAGCAGTGAGAGTGTAAGTCGATCTTCCTACGGTGGCATTCGCAATCACCTTAAACAGAGTGGGGGTGGGCCCAAATTGGAGACCTTGAGCTTTGTATTTATTAAATAACTCATCAAAATCTTCGGCATTCATGATATTGCCGATATTCACAAAGTAATTCTTAAAATCATCCAGCACATTAAAATGTTTTGGATCTTCTGGATTATTTTTCCATTCAAAAAAGTCAGCGATATCATCATCGGTAATATCGGGGATAAGAATACGCAGCAATTTATCGGTGATTTTATTGAGATCGATCATCAAGGCTCCGTGAACAGTAAATTCTCTTAAAATAAGATTACTAATTTCATCAGGCCAGGTGGGAAGAAGATAGAGTTCAGAAAAACTGGTCAAGGGAGCTTTTTTCGCGTGAAGATCAGGTCCTTGGAAATTAAAATCACCCCCAGCTGGATCCTCAATAGAGTTAGGGTCACTGATATAGAATTTTAGCTCATTGATAAGAGGCTGAATTTCAATATTAGCAAATTTATCAGCAAAAAACTCATCTTCTAAGGTTTTGCGCTCAATTGTATCTTGTAAGATGCGCACAAGTTGCGCTTCTGCGTTGTACTGATTATCTTCTTCACTGTTTTGGTCATCTTCTCCAATTGGATTTCCATTTTCATCTTTTTTCTTTTGAGCGAGCTCAATCTGTTTTTGGAGGTTAGACAGCCTCAATAGGTTGAGGTTAATCCTGTTGGAAATATTATTAATCGTCAATTGCAGCTGGCCCTCTAAAACAGTTTGCTCCATAAAGTCAGCAATAGCTTCTTTTTGAATGAGATTCATCTCTTTGCCAACAGGAATGGGATAGACAAAGGGAAAGCTCCAAATAGTATCTAAGAGCTCTGGTTTTATTGTTTTGGCCAGGTCTTGATTTTTTTGGAGGAGATTAAACCCTTCTTTGTAAATACGTAGCCTGGCCATAGCAAATTGCAGGGCAGATTCAGCGGTGAGTTTTGCTTTTGCTCTATCCTGCATATTAAAAACTTTAAGTTTGTTAATATAAGTATCAAATTGGAAGTTCATCACAAAAGGCAAAACGAGCGCTATCGCTGTGAGCACCAGCATGATTGAGACGGTTCCACGTTGATTGGAGATGATTTTTTTATTGGTCATCTTCGCCATCTCCTTCACCTTCGCCATCTCCCTCACCATCACCTTCTTGTCCACTTCCATTGCCTTGGCCCTCTCCACTTCTGTTGGCATTAGCCTTCGCTTTTAAAAATTTATACATATCTTCTGGTTCAAAGTAATTAAAGAGAGGTCTGAAAACTCTGACGGATAGGTTTTCATTATTGGTAGGGTTAAGATATTTTATAGTGACTCTAAGGCCTCTTAAGATATTCACTCCATCTTGAATGGTATTAATATTTTCCACCCACTTTTCATTCTTATAATCCCAAAATTCATATTGAAAGGAGAGAACTTTATGTAAAAGCACTTGAGATTTGACGTCTTCCCAATCAATTGGCTCGGGAGTGAACACATCGGAAGTAAAAGATTTTCTAATTAACATTAATGTGGGAATGCCTATTTCCTCTCGCTCAGCTTGGGTTAATTGGTCGGGTTGCAGCTCATAGCGCACCCATGCATAAGTGGATGACTTTGAGTTCGCTATTTTTCTTCTATGGCTAGCGGTAAAAAAAACAAGTTGTCCTTTCTCAGGAGTTTTAATCACTGGAGTAGGGATGCCGCTGAAGCTGAGTAAATTAAAATTGCTATTATTTTGATAATAATCAGCAAGTTGATTATAAATAGCACCTTCTTCCGGTGTCATTCCTTGTGGATTCATCATTTGTTCAAAATAAAGGGGGGTGTAGATATGAGAGACATCCCATTCTAAGCGGCTCATGGCGGTTTCAATTTGAAGAGCTTCAATATCTTCTTGAGAAATTCGAATAGCCGAGTCGATTGAACTATCGGTAAAAGTTGTGATCCCCAGGGAGATAAAACCTAGAATCGTGATAGCGATGAGAACTTCAATAAGAGAAAAACCATGATGATGGAGTCTCATAAGTTGAGCTCCACTCTTACATTTCCTCTGGTCACCCAAGAAGAAAGGCTATATTGAGTTCCATCGGGATGAATAATCGTCACGGTGATTTGCCAAAGTAATTTTTCCAGTTCACCTTTTAATTTATTAAAAATTTGCTTTCTGACTCCCGCGTTTGGGTCATTGCGCTGCACTCGTTCTTCTTCGTTTTCATCTTGCCCTAGTATTTGTGCAAAATCAGGAAACTCATTTTTTTTGTAGGCAATTTCAAATTTAAAATCTTTATAACCATCGATATCAATACTTCCTGTCTCAGGATCTTTATCGGTAACATTGGTGAACTCTCTTTTCCCTAATAAGGCTTCGTTCATTTTCATTTCCGCAAGATTATGGAGAACGAGATCTTGTGACATGCGAATAGAGGAGTGAATATTCGCCGATTGAGTTGAAATAATAGAAACCGCAAAGACAGCAAAGATCGCAAGAGCGATCATGACTTCAATTAGTGAAAATCCTGCGTCCTTTATTCTTTTAACCATTGCTCATACTCTTCAGATGCTTTTTGCTCTAAAACATAAGATAAATTATCTAAGTCTTCTTCAGCGAAGTCCACACGATCACTAAAGGTTTTATCCTCAAAAGGAGCGATACTATAAGTGGCATATTCATAAGCTGTATTTAATATAAGAAGAGCGTTATCTCTTTCTCCAGTAGGGTAGAAGTATATGGCCGGCTCTCCACTTGTGATGAGGTCAGGGTAATAGGAAGAAGCAACTGCATAAAGTTCAACATACTCTGGCAACGTCTGTAGCCCGTCTGTGAATTCTTGAATGGGAGTGAACTGAGAGTTAAATTTATCTTGCTGCTTATCATACAGCTCTCGCTCTGAAAGAGAGAGTCTTGACTCATCAATCGTTTCTGGCAATACAATACTCGCCGCATTTCCATATTCTATACTGTATTCTACAGGCTGAGTGGCAAGCTTAAATTTGATACGAACGATCACATTTCTAAGGATAGCTTCATTCACACTAAATCTGACAGCTCGATCAAGTAGGCCAATCGACTCATCAAGATTTTTTCGCTCAGTGGTGTCACCGTCAAAAGGAATTAGGGTAAAAACAGCGGCCATGAGAGACATGGCCACGAGTATTTCTATAAGAGAAAAACCTCTTTGTTTATTAGATGTCTTTGCTGCTAATATCGGCATCAACTCCTTCACCACCTTCCATGCCATCTTGGCCATATGAGATTATGGTGTAAGTTCGACCATCTGACTCATACCCATATTCATTTTCCCAAGGATCATTAGGAATATTTCCATCTTTTAGAAAACCATTGCTAGGATAGTTTTTACATTCTTTTCCACCAGTAGGTGGGTTAACGAGTGCATCTAACCCTTGTTCAGTAGAAGGGTAGTTATGACATCTTCTTTTGTACTCACTCAGTACACCCTCTAAGTTTTTAATTTGGATTTTAGCGGCTTTGATATTTCCTTCATCTAATTGAGCAAAGAAATTTGTGGCAACAAAAGTACCCGCAACTGCTAAAAGAGTTAAGGCGATAAGAATTTCTACTAAACTCATCCCTCTTTGAGATTTTAAAATTAAACTGGTATTGCGCGCGAACATGAACAATCTCCTTTTCATTCAAATATTAAACTTGGTTCATTTTCATCATAGGCATTATAACAGAAAAGACGATAAAGAACACAGCTGCCCCCATGACAACAATCATAATCGGCTCTAATGTTGCAGTTAGTCCATCCAATTTGGCTTCGACTTGATCTTCGTAATTCTCTGCAATAATTCCTAACATCTCTTCTAACTCACCAGAGTTCTCACCAAGAGTGATCATATGGGTCACCATAGGGGGGAAGTGACCACTGGCCTTAAGTGGGGGGGCCATGGAGGCTCCCTCTTGCACTGCTTCCTTGGCGTCATCTATCGCTTCTTTCATCAGCACATTGGGAACGAGGTTTTTTACAATTTTCATAGACATGAGAATGGGGACACCAGAATTGAGAAGAGTACCTAAAGTGGAACAAAATCTAGAAACATTGATCATTTTATTTAGGTTTCCGAGTATAGGGAGTCGAAGCACGAAGCCATGCCACACTCGTTCTCCACGCTCACTTGCTTTCCACTTTTTAAAAATCCATATGAAAAAGATAATAAAGAGCGGAATAAGCATCCAGTAGTTTTGAAGAAAATCAGAAATCCCAATACAGATTTTAGTTGGAAGTGGGAGCTCCATCTTCCTTGCTTCAAAAATTTTTGCCAGCTTGGGGATAACCGCAATAAAAATCCCTGAGATAAGTAGTGTCCCTACAACAATCATAATCATAGGATACATCATGGCACTTTGAACTTTGACCAGAAGTTTTCGCTGGGCTTCAGTAAAGTCGGCGAGTCTGAGAAGAACGATTTCTAAATTACCTGATTCTTCACCAGCTTCCACCATATTAATATAGACATTACTGAAAACTTTGGGGTGCTTTGCGAGAGCTTTTGCAAGAGAGGCTCCTTGATTAACATCTTGCTTAACTTCGGAGAGAATGACTCGAAGATGCTCATTTTCAACTTGATCTTGAAGAGCACTAAGAGCTTCAACAATTTGAATCTTGGCACGGACAAGAGTGGCAAGCTGTCTGGTCATCATAGCAAGATCGTTAACGTTCACTTTTTTACCAAAGCTAAAGCTACTTGAGCCTTTGGCCTTAGATTTTTTTTCAGTGATGTTGATGATCATCACTCCTTGGGAGCGAACTTTTGACTTCGCTTGAATAATACTCTCAGCGGTTATAGAGTCCTTAAACTCTTTACCGGTATTATCAATGGCCTTATATTGAAAAATAGGCATTAAGCACTCTCACTATCTTCATCTGCCTCAGAGATAATCGCTCTCAGTACTTCTTCGACCGAAGTAATTCCAAGAAAAATTTTATTTATAGCTGATTTGGCCAGAGGCTCCATGCCTTCTTTGATCGCCGCTCTTTTTATTTTTGAGGCATCTTCTTTTTGTAAAATAAGATTTCTAATTGTATCTGTGATGACGAGGAGTTCTGAAACAACTGTAACTCCACCATAACCGGACTTTGTACACTTCTCACATCCGACAGGTTTATAAATCGTCGCTGTAGGAGGAACAGTTTCGAGATCGAGCATTTGCATTTCGTATTCAGAAAGTTCAGTTTCCGTTTTACAATGCTCACATAAAACTCGTACCAGTCTTTGAGCTAGAACTCCTACTAGGGAAGAAGAAATTAAAAAGGGTTGTACTCCCATATCAATCAAACGAGTAGGTGCTGAAGAAGCATCATTGGTGTGGAGAGTAGAAAGAACAAAGTGACCTGTGAGTGAGGCTTGAATCGCCATCTCTGCGGTTTCTCTATCTCTTGTTTCCCCCACCATAACGACATCAGGGTTTTGACGAAGGATGGCCCTAAGTGCTCTCGCAAAAGAGAGGTCAATTTTAGAATTCACTTGTATTTGAGAAATACCTGCAATTTCATATTCCACCGGATCTTCAACCGTAATAATCATTCTGTCCGGTGTGTTCATTCTATCGAGTACAGCAAAAAGCGTCGTTGTTTTACCGTGACCTGTTGGACCGGTAACATACAAGACTCCATGCTTTTTAGTTGAAAAATCTTTAAGACCTTGGAGCACTCGTCCTTCGAAGCCCAGGTGTTCTAACTCTAAGACAGTATTGGTCTTTTCAAGAACCCTCATAACAATACGCTCTCCGTTTTGTACGGGAACGGTACTCAAACGAATATCGATATCTTTTCCAGCAATTTTAATTTTAATACGCCCATCTTGAGGAAGTCTTTTTTCGGCAATATCAAGCTTGGCCATAACTTTAATACGACTGGAAACAGCAGAGTGAGTTTTCTTTGGCTGACGAAGAATTTCAGTCATGACTCGGTTGATACGAAATCGATAGACGACATCTTTTTCATAGGGCTCGATGTGGATATCGGAAGCGCGCTCTTTAACTGCTCTAAAGATAATAGAATTCACAAAACGAATAACGGGAGCTTCATCTGCGGATGCATCAAGAATATCAATGGGGCCATCGAGATCTAGATTCTCTTCAAATTCATCTTCGATGGAATCAACTAAATTTTGATTGGCTTTTTCATACACTCTATTGATCGCATCTTGAATCCTCAGGGGAGTGGACACGACAATATGGACTTTCTTTTTGAAAATACCTGTGAGGTCATTGATCGCGTAAAAATCAAAAGGATCACTCATGGCCAGTGTCACTGAATAGTCTGATTCAAGTATGGGAAGAATGTTATGTTGTTTAGCGTAGTTGATGGAAATATCTTTTACCATCATGGGGTCAATTTCATCGACCTTTATCTCATCTAAATAGGGGATATTGATCTGATGACAAAGCACTTTAATAATATCATGAGGGTGAATATAGTTTTTGGTGAGAAGTATATCTCCTAGCAGTTTATGTTCTTCCTCTTGCAATTGCAGAGCTTCGTCTAACTGCTCTTGGGTGAGAGAAGTGTGCTCAAGGAGGAGCTCACCAATCTTTTGTTTATGTGATTCAACTTTTTGTAAATGGCTCTCGTTAATATCCATATTTACTCAACTTCCTCTACATTACCTTCACTTGGAATAGCTTCTGCTTCAATTGCAGCATCAGTCTCTGAGGTTTGAGCTTTCTTTGCTCTCAATTCCTCAGCAATTCGTTGGTAATTTGGAGTGTTATCCGGATTCACGTATTCAGAGTCAACAGTGACATCCTCTTCAACCGGTTCAATAGGTCGCTCTTCAGAAAGATCATAAGACTCAAAGTTTCCTGACACCCCTTGAGTGATACCATCGACATCTTGATTCGTTTTTTTGTAGATATTTTGAGTGTCATCATAGAGAGGACCTTTGATCTGATTATTCACTTTTTCTCTCAGAGCATCTGCCGCTTTTTTGTTTGGTTCAGGTGTTTCATCTGTGATGATTTGCTGCAGATTTTCTATTCTATTGTCTAAGGTTCTTAAAGTGTTTGCAGAAGCATTTTTCTCATAGGGAGAAAGGATTCTTGGGGTCATAAACATTAAAAGGTTCACTTTTTCAACTCTTTGAGACTTAGATTTAAATAACCAACCTAAGACAGGAATATCACCAAGTAGTGGGACTTTATTAAAGGTGTTCGTTTCCTTATCTCTGAGAAGACCACCCATGACCACTGTGTCTTTATCTCTTACCATTACTTCAGTGACTGCAGACCTTGTCGTTGTTGGTAAACCATTTCCAGAATCATTAAGGCCACCAACAAAATCGTTGATGGTTTGGTTTATTTTAAGTTTTACAAATCTTGTTACTTTGTTGATTTGTGGGGTAATTTTTAAACTTAATTTAGCTTCTTGGTTTTGTACATTAAAGTTCGTTTGTCCATTGGGGGCAGTGGATTGATTTCTAATAGGAACCGTTTGCCCAACTTCGAATTCAGCGTCGGTATTATCCATGACTAATAGTTGAGGAGTCGCAAGGACATTAGTGGTGCTATCAGAAGCCACCATTTTGATGAGAGCATTAAAGGGGTTGACTGTGACTTCATTTCCACCAAGATTGACAGTGGTTGAGTCCCCAGCTGTGGCCCCAACAAAAAGACCAGCACCAGGAGTTTGTCCCGCCAAAACCGTCGCGAGCGAACCAGAATTAGTAAACCCTGCTTTTTGAGCTGCACCGGAGCCAAAGGCACCTAAGTATTCCACACCAAACTCTCGAGATTTATCTGCAGTTGTCTCTAAGATAAGTCCTTCTACATACACTTGGTCTCTAGGGATATCGAGTTTCGCAATGACACTTTTTATAGTCAGCCAATCCGTAGCGGCTGCGGTGACAACTAAGGCGTTATTATTTTTATCTGCATTGATTTTGACTTCTCCGTTAAAAAGAGTAGAGCCATCACTGGAGTTACTTCTTAAAAAAGAGCGCGAAGAGCTAGAGCGACTCGAGGAAGAGGAGGATCTTGATCCAGAAACAAGTGAAGAGAGGGTTTTGGCTAATTCTTCAGCGTTTCCATAGTTTAAATAATGAACATGTATTTTATCTGAATTGGTAGAGCTAAATCTCACATCTAGTTTTTTAATTAGGTTACGTAATTCTTCAGCACCATCGGCGTTGGCCATGGCTATAATAGAGTTGGTTCTTGGCTCAGCAATAATTTTTGAGATATTTTGCCCACCTCCGGCTCCATTAGCATTTGTAAATCTTTTTGAGCTTCCTCTCGAAGTTCTACGAGAAGATCCTCCACTAGAGCCAGATCTAAGTATTTCATCAAGAAGCTTTGCAATCTCTTGGGCAGATGAATTTTTCACTTTAATAATTTGTAGACTTTCATCATGACCGGGAACATCGATATATTTAATGAGTTTTACCAGTCTGGAAATATTCGCACCTGTATCTGAAATGATAATGGTATTGGTTTGTTTAAGGTCTATAATTCGCCCATAGCGAGACATAAAAGGTCTGAAGTTTCGAGAGATCTCAGAAGCATCAACATATTTTAAAGTCATAACTTTCATAATATGAGCTTCAGTCTCCGGAGTGTACTGTCCCGTATAAATTTGAGTCGGAACATAACGTACATCTCTGGCATTGATGATCTTATAAAATGCACCGGATTTAACCAGAGTGTAACCGGCCATATTGAGGGCCGCGAGATAAGCTTTCCATGCATCACCTACAGTGATAGGAGTAAAGGTTGTAATTGAAACTTTTCCTTTCACATCCTTATCGAGAATTAAATTGATCCCGGTCAGTTTTTGCATATGCTCAGTGACTTCTTTGATGTCTGCATTGGGAAAATTAAAGTCAGTGACAATCTCAGGTCCAAAAGCTGTTTCCGGATTTAAGTTAACAAAGGGAGAAGTCTTTTCTGTAGGAAGCTTTTGAGTTCTATTTCCAAAAGTCTGCGCATTATTTTCATCATCTGTATATTCTTGGTTAGCAGGCTGCTGATTTGCAGAATCACTTGGAGGATTAAACCTTGATTTGGATTTAAATCGGTTCATCTGCCCGAAAGCGGTCACACTCATACTAAGTATCATTACCGCCACAAAGCAGTGGGAAAGAGTATTAATTCCTAAAACTCGACTTTTCATGTTTCATCCTTCAAACATTATTTAATGGTATAACTTTGCTGAACTTCCTCGCCACCTCGTGACATTCCCAGCTTTAAACTATTTAAATTTGCAATCGTACCAAAGAGAGTCATGATCTGATTCAAGTTCTGAATAGGCTCTCCATTGATCGAATTGATAATATCTCCGTCCCCAACACCTAAAGAGGCAAAAATCCCATCAGGCTGAACTTCAACAATTTTGAATGAAATCGTTCCATCCGGGTTGTTGATTTGAATTGCTCTCGCCTGGGTGAGGAGGGTACTCATATCTTGTAGTTTCTCTTTTAATACACTTCTCTCAACGGTGAAGTCATTCCCATCATTTTTAATACCTTTCACTTCTTTAAGGCTCTTTTTATAGGCCCTTGCTTGATTTTTTGGCATAATTTGTATTGGGTTTCGACGTCGATCTTCTTTCATCGCAGTGCTTGGTATCGATTCACAGTTTCCATTTTCTAAATTTCTCACCAAGAGTTCTGTACGGTTGATGCGATCTACTTTGGCCATATCTTTAATTTTTTGGCCTTCACGAATATGATCAATTTTATTCGAACGAATAGAAACACTGGCGATGGATTTCACAGAGTCTTGTAAAACAATAGTGTGGTGCAATTTTATAGGCAGGGAAGACTTGGAATCAGCCTTCACACATATCTCTTGAGATTTAGGCTTACTGATAGGTGTTTTTTTGGCCACTGTCTGTGATGTTTTAAAAAGGTTTGCGGTGCGAACTGTATCTAAATCTGAGCTTTGTAACATTTTTGAGGTGTCGATATTGATAGCACTGCCCTTTCCAGAGTTTGCATAATTGGGCTTGCCTTGGATAAAGATTCCCATTAATTCAGCAATAATAAAAATAATAAGTAGGGCGACTGAAATTTGAAAAAAGTGATGAACTTTTTGATTTTTCTGAGGATTGAGAATACGGTCGATAAGTTTATTCCACTGAACCTCGGACACTTTTGATTTAAGCTTTTCAACTTCTAGTGAGACTTTGGTATCACCGGCTCCTTCTCGAGGTGGTTTCATCGCTTGGTTCAGATCTTTTTTGTTTAAATTTCTAAAACGATCCATGAAACGAGTGGATAAAAGGTCTAGTTTGTCTTTGAAGGTAAGCTTACCTTCATCGATATCAATCTCACCTTCGGTAAAAGTTTTGTTGTTGAAGGTGTAATCAAATTCATCTTCTTGATCAAGCTCTTTTTTGGCACTTGCTGCAGCTTCTTGTTCCACCACTTCATCGATATCGTCGAAGTCTAAATCAGATTCATCTTCAAGAGGAGGGAGTTCATCTAAGCTGATTTCTTTGGTTGCATTATCTTCATCAAGGGCTTCATCATCTGAGTAATGTAGAGCAGAATCATCTTCTTCTAATTGTTGATCAAAAAATACTTCATCTAAATCATCAGACTTTTTATTTTTCTGTTTCAATTTATTTAATAAGTTGCGAATTTTACTCATTAACTTATTGTCCAAAAATTTTTTTAACATAGCAAGTAAAGAGTTGGTCAATATTACCTGACAGAACGAAATTCTTCTCGCTATAATAACTTATGAAGGAACTTCGATACTTGACTATATTACTCTTTCTGGTGAGTTGTAGCTCTGGCCATCATAAAAATTCTGAAGTTAATTTTGATAAAACGCTAGATTCTATAGGAGAAGAGGTAAGTGAGAAGATTGAAAAGTCCGCTCCGGCCTTTGTAGATCAGGCTCGGGAATTTGGACTTGAAAATATAGAGGCTTATAATTTTAACGTGGTTGATCTTAACGGAGACGATTACTCGGATATAGTCGTTATACCTTCTTTTTACTCTCAGCCAGTTTTTTATTATTACAATATTTTTGAAAAAAAATTTATTAAGGGGGAAAGCCCTTTTGATAGTCCCATTAAAGCCAGCTACCTCCTTTTTTATGATTTAAATAAAGACAATATCTTAGACGTTATTGTAGGTGTGCTTAATCAAAAAACAGAATTAAGCACTGAGCCCTTTCGAATCTTTTATGGGGAAAAGAATAAACTAAATGAATTGAGTTTCAAGCCAAGCTCTCACAAATTTGATTCTTATCCCAATTCTTCAGTGGGTCTCATTGATTATGATTTAGATGGAGATTTGGATCTTTATATTGGAAACTGGTTTTTTCGCTATAAAGGCAATCCTATTCCTCATAAAGACTTTTTGTTTGAAAATAAAAAAGATAAGTATTTTGATGTCACGGAGTTATTGATTGGGGAGAATAAGCAAACTGAGTTTGAAACCATGCATGTAAATGCAACTCCAACTTATAGTGTTCAAATTTGCGATATGGATCAAAATGGATATCCTGATGTACTCACCACTTCCACGAATAGCTATCGCAATAATCTTTGGATAAATTCCTATAAATTCAGAGAGCAAAAACGCTATTTTGCTAATGCAGGTATAAGCTCAGGCTTTGCTGCCGACCCAGAAGGACTCCTCAATACACAAGGGGGAGGGAGAACTTTTGGTCTCGCCTGTGCCGATTATAACAACGATGGCATTATGGATGTTTTCCTAGGAGAGTTAACCCATAACTACGATCACCAAGGGATTGATCGCTCAAGTATTCTTACGGGAAGAACCCTTAAAAATCATCCCCGCTTTTATCGGACAGAATACACTCAAGATTCGTTTGATCCTAATTGGCATCAAGCTGATAGACGTGCTTTATGGTTAGACTTTAACAACGATGGATTATTAGATCTCATCATTGATAACTCCGGTTACCCTCCTTATTCTAAAATGATTGTGTTTAGACAACTTCCTGACCACTCCTTTATGAGTGTGAGTGATGAATTAGGCTTGAATATTCTCAATCCTATCGCCACCGTGATGTTGGACGTCAATAGAGACGGGAAGATGGATATACTCACGGCTCAGACCTCAATTCGCGATGAAAAGATTAAACCAAGACTCTATCTCATGGTGAATAAACTTGATGTGGGCGAAAATAGAAGTTTAAGGTTTTTCTTACGGGGGCAAAACTCAAACTATCACGGTTTGAATGCAACAGTTATTTTAAAGACCCGTTCTGAAACGGATTCGAGATTTCAAAAACAAGTTGTGAGTTATTCCTATGGGGCTCTTCCCCCACAGAATGAAGAAGGAATTCATTTTGGTATTCCTGCTAATGAGAAAATAGAATATGTGAAAGTCATCTGGCCCTATGCTAAAGAAAAAAATCAGGGGAGGATTCATATGGAAAAAGTCTATAAACTCAGTGATGAATTTGACTCTTTTCTCAATATCACCTTATGTGAAAATGGTGATTTCTTGATTGGCAGAAGAGAGTGTTTTGCTAGCTATTCTTCTGAATGATTTTAATCAATTCATCAATATGTTTGGGAAATTTTTTAAAGTTAAGAGTGTTTAAATATATTTGAGGGCGCTTGATACCTTTAATCTCTTGAGTCACTAATTTGTCATCTTTTTTTATAGTATGTGCAGGAACGATGGCCACACCCACTCCTTCTTTTACAAGTTGGATCATAGAAGTAATTGAGCCAACGGAGATTATTTGATTCGAGTGTTTTTTAAAAAGATCAAAGAAAAAGTCTTGCTCCCCAAAAGTAATCCAAGGATAGTTGGCCAAACTTCTGGTATCCACTTCTTTTTTACTAATGAGAACTATTTTTTCCTCAAACAATCTAAGAGAAGTAATCATTTCGTTTTGTATATTCTCTGGGGTAAAGATCAAATCATAATTACCTGAAATAAGCTTGTGCTTGAGGTTAGAGGGCATATCCACTTCAATAGAGAGTTCATGAGAGGTAGACTTAACAAATTCCTTGATGATTTTAATAAACCAAGTTTCAAGCAAACCATGCAAAATCCCTATACGAATGAGCTGATTTGCATCATGGTTGATGATTTCATGAGTCAGGCTTTCAAATTGAGTGGTCGCTTGAAAAAGTGCTTTTCCCACTTCAGTAAGGAGGACTTTTTTACTAGAGCGAATAATCAATTGTTCGTTCATAGAATCTTCAAGTAATTTGATTTGTCTGGAAACCGCAGATTGTGCAATCCCTAATTCTTTAGCTGCTTGAGAGAAATTTAAATATTTAGCCGTGGTTTGGAAGGCTTTTAAATATCGAAAATCAATTTCAGATTTCATGGATTAGAACTGAGGAAGTTTAGTTTCATTTTTAAAGAATTTTCCGCGGTAACTTTTTTCGTTAGAGTTGATAAATTGAAACCCTTCGCGATCCACTTCAAAATCTTGAATATAGTCAAGTTCACCTTCTTGACAGTAAAAAGCAGTAAATGGGTCAATATGAATATGAATAATTTTTTCGTTTAATTTCTTCTCGAGAACGATGTCGTCTTTTTCTTTGGGAGTAAAGCCAAGGGCGTAGTCGAAACCTCCACAGCCTTTTCCATCTATTTTTAATCGAAACTCCATATCTGCAACTGTGTAGTCGTGCTCTTTAATAAGAGAGATCTGCGCCAGCGCATTTTCAGTTATATTTATCTTTATATCGTTTTGAGTCATCATGCTTTAGTTATTGGCCCTATTCATTTTCTTGAGTATTGGCTATTCTTATATCGAAATTTAGCTCGTTTTTAAACTAAATAGCAGGGGATAAAATGGAAATAAAATATAGTGTTGAAATTACAGAGCCACAGACGCATCTCGTTAATGTCAAAATGACTCTAACGCGCAGTCAAGATAAGATGACAGTCTTTCTGCCCAGCTGGTCTCCTGGTTCATATTTAATGCGGGAATATGCTCGCAATATTAGAGTGTTTAGAGCTCAAAGTTCAAATGGGGAATTCCTATATTTTGAGCAAGTATCAAAAGGGGAATTTGAAATTGACTTTACCCAAAGTGAGCTCAAAAAAGACTGTCGTGAATTCACAGTCGAATATTCTATTTATTGCCATGAACTCACAGTGAGAACCTCTCATGTGGATGAGTCCCATGCGTTTTTACACGGCCCTAGTTATCTTATGGGCGTAAAAGACTGTGATATTAAACCTGTGATCCAGTTTAAGTTTCCAGGACTGTGGTCAAAATTGCATACCTCACTTAAAGATATCTCAGATCAGCGACAAGAGTTTATCTACACTGCTGATAGCTATGATGATCTCATCGATTGCCCGGTAGAAATTGGCTGTCATGAAAGTGATGGCTTCATGCATGAGGGAAAAGAACATCACCTGATATGGTATGGTGATCAATACCCTCATGATAGAGACTTAAAAAGCGATATCAAAACAATTGTCGAAACTGTCGCCTCTCATTTTTCCAGCATTCCTTATGATAAATATATGTTTATCACTCATTTTAAAAGAGGTCTCTATGGTGGACTTGAGCATAAGAGCTCAACTGCTTTGCATTTTGACGGACGCAGATTAGCGTGCAGAGAAGATTATATCAATTGGCTAGGTTTAGTGGCCCATGAATACTTTCATACTTGGAATGTGAAAAGAATTAGGCCTCGTGAATTAGGTCCTTTTGATTACCTCAACGAAAATTACACTAAAATGCATTGGCTAACAGAAGGGCTAACCAGTTTTATGGATGACCTTTTTGTCCTGCGCTCTGGTCTTTGTAGCTTAGAGGAGTATCTCAAACTGCAAACAAAAAATCTGAAGAGATATTTTTCGACTCCAGGTAAGAAATTTCATTCCTTGGAACAGTCTTCATTTAATGCTTGGATCAAGCTCTATCGCCCAGATGAAAACTCTTTAAACTCTTCTATTAGTTATTATTTGAAAGGTGGACTTGTTTTTTCAACTCTTTATTTTGAAATGGTGAAACAAGGAAAAGATATAAAAGAGTTTCTAGAATTACTTTGGCAGCGTTACTTAGCTAACCCTGACGTGGGTATGGATTCTGAAGAAGTGCTCAAAATGATAGAAGATATGCTGGGGGCTGAAGCAAGGGGAGTCTTTGAGCAAAGAATTAGCACCACTGAGGATATCGATTTTGAATCCTATTATGCTGAGTTCGGTATGCGATTTTTATGGGAGCAAAGTGAAGCCGCACATTTAGGTGTTGATCTCAAATTCCAAGGAGATCGAGTCTTGGTAGACAATGTTCATTTAGATGGACCTGCTTATCAGTCCGGATTAAATGCCGGAGATGAAATATTATCTCTTAATAAAGTTCGTTTATTAAAGTCTGATATAAAAGAGCTTCCAAAAATGATCAAACCTAATAAAAACTATATGTTTCTGGTGAATAGACTGGGATCGATCATGAATATTGAGCTGCAAACCGGGAGAGCGCCTAAGGTTTTAAAATCAATTCTTATTGAAAATGAAGAGTTGGCGAAAAAGACCTTTTTAGGTGTGAATTAAAGTCTCACTCGCTCTATTTTTGGTTCTCTTTTCACGAGCTCTTGCTTGATATTTTTGAGTAAAAATAAAAGCTGACTTCTTATAAGAATCCATGTTTCATCAGTCACGATGTCAGAGCTGAGAATATGAGAGAATTGAGGAGATAACTTCTCTCTAATATCTTCCTCTGCTCGTAGCACTAATATGTCCTTATTCTTTAAATAATACAAAACTTGATAGTAGCGATACATAAGATTGAGAGCTTTGATAAATTTTGAGCCAATAAGTGCCGTTTTCTGATCTAGGGAGCGAAAACGAATGACTTGGGTGAGAAAAAAATGGATGAGAGCGTGATCAAGTTGCTGAGAGTTATAATCTATAGAGGGCATTTTATCGTTGATGGAATACGCGAGTTTATCTCTTAGCATGGGATCGAGGGGAAAAGCATAGAGATAATTTTGATTGAAAAAAACATAATGAAAACTCGGAAGAACCCGGAGCCTGATTTTCAGGTCTTCGTTTTGCTGAGCTTTAATGAGCTCTCTCATATTTTCTTTGAGCTTGAGTGGCCTTTGTTTGGCAAAATCTTTATTCACTAAAATATCAATATATATTTTTTCTAAAAAGGCTTGCTGAGGATTGATGAGGGCAGGGGTGATCATAATATCATCGATCCAAGGGTTTTGTTTGAGCTGGGTGAGCACTTTTTCTAATATATCGGGGATAGGTAAGGATTCTTGTTCTTCAACATGAGGTTTTGTTTTTATTTCATGATACGTAAGTGACTTCCAAATAAATCGCTCTATTTTTTGATGAAACCAAAAAGCAAGAAGGGGATAGCTTGAGATAAAGCGAAATTTTTTTTGAAAATTATCTGGCAAGGGGTAGAGCTCTGGAAAAAAATAATTCAGTGAATTGAGAGAGCGCATGAGTTTTTTTAGCTGGTTACGCTTAGAGAAAAAAGTATTTTTACGAAATAAAAAACTGTCGAGGTTTTTAAAAGCAAAATGAAGCATAGGGTAGATATTCTCAATGGGGGCTTGAAGTTTGTACTTTTTATGAAAGAGTAAACTGTCCCAAGTGATCATTTTTTGGGTGTAGTTCTGCAATATATAAGATTTGATAAAGTTTGTGTTGAACTCTTCTTTAGTTAAGATTGGGATATAATTATAATTAAAGACCAAAGAAGTGAGGGGGTGAGAGCGGATAAGATACCTCGCTCGTCTCAGGATAGTTTTCATTCGCTTTGGGTTTTTAGTGATAATCAACAAATTATAATCAGATTGACCAAAAATGAATTGGCCGCTGGTAAAATCAGAAATGATAATAATATCTTCAATATTCTCTAGTTCAGAGAGTTGTGCCCTAAGTTTGTTTTTTGCAGCATGGTAGATCAGTATAAGCAGTTTATTTACTAAGGGGATATAAGAAATAAATTTAATGATTTTAAATACAAACTTCATGCTAAATTTTTAAACTCTACCGTGTGAACATTTTTATTTTTAATATAGGACATAACAATAATCATAGACTCAGTTTTGGTAACTTGAAAGAGCTGATGGTGTGAATCTTTTTGATCTTGAAAATAAAATCTATTCTCATGCACAATTACCTGTTTGAGTAGCTTACATTCCGGGTGAAGAGAGTGCAGGGCCTTAAAACAAGCTTCTTTAATACACCATTTCTCAAGAAGAGTGTGGGATGCAAATTGATCCTGTTCATTAATAAAGTGACGATCTGACTCGGGAGCAATGGGGCGATTTATATCTTCTAGGTCCACCCCTAGACTTTTGAAATGGTTTATTGACCCCATGATAGCAATAGCCATTTTCCGATTATGAGAAAGGGAGCAGCTTAAGTGCTCATGTCCTTGGAGAGTTTGGTAGTTGGGGGTAAACTCTAATTGATAGGGGTTATGATCTTGTTGAAAATAATTTAGACAATGACCCAAAGTTTCTCTTCCCAAAAAATATTGCTTATTACGCTGTGGGTGAGAAAATTTCTGAGGTAGCTTTTGAGGTGAATAAGAATCCATGGATTGAGTTTTATAGATAATTTCTGCCATGACATATTGTGACGACTCCTCAAACAACTGAAAATTTGCACTGTGTTAGTTTTGTTTTGCACAAATTTTACTTTGCAAAAGTTGACGAATGTTTAAAATACAATTACTTCTTAAAATACCCATCACAATCGGATTTTATATATGGATAAATATTTAGTTATCGTCGAGTCTCCCACTAAGGCCAAAACCATTCGAAAGTTTTTACCAAAAAACTATATAGTAGAGGCTTCTATGGGTCATGTTCGTGATTTACCTCAGTCTGCTTCGGATATTCCAGCTAAACTTAAAAAAGAAGAGTGGGCCAAACTTGGAGTGAATGTAAAAAAAGATTTCGAGCCGCTCTACGTTATTCCTAAAGGAAAGAATAAAATTGTCACCAGCTTGCGCAAAAAAATGAAAGAGTGCGAAGCTATCTATCTCGCAACCGATGAGGATCGAGAAGGAGAAAGTATATCTTGGCATTTAATGGAATTACTCAAGCCTAAAATTCCTGTGAAACGAATGGTTTTTCATGAAATTACTAAGTCTGCCATTAATAAAGCTCTTGAAGATACCCGTGAACTAGATGAACAGCTGGTTAAGGCACAAGAAGCAAGACGTATTTTAGATAGACTATATGGGTACACGCTCTCTCCTTTAATTTGGAAAAAAATCGCTTATGGACTAAGCGCGGGACGAGTGCAATCAACTGGTCTTCGCTTTATTATAGAGCGTGAAAGAGAGCGTAGAAAATTCGTAAAGTCAGAGTATTGGGATCTCAAAGCCAGTCTGCAAGCGGATAAAAAAGATTTTGAAGCAAAACTGACTTATGTCTCTGGAAAGCGAGTGGCCTCAGGGAAAGATTTTGATCCAGATACAGGAAAGCTGACCAAAAAAGATATCGCCCATCTCAATGAAAAAGAAGCTAAAGAGCTGCAAAATAAAATCGAATCTGGTGACTGGAAAGTTACTAAAGTAGAAGAAAAAGAAAGTAAAACCCATCCCACCAAACCTTTCATAACTTCTTCTCTTCAGATGGAAGGGGTAAGAAAACTTGGAATGAGTGCAAAGCAAACCATGCGTACCGCTCAAAAGCTTTATGAAGAAGGTCTTATCACTTATATGAGAACGGATTCACCCAATCTTTCTAAAGAAGCAATCAATGGGGCGAGAAGTTCTGTTGAAGAGCTTTTTGGTAAAGACTATTTATCTGATAAAGTGAGAAATTTTGCGGCTAAAACGAAAGGGGCGCAAGAAGCCCACGAAGCGATTAGACCTGCTGGGGCTGAGTTTACTCACCCGGATAAAACCGGTCTTACCGGCAAAGAAAAACAGCTTTATGAGCTCATTTGGAAAAGAACTTTGGCCAGCCAGATGAAAGAAGCAACCAAAGCCAATATGCAAATACTGATCGAAGTAGATGGTCATCAATTTAATGCCAATGGTTCTCGAATTGTTTTTCCTGGGTTCTTAAGAGTTTATGTTGAAGGGAGTGATGACCCTGATAAGGCTTTGGATGATAAAGAAGTTATTCTTCCTACTATGAAAGAAGGCCAGTCCGTTAAATGTAGTTTTGTTGAAGCTCTTTCCCATGAAACAAAACCACCTGCGAGATTTACGGAAGCAAGTTTAGTTCAAAGATTAGAGAAAGAAGGGGTGGGGAGACCCTCAACTTATGCTTCTATTATTGCGACCATTCAAGATAGAGGATATGTGAGAAAAGAAGGAACTGCTCTTATCCCAACCTTTACAGGTATGGCCGTTGTTCAACTGCTTGAGAAATACTTTGATGACTTTGTGGATTATGGTTTCACTTCAGAGATGGAAGAGAAACTAGACCTCATAGCAACTGGCGAAGTTGATTACCTTAAATATCTAAAAGAATTTTATTCTGGAAAAAAAGGTCTCAAAAACGCTGTAGAGGCTAAAGAGAAATCGATTGTTCCAGATGAATCCAGAACCATTCACCTTGGTGGGGTTAATGGGGAAGTGGATGTGAAAGTAGGACGATTTGGTCCTTATATTATCTCCCATGGCAGTGGAAAAGACGAAGTCCATGCTTCCATTCCAGAAGATATTGCACCTGCAGATCTTAAAGATACAGATATAGATGAATTGATCGAACTTAGTAAACGAGGACCTGAGCCTATAGGCACTCACCCTGAATCCGGTGAACCCATTTATTGTTTAGTCGGTCGTTATGGACCTTATCTCCAATTAGGAGAAGCCACTGAAGAGAATCCAAAACCTAGACGAGCCTCTCTACCTAAAGGAACAAGCCCTAAAAACGTAGAAATGGATGTGGCAGTCAAGCTTTTGAGTCTTCCGCGAGAGTTGGGTCTTCATCCTGAGACTAAAAAAATGGTTGCTGCCAATATTGGTCGTTTTGGACCATATGTTATGCATGATGGAGAGTTTCGTTCGATAAAAAAAGATGATGATGTGTATGAGATTGAATTACCTCGTGCTCTTGAGATATTGGCCCAGCCTAAATTTGGTCGCGGTGGTGATGTTCTGAAAGACTTTGGTAAGCTTGAAGAGGTAAAAAAATCAGTTAAAGTGCTCGATGGTAAATATGGAGTCTATATCAAAGCCGGAACTAAGAATATATCTGTGCCGGATGAATTTAAGGATGTAGAAAAAGCGAAAAAAATAACCAAAGCCCAAGTACTTAAAATTGTTAAAGAAGCTTTAGAGTAAGTAGAGATAAAGTGAGATATTTTGTTGACTTATGTCATTAAAAATATTAAATTTCCTCCTACTTTTATGACATTATTTAAATAGGAATATAATTATGAAAAAAGAGATTCATCCAGAGTACAGAGAAGTTTTATTTCACGATATCTCTGTAGATTTTAAAGTATTAACTCGTTCTACTATCAAAACAAAAGATACAATCGAGCATGAAGGACAAACATATCCTTATATAAAAGTTGATATTTCTTCAGCATCTCATCCATTCTATACAGGAACTCAGAAGATTCTTGATAGTGAAGGAAGAGTTGATAAGTTTAAGAAGAAATACGCTCGCAGACGTTCATAATAAAGTTTTTGAGTATAAATTTAAAAAGCCTCTCTTACGAGAGGCTTTTTTTATGTTTAAAATTTAAAAAAAAATCTTATTTATGAGAACAGCTTGGTTTATTTTGAGAACTCAGACATTTTCCATGTCTGACTTTCATATTCTTTACATGAGCAAAGATTAAGAAAAAAGAACCAAATATAGTGAGTCCATCAGCTAACATTATATTGTGATGGGCCAAGAATACGGCTGATAAAATGAGAGTGATACCCACGAGAGCAATCGCGATAATGTCTTTGTGACCATGTTTACGACAATGAGGATAGACGGCCAAAAGAATGGAGCTCACGACTATGACAGCGAAAATTTCATGAATATGAGAATGCTCACTAAAATAGAGCCTAAACCCTGGGAAAAAAAGCAAAAGTACAGGTGTGGCTAGGCAATGCACCAAACATATTGAAGAAGCACAGATTCCAATCTTATCCCAGATTTTATTTCGCATAGTTGTCATTTCCATCGATGCAATATATCAGAAAAAAGTCGTAAATAAAGAAGAAATATAACGACTGCATGTTTTTCGCATTGCATGACCTATATTTTATATATACCTAAATAAGCCGCAAAGAGAATAATAAGGATAAAAACTAAGCTTATCTTCTGCATAAGTTTTGGGGCTCTTTTATTGAGAATAGGAGGGATGATAGTAATAAGCATCCAGCATAATATTTTGACCCATAACCACAAGGGGTAATGTGAGATGTCAGCTGGGTTAAGTCCCGCCAGCTGGATCATGATGAGCCCTGAAATGAGTAAAAAGACAGTGTTGAGTCCGTAGAGGATTTTAAAGGCAATATTTTGAGGAGAGTTTGCTGCGTAGAGAAGGTTAGCTACGATTATGATAACCATTGCTATGTGAAAAAACTGATAATCAAAAGTGTTCATAATTCCCTATAATATTGCCTAAGTTCGTTTATATTTTGCAATTGATGGTGCTCAATATCATCCAATATGTCATGTGAAATCTTTTTTATAATCTGAGGGCCTTGATAAATAAAGCTGGTGTAAATTTGAGCAAAGCTTCCTCCTTGTTTCCAAAAAGTTTTTAAATCCTCATAACCCTCGATTCCCCCAACTCCAATAATAATTTTACTTGGGTCTTCCCTCAAGTATTCACAAGTCCATTCTCTCGTTTTAAAGGCATGGGGTCGTATCAAACGTCCAGAGACTCCACCCACTCCTAAAGAATGTTGGATGGTGGTGTTAGTTGCGATAACGCCATCTATATTGAGCTCTTTGACTAACTCACAGAGAAGTTTAATATCCTCTTGATTCATATCAGGGGAGATTTTTACAAAAAGCGGCTTAGGGTGAAGACGTCTTTTTTCAATAACAGTTTCCAGTATAGGTTTTAATTGTTCCACTTTTTGAAAGTCACGAAGTCCAGGCGTATTAGGAGAGGAGACATTAACCACAAGATAATCGCTGAGCGGAGCGAAAAGTTGGTAGAGATCCGCATATTCATTAGCCGTCATTTCTGGAGGGGTGTTTTTGTTTTTACCAATATTACTTCCAATCACCATTTGTGATTTAGAGTAACGTTCAATTCTTTTGAAAATTTTCAGAGAGCCATCATTCGGAAATCCCATGGCGTTTCTCAGAGAATATTGATCACTGTGACGAAAAATACGGGGCTTAGGGTTTCCACTTTGGGGCTCTTTGGTAATAGTTCCCAATTCAAGTGAGCCAAAGCCAATATTTTCAAAAAATTTGATACATTTCGCATTTTTATCAAAGCCAGCTGCAAGTCCGATGGGATGTGGCCAAGACATAATAGGGGTGGTCAATTTGAGCTTTGGGTTAAAGGGAGTCGGATTAAATAACTCGGATAACCAAGGAGCTTTTGAAAGTAAATTTATGGTCAAATCATGAACTTGCTCGGCGTCAAGCTTAAAGGCTACGTGTTTAAATGCCGAATAGAAGTCCATACTAAGTTTATATAATGGGGAACAAAATCAAGCAATTATAAATTCTCACGAGTTTAAAATTATGTTAGAGTAAATAAATTATGTTAAGAATATTATCGATTATTTTTTTAAGTTTTGTCTCCCTCTCAGCTTTTGCTCAAGTGACTCCCAAAGCCACTGACACCAAAGATTTACGTACTGAAAATGAAATGTTTTCCATACTCTTTATGGACGATAAAGAAAAAAATACAATAGTATTTAGTTCTGATTCCCTTGGTTCTTATCATCTCAATCATTCAGTTAATAGTAAGTTAGTTAAACGTAAAAAAGTTCCAACACAAACAGCACAAAAAATTGACGAGAACTTTGTCGATAAATTTATTACAATGAAATATATGATGGATACGAAAGTAATTGATGACTGTAAGTCTAAAACCACTTTATCTATGAGAGGTGAGAAGTTCAGCATTTGTCCAAAGGACACCGAAAGAACCAATGTCGTCAGCGAATTATTAAAATCTTTAAAGCAAGTCTTAATCTAAAGGAATAAAAATGAAGTTGTCTCTAGTCTTAATCTTAATTTTAAGTAGTTTTGTCGCTTTTTCCCTGGACGAAAAAGAGGATAAAGAAGAAAAGAATAGCTCGATTCTCGGGGCTCTCATACCGGGTAAACCTTCTAAAGATCAAATGCTGGGTGAAATTTTAAAAGGTGTTCTTGAAAATTACCACCTCACCAAAAAAGAACTGAACAATAAAGTTTCTGAAGATGCTTTCAAGCTTTATATTGAAAGATTAGATTATGGAAAACAATTTCTCCTAGAAGATGATGTGGAAGCACTTGAAAAATACAAAAAAGATTTTGATGATCAGTTGATGAGTGGGAATTTAGTGATCGCTAAAGAGACTTCAAAGTTGCTTAAAAAACGTATTATGTTTGTTAAGGGGCATGTGGAGAAAACACTTAAAAAAGATTTCGATTTCTCTAAAGAAGAAGAGTATGAAACGGATGCAAAGAAAAGAGAGTTCGTTGATACCAAAAAAGAATTACTTCAAAGATGGGATAAAATTTTAAAACTAGAAGTTTTGGTTCAGTACTTTGATTTGGAAGATGAACAAAATGGTGTTGGTGATAAAGACGATAAAGATAAAAAAGAGAAGAAGAAAAAGCAAAAAGCGGCTAAGAAAAAATCTGAAAAAGAGCTTATGAAAGAAGCAAGAGAAAAAGTCGCCAAAAGATATAAACGAATTTTTAAAAGACTATTAGAAGAAGATCATAGCGATGAAGTTGATAAGTTTTATAACTCTGTGGCTCGAGTCTATGATCCCCACACACTCTATCTGATTCCTGAAGAAAAAGAGGATTTTGATATTGATATGAGTGGAAAGCTCGAAGGTATTGGAGCTCTTCTCAGAGAAGAGGGGTCATTTATTAAAGTTGAGCGTATTATTCCCGGATCAGCTTCTTGGAAAGGCAAAGAGCTTAAAGCAGAAGATGTGATACTAGCGGTAGGACAGCAAAAAAATGAGTTCGTGGATATCGTTGATATGGGGATAAGAGATGCTGTAAAACTAATTAGAGGACCTAAAGGAACAAAAGTTTTTCTTAAAGTTAAAAAGCCAGAAGGCCATACTAAAACCATCGAAATCATTCGTGATAAAGTTATTCTCGAAGAATCATATGTTAAAAGCTCACTTTTAGAGATGAAAGATAAGAAGACGAAAGTTGGTTATATCAAAGTGCCTAAGTTTTACCGTGACTTTCAAGATCCAAATGGAAGAAACTGTTCTGATGATGTGAAAAAAGAACTGATTAAGCTCAATAAAACTGATGCGAAAGCAGTCATTTTAGATTTAAGAAATAATGGGGGAGGAGCGCTGGTTGATGCAACTCTTATGGCCGGTTTATTCATAGATAAAGGGCCGATTGTTCAAGTGAAAAGAACAGGAGCTCCCGATATCAAGTATGATGATGATAATAAAACTTTTTGGGATAAAGAGCTGATTGTCCTTGTGAACAGGTTCAGTGCTTCTGCTTCGGAGATTGTTGCAGGTGCGATTAAAGATTATCACCGAGGAATAATTGTTGGCTCTGGTGATCAAACTCATGGGAAAGGAACAGTTCAGGCTATCCTCAACCTTGATGAATTTGTTTCAACTAGATTTATTAGACTGGATAGCTCTCTGGGAGCGATGAAAATTACCACAGATATGTTTTATCGTATCAACGGAATGTCCACTCAATTTAGAGGGGTAGAGCCTGATATCAAGCTTCCTGATCCATTCGCGTTTATGGACACCGGTGAGAAATCTCTTGATCATGCAATTCCCTATGCAGAAGTTGATCAAGCTAAATATAAACTTTGGAAAAAAGACATAAGAAAGAATCTGGATAAAGTCGCCAAAATGAGCCAAGCCAGAGTGAAAAAAGATGATCGTTTCTCCAAGATTTTAGAAAGCATCGAGTGGTCAACCGAGAGAAAAGAACAGACCAAGAGACCTTTGAGTCTAAAGGCCATGAAAAAGTATCGAGAAGAGACGCAAAAAATGGCTGATAAGTTTGAAAATGAGAAAGTGAATGAAAATGTTCAGGTTTCTCATCTCTCAGATAAAAAGAAAAAAATGACAGAAGTTGAGAAAGAAAGCTTTAAAGAATTCAAAGAAGAGCTGCAAAAAGACCCTGTTATTGAAGAAACACTTTTCATTGTTGAGGACTTAATAAAGTCTTAATAACGGCTCTCGTAAGAGGGCTTTTCTTTTTACATTTTAGGTGTTTATGACTAGAATGATGCCTTATACAAAAGGTGTAAACATGTCTAAAACTAAGTCTAAAGTCGATTTAAAACCCTTCAATAAATATTATTATTATGAAAAAGCAGTTCAGAACCCTGAGAACGAAGTTGAGTTCTTTAATGAGAAGTATGAAGAAATTCGAGGCAAAGAACCTAAAACACTAAGAGAAGACTTTTGTGGAACCGGTGCCATCAGTTGCGAATGGGTGAAGCAGGGAGAAGAGTATCAGTCGTGGGGGATTGATTTAGATCCTGAGCCAATTGAGTATGGGAAAGAATTTCATTTGGGAAGCTTGGATAAAGAAGAACAAAAAAGAGTTCATTATATTCTTGATGATGTCATGAAAGCTCAAACCCCAAAAACAGATGTGATTTTTGCTTTTAACTTTTCCTATTTTATTTTCAAGAAAAGATCAGAGCTCATTAAATATTTTACAAGTGTAAAAAATTCTCTGAAAGACGATGGTGTTTTTTTTATAGATCTCTTTGGAGGACCCGATTCTCAAACTGTCATGACGGACGAGATTAAGCATCCTGGTTTTAAGTATTTCTGGGATTGCCAGTACTTTAATGCCATCAATAATGATTGTCGCTTTGCTATTCACTTCAAACGCAAAGGGGAGAAAAAGCGTAAGGATGTTTTTGTCTATGAATGGCGTATGTGGGGAATGCGTGAGTTGAGAGACATTTTAGAAGAAGTAGGGTTTAGTCAGACCATTGGTTATTGGGAAGGTGAAGATGAAGATGGTGATGGCGATGGAAACTTCTTTGAGTGTGAAGATGCAGATAACTGTGATGCTTGGGTTACTTATATCGCTGCTATCAAATAACTAAAACAAGGGATTTTTATGTCAGACCAATTGCCTGATACTCACGATTATAAAGTTTGGGAAGAAGCGGCTCTAAAATCTCTTAAAATGGAGTCCACAGAAGAGCTGGAAGAATTTTTAAAATCTATGTCTATCGAAGATATAGAACTTAATGCGCTTGTCACAAGATCAATTAAAGATTTTAATCTCAAAACATTTCCTAATGAGAGAATCTTAGCCCGTTATATCCACTCAGGTCTAGGCAGTCATGAACATCATGAAGATGGACTTGATTATGTCGTCACCAATAACCCAACAACGATCACCAAAGATCAAAAACTGATTCAGGTTATTCAAGATAAAAATGCCATCCTGTATGGTGATGAAATTCTTGTTGATATATTTGCTTTGCTCGAGTCTTTTAACTACGACAGTGATGATATTCAAAATTATTTAGAGAAAATGGTTTCAAAAGATCATGTCCATTTACTCATCAATGGCTCTGAGTTACATAATTCAGGAGCAACAATTGTCCAAGAGTTAGCTGCAAGTCTCCACCTTATGCTACGCTTTATGGAGCCCTTTATTAAGGCCCATCGAAAAATATGTTTTATGACATCTGTTGATTCATCTTATTTTCTACAAGTGGCAAAATTGCGAGGGATTCGATTCTTGCTCGAGAAATTATTTGATGAACTTGAAATAAAACATGATCGTTTTCTTATCATTGCACGCAGTTCATTGCGTGAAATAACTTTATATGACTCATGGTCTAATATGATTCGTATTTCTGGCCAAGTTTCAAGTGCCTTGATCGGAGGGGCAGATGTCATTGTTCCTACTTGTTATGATGTCCTTAACCAAATTTACGCCTTAAAAGAAAGTTCTGCTCAAGCTCTAAGACATTCTCGTAATACTTTTCATGTTTTGGTTCAAGAATCTGGTCTGACTCGAGTCAAAGATAGCGCCAAAGGTTCATTTGTCATAGCTGATCTGACTGATAAAATTACTCAGCAAACTCTGGAAGAATTAAAAGCCCATGCCCAACAAAAAAGTTTACTCTATGTGTTCGAAAAACTCAGCGACCAAGTTGCAGAAAAAAATAAACTGAGAGAAGAGCAATTATCTTTTAGAAAGAAAACAGTTTGCGGCATCAATAATTACGCTCAAAATGCAGAAAGAGTGTCTCCTAAATTCACTTCAAAAATGCTACAAAAGCGCAGAGGAGCGAATTCACTATTTCCCTTTAGAAGAGACAGTGAAGATTTTGAATTGCTTCGCCTGAAGTTAGAAGAGAACCATCTCGCTGGAAAAAAAGTTTTACTTCTCCATTACGGGGATTTGAAAAAAATCAATGCTCGAATCACTTTTTGCCAAAACTATTTTGAGTCACTTGGACTAGAAATTGAAGTTCTGCCCTTGAATGAAAACCTCTCTTGGGATCAAAACGATTACTTAGGGGTGATCTTTTGTGCTCAAGATAGTGAGTTTGATAAAGTTTTTGATTTGTATGATGAGCAAATAAATATTCCATGTTTTATCGCGGGAAAAAACTTTGTCAAAGACAAGATGACCAATATTTATCAAGGACAAAATGTTTTCAAGCTTTTGAATGACTTTAGTCAAGGGATTGGTGTGAAATGAAAAACTATAACGAAATATTAGAAAGTTTTAGTCTCGATTATCAGAAACCAAAAACAAATGATATAAAGACAGTAGAGACCCCTGAAGGAATTAAAGTTAAGTCACAATACAGCTTAGAAGACTGTCAGGGAATCGCACATCTCGGTAAGCTTGCAGGAGTGCCTCCTTTTCTAGGAGGGCCCTATCCAACCATGTACCGATCAAGACCTTGGACCATTAGACAATATGCTGGTTTTTCTACCGCCCATGAGTCAAATCAGTTCTATCGAGAAAATTTAAGTAAAGGTCAAAAAGGTCTCTCGGTGGCTTTTGATTTAGCGACCCATCGTGGTTATGACTCCGACCATCCTCGAGTTGAAGGAGACGTGGGAATGGCAGGGGTGGCCATTGATTCCATTCTTGATATGAGAATTCTTTTTGATCAAATTCCTCTCGATGAAATTTCAGTTTCTATGACGATGAATGGTGCCGTTCTTCCCATACTCGCTCTTTATATTGTGGCTGCGGAAGAGCAAGGTGTTCCTCAGGACAAACTGAGTGGAACTATTCAAAATGATATTCTTAAAGAGTTTATGGTGCGAAATACCTATATTTATCCACCGGCTGCCAGTATGAAAATTATCTCGGATATTTTTGCTTATACTTCAGAAAAAATGCCAAAGTTTAACTCTATCTCTATTTCAGGCTATCATATGCAAGAAGCTGGAGCGACCGCCGATCTGGAGCTCGCTTATACTATCGCTGATGGAATTGAGTATATTAAAGCAGGTCTTGCTTCCGGGATTGATATTGATAAATTTGCTCCCAGGCTTTCCTTTTTTTGGGCGATCGGCATGGATTACTTTATGGAAGTAGCGAAGATGAGAGCAGCGAGAGTGCTCTGGTCTGAGTATGTGTCAGCTTTTCAACCCAAAAATCCAAAGTCCTTGAGCCTTCGCACCCATAGTCAAACCTCAGGTTGGTCGTTAACGGCCCAAGATGTTTATAATAATGTAACGAGAACTTGTATTGAGGCCATGGCCGCCACCCATGGGCACACCCAATCTCTTCATACTAATTCTTTGGACGAAGCTCTTGCACTTCCCACAGCATTTAGTGCGAGGATTGCTCGTAATACTCAGCTCTATATTCAACACGAAACCGATACCACAAAATATATCGACCCTTGGGCCGGAAGCTATTATGTGGAGAAGCTCACTGATGAATTAATAAAAAAAGCAAAAGAACATATTGCTGAAATTAACGAATATGGAGGGATGGCCAAAGCGATAGAAGCTGGTATTCCTAAAATGAGAATAGAGCAGGCCAGCGCTAAGACACAAGCTAATATTGATAGTAAAAATAAAATCATTATTGGTGTGAATAAATATCCCTTACATGAGAAAGAAGATATTCCTGTTCTGAGTGTGGATAACAAAGCTGTTCGAGCTGGCCAAATTGAAAGACTTTCACAATTAAAGAAACTCCGAGATGAGCAAGAAGTAAAAAAAGCCCTGGATGCACTCAGTGAAGCGGCTAAGACCAATCAAGGAAATCTTCTTGATCTGTCTGTCCAAGCCGCTCGCGCCATGGCCACTGTGGGGGAGATCTCCAGTGCTCTGGAAGTTGTCTACGGCCGGCATCAAGCTGAAATTAAAACGATCAGTGGGGTGTATCAAAAAAGTTTAGGTGAAAGTGAGAAAATGAAAACAATAGAGAAAAAAATCAAACAATTTGAAATCGTTTTAGGTCGAAGACCTAGAATTCTATTGGCCAAAATGGGTCAAGATGGACACGATAGAGGACAGAAAGTTATTGCCACTGCCTTTGCTGATATTGGTTTTGACGTTGATATAGGACCTCTCTTCCAAACCCCAGCTGAGAGTGCTAAGCAAGCGGTAGAAAATGATGCCCATATCATTGGGGTTTCCTCTTTAGCTGCGGGACATTTGACTCTCGTGCCTCAGCTTCAAGCTGAACTGGCTAAGTTTGAGCGCGAAGATATTATGATCGTGGTAGGAGGAGTTATTCCTCCTGATGATTACCAAAAACTTAAAGATATGGGAGTGGCCGCAGTCTTCGGACCAGGAACCGTTATACCTGAAGCCGCAGAAAAACTTATTGACCAGCTTTTAAAACAAAATGAAATCAACTCTTAGTTTAGAACAATACGTTGATGGTATAAAAAAGCAGAACAGGGCCATTCTGGCCAAGGCCATAACCTTAATTGAATCTTCTCTTAAAGAGCATCAACTCCTGGCCAGAGAATTGATTCGAGAAATCCTTCCTTTGACTGGGAACGCCCAAAGAATTGGAATCTCAGGAACCCCTGGGGTGGGTAAGTCCACTTTTATCGAGCATTTTGGGATGAAGTCTATTGAACAGGGTCACACCCTTGCCGTGCTTGCTATTGACCCCACTTCTCAGCTCACCGGTGGATCAATTTTGGGTGATAAAACAAGAATGCAAAAATTAAGTGCCCATGCTGATGCCTTTATTAGACCAAGCTCCAATGGAGACTCTCTCGGAGGAGTGGCGGCGAAAACGTTTGAGGTGATGTTGCTTTGTGATGCTTTTGGTTTTGATCGTATCTTTATAGAATCAGTAGGAGTGGGACAATCTGAAATAGCTCTCTCAAATATATGTGACTTTTTTATTCTCCTTATGCAACCTGGCAGTGGGGATGAACTACAAGGAATTAAAAGAGGTATTTTAGAAGTCAGTGATTTAGTGATCGTTAACAAAGCTGATGGAGACAATTTACCCCAGGCCAAGATTGCTAAACATGACTATGAGAATGCTCTTAGTGTCCTTAAAGCAAAAAGTTCATGGCCTCCCAAAGTTTTACTTTGCTCTAGCCTTGAAAAAACCGGGTTTGAGGCTATCGAAGAAACGATCCAAGAGTATTACTCAAAATATTTTCAAATTGATTTTAGACACAAAAAAATTAAAGTGTGGTTAAAAGAAATTATGATTCAACAGTTTAAAACAAAAATTCTTAAATCCAAAAAAATTGAAGATCAAATTGATAAGATTATTCTCTCAAGTGAGGATATGCTTACTGATATAGATCGTTTATATGAGAGGTTGGTTCATGATTGATTATACCACTTCAAAAAAAAGAAGAGCTGAATATGTGCTTCATAAACTAGAGGAGCTCTATCCGGAGACCCCCATTCCACTGGATCATAAAGATCCCTATACTCTGCTGATTGCCGTTCTTTTATCGGCCCAATGTACCGATGAGAGAGTCAATCAAGTCACTCCGCATTTATTTAAAAAAGCAGACACTCCCCAAAAAATGGTGAAGTTAAGTGTGGAGGAGATTAAGGCCATTATTCGTCCTTGTGGCCTTAGTCCCCGCAAGTCAAAGGCGATTTGGGAGCTCTCCGATATTCTTATCAAACAGCATGGAGGAGTTGTTCCCGCAAGTTTTGAAGATCTTGAAGCCTTGCCCGGCGTGGGACATAAAACAGCTTCCGTGGTGATGAGTCAGGCTTTTGATGTGCCAGCGTTTCCTGTTGATACTCATATTCATCGCTTGGCCCAGAATTGGAAGCTCACCAGTGGTAAAAACGTAGAGCAAACGGAAAAAGATCTCAAAAGACTTTTTCCCGAAGAGACTTGGAATAAGCTTCATTTGCAAATTATTTTTTATGGCAGAGAGTACTGTACTGCCAGAGGTTGCAAGGGAATTGTCTGTCCTATCTGTACGACCCTTTATCCTAAAAGAAGAAAGCCCATTGAAAAAAAGTAGTGAACTTCAAATTGTCTTTTTTGATGGGGTTTGCAATCTATGCAATGCCTCTGTTGATTTTATTATCAAACGCAATAAAAAGAAAAACCTGTATATCGCTCCACTCCAAGGGCAAACAGCTAAAGAGCTTTTAGATGTGAGATACAGAACCTTTTTTGGAAGCCTGATTTATTATGATCGTGGAAAGAGCTATATTGCATCTGAAGCGGCGCTAAGGATAGCGGGCCAACTCAAATTTCCATGGAGTCTTTTAAGATTTTTTCTTTTTGTTCCAAAGTTTATCCGTGACCGAGTTTATTTTTTTATTGCAAAAAATAGATATCGTTTTTTTGGACAACAAGAAACCTGTAGACTCCCTCTCCCAGAAGAAAAAAAATACTTTTTAGAGTGATTACTTTTGTCTCATTTGCCAAAGAAGTTGAGAGAGATATGGTCTTCGTTTTTCTTTGGTGGCCACCATCAACAATTTTGTAATCTTGAGATTATCAGCATCAGTGTAGAGTAGAATCAGCAACTCTTGTAAGTAATTCGTCCCTAAGGTGATATAGTTATCCGTTCCAATTCCGAGAGAGACGCCTTTTTTCTCCCACCATGAAAAAGGATGATCTTTGTAGTCTTTAAAAGAGCCAGTCAGCCTTTTATTAGATGAAGGCAGGGCAATGAGAGACACACCTTTAGTGAGCATTCTATTGAGAACATCGTGTTGGTAATGCTCCACTTCTCTTGCGGTATGGAATTTTGTTTTCACAAAAATTGTTTTTTCTTTGGTTGTCAGAGGATCTCCTCGGTAGAGTTTCTCACGAACCATGATATGCTCTCGCCAATCCATTTCTTCTAACTCGTACCATTCACTTGAGCGCTCAATAATGGGAGTCTGTGCTTCGTTAAGCTCCAAGCATCTCTGAAAGAGTGAGTGATAATAAAAGTTAGGGTTTATCCCTAAACTAAGACCATGTTCAAGAGTGTCGATATGCCAAATATTCATCGCATTATCCACCGCTTGAACTCCTTTTTTAAGAGAGTACCAAGTTTCACCATGGTGAGAGCGAATAGAGAACCCCTTATAGTGGAGTTTTCTAAAACCCATACGCATATCTTGGAAGTGACCTTTACGATAGAGGTCACGCTCATTTCCAACTGTATCAACGTCAGTTAAGTAAGGACCCAACTCCGGGTTGGTGTCTAAGATGGTAAGTATTTGTTCTATCTGATGGTCAAAATGATCTTTTTTAGAGCTAAAATTTTTACCATCAAAAAAGTCTGCTTCTTTTCTAAAACAAGGGGAGAGACAAAAATTAAAAGCTGGAACTTTGTTTTTAAATTCCATAAAGCCATCATATAAACCCATCACGACATCTTCTTCCGAGAGTCTTTCAATACCAGGAATCGTTTCAGATTCTGAGTTTGTGGCCCGTGAGAAAGTGAATTTCAATCTTACAAAACCCACGTTATATGAATGATAAAGCTCACTCGCCATATGAAAGGCAGCTGCTTTGTGAGCTTCTCTGTCCGTGAGTATAAGTTTTGGCAGCAAGAGAATTTCAAGGTAGCGATCAAATTTTTCATCTTCTTTTAAAACGAGAAGGTCTTCAACATCTTCTACGTCATTGATCTGAACATTTTCCCCATAGGTCTCTCTAATTTTTCTCCAATAGATTTCACCATTGGGTCCGTTCAGGAGTTCTTTTAATCTGGGGTAAACGAAGTCAGCGGTCAGAGAGCCTGTAAGGTGAATATGTTCTTCACAATAGGGAAGGGGGAATTTTTTAAAAAAGTTTTTAAAAGCATCTGAGACCGGATGTTGCAATAGGGTGTGAATATCAACTTCGCTTTCATGATACCCTGCAATAAGTCTTTTGAACTCTTGAAATGTCTTTGACACCAACGGATTATCTTTGGCAAATTCTGCAGTGCAAGCTAATTGCAAAGTTTCCTTTAAAGTGATCCCATTGGTCTCAGAGATGATTTCTGTTAAATGCTTAGTTAATTGTTTTATTATTTTACTGTTCATTGATTTCACACTTCTTTTAATTTCTTACACTGCTTTGCAAAGCCGAAAATATTTAGAATAATTTAGTCCTACCAAAAACTTTATGGATGAAGCGTCTGACCATGGAAGGTCTCTTTTTTTCTCCCACTAAGATTCGGAAATTAACTCATTATAGTAATCCCTATTAAAATTGTCACGGCCTTGTAAGTAGTTTTCTAGATCTTCAAGACTATCATTACCCCAGAAATACTCTTCTCCCACTAAAAATGTGGGGACCCCAAAGATATTATGTTCTTGGGCCAACTTGATATTTTGCTTCAACTCTTGTTTGGCCTCTCTCGCAAAAGCCTTTTCAAAGATTTCTGGGGGAAGTTGAGCTTCTGAGAGTACCTGTTTTATTTTCTCAGGGTCATCAAGTACCATAGATTCTTGCCATATTTTTTTAAACAGTAGATCGATGACTTGTTTTTGGTGCACACCTGCAGCACTTAGTGTAGCACAACGGTCAATGGCCAGGGGGTTAAAGGGAAAAACACGGGGGGGTTTGAAATCGATTTGGTTTTTAAAAGCATAGCGAAATGCTTTTTTTAGCTCATAGTTTCGTTTTACTTTTATTTCACCTGGGCCTTTAAAGTCAAAATAAGAAAAAAGTGATCCCATCAAGACGGGCTTGTAATCGAGCTCGACATCTTTTAGACGAGAGTGATTTATCCATGCAAAAAAGGAAAACGGGGAGAGAAGGTCAAAAAAATAAGTAAGTTTTTTCATAGGTAATTCTTTAAAATATTTAAGTTTTTACCATAAATATCATAAAGCAATTGTGTTGGTAGGCAAATTTTGCTAATATAATGCTACGCACAACCGAATTGTTAATCATAACATTTATTAAAATTTACTTCTTCGCTAGTGGCTGAACGTACGTGGAAAAGATCAAGTGGTAAGCTAGCAAGAACTATCCAAAAAAGCATTCGCTTTGTTTTAAGGATCATTATGTACATTATTTCAAAACTGCCTAAGGCGCTGGTTCTTGGTGTCTTAACTCTGGCCCTAGTCTCATGTGGGGGCTCACAACCAATGGTCGACAATGTTTCGATCAGCACTGACCAAATTGATGGGGATATTTATGTCGGCTTAGATGCTGATTTAAGCATCGGGAACCTCTCTCTTCCCAATGCAAGCTTTCCTATTATTTTGCCTAAGTCGGGAAAAGAAATTGGTCAACTCTCATTAATGACAACTCTTGAGGGGAAAAATCAATTGAGTGTTGATGTGAACGTTTCGGAAACGGCTAACTTAGATCTAAGCTCAGTCGCACTTCCTAATGGATCAAAAGTTCCTCTTATTGGTGATAGACCTGTCATCGCAGTCCCCATAGGAAAGGGAGCTCAAGTATATATTTCTCTTACCCAAGATAGCGCGGCGATTGGACTTTCCGTACCTATAAGTTCATTCGATGCCCTAGGTGCAAAAGTAGGAAAAACCTCACTTATGCCAGTCTTTAATACCAATGGGATTGTAGGTGCAGCAGGTATTTTTACATCTAGTAGTCCTGGACAAAATGGTTTTGCACTCGTGGCAGATGTCTCAGGAGCACTTGGAAATCTTGTTAAATCTAATGTCTTAGAAGATCATTCCAGTCGTATGGTTGAAAAACAAATGGCAAGCGATGAACTTGATTTTAACTTAGAAGCTCCAACAAGATCACAGAAGAAAGTTATTGATCGTGAGCTTTATAGAATGCATAGAAGAGATCAACAACTTGAACTTTAATAAGAAATAAATTTCTTAAAAAAACAAAGGGCCAAATTCTTGGCCCTTTTTTTATACTTTACACTCTCTTAGTTTCCCTCTCACGAGTCTCCAAAATTCTAGTTCATCAGTAAGTTGTAATTCATAAGGTGAACCCACATACCTTGAGATATAGCGATTAAGCATATTTATGGTTTCCGCCACCATCGCTTCCATGGGTTTAACTTTCATATAGATTTTTTCTTGGGCTTCTAGGTCAAGAGCATTAAATTCTGCGGCAGTCATACGGAAACTTTCGAAGCGCTCGCTTGAAAATGAGTTTTCCTCAATTTCTTCCCCCACACTTTTATGGGCCACGACGACCAGCTTTCTACAACTAAGCTCAGCTGTAAATCCACTGAATGATATGAGTAATAATAAAAGTACTGACGCGTTGCGTCTGGCGGTGTTCTTCATGCTCTCCCTTCTCGTTGAATTTCAACTGTTATAGAAGGGAGGAGACGGATTTATAAGATGTGATGTAAATATTTCAGGACGATGAGAGGAAATGTAAGAAAACTAAAATTAGATTTTTTGTCTTACTCTTCTGGTTTTACTCATTGTTTTTCTACGTCTTTTCTCGGCTGCTTCACGCTTCTCTTTCGCTCTAATAGAAGGCTTATCATAAGCTTCTCTCGCACGATAGTTTTTCACAATCCCGTAAGCATCACACATTCTTTTGAATTTTCTCAGTGCTTTCTCAACAGGGAAGCCTTCACCAATATTAATTTTAAAATTTTCGCCTTTTTTCTCAGACACGTATGAACTCCTTCGTTTTAACGTGGGCTTATTATAACAATTAATTGTACGACGACAAGTTTCAATTTTTGATAGGAATGACTGCCGTAACTGCCACCACACCTTTAACTCCAACTCCTAAATATTTCAAGTCCTTAAGGGGGAATTTTGTGACATCTAGCTTAAATTTGGCAGTAAAATCCTTAGAATTAGCTTTATAGACAAAATTAATTTTTTCTTTTTTACCTTTGATATGAATCACGCCGATACCTTTACCGCCTTTGGCCTTAATATTCGTGACTTCGATTCTAGGGTATTTTTTTTCATTGAGTCGATTTTCTGCTTTCATATGCTCGTCTCTTAGATCCATCCCGGTTTTTAAATCATCTACTTTGACGAAAATCTTGGAAGCGGTGTAAGCATCGCCACCCACTTTTTTTACTTTTCCTCTTATTTTATCTGCTTCAATTTGAAAAGAACCAGCAGGGCTCAATGGCACCAAAATATTAAGGTCACTGGCCAATGATAGAGTGGAGAACAGAGTGATAAAGCTTAAGAGCAAGAGGTGTTTCATACATTTTCCTTTTATATATTTATATAAGTTTTAAATATTCAGTACTATACATAAAGGGTAGTGATCACTTGGTTGCAATAACTTTTGGCCAAAGTCTGCAGGCAGTGTTTGACGTGTTCCCCCATGAAAGTCCAGTACAGAGCTGCTTTGATCTATGAGATGACCCCACCTTGAGCTCACTAAAAAGTAATCAAGTTGCATCAAGTGTACTTCACCTGCAGTATTATAATACAGGTATGTGGCACGATCAAAGATAGGCTTTTTTAAAACTTCAAAGGCATCAATTAGCCCACTTTTATTGGCAAGAATTTCTAATTCGGGTTCATGATTATCCGGGCCATAAGTGGCGTTGAGATCACCACAAATAAAGACAGGGTTCTTCTCATTTTGAGAACAATCTTGAAAAATTTGATTGAGTTGCTGCACTTCTTCCGCTCTTTGAGCTCTCCCTTCAAAGTCATCTCCCTTGGAGAGTTTGCTTTTTAGATGGGTCAATAAAAAGGTATAGCGCTGCTGATCGATATCCATATCAAGTTGGTAGACACCTCTGGCAAATACCGAGTGTCGATGGAGATAAAGAGTGTAGGGGTGTTCTAGATGTTGAGGAACTAAGATGCCAAGATCAATCCCTCGGTCAGAGTTTGAAGCTTCACAATAAACCGAATATTTGGCGTCTAAAAAATGTTTGTTTAAATTTTTCAAACTCTCTTGACCACCCACTTCAGTGAATAAGCAAATATCAGGTGAGACGGATTTGATGACTTCGGCAATTGCACGGGTTTTGTCTAAACTTTTATTGGCCTTAAAGCTGGCCGTAAGCTGTTGCCATTTACCTTCAGCAAGACCCGACAGATCTTCATCTTGATACTTATCTAAGAATATAAAAAGATCCTGCAGATTCCATAAGAGAATTTTTAATTGCTTTTTTGGAGCTATAAAACGAGTCCTAGAGGAATCGCAAGTGCAAATCCTAGAGCCCCTAAAATAGCAGCACCTACGAGAATGATAGCAATAGGCTTGAAGACGGCTTGCATAATTTATGTTCCTTTTAATTCACTAATTTCTTTACTAATATATTTTAGCAAAGCCAGAGGAGTTCTCAAAATGATAAAATTAGCTTTTTTCCCCTTGTTTATTCTTTTATGCCTCAATTCAGTGGCATTTGGAGCTCATAAAATTGTCTTTATAGGGGATTCACTTACTGAGGGCTATGGGATTGAGCAAAAATATTCTTACCCACAATTAGTTGAACAAAAACTTAAAAAAGAAGGTGTCTCTGTAGAAGTGATTAATGGTGGAGTGTCTGGCTCAACTTCTGCTTCCGGTTTAAGTCGTCTCAAGTGGTTTCTAAAATCAAAGCCGACTCATGTTTTTTTAGCCTTAGGCGCTAATGATGGGCTAAGAGGGCTGAAGGTCAGTGAAACTCAAAAGAACTTGGCCAAGATTATTGAGATGGCCCAAGAGAAAAAGATTAAGGTTATTCTCGCTGGGATGAAAATGCCACCCAATTATGGTAAAGAGTACACCGCAGACTTTAAAAAGATTTTTCCAGCACTGGCAAAAAAATATGATCTTCCCCTGGTGCCTCTTTTAATAGAGAAAACAGCCGGACGAAAAGAATATAATATTCAGGATGGTATTCATCCCAATCAAAAAGGCCATGAGCTTATTGCTCAAACTGTCTACCCTTATATAAAGAAGAATTTATGATTAGATTTAATAATGTGACTAAAACTTTCGAACAAGGAAGTAAAACAATACATGTTCTGGAGAATTTAGATTTTAATCTAGACCTGCAAGGAACAGCTGCAGTGGTAGGAAAATCAGGAAGTGGAAAATCAACTTTTTTATCTCTTTTAGCCGGGCTCGATCGTCCTACCAGTGGAGATATTTATCTGAAAGACACAAAGATTTCTCACCTCGGTGAAAACGAACTCACAAAATTTAGAGCTCGTAATATTGGAATTGTTTTTCAAAACTTTCACTTAATTTCTAATTTTACGGCCTTGGAAAATGTGATGCTTCCCCTAGAAGTTTTAAATATTCCGGATGTGAGAAAAAAAGCAGAACAAGCGCTAGATTTAGTAGGACTAAGTGAGCGGATGGGACATTTCCCCTCTCAACTCAGTGGAGGGGAGAGCCAGAGAGTGGCCATCGCGCGGGCTTTTGTGTGCAGGCCCACGATCCTACTCGCTGATGAACCGAGTGGAAGTCTTGATCCTGAGACAGGTGAAAATGTTATGCGTATTCTTTTTGATACCGCCAAAGAGTTAGGACAGACTATGATCCTTGTCACCCATGACTTTGAGTTGGCAAAAAAATGCGATGTCACTTATGAAATTAAAAACCATATGATTTTTCAACAATGATAGCTGCTAAACTCGCCAGACGAGAAATAAAAAATAATGGTCGTTACTGGATGTTTTTTACTGCCAATCTTTGTATTGGACTGATGGGCTTTACTTTCATTTATTTATTTAAATCAAATGTAACCAATGCCTTAGAGATGAGGGCCAAGACTCTACTGAGTTCAGATATTGCTCTTTCAGGTCGAAGAGATTTATCCCAGGA
The DNA here is from genome assembly GCA_002713145.1 of Halobacteriovoraceae bacterium. Lineage (GTDB taxonomy): Bacteria > Bdellovibrionota > Bacteriovoracia > Bacteriovoracales > Bacteriovoracaceae. The sequence continues at coordinate 91,080 of PAVS01000013.1, forward strand.
AGAAAAGCAAAAGCTATTCGCCTATATGGAAACTGTGAGCACTGACTCAACTCAGTTGCGCGAAGTTTACTCAATGACGAAAACCCAGAAAAAGAATAAGTCCATCTCTCGTCTTACCTTTATAAAAGCGGTCCAAAAAAAATATCCTCTCATTGGTTCGGTTCAGCTTGAGAACTACGGAGTTCTAGATTCTGAACTGATTACAAAACTGCAAAATAAGCCATGGGTTATTATTAGCCCTGAAGTCGCTCATCAATTTAAAATAGGTGTCGGAGATCAGCTCACTATTGGGGAAGTCAATTTTAAAGTGTTTGATACTATTCAAAGTGATACCACTTCCTCTTTGAGAGGGCTGGGACTGGCTCCCAAGGTTTATATCGGTGATAAGTATCTTACAAAAACTGAACTCTTAAGCTTTGGCTCAATCGCTTATTATTCTTATTATTTTAATATAGATAAAAAATATAAAGCAGATGATGTCAAAAATGAGATTTATCAACGAGTGACTGATCCAGCGCTTAGGGTAAAAACTCCTGAAAACTCTTCTGAGCAAATTGGAAGAGTCATTGGAAATCTATCTAATTATTTAGGACTGATCGGTATTGTGGCCCTACTTATCTCATGTGTGGGGGCTTCCTATCTTTTCCAAAGTTATCTTTTTGATAGGCTTAAACAAATGGGAATATTAAAAGCCCTTGGAGTCGGGAAGAGAGACCAAACCCTCTCCTTTGTTTTAGTCATTTCATTTTTTGGCTTCTTAGCTACTTTATTGGCGATGGGGTTTGCCTATAGTTTATTACCTTTAGCTTTTCATTACCTTGAACAATGGATGAGTTTTCCTATTACAATGTCTATCGATATTCAGATGGTTCTCACTATGCTTGGTATTGGGGTTATTATAAATTTGCTTATTTGTACTCCGTTGATTAGAAGAGTTTTTAAAGGCACCACCATTGAGCTTATTAACACCCACATGACTCAAAGTTTTAGAGCAAAAGATGCTTTGTTTTATCTTCCAGCTCTTTTATTTATTTGGGGGCTATCTATATGGCAATCGAATTCTATCTTTATTGGCTCCATATTTATAGGTGGAATGGTTATTATTTTCTTGATCGTACTTTTAGTTCTACCTTTCGCGCTGAATGCCATATCCAATTACCTAAAAAACTTAGATATCAATAAGCCATTTAATTTATATGTGGCCTATGGACTAAGGTTGGTTTCCAGAAATAAACTTTCCACCCTCCTGACAGTTCTGTGTCTTGCCATTGGTGTTTCTCTTTTAAGTGTCATTGGTCAATTAGATAAAAGTTTAAAAAGTGAGTTGATTGGTGATGGTTCCCCTAAGCCTTCACTTTTTCTTTTTGATATTCAACAAGAGCAATATGACGAACTGATTGCATATGCAAAGTCTGAAAACATTCCTCTCAATGATCCGGTGCCTATGATTAGGGCCAGGCTGCGCAAGAAAAACGGAGAAGTTGTTAAAAGACAACTCGAAGAAGAAGGCTTCACTACCAATGAGGAAGAGAGAAGACGCCGCTTTAATAATAGAGGAGTCAATTTGAGTTATGCCAAGGGGCTTAACCCTTCCGAGAAACTCAGCGAAGGAGTTGAGTTTTCTGGAGTTTATTCAGGTGAAGGGCCGGCAGAGATAAGTCTCGAAAAAAGATATGCAAAAAGATTAGGGGTTGATATTGGGGACACCTTAACCTACGAGGTGCTAGGGGTGGAGATTACCGGTGAAGTTGTTAACTTGAGAAGCGTGAAATGGACAAGTTTTCTCCCTAACTTTTTTATCACATTTCAACCTGGTGTTTTAGATGATGCTCCGAAAACTTATTTAAGTGCTGTTTCAAAAGTAGACTTTCAAAGACAACTTGAAATTCAAGATCTGATTGTAGAAAAATTCCCAAATATATCCATGATAAATGTGTCTGAGATTATAGAGAAAATGATGACTTTGTTTGCGGCCATGGCCATGGCCATTGGAGTTATGTCACTTTGCTGCATCAGTGTAGGAACTTTTGTTTTGTATTCGATCCTTCAAAGCCAAATGCATAAAAAGAAAAATGATTTTGCTCTCCAAAAAATCGTCGGCATGCAAAAAAATGAAATTTTTAAAACACTTCTCAGTGAATATGTCATTTTAGTTCTCACGGCTTTATTTTTAGGAACCAGTATTGGTTTTCTTCTTGCTCTGGGTGTTTCCTATTTTCTGCTTGATGGACTTTTTGTTGTGAATTATGAATTTCTCATTGCCTTTAATATGGGCTTATTGATTGTTTCATTGGGAGTGGTCTTGATCGCCTTCAAACAACATTACCGGAAAACAGTCTTAGAGTTGTTGAACTAAATAGTCAGCTAGTGAGCAAAAGTTAGCTTTACATTTATTTGACATTTTTTTGCTATAAAACAACTCACTCCTTTGATATATTAAATTGTCTTAAGAATGAATGAATAAATATGCTAGAATTTGACATCGTTGCCTTTTTTGCAGAGTACGCTTACCAGCCCATGCTGGTCTATTCATTTATTATTCTTTTTATGACTGCCAGCTCGTTTGGCCTTCCTATCCCTGAAGAAATGACTCTTGTCAGTGCTGGTCTCGTGGCTTATATGGCCAGAAACCCTCAACTTTATCCCCCTCCATCTCCAGATGCTGTAGGTGTGAATTTAACTTTTTTATCCATTGTTTGCTTTTTAGCCGTGATAGCGAGTGACTTACTCATTTATACTTTGGGTCGGGTCTTTGGGAGAAAACTCATACGAACAAACTTTTTTAACAAACGAATTGGTCAAACTCGATTTAATAAAATCAACAAACTGTTTCAAAAGTATAGCTTTTGGGCCTGTGGACTTTTTCGCTTCACTCCAGGGATACGATTTCCAGGTCATCTCAGTTGTGGCTTGATGGGGATTCCTATTTGGAAGTTTCTAACTGTGGATGGTATCGCTGCTCTTATCTCTGTTCCCACCCAAGTTATTCTCGTTGCTTACTACGGAGATGTTATTCTGGCCCAAATCAAAAAGTTTAAAATGATACTCTTAGTCATCATCGCTCTTGTGGTCTTATTTTATTTATCAAAAAAACTCTACGAATATTATCAAAAGAAAAAAGCTATTTAGTCAGGTGAGCTTAAATTGTCATCGGCGCTGATCTCTATTATCATTTAGAAAGATAAAAAAAGGATTTAGCTATGAGACTGTTTGATTATATTCAACAAGGTGGACCCATTATGTACGTTCTCCTTATATTAAATATTATTGGTTTTGCATTATTGTTTTGGAAAACTTTTATGGTTGTTGATGCTCGTAAAAATTTCAAAGGTAATCTTTCTCTGTTAAAAGAGAAGGTGGCAGATATAATTAGTCAAAAAGATCCGGCCGTAGCCATGAATATCTTAAAGGATGAAGTTCAACTCAGTGTCCATTCTTTAGAATCAGGATTAAATACGATCAAAATTATCGCAAGCATCGCTCCGCTTCTTGGGTTGTTAGGGACGGTCGTGGGTATTTTATCCGCTTTTAAAGTTATCTCTGACGTTGGGCTGAGTAATCCTTCACTTTTTGCAGGTGGCATTTCAATGGCGCTTTTGACAACTGTTGCTGGGCTTATTGTGGCGATCCCTCATTTTGTAGGTTATAACTATTTAGTCAGTGCCTTAGATGATTATGAAATTCAACTAGAGAAAGAACTTGTAAAAGAAGTTTTTAATAAAGCATCGTAATGGCCAGAAAATCTAGAAGAGAACATTTAACACCTGAGCTTACTCCACTGATCGATGTTGTATTTCTCCTTCTCATCTTTTTTATGGTGTCTTCTGTTTTTAAAAAAGAAGAACTAGCTCTCTTGCTCAATTTACCTAAAGCAGAACAAGGAAAATCTCAAAAGACTCAAAAGCAAGTGGTTACCATTGAGTTATCTGACGACAGTGTTGCCTACGAAGGCGAGGAAGTCACCCTTGAAAACTTAACAGAGAAAGTGACACCTCTTGCGAAAAAGACACTTATCAACCTTAGAGTGGATGGCTCCGTAAAATATGAGAGGCTTGTTTCTATCTTAGACCTTCTTCAAAAAAATGAGCTAGAAAACTTATCTTTGATTACTGTGAGAAAACCTTCAGAGAAATGAAATATTTAGTCTGTCTCTTTTTTCTTTTCACATCTCATTATGTTTACGCTGATGTAAAAGCACAGGTTCTGGTCCTGAGTGGTGATGTGACAAAACTCGAACCGAGAAGTCATAAAGCTCAAAAAGTAAAAAAAGGTGACTGGCTCATCCAAGACACTTCTGTTGTCACGAAGGATAAAAGTTTTGTAAAAATTCGATTTAACGATGGCTCACTTATGAATATTGGTCCCAATAGTATGGTGGCCATAAATAAAATGCCCACACAAAAAGCGAGTGTGATTAAACTTTTAACCGGCGCCATAAACTCTGAAGTCAAAAAAACGAATAAGAAAAAAACGAAGCTCATTATCCGCACCAGATCCGCCATCATGGGGGTGAGAGGAACTAAATTTCAAACCAGTTATAATCACGCTAACAAGAGAACCAGTCTCGTCACAGTAGAGGGCGAAGTGGCCATGACCAAAAAAGTGAATAACAACATCAATGACGAAAAACTCGATGAGCTTGCGGAAGTTTTTGAAACAAACTCAACGGAAGTGGTTGAGGTTAAAGCAGGAGAGTATTCAGGGGTGGCGGAAAGTATAGAAAAGCCTTATGAGCCGGTTCGTATCGCTCCTGAGCAATACAATGCTCTGGCAAAAACCATGGACTCAAAGCTTACGGCCACTGATGTTATGAGTGCAAGCGAAGATAAAGATGCAGCTAATGCAAAATACAATGATAAAAAAATAAAAATAAAGCCAAAAGCAGGTGGCTATGTTGATTTCAATACAGGTCTTTATGTTGAGCCTCTTGCTACGGCAAAATTTGATGAGAGTACTGCGACTTATACTGCTACTGAAATTGGATCGATTAATACATCATCAGCTGATTATATTCCCCCTAAAGGGTTAAAAGTTGATGAGGTAAAAGGCTTTGTTGTTGATGAACGAGCGGAAGAGCCAGATCGAAAAGCTGCGAGTGAGAAATTGCAAGAATTAAATCAAAGTATCAAAGCGCAAGTCACGCCTGTTGAAAAAATCAATAAAAACTCAACCAAAAAGCCACAAGAGAAAAACCATTCTTGGGGACCAAAAGCTCAATCATTTTCACTTGCATTCATGCCTTACGGTGAAAAAATGCACATTGTTGCCGATGATTTTGATCTAGATACTGAAGTTGAAAGTGAGAACGCCAATTGGCTGGTATTTCATTGGCAGCATTATTGGAGTGAGAACTGGAGTACAAGTTTTAAGTTGGGGAAACAAGATTACCAATTTAAAGAAGAGTTTAGAAAAGATCACGATGATAATGGGGATAGTTTATTTGCTCTTGGAGTTAAAAGAAAATTAACCCCAAAGCTTTGGGTTCAATTAGAATTTGAAAAGAGAAATGAAGTGGTGATCGTGCCTGAGTTTTTTGGTGATGAAGGTGAGGGAAGAATCGAGAACAATGAACTTGATTACTTTAATTTAAGATTAGAGTACTTGGCCTATCAAAAAGAAAAATCAGCTTATTACCTTTTTCTTGCTTATCATAAAGCAGAAGATAAAAACTTTGCGACTCTAGATGAGTTCACTAAAGATTCACGCATTTCAGGATTTAGCTTTCTACTTAACTGGAATTATCAGTTCTCTCAAAAGTGGAGTTCTTCAGCGGGGTTTAGAATCAGACAAATTGATGTCATTAATAATGATGTCGAAATCATGAAAGAAGAAGCTGGTTTGAACCTTGCTCTGACATATAGCATCTAATTTCAAGTACAGTCATAATGATACTTAAATTTCTTTAATCTTCTGCAATGCAAGGTGCACCTTGACCAATTGACTCATCGCTCGTGCATAAAAAGTTCCATAATGTCTCCAAAATTTAGGCACGAAAATTGCGTTAGATAAAACTAAGACTAATTGTTTAATTCATAATGAATTAATTGAAGGGGGAACTATCGTGCAGAGAGTTAGGAAGAATTTTTTACTATTGCTCTGTGTAATTTTCTCTATACCTGCAACTACAATGGCTCAAGTGGATGATGATCTGATTTCAGATTTATTAGACATCCGGGAAGAAGACAAGTTTTTGGTATACGGTAATTATGCAGAAGTTGAAATCACGTCAACTGAGAGTGTTGATGTTGAGTTCGCCAATGATCAAGTCGTTCCATACGGAATGGATTTAGAAAAAGTAAGTGACACATCTTTTCTTATTTCTGGTTATCCAGATTTCTTAGGAAAGTTATGTTTTTTAGTTAATGCTAGAAAATTAAATGGAAATCAAACCATTGAAAGACTTTGTCTTTATGCTGAAGAAAATGAAAACATCGAGTACCCAAAAATTTCTACGGATCGATTTTTAGATTCAGTAAAAGTTGGAAATTCTTTTAAGCAACAAGTTCTTGTGAGCTCACAAAAAAGAGTAGAGTCTCTTGTGATCACTGAACTTCCTGCTGGTGTTTATGAAACTCCAGGTCTATCAGGAGTTGAATTGAGTGGATCAGTTAACGAAGCTGGAAGTTATGAGTTTGTTATCATGGCCAAAGAGGTGGACTCAGATGTACGAAGCTATAAACAGTTCATCCTTGAAGCCTATCCTGAAACAAGAACTTATCAATGTCCACTTGGCTACTACTACGATGAGTACCTAGGGTACTGTGTACAAGTTGGTGGTGTTCAATGTCCTAGTGGAACATTCTACGATAATAATAGAAATACCTGTGTTAATTTTCCAAGCCATAGAAGTTGTAGAGTAGGTAGCTATTATGACACTTGGTTGAATCGTTGTGTAAGACTAAATCATAGAAGATGTCCTCTAAATTATGAATACGATAGTTTTTATGGAAGATGTACTAGGCTTCCTTATACCTGTTCTATTGGGCAACGCTATAACTATAACACTCGTTCATGTGTGAGAGTTTATAGAAGTAGGGCCTGTGGCATTGGAACTCACTACGACTCTTATAGAGGAAGATGTATTCCTAATTTCAATGCTTGTCGCAGAGGTGAGTTTTGGAATGGTAGAAGATGTGAAGTGACCATTAGAGCGAATAGATGTCGTGGTAACACATATTATGATCCAAGAACGAATAGCTGTTTAAGACGTCATGTAAACAGAACATGCCGTGGGGGACAAGTTTGGAATCATAGACAAGCGAGTTGTGTGAGAAGACCTATTGTTGTGAATAGAACTTGTCGCGGTGGCACTCGTTGGTCATCCAGGGCCAATAGATGTGTCTCTCATGATCCAACAAGAATTAACCGTCATCCAAGAAGACCGAACCGTCCAACAACAAGACCGGGTCAATCAAGACCGAACCGTCCAACAACAAGACCGGGTCAATCAAGACCTAACCGTCCAACGACGAGACCAGATCGTCCAAGACCAAACCGTCCAACCACGAGACCGGATAGACCGAGACCTAACCGTCCAACAACAAGACCAGATCGTCCGAGACCTAACCGTCCAACCACAAGACCAGATCGTCCGAGACCTAACCGTCCAACCACAAGACCAGATCGTCCAAGACCTAACCGTCCGACAACAAGGCCTGATCGTCCGAGACCTAACCGTCCAACCACAAGACCAGATCGTCCAAGACCTAACCGTCCAACCACAAGACCAGATCGTCCAAGACCTAACCGTCCAACGACAAGACCTGATCGTCCAAGACCTAATCGTCCAACGACGAGACCGGATAGACCAAGACCTAACCGTCCAACGACAAGACCGGATAGACCAAGACCTAACCGTCCGACAACAAGACCAGATCGTCCACGGAGAAGAGGTGGCTCAACCACTAGGCCAAGTCGACCTAGCAGAAGTAGCGGCTCAACAGCTAGGCCTTCAAGACCTAGTAGGGGAAGCAGTGGGAGTAGTGGAAGTAGAGGAAGAAGACGTCCCAGAGATTAGAAAATAATCTCTAGTCCTAAATAAGTTTGGCCCTCGCTTTTATGAGCGAGGGTTTTTTATTGCCCATTTTTTGTGCAAAAAAAACCGAAGGAATAGCTCAAGTATGCTTTTGTTTCAATAAAGAGTATTTAACAAACTCCTAATAATCTCTACAAAATATAGACTTAACATAGATTTGACATTTAATTAGTTGAGATTTGTGCCAATACCTTTATTATAGAGAGGATGAAAATTTTAGCACAGTTATTTTCAATTTTAATCGTGGTTTGCCTTTCTTTGGCCATTCAATTGCCGTCTAACGTTATTGTTGAAAATGTGGAATCTAGCTTTAATGTTCCCTTCGAAGAAGAAGTTAAGCATGAAACGAAAGTTATTGCTTCATTAGAGAGCTTTGAGTTAACTTATCAGAATATTTTTTATTCCACTTTGGAGACAAGTATCAAATACATTCCCTTAGAAGTTATCACTCCACCTCCTGATCAGTTTTCTGTTTAAATCTTTATAAATTCAAACAAACTTATTAAACAAACTTATTTAGGAGAAGAACTATGTACGCTTACAAAGGCTACGAGAAATATAAAAACGAAAAATTAAGTGATAAAGCTTCTGAACTTGCAAAGCTTAAAGACGGGCAAAGTCCCAATACACTTTTCATCACATGTTCAGATTCAAGAATCTGTCCTAACGAGATGACTTCCACTAAAGAGGGGGAGCTTTTTGTTATCCGAAACGCAGGAAACTCAATTCCTCACGAAAGATCTTCACAAGGTAATGCAGATGCCGCAACTTTAGAATACGCTGTAAAAGTATTAGGAGTAAAAGAGATCGTGGTTTGTGGTCATAGTCATTGTGGAGCTGTCAACGCTCTTCTTGGTGGAGTTGATGCCACAGAATTACCGGTGATTGCAAGTTATCTTCAACACCTTAATGAATTAAAAAGTCTTAGTTTAGAGAAAAAACTCTCTCCAGCAGAGTCCATAAATGAAAATGTACGTTTTCAAATTGCGAACATTAAATCTTATGATTTTGTTCAAAAAGCAGTTGATAACGGTTTAAAAATTTATGGATGGCTCTACCATATTGAAAATGGTGACGTCGAAGTGCTGGAGGATTAAAAATGAAATTACATTATTCGAAGAACGAGTTCTGGCATGACTTTCTTGCCAGTCTAGTTGTCTTTTTAGTGGCCCTACCATTGTGCTTAGGGATCGCTCTTGCATCTGGTGTTCCACCTATTGTCGGGCTTATGGCCGGAATCATTGGGGGATTAGTGGTAGGAACTTTTACAGGATCTCCCTTACAAGTTTCTGGTCCCGCTGCTGGTCTAGCGGTAATGGTTTACGAAGTCGTTCAAGTTCACGGGCTTGAAGCATTGGGAATCGTATGCTTAATAGCTGGGCTAGTTCAAGTAGCCGGTTATTTTTTAAAACTTGGAAACTATTTCAAAGCGGTGTCACCTGCAGTTGTAAAAGGGATGCTCTCAGGGATTGGTCTTCTTATTTTCGCTTCCCAGTTTCATGTTATGCTAGATCATGCTCCTAAGAGTTCGGGAACACAGAATTTGATCACCATTCCAGAAGCGTTTATTGATATCTTTGGAGCAAGCTTTCCTATTCAACATATGCAAGCAGCGACCATTGGTTTGATCACACTTATTATCTTGGTGGGGTGGAATTTTGTTAAAGATAAAATTAAATTACCTATACCTGCACCCCTGATTGCCATAGTAAGTGCATCGTTAATAGCAAATCTTAGTGGTCTCCAAATTAACTATATTGAGTTGCCGGATAATTTATTAGCAGGAATGAATTTTATAGGCCTTGATAGTTTTGGCTCAATCAACCTCGATTTAATTATTGCAGGGATAGGGATGGCCTTAGTTGCCACCACGGAAACCCTGCTCTGTGTGACCGCTGTTGACAGTATAAAACCAGATCATAAGTCCGATTATGATCAAGAGCTTTTGGCCCAGGGACTAGGAAATAGTCTCGCTGGTATTATTGGAGCTATGCCTATCACGGGTGTTATTGTGCGAAGTTCGGCAAACCTTGAATTTGGAGGAAGGACCAGAGGCTCAACCATTATGCATGGACTTTGGTTAGTTGCCTTTTTATTCTTGTTCTCTGAGTTATTAGGTTATATTCCCACATCAGCACTCGCAGCTATTCTGGTTTACACTGGTTATAAACTTTTTGATATCAAAGCTTTTGCTAAATTTTCTGAGTTTGGAAAGTTTGAAGTCTTTATCTATGTGGCCACCATTGCAAGTATTGTAACAATCAATCTTCTTTATGGAGTCATTATTGGTTACGCCTTGGCCCTCGTTCAACTCATCTATAAGCTTAATCATTGTGAAGTCAATTTCACTGAAGAAGAAGGTGCCTTAAGAGTTGATATTCAAGGATCAATGACTTTTTTAAGTCTTCCTAAGTTGTCAGAGGAAATTGATAAAAAACTTGAAGGACACACAGGAGATATTTACGTAAATACCAAAGAATTAAGGTTTATGGATAGTGCCAGTCATGAGTTTTTGGAAGTTTTAAACAAAAACCTTGGTTCATCCATGAAAGTGATTTCGGAGGACAAAAAAATTGCCTAAGTCATCACTAAATTCCTAGGGGAGGGTGTCTGACCGTGCCCTCCCTGTTTATTTAGTGAGAAAATATAACATATAATCTAATTGAAAATGTAGAGTTGGGTTGAGGAACACATCCTCATGCCCTTGAATAGGAAATACTTCTAAGATTTTTTGCTCACTTCCAATTTTTGGAAAACTGACATTTTGAATCAGCTCCGCAGGTGAAACCGGATCGGCTCCATTTGCATGTTGGTAGACTTTGACTTTTATATTCTCAAGAGCATTGGTATAACTCTCAAAACCAATACTCATAAGTTCCCCTGCAAGAACCCCTTGAGTGAACTGGTCTAAAATTCCCACAGATGTTGCGTCAACTGTATTTTTTAAAAGCATCACTTTAGCTTCATCACTGACATTGTCTTCATTCACCACCAAATCAAAAATATTCACATGACCCAAGCTCCTAAAAACCTTTGCTAAGATTTTTATAGGTAATTTGTCGTTAAAAAATAATGTTGGTCTTACAAACTGATAAGTCTTACTCGCGACTCTGATGGGGGAATTCTCTTCTAGCTCTAGTTTGGTGTAACCAGCTAGAAAACCAAGACCTTTAAGTTTTTGTTGCCGAAACTGAGCCCTCTTTTTATTAAAACAATTATGAGTTTCACAACGAGTTAAACCACTGGCATAAGCACCGAGAGTTATGGCCCCCTGGGAGTGGCCTATGACCACAAGTTTTTGTTGGTAAATTGAATACAAGCTATTAACCACAATATTTATATCATCGATGGCAAGGTCATCTAAGTTCGTTCTAGGCAGATAATCGGATTTTCCAACTGTCCTTGGGTTCATAATATAAATATCGAGATTAAATTTTTGAGCAAGATAACGTGCTAGGGAAATATTATTGTCTGGATCTAAATCAAAAATGTTTCCGTTTTGTAACAGCCCGGGAATGAGTAGTAAGGGTTGCTTCTGATTTTTAGTGTCGGTCGCTATTTTTATAAGTTCTAAACAATAATATCGATTGAGTCTAGAGTCGATACCACAGGCTTTTGTTTGAGACCTCACCACCTCAGTAGCTCCGAGACTCAATACCATAAGGAGGTTGAGCAGAATAAAAATTTTAGGGCCTAAATAAATCATAAAAATATTGTCCAATATCTTTCAAGTTTACCTTAGATTAAGACACTTTGCGTCGCCTTCTTTCTTATTTTCATACCGTATAATTCTTTGACACATATCACATAAATGTTTAATATCTTACGGTTTTTATAAATTATTAATGAAGAAAATAGGTGGTTATTTAATGGAATCAACAGTTCTGTATTTAATTCCAGCGTTGGGGTTATTAGGTTTAGTAGTAATGGCGGTTAAGTCGTCATGGGTTTCCAAGCAATCAAGTGGTGATGACAAAATGGTCGAACTCTCTACTTATATTGCTGAAGGGGCTATGGCGTTTTTAAAAGCTGAGTGGAAAGTTCTTGGTTATTTTTCAGTGGTTGCAGCGGCTCTGCTAGCATGGTCAGGAACCATGGTAGAAACTTCTTCACCAGTCATAGCTATATCTTTTCTTATTGGAGCAATCTTCAGTGCAACTGCAGGTTACTTTGGGATGAATATTGCCACTAAGGCCAATGTTCGAACCACTCAAGCAGCAAGAACGGATCTTAAATCTGCTCTTAAAGTTGCCTTTACTGGCGGGACAGTTATGGGGCTTGGAGTTGCTGGGTTGGCAGTGCTTGGGCTTGGATCACTTTTTATCATTTTTTATAATATGTATGTTGTTTCAACTGGCGGATCTGTAAATGGGATGGCGATGGAAAAAGCCATTGAAGTTCTCGCAGGTTTTTCACTAGGTGCTGAATCTATTGCACTTTTCGCTCGTGTGGGTGGTGGTATTTATACTAAAGCTGCTGATGTTGGAGCGGACTTAGTAGGGAAGGTAGAAGCTGGTATTCCAGAAGATGATGTTCGAAACCCTGCGACGATCGCTGATAACGTTGGAGATAACGTAGGTGATGTTGCTGGTATGGGAGCAGATCTTTTTGGCTCTTATGTAGCAACTATCCTTGCGACGATGGTGCTTGGACGTGAAATTGCAGTTAGTGATAACTTTGGTGGACTTTCACCTATTCTTCTTCCAATGGTTATTGCAGGAATTGGAATTATCTTTTCTATCATTGGTTGTGCCATGGTGAGAATTTCTGATGACAAAGGCGATGTACAAAAAGCACTTAATATTGGGAACTGGTCTTCAGTTATTTTAACGACTATTGCTTGTTACTTTTTAGTTATGTGGATGCTTCCTCAGAATATGACACTGAGGGGTCACGAATTTACTAATATGGGAGTCTTTTGGGCTATCTTGGTTGGTTCAATTGTTGGTGCTCTTATGAGTATCGTAACTGAGTTTTATACAGCTATGGGTAAGAGACCTGTTAACTCTATTGTACAGCAGTCTGATACAGGTGCTGCCACTAATATTATTGGTGGTCTTTCAGTAGGGATGGAATCAACACTTATTCCTACTATTATTCTTGCAGCTGGTATCTATGCTTCTCACCATTTTGCTGGTCTTTATGGGGTTGCGATTGCTGCTGCTGGTATGATGGCCACAACAGCGATGCAACTTGCGATCGATGCCTTCGGTCCTATTGCTGATAATGCTGGTGGTATTGCTGAGATGAGCGGTTTACCTAAAGAAGTAAGAGAGAGAACAGATATTTTAGATGCGGTTGGAAACACGACAGCAGCCACTGGTAAAGGTTTTGCTATTGCTTCAGCTGCGTTAACTGCATTAGCTCTTTTTGCTGCCTTTGTTGGGTTAGCGGGAATTGATTCAATTGATATTTATAAAGCAGATGTTCTTGCAGGTTTATTTATTGGAGGGATGATTCCTTTTATCTTCTCTTCTCTTGCCATTGCAGCTGTTGGCCGTGCAGCGATGGAGATGGTTAAAGAAGTTAGACGTCAATTCAAAGAAATCCCTGGAATCATGGAGCATAAAGCGAAGCCTGAGTACGATAAGTGTGTTGCTATTTCTACTCAAGCAAGTATTCGCGAGATGATGCTTCCTGGAGCTATAGCTCTTATTACTCCTGTTGTGGTTGGATTTGCTTTTGGACCTGAAGTTTTAGGGGGTCTTCTTGCAGGTGTAACTGTTTCAGGTGTTCTTATGGGGATGTTTCAAAATAATGCCGGTGGAGCTTGGGATAACGCTAAGAAATCTTTTGAAGCGGGTGTTGAGATCAATGGTCGTATGGAATACAAGGGAAGTGAAGCTCACAAAGCAAGTGTAACTGGTGATACGGTTGGTGACCCCTTTAAAGATACATCTGGTCCAAGTATGAATATTCTTATTAAGCTTATGAGTATTGTTGCCTTAATCATCGCACCTCATATATCTGTTGCTCCTCATGCTGCAGATCACTCTGATAGTTCAATTTATGAAACTAATACAGTGATCGAGCAAGAGCTAGAAGAATCATTTACTGATGAAGAACAAGAAGACTTAGATGAAAAAATAAGTAACTAATTAATGGCCCTCGCAAGAGGGCTTTTTTATTGGGAGATGTCTATGAAAAATATAATTTTGCTTTTATCTATCCTGATGATTATTCACTACGCTTATGGTGAATGTGTACATGAAGAAACTCTCTTAGGAAGTTCTCTTCTGGATATTACTGATCTTGATCATCAGTACATGGTAGAGCAAAACGATGGTATCTATCTTCCCTTGGGCAAAGTAAGTATTAATCCTCTCAAAGTTTATCACGTACAAAAAATTGCCAAAAACCACAATCGCAAATTAAAGGGTGATTTCGATCAATATAATCGAGATTATTTAAAATACTACCGCTACCATCATGTCCAAAAACTTATGGCGGCAATTACTCCTGATTTTAATCAATTTGGATATGAGACAGTCATTGTTGGGAAAAGTCTTGAAGGACGTGATCTCTATAGTGTGCGACCTAAAAACTTAGTACCTGGCAAAAAAACTATTCTCATGTTTGGTAGACATCATGGAGATGAAGGGACAGCCAATTGGATTATCGAAGGATTTTTAAAACAAATTATAAACATGAATGAAAAATTTCATGATGAGTTTCAACTAATACTTTACCCTATGGTTAATCCCGATGGGGCAGAGGCGGGAACTCGTTATAATAAAAATAATAGAGACCTCAATCGAAGTTGGGCCTATAACTTAGATCAAAGCTATGATGAAGCCAAGATCATTCACAGCGATCTTAAAAATTATCTCTCAGGAAAAAAAGACATCGTCATCATGCTCGATATGCACGGTTCTTTTACTGATGACTTTATTTATAGAGTCAAAAGAAATTATATCAACCCTGCTTTTTACGAGTTTCAGCAAAACTTTATCGATGAACTCGGCGCTCTCGATTCTTTCCAAAAGGGTAACTTTATTCTTTCTAATGGCCATCCAAAGATGGCAAGAATCGTGATGATTAAGAGTTATGGTCTCAATGCTCTAACGCACGAGACACCTAAGAATATTAAAATTCAAAATAGCCAGAACAGAAGCCTTCTCAGCTTAGAAGATCAAGGGAGCGCAGTCTTACAAGCGATCCTTAGACAATATTAAGTCATTGATATCATTGGTGAAAAATTAAAAATTCAAACAAGTGTTTGAAGAAAACTTGATTTATGTTATATTCAAACAAACGTTTGAATCACATGGAGATTTTATGAAAATCGCACCTCTGCTCTTTTGTATTGGACTGATGACTTTTCAGATTAATGCAGAAGAATTTTTAATAACAGAAGACGCCCTTCTCGATATGGCCCAAGCTGAAAACCCAACTCTCGCTGAAATGGAAGCTAGTTTTCTTGCAAGTAAAGTTCAGGCCGAAGAGCTAAAAGACAAATTCGGTTTTGAAGCTTACGGGGGATATAATCATCTGGAAACCAATGAGAGAGCCATCATCTCTTTTCAACCTGTCTTCAGTAATATCAATCAATATACTGTAGGGGTAAAAAAATATTCTAAATACGGACTTGTTCTCGATGCCAATACTTCTGTAGATCAGAGAAGTGGAGCGTCCGTCGCAGGCTCTGATTATAAAGATATTCATACCACACGTATGGAGCTGGGGTTACAGATGGATCTTTGGAAAGATTTCTGGGGGAGAACCACAGCTAGACAATTAAAAAATGTTGAAGACCAGAAAAAAAAGGATGAACTACAACTATCCATTTCCAAAAAAACATTTCAAATAAACGTGAGAAAACTCTACTGGGCACTGGTGGCCAATGCAGAAAAAATTAAAATTAATAAAAGACTTATCGCTACTGCAGGTAGACAACTCAAAGATGCACGCAGGAGAAGGGCCAATTCAATTTCCGATAGTGCAGAAGTTTCACGTTTTGAATCCCTCGTGCATCAACGAAATGGACAAATGCTTGCTCTTCAATATGAAAAAAGTGTTCTAGAAAAAAACTTAAAAGATCTTTTCCCAAACCTTAATAGCAAAGAAATAAAGTTATCGAATTATAATATTGATAAAACAATTTTAGAGGTGCTCACTTGCTCACAAGCCATTGGAGGAACTACAAATGCACCACTAGAACATACTTCATATGATGAAGTCACAAAGCTGCTAAAAGGCATGCAGGAGCGCCAGTATAAGGTTGACCAAACCTATGATGATATAGATCTCAAATTTGATCTGAAGCTCGCTCAAGTCGGTGTTTCTTCAGATACAGATAATGATACAGATTTCTACGGAGACTTTGATAGCTCATTGGATGATATAAGAGAAAACGATAGAAGTGCTATGAGTGCAGGGCTTATGCTCACAATTCCATTTGGAGAAAAGAGAGCTGAAACCACAAAAGTAAAAGAAAAGCTCACCGAAAATAAATTTAAAGCTAATATTCAAAACTTAGAAACCCAGGTTGTCACCACTCATAGTCTTACTCAAAATAATGTTCTTATTCTTAGAGACCTTGTTCGTGCACAACGTGCCAACTCAAAAGCATTGAATGTCAGAGTAAGAGAGATGAGAAAAAAATACAATCAAGCTAGGATACCAGAGTATGCTTTGATCCAAGATCAGGATTCATTGCTACAAAGTGATCTAGGGGTGATTGATACCCAACTCCAGATGGTGAACACCATTTTAGATTATTTTACTATCTTTAACTCTTTTCCTTGCTCATTTAATAGGGGAATCAAATGAATAAACTTACTCAATTTTTTGTTGATAATTATAAACTCACTATCATTCTCTCATTGATGATGGTTGTATTTGGTTTGATGGGGCTCGCTAGTATTAATGCTGAGTCTTACCCCAATGTTAATTTTGCCATGGTTCAAATAGAAACCCGCTATGAAGGGGCTACAGCTGAAGATGTGGAAACAAAAATCACGAGACCTATAGAAGATAAAATTCGAGAAGTTTCAGGGCTCAAAGATGTCCGCTCAGTTTCCAAATCAGGTCTCTCATCTATTTTTGTTCGGGTGGATATGGATAATGAAGATGAAGATGAGGTTCTCGATGAACTGCAAAAAGCAGTCAAGTCTGTCAATGACCTTCCAGCTGATTTAAGAGATGAGCCAGACTATATGGAAATTAACTCAGAAGAATTTCCGGCTATAGAATTTGCGATTATAGGTGATAACACCAATCGTGCTCGTGATCTTCTCGCCGATGAATTACAAGAAGAATTAGAAGATTCAAAAAAAGTAAAAGAGGTACGAGAAGTTGGCTTTTTAAAGAGACAATTTAATATTCGATTAGATGAGAAAAAACTGGCAAGTTTTCATATTGGTCTTGAAGAGGTTCTCAATAAAATAAGACAGCGGAATATTGATATCCCTGGAGGAGATCTCATAAATGAGGGGACTCAAAAATTAATTAGAATTGAAGGAAAAGTTTCTAATGTAGAAGAGCTAGGAAACGTCGTGATTAGGTCAAATTTCTCAGGACAAAAAATTCTGCTCAAAGATATTGCTGTGGTTGAAGATGGTGCAGAGGATCCTCAAGTACTCGCATCGTATAATGGCAAGCCAGCGACTCTACTCGTTGTCACTAAGAAAGCTGGGGCGGATACACTTGCCCTCGTCGAGGAAGTGACAGTTATTTTAGATAAATTTAAAAAGAAAACCGAAGGTAATTATCAGATCATTACTTATAATAACGAAGCAGTTAAAGTAAAAAAGAAATTAGAAATTCTCAGTTCTAATGCTATCTCTGGATTGATTCTCGTGATTTTCTTTCTTTTTCTTTTTTTACCGGGAAAAGTTGGTTTGGTGGCAAGTATGTCCTTGCCTCTGGCAGTTATGGCCACCATGGGGTTTATGCCTTCCATGGGGATGAATCTTGATGCTATTACAATTCTTGCCCTGGTTATAGCCCTTGGTATGCTGGTGGATAACTCTGTTGTTATTTCTGAGAACTTTGTCAGGCTCCGTGATGAAGAAAAAATGTCACCTAAAGATGCCGCACTTAAATCCGTTGATCAGTTATGGCTTCCTATTACTTCAACCGCTTTTACTACTATTGCGGCATTCTTACCCATGCTCGTGACAAAAGGTATTATGGGACAATTTATCAAATGGATTCCCATCATTGTGACCTTGTCTTTATTAATTTCACTGATAGAAAGTTTCTTTTTACTTCCTATGAGACTTAAATTTGCGGGAAAACAAACAAAAAAACAAAAAGAAAATCATAAAAAAGATTGGTTTGATAAGTATATCAAAAAGTTTGAGTCTTTTATGCTCTTTTGTATTCGTAAAAGATATTGGGCCCTTGGAGTTTTTCTTTTAACTATGGTGGGCTCTTTTGCTTTAATGGGGGTAGGAAATAAATTTATTCTCTTTCCCGCTGAGCAAACTGAAATCTATCTCGGTAGACTAGAGATGCCACGAGGAACAACCATTGAGCAAACTAAAAAAGAGCTGCTAAGAATTGAAGACGATATTGCAGAAGCTCTAGGTGATTGGCAACGAGCGGTGGTGGCCCGGGCTGGTATTTCCAAGATGGGGCCTACGGATCCTAAAGGGGCCAATGGTGACAATCATGGGCTCATTACTATTTATGCTTCAGATTATGCAAAATATAATGTGGACTACCAAAGAGTACTGGATAAGTTGAGAACAATTGAAGGGGAGAAGGCCAAGAGTCTCACCTTTGAAGTCCAGGCCAATGGACCTCCTGTAGGAGAAGCTATTAATGCCACCTTTAGATCCAACGATACTGAAAGTTTAAATCAAATGATCAATAATATTAAAAATGATCTCTCTCAGATTGATGGAGTGAGAGACCTTAAAGTTAATGATATTTTAGGTGAAGAAGAAGTCAAAGTGAAAATTGATTATGCTAAAGCCGATCAACTGGGTCTTAGTGTGGACTCAATTGGTAACGCGATTAGAACGGCTCTCTCTGGAACGATGATCTCAAAAGTTACTCTGAATAACAAAGAGGTAGATTTAAATGTTCGCTATTTAGATAAATACCGCACCAATGATCAAGACATTAGTGAAATTAGAGTTATGGATGGCCAAGGCAATCTTGTACCAGTTAAAACTGTTGCTCAAACCGAGCTGAGTCAAGGACAGTATGAAATTAAACGCTATGATTTCAAACGCTCTAAGACTATAACAGGCGATGTGGTTGAATCCAAAATTACCAGTTTTGAGGCTAATCAAAAACTAAAAGAACTGTTTGAGAAGTATTCCAAAGAAATTGGTAATGTGAGCTTAGTATTTGGAGGGCAAGAAGAGTCGACTAAAGAATCCATGCAATCTCTAGGGCAAGCTTTAATTCTCGCTTTAATGGGAATATTTGGTCTTCTGGTTTTTCTCTTTAACTCGTACATTAGACCTTTTATTATTATGACCACTATTCCTCTCGGACTCGTCGGGTTTTCTATTGCTTTCTTTTTACACGATAGACCGATCTCCTTTTTGGCCATGATCGGCGTGATTGGTCTTGCCGGAATTATCGTTAATGCGGGTATTATTCTCATATCTTTTATTGATGAATTGAAAGCAGAAGGTAAATTAGAGATGGATCAAATTCTAGCAAAAGCTTCTGGTATGAGACTTCGTGCGGTGTTTGTGACCTCTCTCACCACCATATCAGGACTTATCCCTACGGCTTACGGAATAGGGGGAAGTGATTCAATGCTGGTGCCTATGACTCTTGCTATGGCCTGGGGGCTCACTTCTGGAACAGTTCTGACGCTGATTTGGGTTCCTTGTGCTTATGCCATTTTAGAAGATTGGACCAAGCTTATGGCCAGAATCTTTAAAAGATCTGAGGATGAAGAAGAAGATGTCTACTATCCCTCTGACAGAGATGCAGTGAGAGTGGAGGCGTACGATGAATGATACGACCAAAAAAAAGATTTTAGAGGTCGCTCACAAGCTCTTTGCTGATAAAGGTTTTCAAGCAGTGAGTATACGAGAACTTGCAAAAGCTTGTGATGTAAATATTGCTGCGATTAACTATCATTTTGAAAATAAAGCCAAGCTTTATCAGGAAACAATTAAACATTCAGTCGCAGATATGACTCGAGATATAAAAGAAATCTATGAAGCTCAGAGCAGCTGTTCCATAGAGGACTTATCCATAAAAGTTTATAACTTGTTTATAGCTAAATCAGAAAATCTAAGGTCATCATTTAGGTTGATTCTCACAGTGTCAGAGAACCATGAGGCTTTTGGTGACTCACTTATTGAACATCACGGTCCTCCTGGGGGAGAATATTTTTATGAGTGTCTCAAACAGGAATTGCCTGGGGTAGAGCAAGCGGATCTCGATTGGGCGGTTCGATCTATTTTTACTCAAATTATTCATAAGTCTCTTATTAAATGTAACTCCACTATTTGCAAGTCTCTAGAGGAAATTGGAATTACCCATTCAGTTATTGAAGAAGATATCAGAAGGCTCATTAGGGTGATTCGCCGTGAGTTGAGCGAACCGGTCAAATAATTGCCAGCCTCACTTAAATAAGGGAGACTTTATTTAAGGAGCTATTCATGAGTCGAAGTTTATTTTTTCAGAAGAAATTCTGGCCTACTTATTGGACGATGTTTTTTGGGGCCTTCAACGATAATGTTTTTAAAAACGCTCTGGTGATTCTTATAACATTTAAGGCCTACGGTCTTGGGAGTCTTTCTCCTGAAATGATGGTTTCTCTTTGCGGGGGAATATTTATTCTTCCCTTTTTTCTCTTCTCTTCAACTGCAGGACAAATTTGTGATAAATATCCCAAAAACCAACTTATGCTCTATATCAAATTATGGGAAATCGGTGTCATGCTACTTGGGGCCTACGGTTTTATCACAGAACAAATAGGGCTTCTCATCATCACCCTGTTTCTAATGGGGTTACAGTCAACATTTTTTGGTCCTGTGAAATACTCCATTCTTCCTGAGCTTCTGCCAGAAGAGAAGCTGGTTGAGGGGAATGCTTTTTTTAGCATGGGGACGTTTGTATCTATACTTTTAGGTACTATTCTTGGAGGTTCATTAATTGCCATTGAGGGGGTTGGCGAAACCTATGTGGCCATTGCCGTGATGAGCTTTGCAGTGATAGGTTCTCTTTTTTCTCTGTTTATCTTAAAATTACCTGCAGGTGAGCCAGAGTTAAGAATTAATAAAAATCCTTTTTCTTCTATGATTGAAATATTAAAGATCACTAAGGAGGGGAGAGGTGTTTTTCTCGCTATCTTAGCTTTATCCTGGTTTTGGTTTTTAGGAGCAGCTCTGCTCTCTATGTTTCCCGTCTATGTTAAAGACTATATTGGGGGGAATGAATATGTTGCCACATTCTTTTTAGCTCTTTTTTCAATTGGTGTAGCCGTGGGAAGCATTATCTGTATGAAACTGAGTCGAAGAGGTTTAGAACTTGGGCTCGTTCCGTTTGGCACCTTTGGTATGAGTCTGTTTATTTTTGATCTGTATCTGATTGGAGGTTTTCCTCACGGCAGTGAGACTTATTTTGGTGTTTGGGAATTTATTACGAGAACTGAAAATACCAGAATTATGATCGATATTTTTTGTCTTTCCGCTTTTGCTGGCTTTTTTACTGTTCCACTTATGACTTATGTCCAACAATTCTCGCCTAAGACAAAACGCTCAAGAATTATATCTGGTCTTAATATCATTAATGCTCTTTTTATGGTGATCTCGGCCGTAACATTAGTGGCGCTTTATGCTCTTAAGCTTACTGTTCCACAAATATTTGGTGTCTGGTCAGTTTGTAACCTTTTAGTGGGATTGTATATTTACAGTGTCATCCCAGAATTCTTTTTAAGATTTCTCGCCAAGTTTGTTTTAAAGTTTATCTATCGCATTAAAGTGAAGGGAAGAGAGCATATTCCTAAGGATCAAGCTTGTATCCTCACATGCAATCATGTGAGCTTTATTGACTGGCTTGTAATTTATGGCTGTATTGACCGTCCCGTTCGCTTTATTATGTCTCATAAATATCATTCGCTCCCTATCATAGGTTTTCTCTTTAAAGACGCGGGGGTCATTCCTATAGCGACACGAAGTGAAAATGAAGAGCTTTTAGAAAAAGCTTACCTAGAAATTCAAAAGGCTTTAAATAATAACGAACTCATCTGTATCTTTCCTGAGGGTGGAATTACTTTAGACGGTGAACTTGCGCCTTTTAGAAAAGGAATAGAAAAAATACTCACAAAAAATCCCGTTCCTGTTATTCCTATGACTCTGCAAGGTCTGTGGGGGAGTTTTTTCTCCCGCATTCATAATAAGAAAGCACTGAATCGTCCAAGTCTTATTATAAAGAGATGGTTTTCAAAAGTAGAACTCACACTTCATGAGCCCTGGCAGCCTCAGGAAGTGAGTGCTGAAAAGCTAGAAGCTTTTACGAGAGATAAACTTTAAACCGACTGACTATTATGGTGATAAACCTTTATAAGATTATCTCTAGGCTAAAAATATTTATTTTTAAATAAGCTTAGTATTATGAAACTTCATATAAAGATCAAGATGGAGTTGTAGTTTTTCTATAGATTGAGTGACACACCAGCTTTTTCTGACGAGTCGAGAGATATTGTCTCTAAGCATGGCACAAGTATGGTTGAGAGCAAAAAGTGGATCTCTTCTTAGCTTTTTAAGCTCTCCTTGTCCGGCTATACAGCCACGACCTCCCTTATGCCTAATATAGGTAGCATTAGGAAAGAAAGCTTGTACAAACTCGGGATAGAACTTGTGTTCATCTGAACGGATCAAAGCGTCTTTTGCTATAACATTTTCAATAGTTTGAAACATTTGCTTCAATCCCAACTTGTGCTCACTTTTACGATATCCATATTTTGCTCGTGATTTTTTTGCCAAAAGACCGAAAGCCGGTATCTGAGTTGCGACTAGGGAGAGTATTCTTCGAGTATCTGCATCAACAGCAACGCTAATAGTGACGGGTAACATTTTCGTACGCTCTTTGGTTATCAAATCATCAAACTGTAAATGCTCAACGGGATTATTTCTGAGTTTTTGAAGGTATTTTAAATTGAACTTTCTCGCCTGAAGGCCTAAAAACTCTACTTTTCTGGCCACCGTTTTCTTATCGACGTTTAAATTTAAAGCGATTCTTCGCATTGATACTTTGGAGCAATACATCGACTCAATGAGATGATTTATCGTTCTTTTTTTTTGACGGTAGCATGGAGAGAGCCTTGCTGTTGAAGTCCGCCTGCCACAAACTTTGCAACGATAACGTTGAATATATTTGGAATCGCTTTTTCGAAAATAAAAGCCGTCTTTTTGGAAAAACTTATTATTTTGACAGGAAATTTCTGAGCAAGTGAGTTTCATATGAAATTTATTGCAACTATTGTTAAAGTTATAAAAATATAAGCTATTGAAATTAAAAAAGTAAAAACTCAAGTTTAAGTAAAATATTCTTTAAATGTCAGATAAAGAGGAAGCCAAGTCTCACCAGACTAGTCAGTCGGTTTAATCTTGATATGGGTTTTGGCCCTAAAGAACACATAAATTAAAGTCGAGAGCAGAAATCCCGCCAAGATGTCCAAAAAATAATGCTGTTTCGTGGTTAGGGTGGAAATAGCAATAAGTGTAGAGCTCGCAATCGCGATGATAAATTTCTTTCTACTCTCTGTAAGCAGTCCATAAGCAAATAAGTAGCATAACCCCACATGTAGGCTAGGAAGGCAATTGCTGGGATTATCTAGCTTGCGCATGCCTCTGAATAAGAGAGTTGTGATGTCATTATCCAAAGGCAGGGGGAAGAAGCTTCTGGGATAAGTGATGGGGAAGAGAACAAAGATTAAACACGAGATGACAGTGAGGATGATAAACCCATAAAGAGTTTTATTCATTTGCACTTCATCTTGATAGTTATAAAGCGCCCATATTAAATAGAGGGGATAAAAGACGATATAGATCCAAATCGTCCAAGGCAAAAAAGGGATAGCAGATTCCCAAGAACTCAAAGGCAGCATTCCCGCGGATTTAATGCTTAAAGCTCCACTGCCACTATAGAGGATGAGAAAAACCATCGTGAGCAATGGAATATAGATATTCTTATTTTTATGGGTTACAAGTCCCTGTAATTGCATAACTGTCATAATTTTTTACACTTTTTTCGGTTCACTAAAAATTTTACGTTTGAAATTGAAACTTGTCACGCTTCTTGCATACTAGAATATATAGCTCCGAAATGGATTTTGGTTAAAACAAGCAGCTAAAGGGAAGATATGAAATATTATGCTCTCTGCTTAACGCTGGTTTTTACCTTAAGTGGGTTAAGAAAAGCACAAGCAGAAAACGCGCAACAGCTTAATTATTCTGAAGCAAATCCGCAAATGAAGGATGGAGGATTGCTGCGTTCGTTGATTCAAGCGAGTAAAAAAGATGAGAAAAAATACTCTGAAGCACTTCAATCGGTAGCAACGGATAGTGCCAAAATACCCCCAAGTCATGCCTTTGATGATGGGGCCATTGTGACCAAAAAGAAAGCGGTTGTAAAAAAAGTAGTCACTAGGCCAGTTAGAAAAAAAGTGATAGCGAAGAAAAGAAAATCTCCAAGAAGACTTAATAAGACAGAAGATAAAATCTCAACTTCTCAGGCAGCAGTAACCAAATCTGTCGTCAAAATCGTGGAAAAACCAAATACTCTCAGTGAGACTAAGTTTGGAGGGGCCCTAAGAATTGATACAGAAACAGACACGAACGATATTGATAACGATGATAAAACCTTTGGAACTATTTTCAATCTTTCTTTAAGGTATCAATTAAATGAGACCTACACCACTGGGGCGATCATTATCGGAGAAAAAGATCTCTCTAAAAGTTATGAGCAGAAATTCTCTGGTCTAGATTCACGAGTGTTTATTTCAAGGGTTCCTTGGGAGCTTACAGATAATCTCTCACTCGCGCCTTCTTTAAGATTGATTTATCCAACGAGTAACGCAAGTAAGGTTAGAGATGAAATGATCACAGGAATTGAGTATGATTCCAGGTTTTCCTATGCAGCGACGGACAAACTTTCTTTTTCTTATCTACCTAGGCTTCGAAGAGACTTTCATAAGTTTGAAACCAATAGAGAAAATAAAATGAATAGTGAATATAGAGTCCTGCAATTTTTGACAGGAAGCTACAATATATTAGAACAACTGAGTTTTTCCTCTACCTTACTTTTTTCAAAGAGATGGTCATACACGGGAAGACAGCAAAGTGATTCTTATTTAACAATATTAAATTTAAGTTATGTTATTAACTCCAGGTTTTCAGTAGGTGCTTACACGCTTACAGGTGGTCGCTATGAAAATAGAGAGCGCGGTCCCGATCAAACAGTTGAATTGTATGATCCAGAGGGAACAACTTGGGGTTTAAGCACACGGTTTGCATTTTAAAAATATTGAGGAGGATATATGAATACTAAAATTTTATCTCTAACAGTTATGACAGTTCTTGTCTTTAGCTGTGCCAAAGAGAAAAAGTATGATGAGGTCTACAAAGCACCTGAGCAGGAGAGTCGATCTAGGTTTAAGACCACTCGAACTGTAACAGATAAAAATGGTGTTACCAGAGAAGAGCCCATCAAATACATGTATGTTCCTATGACTTTAGGGAGTCCTCGTGAAGTAAAAGGGGCGAGACCTTTTTATCAAGGAGATGAGAAAGTAGTCAGACTGGAGTGGAGTAGTGAAGGTCTCAACGTTCTTGAGATTGAGAAAGATGAGCGCTTTACAGAGAACTCTCACAACGAAACCCCAGTTTTAACCATTCCTGGTGAATATAGTGAATATCGTTGTAAAGAAGATGAGTTTGGTGACTGTACGAATGCTGAAGAAGAAAATACTGAAGTCGAGTGGCATGATAAAGATTATTTCACTCCTGATTATGCAGGTCTTAAAGTTAAAGAGCTAAACTTTCTTGATGTCATTGGAGTAAGTAACCCAGAGTGTTTATCAATTACTGATACTAAACTAAAAGATTATGAAATCTCTGATGGAGTTATCAATATAGAGCTTGAAAAAACATTTAAAGTTAATAACTCTTGGAGATGCTATAGGTTAAACTATTACCAAGATAAATTCTCATTTAATAGTTTTAAAGTAAGCTATTTTTATTCAATGGTAGAGTTAGATAAGTTGGCCAGTCCTGATTATGAGCCTATTGATTATCCAATCAAAGACCAAGATGTCTTTGGTTTCTTTAAAACGAAAAACTCAAAACTTACTGATGATATGGATCATGCCAGAACGGATGATACTTATTTAGTCAATAGATTCAATCCCAATCAACCCAATGGTGAGCTAGTTTACTACTTATCTAAGGAATTTAATAAACCTAAAAATAGTCTGTTTAAAAGAGCGACTTTTGATGGAGTTAGAATCTTTAATAAAGGTCTTGCTGCTGCAGATGTTCCTTTTAAAATTGTTCTGAAAGAACAGGGACCTAATGACAATATAAGCGCCGGTGATCTTCGTTATAATCAAATTGTTCTTATCGATGATCCTCTAGCCAGTGGACTTCTTGGATATGGCCCTTCTGTTAAAAACCCTTATACCGGAGAAATTCTTAAGGCCCATACAAATATGTATGGAGGTGTTTTAACTAAAATTGTAAGACATACCTATGAAGCGGCAGTGGATATTTCTGAAGAAAGAAGCCAGAAGAAAGGTAAATCTATAACTGGAGAGATCAAAGTTGACCCTAAGATTTTTGAAGGTCTTCCGCAGAAGCTCATCAGCGATATGCTACCTGCTGAGATGACTCATGTTGATGCTGAGGAGAGTTCTAATGCAGCCAATGTGGCAGAGGCAAAAATAGAAGTGGCCAAGGATGTATCGAGAGATGAAGCTGAAGCTCGTGAGTATAGACGTGAGCTTGAACGAGCGATAGACATTCCTCACAGCCGATTAGAAAAGATGATGGAGCAAAACCTCTTGCGCAAAAGAGATTTTATTAAAGAGTACGGTCAGCTCCTTGATGGCGATCATGAAGGTCTTGATGTTCTAGAAGTAGAAGAATTTAAAAGAGAAAAAGAGCAAGGACAAATTCATCTAGCACATAAGCATCAACCAGAGTTTTTTCCCATTGCTAATACGGTTAAAATTATTCACCCTGAACTTTTAGAAGTAGATGGTATTTTTAAAGAAGATGGTAAAACTCTTAAAAGATGGGATGAACTCACCTCTAATCAAAAAGATGAGGTTAGAGATATTATTCTTTATCATTCTTATATTGGTACTTTCATCCATGAGTTAGGACATAATATGGGGCTGAGACATAATTTCATCGCTTCATTTGATAAGGATAACTACTATACAGAAGAAGAAGCTAAGGCGATGGGACTTGCGTCTCCACCAGCTTATACCTCAATGATGGACTATGCTTACTCTGATTTTAACCAACTTCCAGTGCTGGGAAAGTATGATGTCGCAGCACTTAGATTTGCTTATAAAAGAGAAATTGAACTCAATACCGGTGAGTTTGTAAAAACTTATAGAGTTGAAAAAGATGCTCTTGGTAAATCACGAAAGGTGAGTCTCTCTGTCTATGACATGCAAAAAGAGCGTCAAAGCGCAGTAGAATCTGAACTTGAGCGTGCGAGTGAGCTTAGACAAGAGGCGAGAGCTGAGTATATTCAGAAAAAACAGGAAAATCCTAACCTTACAGCAGATATGTTTATGGCCAATTCCTCTAAAATTCAAGAGGCCAAGGCTATCGAAGATGCCGCTGAGAAAAACCAACTCAAAGACTATATGTTTTGTACTGATGAAAACGCAGGACTAAGTACTCGTTGTAATAGACATGATGAAGGTTCGAGCTTAGTTGAGATCGTTAAACATAAAATCCAACGCTACGAGCAGTATTATAGATATAGAAACCTAAGAAACGGTAGATTAGACTTTAATGCTTATGATATTGTGGGTTATTATTTTGCTCGAAATAATGAGTTTGGCTTTATCCGTGATGTTCTAGAAGACTATGAAACATTTGCAGGCTTTTTTAATCCAAGTTTGATGGAGCAAGGGTGTAATGAAGCGACACTTGATATTCTAAAAATCTTAGGTTCAAAGAACTGTGAGATGATTGAAGATAGAAGAAAAGCTGTCGAAATTGCATCAGACTTTTTGGTGGGTGTTATTAAAACTCCGGATCATCAATGTGCTCTGGCAACCACTGATAAGCCAAATGTTGTGCGTAAGTTAGCTCCATTAAAATCACTTTATGATATGGTTAAGTACGACTTAGACTACGTACCTATGTCTTGTTTTGATGAAGGACTTAAAGAAGCTTTAGTGAGTCAAGGGGAGCGTGATGAAGTCAAATCACCTTATATTGTTGTAGGTGAGAACGGAAAATTTCTCAATGGTTTCAAAGATACTGACCCTAACTTTAAATACGTCACTGATAGAGCAGTACAAGGAGTGTGGGTGGATAAAATGGTAGCCTTTAAGCAACTCTTTAAGCGTCGCTGGGGTAATCGTTCTACAGATAGAAACCATATGGCCTTAGTTGACATTGGTTTTGTTCAAGAAAAAGTTTATAACTTGATCGGTCATTTAATGATGGGTGTTCCACTTGCTGATCCTAATGCTTTTCAAACCAATGAAGGAAACACATTTCAAATTCCTTACGTATTAGGTAGAGGTGAGATGGTTGACCAAGTTGAAGATGCTTTTTGGTGGTTTAAAGATCGACTTGGACTTACTAGAAATGGTAATACGAGACTGACAGAATTGTTAAACAAACAAGTCTTAAAACTTGGTTTTAACTTTAACCATGAAGTCCGTGAAAAAGCTGTGGATCAACTCCAATTAATTTCTGTAAAAGCTGAGTCAGGGTATATTGCAGAAAATGATAGAAATCCAAAGTATCAATACTTAGATAGTGATGATTATACTTATGTGGCCAAGCCGGAGAACGCTCTTGCCTATAATATGATCAGCACGATCCATAACACTATCACTATGGCACAAATGGAAGATAATGAATTGATTGCAGCTGTCTTTAAAAGAAGAACTGATCCTGAAGTGCCAGAAGGTTTAACTCCAGAACAAGCGGCTTTCTTTAAAACTCCAGCGAACTTGCATTCAGTGATGTTAAATAACCCTAACTTCTCTGAAGCGGTGTTTGTCAAAACGTTTGGACCAGAAATTGGACCACTTGCTTATAAACTATATAAGCAAGGACCGGAAGCTATGTTACCGATTGCACAACTTAAAGAAGAGATTATGACTAAACCGAAAAATCCTCTTAATGAAAATGAGCGCAAACTCTATGAGATGCCTGTTGGTCAATTAGGTGACTTTGTTGATGGTAAGCTTAATGAGGAACTACTTAATTATTATGCAGAACAATTAGAGCTTTTAGTCTTTCTATAAGATAACTCTCAAGCTAGGGGTCACAAAGACCTCTAGCTTTTTCTTAACTCAGTAGAACTGAGATGTTCAAAATTATGATGTCCTAAAAATTTAATCTCGAGCTTATTTTCAGCAGGGTAGAGCTGTTGGGCATCTTCGGAATGGTGCTGATCATTTTCTAGTCTTGAAGCCACATACAAGCAATCTAAGTCTTTCAGAAGCTTCTCGATATTGATCCATTTGGGCATGGCCATAAAGGTGTCATAGCCCACGAGAAAGGATATTTTAGTCATAGGTAGGTGAAGCTTAAGTTCGTTGATCCAAACATTTGTAGGATTTTTTTCTTCTCGAATAAAAAAGCCATCGTAGATAAAGATATTTCTATTGAGAAACTGGATTTGCTTTACAATCTGAGCAGGGCTTGTGAGCTTTTCATGGGTCTTAGTGAGTTTTTTAAAGGGGTTGTGATCCGGAACAATGACGATGGGAAGATCAGCTGGTAATAACCTGATGCAACTGGTGTGCCCTTCATGCCAGGGATTAAAACTGCCTCCAAAAAAAACTATTTCCTGGGCCTTGGCCAGTTCATCATATTGAAGTATGTAGTCACTTATTTTCATAATTCTATCGGTAGGGGTCTGTGAAGAACTATTTCTTCAGGGGATAATTTACATTGATAGGCCAGCACTTGAACACCTTGTTTTGAAGCTTCTTTTAGCAGCTGAGAGTATTCTGAATCGATGTCTTCGGCCGGAGCAAATCGCTCAACATCCTCTCGGTTAATAACGTAAAGCATAACAGCATTGTGTCCCTCTTGTTTCAATTTGATGAGATCCTTAAGATGCTTTTGTCCTCTGGTGGAAACAGCATCGGGAAAGAGAGCATAGCCATCATGGCCTTTGAGAGTCACATTTTTCACTTCTATATAAATCTTTTTATCTTCAGTAGTAGTCAGCATAAAGTCTAATCTAGAGTCATGGACTTTGACCTCTGATTTTACTTCTTCATATGCTGGCAATTCTTTGATGGTGCGCTCTTCCAAGGCTTCAGCCACGATTTTATTGGTCAGGGAGGTGTTCACGCAAATGAGAGACTCCCCATTATCTGTTAGTTCAAGAGTGTATTTGAGCTTTCTTTTAGGGTTATCGGACTTTGAAATATAGACGTCCCAGTTCTCAGCCCAGCAAGTTGTCATACTGCCTGTATTAGGGACATGAGCACAAATTTCTTCCCCCTCAAAAACTAAATCACTAAGAAATCGTTTGTATCTTTTGAGTATTTTTGCTTTTTTAAGTGGAGCAGAGAATTTCATATTACCTTGTGTTTTAGTCGACTAATCTCAGTTTGTTTTATTTAGCTAATCATTTATACTTAAGCTATGAAAATCATTTTAATCGCTAGTTTGTTGTTAATCAACTTTTCTTCTGCTTTTGCTTCCAAGGGACTGGGAGTAAACTTCTATACTCGTTATCTAAAATACGAACATAAACCTGCTAAAAGAATTAAGATTAGAACGAAAGGGGATATGCTTAATTATAGAGATAGGGTGTTTGATAGATTACGAGATAAGATCTCACCACTTCTCGAGCACTTTAGTAAAATTAGCAAACACTCACAAACTCAGGGCTTTCCCATAGAAAACTTTAACCCTCATCTACCAGTCCACTTTATTGACGAAAATAACTTAAAAAAACTCGCTGGACTGGTTTATCCTACTAATTTGGCTTTTCTTCTCAAGCGCGAGGGAGAAAAAGATATTGAGACCATCACCTTTAGTTTAAAAAGTGTTCCTTCTCGAGAGCATATTCAAAATTTTATGACATCACTAGGACAGGTATTTGATCTAGGGCTTAGAGCGGAAAAACTCTCTAAGAAACTCTCAGCTGCTGAAAAAGAGATGTTACAAGTGATTAGAAAAAAAGAAATTCACTTTCAAAAAATTCATACCTATTTTGGTCTCCAGCTTAAACACACCGTTTTTGTTGAGGCGAATTATTTTAAAGAATTGAATAAAAGCTATGAAGATCTTTTTGTGAAACTTCAAAAAGATTTCAAGTTCTATTTCTACCAAAATAAAAAGATTGAATTGGCCATTAAGAATGAGCAAATGCAAAACTTAGAGAAGGTGATTGAAAAAAATAACTTCAAAGACCTAAAGCAGCCTTTTAAACTTAACCCTAATGTTGAAGTTTTGAAATCAATAGAAAAATCTGAAGATGAGTATACGATGACTTATTTATTTGCCTTTGATAAAAATCAGTCATCTCTTAAAAATGAAATCAATTCTGTCATAAAAAAAGCCTCCCCGTAGGGAGGCCTGTTTTACTTAGAATTATTGTCTTAAATTATAAGTTAATTCCGTTGGCTTCTAGAGCACTTCCGTGAAGAGCTTTAAGAAGACCTTTTGCATTATCAACTGTAATGTTGAAGTCTTTAGCTTTTGCTTCAATCATAGATTCAAGTTCAGCATTTTGACCAACTTGTGCTTTACCAACAGCTGATACGACATCAGTAGGGTTCACACCGTACATTTTTTCAGCGAAGTCAGCGATATCATTTTCAGTTCTATCTTCTAGAGCTGCAAAGTCATAAACGTTCTGAGAAAGTTTAGTTGCATCAGCTACAGAAAGACCAAACTCTTGAGTATATTTAGAAGCTAGTTTTTCAACTTTTAAAGTTTCAACATCAGCAACTTCTGCAGAGATATCTAATTCAGAAGCAACTAATTCACCTTGGTTATAGTACTCCCAATAACAATCATCATAAAGGTAGTAACCCCAAGCATCGTATACTGGATAACAGTTATAGTACCAATCTGGTTCGTCATAATAATAACCTCCACCTGTACCGCTACAAGATACAAATGAAGTTGCTAAAACTGTGAGTGCTAATAATTGCAACATAATTTTTTTCATAATTTTCTCCTTAAAGGTTCCCGTTCTTTTCGAGTTTGGCTCGTTCGTTTTTTCTTATCTAGTAAAAAGTAATTGTTCAAGTTACTTTTTTCTTTTTTACTTAGCAGTGTCAAAATGACTCTGAATTATCTATTAATTTTTATCAATTTTATTTTTTGGTCTTGCTTACATGCAAATCCCAAATAGTCATGGGTTGCCTTTTCAACAATTCCAAACTCTTCACAACCATTTACCCCAAGTACACGGTAGCGTCTATGAGCTACCAGTTTTTCTGAATTTTTTA
The DNA here is from genome assembly GCA_002713145.1 of Halobacteriovoraceae bacterium. Classification (GTDB taxonomy): domain Bacteria; phylum Bdellovibrionota; class Bacteriovoracia; order Bacteriovoracales; family Bacteriovoracaceae. The sequence goes on from PAVS01000013.1 coordinate 123,722, forward strand.
CAACCACAACTTCACTGGTCATTCCTGGGGATTCGACCGCTGGTAAGTAGAGGGCCTGGCTCTTGAGAAGGGGCGTATACTTACGTCTGCGGGTGTCTACCTTGGAATTTATCCAATTTAGTGGCTCACCGTTGGGGCTGGACAGTACTAATTTATGATTTGTTTGAAAAATAATAAATCTATTTGTGAATAAATTTACAAATTTAAAACTCTCATTTTTAAGTGGATTTTTTAATTTGGTAAACTGCCCCTCATATCCATGATCCTGTTTTGAAATAGAATAAACATTGGCATTTCCTCCAATAGAATCCTCTGCAAAATAAGCGTTGCTCATTTTTTGAGTAAAAGGAAGGGGTCTATTATCAAAGATGTCAAAAAAACGCTGGGATTGGATCTGCCCCTTGGAGTGAAGCTGCTCTGTGAGACTTAAGACCTCATATTGTTTTACAAAACCCAATTGTTGAGAGGTGATGATATCAATATTTCCTCTCACCTTATCTTCATCAGATTGGTAGAGTAGGTGAAGCACATTGCGCTCATCAGGCATATCTATCTTTGTGAGCCCGGTTGGAGTTAGCACATACAGGAAGTTACTCAAACTAGAATTTGCTTGTACCCAGGGGCTAGGGTTAGGAGTGGGGTCTTCACCATATCCTACCCACGCAGGCATCATTCTTTGGTCTCTTTTGATCCAAACAAACTTACCAGGCATAAACGTTTTTTGATTTTTAAAGGTATTCTCTGGTGATAGAAAGATACGTTTAGGTTTTAAATCATGATCAAAGATTAAAAACTTCGTTGTTTTATTAGAATCACTATCTACTACCACATACATGATGACATAATCACTTTTTTCATCAAGATCGATATCAACTTTAGTGAGATTGAGAATGACAGGATTTTTTTCTCTTATTTTTAACTCTTTAGATCTTATATAGTCACCATCAACTTGTTTTAATAAGCTTATAAAATCACTCATATTGTCTTTACGGTGGATAATAAAATCGACTGATTTTTGGGCATCTATATTTTCAAATGGTCTTAGGGCAAAAGCATCTTGGGGAAGTTCTGCGGAAAAATCATAGATATCATCAGCTTCACTATCACTTTGAATGATACGGATAAACTGTGTTTTAATGAGGTAGGTATACTTCTTATCACCTTGTAAGACTTGCAATGTGAAATTAATTTCTGAGGCAAGAGTATCACTATCTTGAAAATGAATATCAAGTTCCAGCTCCTGATTCGGAAGGACCTGTGAGATATGATGTTCTGGATTAAGAACCGTTTGCTGCCCACTTTGGGCCATGACTTTAATTTTTAGATCACTTTGTTTATGACCATAATTTTTTAGCCTGAGTTTGAATTTATGCTGAGAATTCTCAGACCATTTAATTAGAAAAGGCGTTTTATTTAAAGGGTAGAGCAGGCTTTTACCTTGATGCTTGAGAGAGCGAGCGAAGTCAATATTTCCAAAACGAATAGGAGTTGGTTGTCGTTTTTCTCTCGCCCCTAGTGCAAGAGAGACAAATATATCTTTTTTCGAAACACCCGCATTTAAGAGTTTGGCAACGACACCTGCAGCAAGTGGTGCTGCCTGAGAGGTTCCTGAGAGGTATTCATAATTATCATCTTGGGTAAATTGTTTTGAGCGCAAATGAGTGGGCCAGGTGCTAAGGATTCGATCTCCAGGGGCGATAACATCTACTTGCGTTCCTCTGTTTGAGTAACTCGTAAGCTCTCCTGCTGGATCATGGGCCCCAACACAGATCACATCATTATAGGCACATGGGTAACTAATATCTTCATGTGCATTATTTCCGGCAGCCACGACGACAATGATATTACGCTCCACGGCCTTAGCGATTAAGTCTCGCATGAGCTGGAGGTCAAATTGAGAACTCCAACCAAGAGATAGATTGATCACATCTACGTTATTTTGAATGGCATAGAGAACTCCACGGGCCATGTTTTCAATAGGGTTGCTGGCAGCAGAGTTCATTGCAACTTGGATAGGAAGTATTTTTACATTTTGTAACACGCCTCTCACTCCCAAATGATTTTCTTTTGCGGCGATAATTCCGGCCACATGGGTTCCATGGCCATTACTATCAAAGATCTCAGGGTTACCTGTAGATTTGGAAGTAGGGTAAGCATTATTGGTAAAACTCCAGCCTTGGCAATCTAGGGGATAGCCGTTGTTATTGGTATCTTTATTAACGTACTCGTTATGACAGCTCTCTTTATCCGCTTCTCTTTGCAAGCATTGCTTATAAAGGTTGAGTTCTCTACATTCAGAGGGGTGAGTTAAAATTTGACCTTGCAGATCTGGGTGGTTGACGTCCACTCCTGAATCAATAATGGCCACTTTAACGGTCTTATCTGTTTCAGAAGATTTTCCTAGGTTAAGATCTTCTGCTGAGTTGGCCTGAATTTCTATTTTATCGATATCAGAAATCCATTTTTCAACTATGCCTCCTGGGTTATCCAAAGCCCACTGTTTATTTTCATAATGACTTTTAAAAGAGATATCACCGGTTTTTTCGATTTTTACCCCAGGAAATAAATCAGTGAGTTCTTTGAACTTCACTTTTGTTGTGAGTTTTATAATGTTAGCATTTAAATTTAGTTTTCTGAGAATCTTCTTTTCTTGTTCTGAATAAAGTGTTCTATAGCTTGCTTTGGGATCTATGCTCATCAGCTGAGCGAGAGGCTTGGTATCGCTCAAATAGAGAAGATACTCACTTGCAAAAGTGCTCAGGCTAAATAAGATGAATATGAACAATACAAGTATTTTTCTCATTATAATCCTGGTGTGTAGTTGAGTGCTCTTAAATCATAGGGAGAGATACCAAGCACAGCACTTATCTGATCAAAAACTCCTGTTCCATAGGTTCTATTATAGGTTCCAAAGGTATTTGAAATATAATCAACATAACCCTTCTCTGCTTGTTCTTTAAAGCCTGTCACTCGAGTCGAAGAGAATAGATTACGATGGGAAATCCATCCAATGACTTTCTTGCGATCAAGTCCTTCTAAAAGATACGTCACAACTTTATTTTGAAATTTCACAAATTCTCGAGGCTCAAGCGAAGCAGCTTTTTCTCTAAAATTAAGAATCCTTCTCACGTTCGAGGGGAGACATGGGCGTGAGCGTCGTATTCTACTCGTTCCTAATTGGCTACGACTTCGGCAATAGCGATCCCATTTCTCTTGGCCATAAAGATTTTTTAAAAATTGAATAGCATAAGACTTTGGGGCATCAATAATTCGATCTCTAAATTCATGCATAAATTCAGGGTAAATAATAAAACTCGTCTTCACTTCATAGCCTCGCAAAAGCCCTGCATCTTGGAAGCGATCGCGATGGATGTGATAGTCGATTTCACTTTCAGAAAATAGACCTTCTATAAAATCAAAAATGTGCATCATGGTTTGAGGCGTTGCACTCCAGCCTTTCCAAATATAATCAACTTTTGTGGTGACGATGGGACCAGACGGTGAATTAATATCAGCTTCTGAGACATAGTATCTCAGCTTTGAACTTCCCTTAATGGCTTGACCTGGGTCATTAGCATTTTGACCTATTTTTAAAAAACGAGAAAACTTATTAAGCATTTTATTGAGAAAACCAAAAATATCTTTTCCATTTCTTCTGATAGAGCTCGTAGAAAATAATCTTTTCGTTCTCTCAGCAAGAGTTAAATGGGGGTATTCTTTTTCTGGAAGGACAATTTCCACATCATTATCAAGGAGCATCTGCTCACTTTTATACCAAAGAAATTGAGTTGTTTTTAAAAGCCCTTGAATCTCATTGGTGATAGAGATAGGTGAGTAATAGTCTTCAAGTAGCTCAATGGAATTATTGGCAAAAAGTTGATAGAGCGCTTTAAGGGCGGTTTCTTTTTGATCACCTGATAAATTTTCTATGGGGATCTTATAAATGAGTGAGTTTTGTTCACCTTCAAGCCATTTAATAGTATTTTTAAGAACTTCTATAAAATAATTAAAGCCAAAGCTCAAAGATTTATTAAAGTTTCGTTGGCCTTGAATACTTATCTCTATTTCATTATCTTCTTTTCTAATGGTGATCACTCTTAAGAGAGCTCTGGCGTTATCTGCTCCAATATTGGCAGAAAGGGCAATCCCTGCCAAATCACTCATGGGCAGGGTCGCATTAGCGGTATGAATCAGATTGAGAGAATCAGTAATAATAAACGTTTCGTTGAGGGCCAATTGTTTTAAAAACTCTTGGAGTTGGTCTTCTTTTTTCTCTTCAATTTCGGCCCTACATTCTTCTTCAATATTAATGGGGACAAGTAAGATAATATCTTCATTCGTTCCACTTGTAATAAGCTCAGCTCTGCGGGCGATGGCCAGTTCTCGAGCATTGGGAATATCTCTATCGTATTTAATATAAACGATATCATCACCATTAATGGTGCTATAGACCACGTTAACTTCTGATTGCAGTGAACAAACGGATTCGTTTGAAATAATTTGGCCTAGACTTTTCATAAGACTTGGTACCAATATCTTTTTCCATTCCTGAGAAGTAGCGGTATCTAAATCAGGCATAGGCCGAACATGGGTGTAGTTTCGCACGAGATTTGCTTGGGCACTCATACTAGGAATAACTGTATCACTCACGCCTGTCAGCATTCCAAAGACTCCTAAATTAGCACTGGCCGATATAGTATCAACGAGCTGGATAGGTGCAGATCGTCCAAACTGTTGTCCGAAGACCACATTTCTATGGGCATAAGCCGAAACATTGGCTGTTGGGTAAACAAAGGCTTTGAGAGGAAGACTATCCTCCCTAGATAAGTCATTTTCATCTCTAAACTCAGTGATTCTTTCTTGGATTTCCTTGGCCGCATCATCAATGGCCACTCCTGGAACAAATTTATCCACGGCTTCACTTAAAGCCTGAGAGAGAAAACTATAAACTGTTTGAGATTTAAATAATTTGAATAAATCTTTAAAGTTATAAGGTGATTCAGCATCTTCACGATAATACTCTCTTACTCTTTCACCTGGAGCAGCTCTAAATATCAGTCCCTCTTTAACTAAAGAGTTTGTGATATTTCTCTTAACTGAAAACTTAGGTTCTAAACCTAAATGCTGAGAGAGGGAATTTATTCTGCTTTTTAATTTATTGAGTGCGAGTTCTTGAATTTCAACGGGATATTGAACCAGGGAATAAATCTCGGTTATATCTTGATCATTTAAATTATTGAGCCGTTTTTGCATCCATCTTAAATCATCGAAAGTGACATTTCTAAATTGATCTCCATAGGGGAGAGTGAAATTTAAAAAATTATTAAAGACTCTGGCAACGGACCAAGAGGTGGTGTTCAGAGTTTGATTAAAATTAGTAACAGCATAAATATTGAGTAAACCTCTAAAGACTCTTCTGGTTTCTTGGCGACTTTTCACCATCAGAGGAAGATAAATCGAGACGTTTTTTAACTCAGCATTTTCTAAGAGCACATCTTTTAAGACCAGCGATGTGTCACTCGATTTCGAACTGATCCATTTCATTCTTTGGGTGAGAGTTTTTTCTCCAATTTTTGCTATAAAGGCATCTTTATTTTCTTTCGATTTAAAGTTGAGGGTAAGCTCACGATAATATTTTGGAATTTCAATATCGTACCCGAGCTTTCGCAGTAAAGCAGCACGAACAATGTTTTCATGATTATCTAAACTCGCGGTGAGCACATATCTTTTGCCATCTTTTGCGCCATTGACGTAGGAGCGAAAAATCTCTGTGGGGGAGCTTTTATAATCACCTGGGATAAAATGCTGGTTGATAATTGTGAGGGGTTTTAGCGGATGCTTTTTATTTTGCCATAAATGGCTCTCCACCGGATTGAGTTGATCTAAGGAAATACCCTGAAGGCCCAGTTGATGGACTTCATAACTATCAATAGCTTTTCCTTGATAATAAAGATCACCAGCGGGCTTCATCTCAAGGGAATTTTGAGGAAGGGGTACACTCACACTACTGGCCCATACACCAGAGGTGAGTATGAAAATAGCCAGGGTCCATAGTGATTTCATAAGTTTAAGTTATATCATTTATAGAGTTTAATGCTATGCATTACAGAGAACATTGTCATTTTTACAGGGTTTTTTGAGTAAAAAAAACCGCAGAGTTGCCCCTGCGGTTTTAATTTTGTGGGAGAGATTGTAGCTATTTGCTAGCTATAAAATTGTTTGTTTAGTTTCAGTTTTTTGGGGAAGCTCACCAGCTTCACTCCTACTAAAGGTCGAAACGATTAAAAAAGTGAGCAGACATTGGACTAAAAAAATTTTAATCATTGTCTTAATACTTAAGTTCATTTCATCCTCGTTCAAATAAGAACTTCATTGTTCAAATTGTACTTAATCATATGCAACACTAGTGCCAATTTTTAAAAATTAAATAAAATTGCTTTTTTAGAGCTTTTGTCTTAATCTGTCGGGCAGTAAACCACTGAGTTTATTAGCAGCTAGAGGTTGGCACATCGTCTAAAATCCTTAGACATCCGTCACGCAGAGATGGGCCCAACTTGGCACCAGTGCCTAATTGAGACCAATTTAAGGGCTCAAGAAAAATTAAATTGGCACCGATAGGACTACAAATAAAATTTTTAAGGAGTATAAATGTCTAAGTCAGCGAAATTAGATCTTGGTGAAAAACAAATAGAACTACCTATTATTGAAGGATCTGAAGGTGAGAGAGCCGTAGATATCTCGAAGCTGAGGGCCGAAACCGGTTTCATCACCATGGATAATGGTTTTGGAAACTCTGGATCTTGTGAATCTAAAATCACTTTTATTGATGGTGAAAAAGGAATACTCAAGCACCGTGGTTATACCATTGAAAATCTATCTGAAAAATCTTCATTTTTAGAACTCGCTTATTTACTCTTTAATCAAAAACTACCTAGCGCAGATGAGCTGACAAGCTTTAAAGGAAAAATCACCGAACGCTCACGCATTCCTGAGGGGATAAAAGCACTGATAAAGTCTTTTCCCAAAGAAGCTCATCCTATGAGTATTGCTTCAGCGGCTATGGTTGCACTTTCAGCTCATTACCCTGAACTCACTGACCAGGACTTAAATGATTCTCAAAAAAATGAAATATTTCCACTTCTTTTAGGGCAATTTAAAACTATCGCTGCAGCTATCTATCGTCATGGCCAAGGGGAGAGTTTTGTTGACCCTGATCCAAGCCTTGATTATACAGCTGACTTTCTCTATATGATGAAAGGCAAGCAAGTGAATCCAGAAATTGCGAAGGCATTAGATGTGCTTCTCATTCTTCACGCAGACCATGAGCAAAACTGTTCTGCTGCCACGGTTAGAGTGGTTGGTTCAAGTAAAGCTAATCTCTTTGCTTCACTCTCTGCTGGAATTGATGCCCTATGGGGACCTCTGCATGGGGGAGCAAACCAAGCGGTATTAGAGATGTTAGAAGCTATTCAAAAAGATGGGGGAGGCTACGAAAAGTTTATTTCAAAAGCTAAAGATAAAGAAGATCCTTTTAGACTGATGGGATTTGGTCATAGAGTTTATAAAAACTTCGACCCCAGAGCGAAAGTTATTAAATCTTATTGTGATGAAGTCCTCGAGGCTCTTGAGACTGAAGATCCATTGCTCGATATTGCCAAAGGTCTTGAGAAAACAGCTTTAAGTGATGAGTACTTTGTGAGTCGTAAACTCTTTCCAAATGTTGATTTCTATTCAGGTATTATTTATAAAGCCTTAGGTATTCCAACCAATATGTTCACAGTGATGTTTGCCCTTGGAAGACAACCGGGTTGGATGTCTCAATGGCGTGAATTGGTAGAGAGTCCGGCCATGAGAATCACGCGTCCGAGACAAATTTATCAAGGAAAAACAGACGAAAAGCTCTAAGAGCGTGAAAAAATTTCAAACACTCATTTCATTTCACAAAAATTAGTCTATATAAGCACCTTATAAAGAGGTGCTTATGCAAAAAATCATTTTAATCGCAACATTTGTGCTAACTACGAGTGCTATGGCACAAATCGTAAACACAAACTGGCAATACAATAGAAAAGCTTGTAGGGCCGAAACGATCTGCCCCAATGGACGTCCGATTTTCTGTCAAACAGTTGGCTTTAGATATGGGAATGCTCCAGCAATACCAAACAATATGTGTCGCACGAGAGTGGTTCCTGGACAACTTGTTCATTGCCAAGGTTACGCAGATAAAGTGAATGCATTTGGACAAATCGTATTTGTTCCAGTGAATTTACCGGTTGCTTGTTACTAGTTACTCAGCACTCTCAGGAAAAACATCTGGTTTCATTTGAGCAGCAATAAAATTTTGCTCACCCACTTTTTCCAGTAAGCCAAGTTGAGTTTCTAGCCAATCGATATGCTCTTCTTCGCTTTCAAGAATAGAGCGAAAAAGATCTCTGGTGACATAATCAGCTTCTTCTTCACAGAGCTTAATATGCTTTTTGAGAGCTGGAACAGCCTCATTTTCTACGGCAAGATCACTTTTTAAAAGCTCTTCTACATTTTGACCAATTTTGAGTTTTCCTAGTTTTTGTAAATTCGGAAGTCCTTCAAGAAATAAAATTCTTTTGATGAGTTGGTCCGCATGCTTCATTTCATCGATAGAAGCTTCGTATTCTAATTTACCTAATTTCGCTAGGCCCCAATCCTCAAGCATACGCGCATGAAGGAAGTATTGATTAATGGCCGTGAGTTCTCTCGTTAAAACGTCATTAAGCGCATCGATAATATTTTGTGATCCTTTCATTGGTCTCTCCCCATTTAATTCAAGGGGTAGCATAAACTAAATGATTGGAATTGAGAAGAAACTTAGACTGGTGATTTCTTAATTTTTGAACTGTCTTGAGCTTTATGTTGTTGCTTATGATTTTGGCGATAGCTATTTATTGCATCTTGTAAACATACACCACATTCAGAACCCAAGCCTAATTTTTTACAAGCTTCATTGAAATTAGCAGAAGTCTTAGTGGCTTCTTCTATTTGCTTATCAGTAATGGCTTTGCAGATGCATACATACATATTGTTACCTCTTGTACTCAAGTATAAAACATGTTCGGCATATCAAACAAGTGTATTTAGCATAATATAAAGATTTTTCATAGGAAACAAATGATTTTAAGTAGTTAGCATTAATCTTTTATGTTAGTTTGGTGGTAAAAAATACGCACAATATTAACATTTGCCTAGCTTAGAAGGCGTTTATGCAGCTCAGTGAACTCAAAAATAACTTACTCACCAGCACTTTGAGCGAAGCAAAGCTGGTTCAAAAGATTCATACTCTCAGTCAGAACTTTACCCAAAGTAGAGAGAGAATTTCAGATTACCTAACAGACCCTGCTCTGATCAGTGCCTACACTTATTTTTATCTTCCTACTAATATGGCAAAAATGCCTGTGATTCTGGATAAGCTGGGTAAACGTATTGAAGACTTTAATGATTATGAAATTATTGATTATGGCTGTGGTCCTGGCACTTATTTGATGGCGCTGCTTGCAAATGGAATAAAGGCAAAGAGATTAGTAGGTGTAGAGACAGCTGAGCTTATGCGCAAGCAAGCTCAAAAACTATTTCAAACATTTCACCCAGAAGAAAATATAGAGTTACTGTCAGCTTATAAAGAACAAGAAAACTCGATAGATCAAAAGAAGCTTCTCATTTTTAGTCATAGTGCTAATGAGATGAGTGAAATTGAAGTCAAAGAGATCATAAAAAAAATTAATCCAAAGGAAGTCTTATTTATTGAGCCAGGAACAAAATCTTTTTTTACTAAAATGAAAAGCCTACGTACTCATCTCATTGAAAATACTTTTCATGCCCTTTACCCTTGTCCCAGCAATCATCCATGCCCCATGAGTGATCAAGATTGGTGTCATCAAATTTTAAAAGTCTCTCTGGATGATGATGTTAAAAGACTTTGCCAGCTGGTCAAGCGAGATAGGCTCTACCAACCCGTTTCTCTTTTTTATTTCGCTCAAAGCAGTGATCGTGGGGATCAAGGACTGAAAAGAGTGGTGCAAGTTTTTGAGGAAACTAAGTTTTCACTTGAATTTAACCTGTGTGAGTCAAGTGCTACAACTAACCAATTAACTCATTTGCAGTTGATGAAAAAAAACTTAGACAAACGCGATATTAAAGATTTACGCCAAGTTTACGCTGGAGACCAACTTGGCTATACTATAGATAAAAAACTGCCAAACGGTGTCGTAAGGGGAGCTCTTGGAGCAATTAAAAAATAAGAATATTTTAGTGGTTGATGATGAAGTTCTCATCCAAGAGATCATAAAAGAGCTATTAGAAAGCTATGGGATGAAGGTGACCACTGCAGGGAACGGTCTCGAGGCTTTTGAACTTATAAAAAAAGAAACTTTCGATTTAGTGATCTCTGATATTAGAATGCCAGAATGTAGTGGCTTAGAACTTTTAAAGCTTATCAATGCCTATGATTCGAGCGCTCCTGAAGTTATTCTTGTTACAGCTTTTAATGATATCAGTGCTGAGAGGGCCAAAAGCTTAGGGGCCAAGGGCCTGTTTCTAAAGCCTGGGGCCATTGAAAATATCATCGATGTTATTCGCGAAAGTCTTTAACCTCTCTCTATATCATTTTTCCCAAAATGCTCTTCATCTTGAACATTACTTCTTGGGTTCTTTAAAGTGAGAGGGGCTTTAGTCACTTCGCTAGCACTTTGTCTTCCTATGGCCCTAAATTCCCCTTCAAGTTTTTGTTTCAATACTTTTTCTTCTTGAAACATATGAATGGTTTGGGTTGGAAAAGCAAAGCTCACATTAATTTTCTCAGCAAGCCTGAGAATATCAATAAGGAGTCGGTGTTTTTCGGCCAATTCGCGAGCGTAGTCATCCGTCTCCCAATAGCAGATCACCTTAACGTTGAGAGAGAAATCTCCAAAGCTTTCGAAATAGACATGAAAGGAATCTTTGCGTGTCCATTTGTGATTGATAATGATCTGTCTTATCCCTTCGCAGAAAGCTTCGATTTTTTCTGCGGGTGTGTCGTATTCAAGGCCTAGGGCTGTCACGACTCTGCGGTAGCGTCTCTTCCCTTTATTATCAATGGGGCGATTCATAAGCTCCCCATTTGAAATAGTAATAAGGGAGTCATTAAAGGTTCTAATACGGGTGGAGCGGAATCCGACTTCATCTACAATTCCTTCTACATCACCGGCCGTGATGATATCTCCGATATCAAAAGGTCTATCGAGAACGAGCATGATAGATCCAAAAAAATTAGCCAGGGTGTCCTTAGCCGCAAAAGCGAAAGCTAAACCTCCAATCCCAAGACCAGCTATAAGACCAGTGACATCAATCGTGAGAGAGTTGGCGATGAGAATTCCTCCCAAAATGTAGATGATGACAAAAGCGGTTTTGGAAAGAAGAGGGATGATAATATCATCGAACTTTGATTCAGTACTTTTTGCTCGGTCAGTGAAATAAAATGTCATGAGATCTATCAGTCTATGACCCAGCCACACACAGTAAAAACTCATAACGATATAAAGTATTCTCTTTGTCGTGGCAATTGTTGTGGGTTGAAATTCGAGCAGAGGAATAAGTTGCAAAAGCACTGTCCAAAAGACAATTTTTTCTAAAGGCTTAAGAGCATACTGAAGTTTTGCACTGGAATAATCTTTCACCACCTTGAAGGATTTACTGAGTATGATGCGAAGAACTTTATCAAAAACAGTTTTGACGATAAGAGAAAATATGATGACGACGAGTAGGGCAAGCCACTGCCAGTTATAAAATAAAAATGCTTTTTCTGAAAATATTGGGGGGAGTTCAGTCTTTATTCTATCAGTAAGGGTATTAAGCTTGAGTACACCGGCCACAAGCTGATTGCCTTGAAGAGCTTCTCGATATAACTTAAGGGATTCAAGAGTGTCTCTGGAGAAATACCATTTTGAATCTTTTTGAATCAGAGATATTTCTAACGATTCATCATTAAAAGATCTTTCATCAAAGTACCATTTAGATCCTTCAAAAGAGGCTGGGATTTGATCATAATCAACTTTCTTTATTCTATCTAAAGTTTTAATCAATTGGTTGGCATAAGACTTACCAATATCGTATCTAAGTAGTGGGTCTTTCTCAGCAATATCGAGAGTCTCTATGGCCTTGGAATAGTGAGTGCTTAAGGGAGCAACATTATTTTTTACTTTGACCATGGCCTTTAAGAAGATACGCATTGTTTCTCTTGGGTTTTCCCCACTGGCGTAAACTTGAGTACTTAACAGCACGAGTAAAATTAAAAACTTCATGAAATCCCTTTTTTAAATAATTTTCCCTTATTCTAAAAACTCCCTTAACACTTGTCATTAAAAAATCTAGTAGAGTCTTGACATGCATCATTTTGCTCCCATCTTAAGAATGTAAATGATTAGCGAGGAAAAAAGATATGGATAAATTTGATAAAATTGTAAGTGGCGCACTTGAAATAGCCACCTCAAAAGCGATGGAGTTAAAAAATACAGAACTTGCTCCTGTGCATTTACTATGGGGACTTATAAATAATCCAAGTTCATTTATAAGTAAAAAAGTTCAAAAAGATAATGAGCAAGTGAAAACGATGCTGAAGAGTCTGCCGACGACTTCACAAAGCCTCACCGCCGATAGAATCCCACCCAATGGACGCTTGAGTTCTTGGTTAACTCAGGCGTCTTCAAACGCAACTCAAGCGGGAAGAACTTCCATGGGTGAAAAAGACCTGCTTAAATTTTTACCCCAGGTTTTTCCTAATTTAGATATTGATTACTCTGACTTTGCAGTGGATAGCGAAGAAACTGAAATCCCAGCTTTTTTAGTTAACTTAAATGATAAAGCTTCTGCGGGTAAACTCGATCCAGTCATTGGGCGGACAAAAGAAATTCGTGCGGTCATGGAAATTTTAGGGCGAAGATCAAAAAATAACCCGGTGATGGTGGGACCTGCTGGTGTCGGGAAGACTGCCATTATTGAAGGTTTGGCCGAAGCCATTGTGAAGGGAAATGTTCCCGACGTTCTTAAAGGGAAGACCGTTTTCAGTTTAGATCTTGGGGCCCTTATGGCCGGAACAAAATACCGAGGAGAATTTGAAGAAAGAATTCAAGCGCTTTTAAAATTTGCTAAAGAAGGTGCTGGAAATTATATCATTTTTATAGATGAGATCCATCAAATTATAGGAGCGGGAAAAACGGATGGGGCTATGGATGCTGCCAACTTATTAAAGCCTGCTTTGTCACGAGGAGAACTTCATTGTATAGGGGCCACTACTTTTGATGAATTTCAAAAGTATATCTTAAAAGATCCTGCACTCGAGAGACGTTTTAGACAGGTCCCTGTACATGAACCTACTAAAGAGGATTCGATTGAAATTCTTATGGGGATTCGAGATAAATTCGAAGCTCACCATGGGATTAAAATTACTGATGAAGCAATTTATGCAGCGGTCATGCTTTCCGATCAATATATAACAGATAAAAATCTTCCGGATAAAGCGATTGATCTGATCGACGAATCCGCTTCTGCCTTAAAACTATCGGCGGAGGCGATGCCAGCCGAGCTAGAGCTTTTGCAATCAGAAATTCGAAATAAAAAAATTCTAGCTCAAGTGGAGAAGAATGAAGAACTAGAAAAAGAAGTGCTCAAACTTCAGAAAAAATTTGATGAAGGTTTTGTGAAGTGGGAAGAAACCGTAAACTCTTTAAAGAAAGTAGGAGAGATAAAAAACCGTCTCGATCGCTTGCGTTTTGATATGGAAAAAGCTGAGCGTGAACAAAATTATGAAGAAGCTTCAAAGCTTAAATACTCTTTAATTCCAGAAGTGGAAAAAGAGTTAGAACAATATGCCCATGATTGGGAGCTCTCTAAGCGCAATATCGCAGAAATTATAGCCAGACATACTGGGGTGCCAACAGAGAAGATTCTTAAATCAAAACAAGAAAGCTTACTCCATCTAGAAGAGAATTTAAAAAAGCGTGTCTATGGACAATCTGAAGCTTTACATGAAATAAGTGAGTCACTTCTTGCGAGTTATGCAGGTCTAACTGATCCTAGCAAACCACTGGGCTCATTTCTTCTCAAAGGTCCTACAGGAGTAGGAAAAACAGAAACAGCTAAAGCTCTTGCGGCATTTCTCTTTGATAATGAAGAGAATATCATAAGACTAGATATGAGTGAATTCTCAGAAAAACATTCGGTGGCCAAGCTCATTGGAGCCCCAGCGGGTTATATTGGCTATGATGATGGGGGAGTTCTCACTGAAGCGGTCAGACGCAAGCCTTACTCAGTAATTCTCTTCGATGAAATCGAAAAAGCTCACCCGGATTTTAGTGATATTTTATTGCAACTGCTTGATGATGGTAGGCTCACTGATAATAAAGGGCGTACTATAAGCTTTAAAAATACCATAGTTCTTTTAACGACGAACTCTAAAAATTTAGACCTCGATTTTAAACCGGAAGTTCTTGGACGTTTAGATGGAATCTTGGATTATAAAGCTCTTGATCGTAGTGTCATGAAAGATCTCGTGTCTAAACAGATTGCACTTCTCAATGAGCGAGTGAAATCGAATAAAATGCATATTAGCTTTAGTGATGACGTGATTAAAAAACTGGCAGAAATTGGTTATGATGAGAAATTTGGTGCAAGACCCCTTGCCGCAACTTTTAATCGTCTGATTGTTAGACCTCTTTCTAAATATATTCTCAAAGGAGAGGGTGTGAGTGAGCCTCAATTTGTGCTTGAGAATGATGAGATCACTTTAAAAGTTTAAGCTTATTTTTCATACCAATAGGTGACTCTCACCTCTGAACCAGCAGCTGGAGGTGAGTCCATTTTGATGGCGTTTGTTGTGTATTCCCAACCCGTCTTCTGTTCAACGCCGTTGATATAAACTTTGACTGTTTCACCAGCAATCTTTCTATTTTTATTCAGGGAGTGATCATAGACTAAATCTTTGATGGTGTTACCAATATTTTCTAGTATGGCATCAAAAGGCTCATGAATATTACTGCGAATACCTCCTGTCAGTTGAGCTAACTCTAGATAGCGATTTCCAATATCACCCTCTGTATGTTGAGAATATTGAACCTCTTCGATAGCCACAATTGGATAAAACTTAGTGTTTGCAGGATCAGACTTTAAGTTTTGAAATTTTTGCGCCCACTGTGCAATAGTAATATCGTTATTATTTGTGTCTTTGAAAGACTGTTCGGGTTCATCGGAAACTAAAATATAAACGGATAAAGTTTCATCGCCACCAAACCAGTTGGGATCATTTTCAACCATGGTGAAGGCGGACTCAAGACATCGTTCATCACCACTTCCACCATCACCAACTTTGACTGCTTTTTTAAAATTCTCTTTAAAGAGAGTGAGATCGGATTCAGCAGCATAAGAGGTGAGATCATAATCTTCCCATTTGTCTTTATCATTTCGGTATGCTTCTGTGGTTGTCACTCCCATCTTAAAAGGAAAGTCGGACTTCCCGTTGACAAGAAAAGTATCAATAAAAGAATCAAAGCTTTCAGCTAGTTTTGTTTGGTTATTCTCCATTGAACCTGAGTTATCAATAACCCAAATAATTTCTACTTCTTGAGATTTAGTTGTCGCGGTTTGAATGAACTTTTCTTCAGCAAAATTTAAATTCTCTCTTTGATCTTGATCAAGTCCATCAATATAAATAGGCATATCTGTGGTGTTAAACTCAGTTGCCTCTTGTGGAGGCCTGCATGAAGTGAGTAGCAACACCAGGTTGATGGATAAAAAGGAATTTTGTAGCAATTTTTTAAGCATTTTTTCCCCCGCTTTATAGCTTGAACTTATTTTAGATCCTGCAGGTGTTGGTGGAAGATTATATGTCAAGAACACCTGTTTTTACGGATACTTAGGTCTTTTAAAGTTTAAGGGAGAGAGAAAAAGTGACAAAAAAAATGGTCAAAAACTAAAGATCCTCAAAAACATAATTAAGTTTCTGGGCTATTTCGGTTTGTTGTTCAGAACTTAATTTTAGTCCATCTAAGCTGATTCTTTTAAGCTTTTTAAGTTTGAGGATTAAATCCGAATCAATTTCATGGATAGGGTTTCTATTCACATTGAGTTCTTCAAGGTTAATAAGATTAAGGATAGCGGTAGGGATATGATCGAGATGATTATCCGCTAAGTTTAACACCTCAAGAGTTTCAAGTTGTTCTAAATGAGCAGGTAAACCTTTAAGCTTATTTTTATTTAATAACAAATGCTTTAATGACAAAGACATTCCAACTGAGAGATGAATTTTTTTTATTTCACATCCTGCTAGACTTAAGGTTTGCAGTTTTGGGAGAGTCATCACTTCAAGGGGTACTTCTTGAAGCCCGGGGGAGGTAATATAAAGGACTCTTAAATGAGAGAGCTCTTTAATATGTGCTTGAATATGTTCTAGAGTCGTACTTTGAATATAAAGAGTTTCCAGATTGATTAATTGAAAGAGTTCATCTGGCAATTTTTCGCCGGAGACTTTGAGTTTGAGAGTTGTGGCAAGTTCTGGTGTTTTGAGTGCTTGTTTTAAGCTTTTAAACATCGCCACTTTTAAATCCCATGGATCCCTAGAAAATAGAGGATACTTGTCATGGGGCCATGGCTCATATGTTGTTCCGCATTTTCTCGCACAATTTGTTTGGCGTGAAAGGCTATACCCAGTCCAGCTTTTGAGAGCATCGGAAGATCGTTAGCCCCATCCCCAATAGCGACCACTTGTTCGAGATTAATCCCTTCTTGTTGGCTTAAGAGATCCACTAGCATGGCTTTTTTCTCCGCATTCACAATAGAGCCTTTAACAAGTCCAGTGAGTTCACCATTTACAATATCCAGTTCATTGGCAAAGGCATAATCAAGACCAAGTCTTTCTTTAAAAGCGTTAGCAAAGAAATTAAATCCCCCTGACACGATAGCGACCTTATATCCTAGAGACTTAACGGTTTTAACAAATTCTTCAACACCTTCTGTATAGCGGATATTATCTAAGATGCCTTTGAGCTGATCTTCTTTAAGACCTTTGAGCAGGGCCACTCTTTGTTTAAGTGATTCATCAAAATCGATTTCACCATTCATGGCTTTCTCAGTTATTTCGTGAACCTTTTCTCCCACTCCATGAACCTTGGCCATTTCTACAATGACTTCAGATTGAATAAGTGTGGAATCCATATCAAAAACAATTAGACGTTTATTTCTTCTCCATACATCATCTCGAAGGAGAGCGATATCAGTGGCATGACGAGTTGAGATTTCCATCAACTCTTTTTTCACCACAGGCCAATCCACATGTTCTGCATGGGCACTGGCCATAATATCTAGAGATTTGAATTCTTCATCTGTCACGTTATCAATTCTACGAATATTAATATTATTTTTTGCGAGAGTGGATGAGACCTCATAGAGAAAGCCTGCCGTCAGACCTTTTAAGGCCACACAACTAATAATATACCGATGCCCTTTGGGGTGAGTGAGCTGTTGTTCGGCGACATATTCAAAATCTAGGTCCATATTCATCTGCTTAGCAACAAAGAGCAGGTCTTTGAGCAGGGGAGAGTCCTTTGCGTTTTCAGCAAACTCAAAATCTAAAAGAAAACTCAATGAGAGGAGACCATGAGTGATGGCCTGTCCCATATCAGTGATGCGAACACCTGAGTTCATAATACATTTCATAAGTTCAGCAGTAATACCTGGATGGTCGGGACCGGAAACTGTAACTAAAATTTGGCTCTCACTCATAGAATTAACCTATATATTTTGCTTTTGTAATTTACGTTGTTTTCTCTTAAGAGCTCTATCCGCTTTTAATTTTTGAATCATACTAAGAGTGTAAATAATAGCTGATCCCAACGAGAGGATAGCTGCAATATAAACCAAAGCATGACCAAACTCAGGCAGCGGTAGCCAAGGTAGAAGAGACCAAGATTCATTGGCCATGATAAAAGGAATTCCCACCATCATCGTTGCGGTTTTCCATTTCCCTAATTGATTCACGGGAACAGCTATACCTTCATTAGTTGCCAATAAACGAAGAGAAGTCATATACATTTCTCGCAGAACTAAAACGATCACGATAAAAGCATGCAATCTTTCTAGGTACTGCAGCATGATAAGAGAAGATACAGTTAAGAATTTATCAGCAATGGGGTCCAAAAAAGATCCAAAAACCGTCACTATATTTCTGCGCCTGGCAATATAACCATCAAAGAAATCCGTGATGGCCGCAAGAGCAAAGATCCAAGCCGCTGTCCAACCTAAGATCGATTGAGTGCTTTCAGCTAATTTACTATTGGGGTGAGTGAAATAAAGCAAAATCATGACTACGGGAATAAGAGCTATTCGAAAAGTAGTTAAGCGATTGGGTAAGTTATCTATTTGGAGATCATCTGTTTCAGGGGGTTTTTCCATGTTCCTAAATTAGCATGGCCCTAGGTTCTTAAAAAGTTTTTTTTACCCAGTTAAAAGATGCCTGCAAAATGTTATAATCTTCAAAAGGAAATTATTATGGCATCGCATTTAAATTTAGTAGAAAGTGACTTTGAAAAACTTGAAAAGAGAATCCTCCCCAGATTCCCTTTTTGTTATATGACTTTCAAAGGGACTCACGACAATTCAAAAGTTTTTGAAGTCAAAGATATTTCCTTCTCAGGTATGCAATTGGGGCTTCGAGACGGTGAACATGGGCTAGATAAGGATCAACAAGTTCATGGCTATATTCACTGGGGGAGCCGTGAGTTAGAAGTTTCCGGAAATATCAAGTGGGCCACTGATATGAGGCTTGGCGTTGAGTTTTCTACTTCTAATAGTTCTCGCACCCATATGGATGATTTCCTTAACGTGAAAAATTTGGCCAAACATCTTAAACCTCTCCATGCTTTTGATCACGGACTTTATCTGCCGGTTAAGCTCAAGTATTGGCTGCGTGCAGATGGTCCTGTTGAGATTTTTGTATGGCAGCATAATGACGCTGAGCTTTCAAAATTTCAGATTCTCATTATGGAAAATTTCGTTGAATGGGAGGATGGCAAAGGTCTTAAAACGGCCCGTGTTATTTCTAAACGAGATGTAGATACTCCGCTTATCAATGAAGATGAAATCGTCTTTCGAATCGATGATTCTGTCGATGAATTTAAAACCACTCGGGCCCATAAACTTGTGAGTGGATTGGATGAGTCTCAAGTTCCTCCTTCTGCACTCAAATTTATGCTGATGAAACTTCGCTCTTAATCACTTAAAAAATTGATGTTTTGTGCGTTATTGATAGAATAACTCAAATAACAATTATCTAAAGGAAGTCTGTGAATAGAAATCTCGCACTAGAGTTTGTAAGAGTAACTGAAATGGCGGCCATCGCTTCAGCTCGCATGATGGGGCGTGGAGATGAAAAAGCTGCAGATAAAGCTGCTGTTGATGCCATGAGGTCCATGCTGGATTCAGTAGATTGTAATGCTACTGTTGTTATTGGAGAGGGGGAGCGAGATGAAGCTCCTATGCTTTTCATTGGTGAGAAGGTTGGCAGTGGAAGTGGACCAGACCTTGAAATTGCGGTGGATCCTCTCGAGGGAACAACTATTTGTGCCAAAGGTGGATTCAATTCTATTTCTGTTATGGCCATTGGGGAGAAAGGCAATCTTATGCATGCTCCAGACACTTATATGCAAAAAATTGCGGTAGGCCCTGAATCTAAGGGGTTAATTGATATCAAAAAAACACCTACAGAAAATCTTAAAAGAATTGCTGAAGCTAAAAAATGTCGTATTCAAGATTTAACTGCCGTTGTTTTGGACCGACCGAGACATGCAGAACTTATAGAAGAATTAAGGGCTACAGGTTGTAGAATACAACTCATTGGAGACGGAGATGTCTCGGCGGCTATTGCCACGGCCATGCCTGACACAGGAATTGATGTGCTTTTTGGAATAGGAGGAGCACCTGAGGGAGTAATTGCTGCTGCAGCTTTGAGATGTCTCGGGGGAGATTTTCAAGGAATCTTTAAACCAAGAAATGACGAAGAGATTGCTCGTGCCACAGAGATGGGGATCGAAGATATCAATAGTGTTTTTACTATAGATGAGCTTGCCAGTGGCAATGTTATGTTTGTTTCTACAGGTGTAACCGATGGTTCCATGCTGGAAGGGGTGAAGTTTAAATCATGGGGGGCCACCACTCACTCACTGGTTATGAGAAGTGAGTCAGGAACCATTAGAAACATTGTGGCGCAACATCATTTTGATCGTAAACCAAGGTATTAAGAAGAAAGCTTAAAAAAGGAATTTTATATGGGTGCAAGTGCAAAAAGATCAGTAACTATGGATGCTCCAGTTGAAAACGTTTATAAGGTGATCACTGATTATGAATCTTATGCGGATTTTATGGAGGGTGTGAGTAAGGTCGAAGTGGTCGAGCGTGACGGAAATAAACTCGTAGCTCGCTATCATATCAATATGATTAAAAAGCTTACTTATACTCTTAATTTGGTTGAAACTGAAAATAAAGAAGTCTCTTGGAGCTTTAATGAAGGTGATCTCTTTAGTGTGAACCAAGGAAGTTGGCTTCTCACTGATAATGGAGATGGAACGACACTTGTTGATTATACCGTTGAAGTGGATCTCAAGAAAAAAATGATTGGATCAGGAATGATTGTAAAAACGCTGACCGAAGTACAACTTCCGTCTATGTTGAAATCTGTAGAAGAAAGAGCTAAAAACGTCTAGAGGTTTTGTATGTCAGAAGAAGAAAACGATCCAAAAGATCACAAAAATTTTGCAGATGTGCTCAGAAAAGTGGTGAACACTGGGATAAGTGCAGCCTTTATGACGGAAGATGCAGTTAAAGGCATAGTAAATGATCTTCCCCTGCCTAAAGAAATTATCAATGGTCTTTTACAAAACGCTAAAAACACCCGAAATGAATTTATCACTTCTGTCAAAACAGAGTTGCGTAACCACTTAGATAAAATCGATGTCTCCAAAGAAATTGATCGCATTGCTGAGAACTACGATTTCGAAATTAATGCTAAGATCAAACTCACACCTAAAGCTAAGAAGAAGAAAAAGTCATCTTCAGACAAATGAGTTTAAAAGAAAACTATCTGTATTTAAAAAGTGTACTTCCCGAAACTGCTAAGCTGATTGCGGTGTCTAAAACAAAACCCGTGGAGTTAATCAAAGAGCTCTATAATTTAGGGCACAGAGATTTTGGCGAGAATAAAGTCCAAGAACTCAAAGAGAAGGCTGAAGTTCTGAGTGAGCTCAAAGAAATTCGTTGGCATTTCATTGGACAGTTACAATCAAATAAGCTCAATCAGTTACTCACTGTCCCTCATCTTTTCTCTATTCACTCCATTGATCGTAAAGATCTCTTTGTAAAATTACTCAAAAAAGATTTCAAGGGTGAGTTAAAAATTTTCTTACAAATAAATACTTCAGGTGAAGTTGAGAAATCAGGTTTTACCAATCTTGATGAGCTTGAAGAAACAATAAATTTGTTCAGCACTCAGACTCGATATAAGCTGCAAGGTTTAATGACGATAGGAAAAATTAGAACAGATACTTTTGAAGCAGATGCCAGAGAGTCCTTTTCAAAATTAGCTGAAATTAAAACTCATTTAGAGACAAGATTTGGACATACTTTAGACCTTTCAATGGGAATGAGTTCAGACTACCCAATTGCTCTTGAATATGGAGCCAATTGGGTAAGAGTAGGGTCGAATCTATTTGGTCAAAGAATGTGAAAAATTTACAAACTTCCTACTTCATTTTGTCTTTCTAATGCTTTATAAGTACATTTAAGAAAATTTCATTTAGAGGTATTTATGAGTGATACATTAAGGAAAGTTCCTGAACTAAGTCTTAAAAACTTTACTGAAGGTAATCAAACTGAGCGAGCTCAGTTTGTAGACAAGCTTTTTAGCGGGATCAAAGATTATGGTTTTATCATTCTCACTGATCATAATGTTGATGATACCGTGATAAAAAAAGGTTATAAAGCCGTAGAGGATTTCTTTGCTCTGGATGAAGAAACCAAGAAAAAATATGTCTCATCTCTAGGGGGCGGACAAAGAGGATACACTCCTTTTGGTCTCGAGCATGCTAAAGATAACCCGCATAAAGATCTGAAAGAGTTTTATCACGTGGGAAGAGAAGTTCCCAGTGATCACAAATATGCAAAGTTTTATGACAAGAATATCTGGCCAGAGGAAGTTTCGGGTTTTAGAGAAAATTTGCAAAACCTCTATGATAATTTAGATCAAACATCAATTCATCTTCTCGACGCTCTTGGGATAGCATTGGATGTTCCACAATCTTATTTTCGAGATATGATTAATAATGGAAATTCAATTCTTAGAGCGATTCACTACCCACCGGTTGGGGAAGCTCCTCCTGCAGGAAGTATTCGAGCTGCGGCTCATGGTGATATTAACCTCATCACAATTCTCATGGGGGCCACCGCCAGTGGGCTGCAACTTTTAGATCGCGATGGGACTTGGTTAGATGTTGAGACAAAACCTGGACAATTGGTGGTTGATTCTGGGGATATGATGAGTCGCATAACGAACGATATTATTCCGGCTACTATCCACCGAGTGATTAATCCTGAAGCTTCAACAGATGCCAGATATTCCATGCCATTTTTTGTGCATCCTCATCCAGAAGCCATGTTGGAATGTATTCCAAGTTGTAAGGGAGAAGGGGAAAAATACCCACCCATCTCGGCCCATGAATGTCTTATGGAAAGATTGAAAGATATTGGACTAATGTAGAAAATTTTTATACCCTTCCCCAAAAATTAAGGAGAAAGGTAGATGAAATTTTTTATTTTTTGTTTGGTATTACCAACTTTTTTATTCGCCCAAGGAACAAAAGCTAAAGATTTTAAATTTAAAAGTCAGTCAGGTTTGTCCATGATTCAAACTACAGGTAATGCTGAAGTTGAAACATATAATCTTGATACAGAAACATCTTGGAAGAAAACAAAACGTATTTATACTCTCAAAGGTAATTATACTCTCGGTTACGCAGAAGAAGTGAATGAAGACACTGGGGAAGAGAATAAGGTTGAAACCGCTAGAAATTGGGCGATAGAGCTTAAATATGAACAGATCATGAGTGATTGGTTCAGTGGATTTTTGGCGACTTCTATGGAAGGTGATGAGTTTGCCGGAATTGAGCGCAGAAATAACTACGATATTGGTGTGAAGCAATACCTCGTTCAAACAGATAACACTACTTCATTTGCAGAGGTTGGTTATCGTTATACCAATGAACTTAGAACGGAAGATGATGAAGATGGAGATAGAAGATTTATCTTTAATAAGGGACGAGTTTATTATGAAATCTCTCATAAAAAATCTGAAGATCTCTCTGTGAAGTTTTGGGTGGAATACCTTCCCAACTTTACTCGCTCAGAAGATTATATTATCTCTTATGAGCCTTCTGTTTCTTATATTCTTTCTGAAGTGTTTTCATTAAAAACTGCTTACAAAAACCGCTATGATAATGAACCCAATGCTGAGGATTTTGAAAAAACAGACACTCAGTTAACGACATCTATCATTGCCAAGTTTTAGGAGACTTTCATGGAATTTGATCTAAAAAATATGGAAGAACTTATTGTCGCTTATGGGACCAATGCCATCGGCGCTCTTTTAGTACTAATTATCGGTTTAAAGATCGCGAGTTTTTTAACTCGTAAAATTGAACTGCTATTAGAAAAAAGAAGTGTAGATGTTTCTTTAAAACCTTTTTTGCTCTCTATTATTAGCTGGACTCTAAAGATCGTTGTCTTTTTAGCTGCGGCCAATACCGCCGGTGTGAAAACCACATCTTTTCTCGCGGTTCTGGGTTCTGTAGGTCTTGCTGTAGGGCTCGCACTCCAGGGAAGTTTATCTAATTTTGCTGGGGGAGTGATCATCTTACTTTTAAAGCCCTTTAAAGTAGGGGATTTTATTGACAATAAAACCCATAGTGGAACAGTCAAAGAGATCACTGTTTTCTATACTATTTTAAAAACACCAGATAATAAGATTATCTATATACCTAATGGTGGGTTGGCCAACTCATCTCTTATAAATGTGAATCACGAAGACACCAGAAGAGTGGATTGGACTTTTGGAATTGGTTACGATGATGATATCGATAAAGCTAAAACGATCATCCGTGAGATTATCACCTCTGATGAGCGAGTGCTTAAAGATCCAGAAATAGTCATTCTCGTAACAGAATTAGCTGATAGCTCGGTGAATATCGTAACAAGAGCGTGGGTAAATACTCCAGACTATTGGGGAGTCTTCCATAGCAATATGGAGCAAGTGAAAAAGACTTTTGATGAGAAAGGTATCTCAATTCCATTCCCACAAAGAGATGTTCACCTCCATCAAGTTCAAAATTAATCTAGATGTTTTCTTAGAATAAGTCCGACTTTGGAGTTGTTGAGATTAGTCGTCGCATCAGCTCCATCAGCGGATTCTTCATCCAGTCGCAAACTTTCAAAAGCTGCCAGAAAATCAACTTCATAACTGTCATTGATAGGTAGAGAGAGTGATGCTTTAAAAGAGGGAAGGAGTACGGAGGTTCCAAAGGTTGCAAGGCCCGCGGTCTCAGTTCTTGACTGGCCAAAACCGACTCCAAAACTCAGACCCACTCGTGAATTATAAAAGTCTCCTAGAGGATCAAAATAGTAGCGTCCTTCTAAAATCCCTAAAAATCTTTGATTTACAAAGCTCGCTGCGGGAGCATTGATAACTTCTCTCACATAGCGCACCCCAAAAGCATAAGCGTAATTAAAACTCAGCTCTTTGCGATAGAGACCATCAAATTGGTAGCCCCCTCGGTCTAAGTTCTGAGGAATCGCCTCTGAGGTGGTTTCAGAAATACCACGAGAGAAAGCAAATCCAGCTTCCATAGATCTTTTCACTCTAAAAATATTCGTTTTAATTAGCTTTCTTTGAACTTCAGCTGGGGAGAGGGCCCAGAGGTATTCTTTGGCATCGTACATGACCACACGATCACCTCTGCGAAAAGGGACTTCGGTAAAATCGTTTTTAATTTCCCATTGAGTAAATTCGCGGGATACGGTTATCGCCTTGGCAATCACAGAGACATTATCTGAAGTAAAGGTGCGGTTTTCCCCTTGAAAGACTCCTTGGTCTTTACCACCACGGGTGATGAATGTTTGTTTTTCAGTTGAAAGACCTTGAATAATGACCAACTCATATCCAAAGGCAAAGGACAGGAAGGCCTGTGAGAGTAAAATCCATTTTATAAGTCTAGGCATACTTATATTTTAACACAAAATAAGTTGAGGCCTAGACTTTATTACTTGAATGTTTTAGTCGTTTACGTAAGGAAGATTATAGTTATCCCCAGGGGTCGTGTTATCTCCGCTGAGCTCAATACCTTTGGTGTTGATGAGGCCAAGAGTAGGGATAGCATCAGTGTTCGCATTTCCACCACCATCATCCAGGTTATAACCTATCACAGTGATATCTTGTTCATTCTCACCGCTCACTCCACCGGCACTTCCTATAGTCACACTAGGAAGGATATCCCCAAGAGCGATATTGAGACTGAAAACAGTATCACCATTCTCAGTACCAATAGGTTGGCAGTTAGCTAGAGTCGTGGAGTCCCCATCATTATCACAGCTAGCCGAGATAGAACTCGCTCCTGATATTTTTATCAAATAGGCTTGCTCATTGGTGGCATCCACACCGGCTAAAAGCAATTCGTTTTCGTCACTTCCCGCAGTGATATCAAAGAATTCAACATTATTATTGGCCCAAAGAGCATGGTTATCATCTAATTTGAGACGATAGATAAAACTTGAGAAATCAAAATCTCCTGAGCTATGATCAAGCCTTGCATAAGCGAGTCCATCGGTATCATTACGTCCGATGATAAAGGCACGCTCATTATTAGCAGTTTGTGAGATTGTCAGCTTTATATCATAAACCCCATCGTCATCAAAAATATCTAAATCCACATCAGTGAGGGTGAGGTTAGGATCGAACTCATAGAGATTAACCGTTCCTGTTCCTGACGCTCTGGTGGCAACGAGAATATAATCACTCGATTCTGGAGTTCCATCACCATCGCGATCAGACTCTAAAATATCATTGGTCACTTCTTGCGAAGCCGAAGTGGTCGGAAGCAGAGTAGAGACTAAGGTATTATCTCCCAGCGGCTCACCTAAATCACCTCTGCGCATATAAATTTTATTTTTGTTCGACGCTGTGGCATTAGAGTTAATATAAGGCAGCATCCATTGGCCAGCGGTTTGGTTCACCATAATATCACCAATCGCTGTGGCCCCTAGATCCATTTCTAAAAAGTCTGTTTCATACACACCTTGTAATAGAACCGATGTTCCACTTCTGGTTGCAGTCACTCCTTGAAACTCTTGCAGGGTAGAGGAGTTAATCGCCGCCACAATGGAGTCTGCAGTAGCCGCTTCGGTAGCGCAGCTTGCGGTACAAAAATCAACCCCATTGGTTAAGGTGTCAGAACCTCCGTGAAGTCCTGCGAGGGTGACAGTCATAAAGGCGTCTGAATCATCGCCGGCATCATCTACTCTTATTTCATAGAGTCCATTTGAGTCATATCCCACTTCAGTTAAATCATTACCTACAGTCAGTTGATCAGCGATTCCATCATAATCCACGTCATAGCTAAATTTACCATCATGAACAAAACCAGTCTTACCACCACTGATGTCAATTCTTCTGACATGAACCATATCCACTCCGCCTACACCTGCTTGATAAGCAAGGTAGAGAGCTCCATTAGTGGTGTCACCACTCATGGATAAATTAACCACGTCAGTGGCCAATCCTGTTGAAGCTCCAGGGAAGACAATAGAATGCTGTTCAAAAACACCGCCCACGCCAACGCTTCCCGCTTTTTGACCTGAGAAAGTAGAGGCGTCAGTTGTAAGCACAAATTTCTCAACGACAATTTCATTATTTTGATTCACATAGGCCATGTATTTTACAATAGGATCAGTTGTGGATGGATCAATCCATACTGCTATTTCACCTTTAGAGGTGTTTCCAGTATTGTCATCATCATAAGCATGACCTTGATACATATTGGAGAACGCCGTGAAATGCCAGTCACCAGAATCAACGGAAGCTGATCTACAATCAGTTCCATCCATCGGGTCTTTACTCGCAGCTGTATCGTTATCATAACCATCATCACCTAAACATAATTTAATATAAATTTGTTCACCATTTTGATCGGAGAAATCAAGCTGGCTACCAGGGGTCCAAACCAGGACTTTATCTGTTGCCCCATCGATAGCGGCATAAGTGGTTCCATCTGTTGATATCGCCCATTGATAGCGAATATCATCTCCATCACTTCCTGAGTCATCTGAAATAGTTCCCGGATCGATAGTGATCGGGAAACCAGTATAAGCAATCATAGGTGTCGCTGGCGTATTCTGTGCAGGACTATTGAAAGCTGTATCAAAAGTAGGGTCCACATTATAGTTAGCTATAGAAATAAAGAAGGGATCTGTTTCAACAATAGGATCTTCTGATGCATTTTCAGCAACAGTGACTCGGTAGTATACATCAGCAGCAGCTTGTCCCGTCACTGCATCTTCAGAAATATCAATGGTAATAGTAGAAACTTTTGGATTTTCGGCATCATTCATATTAATTTGTGCGGACTCGACCAATTCATCACTTGCACAAGTGCTATTACTACATCTACGAACTTGAATATAATGGCTATCTCTTAGTGCAGAATCAACTGAAACGTTAAAACTGAGTTTATCCGTTTCTTTAATTGTTGGATTGGCAATAGTTGTACCTACACTGAGAGGTGTTCCAACTGCAGAAGGCACATCTAAATAGGAGCCCGTCGTATTTGCTGCAAAGTTAGCGACAGAAATATTATCTGCTGAAAAGTCAGGTCTCGTGACAGAATCTATGGTCCATTTAACAGTATTAGAATCATTTGAAACAACTGCTGCATAGGGTGATTGTCTATCACTCACATAGGCTTCTACAATATAAGTTTTTCCAGTTGGATCAATAGGTCCGTCTGAATCATAAGCAAGAAGTGTAAAATTACAGATATATCTATTCGCATTATTAGTTTCATCAACGGCATGAACACAATCACTCTCGCTATACTCGTGAACAGTAGGTGGAGTCGTGACAGGTTGAGCAGCGTTATCAATCAAAGTAGAAGCTATCTTAAATTTAACATCAAAGTGACTCCAGTCAGTTCCCGTAAAATCATGAGCATCATAATCATCATCTTCCACTGTAATAGCAAGTTGGACTGTGGTCGCAGCAATAGTAGCAGCAGTAGAAGGATCATATTGAGACATTGAGCAACCAGACATACTGGTAGGTGAAGCTGCTGGATTCGCATTACATCCAATAGTTGAATTATTTGTATCAATAGTAATTCTCGGAGCAGTATTGAGTGCTCTTAAATTTACATTCCAGTTGTACCTTTTAATTTCAGTACCTCCACTATAGGCGGGATAGGTGGTAGCACCAGAATAGGCATCATACACAACCGCAGTGATGATAGCTGAGTCTGATTCTGAAGTAGAGTAGGTGTTGGCCACACTCGCTCCTGCATCATTGATGGCTTGGGCCAGACATTTTGTGAGCCCTGATCCCGATGAGAACTGTAATCCAGTGGCATTGGGGATGGCCACTCCGTCATACAAGAAGTCTACAAAAACTCCGGTGCTCTCAACACCGGTATGGTTATCCACTTCCACACATAGATCTACGTTTTGATCTAAAAAATTATCTAAATCGGAATCGTATTTCATTCCAGAGTTAGAAGCATTATCACCTAAATAAAAATCATAATCTGAAAAGACATGAATGGTGGTGGCGGTTGAAGGGGTCGTTCCCGTTTCAGAGAAATTTGTTGTAAAGTCACCGAGCGTGACACTGGCAAAACCAGGAATATTATTTTGAATCGTCCAAGTTTCTGTATCATAAGTCACAGTGGTGCCATCTTCATAAAGTACGAGTTGAACTGTGTACACACCTGCCCCAGCATAATAACTCGTTCCTGCTTTTGGATCAAAATTGAAACTTAAGGCCTGGCCATCAGTATTAAATGTCCCAGTTTGAATGGATGATCCATTTACAAACCAAGTATAATCAACTGTCAGTGAATCTCCATTATCAATAGTCGCATTTAAATTAAAAGCATTTCCTGATGTAGTGGTGGTAATAGGACTAGCGGTGGAAGAAGAAACTTCTGGTCGCTCTTCACCGATGACATTTACTGTCCAGCTTCTCGAATCAACCATGGTTGTTCCAGTAGAGTCAGAGAGTTGAACTTCTAAAATATAACTGCCTTCACTAAGAGCACTATGAATAAGAGTATAAGTTAAACCTGTACTCACCAGAGTTTGAACCCCACTGTTGGAAGTTAAATACCACTTAATAGAGTAGCCTAGGTTGAAAGGATCAGACACTGTCACAGAATGTGATTTAGAAACATCCGCAGCAGAAATAGCATAGGAGCTGGTGGGAGTCATAGAGGCAATAGAAATACTATTGCTGTCATTATCTAGTGTATCCACACATTTTCTTTGAGTTGCATTGTATGCTTCACCACTGCCACACTGGGTGGTTTTTTCTTGCGGCAAACATCCTACAACCAAGAGGAGTAATAAAACCAAATGTAAAATTTTAATCAATGTAATTTTCATACCTAATTCCCTAACTACTTATCGACACTAAACATAAGGACTTGAACAATTTTGCCGGGACAGAGCTATTATCTCATGCTTGTGAATTTTAAACGTAATTACAGATATTTAGCATTTGTTTAGCAGCGCTTTAGACACGAAATAAGGGCAGGTGATCTCGTTAAATATGAGAAATGATTAAAAAGCGCCTACAATTCCACAACTAGACTCTTGGGCGGTATTGGGCAAATTGAGAGGAGTGTCTGAAGCATTTGACGTCGTTGCTGGCAGATCGGTATCTGTATTCCCGGCCCCTTGAGTTGAAATAGAGCAGTTAAGCAGAAGCTCCACATTTCCTGAGCCAGTAGGAGCGGTGATCATTTCCACATTATGAGTATGGCCGGCTGATCTTGAGTAGAAGAAAATGGTATCTTCTGTTTGAGTCGAGGTCGGGCTGAAAATATCACTGTCTGTTGTGTTAAAATAAATGGTGTATCCAGAGACGACAGTATCACTCACACTATCAGTGGTTCGGTCAGATCGAAGAGTATCAAGATCACCTTCTACATCGGAGGCGATAATATCAACATTGCCATCACCATCTAAATCTTTTACATCAAAGCTTAAAAGAGAAGAAGAAGACTTCAAAGTGATCACATCTAAATTTTGATAGAGTCCTGTGAAAAAATCATTTCTATTTTCATAAACATAAATAGTGCTGGAGTTTGTTCCACTTTCATAACTCAAGACAAACATGTCATCTAGGCCATCATTATCTACATCCGCAAATTTTATTTTGCGAACAACGCCGTTATTTTGTACCGGAAGTCTAGGGGAGCAAGTGTCGCCAAAGCTTGGGTCGGCACCAGAGGTATCCACCGAGATCCCACAAATATAGCGATCACCACTGGTATCCCTGGCCACAACAAAAGCTGTTTCCGTGGCATCAGAGCTGCCTCCCATATTATTAAAAGTCACATACTCTATGGCCCCAGTGGCTGCGGCTAGATCCAGACCACCATTGGCGAAACTCTCAAAATTAACAGTTGCTGTAGTGGCATTGGCGGCGACAGCACTCATATCATTACCTGTGATGGTAAATTGTTCTATAGTCATTTGGTTTCCAGCAGCATTATGAGTAAACACTCCAAAGTTGGCCACTTCACCTCGTTCCATGGGTACTATTCCAAAACCATCATTAGTGAGCGCCGTAGAAGAGGTCTCAAGAGCGGTGGTGGTGGAGAGTGTATTTATATTGCTTCCGTTTGTACTAATATAAGCCAGTCCACCTTTTGAATTAACGCTATCGTAAGTAAAGCCGGTGATGGCGTTGATTCCAGTGACTGCAAATGGATTTGGCGAGGCGGTTTCAGCATTTAAAAACAATCCTGTCATAGAATCATCTTGCAAATAAAGTGTGGTGGCATTAGTCGCACAACTAAGATCATCACATTGCTTAGCACGAAGGATAAAATCTTCATTTCCATCTGCATTCACATCCAGCACTAGTACATCAAAGGTATGCTCATCATTATCAGCATTGTCTTCAATATGGTTAGCCTGAACAGTGATGTCTTCTGTCTTAGAGAGATTAAGTCCCGAAGCGCTTTCAGTAGAGCTTAAAGTAAAACTTCTTCTGCCTAAAAGCACTTGATCATCAATAGCGATCTCTCCAGAGGAGGCATCAAAAGTGAGCTCTGTAGGAAGATCAGAAAAATCATCCAAGGAGAAATCTCCTTCGTGACACATATTGGTGGTGTTTGGAGTGTAGGCAGCAGTTGTATCTGTTCCATCGAGAGTCAGTTGAGTGTTTTCAAAAAAGATATAATCATTGCTTCCGGTTGAATCTGGTTCATAAGAAAAATTCGGACCATCATAAGTATGCACTGTCACTGTTCGGGTGACAGGGCTGAGAGTTGTTTCATCAGAATCCCAAGTCCCAGAGTTTTGGGCCGAGATTTGATAGACTCTGGTGTCCCCAGTAAACCCACCGGAACTAAAACAAGCATTGCGATTGAAGCGGAAACTACAGTTGGTGCCTTCAAAGGTAAAATTGTTTGACCCCCCATAGCCTAGGTCTTCGCAAGGTCCACCAGCAGAGCAGGTGTTATTTTCATCGTCGTCATAAAAGTCTTCATATTGATCATCGAGATTAAAGACATCATTGGCCTCATCTCCAACTCCAAAGTTGCGAGAAGAAACCAGGCTGGCGCTACAATTTTGCGTGCTGGCCACACCATTGGCCTGAGAAGCAATAAGTCCTCCATCATTTTGGACTTGATAAAATTCCGC
Organism: Halobacteriovoraceae bacterium; assembly: GCA_002713145.1. Classification (GTDB taxonomy): domain Bacteria; phylum Bdellovibrionota; class Bacteriovoracia; order Bacteriovoracales; family Bacteriovoracaceae. Next base: position 155,732 of record PAVS01000013.1, read on the forward strand.
CTCATCATCATTCGCTGCAGAGTCTTCTGCACCAAAAATAACCACCACGTTATCTCCATTTCCGGTATCAGGATAGCTAATCTCTGGAGCTTTTGCTTTGACGGCAATAGAAAAGCTAGTGGCCGAGTTATCGATCGCTCCACCAGAACCTGCAGCAGCGGAGCTACCTTGGATCACAATATTATTCGCCGCGGTTTGAGTACGAATATGGCTTAAATTTAATTCTCTATCTAGTGCTGGGACTTGAGTGATCGTTCCGGTGATATCACCAGAAGTACTGTCAAGAGTCAGTCCGTAATCGGCCAAGGTAAAGCCCGCACTGATTTCAGTATAAGTTTCTATAAAGCCTGCGCTTGAGCCAGGATTATTGGCATCATAATCTGATGAGTGCTGTAGATTAGAGCTAGTGATAATATCACCCAATTCATATATCGGGCGATAAATTGTATTGTCAGGAGCAGCGGCATCATCGTTGATCACTTCATCTGATCCAAAGTATTGAAGATTTGCTATGGCCACATTATCAACTTGAATTTCAATATCGACACTGACAGTACCAGAAGTATTGGTAGCAGTGATGGTATAGTTTGCAGTTCCACTAGGGTCAGCTAAACTTTGAATAGGGGTTCCGTAAATCGCTCCGGTGGAAGTATCTAAGGTGAGACCTAAGTCAGCGAGAGTTTTGGTGTTCCCATTGATAGGAGTGGCTGTAAAGGTAGCATCTCCACCTTCATAGTCAGCTAGAATTAACTCATAATCAAAAAGATTATAATCCAAATCATTGCTTCCACTCACATAACTTAAAGTCGTAGGTGCCACGAGATTATTAGTATAAAGAGCTAGCGAGGTGGCATAACTTCCCCCATCATTTGTCGCGGTAATATAATAATAACGAGTGTCAGTAATCTCTGCGGGACGCCCACTAATAACCCCTGTGGTGGGGTTAAAGCTCATCCCACTTGGAAGTTGAGGTGAGATGGTCCACACATCAGGTGTTCCACTGGCCACAGGAATATTTGGACTCCAGCTGGGACTGAGAGTAATTCCATTATCACAATCATAGACATCACTAGTTCCACTCAAAATTGAACAACTTGCAGGTACAGTAGCCCCACTGCTTGCGTAGTAAGAAATTCCTTGAGGGGCCAACACTTCAACTTTGATCTGCACTGTTTGTTGAGCGGTTTTCACACTGGCCCCGGTTTCATCTAAATTGTAACCTTCTATAATAAAGGTGACGTCTGCTGCTGAAGTAGGGGTTCCAGAAATCTCTCCCGTTGTATAATTAATTTCAAGTCCATCAATAGGAAGATCACAGGTTCCCGCACAAGCCGCAGGTGCTCCAGCATCAAAACTTTCATCCGCAAGTTTATAAGAAGTGGGTTCTCCATCGGATAAAGCTCCTGGAGTGAGGCTTACGGTTTTATCTTTATAAATGGTATAAACACTGGCGTAACCAATATTCGATGCATCAGAGGGATAATCCTCGGTCACATTATAAGTAAGAGTTACCGTTTCAGTTAAAGCTGGGGGATCCTCACTCACTCCATTAATAATAGCGCCGTCATAAGTGACGGTGACAATAATACTGACAGGGGTAGGACCTCCCAGAGTTGCAGAACTTGGTGTCCCATAGAGACGACCATTGGTGGAGTTAAGTAAAATTCCCGCGCAGTTCGTGGACGTTGTTTCATCTCCAAAAACGCTGTCATCATTGATATCACAACTTAAAGAGTAGACAGGATTTTTTCCACCTTTATAAGTGGCCACACTATTACTGGCCACGGGCACATCAATTTCCGCGTCCACTTGGGTTTTGACGTAAGTAAATTCTTGGATAATGTCATGGATATAAATAGTCACTTCGGTAGAGTCTGATCCAGAATCATTGTAAGCAGTAACAGTATATTCAAAATGAACAGGCTTCTCGGTGGGGTTACCAGAGATAGCACCAGTAGATGTATCTAAACTCATCCCACTAGGAAGAGCCGGAGTAATTTTATAATTCACTTCCGTGGGGCTATTGGAGAGGCTTGGCATCATGGTGATGAAGTCATTAGTGATATTGGCGTCCGCTGGTGTGATCCCATCATTAGTAAACACATCTTGTTCATCATTGGAATAAGCGGTTGTGGCAAAAGTGGGAATAGCATCCCGAACAATGATCTTGACTTTAACTTCTGCAGAACCATTATCTCCTTCTCCAGTCACCGTATAAAAAGCGGAACTCGCTGCGGTAGGTGTTCCTCCTAGAGTTCCATCACTATCAATAGTAAGACCGTTAGGAAGATCCGGTGAGACTGAAAAAGAATCGGCCTCGCCTCCATTGACAGTGAGAGCATAGCTTGCGTTTACATCTTGAGTGAATTCTAAAACAGAGACCCCATAGCTTAGGGTAGAAGGAGGCTCAGATAAAACACTTAAAGTGATTTGAGCATAATCATTTCCTTTACTCGAGCTAGCAGTGATGAGAAAAACAGTTTCTTCTAATTCTTCACTCGGGATTCCTGAGATAACACCTGACTGTGAGTTCATCTCCATCCCATCTGGCAGGGCAGGAAGTATTTGGTAAGAAGCATTTTTTTCGAGAATGGGATAAATATTAACGAAGGTCACATTTTGCACAACTTCCAGCGTCCGTTCATTATAAAAGAAAGTCTCAGCACCTAAAGAGGAGCTGTCTCTTGTTGCTGGAGTATCTTGTTCCGAGGTATTACACCCCACCAAGATCAGCATAAAAATGAATAGACTTACAAATTCCCTAATTCTCATCACTTATACCGATCGGCAATCTTTACCTAGAAGTTTAAATAATTTTAATTATATGACTAAAACAGTTGGTGAACCTACATTCAGCTATTTAGTGAAGTGAAGCGTATTTTAATTGACGCTTTTTTGGGCCCTCGTTAAAGTCTAAGTATCTGAAAAATTTGGAGGATCTTCGTGATTAAGCTTTTTAACCGAAATCAAAATTCAACCAATGAAACGGGCCCCGGAAAAGTTATTGCCCTCATGAATCAGAAAGGGGGAGTGGGAAAAACCACTATGGCCTATAATATGGCCCATGCTCTAGGGGAGATGGGGCATAAAGTTTTATGTATTGATATGGACCCTCAATTTAATTTCTCCCTGCTCTTTGGCCAGGACTCAGATAGTGAGAGAGGAAATATCCATCATCTGCTGATCAATTCTGTGCGAGAGCTCAAAGCATTGCATACAGATACTTTTTTATCAGAAGCGATTATAAAAACCGATAAAGGGATTGATCTGATTCCAGCGGGTCAAGAACTCTCAGGGTTTGAACTCTCTGTGGCCAGCATCAATGCCCCTAGGCAGCTGATCCTAAAAAAATTTATTGAACAAAATAATTTACGCTCTATGTATGATTATATTGTGATCGATGGTCCGCCCACACTGGGATTATTGGTGGTGAATATTCTTTGTGCTTGTGATGGGGTGCTTTTTCCATTTATTCCTGATGCCTTTAGCGAACAAGGGCTAAAGAATATTCATGGAGTGCTAGAAGATATTGAAGATATGGGAATTGTTTCTGCCCCAAAAGTTCTTGGATATATTCCCAACTTATACGAAAATAGAAGAAAGAAAACCAAAGAAGATTTTGAAGCCATTAAGGCCATCTTTAATGAAGGAACTATTTTTGAGCCTTTTGCCAATAAAGCCAGCTTTGCTAAATCTATGGCCAATAAAAAATCTGTCTTTGATTATAAGGCCAATGATTATAAAGAACTGCAGGGGCAGTTTCTAACTGTGGCCAGAAGTGTTGAATCTCAATTGGGACAAATGCAATGAAAAATAAAAAACAAAATCCTTTGTATGTTGTGAAAGGAGATCAAGTGGAACAAGCATCAAACCTTATAGATATGCTGGTGAAAAAACTTAATCTCGAACCTGTCTTAGAATTTCTGATCAGTATGTTTAAGATGCTCTTTGAATACGCCAAAACTTATCCGGCATTTATGGTGGTTAAAAAAATGTTTGATGAATTGATGGCGAAGTTAGAACTTTTTAAGAAGTTTGCTATTCTCTAGTACGAATTTTTTTCGGTTGTTGATCAAAATACTGCTTCTCTAAATCCTGAAAACTTTCTGTGGTCTCAATAGACTTCTCAGCTTTGGGAAGTTCACGTTTTAATATCCCTGCATTTCCGGTACTGACACTATCTTGCAGTTCTTCTTCATCTTGGTAGGAGAAAAAATCCGCACTTTTACTCATTTGGGCGTTTATCTGCTCAGCTGAAATGTCAGCAAAGGCGCCAGAACTTAGGAAGAGTAGAAATAGAAGATACTTAGTGTTTCTCATTGGTTATATAATATGATAAAAGCTTTGAATGGAAAACCCTGATTTAAGCATCGAGTCATATTTTTATGATTTACCCACTGATTTTATAGCAGCAAGGCCTATTCCAGGGCGAGATGGCTCAAAATTGATGGTTTATAAAGCTCAATCAGACGAGATTGTGCACACAACTTTTCATCAACTCAGTCAGTATTTAAAATCAACAGATTTACTCGTTTTAAATAATACAAAAGTCTTTCCTTGTAGGCTGTTTGGCAACAAACTTTCCGGTGGATCTGCGGAGCTGTTTTTGCTTTCATTGCAGCATCAAAAAGGAAGTTACCCAGCTCTCATTAAATCCAGTGGTAAGAAAAAACTGGGGGATAAATTTCAGTTTGGAGAGTTGAAGGTAGAGATTACGGATCGAACGGATGCTGGAGAGTTTTGGATCAAACCAAACTTTGGACTGATTGAGTTTCTTGAATATCTAGAAAGCCATGCCAATGTCCCTATTCCTCCCTATATTAGAGATGGAGTTGCGGATGATCAGGATAAAAAAGACTACCAAACCATTTACGCAAAAAAATTGGGGAGTGTGGCCGCGCCCACTGCTGGACTGCATTTCACCGAAAAAGTTTTTGAGAGCTTAGCTCAAAAAAATATTGATCGCGCCTTTGTTAATTTAGAAGTGGGACTGGGAACATTTAAACCAGTGCAAGTCGACAATATTCTAGAGCATGAAATGCACCGAGAGCTGTTTTCCATAGAAACAGAAGAGCTCAAAAAAATAAACCAAGCGGACTCATTGATAGCAGTGGGGACTACAAGTCTCAGAGTCTTAGAGTCTTGCTATGACCAGGGTGAGATAAAACTCCCAGAGACACCTCCTCCTCATAGCACGAATATTTTTCTCTACCCTGGAAAAAATGTTCAATCCATCCGAGGCTTAATTACTAATTTCCATCTGCCAAAATCAACACTTCTTATGTTGGTGAGCAGTCTTATTGGGAGAAAGAAAACTCTGGAACTATATGAAGAGGCCAAAAAAAATAATTACCGCTTTTTCTCCTACGGAGATGCCATGCTGATATTGAGGGATGAATAATGTATAAACTCGAAGCCCAGTCAGGACAGGCCCGTGCAGGGGTGGTGAAAACTGCCCATGGTGAAATTCAAACTCCTATTTTTATGCCGGTGGGAACGAGAGCGACAGTTAAAGGTCTTTGGCAAGAAGACCTAGAAGATCTTGGCGCTCAAATTATCTTAGGTAACACTTATCACCTCTATCTTAGGCCTGGACATGAACTGATTGGTAAGATGGGGGGGCTACATAAATTTATGAGCTGGGACAAACCTATTCTTACTGACTCAGGGGGCTTTCAAGTTTTCTCACTCAGTGATCTTAATAAAGTGACAGAGGAGGGGGTTGAGTTTCAATCCCATATCGATGGCTCTCGTCATATGCTCTCGCCTGAAAAATCCATGGAGATTCAAAAAGCCCTCGGCAGTGATATTGTGATGATCTTTGATGAGTGCCCTAAGCTTCCGGCCACAAAAGAAAGATTACGGGAATCTATGGAGCTTACTTTAAGATGGGCCAAGCGCTGTAAGGATTATGAGCTACAAGAACATCAACATCTCTTTAGTATCATTCAAGGAGGTCTTCATCTTGATCTTCGTACCGAGTGTATGCAAAGGCTACAAGAGCTAGACTTCCCAGGCTATGCGCTGGGTGGTTTGAGTGTAGGAGAGAAAAATGCTGAGATGGTTGAGTTTTTAAATGAATTTACTCCCAGCATGCCCAGTGAAAAACCACGTTATCTCATGGGAGTGGGAAAACCCTTGGATGTGCTCAATGGCATTCGAGCGGGAATTGATATGTTTGATTGTGTTCTGCCTACGCGGAATGCTCGTAATGGACAGTTTCTCACCAAACATGGTCCCCTCAATATAAAAAATTTAAGATTTGCCGAAGAGGATTTACCTCCTGATCCCCATTGTGAATGCCGAGTTTGTAAAAAATATTCACGCAGCTATATTCGTCATCTATATACGGTAGGTGAGTATCTTGCTGGACAACTTATTACCTTTCATAATCTTTATTTTTACTTGCAGATGGTCAAAGCTGCTCGCGCTGCTATCGTAGCGAATAAGTTTGACGAATATTATAAAGAATTTTATACCAATTATACTTCAAATCTTTGGAAATAATTTAATAGAGGAGACTTCATGTTAGGATTAATTTTTGCAAATGCTTATGCTCAAACGGCAGCCCCAGCGGCAGAGGCACCAAGTGCTTTTATGAGTATGGCGCCACTGATCATGGTTTTTGCCATTTTTTATATCCTCATGCTTAGACCTCAGCAAAAACGTGCTCAAAAACAAAGAGATTATTTAAAGTCCTTAGAAAAAGGTTCTGAAGTTTATACAAACTCTGGTATTATTGGAAAAATTACGGCGATAAGCGAGAAAGTTGTGACCCTTGAGCTTGAAGGTGGAACTAAGATCAAAATTCTTCGCTCTCATATCGGCGGTGCAGTGGATGAAGTTTTAGGAAATAAGACTCAGCCAAAAAAAGCTTAGAGCGTACTCCCTAGGAGGGTGGCATGTTTGGATTAGGGATGGGTGAGATACTCATCATATTAGTCATCGCGTTAATTTTCATAGGCCCTAAAAAGCTTCCTGGTCTGGCACGAGGTCTAGGACGAGGTTTGAAAGAATTCCAAGATGCAGCAAAAGGTCTTACTAGCAATCTTGGAGTTGATGAAGTCAAAAAAGATATTGAAGATATCAAAAAAGAGATCCCATCTTATAACGAGCAGTTTAAAGACGACCCGCCCCATGATAAGGGTGAGCCGGAATAAGTTCTTAAAATAATAAGCAATCCTCATTGCAAGCATCTAATTTATTGTTTAAAATTTCCGGATAAATAATCTTGAATAAAAGGTGAATAAATGAATCGTAGTTGGTGGTACCGCTTTAGTTTTTTAATGGTCATGTTTATACTGGCCGTCATGATGTTGATCCCTACAGTCATGGATTTTAATACGGAAGAAAGTAGTTTTCCGGTTAAAAACAAGATTGTCTTAGGACTCGATCTTCAAGGTGGACTGTATATGGTCCTTGGAATTGACTTTAATAAAGTCTTTGCTGATGAAGTTAAAAACAGCGTTGTGAATATCCAAAAGATGTTAAAAGACAATGAGGAAATTGAAACAGAGTTTGGAGACACTGATCTTGGGGATCCAACTGATCCTAGACAAGAAATTATCATTGAAGGTTCACGAGACTTAGCTGAGGTAAAAAGCCGCATTAAAGAATTTGTGGGGCAAGAGCTAAGGCTGACAGGTGAATCTGGTCGCACCCTTGAGTATGGAATAGGGCGTGAGAAAAAAATGCAAATTGAAGAAAATGCAGTTAAAAAATCAATCGAAGTTATTCGTAACCGTATTGATGAATTTGGTGTGACTGAGCCAGAAATAGTCTCTCTAGGAAGTGATAGAATTGTTATCCAACTTCCTGGGGTTAAAGATATCGAGCGAGCAAAAGATCTTATCGGAAAAACAGCTAAGCTTGAATTTAAAATGGTCAACGACGAAGTTTCACCAGCTGAGCTGCAAAAACTGATGAGTGATTCTAAGGCCCAAGGTATTGAACATAAAAGAGGGCAGAGGTTCTCGGATTATGTGAGAAGCATGAATGAATTCTACAAAGAGATGCCTAAAGGTCACGAGCTTGCTTTTGAAAGAGTGGTGAACCCAGGAAATAATGAAGTCTCAGAGCTGATTCCTTATGTGGTTAAATCCACCACCAACTTAACAGGGGAAGATCTACAAGATGCCGTGGTTCGAATCGATCAACAAGATAATAGACCTTATGTTGGTTTAACGTTTAAATCACAAGGTGCGGATAAATTTGAAACGCTGACCGGTGAAAACGTAGGAAAGAGAATGGCGATTATTCTCGATGGTAATATTTTTTCTGCTCCCACCATTCAAGCTCGAATTGGGGGAGGAAATGCTCAGATCACTCTCGGTCAAGGGACTTATGAGGATCTTCTTAAACAAGCTAGAGATTTAGCTCTCGTACTTAGAGCAGGAGCGCTGCCAGTTGAGCTTAATTTTGAAGAGCAAAGAGTTGTTGGACCTAGCCTTGGTGCAGACTCGATTGCGAGATCAGAGAAAGCAGGTCTTATCGCTGCAGGTCTCGTTTTCCTTTTCATTCTCATCTATTATAAATTCTCAGGTATCCTCGCGATCAAAACACTGATTCTCAACGTCGTTTTTGTTCTCGCTTGTCTGATTGGTTTAGAAGCCACACTTACTCTTCCTGGTATTGCAGGGATTGCGCTGACCGTGGGTATGGCCATCGATGCTAATATTATTATCTATGAGAGGATTAAAGAAGAACTCGCTGGGGGAACTCCGGTTAGAGAAGCTGTTGAGACGGGATTTGGAAGGGCCTTTTGGACTATTCTCGATGCCAACCTCACCACTGCGGTGGCGGGACTGATGCTGCTTAACTTTGGAACCGGACCTATCCGTGGATTTGCCGTGACTCTGATCATCGGTATTTGTTCAACTGTATACACTGCGTATTTTGTTTCAAGAATTTACTTTGAATTCTATATGGACAAAACCCGTGGCAAAAAAATTAGTATTTAAGATAAGGATAAGATAATGAAAAACGTCAATTTAAACTTTGTTGGTAAATTTCCCCTTGCGGTACCACTCTCCATTCTCATGGTGGTGGCTTCAATCTTCTTGTTCTTTTCTAAAGGACTTAAATATGGAGTCGACTTTACTGGGGGAGCTGAAATTCAAATTACTTTTGAAGATACAGTTAAGTTAGGTGATCTCAGAGCTGCTCTCAATAGCTCAGGCTTTGAATCTTCTCAAGTCACTTCTTTTGGTGAGATTGAAAATCATTTCTTGATTAAAGTCAGTTCAAGCAATGAAGACCTCAACACAACCACGGATAAAATCACAGCGATGCTTAATGAAAGTTTTGCTGATAAAGGACCACGAGTCGATAAGACAGATATCGTTGGGCCTAAGGCAGGGGAGCACTTAAGAGTCTCTGGTTTCCAAGCTATGGCCTGGGCACTTCTCATGATTATGATTTATATTGCTCTTCGCTTTGATTATAAGTATTCACCGGGAGCAATCGTGGCCCTCGTGCACGATATCCTGATCATCATTGGTGTGTTTGTTATTTTTGATAGAGAATTCTCACTGCAAGTTGTTGGTGCGCTTTTGGCCGTAATTGGTTACTCCGTTAACGATACTGTTGTTGTTTACGATAGAGTTCGTGAGCAAGAAGAAAAGTCTCTAGGGAAATCCCTTAAAGAACAAATCAATATTGCTCTTAATGAAACACTGACTAGAACCCTTCTTACTTCACTTACAACTTTTATAGTTGCGGTTGTAATGTATCTGATGGGTGGGTCAGGAATTGAGAACTTTTTCTTTGTTATCTGTCTTGGTGTTATCATTGGAACTTACTCATCGATATTTGTAGCGGCTCCAACGATTTTACTCTTAGATAAAATGGGTAAGAAAGCCTAAATGAAATTTCTTAGCTGCTTTTTACTTCTGTTTGTAAGTTTTGGACTTTTTGCTCAAGACTCAGAAGAAGAAGCAGCTCGCAAGAGAATCCTTGAACAGTATCAAGTCAAAACTCAAGCGGCTCCCATTGAGCCGGAAGTAGAAGAAGCCCTTCCTCCTGAGGAGGAAGAAGCTCAACCCCAAAACCTTCCCACCGCGGATGGCATCCCTGAAATTGATCCCAGTGAATTAGAAAAGATCATGGCGAATTTGGAAAAAAATCCCTTGCTCAAAATGCTTGATCAAAAACAAAAAGAGATGGCCGCTAAAATGATGCGGCAAAACCCATTTCAAAATATGAAGCGGGACATGATCCGAGGCTCGATCATGAAGGCGATGGATCCAGAGAAGCCCTTTGGGAAATTTCTTAACGAGAATCCAAAGATTGCTGATACTGTGGCCGACATCGCCGTAGATAAAAAAGCGATTCCAGCTTTTATGTCGATTCTCAATAAGCCGGATCAAATGAAGCTTTTTGGGATTATCGTGATTATAGTTTTTATCACGGTGTTTTTTCTCAATCTCAAAAATTCGAAAAAAAGTATCTTCAAAAGATTTCTCACCAAAATTTTCTTAATGCTAAGTTCACTGCTGGTGAATCTCACCGCATTCTATGTGATCTTTAAAAAAGAGTTGGATCCGACGTTGGATATTGTGTTTAGGAATTTTTAATCCGCCAATACGGGAACGCACCCAATCCTCTTATCATGAGGAGGGAAGTTATCTGGAATACCACCACTGGTATTTGTATTGGTCGAGGTCACTGGAGTTCCACAAGCATCACTTAATTCATCCGTCGCTTTGATGGTATAAATCCTCTGGTGTGATTTTTTGATATAAGGTGAGCTTGGATCAGCAGGCCAGTAAAACTGAATTTGCTTTCCGGCAATGGTGTCACTGGTAGGTTTGATATGATTGCCATTTTGTTTATAGAACCAAATATCTTCTACGACACTTTCATTAATCAATAAAAAGTTACAAACGTTATTTTCTTTGGCGATGTAGAGTCCTTCCGTATCAACACCAATATATTCTTTCATGGCCTTGAAGAGTGGAGAGTTGCTAAAATAGTGAGCACGAGTAGGGCAGTAGGCCTTAAAAGTATCGCTATCTAAAAAAGGTGACATATAAAAACCAAGGTTCTCATTTCGCACCTGCACTGATGTCACATCATTATCTCCTCCTGGAGTGGCGTCACCATCATCTAAATAAGAAAGCCAATTAAGCTCAGCAAACAGATCAGGTGTAGAAGATAATGTAGCCCCTTGCAGATTCACTTCTTGCTCGATGAGCTCATTGATATCCCGCTCAGGTCCCCCAAAAAGATTATAAAAACGTGGGTCATCTTTATACCACACACTAAAAACCCCAGTTGTCTCTTCTAACAGGGGACTATTAATCGGAGTCTCCCCATGGGTTCCAATATCGTGGCAGAAAAAGCTTGCCACCGTTTCTTCACGCAAAGGCTCAGGTCTTGTTTGAGAGTTAAAAAAGAGATGAAAGCGATCCAGATCAAGGAGGTTCGTGGAACCAGATCCTTCGGTGGTTTCAAACTCTCTAATCATACAAGTGTAGCGATTCACAGGCTCAATTTGCAGAGGCCCTCTTTTTCTACTTTCAAGGAGATCACTAAACTTTCTAAACTGAAAAGTCGTCGATGTGGCACCGGAAGTTTGCTCTACAATCGTCACCCTATAAGTGGTGTTATCATTAAGACCACCAATATCCACACTAAAAGAAGTTGAGTTATTATTCTCAGGCTCAAAAGCAATAGACTGAGTCGAGCCATTTTCATCTTTAATTTCTAGCACACAACCTGTCCCTACAATGGCTTCGCCATTTTCATCCGGGAGTTGAGCATTACACCACCCAAAAACATTTCCAAAAGTTTCATCTAAGGTAATCTCATTGGTGAGTTCCACATTAAAATAGAGGGTTTGGTTTTCATCATTGGGTTTATTGTCACAAATAGCTTCACAGTTACCAAAGGTGATGGGCTCTCCTTGGGAGCAGCCGCAAAAATCAGACTGAATCACCACCGCCCCGGAAGGACGCTCCACAGATAGGTCAACATCTTCAACCTCTTCATCTTCATCAGAAGTAATTTTTGATTCTAATTGAGCGATAGAGTCTCGTCCTCGAGGTATGTTTTCACAACCTATAAAAAAGACTTGGCCGAGAATGAATGTGAGCAGGATCAATATTTTCATAATTACACTAGCTTATCGTTATTTAATTCTCACTTCTTAAGTATTTTAATAGCAAACTCCCAGCAAAACTCTATATCATGCAATTTCAGTCAGTTAGAGGAAGAATTTACCTGCTCCCAACAAAATGCTGCCCAAATTTTAAGCTATCTAATGTTTCTAAGTAATTAAGCCGACACGTTAACCAAATAACAAAAACTTATATGTTAAAATAAAAGCAACAAGGAGTTTATTATGACAAAAGCGGATTTAATTGCTGTGATCGAAAAGCAAGCAAATCTTAGCCCGAAACAAGCTGAGAAAGTAGTCAACATCTGTTTTGATACTATGATTCAGTCACTCTATGACGATGAAAGAATCGAGATCAGAGGCTTCGGCTCTTTTGCTAATAGAAACTACAAGGCCTATCGTGGGCGTAACCCAAAGACTGGTAAAGAAGCTGACATTAAGCCTAAGAAAACTCCGTTTTTCAAAGTAGGGAAAGAACTCAAAGAAATGGTTAATAACGGCAGAAATAAATACGTTATTCGCGAAGCATAATAAAAAACTCAATCGATATATCAGCACCTATTCTTCAGGAGTAGGTGCATTTTCAAGTGTTTACATTGACAATTCACAGACAATTATAGAGAATAATTCAAAATCTGGGGAGAGGTGCCCGAGTGGTCCAAGGGAACAGTTTGCAAAACTGTAAAGCCGTCGGTTCAAATCCGATCCTCTCCTCCAATTATAAACCCTATGATTCACCAGTTTTGACTCTGACCCCTTCATGGTGGAACACACCGCACTCACCCTTTACCGACAAGCACTTAGAACTCTCAAACGATAATTTTTGAAGCTCTTATATCCGTAA
>PAVS01000014.1 GCA_002713145.1 Halobacteriovoraceae bacterium
AGATAATTTTTCTCAAACAGTGTCTGGTCTGCCAGAAGACAAAGATAATTTTTCTCAAACAGTGTCTGGTCTGCCAGAAGACAAAGATGACTTTTCTCAAACTGTGTCTGGCAGTGCCGAAGATGAGAAGTATGAGCAGTTTGTATCCAATGGACTTGCCGAAGATGAGGATGCAGCACAGTTTCTCTCTGACATAGGGATCGAAGATGAAGCAGAACAGATGCTTGTCTTTGGTGCTGATGATGAACATGAAGAATTTGTTACTGTTGTAGAAGGCGGAGAGGAGAATGCTGAGGATTTTGCTGCCTATTTTGAAGGGGATGATGAACACTTTGAGGAAGATGTCTTTAATTTAGGAAAAGAAGTCTTTGAACATGACCCCAATCAAAAATTTGTGATTCCAGGGGATCCAGTAGAAACTGAAAAGAATATGAAGCTTATTGTTTCTAATAATTTAGAGAAAAATAATAAGTTAAATAAACTCAAACCAGCAGTGAAAGCTTTTATAAAAGAGAATGCACCAAGCCAGTTGAGCGATGCTTTTGCTCGCTATGCCCAAGGCTTGGGTAAGAAAGCTGAAGAACTTACTCCTGAAGAAATCCACCGGTTTCATAAAGATGAAGTTCCCAAAGTCATCAACTCTCTTTCTCAAAATAAGGAAAAAGTAGCAGAGTTTGCAAATCAAATCTCTCAGGCTCCTGAGCTCAAACGTTCTGAAATTGCAAAGGATAAAAGAATCGTTAAGGCCCATATGGAGCAGGTTGAAGATTCAGCATTCAAGCGTAAAGATCACGTCGTTAAGGCTGATAAAAAAGATCCAGAGAATGAAAAATTTGTTATTGAAGCTGATGAGAAAAAGATTCAAGAGAAAAATGATTTTGAATCTCAGTTTAAAGCCCAATTTCAAGCTAAAATGCTTGAGATGCAGAAAAAAATGGCCAGCTTACAACAAGAAGCAAATCAAGCTAAAAGTGAAGCTCAGAAATTAAAGCAACAACAACCAGCCCAACAAGATGTTCAAAAAGTTCTCCAAGAGACGATGAAAGATAGCTTTAAAAAAGCATTAAAAGACTCTGCTCAACTGACTCCTGAGCAAAAAGCGGCTAAAGAAAATGAAGTGGTTAAAGGACTCTCAAAATCCCTTCAAATTCCTGAGGAGCAGGTTAAGAATGTTGTTAAAGACTTAAGTTCTAAAAAAGAAGAGAAAGAAAAACAGGTTATCAAAGAGAATGAAGAGAAAAAGAAGATTTCGGAGGAAGTAGAAAAAGTAGCAGGTGGACAGCCAAATGGTGCTGCTAATAAAGCCCTTATTGCAAAATTAAAGCAAGTCGAAGTTGAAAATAAACGACTTAAAGATGGAATCGCAGCTCTTAAGTTAAAACAAGCAGCGGATAAAGATGTCAGTACAAAAGTGTCTGCCATTAAAGAACAAGCCAAGGTCAATGACAAAGATTTAGAAGAAAAATCTCCTCAAAATGAAGTGTCTCTAAAAGTTCCTGAGGCTCCTTCTGATGTGAGTGAGAACGAAAAACAAGAAATTATGTCTAAAATGGCTGCCGGTAAAGAATTAACGCCAGAGGAAAAAGAGAAAGTTGCAAAAGTTTTTGATGCTTCTAAAAATCAAATAGCTGAATTTAAAAAGCAAGCAGAGAGAGAATTGAAAAAGGCAATGCTTGAAGCCGAACAACAAGAAACTCTTTTTAAAGGTGAGCTCGATAAAGCCACAAAAATGATCAAAGCCAAAGATTTGGTGTTAGATAAGGCAAAAGAAACCATGAAGTCGGCTATAGCTAAAAAAGATGAAGAGATTAATGGTCTTAAAGGACAGATAAACACGTTAAATCAAAAATCTTCATCTGATAAACTTGCTGCTTTAGAGGCAGACTTCAAAACCGTTAAAAAGGATAATGAAAGCCTGGTTAAAATGTCAGAGATGTATAAAGCAAAAATTGAGGATTTAACCAAAAAAGCCCAAGCTGCAAAAAATAATGACGACTCCGCTCTGATTGCAGATGAAAATAGAAATTTACAACGTGTAAAAACCAGTCTTGAGAAAAAACTTCAAGAAAAAAATCTTAAACTTCAGAAGCTCGAAGCTGAAAGGCAAGAGAATGTCGATTCCGACACCAAGGCGAAAAACATTATTCATCAGTTGAAAAGTGACAAGATTAAAGCAGAGGGATTGGTTAAAACTCTGAAAGATCAGCAAAAGTCTATGATGGAGAAAATGCAGAAGTTGGAGAAGGCCAATGATTCTTCTCAAGCAAGAGAAGCTGAGCAGCACAAACAAATCACTAATAAATTACATGAGAAGATAAAAGTTCTTGAGAAAAAATTAGATCAGGCCAAAGAAGAAGTGAGCACTATTGATAATAGTGAGATAGAAAAAGCTGTTGCCAAGAAATATGAATCAAAAATTAAAAGTTCCCTTAAAGAGCTTGATATGGCCAAAAATCAAAATAAACAACTTCAAGCTAAGATTAAAGAACTGACAGATCGACTCAAAGGTGGAGGAGCTGCTTCTAAAGATGGTAAAGGTGGAAACGCTGGAACACCTAAAGAGAAGAGACTTGAAGCTAATGTTAAAAAACTTAACTCTGAGCTAAGTAAGGCGAAGAATGAAGCTGTTGAGCAGAAAAAAGAAGTGATGAAGGTTAAGAAAGAGGCAACTGCCTTAAAAAATCAATTAGCCGCACTCAAACGAGAATTAGATAAAAGTAAAAAAGCTGCCTAAAGTTTAAACAATTCAATTTAACCCAATGTAATACTTTCAAATCTTTTGAGACGCAAAAAAGCTCATGATACTTTTAATAAAAGTTTAGGAGTATTATGATGAAAATCTTATTATTAGGATTCGTGTTAAGTTTCAATGTTTTGGCCAATGATCTCATGATCTATAGTTGTGATGTCTTTTTACCCGATAATCCTGATCATATCATTAACCAAGCCGTTTTAACGAACCAGACAGTGGATGGCGAACTTGATCTATGGTTTACACAAGATGATGCGAAACACGAGAAAAACTTAGTTCGTTTTGATTTGAAAAACGACCCGGAACTCTCTGCAAACGAATACGAAGTTTCTCAAATTGCAAAAATAACCAGCTGGAATAAAGAGAAAAATGAAAACGTAGTGAACAAATTGGACTTTGGTGCACCCACTCATCTTCATATGTATAAACATAGTGTATTTATCACGGCCAAGGGTACGATTCCTCTTCTCCACCAAGCAGAAGTTGTTTTGAGGTGCGAGAACCAATTGAGGCACCAAGTTTGTGCTGAATTAGGATGTAATTAACGCTCGGCGTACTAAACTGTCCTAAATTTTCCCTTGCCAATTTAGTGGCTAAAATTTATAACTTATAACACTGAAATCATGTGCACGAGTGGTGGAATTGGTAGACACGCCAGACTTAGGATCTGGTGCCGCAAGGTGTGAAGGTTCAAGTCCTTTCTCGTGCACCACTTTCTTGATAAAACAATCCAAAATTCATCTTTTCCCTGTTCAATTTATTTACACCCTATGAAAATTTAGCAGACTCTCTCCATTCATCCATATTTTCTACTATGATAAAGACAAAAGGAATATGTATGTTAAGCCGTTTTGCCAAAACTTTTATATTTATTTGTCTCATGACTTTGAGCATGCATGTACAAGCTGAAGTCAGAACTTATCCCGTTCACAATTGTAATCTCATTAATAAAATGGGCGGTTCAAAAATATTTTCTGGAGTTGAAGGTCTATTGAAAGTTCATTTTGAAAGAGAGAATACCAAAATAGAAATCGAGCTTGATGAGTTTAATCAACACTGGGAAAGTCGTTGGTTTAAAGCAAAACATATATTTGAAATTAATAATGAACTTTATGGAAATCACTTAATTGTAAAAAAACTTTTAGGTTTAAACGTAAGCGAAACTGAAGAGTATTTTCAGCTGACAGAGAATTCAATCTTATTGGGTCAAAAGGTTTCTGAAAGTTATGAACGATCATTCTATTGTGAGCTGCAATAAATGAAGAAAACTCTCTCTCTAATACTCCTTTTTTCTGTATCTCATGTCTTTGCCCTTAAAGGTGGAGTCTATTTTAAAGCAGAAGAATTTCCTGCGGTTGTAGCCGTATATCAAACAAGCCGTAAGTCTTGTACGGCGACTAAAATAGCTCCAAAAATGTATTTAACTGCAGCTCATTGTATTGCTCTATTAAATTTATCTGACTTTATGCGGGGAAATCTCTATATAAAACAATCATTAAATTCATTTTCAGGTAATATATCAGAAATTTATCTTCACCCTAGTGTGGAGCTTAATGATTTTACGGGGAGTGATTCTCCAAGACTAAGAGTTAGTTCTATTTTTTCACATATTTTCTCACGTAATATTATTGATGTCGGTATTATCAAACTTAAAGAAGAAATTCCTGAAATTGCTAGCATGGGATTTTATGAAGGACGTATCCAAAGGAAAATGCCAGTGACCCTGACCGCTTATGGTGATACGGGAAGTGGTTATCCACTTTTTCCACGAACGGCTCCCCAAGAAATTAAAAAGGTAGGAGGCTTGTTTATTCAAGTGAAACCCTCTCGCAAGTACCCCGCAGAAGTCATGCCAGGAGACTCAGGTTCTGCCCTTCTTATTAATGAAAACGGGGAAAATAAAATTGCAGGTGTAGCCGCATGGAAGAAGCCGGGTATTTTTGGTTCCACCGGCTATTTTGTACACCCTCAACATTTCCAAGATTGGGCTTTTGATGTTTTAGATGGTCTGGTAGGGCCTAACTATACCTTGCCTGATTTTGATTAAAATCAGAGTAGGGTGTTTAAAATCTAGACGATTTTTAATTAAAATTCATCATTTTTCTGGCATCTTATTTGCAACTTATTACACTATATAAGTTTAATGAGGAGAGAGAATGAAAGTCTTATTAACCATCATCATGATGTCATTTTTGGTTGCTTGTTCAACAGAAGATAGTGGGGGAAGCAGTAGCAGTTCTTCAAAATCTGTACTAACGACTGAGCTAGCTAAGCAAATAGCCGCTAATGAGTGGTGTTCCCAAGAGATTGTCGATCAGAACACTATGGAGCGGTACTATGAAAGATACCATTTTAGATCTGATGGAAAGATTATTTATAAGCAGATGAATACTCAAACTAATAGTGTCATGAGTAATGATAGTGGAACTTGGTCTGCAACTGAGTCAAAACTAACTATCAAAAATAAAAATGGAACGAATTCTTATAATGCTCAAGTCCAAAATTATTACCTCATTGTTCAGGGGCAAAACACCAGCTACTTCCAAGAATGTCGTCAATAAATTTAAGCAAAAAAAAAGCCCTCTTGAAGAGGGCTTGATATTTATCTCAGTTGTACTAAGTTTCCAAGTTCATTCATGTAGCCTACAACACCAAAGCCCGGCTGGTCGCCAATAAAGCCTTTGTTTTGTTTGACCCATACGAAGTCTGGTCGGTCATAGCTAAGCCACATCCCACCTATGATATTGCCTTCCTTATCTAGGTCAATATAATATTCGAGATTCTTCTCTGCATGTCTATAATTGCTTGTTCCTGAGGTTGGCTCCCACCAAGCGTAAAATTCATCATCACTACCATCTTGAACCCAGAACATACGTCCACCGTCATTGGCATATCTCATGATCATATTTACTTTGATTTGCGTTTGAGTGCCAGGTGTCGCATTTGCTCTGACTTTTTTAGACATTTTATATTTGGCATCGTACTCATACACTGGCTGGTTCCACACTTCTTTATCTCTAACTGCTTCAGCAGTAAAGCCTTCGTTTCTCAAACCGATGAGATTTCCTATGACAAGGTGGAAAGCTCCCGCATTCATATCAACGCAATTTTCAGGAACTTTTTTAGTCACAATTTCCCCGTTGATAACTTCTTTATAGTACTCAACTCCATCTTTTATAAACCAAGCTTCCTCTGGGAAGACTGTCTCACATCTGTCTCCTACAAAACTCGCCCAACCAAGTCTTTGAGTTTTAGGATTTGTTGTGATGGCATCATGATAGTAACTAAGCAGCGCTTTAAGGTCTGAGCTTCCAAAGTTTAAGGTGATTCCCTTAGCAGTAACAGTCATAGGCTCTGGCTCTTCAAATTCAAGAGATGCTGATGTCCAGCCATTACAAATTCCTTCCCAGTATTCGCGAAAAGGATTGGTCTGGATGTGAAGGACATTATGAGTTAGTTCCATGGATAGATAATCATCTTCTGATAAAAGATACTTATAGACATCATATTTTTCAGCAGGGGAGAGCTTGTCCAGCTCAGCTTGGGACATTGACATAATATCAGCTGGCGATTGTGGTCTACTGATATTAAAAAAGTATTTTGCATGAAGATTCTTTTTCTTGTTTAAAAGCTCAACTCTTTCAGTTTCTAGCTCTTCAATTTGAGCAATAACTTGTAGAGCCTCGGTGCGATTCATATTCTCTGTGAAAATAGACTTTCTTAGTTTTTCCATTTCATCTTTGATGTTTGAAATTTGAACATGTAGGGGAGCAAAACTCGGTGTTTGATAGAAATCATTCCAACGAAAAGCGATACCCCCATATATATGGGGCCAGAAGGAATTGGCCCAAGGAATGTTATCCTCAGATAGTTTGGCTGATTTAGGTAGATTCGAAAATTTAGATTCGTATTTCTCTCCTAACACCCAACTTGGTTTGTTATTTCCAGTGTAACTAAAAACAGCACTTGATAATAGGGAACCTATTAAAACTAGTGAATGTAATTTCATGCTTAACTCCTCAAACACTTTTTTTATCTTGTCTAACAATTATTTAATTTTCTAATTTAAACTTCTTTCTCTTGTTTAACTCATGTGAACAAATAATCACAAGCTTTTAGGTGTCTAAAAAATAAAGGGTTTCGTTATAACCTCTCCATCAATTTAAAATTCCGCGTACTCTATCAAAAAAGAGTGAATTAGCTAGTTGTGAGCCGATGAACTGTAAATATTACCTTTTTTGCCAATAAATGTTTGCAAGCTAAATAGCTGTTTTAGATGGGAAAAATAGCTTAAGTATCAGTAATTACAGTCTTATTTGTGTAGTTCTTAATTTTTATTATGTGTAATTATCAACACAACTTAAAATATTTGAAAAGCAGTACGTGAGTTCAGAATATTTAACTAAATGGGGATAGTTATGAAGTTTTTTCTGTCAGTACTGCTCGTGAGCACTCTTTTGATATCGACAGCTTGCTTTGCCAATCAAATCGGAATAGATGAAGATGTGGTTGTTCTTGCCAACACTTTCAATACAATTGATATGAGTGATAACGAAGTTCAAAACTTTGATCTCGCAAACTTCAATCGAAACCAATGTCAAAATGCAGCTGAAGAAGTTAACTATGCTAGTTTGGACGCTCAAAATAATAGAAGTCTCATGCGAGGGATGCAGTTTGATCTCAATCAGCCAGATGGTGAGCTTTCTATCAGTGGTTTTATGAAACTCAGTTTTGGGCAGAGTTTTGAGCCGGTTTTTAAAGATGTGATGGACAGACCTGATCGTTACCGAGAACTAGGGCGATCACTTGACGGAGTCTTGAGCACTCAGTTTGGATCTCATAGCGATAGAATGCAAGCGATCTCTCAGTTATGTAATGGTTTAAATGAGAGAGAAAGAATTTATCTTGTCTCTAATTTAGGGAAAAAACTTTCATCCATTTATGATTACGATAGAACGGATGCTGGGGGAAGTTCTGGAACAGTTGTCTCCTCGGATATGCAATATAATGCCATCTATGCTCAGTCTCAAGGTGCAGAGGTCGCCGCAGGAGTTTGTCGTGATGCTGTAAGTACCCAAACTGAATTTGCTGCTCACTGTGGTTTTGATAAAGATAAAATCAGAATTAAAGGTTTTTCTACAGTGGGGGGAGGACATCAAATTGTAAGAATCGTGGGAGAAGATGGCACAACTTATAACGTGAACTGGAGTGAGATGTACACCACAGATGAACAAGCAGGACTTACTGAAACAATGCTTGCAGCAAATGTACAAGGGGGCTTAACGGTTCGTACTTATGATGCTGATGGAAAACTACTGGCTCAACGTTACACTGAGGTGGGGAATATGGCTGCATCTGCTGCGGGACAAGCTCTCAATATTGAAGATCAAAGAGAGTATAATGAATTGCAGGTTAATCTTGGAAAGTCTATTCGCTTGCGAGGTATTCAAGGCTCTACATCTACTGGAGATGAGGTGCAATCTATTGGGGCATCTTATGCATCAGAGGGTTCTCTATTAGGAATTCTTGATACTCATTCCGTTGTGGGGATGTCACTTTCTCGCAATGAAAGACTGATCGGAACAACGTCCTCTGGAGAAAATATTTACTTGAAACAAAACATTGTATTCTTTGGAGCTCAAACAAATCTAAGTACAGATGAGCAAATGCTTTTTGAACAAGATGGCCATAAATTAACAGTAAGAGGGAAAGGTCAGCTTGATATAGGAATCTCTCATATTATCAGTAGTGCAAGTAATTCAGACCAGACTTCAAACACTAATGATAGGTATTTTGCTGCAGAGGTGGGGGGAGAGATTGTTTATTATAATGACAGCGGTGTGAGAGTTGGGGTTGGAGCTGATATCCAAACTAATTTCGCTCGCGCTTATAACAAAGAACAAGGTGAGGCCGGTGAAGCCGGAAGTTTTGGAGCCCTAGGTGGCTTTACTCCCACTATTACCAGGGTGGGGACTTATGGATTTGTTGAAGCAGATTTAAATTCAAGAACGAGAGTGGTTATGGATACTAATTATATAACCTCTCGTAGTTCTGAAACTTACTTAAGTACTTCATTAGGACTAGAAGACTCTGAGTTACAAGGAGGTATTTATGGAACATACGTTTACCGTAGAGATCCACTCGAAGGTAATGCTTCCGTCCAAACTTTTAGAATAGATGCAAACAAGTCATGGCAAGTTGATTTTGGCAGTCAAAGAAAGGCGAATGTGGGAGTTGGAGGCTACGTGGCTGTTGATAACTATCAGCAATTTGGACAAAAAAATGTTCATGGTGGTATTACCTTCAGTGTAAAATAGCTCTGGATTGCCATTCAAAAACTATTTGTTTAGGATAGGGTCATAATCGTTAATAAGGAGAGATTATGAAATCAATTATCTTAACATTAGTTCTTATGGCAGGAAATGCTCTTGCTATTGGTTATGAGCAAAAAAATGCAAGCTTTACCATCTCTAGTATCGCTGGAAACGGTTCAAGAGTTTATTATAACTGTAATTCAGTTGAAGATAAGGTGGAAGATGTTCTTCTTCAGTTAGGAGCAAAAAATATTCGAGTGAGATGTTCTGGTGGATTAGATCGTTGGGGGATGAGTACTGACGCATTTGTAAGAGCAAGTTTTACGGCTCTTAGTGAGGATGTTGATGGAAATATTATCGCAGCAGTCTCTCATGAAGAAATAAGAAAGAGATCAGACTGTCATCTCTATTCAGAAATTGTAGAAGGTGTAGAAGATAAATTTCTTATGTATTCTGTACCTCAGGTAGATAGATGCTACCGAGCTGGGGATAGAACAAGAATTAAATTAAGTGTTTTAAAAGAAAGTCTTTAAATATTTCAGGCCTCTCTTAGAGAGGCCTTTTTGTTTGGTTTTTAACGGACCACCCCTTGTGAATTTTTTCCTTTTCAAAAATGGGGCGATTTTTTAAATGTGCTGCTACCATAACATCAAGATTCTCTAGCATTAAATCCTGAACATTTTTATTTTCTAGCACTCCCAAAGCATAACTAATGGCTTCATGAGTACAAAGACCAAATTCGTATTTTTGTCTGCGTAGGGGGTAGCGAGTGGGAGGTGTTTGGGCAAGTTTAACTCTTGGGATATCACTTAAAAGCTTCTCTCGCTGGTGGATGTTTTTTGTCTGTCTCCAGGTCCCATCAGGCACGATGAGATGAATAGGTTTATCATACCTCTTAGTAACATCTGTGGTGAGTTCTTCAGCATCATCACTTGGGTATAGATAGAGTGGTTGGTAGTTTTCTTGATCTAAAAAATGAGCCGTGAGTTTTTCATTGGGGAGCCCTCTTAAAAAGAGTTGAGAGTTCACTAAACAGCTTTGGGCCAGCATGGCAGTATTACTCGGCAGCCATCTTTCTTTTTTATACATAACGAGACTGACCCTTGTTCTCAGCTCTAATTTTTTGAGTTGAGAACAATAGCAGTTATCTTGGTGCACAAGGCATTGAGGGCATCTCTTTGCTTGAGAACTTCTTCTTAGGCTCATGCTTATTTAAGAAATTTTAAAAAATCCGAATCTGATGAAAGCAAAAGTTTTGAATCGGGCTTAATTGCTTTTTTATAAGCTTCCATTGAGCGGATAAAATCATAAAATTTTTGATCACTCCCTAGAGCGTCAGCATAGATTTTGAATGATCTGGCTTCTGCTTCACCTCGAATTTGTTGGGCTTCTTTATAAGCCTGAGATTCGATTTCAACTTTGTCTTTTTCGAGTCGACCTTCGATTTGCGCTTTTTCACCTTTACCAATAGAGCGAATTTTCTGAGCAATTCTTTTACGCTCAGAAATCATTCGATCATAGACTTTTTGCTCAACTGATTCTTCGTAACTAATTCTTCTTAGCTGCACATCAATGAGTTGAATACCTAGCTCTTGTAACTCTGGTTCCGCTCGGTCAACAATCATGCTTGAAAGTTGTTCACGTCCGACTTCGATCTCTTCAATTTCTCCAGAGAACTCTTCTTCGACGACAGCTTCTCCTTGAGCACGTAGCTTCTGAACCTCTTCTTGCATCTTTTTGATAGAATCAATGATTGCATTTGAATTTCTAACCGCTTCTACTAAGTTGTGATTCGAAATAATATCTCTGGTAACACCATCGAGTATGGTATCGAGTCTAGAGGCTGCACCTGTTTCGTTGCGAACCGTTTGGATGAATTTTAAAACATCTACGATTTTCCACCGGGCAGTTGTATCGACTTTGATATATTTTTTATCTTTGGTTGGAATCTGATTGGGATTTCCATTCCACGTGAGAATTCTTTTGTCTCTCACGATTACTGTTTGCCAAGGCAATTTAAAATGCATCCCCGCACCAGTAATGTTTTTGCTCACAGGTCGACCAAATTGAGTGATGATGGCCTGCTCGGCTTCAGTGAGAATATAAAAACTTTGTTTGACCACCAGAAGACATATAAATAAAACAATGAGTAGTATGGCTGATTTATTTTTCACGAAGACCTCCTCCAAATACAGGCAGTAAGCCTTTCACTTTATCATCTACAATGGTGACATTTTCCATGCGAGAAAAAATATTCTCCATTGTTTCAAGATAAATTCTTTTCTTAGTTATGGCCGGAGCTTTTCTATATTCACGAGCAATGGCTTTAAATTTATCTGCGTCCCCTTCGGCTCTGTTGATGATCGCTTTGGCGTAACCTTGAGCCTCGGAAATTAGTTTTTTGGCCTTACCCTTAGCTTCTGGAATAATTCGGTTATATTCAGTTTCAGCTTCATTAATCATTTTTTCTTGTTCTTGTTTCGCCGAGTTTACTTCGTTAAAAGAAGCTTGTACTGACTTAGGAGGATTCACATCTTGCAGCTTGATCCCTGCAATTCTAATCCCGATATCATATTTATCAAGAACTTCTTGCATTAATTCTCTGGCTTGATTCGATATCTCAACCCGTCCAGTGGTGAGTACTTCAGTTACCGTTCTATCTCCCACAACTCTTCTCATAATAGATTCGGAAACATCCCGCACATTGATAATGGGGTCTTGGGCTTGATATTTAAATTTAAAGGGATCTGAAATATTAAATTGCACAACCCATTTTACCTCAGCGACATTTAAGTCCCCGGTGAGCATAAGTGCTTCGTAATTTATATTTCTATCAATTTCTTTATAGCGTGAGGAGAGAATTGAGCTGCGAGAATTTCTTGAATAAGTTTGAAATCCAAACTGCTCTTCATAAAGGGCTTTGACATTCACTTTATCCACATGATCTATACCAAAAGGAAGTTTGAAGTGAAGGCCTGGACCTTTGGTGTTCACATACTTTCCCAAACGAAGCACAACGGCTTCTTCTTCTGGCCCGACCTTATACACACTGGTATAAATTCCAAGAGCGACTGCAATGGGAAGAATAAAACTAAGAACAGATCCTTTCATTTTCTCTAAGGCTTCAAGTATCTTTTGCACTTCTGGTGGTGGCTGGGTATTATTAAAACTCATTATATCTCCGTTTTTTAGGGCTCAGTATGGCATTATATAGAAGAGGAATCAAATCAATCATTGGAAATCTTACTTTAGTGGCCGATGATCAAGCATTGATTCGTTGCGAGTTCAAAGCTTCACGAAAAAATGATGCTTCGCCACTTTTAGATTTAGCTGAAAAGCAATTGCAACAATATTTTGCGGGAGAGATAAAACAATTCAATTTGCCCCTCAATCCGACGGGGACTGAATTTCAAAAAAAATGCTGGAAATATTTAATAGACATTCAATATGGTCAGACCGTCACTTATAAAGAAGAGGCGATGAAGATCTCTGGGCCAAATTACACTCGAGCTGTCGCCGGAGCTAATAACAAAAACCCTCTTCCAGTCTTTATTCCCTGCCATAGAGTCATTGGAAGTGATGGTTCTTTGGTGGGTTATGCTGCAGGGCTTAAGGTGAAGCAAACTTTATTAGAAATAGAGCGTAAACACTTATAATCACAGCTGAAATATTCATTTTCATCTTTTATGACCTCTGTTAGAATGACCCCTCAATCAGAGGATTAAAGCATAATGAACTCACGTTTAAGCAAATACGTAAAAACTAGATTTGTAAGGATCGCCAGTGACCTTATGGAAAATCCCCAAGGTTTGAAATTTAAGTTAGAAAAAGCGGCCGAAAAAATCACCAAAAAAAATGTGATTGAATCCATTGGGGTCTATGTTGATGACCTTAAAGCATTGATTAGAATGGCGCGGCTCTGGGTTTCTAGAAAATACACTGATGTGGGAACTCAAACCATTCTCTATACCATTGTGGCAATTATCTATTTCGTCACTCCTACTGACTTCGTACCAGATTTTGTTTTGGGACTGGGATTTGTCGATGATGTCGCTGTTCTCAATTGGGTGCTCAGTCTGATCAAAGAAGATTTGAATAAGTTTAAAGCCTGGGAAGAGAAGGGGAGAGCCAATAAAAATGCTCCTGACTTAAATGAAGTGCAAATTGAACTCAATATCAATGATAATAATCCAAAAAATAAATCACAAAAGAAGGCCTAATGAAATTTTTAGTTTTAATCATGCTTGTTGGCTGTGCCGCAGATTCCTATATATTAAAACAAAAAGAATTACTCCCTTATAAGGAATCTTCCCAAGTCACCAAAGTGAATATGAAAAGTTATTCTGTCTCTATCAATTCGGTGGCAGATCTACGTTCAAAAAATGATATTGGATACGCCTATACAGGGGTGGAGTACAAAAAAACACCGGTTTATCTCTCTGGACAAACGAGTTTAGTGGTCAAAGACTATTTAGAGTCTGCCTTTCGCTCGCGTAATATTCCCGTTGTACCGAATGCGGATGTTTTACTTGAAGTAAATATTCTAGAGCTAGAAGTTCATGAGGTTATTCAGAAAAGTGAACCTGAAAAAGCAAGATGTGTTCTCACTCTTGAATTTAATGGACAAAAAGATAAAACTCAATGGAGTGGAAAGTTCACCACTGAATACACTTCCGCAGGTGATATGTCAGATGCAACGGAGAGGCTAGGGCCGACACTTGCAAGTTGTATGAATGATCTCGTTGAGAAGTTAGTAAATGATGAAAAGTTTTTGGAAGTACTGACAAGGAAAGATTTAAATGAATAGTAAAATACTACACTCTTTAAACTGGCGTTATGCTTGTAAGAAATTTGACCAAAATAAAAAAATAAAAAATGAAGATCTTGAGACCATTTTAGAGTCATTAAGATTAACCCCTTCTAGTTATGGATTACAGCCTTGGAAGTTTATTATTGTCGAGGATTCAAAAATAAGAGAAGAGTTAGTCGGAGCTAGTTGGGGACAAAAACAAGTCGCAGAAGCTTCTCACTTATTAGTTTTATGTGCCCCAAAGCTTGTGGATGAAAAACACGTGGACGCCTTCATGCATAGTACTGTCACTGCTCGAGGACAAGATATCGCTGAAGTCTCTGGCTTTAAAGATATGCTGGTTAAAAATATTGTAGGTAAAGATGAAACTTGGCAGTACAGCTGGGCCAAGAATCAAGTTTACATCGCTCTAGGCCAGCTCCTTCTGACTTGCGCCCTTCTTAATATCGACAGTTGTCCCATGGAGGGTTTTAAGCCCAAAGAATATAATCGAATTTTAGGTCTTGATGAAAGAGGTCTCAATGCAATGGTCGTATGCCCCATAGGTTATCGTTCAGAAGAAGATAAATACACTAAGCTAGCCAAGTCCCGATTTGAATTAAAAGATCTTATTATCAAAATTTAATTTAAAATTTTTTGATAAGAGTAAACAACGAGGGCCAAGGCCAGGGTAAAAATAAGATTGAGCCCAAAACCTAATTTCGCCATATCCACTTTTGAGACTTTTTCAGTTCCATAAACTATGGCATTGGGTGGAGTCGCCACTGGCAACATAAAAGCCAGAGAACAGGCCATCGCCACTCCCATGGAAAAGAAAAAAGGTGAGATATTCAGACTTCCCGCCAGTGAGATCATAATGGGGATAATAATATTTGCCGTGGCGGTATTTGAAGTGAGCTCAGTTGAGAAGATGACAAAACCAAAGATAATAATAAAGATCGCTAAGAGGGGAAGACCTGCAATCAAATAGATGATAAAGTCTCCTGCCAATTGCGCCAATCCTAAATCAAAAAGCAATTTTCCAAAAGCAAGCCCAGATCCAAAAAGCATGAGTGATGACCAATCAATATTTTTGATATCACTGGCTATAAGTATTTTATCCTTATTGATGGGGGTGATAAAAAGAAAACTCGCAAAGAAAACTCCCACCGCTCCTGGATTAAAATTAAAAGTATTTTTAATCGCTAAGAGTTTTAGAAGTGAAGGAAGCATCCAAAAGAAAACCGTGAGAAGAAAAATGCCCAGAGTATATTTTTCTTTTAAACTCAAAGGGGAGAGCTTTTCGTATTCGTCTTTTAAAAACTGATTATCAAAACTATGGGGGTATTTTTTTAGCTGAAATTTAGTAAGCAAAATGAGTATGCCTAAAAACAGCAATGCGATAGGGAAAGCGTAGACGATCCACTCTAGAAAACTAATTTTGAGCTGAATTGTCTCCTGCAAAAGTCCAAGGGCTATGATATTGGGAGTTGAACCTATAGGAGTTGAGATCCCTCCTATACTTGAAGCAAAAGCGATGCTTATCAGGATAAGTGAAACTTCTTTTCTCGATTTAATTTCTAAACTATGCAGCACTCCTAGCACGAGAGGAAGCATCATGGCGGTGGTAGCCGTGTTGGAGATCCACATGGTAAAAAAGGCAGTGAGGGCCATTAAGGTGAGAAGCAGCCGGGATAGGGAACCCTTTATAAAATTTCTTGAAAGTAAATAAAGGGAAATTCTGCGGTCAAGGCCCACTTTTTGAAAAGCAAGGGCCAATAAAAAACCAGCTAGAAATAAAAAAATAATAGGGTGGCCAAAGTTCGCAAAAATAGTGGCAGCAGGGGCTAGATTGAGCATAATGGCAGCCCCCACGCCCATAAAACCAGTGATATAAAGAGGGATATTAGTAAACAACCAATAAACAACAACAATAACAAAAACGCTCAAAAACTGTTTTTGCGCCAGCTCAAGAGTGTCCACTCCAAGAAATATAATAAGAGATAATAAAGGGCCTAACAGTATAGGCCCTAATCGTTTTAATTGTTGCATTAAGATTTAAAGGTCGGAGCTCCAGCGATATTCGCTTGGTAAAAATCACCAAAATTCTCCATCTGTTTGTGGAAGGAAGCCGCTAAATCTTTTGCGACTGGAGCGTAGGCCGATTGGTCTTTCCAGGTTTTTTGTGGCCACAGCATATCATTTTCAACACCTTCAATATGAAGAGGAATTTGAAGTCCGAATATAGGATCTTTTTCCGTTTCAGTTTGGTTTAAATGATTTCCTTGAACTTGGCGAATAATTTGTCTGGTTATTTTAAGAGGAAATCTCTCACCTTCTCCATAAGATCCCCCTGTCCAACCCGTGTTAACGAGCCACACATTGATATTGTGTTTGTCTAGATATTCTCCTAAGAGTTTAGCGTAAACACTTGGGTGTCTGAGCATAAAAGGTGCACCAAAACAAGGAGAGAAAGTCGCTTGTGGTTCTTTTACACCAATTTCTGTTCCAGCAAGTTTAGCAGTATAACCCAGAACAAAATAAAACATGGCTTGTTCTTTGGTTAGCTTACTTACTGGAGGAAGCACGCCAAAAGCATCTGCAGTAAGGAAAAAAATATGGGAAGGAACTTGGCCTCGACTGGATGGCTCAAGATCTCTAATAAAAGTAAGGGGGTAAGAAGAGCGACCATTCTCTGTGAGCTCTTTATCATTAAAATCAATTGTTCCCGTTTTAGGTTCGAAGGTCACATTTTCAATCATCGCACCAAAACGATTGGTGGCTTCCCAGATCTCTGGTTCATTTTCTTTGGAGAGTTGATACGTTTTAGCGTAGCATCCACCTTCAAAATTGAAGACTCCCTCATCACTTAATCCATGCTCATCATCTCCGATGATATAGGTTCCTTCATCAGTAGAAAGAGTGGTCTTTCCCGTTCCTGATAGACCAAAGAAAAGAGATGTTTCGTTATTTTTAAGTTTAGAAGCTCCTGCATGCATAGGAAGAATATTTGATTCAGGTAAACGATAGTTCATAACCGAGAACATCGATTTTTTGATCTCACCTGCGTAAAAGGTCCCCACAATAATAGTGGTGTTCGTATCAAAACATGTGACGATACAAGTTTCACTTTTCGTATCAAACTCATCACGTCTAATTAATAGGCCTGGTGCATGAAGAATGGTGAAGTCTTTTTTGTTATCAAATTCTCTTAGGGAATCTCTGAATAAATGAGTGGTGAAAACCGCATGTTGAGGTCTTGTGGTGATTGTTCTGGCATTGATATTATGTTTTTCATCAGCACCCACACATCTTTCTGTGACATAGAGTTCTGGTTTGGAGTTAAAATACTTTAAAACTTTTTGTCTAAGTTTTTCAAAGTTCTCAGGAGTCATAGGATTGAGATTATTTTCCCACCAAATAGAGTCTTCCGTTGTTTTTGATTTTACTATGTAACGGTCTCCAGCGGAGCGACCGGTATGCTTACCCGTCTCAACGATAAGAGCTCCATCTTTAGACAATTTCCCTTGGTCTCGTTCAATTGCTCTTTGGATATAAAAGCTGCGAGGGCGGTTGATATAGTATCTAATATTATCGTCAAGACCTAGGTCCATAAGGGCTTTATCCATAGTAATCTCCTGTTTTAGTGATGCTAAAAAAATACCTAATTTCCCTGTGCTTGTATAGGTGGTAAAGATAAGTTTTAGTTTTTGACGTTGCATCAAAAAAATATCATTTGCCGGTAAGATATGGTACATGAATGATTAGAAAAAAGGATGAACTATGAAAACAGCTTTAGTGACAGGTGGAAATAGGGGCTTAGGTTTAGAGATCGTTAAACAGTTAGCCGCCAACGGATTCAAAGTCTATTTAGGAGCACGGGATGAACAAGAGGCTCAAACAATAATCAGCCAGTTAAAAAAGCAAAAATATAATGTTGAGTTTTTAAAGCTAGATGTACTAAAAACCTCAGATATCAGAGCAGCTCATGATCGGATCAGGGCCAATGAAGGGCGCTTAGATGTCCTTGTTAATAATGCAGGTGTATTTTTAGAAACATTAGGGAACCCTGATGATTCTAGTATATTTAAAGTTGATCCTGTGATTATGCTCAAGTCAATCGAAACCAATACTATGGGCCCGGTAAAACTGATTCAATCTTTTATTGAAATCATGGGGGATGATGCGAGGATTATTAATGTTTCTTCAGGCATGGGTTCTCTCAATGAAATGGAAGCATACTATCCAGGTTATAGAATGAGTAAGACAGCTCTTAATGCTATGACTCTTATGATGGCCCGTGAGCTGGGTGAAAATGCTAGTGTCAAAATCAATGCTGTCTGCCCTGGATGGTGCCGAACGGATATGGGAGGAGACAATGCTTCTCGTTCAGTAGAAGAAGGAGTTCAGGGGGTCATTTGGCTAGCAACCTGTAAAAACCCCCCTCAGGGGAAATTCATTCGAGATAAAACTGAAATTCCTTGGTAATTTTTACAACTTTATTGTCATAAAGTGCTAGAATTACTAAATGCATAAGAGTTATGAATAAAACTTTTATGCTCGTCTGTTTTTTAATTATGGGACAAGTACAAGCCAAACATATTCTTCTTAGCTATTTTGATCCTTTCGGTGGCAATCCTACTAATAATTCAGAAACAATTGCTAAAAAAATTAAGCCGCTCTTTGAAAATTCTGAGCATGAAGTCACTCTTTGTAAATTAAATACTGTCTATGATAAAGCCCATGAGCAACTTCTGGATTGCTATCATAGTTTGGATAGACCAGCTGATTTTATTGTTTCTTTAGGAGAGACCGGCTGTCACCAAATCAAAGTGGAAACCAGAGGGATTAATTATGATCGCAGCTATGGCCCGGACAATGATGGTATAGAACGTTTTGGAGTAGAAATCATCCCAGGTGCAAAGGCATCTCTGGGAGTCACACTGCCAATGGAGAAAGCCTTCTGTTCTTTATCGGAAGAAGATAGAAAAAAAGTTTATATCTCACATAGTGCTGGAAGCTTTGTGTGCAATAACACTCTTTATCTTGGACTGACTAAATTCGACATACCTTATACTTTTATTCATGTTCCAAACGCAAAATGTTCCTCAGATAATGATAATCATAAATACGCTCAAATCATCTCTGATATGATCACAGAACTGGCCACAAGAGAGCAAAGCCTAACGGCCATGCCCGCGACAAAAGACGAAGTTAAAATGAAGCTCAATGAGAATTTGAATTCTTGTGAATCAATGTTCTATCGAATCCTTCGAGGAGAATATTAGTTTTCAGTTAAGCTGGAATAAGATAATTTAGAGTCATGCAAAAAAAGAAAACAAAAAGTATTAATGAATTTAACTTTCCTGTCTCAAAGAGAATTGGGAACAGATATATCATTCTCGAAAAACTTGGGGCTGGCTGGGAAGGTGAAGTCTACAAAGTCTTAGAAGTTCTCACCAAAAGACAAAGAGCGATAAAGCTTTTCTACCCGCAAAGAAACGTTAATTTTAAAGTGAGCACCCGCTACGCTCAGAAATTAGATAAGCTTAAAGACTGTCCTATCATAATGAATTATCACTCTCATGAACTTATTACGTTTAAGGGACAAAAAGTGGCTTGTCTTACCAGTGAGTTGATTGAAGGTGAGCTCCTCGATGACTTTGTTAAATATCAAAGAGGAAAACGCCTCAGTATATTTCCTGCTATTCATCTGCTCTACTCTTTAGTCAAAGGTGTTGAGTCCATTCATCTCAACGGGGAATATCACGGAGATATTCACACTGGGAATGTGATCATTAGAAAATTCGGATTGAGTTTTGATATCAAACTTATCGATCTTCATCATTGGGGAGATTCTAAAAAAGATAATAGAGATGAAGACATCATAAAGATTATAAGATTATTTTATGACATCCTAGGAGGCAAAGCTCGCTATGCAAAACTCCCTCCTTCGATTAAATATATAGTATGTGGGTTAAAACGAGGTCTAATCTTGGAGCGTTTTAAATCTATAAGTCATTTAAGGGTACACCTAGAAGCAATGGACTGGTCAGATGCAATCGAAGGATAATTTTTTACTCATAGAAGGAGAAGAGACTCCTAAGAAAGATATTTTAGATTGGAAGGAATATCGTATTGGATATTTTTTAAATAAAAATAAAGATAAACACGCTTTAAATGAAGACTCTCTTTTTATCTGTTTAAAAGATAAGTTTATTTGTCTTGGTGTGTGTGATGGAGCTGGAGGTCACCCTAAGGGCAAAGATGCTTCCCTTACAGCGAGTAAAACGATTATAGAGTATTTTAAAAAAAATGATCCTCTTAAGCGAAATATCGTCTCGCTTATAGAGAGTGCAAATGATGCTATTCTCGCACTAAAAGTGGGGGCCCATAGCGCTATTGCTATGAGTACTATTGAAGAGGATGTGCTGCGATCTTTTAGTGTAGGGGATTCTGAAATTCTTTATAGCAATGCCCATGGTTCAGAAATTTATTCTAATATTCCCCAATCCCAAGTGGGTTATAAAGTGGAGAGTGGAATCCTAGATCAGGAAGCCTCCCTTGATGATCCCGAGCGAAATGTGGTGAATAATATGATGGGGGATCCCTCGATTCGAATCGAAGTGGCTTCTAAACTCATTTTAAAAAAAGGTCATACTATCATTATTGGAACAGATGGTCTCTTTGATAATATCTCCCATGAAAAACTACTTAATCTTATGGGCACTGGAAGTTTTGAAAAATCATTCGAAGACCTCACTCAGCTTTGTAGTGAGCGGGGAGAAGACTGGAAAAAAGATGATGACATTGCTTTTGTGGTCTTAAGAAAGATAAAATCTCAAGAAACTTCATCGTAAGTCGCTGAAAATTCGAAAACTCGATTAAATTCACTTATTTATATCTCTGAGTAAACCGATAGGGTTTATAATATAAGTCTAGGATTTTAAGGGAGTTTTTGACGTATATGTTACTCAAAATGTGCTCATTACTTTTAATGTTTGTTTTCATTGTTTCTTGTGAAACAAAAGAATATGCAAAGGAAGAATCTGCAACTCGTTTAGAAAATACTGCTGATGACCCCGAAAATATTCCAGAGTTTAGTGGTTTGGAAACAGCGACTTCGGTGACTGATTATTCAGTGACATTAAACTGGACTCATAGTGATGAATTAGCACGTTATTATATTTGGGATGTGACGGGGGGAAAAGAAGAGAGAATTGCAACTCTTTCAGCGCCCAAGAGTAGTTTTACTCTGGACACCCTTACCAGTGGAACCAGTTATAGTTTCAAAGTGACTGCTCAAGCAGAAGACGGAAGAGGAGTTGATAATTTAAATATTCTCTCCATCACTACATTGACTAGACCCAATCCTCCTTACACCGTGATACTCACCTCTCCTTCTACAGATACTGATGTGGATCGAACTCCGAGCTTTCTTATTTACCCAAGTCGCGCGGGAGATACAGTTGAGCTTTATAGTGACGCTTGTTCTACCAAAGTGGGGGAAGCTGTCGCCACAAGTAGTATCACAACGGTGAGTGTTTCTAATGCCAATCAATTAGCTGAGGGAAGTTATAATTTTTATGTCAAACTCGTGAACAAAAATGGAGTTAGCTCGAGCTGCTCATCTATATATGGAGCTACCGCTAGCTACACCTATCAGTTTTGTCCTGTGGGTTATATAGAAGTCCCGGTCAACACCGGCATAGGAAATAAAAAGTTTTGTGTGATGGCCTATGAAGCGAAAGCTTGGCAAGACTTTGATAATGATGGTGATGTCGATTTTTCAGAAGTAGATAGTGATGGCTGCAATGAAAGTTCTTGTACCACTAAAAATTGGGGACTCACTTCCAAGTCACCTCGTTCAACAGCAACAGGTTCTCCTTGGAGAATGATCAGTCAAAGAAATGCAAAAGCTGAATGCCAAAGTCTTGGAGAGAATTATGATCTTATATCAAATGCGGAGTGGATGGCCGTGGCTCGTGAAATCGAAGAAAATGCAAATAATTGGTCAAGTGGAGAGTTAGGTGTCGGCTGTGTTGCGCGGGGTAATGTAGGAACAGATGATAAATGTAGTTATCAAAACTTTGGTATCGATGGTGGAACTGGTAGAAGTGAACTCCATTCCCATGAGTTATCAAATGGAGAAATTATTTATGATTTAGTTGGAAATGCCTCCGAGTGGATTGATCTAGGAAAAGAGGAGGATTTAACACTTGCCCCTCAAGATTGTGATCAAACTTGGATGTCAGTAGAAGGAATGAGTGAATTTTGTAATAACTATTTTCTTTCAAATGAATTCACTTCATCAAACCCTGGACTTTTAACCTTCGAAACCTATGAAAATGTTTATACTGTGATGACAGATGTAAATGACAAATTGTATTTTGCAACCGACGGGGGAGTGGCGACCTCCACTACCCAAGCAAGAAGTTTTCAAAACTACACCCCTCTCAACGGACTTGCCACCAACGATATCACCGGGGGAGTCTTTGTTGATAGTGATGAAACCATGTATGTTGGAACAAATAAGGGGCTGCATATCTCGACCAACGGG
Source organism: Halobacteriovoraceae bacterium (assembly GCA_002713145.1). Classification (GTDB taxonomy): domain Bacteria; phylum Bdellovibrionota; class Bacteriovoracia; order Bacteriovoracales; family Bacteriovoracaceae. The sequence goes on from PAVS01000014.1 coordinate 22,416, forward strand.
GGCGAAAGTTTTAATCTCTTCACCACAAATGAAGGCCTACCCAGCAATATTGTGCGCGATATTTTTGTTAAAGTGCAAGAAGATGGAGGTGGGAATGAAGTGCAAGCCATTTATGTCGCGACAAATGCAGGTTTAGCAAAATCACTGGATGGAGGAGATACATTTACCGTTTTCACAACGGCAGATGGTCTGGCCGATGACACTACCTATTCTGTTTATCTTGATGATGACGACAATATTTATGTGGGAACTCTAGCAGGATTGAGTATTTCCACTAATGGTATCAGCTTCACCAGCTCCACGACGGCCAATGGTCTAGGAAGCAATAGAGTGGAGGATGTCTTTATAGATCAAAAAGGAACCCTTTATGCAGCCACCACTGCAGGTCTTTCTCTTTCAACTGATGGGGGAGCGAACTTTACTAATAAAACCACAGCGGATGGTCTGGGGAGTAACCGGATCAATGCTATTTATATAGATGAAAATGATTTGTCCGATTTCACTGATGATATTATTTATGTGGCCACGGATGTGGGGTTGAGTATCTCTCAAAATGATGGGGTAAGTTTTAATACGAGACTGACAAGGGATGGGCTCATTGATAATACTGTTTATGATGTAGCCGTGGATAGCGAAGGTTATATTTATGCCGCGACTGAAGCTGGTGTGAGTGTTTCCCTTGATGACGGAGACAGTTTTTCTTATTCCAAAGATTCACTCAATAATCTAGGGGGAAAAACCTCTATTGGATTGGGACAGATTTTTGGTGGTGTAGGTGAAGGCGCTTATCGAGGTGGATCTTATCAATCGGGAAGTTACGCTGGAATATATATGATGAGTTTTGAAGCTTATCCTGGCCAGGCTTTTGAAGATATCGGATTTAGATGTGTGTATCGTCCATAAAAAAAAGCCCGAATTGCTCCGGGCTTAGATCTTAAAAAAAAATTAAAATTTAAATTATAATTTAGAAACTTGGCTTGCAAGTCTAGAAGTTTTTCTAGAAGCAGTTGCTTTATCCATGGCACTAGATTTAGCAAGTTTTCCAAGCATTGATTGAACGCGAGTTAAAAGAGTTGTTGCTGTGTCTTTATCTTTTTCCTCAATAGCTGTTCTCAATTTTTTAATTTGAGTTCTTACTCTTGTGGTTTTCCACTTATTATTCACTCTTCTTTTTTCTGATTGTCTAATTCTCTTTTTAGCAGACTTATGATTTGCCACGTTTATTCTCCTAAGATTTATCTTAATAGTATTTAAAAATCGTTATATTTGCGTATTGCGTAGAGGCATTTTTAAATTAATTAGTGAGTTTTGGCAAGAATTTTATCAAAAAAACTTAGGTCTAAGCTGGTTTTATCCCCCATACCATTGACCATTTATCAATATATTAGCATATTAACTGGATAAAAACTCATCAAGGAAATACTCATGACAGCTATTAAAAAAATTGGGGTCGTTGGTGCAGGACAAATGGGTCGAGGAATTGCCCAAGTAGCTGCATTTACTGGCCATGAAGTGCTACTTTTTGATGTCAATGAAAAGTCACTGAACTTTGGACACGATTTCATCGCTAAACAATTAACGAGAGGCGTTGAAAAAGAGAAGTGGGATCAATCAAAAGCAGATGAAACTTTGAGTGCTATCTCCAAGACTATGGAGATGAAAGATCTAGCAGATTGCGATCTCATCGTTGAAGCTGCCACTGAGAATAAAGAACTCAAGCTCATGATTTTCAAACAGCTCGATGAGGTGGCCAAAGCTGAAGCTATACTCGCCAGCAATACATCATCTATCTCTATAACTGAAATTGCAGCTGCGACGAAGAGAGCGTCTCAAGTATGTGGGATGCATTTTATGAATCCAGTGCCGGTGATGAAATTGGTGGAAGGGATCAAAGGTCTAGAGACCAGTGATGAAACCTTCCAAGCGGTGCAAGCTTGTGCAGAAAAGATGGGAAAAGTATTTGTTAAGGCCAATGATATGCCTGGCTTTGCAGTGAATAGAATTTTGATGCCGATGATTAATGAAGCGGTTTACGCTCTTTATGAAGGTGTGGCGAGTGTAGAAGATATAGATCAAGCCATGAAATTAGGAACGAATCAACCTATGGGTCCTTTGACTCTTGCAGACTTTATTGGGTTAGATACTTGTCTGGCCATTATGGATGTTTTGCACGTTGGTCTAGGAGATACGAAGTACCGCCCTTGTCCACTACTAAAACAATATGTAGCTGCGGGAAGATTAGGTAAAAAATCCGGGCATGGATTTTATAATTATGGAGAAAAATAATGTTAATAGATGAAAGTTACACAGAAATAAGAGATATGATGAGTAAGTTTGCGGACAGTGAAGTTGCTCCTCTCGCTGAAGAGATTGACCGCAAAAGTAAAATCCCTGACTCACTTAAAGCCAAGATGGCAGAAAACGGTTTTATGGGAATTTTTATTCCTGAAGAGTATGGTGGAGCCGGTATGGATTATATGTCCTATGGGATCATGATCGAAGAGATTTCCAGGGCTTGTGCTTCAAGTGGTGTCTTTCTCTCGGCCCATAACTCACTTGCTGTGTGGCCAATCCTTACTTATGGAACAGAAGAACAGAAGAAGAAATACCTCCCTCAAATGGCGACTGGTGAAAAAGTAGGATGTTTCTGCTTGTCTGAACCTAATGCAGGGAGTGACCCAGGAACATTAACTCTTTTTGCTGAAGATAAAGGCGATCATTTCGAACTCAATGGAACCAAAAACTGGATCACCAATGGTGGGGAAGCCGATGTCGCAGTTGTTATGGCCAAAACCACAAAATCGAATGACCATAGAGGTATTACTGCTTTTATCGTTGATACCAATTTAGAGGGCTTTAAGGTACAAAAGTTAGAAGAAAAACTAGGTATTAAAGGGTCTTCAACAGCTCAAATTCATTTTGATAAAGTAAAAGTTCCTAAAGAAAATGTTTTGGGAGAACTTGAGAAAGGCTTCAAAGTTGCTCTATCTACTTTGGATGGAGGACGTATAGGGATTGGTGCTCAAGCCATTGGTATCGCTGAAGCTGCCTTTAGGTATGCAAGAATGTATGCCACTCAGAGAGTTCAATTTGGAAACCCCATTTCTCATTTACAGGCAATACAATTTAAAATCGCAGATATGAGCACTAAAATAAGTGCGGCCAGACTGCTTGTTGAGAAAGCCTCGGCCATGAAAGATGCTGGTGTTCCTTATAGTAAGGAAGCTGCTCAAGCTAAGCTTTTTGCTAGTGAAGCGTGTATGTGGATCACGACTCAGGCAATTCAAGCTTTAGGAGGAAATGGTTATTCTAAAGAGTATCCAGTAGAGCGCTACTTTAGAGATGCTAAGATTTGTGAAATTTATGAAGGGACTTCAGAAATTCAGCGTATTGTCATAGCGAGTAATGAATTCAAGTCGATTCAATAATAGAACTTGGCAATAAACCTTTAAAAATGCTAAGTTAGCGTGTTGTTTGAAAAATTTTAGGGAGTTATTTATGGCGCGTGCCAAAAAAGTTACTAAGAAAAAAGTTACCAAAAAAGCAGTGAAGAAAAAAACAAAAAAAGCGGCGAAAAAAACGTCCAAAAAAGCTGCAAAGAAAAAAGTAACGACTAAGAAAAAAGCGGCTAAAAAAGCAGCCAAGAAAAAGACGACCAAAAAAACAACTGCCAAAAAGAAAGCCGCTAAAAAAGCGAAAAAAACCACAAAGAAAAAAGTAGCGAAAAAAGCGGCTAAGAAAAAAACAACAAAAAAAACAACCGCAAAAAAGAAAGCCGCTAAAAAAGCGAAAAAAACCACGAAGAAAAAAGTAGCAAAAAAAGCGGCTAAAAAAGTTAAAAAGACGGCCAAAAAAGTAGCAAAAAAAGCAGCGAAGAAAGTCAAAAAAACCGCTAAAAAAGTGGCTAAGAAAGCCAAAGCAACGACCGCTAGCAAGAAAGCTAAAAAAACCACGAAGAAAACAACTAAAACTAAAGCTGCTAAAGAGAGCAAAGCTGATAAGAAAGTTGAAGAAGCAGAGGTCGCGGCTAAGCCAGTTAAAACTAAGAAGTCTAAAAAAGAAGAAAAAGCTTCTTCTAAAGCAGAGATCAAAGAAGCAGAAAATAAAGTTCAAGAAGAGATTGAGAATCTCGGTGAAAATTTTTCTTGGGATGAAATTGCGGATGCAATTTCGACTCTTGATTTTTTTGTAGATCACCGCTCAGATGATTGTTCTGAGAAAGGCTGTGATAACTTAAGAACAACTCAGCAATACTGCAGACTTCACTATATTTCCAATTGGCATGAAATTAAAAGAAAGCGCGAGATTCTTAAAGAGGGAAGATTGCAAGAGTATATTGAAGAGCTTATTGCAAAATACCCGCCTAAGTTTATTGAAGCTATTGTTTCAGACCTACAAGACGAAAAAGAATTCTATAAAGCCTTGAGTGAACTAAATATCGCTTCTGAGCTCGAGTTTGAAGACGATTATGATAATCCTGATAGTGTGGATGATGACGATAATGATGATGTGGATCAAGAGACCAGATCATATGTTCCTACCAATCGCTTTAACGAAGATTAGAAAAAATAACTATTTATTCTAGAGAAATATCTTTTTGCAAAATAGCCTCGGCTTGAAGACTCAAAGAGATATTTTCTCTGGTGACTTTGTAATAAAAAGTTGAACCTTTATACTGGTTTTCCGTCCACATTGAATTAAATTCAGACCATTCTTCAGTAGCAAAAATATCATCAAAAATCAGGCCCACTAAATTGATAAGATCTTCGAGAACCTTCTTAAACTCTTTGGAAGTTGGAAGAATATCATGGGAGATAAAGAGGGTGATGGGGGCAATCATTTGATCTTTTTTATGTAAAAGTGAAACAATCACTACAAATTCATCTTTATAGTTTTCTCCATAGACCTCAAAAAAACGGTTTTGCTCGTCGCACTGGGCTCGATAGACGTCATTTAATGTCTTAGTTACTTCCTCTAGCCATTCCATAGGTAAGGGGTTGCGTTTTTGATTGTGTTCTTGATTCAGCCTTCCAAAATACATGTTAATCCTTTGTAATTAAACGCAAAATAGCAGAATTTCCCTTTCAAAACAATTAGATTTTGCATAAAATCCAGTTGATTTAACTTTAATAAAGGAGCATTTATGAGCGTATATATTCTAGGCGGAGCAAGAACCCCACAAGGTAGTTTTTTGGGAAGTTTGAGTACGGTACCGGCCCCTAAGCTTGGGAGTGTTGCCATAGAAGGTGCTCTAGAAAATGCAAAAATTTCTAAAGAAAAAGTTAAAGAAGTTTTCATGGGAAATGTTCTTCAAGCTGGAGTTGGGCAAGCTCCTGCAAGACAAGCCACTTTATTTGCTGGTTTAAGTGAAGACGTGCAAACCACAACGGTGAATAAAGTTTGTGGCTCCGGCATGCAGTCTGTTATTTTAGGAGCAAAATCAATTCTTTGCGATGATAAAGATATTGTTGTTGCTGGTGGAATGGAGAATATGTCTCTTGCACCTCATCTTCTTCCTAACTCAAGAAGTGGTTTTAAGTTTGGTGAAACTCAACTTAAAGATGCCATGCAATGGGATGGACTTTGGGATGTTTATTCAAATCGCGCCATGGGAAATTGTGCTGAGGAATGCACCAAAAAATATGATCTCACTCGTGAAGCTCAAGATAATTACGCCATTGAATCTTTTAAGCGTGCTCAAAAAGCACAAGCGGATGGAGTCTTTAAATCTGAAATCAAGCCAGTTACGATTAAAACTCGTAAGGGTGATATTGAGGTCAGTGAAGATGAGGGACCAGGCAAAGTTATGTTTGATAAAGTTCCAAGTCTCAGACCTGCATTTGATAAAGAAGGAACGATTACTGCTGCAAATGCCTCAACTATTAATGATGGTGCCTGTGCCCTTGTTCTCGGGGGAGAGTCGGTTAAGGACCAAGCTAAATTTAAAATTCTAGGGTGGGCCGGACATGCGCAAAACCCAACTTGGTTTACCACAGCTCCTGTTGAAGCGGTCAGAAAGAATTTAGCCAAGCTTGATCTCAGTGTTGAAGACATCGACTATTGGGAAATTAATGAAGCTTTTGCCGCAGTAAGCATGGTGGCGATAAATGAATTAAAATTAAATCAAGAAAAAGTAAATGTTCATGGTGGTGGAGTGAGTCTTGGTCATCCCATCGGGACCAGTGGGGCAAGAATTATTCTAAGCCTTATGAATGTACTTGAAAGAAATAATGGAAAAAGAGGCTGTGCTGCCATTTGTATTGGTGGTGGGGAAGCCCTAAGTATTGTTATAGAAAGAATGTAAGGAAGTCATGGCGACAGAAGCGACTCAAAAAAAAGCAGCAGCAGCAGATGCAAAGTCTGGATTAAGAAGACTCAAGCCATCTGAAGTTTTGTTTAATGATGGGGAGCAGGCCAATTCTTTATTTATCATTCAAAAAGGTCAACTCAGACTTTATAAACCCAAAGGAAAAGGTTTCATCGAAATTGCCGTTCTTCGTGCGGGAGAAGTTATTGGTGAGATGGCCTATTTTGATCAATCCGGTGGGGGAAAGCGCTCTTGTGCCGCTATGGCCATGGTCAGCTCTGAAGTGATCGAAATATCTTTTCCAGCTTTTGCAAAAACGATGCAGGGGCTTAATCCATGGTTTAAAACTATTATTAACACTCTCGCGGATAGATTGAGATCAACGAACGCGAGAGTCAAAGAGCTTGAATCCAATTCTACTTCAGTAAATTATTCAACGGGCCAGCATAAGGGCTACGAGTTTCTTAAATCAAATGATGTTATCAAGATTCTTGGAATGCTCTTTCTCGTTTATAAATCTCATGGTGAAGATCATGCTGAGGGATATGCTATCAATAAGCGAACCCTCGATCTCTATTCTCATGAAATATTTGGGATTATTGAATCTAAACTAGATGAAATGATGATTATCTTAGAAGATATTGGTTTGATGAAAAAAGTGAATGATAGTGAAGGCAAGCCCAATGTCTATGTGATCAGTGATCTAAACGCCCTTAGAGGTTATTTCATTTTTTATAATACTGAGAAACATTTATCTGAAAATAAAAAATTAAAAATCTCAAAAAACGCACAAATTTTCCTAGAGAATATCTTTAAAAAATTAGTCAATAATCCCCCTGCTGAAGAAGGGATGACGAGTGTGAATGTAAGTGATCTACTTAATTTTTGGAAACAGCAGAAACAAAATATCACCATTGAAAGTCTCCATGAAGCGCGCGCCCATGGGATTGTAGGTGAGGCTTTAATTGGTGATGATGAGCAAATTTCGCTTCAAGTGGATTTTGTTAAACTCAAAAAACTACTTCCCAATATTCAATTTATGAATCGTATCCAAGCCTCTAACGAAGAAAAAGCAAACTATTAAAAAAGAAGGCGCTTTCCTTGCGCCTGGGTTTGGTGAGAGTGAGAGAGTGTTAGTTGCACACTGGTGCGTATTTTTGTTTGACTGTAATCTTTGTATTTTCTAATTCATATTGCCCATTAGAAGTAAGCTTTGTTTTCAATTCAACAGTACAAATTCGATTATCTTTAAAAAACTCGACCTCAAACTTAGACTTTGTTCCATTGTTTTTGGTCCTAGTCATTTGCTCAACAAGAATCGGTTCAACAATTGAAAAAATAGCATAACTAATCTTATTATCTATTTTTGCTCTTAGTGTCGTATAATCTTTGCTTGAGATTTCACTGATTTCAATAATATTTTGCTCGTTAACTTGAAGCTTATTTTTCAAAAAGCTCTTTACAGAGCGATCTATTACACACTCTCTTTTATGAGCATAAGATATAGCTTTACACTCTTCGATGACTTGATTTAAATCTCCTGCAAACACATTTCCAAGAGTCATGATTAAAATTAAAAATAACGTTTTCATAATATTTCCTTTTATTCTTTAATTAATTCGTTTTTTTATTAGTTACAAACTGGTGCGTATTTTTGCTTCACAGTCGTCGTTTTTGTTTTGATACTGTTTTTTACTTTTACTTTTAAGTTCACCGTACAAAATTGACCATCTCTATTAAATTGAACATCGTAATTAAATTTTGTGTCAATACATCCCAACTCCTTTAAGTCTTTAAAGGTGAGTTGCTTATCTATAAGAGTTGAAGCAACTATAATCGGGCTGAGAAGAGCTAGAGCAACAGATGATTTAGCTGAAGTAAATTTTGTATAATCAAGTAATTCTAAATGAACCAAATCTTCTTTTTCTATATTCAACTTAGTCTGCATAAAGTTTTCTATTGCTTCTTCAGCCGGTGTTCTGTCCGAGTAATAATGGTCACAAGCGTTTTGAGAAGCCATTGCTGTTGTTAGTGAAGAGAGAATAAGTAGTGTCGTTAAAAGCGTTTTCATAATATTTCCTTTTATTTTTTAATAAATTCGTTTTTTATTAGTTACAAACTGGTGCGTATTTTTGTTTTACAGTTGAATGATAGTGATATGGATTTGGATCTAATAAATCTTGCTTTATTTTTACCATAAGATTAACTGAACAAAACTCATGTCCTCTGTTAAATTCAACGCGTATTTTGTTTTTAGCATTGTTATAGGACATGCAGCCAGGAACTTTACTGATTCTATCTCCCTCAATGATTGATCCGGCAATAATAACAGGTGAAAGAACAATAGCCGCTGCGAAGTTTTTACGTGAAATAAAGTTTTTACTTTCAAGTATTTCTAAATGAACAATATCTTCTTTCACAATTCCAAGTTTAGTTTGCATAAAATTTTCCACTGCATCTTGAGTAGCATAAGGTCTTGATGTGGGAGAACATCCGTCCTGAGAAGCGATAGCCGAAGTTAGAGTTGATAAGATTAAGAGAGTTGCTAATAATGTTTTCATGTTTTTTTCCTTTGTTGGGTACGAAAGAAAATTAACACGAGGCAGAAAAAGATGCACTTATTCTGAGTACAATCTGTTCCCATTTTGAGACCAGTGTGAAAAACCTTCACACTGGCTATTTAAGTTGTTGAATTATTTAGATTTATTTCGTTTGCATGAGTTATCCAAAACCCATGAAAAGATACGCGAGTTTTCGTCTCCGCGGTCAATTTCAGGATGAAATTGAGTGGCGACAATAGGGCGGTTATCGAATTCGATAGCTTCGGCGATACGTCCCTTATTAGAAGTGGCCGTGATTTTAATATGTGGCCAGCGCTCAGCTTGGTGCTTTTTAAAGTAGGGGACTCTCAACCCTTGGTGATGATTTTTATAACCATAAAAAGAGCTATAATTTAAAACCTGTCCAATCAGTGAATCACTATCAGGGATAGAGATTTTATCTTGCAGTCTTCTTCTATTAGGAATACCAATTTCTTTATTTATATCAATATAGAGGGGGATGCCTTGAGAGACAGTGAGAATTTGCATCCCTCTACAAATTGCTAGTAGGGGAAGCTTGTTATTGTTTTTATTGCTAAAATAATTTCCTAGCACATTCATCTCAAAAGGATCTCTTCTCTTTCCATCTCGAGTGTAGTCCACTAAGTAATCCAGACGGTCCAGGTGAGCTCTAAGATCTTCTTCCACATCATCTTTGTAATATTTGGGATCAATATCAACACCACCGGGAATGATGATGGCATCTAGAGAATCAAAATTTTGTTTGATGTTTTTTTTCCACATATCCACAAAGCGCACTCTTTGGTTATGTTTACGGGCAACTTTTTTAAGGGAATTTTTGATGGCCCTATCACAATCGGAAGTACATCCAATGGTTAAGGTTTGTTCTGTTTTACAGCTGACCTCATAACTAAAGACAGTCGTGCTCAAAAAGGCGAGTAAAAACGCCAAGTATAATCTCATAATAAACTCCTTATGGAGTTATTATCTCTAAAGGGCGTATCAGATTCAAGATAGAACTTTGTTCATACTGTTACGGGTCAAGTTAGACAAAGTTTTGAAGTGTTGCTTTATATGGCCTTAGCTTTGTAAAAAACCTTAATGGTCTGGCCATTGGTATAAATGGCATCACCGTTAAGTTTAATAAAATAGCCGGATTTATTAACCGCAGGACTCACACTCGCGTTAGTGGGACCTGGTACTTTAATATTTAAGACATCTCTCCAGCCAATATAACTCCAACCATTGGTATCAGACTTTTGTATTTTTGCACCGTCGATAGTGACTTCCACTGTGGTTAAATCTGGATCTTTAGGCAGAGCAAAATATCCAAAATATTCAGTAGGAGTTCTGGTTTTTGCAATAAGACAGTCCGGGTAGGCCACTTGGGCAGATCCATTTAATTTTACAAAAAGTCCTGTGGCAGGCTCACCTGGTGTGGGCTCTATTCTTTGGTTTTTATTTTGCTGATAACCAATATACTCGAAACCATTTTGACTATCTTCATTAATAAGGGTTTTGTTTCCGTTTTGATCTACTTTATGCAAAGTGATGTCATCTGCTTGAATAGAGTCTTCGCTGGCAGAGCTGATTTTCCAATGATCATATTTATGACCCACCACAATTTGGCGGATACTATTATTCACAGCTTTGAATATATTAGAGTAGTCTCCTGAACAAAGATTATAACTATCTTTATTTGCATTATTATCTGTTAAGCCTTGTGCTTGATAAATATCTTGAGACATCTGTCGATAGGTCGATCCTGATACCCAGCCTGATTTACAGCTACTATGTGCTACCAGTGACATAAAGCGAAAGCTCTCGGCACTCATAGGTGCACTTAAATAGTCGATAAATTTATTTTTACGATTGGTATAAACACCTTGATCAATAACTGTGTTACCTTGAACGTTAATATTAGCTTCAGTATCGTTTCCATTGGAAATCATAACGACGATAGTATGAGCATTATCTCTAAAGATCCCATTGTTATATGTCCCGCCGTTTCCATCGGGGATATTTCTGTTACTGTTTATGATATTCTGAGCCCTTTGAAAGCCCAGCTCTGAATTGTTTCCACTGGCCTGAGAAAACATTTGTAAATTTTCTGGAGCTACCACATTAAGACTCGCCACGCTGGGGACTGAATCTGGATTACTGAGAATCACCGGGTAACCATAAATGGACTCATTTCCTCCCTGATTTAAAGGAGCGAAGTAGATATGATAATCAAACTCATTTGATATGCTAAAAATAGTGTTTTGAATTTCTGTTTTTATGGATTGGAAACTCCCGGCGAGAGTACTTCCTGAGTTATCTACTATATAGAGAATATCTACGGGAGGTTTTTCAAAGTGAAATTCAGAGCAAGTCGTGAGAGCAAAATTCTGAATCGCAGGAGAACTCGTTCCCGTTGATTGAGTATTTTTGGTTAAGACTTCTTCCCCACAAGAGAGTAGGAAGAAAGTTAGTAATAATAAAAGATAGCTAAACTTTTGCATATTTAATCCAGTTTTATAAAACTCCATAAGCTTTGTCGGTCAAAAGGGAGAAAGACTTTAATGGTGAAGGGAAAATCTTGCCCTAAGGATGTGAAAACAGTGAGCTCAGTTACAATAAAAAGTGGATAAGTATTTAGAATAATTGAATAGGAGTTTATCATGGATGATATTTGGTACTATGTGAAATCTGGTGAAAGGCAAGGACCAGTGGAAAAGTCTGTGATCGTTAATCATCTTACGACCGGAGAGCTGGGTGGAGAAGATTATGTCTGGAAAAAAGGTCTTGAGAATTGGACGAAAGTTAAAGACCTCAGTGACTTTGATCAAGGAGCTGCTCCTGCTGCACCGGCCATGGAGATGCCAGAAGTTATTGCACCAGAACCAAAAAAAATATCGAATCAACTCTCAGAGCTTGCGGGTGAGACCGCCAGTGTTTTTATCAAAATCGGTGCGGATAGAGGCACGCGAGATACAGAGTACGGACCATATAATTTAGCTATTATTAAAAGACTTTATAGTGAACATCGAATTAATGCTAAGACATACGTGTTTGTAAAAGGAATGGACAACTGGAAAATGCTAGCGGATTTTGACGATTTTGCTGCTTTATTTCAAGGGGCTCCACCGGTTATTAAGGACAGTGAGAGAAGATCTAATATTAGGAAACCTTTTATTGCGAGAATGTATATTCAGAATAGAGACGAAGTTTTTGTCGGCATTTGTCGTGATGTATCCATTGGTGGCATGCAAGTTTTAGTGGATCATTTTCCTGGGCAAGTGGGGGAGGAGATCGCTATTAATGTGCATCCTGAAAACTCAGAGTATCATTTTGTGGCCAATGGAAATATTGTAAGGCTGCTTGAAGGTGGACAAGGTTTTTCTTTTCGTTTTACCGAACTTTCTGATTCCTCTAAAGAATCGATTACAAAATATTTAAATGCGGGCTAAGATTTCTGATTTTGCTCTTATTGAAAATCATACTTTTCCCTCCTCTCTTGATGGAGAGGGGCATGTCTATTACCGACACTACCTACCACTCAATAAAAAAAAGAAACCAAAAATTCATATTATCTTTCAGCATGGATTGATAGAACATCAAATGAGGCATGAAAGTTTTTTTATTGCCATGTTTGAAGCCATGCCAGGGGAAGTCATGATAAGTGCCATGGACTTAATTGGGCATGGACATAGTGGGGGACACCGGGCTTATATCGAATCTTTTAAAAATTTTGAAGATGATTGGCTTCATTTTTTGGGCTTGTGTGCTCAGAGAACTTCTGAGTTTGAAAAGATTCAACATTTTGTTGTGTCTCACTCTTTAGGGGGTCTTATTGTTTTAAGTACTCTGAGTGATGAAGCGAATCAAATTCCATTGCCCCTTACATCACTGATCTTTGTAAACCCTTCTATTGCCCCCAAGCTTAAATTACCTCAGCTCATTGAAGCTAAAATGAAAACCATTGATGGATTTATTAATAAGGTCAGAGTTCCTCTTATCTATAATGCTTATGACCTCACTCACGACAATGAAAAGGCCATAGAATTTATCAAAGATCCACTCATCTCAAAAGCGATCACGGTGAAAATGGCCGTTGAGATTTTAAAAGCCACAGAGAATATTACGCGACATTCCTACTTCTTTAAATACGATAGTTTTTTTATCCTCTCAGGGGATGATAGAGTGGTGGACAATGAAAAAACCCGACTATTTATCACGGGAATGGATAAGTCCAAGGTTGTCTCGAAAGAATATCCCAATATGTGCCATGATATTTTAAATGAAACTTGCAGAAATGATGTGTTTCGGGAGATAATCAACCATATCAAATCAAAGGAAAGTGCTTAAAATGATGAAGTTTTTCTCATCTCTATTACTCGTTTTACTAGTTACTTCATGTGCTTTAAATAATCGCTCTCGCAAAAATATTGCTACCTCTGAGATTGTTCTGAAAGGGGGCATCTATCAAGGTAAGTCTTGGGATGAAAATTTTAGAATGAAGCGCATCTCTTGGTATGATGAAGCGAGTATGCAGTATGATGTTCTGATAAGTGAAATTGATAAGGATTCTCAGTTCGCAAAATGGTTGGGAAGGGATTATTACTACCTCGATCAATGTGCTAAATTTTATGTCACCGCACTTTATTCTGATCTCGATTTAGGCGAAGGGATAACTTATCTCGCTTCAAAACTTGAGAAGGCGGGGTTAGATAAAAGAAGCATTCAGGACTTCTCTGAGAACTTTAAAGCTCACCAAAATTTTGCTGATTGGAAGCTCTATAATTATAAGCTTTATGGCTTCTGTCGCAAACCCGTAGAGGGAGAGTCTGGATCAGAGGATATTGTTGTCTCTATTCCTGGCTTTAAGACAAAAACTCTCTAAGACTTATTTAGTCTAATTATTTCAAGCTCTTACGTTTATTTTTTCTTTGCCTTTTTCATGAAATCACTCTAAAGCTTCCTTGGGTTTAGCCGATAAGTCATTGAGGAAAACTTATGAGTGAAAAGAAATTCCAGCGATTCGGAAAGTATTTGATCCTAGATCACTTGGTAGATGGTGGTATGGCAAAGATTTGTCGTGCAACTTATTTAGGTGAACAGGCAAATAAAGTCGTTGCCATTAAAATGGTTCAACCTCAATACTCTAAAGATCCTTCTTTTGTTCAAATGTTTGAAGATGAACTCAAGGTTTCTTTCGACCTGGTCCACCCGAATATTGCACAAGTTTATGACTACGGTATGGTGGATGACCAGCTCTATAGCGCCATGGAATACGTGGATGGAGCCAATTTAAAACAATTTTTAGATCGTTTGCGGGAGAAGAAATACGTCTTTCCTGTGGAGATCTCGACTTATATTATCTCGCAAGTTTGTTTAGCACTTCAATATGCTCATAACTATCAAGATAAATTAACCGGTAAATCATTTAATATTATCCATAGAGATATATCACCTCATAATATTATGCTGACTTATGAAGGTGCTGTTAAGGTTATCGACTTTGGAATTGCTAAAGCTGATTCGAACTCTGAGGCGACACAAGCGGGGACGATCAAAGGGAAACTCTCTTATCTTGCACCGGAGTGTTTGGACGGAATGGAGCTCGATCATCGTTACGATCAATTTGCGGTAGGAATAACTTTATGGGAGATGCTTTGTTCAAGAAAGCTCTTTCAAGCTAAAAATGAGTTGGCCGTACTAAAGCAAATACAAGCTTGTAAAGTTCCAAAGCCATCTTCTATTAATCCAAATGTACCACCAGAGTTAGATCAAATTGTTCTTAAAGCACTGGCGAAAGACAGAACTCAGCGTTTTGACGATATGGAGAAGATGAATAGGGCCCTTGTTAAATTTCTCTATTCTAATTACCCCGAATTTAATGCCAGTGATTTAGGATACTTCGCTAAACAATTATTCCAAGATGAGATCTCTGCAGATAAAAAGAAATTTGTTGAGTACGGTAAAATAGACCTGAAACCTTTTATTGAAGATATGAAGCGCAATGAGCATGGTTCGGGGGCTAGCACCGCTGATCACTCTGGCTCATTTATCTCTGATGAAAAGAGAACAGGAAAAATCGTTCTCGATCTAGGTTCCTTCGATAAAGGTAATACTGATATTGATGTACAAGGCTTAGATTTAGATATGTCTGGTAAGACAGCGAAAGGTCTAACCCTTAAAACGAAAAATACTGGAACAAGAAAAATAACCAAGAAAACAAATGTTTCGAGAGGGCAAGGAGCCGGTGCGACTCGAAAGTCTGCAAATAGTGGCGCAACCCCTAGAAAAAGAAGTGCATCGGGTGCGACGAGGGCCACTCGTGTCAGACGGGCCAATGGTTCTGCTGGAACCAGAGCTGTTCGGGTGAAGTCTGCTGGGGCAGCCCCGCGAAATAAAGAACAAAGAAAAAGAGCTGGAACTATTATTCCTGTCGCCTTGGTGGCAAGTCTTTTGATGTTCGTCTACACTCAACAACAAATGCTTTGTAAGTTTGGAGTTAAATCTTTTTGTCCTGCGAATATGTCGGATGTTTGTATTTCAAACCCTTCATCTCAGCAGTGTATTAATGAGAAATGTTCCAAAGATTCTTCCTTAGCCATTTGTGAACAAGCCACTCAATATGGGGAGATTGTCCTCGAGAATTATAATCCTTCTTACACCTATCTTCTTGATGGAACGAGTTTTCCCGTAGTGGGAATTTCCATGAAAAAGATTCCTCTGAACCGTAAGTATAGAAAGCTCACCATTAAAAAGGACGGTTATAGAGCCGCCAGTGTCGATGTGATGAAGCTTGGAGAAAAAGAAAAGTTTATTACCGTTTCAGTTCCTAATCTTAAACAATTGAGAATGGGGACACTGACTTCTGGAAATAACTACACACCTGGTTCATGGATTGTTATGGATATTGATGGAGAAAAATTTGAAAAAGAACTTCCTCTCAATGGGGTAAGAGTTCCGGCCGGTACTTACGAAGCCATCATTGAAAATAGATTACTGAATACTGAGAGAAAAATTCAGGTTGAAGTCCAAGAAAATAAAAATAATAAAATTAAGATCGACTAAGAGTCTTTTTTATCAATTTCAAATCTTCTTTTTTGTTTAAAACGATTGCGACTGCGCATATTGAGAAGTTTCATGATTTCTGCTGCTGTCTCTTCTAAGGCTTTATTGGTGACATTAAAAATTGGCCAGCGCCTATTTTCTTCAAAGATTTTATTGGCCCACTCAATCTCTTCCACAACTTTTTTAGAGTCAGCGTAATCACCATTGGTATTGGTCCCCAAATTAGTTAATCTATTTTTTCTAATTTCTCTCAGGGCATCAGGATCGATAGTCAGTCCAAAAATTTTTCTCTGATCTATTTCAAATAATTTTTCTGGAACGGGCATATTTAAGATAAGTGGAATATTGACGACCTTTAAACCTTCCAGAGATAAATATATTGAGAGTGGAGTTTTTGAGGTACGAGAAATACCCACTAAAACCACATCGCACTCCTCAAGAGATTTTAAATTTCTGCCGTCATCATGATTGAGCGTGAACTCCACAGCGGCTACTTTTTGAAAATACTTATCATTAACAGCATGGAGAAGCCCTGGTTGATAATCGGGTTCGGTTTCAAAAACATTGGCAAAGCTCGTGAGAAGAGGACCGAGAAGGTCAACCGAGCGGACATGTTCTCTTCTTGAAATTTCTTTGACATACTTTCTTAACTCAGGAGAAACGATAGTGTAAACCACCATATCGTGATTGAGCGCTGCTTCTTCAAAGATAGCGTCAATATGTTCTTTGGTGAGTACATTTTTATAACGAGTAAAAAAAACTTCTTTTGAATGAAATTGAGTGATGGCAGCTCTGGTCATGGCCTTGGCGGTCTCGCCTGTTCCGTCCGAGATAATGATCACTTTTAAATTTTGTTTTTGACTGATTTCCATACTAGTCCAATACAAATTGTTTACAATCTTTTATAAATTTATCACGTTCCTCAAGAGGATTATACTCATTTTTCTGCATTTTCTTAAACCATGTTCTTTGGGACTTGGCCAATTGTCTGGTGTTAATGGATATTCGTTCTTTACAACTTTCGAGGTCTGGAAATTCATCTTTGAGATAAGAGACGACTTCTTTATAACCTATAGACTGCATAGGTTTCTCTCTACCAGTAAAACCTGCATCAAGTAATTCTTTTACTTCTTGAATAAGTCCCTGTTGAAACATTTTCTCCGTTCTCTTTTCAATAATGGGCAAGTGGAGACTCTTAGGGATATCTAAATAAGTAAAAAATAAGTTCCAGCCCTCAGGAAGTTGGCGCTCTTGCATTTGTTTTTCCCGCGCTGAGGAAATGGTTTGTCCCGTGGTCCAAAAGTGTTCCACAGCTCGACGTATACGATAGTGATCATTCTCATGATAGCGTTCATAAGATTTGGGATCATTTTCTTTAAGTACATCTCGAAAAGGTTGAATACCTTTTTGCTGATACCATGACTCAGATTTCTCGAGAACGGAGGCAGGAGAGGTGACCGACTCAAACATTCCGTACATCACGGCCTGTAAATAAAAGCCTGAGCCTCCCACGAGAATAGGAATGCGAGCGCGGGCATGGATTTCTGAAATTATAGGGTGGCATAGCTCACTATAGTCTGCAGCATTAATGGGTCTTGCTATGGAGTGAGTGCTCACCAGGTGATGAGGGACGGCGCTGAGCTCATTTTGATCGGGCTTAGCGGTTCCGATATTTAACTCTTTATAAAAAAGTAGACTATCAAAATTGACCACTTCACCGTTGACTTGTTTGGCCACTTCGATCCCCAGCTCTGTTTTTCCTGAAGCTGTGGGCCCTGCAATCACGATCACTTTATTCATATAATTGACTCAAGTTGCGATCTGTTAGTTGGACAATGATTTTTTCATCCAGTAACTCAGTTAAGCTAAATTGTTTGAGGCATTCCATTAAAAGGTGCTGTCCCATTTCAAAATCTTCAAGAAAAGCAAAACTCAGGTCATTAAAACCATTTATTTTTTTCTTATTTAACTGTTCTGCTATAAAAGCCAGATAGGGGTAATGTTGAATCTGTTTAGGAAAAGTTCTTAAAAGAGCCGAATCTTCAGCTATAAAGTCAATTTCAAATCCTAGCTGAGATAAAAACTCTTCATTATGTTTTGCATTTTTTCCTGTGATTTTAATGGGTCTAGACACCATAAGAGGAATGGTTTCTTCATTAATGGATTTTTGATTGAGGATAAAAGCCAGGTGATAAGAATAGAATTTTTGTTTATGTAAGCAATAGGATTGATCATTTCTTTTAAAAAGCAAAAAAGAGGGAAGGTTAATTTCAGATTCAATAGCGGAGGTGAGTTGAGTTTGCTCCTGGCCATGAAGATTTTCAAAATAACTTTGCATCTTATTGTCTGAGTTAAATTCAAAATTTCTATAATTGACTTCTCTTTGTGTCTCTAGCAGTGAATCTTGATTCGAGGTGTTTTGCAGTCCACTCTCTTTTTGGGGTTGAATCTGAGTGGCCATTAAGTGATTAATAGTACCACTGACCATGGAAAAAACTTTAGGAGGTGTAAAAAATTTAATTTTCGTTTTACTCGGGTGAACATTCACATCAATCTCATCACTAGGAAGATTAAGATAAACCACATAATGACCTGTCTCTCCCTCAGGCCATAAGCTTTTGGCAGAGTTGAGGACAATCTTGTGCAGTTGAATATCCTGGACGTATCTATTGTTGATAAATAAAAAGTGATTTTTGTGAGCGTTTCCACGATTAGAATGTTTACTCAAAACAACTTTACATTGAATGCCATCGTAGACATTCTCACTCCAAACTAAATCTTCTCGTTTAAAGTTTAAAACATCACTGAGTCTAGCTAGAAAATTATCTTGAGCGTTTGAGTGGGTATGAGCTGGGTAGATTTCTTTATCTAGATTATCCCACGAAATCTTAAACTCCACTTTTGGGTTGGCTAGTAAAAATGATTTAATAATTTTTTGAATCTGGTTTTTTTCCGCTTTACTCGACTGGATAAACTTCATGCGGACAGGGGTGTTATAAAAGAGATCTTTAATATAAATTTTTGTCCCACTGCTCTCTTGCTCTCCAAGGTGAGTGTGGGATTTAGTTTCACCCCCCTCAATTTTGATGACACTTTTATTTTTCTGATGGGAACTTTCACAAGTAAGTTTGCTAATACTTGCAATACTAGCAAGAGCTTCGCCTCGAAAGCCAAAAGAATGAAGTCGATAGACATCTTCAAAACGGGAGATCTTACTGGTGGCATGTCTACAAAAGGCGAGGGGGAGATCCTCACTTGCGATACCTTTGCCGTTATCTTCAATACTTATAAGAGAGAGACCATTCTCAACAATATTTAAGTTAATGCTTGAAGCACCTGCATCCAGTGAGTTTTCTAAAATTTCTTTGATAAGGGATGAAGGACGTTCAATGACTTCACCCGCTTTAATTTGGTCAATGATATGTTCGGGGAGAAGTTGGATGCGCTTAGACACATTCACCTAAATTAGGCCCTAAAAAAATTAACTTGGTTTCTTCCACCTTGCTTGGATTTATAAACTGCAGAGTCTGCACGTTTGAATAAATCAGTGCCTGTGTTGACCCCTTGTCGGTAGTCGGCGACACCGATAGAAGCGGTGACAGGAAGCTTTTTGCCATCATATATAAAGTCATGAGTTTCAACGAGTTTACGTAGTCTCTCAGCTATCTCAAAAGCTTGCTTTAAATTGGTTTTAGGCAGCAGAACAACGAACTCTTCTCCACCATAACGAGCGAAAATATCACCTTTACGAATCCCATGATCCCTTAAAAGTTGGGCTTTCTCTTTAAGCACAAAATCCCCTGCATCATGGCCATAATTATCGTTAAGATGTTTAAAATGATCGAGATCAAAAATAACTAAGGAGAGTGGATTTCCAGTTACTTTTGATTTTTTTACTTCTAAATCTAAGCGATTATTAAAATAAGTTTTATTATAACATTTTGTGAGACCATCTGTGTTGGCTTCTTCGTGGAGTTTATCGTAGGTAAGCCTTTCTGTATCCCCTTTGGGAAGATACTTCAACGCGATCGCACCTAGCTTAACCATATCACCTTTACTCAGTGAAACTTGTCCCTCAATTTTAGTATTGTTTACAAAGGTTCCATTACTAGAGCCAAGATCTTCAACTTTGACTTCTTCATCAAAGACATTGACTTTAAAATGTCTGCGAGAGATTCCTTGAAATTCAAGAGGGATCGTGCAGTCTGGACTTCTCCCTACCACGGTTTCTCCATCGAGAAGATCAAAGATAGTACCGTTGAGTTCACCACCCACAACTAAAAAACATGCTGGCTTTTGTGCAGCTTCTTCATCAGCTGAATTAAGAGCCGCTTTAATGTCGGTAATTACAAGTGTTGCGTCATCACTCATAGGGGATAAACTCCAAAAATTTTTGTACTCTTATTTAAATCATCAAAACAGTTAAATTTCAATATGCTATAAGACAATTATCGGACTTTAGGACCTTTTTCTAAATACGAAAAAGCATAGATTTTACCTTTTTCTACTCCCGGTTGGTTAAAAGGATCAATTTTAAGAGCTTCCCCGACCATGGTTGTCAAACTCTCGAAGAAAAGTATAAGCCCACCCAAGTTATGAGCAGAAATTTTGTCTAAATTTAGTTCAATAACCTGTTTTTTGTTTTCTTTGAGGGCCTTGAGAGTTCCTTTAAATTCAGCGAGCATAAGTTGATTTAAAGAGTAATCCGATAATTTTTGCGCCCGGGCCAAGGGAAGGTTGCTTGCCAGGGCATAATCGGTTTTTGTTTTTTGAGTGCTTAGGAGAAAGATAAGTTTATCTGAAGGGCCTTCCATAAAAAGTTGCACTTGTGAGTGTTGATCAGTTGCTCCATAGGCCGGTACAGGGGTTAAACCTATATGCTTTTGCTGAGCTTCAGACCATTTACCTAAACTTTCTGCCCATAACTGCACAAACCAGAAAGAAAGATCCCTTAAGATGGATGAGTAAGGCATAAGTACTGTTTGGTTAACTCCCTGGTGGTAGAGTTCTAACACTCGAGAAGCTGTTTGCACTAAGCTATTTTGATTAAGATCTTCATTAAGCAAATTTGTTTTTATCGCTTCAGCTCCTTGCCAGAGCTCATCAACTGCAATTCCAAAAAAACAAGCTGGGAATAAACCCACGGGGCTTAAAACTGAAAATCGACCACCGATATTGAGTGGGATTTCTAGAAAATCATATTGATTGTCTTTAATATGTTGCATAAGTTCAGAGTCTTTATCTTCAGTACAAAAAACAAAATAAGAAGCGAACTCTTCTTCTTTTATCCCTTGCTTAAGGAGAAGATTTCGAACAATGGCATAACAGGCAAGGGTCTCTGCTGTTCCCCCAGATTTAGAAACCACATAAAAAAGTCCCTCTTGAAGAGAGATTTTATTTAACTCACGGTGAATATAATCAGCATCCACATTATCGAGCAGGGTAAAAGTTCTCTCTGTCTCATTGGTGAGAGCATTCACCAGCATCTGTGGTCCAAGGGCACTTCCCCCAATACCGATTTGAATAATATGTTTTTTGTGACGAAATTTCTCATAGAGATCTTTGGTTTGATTGAGTAGCTCTGTTTGAGTCGTGAGCTGAAAAAAACCTATATCTTCTCGAGCAATGGTCTTTTTAAATTGATGGAATAACTCGTGGTCTTTATAGTTTTTATTCTCAATCTCTGTCGTATGGTAATGAAAATCAATGCTCATAATTCTACCCTAGGTATTCTTTTTTTATTTCTCTGGCGATGACAATTTTTTGCACCTGATTGGTGCCTTCTACAATTTGCAAAACCTTTGCGTCTCGCATATAGCGCTCCACTGGATATTCTTTGGTGTAGCCAACACCACCGTGAATTTGAACCGCATCAGTCGTAATATACATAGCGGTGTCAGTGGCTTTCATTTTGGCCATGGAAGCTAGCTTTACATTTTTAATTCCTTGATCAAAATTCTCAGCGGCTTTATAGGTGAGAAGCCTCGAAGCTTGGAGTTCAGTATCCATGTCGGCCATCATCCATTGCAGACCTTGAAAATCAAAAATAGCTTGATTGAATTGTTGGCGCTCAAGGGAGTACTTGACCGCTTCAGCTAACGCTCTTGCGGATAAACCACAAGCGATAGCCGCAATAGTTATTCTTCCGCGATCAAGTGCACTCATGGCAACTTTAAATCCAACTCCCTCTGATTCGAGTAAGTTTTCTTCGGGCACAAAGCAATTCTCAAATAAAACTTCTCTGGTGTGAGAGGCGCGCCAACCCATCTTGTCTTCTTTTTTTCCAAAAGAAAAACCTTCCATTCCATCTCTGACTATAAAAGCTGAAATGCCTTTTGAACCAGGACCTCCTGTTCGGGCCATAACAATGTATGTTTTTGAAAAACCAGCTGTGCTGATCCACATTTTTGAACCATTAAGAATATAGCCCCCCTCAACTTTTTTTGCTGTGGTTTTAAGTGAAGAAGCATCAGATCCAGCATGAGATTCAGATAAACAAAAAGAGCCAATTTCTCTTCCCTCGGCAAGAGCTGGGAGATATTTTTTCTTTTGCTCTTCATTTCCAAAGTTCTCTAAAATAGACTGAACCATAGTTGAGACAGAAAGTGTGACAGCATAAGCCACAGAGGACTTAGCTAATTCTTCAAGGGCCAGACAAAGGTCTTCATATTTAAGTCCAAGACCTCCATATTGCTCACTTGTAGTAATACCACAGAGCCCCAATTCTCCAAGCCCTTGGTAAATCTCAGGTTTAAATATCCCTTCTCGGTCATCATGCTCGGCGGTAGGCTCAATTTGATCCTGACAAAATTTTGCTATTGTTTTGAGTAATTCAGTTTGCATTTCATTCATGTTTATCTCCAGCGAAAATTTATAACATAGTTGATGGACATGGTCACACCCAAGTCCTTAATTTGCGATGTGTCGATGGTATTTAACCTTTGTTTCTGGGGGAAAAAGTCATAAAATAGGCAAGATTTAAATTTAAGGAGTTTAGCATGTTGTACCAAGGAAAATCCATAGAAGTAGAGCTTATCGACAATAAAATTGTCAAACTAACCTTTGATATCAAAGACTCAGGGGCCAATGTCATTGGTGAGTTGATGATGAGTGAATTTCCTGACGCGGTAGCTGCTATTGATAATTGCCAAGAGAAAGTGGGAGTCATTTTAACTTCTAATAAAGACCATTTTATTTTCGGTGCTGATATCACTGAGTTTCTCCCTCATTTTCAAAAATCAGCTGAGGAAGTAAGTGAGTGGATAAGCCGGATGCAATCAACCCTAGATAAAATTGAAGACCTTAATGTTCCTACTGTGACTTTAATAAATGGGTTTGCTCTTGGGGGAGGAATGGAAGTTTGCCTGACAACTGATTATAGGTTGATTGCCCCAGAAGCAAAAATTGGTCTTCCTGAAACAAAGTTGGGAATTATACCCGGTTGGGGAGGGACAGTAAGACTTCCACGTCTTTGTGGTGCTGACCATGCTATTGAGTGGATCACTTCTGGAAAGCAGTGGAGCGCAGAAGACGCTCTCAAAATAGGAGCTGTTGATGGCATCGTCGCTAAAGACGAGCTTTTTACCGCGGGTGTTGAGTTGATCTCTCGTTGTCTTGAAGGCGGGATGAAATGGCAAAGCAGAAAAGAAGAAAAAAAATCTCCTCTTAGACTGAGTGATGTGGAAAAAGCGATGACGTTTTCTACTTCAAAAGCTTTTGTGGCCAATCTTGCAGGACCTCACTATCCAGCTCCCGTTAAGGCGATTGAGGTGATGGAAAAAGCTGCCAATATGAAGCGTGAGGAAGCTCTTAAAGTAGAGTCAGAAGCATTTGGCATTTTAGCGACCACTGATGTGGCTGAATGTTTAGTGCAAGTTTTTCTAGGCGATCAATATTTAAAACGACTCTCGAAAAAAGCCACCAAAGGGGTGGATAAAATCAATAAAGCTGCTGTGTTGGGAGCCGGAATTATGGGAGGTGGTATTGCTTATCAATCTGCCTATAAAGGAACTCCCATCATCATGAAAGATATCAATCAAAAAGCGATAGACTTAGGTCTGTCTGAAGCTACAAAATTGCTCAGCAAAATGGTGGCCCGTAAAAAAATTGATGAAACAAAATTAGCAAACACTTTGAATATCATTGATCCAACCTTGAGTTATGGAGATATGAAAGATGTGGATTTAGTGGTGGAAGCTGTTGTTGAAAATATAGAAGTGAAGAAAAAGGTTTTAGCTGAGTTAGAAGACCAAGTGGAAAAAGATACTATTCTGACTTCTAACACTTCGACCATCTCTATTACTGATCTGGCCAAAGATTTAAAAAGACCAGAGAATTTTTGTGGAATGCATTTTTTCAATCCTGTTCACCGTATGCCGCTGGTGGAAGTTATTCGGGGAGAAAAAACCAGTGAAGAGGCGATCAATAAAACGGTTAAGTATGCTCTCCAAATGGGGAAGACTCCCATTGTGGTTAATGATTGCCCGGGTTTTTTAGTGAACAGAGTTTTATTTCCTTATTTTAATGGTTTTGCTCTTTTGATCAAAGATGGAGTGGATTATAAACGTATCGATAAGGTGATGGAAAAATTTGGCTGGCCTATGGGACCTGCCTATCTTCTGGATGTGGTTGGAATTGATACGGGATCTCATGCTGCGAAGATCATGGCCGATTGTTTTCCCGATCGCATGAAACTAGAGGATAAATCGATTATCAATGTGATGTATGAAAAGAAGAGACTCGGTCAGAAGAATAACTTAGGTTTTTATAAATACGAGCTGGATCGCAAAGGTAAGCCCAAGAAGTTAGAAGATGAAGCCACTGCAGGAATTATAGATCAAGTGGTGAAAAAACAAATTGAAATAACAGATCAAGAAATAGTGGAGCGCATGATGCTGCCGATGATTTTTGAGTGTGCAAGATGTTTAGAAGAACAAATTGTTTCTAGCCCTCAAGAAGTTGATATGGGACTTCTGCTTGGATTAGGCTTCCCTCCGTTCAGAGCAGGGGCGCTCAAATATGCTGATACTCTTGGTATTCAAAACTTAGTTGAGCTCTCGCAAAAATACTCGGATCTAGGAAATATGTATCAAGCAACAGAAGGTGTGAAAAAAATGGCTTCTGAGAATAAAAGTTTTTATCAAACAAAATAGGAGTTTAAATATATGAAAAGAGCAGTTGTTGTAGACGCAATCAGAACCCCCATGGGAAAATCTAAGAACGGATCTTTTCGTTTTGTAAGAGCTGAGGAGCTCTCTGCTAAACTAATGGATGCCATGCTCGAGCGCAATCCCGCTCTTGATCCCAATGATATAGAAGATATCATTTGGGGCTGTGTTCAGCAGACTTTAGAGCAAGCTTATAATATTGGAAGAAACGCTCAGTTAATGACAAAAATTCCTAAAACAGTTTCCGCGCAAACCATCAATCGACTGTGTGGCTCATCCATGACATCCCTGCATATGGCGGCACAAGGTGTGATGAGTGGGCAAGGAGATGTGTATCTTATCGGTGGAACTGAACATATGGGTCATGTTCCTATGTGGCATGGAGTGGATTTTAACCCAGAGTCTTCCAAAGTTATGGCCAAAGCCGGAGGAAATATGGGGCTCACCGCAGAGCTCTTATCTCGTATGCACAACATCAGCAGAGAGGAGCAAGATGAATTTGCCCTCAGGTCTCATTTAAGTGCAAAAAAAGCCACCGAGTCAGGACGTTTTGCTGAAGAAATTGTTCCTATTATGGGACATGATGAAAACGGTGTCCCTTATATGATGAAGCATGATGAAGTCTATCGTGCTGATGCCAATATCGAATCACTCAGTAAACTCAGACCTGTGTTTGATCCAAAAAACGGTACGGTCACCGCTGGAAACTCAAGTGCCTTAAGTGATGGTGCGAGTTGCATGTTGATCATGAGTGAAGAGAAAGCAAAAGAACTTGGCCTTAAACCAATGGCCTATATTAAGGCCATGGCAGCAGCGGGTTGTGACCCGTCGATTATGGGCTACGGCCCTGTGCCGGCGACACAAAAAGCCCTTAAAAAAGCAGGATTAAAATTAGAAGACATTCAACTGTGGGAGTTAAATGAAGCTTTTGCAGCTCAATCACTTCCAGTGCTGAAAGACTTAGGTCTAAAAGATAAAGCCGCTGAAATTGTGAATGTAAATGGGGGAGCGATTGCCCTGGGGCATCCACTAGGTTGTAGTGGAGCCAGAATTAGCACGACTCTTTTGCATGAAATGGTGAAGCGTGATGTGAAATATGGTGTTTCAACTATGTGTATTGGTCTAGGTCAAGGCGTGGCCACTATTTTCGAGAGAGTTTAATGTGCAAAAAGAAAAACGAGACGTTAAACAGCATCTTTTTATTTGCGGAAATATAAAAGAGCAGGGTGAATGTTGTGGAGCTAAGAATTCTCCACAACTGGTGGCAGAGCTCAAAAAAAAACTGAAAGAAAATAAACTCTATCAAGAGATAAAGGTCTCTCGCAGTTCATGTTTGGGACCTTGTAGTCAGGGGATTTCAGCAGTTCACTTTCCAAGTAATGAACTCTTTACTCATATTAAAGCCGACGACGTAGATGAGCTCTATGAATTATTAGTGAATAGAATGGCTCTTAACGTTGACTCAGAAGATTCTTAGCAATAATCATAATCATCACTTCATTCGTTCCGGCACCAATCTCATTGAGCTTATTATCACGCATGAGTCTTTCCACTGGAAATTCTCGCGAGTAACCATAACCTCCGTGCAGTTGAATAGCATCAAGGGCAATCTTAGTGGCCATTTTTGGGAGTTGTAATTTCGCCATGGCAGCTGCTGTATTGGAAACATCCCCTTTATCCCATAAATAACATAGGTTATAGAGAAAATGCCTCATCATTTCTGTTTCGCTCGCCATCTCCGCAACCATTTTTTGAATCATTTGAAATTCTGCGAGTGGTTTTCCAAACTGCTCTCGTTCATTGGCATATTTGATACATTGATCCACACAGGCTTGAGCAATTCCTAGCGAGATCCCCGAAATGGTTAGGCGCTCAATCTCTAGATTTCTCATCATATGATAAGTTGAGTCCCCTTCTTCTCCCACTCTATTGAGTGCCGGAACTCTCGCATTTTCAAAAGAGAGCTCACCGGTAGGCGAGGAGCGCATACCCATTTTATGAATCTCTTTGGAAACCGAGAAGCCAGGAGTATTTTTTGTCTCCACAATAAAAGTCGTTAAATCCTTTCTTGCTTCACCGGTTCTGGTGTAGAGGTAAACAATATCAGCGTACTGAGCATTGGTGATCCACATCTTATTACCATTAATAATATAGTGATCCCCATCTTTTTTGGCCTTGCATTGCATACCCATGGCATCAGATCCATGCCCAGGTTCACTAATGGCCATGGCACCAATATGCTCTCCCGTCACTAATTTAGGGAGGTATTTTTCTTTTTGCTCTGCACTGGCATTGGCTTCAATATTATTAACACACAGCATAGAGTGAGCGAGATAAGAAAGGGTCGTTCCTGGACAAACTTTTCCAAATTCTTCCATGACGATGGTTGCTGCAGTCGCCCCAAGTCCAGCTCCCCCATACTCGGGATCGGCAGTGATACCGAGGATTCCCAGCTCTCCCATCTTTTTGAAGGCTTCAAGATTGAATGTTTCCTCTGTGTCGTGTTTTTCGGCAACAGGGGCCAACTCTTTATTGGCAAAATCTAAACAAACATCTCTTAAGGCTTTTTCTTCAGGGGTGAAGTACCACATAGCTGTATCCTTTCTTTAGTAGAACGCTCAATCATAGCTTATTTGCAGTACTTATTCAAATATTGCCCATAGACTTTGAGCATAAAACTCTGGAAACACTGGACTTAATTAATTATGATAAAAGCTAAGATAAGAAACGATTAGGAAGGAAATGGAACAATTAACAACTCCAAAATTAATTGAAGCGGATGTCGTGACGCCTGCCGAAAATTGGTTTCTCTATTGGAAGACTTCTCCTTCTTTATGGGAGACGAAACTAAGAGAGTATCCAGGACCCAATCCTATTTTTGTTCCCATTTATTGGGCGCTTCATTCTGAATATAGCGATCATTATGATTTTGGTCAGATCAAACCTGAAACAGACCTTTTCAAACTTATTCAAGTGGCGCAACAAGTGGGGCGAGAACTTGTTTTTTTAGTGCAGATGAGTCCGGTTCCTTTTCTTATCAATGGAGGAATACCATCTTATCTCGCTCGAACCATTTCCCTTAATAAGCAGGGCCTGGCGATATCTTGTTTGGATAATCAACAGAAAATAAACCGACTCTACACTTTTTATGACCCAAGGGTTTTTCAATCCTACCGAAAATTTGTCTGGAACCTAGGCCAGTACTTTAAAGAAAATAAAATTGAGAATAAAATTTATGGGCTTGATAGTTATCGCATTGAAGATGACTTTATTGTCAGCTATTTCATGGATCATTCCAGTGTCTTTGAGAATGGCTTTGCTCGCTATCTGCAGCAGCTCTCTGAGTCTGAGCCCGAGAAGATAAAACAACTCGAAGAAAATGCTCTGTATAGCAAGACTCTTAAAAAGGATTACTCTGATCTCATAGGGAATCTCTATCATGATGCGGTCTCAGAAGTGTTCGGTCATAAGTGGAATGGAGTTTTAAAAACTTGTTTTATAGGGGGAGGCTCCAAAGACCTTTTTAAAAGGTCTCAAGATAACTGGGAAGTGGAAAAAAGTTATTTTCATCCTCTTATGAAGGCAGTGGTCAATGGTTATTACCCCACCACTTTGCTGTTACACCACAGTATTAAGAACAAATCTTTTGGAAAGCTTTTAAAGGATTTAGTGAGTTCGGCTTTTGTGCAAGCTTATTTGAATAATGATTATATTGAAGATGAACTGAATCTTTCTTTTCAGCCCATGGTATTTTTTGAAGTGGTTGATAATGGAGAAGATTTTTTTAACCTCTCTCAGAAAATTGAAGACTCAGGCCTTATTCAATTCTTTAAGAGTCAATTTGCATGGTCTTACAAGATATCAAGAAATAAAAAAATTGTGATTGAAGAAATGAGCCCGCAAAAAATGTACTTCTTTTTTGGAGAAAGACTTGATTTGAGCAAACTGAATAGTCTCATTAAGCTTTTTCTCAACGGTTATAAAATTTTTATCGATATCAATGGGCTCGATGATAAATTACGAAAAAGACTCGATTCATTTTATACCGAAAATAGCATTAGTATTGAAAAAATTAATTACATCACAAACTTAGATAAAGCGAGTCTGGGAGAAGGTCTTATCCTGACTTATGACAGTGCTAAACTTAAAGAATCATCACCTATCAAAAGAATAGGTTTTTGGGAAAAGATTATGAAATACCTGGAGGTGAAAAACCTCCAAATTGAAGCTGATGAAGATGTTGAATATTTTTGGAAAGTACGTTCTTCCAATACTTATGAGCTCAATTATGAAGAAATTAGAAGAGTGAGTTTCTATAATCCTTCTAGTTATAAAAGAAAGGCGAGAGTGGTGTCTGCATCGAATTTTGCTTTGATCAAATCTCTGGATCAAGTCAATGCAGAAGCGAAGTCAACACCCATTGGAATCGATATAAATCTACTTCCTGGAGGATCAGTAAGTTTAGATTTTGGCTATTATGAGGCTTAATGAGCAAAAAAAATACTCTCTATATTATCTATAATTTTAAATCCCTTGATGCTAAGGAAGCACGTGCTGCCTATAATATCATTCTCATGTACACCGAGGATGGAGAGGTCTCAGCAAAAAACTATCCCGATATTTTTAGTGAAGGAGTGCTCAGTTTTAGTACGAAAGAAGAACTGCTAGCCGTAGGTAAAAAGGCTTTGGGAAGCAAAAACTTTTCACATGTCTATTTGCTCTCAACGGATGATTTCAATGTGGGGATAGAGACTTGCCACGATTTGAGCGCATTTAAAGAGATCTTTAAGCGCTATGGACAGCTGGTTGCAGGGGATCCAGAGGATCCTGATTCGAATATATTCAGTCGATTCTTCTAATTTTCCACCTTTTGTCTAAAAAAATTTCATTATTTTCAAGTATTTACTAAAGTAATTTCAATCCAATAGACTCTATGATAAGTTCGGGCCATGAAAAGGAACTTATTGGATTTAACGGGCGAAGAGCTGAAGACCGAGCTAACGGGTCTGGGCTTTTCAAGTTTTAATTCTAAACAAATTTTTGATTGGATATATAAAAAGCATCAGTTTGACTTAAACGAATGGAGCAATATATCTAAAAAGTTGAAAGCCTATTTAATAGAGAACTTTGAACTTGTGATTCCTAAAGTGATCTGGCAGGGGGAATCGAAGGACGGAACCAGAAAATTTCTGCTTAAGCTAGAAGATGGACAGACGATTGAAAGTGTTCTGATCCCCGCAAGAGAGCGGCTCACTCAATGTATTTCCTCACAAGTTGGATGTGCCATTGGCTGCACCTTTTGTCATACGGGAACTCAAGGTCTCAAAAGAAATCTTAAAGCTGGAGAGATCACAGGTCAGTACTTAGTTCTGACCAAATGGTTACATGAAAACGTGGACCCTTCAGAGAGAATTACTAATATTGTTTATATGGGTCAAGGAGAGCCACTTCATAATTATAATAATGTGAAAGCCGCCACTATTAATTTTCTCGATGATTTGGCTTTTGGACTGGGGCAGAGAAGGATAACACTTTCTACTTCTGGGCTAGTTCCTAAAATAAAAATGCTGGGAGATTTTCCCCCGGTGAATATTGCTATCTCTCTCCATGCCGCAGATAACTCAACCCGAACTCAACTTATGCCAATCAATAAGGCCTATGATTTAGAAAGACTTTTTGAGGCGATTAAAACTATTCCTCTTAAGGCCCATCGTCGTATCACTTACGAGTATTTACTGATTGAAGATCTTAATGATCAACCAGAAGATATCGATGCTTTATGTAATCTCATCAATCGTAAAGAATCGAAAATTAATCTTATTCCTTTTAATGAATATCCGGGGTGTGATTATAAACGTCCGAGTCCCGATAAGATTTTGTGGTTCATGCAAGAGCTCAATAAAAGAGGTTATACTTGTACTGTTCGTCAGACCAAAGGGGATGATATCCTAGCGGCTTGTGGGCAGCTCAAAACTCAGTATGAGAAGTTGAATTTATGGGATCAAGAAAAAGAGCCTCGTCAGGCAGACCAGACTCTTTAATTTCTTATTTTTTTGTTTCTTTGACAATTCTCAGCAACATGTCGGCATCAAGATTTTCTACTTTCAAACCTTCTGGAGTTGTAATGTGAAAGACTTTCTCACCCCCGACAACTTGTTTTTCTTCAATAAAGACCGGAGGTAAGTCTTCGTTCACTTCCTGCTCTCCAGTTTCATGAAGTTCATTTTCTTCTTCAAACTCTTCTTCAAAATGGTGATTTTCTAAAACATCAAATTGTGGTTGATGCTGAGAGTGTATCTGTTCTGCTGTTTCTTCATGCTCTTCACTTTCCATAAAGTCTTCTATCTCTTCCTCACTCATATCAACCGTTTTTGGAAAATCACTTATAATAGTATCCAGGTCATCTTCGTCTTGTTCATGTTGGGCATGTTGATTTAGACTTTGGACTGTTTGATTCGTTACTTCTTCAATATCTAATTCATTTTCATCTTCAATAAAAGGAAAGACTTGGTCTAGATAAAGATTGATCGATGAAGCCACGCTTTTTCCCGGGTCAGCGTATCTTGGTCTTAATCTCGTTTCATGTTCACCTTTAATGACTCTGAGCATGTCTCTGGCAAACCCAAAGCTGACTCCATCAACTGATTTGATAATATTCCTAGAGATCAAAGCATACAAAAGAATATTACAACCAATCGCTATAGAGTAAATATTGAATAAAATAGCTTCTTGAGATTTTAAAAAATTATTGACCACTCGATTGGGCTCAAGTAGTTCAAGTCCCTTTGTCACTAACTCTAAATAAAGCTCATTGGTAAAGGTAAAAAAGATAATATTTGTAACGAGGCATAAAGCACTCACAATGAGAGCGTATTGAAGTAAGAACACTTTATCGAGAGGAGGGTGATTGAGTTGGTCTAACTTTTTAGGTAATTTAAAACGGGGGCGCTTTCCATCTATTTCACAGATCTGCAGATACTTAAAAAATATTCTCGAGACTTGATTAACGAGTTTACTTTTATTTAAACCTGAAACATGAAAGTCATCATTGATATTCCCTTCATTGCAACGATTGGCAAAAAGTTCAATTTGGTCAAAAGAGCGAAGAGTGAGCCAGCTGACAAAAAGCCCAGAAAGAAAGACACTTATAATGACTCCAAAAAAGAAAGGGATATAATCAGATACGCCCATAAAGATTGAGTCATAGAAAGCTTCTTTAAATAATTCACCGGAATTAAAACCATTGGCGACAAAAAAGTTAAAATTCATCTCCATAATGGTCCAAAGTGAATAAAAAATGATACAAAATGAAAAAAGTGGAATAAGTGTTAGCTTAGTGGCGGTCACAATAAAAAACTTAGAATCTTGTGATGCGAACAGGTTATTATATTGACCCATTAAATCTTTTTTAAAGTTCTTCTTCGACTTTTTAAACTTCATCTTTATAAACCTTAGTTAGTTGAAAGTGTCTTAGCTTAATATTTCCAATATCTAATATTCACATCAAGAGATTCATTCTCACTTGCCACATCTCGCTCACTTTCGCTTTCCTCAGTTTGTGAGTCTGCTTCAGGTTGCTCACTGGCCACCTCTCTTACTTCTTTTTCATCTTGATCAAGTTTAAATCCTAGATCATCTTCTAAAGTGGAGTCACTTACTTGCACTATACGAGCGCCTGCAGTGAAACTAAAAAGTAAAATAAATGTCATCATCATTGTTTTCATAAAAAACTCTCTGGTTGTATGAATTCTCTAAAATTTATCGGATTTTGAGCGGGATTCTTTAATGATGGAACAAATTGAAAAGAAACTTTAGTTTTGTAAAACTCTTCTTGATAAGTACTTAATATTCTTATTATCCTGACTGGCTTGCTCGGGCTTAGTAAACTTCTTATTTTGTAATTGATTGTTTATAATCCTAAAGAATATAAGTTATTGAAAATTTAGGAGATATCTGTGTCAAATGAGCGCTCAAGAGGAATAGTAGGAATCTTTATTTTAGTTTTTACTCTTTTTATCATTTTTTTAATTTTTGCTTTTTATACAATTTCGAATCTAAAAGGAACCATTACGGTTGATTCAGCTCCTATTGGAGTTATTGAAGTCGATGGCGTTATTATGGATTCCAAGATCACGATTAAAAAACTCCTTAAAGCTGAAGAAGACAAGGGAATAAAAGCTATCATTATGCGTATCAATTCCCCGGGAGGAGCTGTCGGTCCTACTCAAGAAATATATGAGGAAATTAGAAGGATAGATGAGAAAAAACCTGTTTACGCCAGCTTTGGAACGGTGGCGGCCAGTGGGGGCTATTATATTGGAGCTGCTTGCAGAAAAATCTACTCTAATGCTGGAGCTTTAACGGGTTCTATTGGTGTCATTATGAATTTTATGAACTTAGAGAAAGTTTATGAATGGGCCAAAGTTAAACCAGAGATTATTAAAGCGGGTAAATATAAAGATATTGGTTCTAGTTCAAGAGGAATGACAAACGAGGAACGTCTTTTAATGCAAGAGATGATTGCTAAGGTTCATGATCAATTTATAAATGATATTTATAAAGTGCGTTCAGAAAAAATAGAAGGTGGGAAAGAAGCTCTTAGAAGTTATGCCCAAGGTCAGATCTTTTCTGGAGAAGGAGCTCGTGAGCGTGGACTGGTAGATGAAATTGCTGGTCTTTGGCAAGCAGGACGAATGATTCATGATGAGCTCAAACTAGAAAGTGAGTTTGATCTAAAGTTTATCAAAGTGAAAAAAGAGAATCCAAGCCTTTTTGAAATGATTAATGATATGGAAGAGAAGGTTAAAACGTTAACCTCTGGAGTGACTCTTTACCCAGTTCCTCTTTTCTTGCATCAATAGGTAATTGTGGAAGCATTAACTCTACTGACATTTGTAAAAGAACATCTCTTAGCTGTTTTAGCTATTATTATTACCCTCGTGTTTATTTATCACTATATTATTGAAAAAGAACATGGGGTGAAATTATCTAAGAAGTATCGAGACAGTATTTATGAAACTCAATCCAAGATTTTTCTAAATGCGACCCAGTACCTCATTTCTGGTCATAAAGATTTGGCCATCAAAGAATTTCTTAATGCAGTTGACCTTAACCGAGAAACTCTTGATACCTATTTTGCCTTGGGTGGGCTGTTTCGCAGCAATGGGGAAATCGATAAAGCTATTAGTATTCATCGCTCTTTAATCGCCAGAGAAAATATAAATGAATCTGCTAGGCTTCGAGCCCTCAAGGAACTGGCACGAGACTTTGATAAAGGCGGATTTATCGATAAGGCCATTGAGACTTATAAAGATGTCTTAAAAATTAATCGTGATCAAGATGAAGTGATTAGTTCATTATGTCGTATTTATGAAGATATAGAAGATTGGGATCAGGCTTATAATTATAGAATTATGCTCTCAAAAGTGGGGCACGAAAATCAATCTGAGACCATTTCACATATTCTTGTCGAGAAGGCCAAAGAGCATTTTGTAAGAGGGGATTACAAATCTGCAGCAGAAGATCTAGATGATGCCTTTCGTTTTGCACCGAGTGTGTCTGCGAAAATTCTCAAGCTTAAAATTTATTTGATGCAATCTAAACTTGAAGATGCCAAAGCTCTTCTGATTGAGCTATTAAAAGAGCATCCCATGTATTCATCATTTATTTTTATTTCATTGGATGAATTTAACCATCAAGGAGATAAAGAGCATTATTTTGAAAAACTGAAATTACTCAAAAGCTTTTTTCTGGAAATAGAAGACGCTCAGTTAGATAAATCTCCTTCTGTTATTCTTTCTCAAATCAGACTTTTAAAAGACTCAGGTAAGATCGATAAAGCCTTTGAAAAACTCAATCAATGGATTGAAACCAACGATAAAAAAAGTGATGTTCTTGATATAGAATATATTAAACTGCTTATTGATATCGGAAAGCAAAATGAAGCTCTTCAACAAACAAAACATCTGCTAGGAAATTTACATAGCACACTCACGAGGCATTATTGCTCTCAATGTGGGTATAACTCAGATGAAATCTTTTGGCGCTGCCCTCAATGTCACAAATGGGAAACGATTCAATTTAGGTGGAAAGTATGATGAAAACATCTCTTGTGGCCCTCCTTTTTTTGGTTGGATTTCAGGCAGAGGCTGAGGTTGGTCGAAAATATTTCACAGAGTTTCTAGGGCATGTTCATAAAAATATGTCTAAAGACTCGGCCTCAAAAACCATCGTTCAGTGTTCCCATTCAGTAAAAATTTTAAAAGTCATGGAAGGAGCACCGGATTGGACCTATGTTCAAGTGGGGGAGGATAAAGGTTATATTCAATCCGCTTATCTTTCCGAGTCCAAGCCAGAATGTTTACAGGGAAAATATCCAGAGTTTTATAAAAATCTCAACCTCGATATAACTGAAATGTATTATTGGGGGAAGCTTTATGACCAGTACTTTAGAGGGAAATCTAAGATTAAATGAAATATTTGCTACTCACACTATTTTTCGTCTGTAACGTTTTCGGGCAAGAAACCTTCGAAGAAGAGCAAGAAAAACTACTCGACTATTCGAGTATTAAAAATGTTCTCAAATCTGATGGACTAGAAGAGTCAAAACAAAAAAGACAAAATCTAGTTAAAGAGATCAAAAAAGCTAGAAAAGAGATCAAGGAAGAAAAGTTCTCTTATCCTAGTGGCGGAGATTTCTGGATGCTGATGAGCGAGTTTTGGTTGGTAAAAAATGCACAGCTTCTTAGTTGGGACTTTCCCAAGCCTGATTATGGCATTGAGGTGGCGTTTAAAAATCTTCTCGAGAATCTAGGCTATTATAATAAGTCATTCAAAGTGCTAGTGATTAATTCACCAACTATTGTTCATTTTGGTCTTCCGAGTAAAAAAGATGAATATATCTTTATTTTGAGTCTTCCATTTATGAGAAGTCTTGATCTCACTAAGGTGGATTTATCTCTTGTGTTGTTAGAAGATTTTTTAAGGCTTGAGCAACAATTTTTTATAAATAACTTAGATGAAGATTTGAGTTTCTTAGGAAAAAGTTTTTCCACCACTTCTTTTGATAAGAAAGCTATTGCGAAGATTCAAAAAAAATACACTGAGATCATTACAAAAACAGGCTTTAATTTTCAACAACAATTTGAAGTGACTAAGAAAATGGACTCACTCCTAAAATCTAACCCTTCCTTATGGGGAGCTTATTACAGAATGATAAATAAGATCGATAAGTTTGTGAAAACAGATTTGTTGTATCAAGATTACGTGAAGATT
This sequence comes from Halobacteriovoraceae bacterium, assembly GCA_002713145.1. Classification (GTDB taxonomy): domain Bacteria; phylum Bdellovibrionota; class Bacteriovoracia; order Bacteriovoracales; family Bacteriovoracaceae. The sequence continues at coordinate 58,790 of PAVS01000014.1, forward strand.
TATCCTTCACCAGAACTTCAATTAAAATGGTTGGCACCAAAGAAAAAACAATTATGAGCTTAAATAAGATTATGCATATTGCGGATAAATCCCAATCAAAAATTTTATTTTATTTTCTTTTGTACTCCTTTGGATATATCTTCGCCCACCTTATTTTGACTTCGATTTTTTCTTTTTTTCACTTTTTACTCAGTCATGATCTGGGAACAATCAATAATTGGCTTTCTCTGAATGGTTGGGAGGTGTTAGGTTTTGCCAAAATTCTTTCTGCGATAGTCACTATAAAGATAGTCAGCTTTAATAAATATAACGTCACACCTCTATGGGATGGCTTTAAACAATTAAAATCGTGGCCTTCTCGAAAAATAATAATAGTTTCTTTTTTTATTTTAAGTGTTTTTTATGCCCTCATTCATCAATTTGGTGGGGGAGTGCAAGATAGTATTTACATGGACAACTTGGCCATGTCATCTATTCTGGGATCCATTCTTTTTTTTGGAGTTGATATTTTAATCTTAGGATTTTTGATGAACTTCTTTCAAAGTCAGCTTCCCCAGCGCTTTGAGTTGGCTTTTCATTTGATGATACTCACTCTGATCGTGACGGTCCTCGATTTTGTTTTGCTTTATCTCGCAAAGCTTAATATCTCAGTTATCGATCAATTTATGCCATGGATAAAACTATCCACCTATACCACAAGTTTTTTCTTATTTTTTATGGTGTTAAAAATTCTTAAAAGTGAGATCTATTTATCGGAGCTCATTCATTCTGTTTTGTTTTTAAGCATTTTTGTTCTTTGCTCAAAAGTTGTTCTACCTTATCTCGACAAGTATATATTATTTTTAGTCGTCCATTTTATATTTCTCTATTTTTTATTATTGCAGAGAAATATGATGGATATTCTCGTTTATCTTGTCATCATTGTGTCAATTCTAAGTAGTTTTTTCGGAATAGATCTGGTCTGGGATAACAATTATTCTATGTTTGCCTATAATAAGAATATTCCTGCACTTGGGGTTATAGGAATTTGGATTATTGCCCTCACTTATTATCGGAAATCGAAGTTTTAAAGGAGCTTATATATGGAAGTTAAACATTTAGACTTATTACAAATTTTGATGGAGTCTGGTATTGTCGTCAAGCTGGTTCTCCTTATATTAATAGGTTGTTCAGTTCTCTCGTGGGCGATCATCTTTCAAAAGAAGAAAAAATTTCAGCTCACAGAACAAGAAGATGAAAAATTTTATGGCTTTTTTAAGAATTCAAATAATATTGTCGAAATTAAAAATACGGCCAACGAATTTAGCGCTTCCCCTCTCTCTCAGATGTATCACTGCGGTTATGACGAACTGACTAAAATCAAAGAGAAATTAGGAGAGTCAGGACAAAACGAAAAATTTCGTCATTATATCAATAACCACGGCATCACTGCACTAGAGCGATCCTTAAAGCAGGGGGCTAATGTTTCAAGAGTTAGACTGAGTGATAGGCTGGCTTTGTTAGCGACTATTGGTTCAGTCACTCCCTTTATAGGGTTATTTGGAACTGTCTGGGGAATTATTGATTCCTTTGCTGGTCTGGCCAGTGGGGGAGGTTCTATTGAAGCCGTCGCTCCAGGTATTGCCGAGGCATTGGTCGCCACAGCAGTTGGACTTGCAGCAGCTATTCCAGCTGTGTGGGGTTATAACACCTATAATACTAAACTTGCCCTCATGACGACTCGAATGGAAAATTTTGGCCAAGAGTTTTTAAATCTTATTGAACGAAATGTGTTGGGACAAAAGGAAGAATAATGGCATTTAATTTAGGCGATGATAAAGGACCTATATCTGATATCAATGTCACTCCCTTAGTTGATGTTATGCTGGTGTTGCTGGTGATCTTTATGGTTTCAGCTCCGTTGATGTTTAGTGGAATCAAACTTGACCTCCCCAAGACTAAGAAAGTAGACAATCTGAAGTTAACCAAGAAGCAAGTGATTTTATCTGTAACAGAGACTGGTGAGCTTGTGATAGATAACCAAAAATTCTTACCAGAAGAAGTGATTGGACAAGTTATGGCAAGATTTCAAGAGCACCAAACCCAAGTGCTTTATTTGAGAGCCGACTACAAACTTGATTATGGTGTGGTGGCCAAGCTGATCTCAAATCTTAAAAAGGGTGGAGTGGCCCAAATTGCATTGGTGACGGAGATAGAGAAATAAATGTTTGTAAGCACTCATAAAGAAGATTTTAGTAAATACTACAGCTGGGCAGTGATCTTTCACTGTTTCATTGTTTTGCTGATCTTTGCGCTTACTGAATTCCTCGACCTCTCTCGAACTCCTCTTAAAATAAAAGATGTGCAAGAGATAAAAGCTTCGGTAAGAGTCGATGTCGTAGCGATGCCTAAATTAACCCTCAAAGAACTTGAAAAAGTCGAATTAAGTAAACCTGCTGAACCAGAGCCAGCCGTTCCGGAGAAAACACAACCCACGAATGAAACGAGCAAAGTGGAGTATAAAAAAGTAAAAAAGAAAGTGGATATGAAAAACCTTCTTTCTCAATACAGCCAAAAGAAAGTCGAAACGAAAAAAGTTGTTCAAAAGAAAAAATTAAACACAGATCTTAAAAATATTATTTTGGAAGGAAATAAGATTAGCCAAGGAAGCAGCACCGTTGGTGAAAAGTCTGATAATAAGAATGAAGTCTTCATTAATTATATTCAATCTTTTCCCGATATTGTGAGACCTTATTGGAAACTTCCTAGTTATTTATTAGAACAAGACCTACGCTGTAGACTAAGACTCTATATTTCAAGCGTCGGTAAAATTATAAAAATTGAAATCTTTGAATCCAGTGGAGAATTAGAGTATGACAATAAAGCGATTGAAGCTGTAAGAAAGTCATCTCCGTTTCCAAAACCACCTGCAGAAGTAAAGCAAAGAGTTTTACAAGGTGATGTCATTCTTGGATTTCCTCTTTAAGTAAAGGAGAAAACTTATGAAAAAAATATGTGCCCTCGTGCTGATGACATTTCTAGCCGCCGTTTATGCTGATGATTCTTTAACTATTGTCGCTGTCGGTGAAGCCGAAAAAGAAAGTGAAAAAATCTCTTTTGCTCTCCAAACAAAGGGAGATATTGCTGATAAAGATAAAAAGAGTCTCAACAACATTATTAAAATATTTATTGAAGACTTTAAGTTCTATAAAACGATCTTTGAAGCGAATGAAAAAATTGGTGATGAAAGAGATAAATCTGCTCGTTATTCGGTAGAAGTCACAGCGAAGATGATCGATAAAAAGCTAGCTGCACAATTTTATGTTTATGATGTCAAAAAAAAAGAAGAGCTGCTCTCTACGGAAGCATTGGTCAATACCAGCGATTTAAGAACATTTGCTCACGATCAGGCTAATAATATTTATAAGTCTATCACAGGTAAGGACTCAATCTTTAAAAGTCGAATTGTCTTTGTATCGGACAGAACATCGACTAAAAACGAAATCAGAAAAGAGCTCTATATCATGGATTTTGATGGAGAAAGAAAACAAAGACTCACTTATCAAAACTCAATTGTGATCTCTCCTGCCATCTCTCCAGATAATGAAAAAATTATTTTCACCCTCGTTGATGATATGCCTACTCGTAATGCTAAGACAGGTGTGATGATGAAAACGGTTAACCTCAATTTGTATATGCTGACTCTAGGAAATAAAAGATTGCAACGAATTTCAAGCTTGCCTGGAATCAATTCTGGGGCGGTCTTTAATAAAGCAGGGGATCATGTTTATTTGACCTTAAGTTTGGGAAAAAATGCAGATATCTATAAGCTCAATCTTCAAACCAAGGCCCGAAGAAAAATTACCAACCATTTCGCGGAAGATGTTGACCCCCATATTAATTTTGATGAGAGTTTAATGACTTTCTTATCCAATAGACCGGGGAAGGCCATGATTTATGTGATGGATCCTAATCAAACCGAAAAAAATGTAAAAAGAATTTCGTTTGTAGGGGATTATAATGCAGCTCCTAGGTTTAACCCTGCCGGTACTGAGATTGCCTTTTCTTCTTGGGTAGACAATCGTTTTGATATCTATCGCATTGATAGCAATGGCTCCAATCTCGTTCGTTTGACTAAGAACTTCGGTTCTAACGAGGAGCCTTGGTATTCACCAGATGGGGAATTCATTGTTTTTTCCTCTCAAAGAGTGATTTCACGTAAAAAAGCCGACCAAGATTTATACATAATGAACCGTAACGGGGAGATTATTAAGAAAATCACAGATGGGTATGGCAAAGTTTTTACACCTAGGTGGTCTAACTAATTGTAGTTATTAGCATTTTTTATAATTCTCTAAAGCCTGAGTAATTTAATCTTGTAAAAAATTCATACGGTGTTATACTGGAAATGTAATGCGATGTGTCAAATTTAGACAATTGAATATTTCAGTGTAAAGGAGTTAAACAATGAAGAGTGCTTTAGATGTGAGTAAAGTTTCAACACTAGAAACCGAGTTACTACAAAACCTAGATGAGAGAGTCTTTTTTGGGAAACTATCTATATTTCTACAAGATTTATTTAATGAATATAAAGTACAAGTTTTTGAAGCTTACCCAGATGGAGCAAGTGAACTGGTAGCTGAAAATGGAGAAGAAATCCATAATGGGATCTTCTATCAAAAAGGCCAAGGGCTCGCTGGTTATGTAATTCGTACTAAAAGAGCTTATTACTCTAATTCTCCAAGAGATCCGCTATTGGCTTCTACAAAAAGAGATGATTGTGTTCACTCTGAAATTTGTGTTCCCCTCATTTCAGAAGGTGCGATTATAGGTACAGTTAATATTCAGAGTAAAGATGAAGACAGAAAGTTCTCTGAAGATGATATCACTGTGGTGAACGAATTAACTGAAAAACTTAAATCTCCACTTAATAATATTAGACTCTACCTTATTGCTAAAAATCTTAATCGTGAATTAGAGCTAAAAATAAAAGAAAAAGAAGAAGAGCTTCTTCACAGAGGGCCTTCTGTTAATAAAACTTCTCAAAGCTTAGGCAAGATTGAAATGGTTGGGACTTCTCATGCATTTCTTGAAATCGTAAACATTGCTAAAAAAGTAGCTAAAGAAGATTTTCCGGTTCATATTTCTGGAGAAGCTGGAACGGGTAAGAAGATGCTTGCGAAAAAAATCCACTCTATTAGTGAGAGAAAAGAGTCAAGCTGTCTAACTGTTCACTGTGCTTCTATAGATGAAAAACAATTAGAGTTAGAGCTTTTTGGTTCAACCCAAAGACCAGGCGCCATTCAGAGAGCAAATGGTGGAACGCTTATCTTAAATGGGGTTGAGCATATGACTGAAGCCAGCCAAAGAAAATTACTAAGATTCTTAGTTAGTGGTGAACTCTACAATATTGATTCAAGTGCCCCTCTGCCGGTGAATGTGAGAATGATCACAACCACAAAAGCAGATATCGCAAAGCTTGCTGACGAAGGTGAGTTTAATGAAGAGCTTCTTTACCGTCTCAATATCATGAGCATCAAAATGCCTTCGCTAAGAGAGAGAAAAGACGATGTTAAAATTCTCTCTGAGAAATTTATCAATGAAATGAGCAAGAATTCTGGTAAGATGCTAACGAACAAAGCAGTGGATAAACTAAAAGCCTACTCATGGCCTGGCAATATTCATGAACTGAAAAACCTCATGGAGAGAACAGCTATTTTAGTAAGCGAGCAATTTATTGACGAGGCTCATCTTCCTGAACTTGAAGCAGAAATTGAAGTTCAAGAAGAAGTGATTGAAGATTTCTCTGAAATGACACTTCATGACTTAGAGAGAATCCATATCTGTAAAACACTTGATCATCTAGGTGGTAATAAAACCAGAGCGGCTAAGTCTTTAGGTATTACAGTAAAAACCCTCTATAACAAGCTGCACAGTTACGGATTAGTTAATCCTAAAAGTGAATAAAGGTTGTTTAACTAGAGATAAAAAAGTAATATAAAACAAATTTTGGAGATATAAAATGGCAAGAACAGCAAAAAATACAACTAAAAACACTGAAGCCAATAAAGAAGCTTCACTCGCTTTGAAGAGTTTTAAAACCAGTTCTGAAGTAGAAAGCTTTTATACTTTTATCTATGAAAATGGTCTACGCTCAGAAGCTCACAAATTAATGGAAGTGGTACTTAAGCGTATTACTCCTGCTAAGAAACGTGGAAGAAAGAAAGTTCTTCAATAAAATTTCTTTTCAAATTATAATGAAATATTCTAGGCCCATAAAATTGTGGGCCTTTTTTTATGATCTTTATTAAATGGAATTGGCATGGATGCTCAAAGCAAAAACAACTTAATTTTTGATCCCTTATACGGATTTATTTATTTAACAGAATTAGAATGGGAAATAATCCATAGTCCTTTTTATCAACGACTGCGTTGGATAAAACAAATAGGTTTTTCACTTTACACTTTCCCTGGAGCCGAACACTCAAGGTTTGGTCACTCTATCGGAGTTATGAATAATGCCCATGCCATCCTTCAGTCCATCGGCATGGCAGTGAGTGACAAAGTCCTTTTTAATCCAGAAAAAAAGACACCGGAGAAAATGTGGCACCAAAATATAAGATTAGCCGCTCTTTTACATGATTTAGGAACGTTCTGTTTTTCTCACACCACCGAGATGGCCTATATTCGCTACGGTGAAACCACAAATGCAAAAAATTCAAAAGGTCACCCAGATGATCACGAACATCTAGGCTCATGGATTATAAAGAACACTCAATCTCCCCATGGGATCACTGATATTCTGAATCGGCATGGAATAGACCCCCAGGTGATAAGTGATTTAGTCAAAGGGATCTCAGATGATGTTCTGGCCAATCAAATACTTCATTCTGAAATTGATTGTGACCGAATGGATTATCTCCTAAGAGATGCTCACTATACCGGATTAAATTACGGTACCTATGATAGACATTATCTGCTTCATCACTTTAGAACAGTGAATGTAGGGGAGACAAAAATTTTAGCGATCAAACATAATGCGCTTCACTGTGCAGAGGATTTTCTCAACGCGAGATTTGCTTGGTACTCTCAAGTTGTTCGTTCAGCCAGGGGAGCTAAATTTGATGCCCTGGCTGAAGAGATGACTTTTTATCTACTAGAGAAAAATAAAATTTATAGCTATTCTGATTTACTAGATATGGCCAAAAATGATCCTATAAAGTTTTATGGATTCAATGACCAATATTTTATGACCTTGTTACATAATTTATATCTAGAAGGATTTTTTAATAAAAATGTCAGGATGCAAGAAATCGCAGAGTGTCTGCTTTTTGCGAGATCGCCTAGGACTATTCGGATTGAAGAGTTTAAACAACGAATCTTGAACCAGGATAATAAAGATGAAAACGAAAAGATCCAAAGAAGGGCCTTAGAGAAAGTTGATGAAATTAGAAAGATATTAAAAAACAAAGGGTCTGAAAAAGATTGGATTGTTGAAGACATCCCTAAAAAGAATATTGTGTTCACAAAAAGTAAAAAGCGGATTATCAAAGACCAAAAAGGGCCCAATGTGCTTTTAGAGCGTGATCCAACTAAGATTTTAACAGATAATGGGGAAGTGCAGTTGCTTGTTGATGTAGAAAACTCAATTATTTCGCAAATTCAAAACACTTTTAACTTTGTCCCCAATGTTTATTGCTCTCAATCCGCCTATGATTTACTCGTCAAAGAGGGAATAATTGCCGAGTGAATTACGCTGGTTTAGGCCTTAGCTTTTGAAATCATTAAAGAATTTAGGACTAAGCTTTACTTTATATTTGTTTGTGCGTTAAAATATAAGAGCAGATGGATCTGCCCATATACATGGAACTGAAGGTGGACGTTCAGATGAAGAGCTTGTTTCAAGGATTTAACAAACATAATCAATTTGCTAGAAAATCAGCACAACAATTTTTATTTCATTTAGATGATGTTTGTGTCAGTTTTGGCAAAATCAAAGCTCTTAACTCCGTTTCTCTCACTATTAATCCAAAAGAAATTGTTTTTGTGACAGGTAAGTCAGGCGCAGGAAAATCGACTTTGCTCAATATCCTCGCAGGGGACTTAAGACCAGATAAAGGCCGAGTTTTAGGACTGGGAGGTTCTCAGTTATTTGTTTCTCAGGTTTTCCAAGACTTAAAACTTCTAGAAGACCTAAGTGTTGAAGAAAATCTTTGGTACGCCTATGACAAAAGTATTTATAAAAATAAAAAAGAGTTTCAAGAAGATCTCCATGAGTTAGCAAACGTATTAGGACTTTCTCGTTTCATGCACTTAAGGGTGATGGATGCCAATGGGGGTCTTAAACAAAAAGTTGCCATGATTAGGGCCCTCCTCACCAGACCAAATGTGCTGATTGCTGATGAGCCCACATGTGCCCTTGATAGAGAGAGTGCACAAAAGATGTTTGAAGTACTTAATTTTTATAATCTCAAGAGAAACTTAACCGTTATTTGGGCGTCTCACAATCGTGAACTCGTCAAAGACTTTCCAGGAAAAATCATTCATTTAGAAAATGGAAAGCTTATCTATTCAGGACATGCATGTTTTATTTAAATGAATTTTTAAAATTATTTAAATCACACTTTCTACTTTTTACTCTTTTTGTCGTAGGGATCGCTGGCATGCAGACCATCGTTATGCAAGAGGAGTGGATTCAAGAAAAAACCGCTCAGTTTCAACAAAAAGATATTCGTTCTTATTTTAATGCTTTGGTTTCAGGTGATTTAAATATCAATGGTGTTCAAAGAAAGATGAGTAAGTTACCTGGGGTTGCCTTGGTGAATATTGCGAATGCTAAAAATTTAAACCAAGAAATTAGCTATTTAAAAGATAGTTTTGGCGCGGATACCGTTGATAAATTAGCAGCTCTTAAATATCAAAAGATTAAAATCGTTTTAGAAAATAAGATTTCAAGTAAAAATCAAAATCTGATCAGAGAATATTTAGAAAGATTGATTGGAAAAGATAATGTGACTATGGGGGCGGTTAAATCACCTCGGTCTCTCATGGAGAAAGACAAGCAAAACCTCAGTCAGTTCTTTTCTTACAGTGTTTACTATGGCTTTGTTTTCTTTTTTGGGCTTTTTCTTTTTTCTGTTCTGCTTTTAAGGAAAAGTGTAACCAATAGATCATTTATTATTAGAAAGTTTCAACGTAGAAAATATGTAAGTTTTAAAATCTTTGTCAGTGGGGCTTGCTCTCTTCTGGTTCTTTTTTGTGTAGTGAACCTCCTGATGAAGGGAGAAATGAATACCTTGAACCTCTTGCCTTTCGTTTGCTCTCTGGGAGCGATCATGCTGATTTCTCAAAGTGATTTTACTTCTCAGGGGAGAAGATGAGAATTTCTTCTTTTGTTATTTTCTCCCTCGTCCTGATTTCTTGGAGTTGTTTAGGGGCAACAAAAATCACTAAACTGAACCAAAAACTGGATGATCAAAGAGCAAAAGTTTATAAGTTTGCAGCAGAAATCAAGCACCTTGAAAAAAAATTAGGCGAGACAAATAACACTTACTTAGAAAAAGTGGAGCTCATTGAAAAACTAGAAAAAAAAATACAAGTCTTTCAAGTCGATTTAGAGAAATCGGCCAGTAGTATTTCTCGAGATTATCTCAACTCTAAAAAAGCACTTAATCTGTATTTATTAGAGGCTACGGATGAAAGCAATCAAGATCAAATTCATCATAAAAAAATTTACTTAGAGATACTTAGTAAAAATCTCAAGGAGTATGAGCAGGCGCAAAGTAAATCTAATAAGCTTCTAGAGATGATTAATCTTTATGAGCAAAAGCTAACTCAAACCAGAGCCTCAGAAGAAGAGGTTTATAATCTCATTGTGGAGATGGAGAATCGTAAAAAAGAAATGAGTCAGACTTACATCAATCAACTTGAAAGCAAAAATGAGCTCGAGGCTCAGCTGGATAAATACAGAGCGAAGCAAAAGGCTTATAAAAAAGTTTATCCTAAAAAATCTAAGTCGAAAAAGATTGATAAGAGTATTCTGGCTATGCAGCTACCCATTAAAAACTTCTCAGGTGTGACTAAAAGCAAAAAAGGTCTCTCTTTTAAGTTTAAAGAAATGACTGACGTGCTGGCCCCCTCGGCGGGGAAGGTTGCTTATGCAGGGGAGCTTGCGAGCTATGGGAACGTCATCATTATTGATCATGGACGAGGGATTAAAAGTGTTCTCCTTGGGGATATGAAGATCAAAGCCCGTAAAGGAGATGTTGTCAAAGAAGCTCAAGTTTTGGCCTACACGTTAACAGAACCAGGAATTCAGAAATCTCTTTATTATGAAATAAGGAAAAAAGATATTGTTCAAAATACCTTGCAATGGATCTCAAAGAATAATAAAAATAATCTAGTGCTTTAATTTATAAAGGTTTAATTGATGAAATCACTAAAGATCTTAACATTCTTCATGAGTGTTTGTTTTATACCACTCTCTCACGCAGTAGATAAATCTCGTTACGAGGAGCTCGAGCTTTTTAATAAAGTTCTCTACCTTATAGAGAGTCAATACTACAGGCCTGTTGATACCAATAAATTAGTCGAAGGCGCCATTAAAGGTATGATGGACACTCTAGATCCACACTCTGCTTTTTTAAATAAAGAATTTTTTAAAAAGATGCAAAATGATACTGACGGAGAGTTTGGTGGACTCGGCATTGAAGTGACTCAAAAAGATGGATTGATTTATGTCGTCACTCCTATAGATGATACTCCTGCCTTTGAAGCAGGCATTCAGCCAAAAGATAAAATCGTTGAAATTAACCATGAATCTATTCTAGGTTTAACTTTGGATGAAGCCATAGATAAGATGAAAGGCAAAGAAGGCTCAAAAATACATCTCGGTATTGTGCGTGAAGGAGAAAAAGGCATTAAGCATTTTGAGATGAAGCGCAGGAAAATTAAAATCTCTCCGGTGAAGCAATTCTTAGTCGAAGATCAATATGCTTTTATTCGATTGACCCAGTTTACTCGTAATGCTTCTAAGGCAGTGGCTAAGGCTTTAGATAATCTCACTAAAAAAGCCAAGAAGAACGGAGGGCTTAGAGGTATCGTTCTCGATTTACGTTCTAACCCAGGTGGGCTATTAGATGAAGCAGTAAAAATCACTTCTCTCTTTGTAAAAGAAGGAATTGTTGTTTCCACTGAATCACGAGATCCAAATAATAAGAATATTCATTATGTGATCAAAAGCATGACAAAAGATGCTAAAACTCCGATGGTCGCACTTGTGAATGGAGCTTCCGCTTCAGCTTCAGAGATTGTCGCCGGAGCTCTTCAAGATCATAAGCGGGCCATTGTGATGGGAAGCCAGACGTTTGGCAAGGGATCAGTGCAAACAGTTGCCCAGATTGATGACCAAAATGGAGTAAAGCTAACCATTGCTCAATACATGACTCCTAAGAATAGAAAAATTCAAGCTCTTGGGATTGTTCCTGATATCGCCGTAGATAACCTTGATTTGGAATGGGTGGAAGAAAAAACCATCAATGATAATTTTATTAGAGAGAAAGATCTAAGAAATCATCTTACGGCAACAATTGAGACCAAAGAGGAAGCCAAGCAAAGAAGAGAAGAAGAGCGAAAGAAGAGAATTGAAAGAGCACGAGCGCTCAAGAATAAAGACAAGAAGTCATCTAAAAAAGATATATTTGCTAAGTATCATCCAAAAAATGACTATCAAGTTTTACAAGCTATAAACTATATAGATTCATTTAATTTTTATAAGCAATTTGTGAAGTGATAGAGAAGCCTCAAGCTTATTCAATTTCTGAAATAGTCAAAGAGATCAAAAGCTCTCTCGAAGGAGAGTTTTTTAATATTACCATTCAAGGGGAAGTGACCAATCTCTCTTACTCTTCAGCTGGTCATATCTATTTTACTCTCTCTGATGATCAAGCAGCTCTCAGTTGTGCTTTGTTTCGAGGAGATGCTCTTCGAAATCCCATGATCAGAAAGGTAAATGAAGGAGACAAGCTGATTGTTTCTGGCTCTATAAGTGTTTATTTAAAAAGAGGAACCTTTCAACTTATAGCTAAGAAATTAAGTTTCTTTGGTAAAGGTGATCTCAAAGCACAGTTTGAACAACTCAAGTTAAAATTAGGCCAAGAAGGTCTTTTTGATATCGAAGTTAAAAAAGAAATACCAAAGTTTCCTAAAAAAATAGCGATCATCACCGCACCTGGGGGAGCCGCCCTGCAAGACTTTTTGAATATTATGAAAAGACGTGCTTTTGATTTTCATATCACAATCGTAGGAAGTCTTATGCAGGGAGATAAATGTGCTGCCTCCGTTGTTCAGGCGCTTAATAAAATCCAAAAAGTAGGTGACTTCGATGTGGTGGTCATAACCAGAGGAGGAGGGGCGATTGAAGATCTCTGGGGATTTAACGATGAAAAACTAGTGCGAAAAATATTTGAATTTTCTATCCCTGTTATCAGTGCCATTGGTCATCAAACAGATTATACCTTATGTGATTATGTGAGCGATATGAGATGTGAAACACCTTCGAGTGCTGCGGAGGTCTTGAGTTCACCTCAAGTTGAAATTCAAAGGCAGCTTAATACCATAGGAAGAAGATTAAAGTCAGCGGCCCTAGAGGTTAAATCTCAACTCAGCCATTTAATGGTCAATCTTAACCCTAAAAATAGCATTTCCCATCTCAAAGAACTTTTTTCAGACTATAAATATCGTCTTAAATCCGCTTCATTGGTGGATAAAATTGATGCCATTGGTTTAAACCAATATCATCAAGAATTAGATGACCTCCAAGAACGAATGCTGAGGGCGATAGTGAAAAAAGAGCAAGGTGAAAGAGAAAAGATTCATTTGTTTAAAGCCGTTTTAGACAATATCTCTCCTTACAGAGTCCTTGCAAGAGGCTACACTATGATCACAACAGAAGAAAATCAAGTGTTAACGAGTAGTAAAAACTTTGATAAACTTGAGAGTGATACTTCACTCTCTGTTCATTTTAAAGATGGAGTAAGAGAAGTCTTTAAAAAGGATTAAAATGAAAGTTTTTCTAATTCTGCTTATGGTTTCCTGTACTCAAATAAAACCGTTGGAGCGTAAAGAACAGCCGGCCACGCCAGCACCCCCTGCCTTTAATTATCAGCTGAAAAATGTTGATATTTATAATGGAAAAGTAAAGTTTATTCAGTTTGCGACTGATAAAGCAGATGGAGTCGCTGAAATTCTTTGCGACACTCCCAAAAAAGAAAAGAAGCGAAAATTTAGAGGCCAGGTTAAAAATCGAGTCTTTAGATTTTATTTTGCTGAATCTTATTTTAGTGATCCCTATCTTGCAAAATGTTTTTTTGAGGGGCAGCATGTTTTAAACGTTAATGTGCGTGAATATAATTATCCAAGAGAATCATTAAATGTACCGAAGCGAAAGGTTGATCTGAATAAAAAAGATCTTGAGCGTGTACTGAAAGAGATGGAGGTGAAAAAAACTCTGTATCAGGATTCAGCAGATCACTTTTTATTTTTAACTCCATTCAAAATACCACTAAAAAGTAAAATCACTAGCTACTATGGAAACCAGAGAATTTTCAATGATAAAAAGAAATCACAGCATTTGGGGAATGACCTTCGTGCTGGAGTAGGTGTCAAGATTCCTGCGACCAATAGAGGTCGAGTGAGTTTTGTAGGAGATTTCTTTTTTTCAGGAAAGTTGGTCATTATTGATCACGGACTTGATATCTATACTGTATATATGCATCTTTCTAAAATTCTAGTTAAGCCTGGGGATATTGTTGCTGCCGGGGATATTGTCGCTCTTGCAGGACGTACCGGAAGAGTCTCTGGTCCACACCTTCACTGGGGAGTAAAAATTAACGACAGCTGGGTTGATGGGTTTACTTTAGTCGAAGAATCCAAAAAACACTTTGTCCTAGAATAAAAGTATGTATGTCTATATCAGCCCTCAAGTGCAACAAAAATATAAGTCAATGCTCGGGCAAATCAATAGCTACTTAGAAAAAGAATCTGTCTTTTGTATAGAAAATCGAGATGATATTGCTATTGAAGATATTCCCGTTCTTGCTATTTTGTCATCAGAAGAGTCTCATGATCAATCACATCAACTCAGCTTTGTGATTAGAATTGAAGATTCCAATCTCGATCTCTTTAATTCAAAAGAAGAAGCAAAATCAGGTGTTATTGTGACAAACACTGAGCAACTCGAAAGAGAGTTTTTAAATGTGCTTGCTCTCTACGTGCCTTATATACGACAAATCTTAAATTCTTTATTTCAGCAATCTTTTGAGACCCTCACCGGTGCGAGGGCCATTCGTTACTCAAAAATAGGCGAAGATAGCTGGAGAGAGCTCGCCCAATTAGAGCAGGAACTCTACACTGAGGCTCATGAGAATTTTTGTGAAACACTTGCTACGCATGATTGGCTCCGTTCACAAGATGTTCAAGTGAGAAAGTTCAGAGGCCAAAGGGATCCTCTTGGGGCAGAGACACTTTATATTTATGATCGAGATGAGCAATTATTGGAAATCGTCTCTATGAAAGAGACAAGTGTTGGGCGTGTCCTTTGGCTCATGCTTTATCAGAATCATTCACGTTTCTCTCAACTAGAAGAATCACGAGATGTGAAATTGATGTTTGAGCAACTTTTCTCGGAAATAACTTATCCCATGGCCTATTTTGATGAGCACTCACATTTGGTCATATCAAATAATAGCTTTTTGAAGTTAAACTTAACCAGCTCTCGCTGTGAAGAGTATGCAACTTTACCTCAATTTGAACTGGAACAAAAACTTTATAAATGTGTGAAAATCTCTGATCAGGCGATGTCTCTCTATCTCTTACTTCCTCTCACCAATTTTTTACAAAATAATAAAAAACCTTCAGGCCATGAATTAGGTATTATTAGCTCTTCCATTGCCCATGAAATTAATAACCCTCTAGCAGGAATATTGGCGGCTCTTGATTATTTATTGCTCGACTGTGAAAACGATGAAGTTAGAGCTGAGTTCTTAGAGATGAAAAAGGGAGTTTTTAGATGTAAGAAACTTGTGGATCTTTTTCTCGGGTTCTCGAATTTAAAAAAAGATCAACAGACAAGTCTTGTGGACCCAGCGGAGAGTCTTATGCAGGCGATAGAGATGACGAGGTTTAGACTAGTGGAGAATAATTTAAATCTCAAAGTCGTCAATATTGGGAATAAGAACTTTAAAGTGAAAATGAATCATAATATTTTTACGATGATTAACTATTTGGTATTGGGAGAGCTTTTAACTTATATTTCTCATCACAAACTTATTCAAGGAAGCTCATTAAGCCAATTTGAGATACAGATGGAGAGCCGCAGTGGTGAGCTCGTTTTGCAGTTTCCTTTTGAAGTCGAGTTTTTACAAAAAACTCTAGATTCAAAACTGGTCAAACACCTTATGGGGATCTCTCAACTTTCACTAAAAATACAAAAGAAATATTTAACTTTTCTTTTTACAAATGATCAGTAGGGAAGTTGGAATCATTTTGGTAAGCTGCCACAAATGACTCCACCATTTTCATGGTTGAATCTTTATTCTTTTTGACGTCTTTCCTATTAATATAGAGATGTCTTTGCTCATTACGATTAAGCTCCAAATAAGACTCTATCAGAGGGATCACTTCAGGGTGAAGGAGAACTTTTCTTTTTCCTTTTTGATTCCCTTCAAAACGATTCACTTGTGAATTTAAATACTGAATAAGCTTTTTCTTTTGAGCAGGTATCTTAAATAACGCCTTTTTATTGGTATTTAAACTGAGAAAAGAATAGGCCATGACTTGATCTTCAATAAGGTGATGGGCCAAGATAAAATCAAGTTGTTCAAGTTTCTGTGTTACTTTTTCCACTTTATATCTATCTTTAAGATAATTTAAAATTTCAAAACGTATTTCCTCTGGATACTTTAGAAAATGATTATTAAATTGGAAGAGACCTTCCAATAGAGGTTTAATCAACCTCACAGTCACTATTTTCCAGGGAAGTTTATCAAGAATCTTTTTTACAAATTGTCCTTCATCATGAGGGTCCTGAATGGGAAGAACTGCGAGGATTAGTCCTCTGGTTCCCTTGACGGTGATCAGCATGGAAGACTTTTGCTTCTGAATAAGATCGATAATAGAGTCGACTTGAGTTTCTTGATCGAAATGAATCCGGTCGAGCTCAAATTTATTGCGTGGATAATAAAGTTGATTAACTTTTTTAATCCCTTTTTCTTTAAAGATATCTAGGTAAATTTTTAATAACTCAGCTGTGGCCAGGGCATCATCATGGGCACGGTGAGCTTTTGAATGAGAGATCTTAAAAAGTTTACTCATATAGTTTAAGTTTGAGTTTAAGATTTCTGGTATAAGATGCTTGGTCATAACATTGGTGCATATCACCTTATTTTCCAATTCATCTCGATCTAGAGTTTTAAGAATTCCATTGAGAAAAGGCACATCAAAGGAAGTGTTATGGGCCACGATAATATCATCCCCGATAAAGTCGATGACTTCATCAATAACCGCTTCAATCTTTGGAGCATCTTTCACATCTTTTTGGCTGATATTGGTTAGCTTTTGAATAAAGTCAGGAATCTGCATCTCTGGGTTAATGAGAAAACTTTTTTCACCCTCTATTTTATTAGCACGAAGCTTAACCATTCCAATCTCAATGATTTTATCTTTTTTGTAGTTTCCCCCAGTTGTTTCTAAGTCGATGATACAAAAAGAGAGATCATTAACAATTTCTTCGGGGCTTAACTCACTCATGGCTTACCCTTGAAACAAATTCGAGAACAAGTTTGCTAAATTTTTGCATGGCCTGGTTAGCCACTTCTTTAACTTCAGAATGGTCTAGTTTCTCTGAGTTTATTCCCGCTGCTAAATTTGTTATACATGAAACTCCACACACATTGATCCCAACATGGTTCGCAGCAATGACTTCTGGAACTGTGCTCATTCCGACCATATCCGCTCCCATGATTTTTGCCATTTGTACTTCTGCTGGTGTTTCATAGGTCGGTCCTAAAAAGCCAGCATAAACTCCAGCTTTTAAGTCTACATCTATAGCTTTGGCACTTTCTTCAAGCACAAGGTTAAGTTTATGGTTATAAGCTTCACTCATATCGGGAAAGCGAGGACCCACTTCATTATGGCCAATAAGAGGATTTCCTCCCGTTAAATTAATATGATCTTTGATAAGAACTAAATCTGCTGGAGAAAAGTTTTGATTGATTCCTCCGGCTGCATTGGTTACCAATAAGCTTTTAGCTCCAATAAGAGCACTGACTCTAGTAGGCAGGCAAACTATTTCCCAGTCATGACCTTCGTAGGCGTGAAAGCGACCTTGAAAAATAAGAACTTTTTTTCCTTTTAGTTCTCCATAAACAAGTTTGCCTGCATGACCCACCACTGAGGTTTTATGAAAGTGGGGGATGTCTTCATAAGAAATTGTTTTTGGGTTTTCGACATGGCCGGCAAAGTCTCCTAGACCAGATCCTAGAATCATGGCCAATTCAGGTTGAAAACCATCCATATGTTTGCTTATAAATTGAGTCGCTTCTTTTGCTTTTGAAAACATATTTTCCTTTAATGAATAACTTTGTAGATCGTTTGTGGCATTTCCAGGGGCTCTTTTTTAACAGTCACATACTCATAAGACATACGCTCTGAAATCTTCGCAACGAGATCTTGTTGATCTTTATTATGATAAATGGTGAGAAGCTCTTCACCTTTTTTGACTTGTTCTCCAAGTTTTTTATGAAAAATAAAACCAACTCCATAATCAATTTTATCCGACTTTACTTTTCGACCTCCGCCCAGTTCTGTGCATTGAAATCCAATTTGATCTGTCACAAATTCATGTATCGTGCCATCTTGGGAAGCCAGCACTTGAGTCTTTTCACTGGCCAGAGGGAGAAGATCGTAATTTTCTACAACTTGGTCATTGCCTTCTTGAGCCGCAATGAGTTTTTTGAACTCTTGCAAAGCACTTCCGTTGGCAATAGCTTGAGTGGCCATATCTCTCGCCTGATCGATACTCTCGCATACTTCTGCGAGCACAATCATATGAGCTGCCAATTCAACTGAAATTTCAGTGAGATCTTTAGGACCTTTTCCTTTGAGAGTTTCAATGCATTCAATAATCTCTAAGCTATGGCCTACTGCTTGCCCCAGGGGCTGAGACATATTAGTGAGTAAGCAAGCCGACTTTTTCTTAAATCTTTTGGCGGTGGCATTAATACTTTTGGCAAGCTCTGACGCCTGCTCCATATCACGCATAAAAGCCCCATTACCAACTTTAATATCTAGAACGATCCCGTTAGCTCCTTCCGCAAGTTTTTTACTCATAATTGATGCGGTAATCAGTGGAATGGAATCAATGGTTGCGGTGACATCTCTGAGCGCATAGATTTTTTTATCTGCAGGGGCAATTTCATCAGTTTGTCCCATAAGAACAATATTGTTTTCTATAAGCCTTTTTTCAAATTGCTCAAGAGTCAGGTCAGTATTAAAGCCAGGAATGGCTTCGACTTTATCAACAGTTCCTCCGGTAAATCCTAGTCCTCGTCCTGCAATCATGGGAACTTTAACACCACAGGCACTGGCAATAGGGGCCAGTATGAAAGAGGTCTTATCCCCAATTCCTCCGGTGGAGTGTTTATCCACAATATTCTTTTCGCTAAAACTTAATGTCTTTCCGGAGTAGAGCATGGCATCGGTAAGCGCTGCGGTTTCTGCGTCATCCATGCCTTGACAATAACAGGCCATAAGAAAGGCTGCAATTTGATAGTCTTTGATGGTGTCATCCATCATCTCTTGAATCACAAATTGGATTTCATCATCTTGAAGCGCCTGTCGGTGTTTCTTTTTTTCTAATATATTGTACATACTATACTGCGTCATATAGAGCCTTAATAAAATTGCCTAATTCGAATGTAGAATTTATCATATTAATAATTACTTAGCTTGAAAATGAGTTTTCACTTTTTTCTAGAGGACAAATATGAGGAATGTAAAAATCACACTCTCTCCATGGATCATATCCATTGTTTTAATCAGCCTACTGGCCGGGCAAAGCTCTTACGCTCAGAACAACGAAGACTTAGATGGACTGGTTAAAGACACTAAAAGTGATCTTATGATGGTTATTGCTGGGGGACTTGCTGGTGCAGTGCTGGGATTATCGACTCTCTCCTTTGTAGAAGAGCCAAAAGAGCATACTAGAAATATTGTTGTGGGTGCTTCACTCGGAATTATAGCGGGGGTAGCTTATGTCGCTTTTAGTCAAGCTAATCGAACGCAAACTATGCTTTATGAAGATGAGCAAGCTTCTCTGCGTTTTGATACTCGAGAGAGAGCTAGATGGCATACGCAACAAGTGGCCATTGATACTCATCCCAAAGAGATCAGTCCCTACAGTTTTGCGGTGTCATTTCGCTACTAGCTTCCAAAAAATTTACAAAGAATATTTCTTTGATTGAATTTCTACACTTTAAATAATACAAGAAAGTACGACACATATAATCGGAGAAATAAATGGAAAAAATCATGTCCCTCGTTGGCTTATTGGTTATGGTTGCAATTGCCTACGGATTGAGTACGTCTCGAAAGCATATTAAATGGAAGACGGTACTTGTGGGGATTTTTCTTCAAGCTCTCTTTGCTGTTCTTATTTTAAAAACTGATTTTGGGAATATGATTTTTAGTGAAGCCAAAGATGCATTCAATGCCATTCTTGCT
Organism: Halobacteriovoraceae bacterium; assembly: GCA_002713145.1. Taxonomy (GTDB): domain Bacteria; phylum Bdellovibrionota; class Bacteriovoracia; order Bacteriovoracales; family Bacteriovoracaceae. The sequence goes on from PAVS01000014.1 coordinate 78,548, forward strand.
TTCACTAACGAGGGCTCTCGTTTTGTATTTGGTGACTTAACCAAGCCAGCAAAGTTTGGTTGGATTTTTGCGACAATGGTTCTCCCTACGATTATCTTTATGAGCTCGCTGATGAGTGTAATGTACCATATTGGTATTATGCAAAAGATTGTTGAGTGGACCGCAAAAATAATGATGAAAACCATGGGAACAAGTGGAGCGGAATCACTTTCAGCTGCGGCGAATATATTTGTTGGGCAAACGGAAGCTCCTCTCGTTATAAAACCTTTTGTTGATGGCATGACTCGCTCGGAGCTCATGGCGCTGATGACAGGAGGGATGGCCACTGTTGCAGGGGGAGTGCTTGCAGCATACGTCGGAATGGGCGTGGATGCTGGTCACTTACTTGCTGCTTCTGTTATGTCAGCACCAGCTGCCCTTGCCATTGCGAAACTGATGGTGCCTGAAACAGAAACCTCTCAAACTGAGGGGATGGTGAAAGTCGATCTTCCTAAAACTCATGCCAATATTATTGACGCCGCTGCTGGTGGAGCGGCCGAAGGACTCACTCTTGCCCTTAATGTTGGAGCGATGTTACTCGCTTTTATCGCACTGGTGGCCATGGCCAACGGAATTCTTGGTGGAGTTGGGGGATGGTTTGGATTCCCACAGCTGAGTATTGAACTGATCATGGGTTATCTTTTTTATCCTTTCGCTTTTCTTCTAGGTGTCTCCCTTGATGATTGTTTTGCCGTTGGAGTTATGCTGGGTAAGAAAACTGTTCTGAATGAATTTGTAGCATACCTTGATTTACAACAGGCTATTGAAGCCGGAACAATTAGTGAGCGTAGTAAAACCATAGCCACGTACGCCCTTTGTGGTTTTGCTAACTTTTCTTCTATTGCCATTCAGCTCGGAGGAATCGGTGGAATCGCGCCTAATCGCAGACAAGATTTGGCCAGACTAGGAATTAAATCTCTCATCGGCGGAACCCTGGCTTGTTTTATGACCGCGGCGATTGCTGGGTTGTTGATTTAAATCTTACACCGCCTGATTTTTTCGAACCGACCACATAAAACCATCATACCAAAAATGTATGAGGGAACAGGTGAGCCAGAACGCGCCCCAAATGGGAAGAGTTTCAGTTTTATATCTTGTGGCTCCTAGAATGAGAGAAATAAAACAAAGGGAGATGAGTAAAAACCAAGGACTGGCTTTTTTAAAAATCTTATTTAAATTCTTTCCTTCTGAATACCAAATGATTCCGTAGTACTGAATCGAGTGATAAATATTATTAATGATCAGTGCTTCTACTAAAGTGTAGTAGGTCACGGCCACGACGTTAACAAAGCCAGTGAGGGTAAACAGTATCATCTTATTTCGAGAGGGAAGGTAGCCGGTCTTTTTAAACAAACGGATATAATATCCAATATAAAAAAGGATATAGGCGACACCTAAAAGTGTGAGCGGAAGGGTGGTATGTTGCACCATCCGAAACACCCAGTCTATGCTGATATAATCTGAGTATTCAATCGCCCTCGTCATCTCTTTGAGATCAAGAGTGGTGAGCCTCACAATATGAGGGTAGAACTCAAGCACGAAGCATAAAATAATATCAAATCTTCTCCCTACTTTCGGAGGATTTCCGGCTTTCGCATCATAGATCCGGCCAAAGCCAAAAGTTTGCATAAAAGAATGAATTTCATCCCAAATGGGAGTGAAAGCAAAAGCGATGAGATAAATATTATTTTGAAATAAAAAGAGCAGAACAATAAATAGGGGAATCACGGTAAAGCGCAAGGGAAAACGCTTATACACATCCCGGTTGAGGTGACTGCGAGTGAAACCAATAGTGAGGTGTGCAAGTATAAAGACATTGGCCAGCAGGATTAACCAAACTGGAGAGTTATAGTCTAAGATTTGAGATTGATCCGGTGTCCTAGGGGAAGAGAAGGCGAGGACCAAGATAAAGCCTATGAGGGGGCTAAATACAATCAATGGGTAATCGTATTTTTTACTGCTAATAAATTGTGAACTCATGGTGTTAGTTTAGCAGGCAGTTACCTCCGCGTCTTTAATTCATGAGTTTTTAACGCTAAACTAATTGGGTATTAATTTAAACTTAAGGTAAGACATTCATGGCAAAAGAACTGGTCATCAGCCAGACTCATAATGAGAGTCGAGTCGTGCTGATTGAAAACGGTGATATATTAGATTTTCTAATCGATCGTTCATCACCCAATACTCAACACCCCTCTGTTGGAAATATTTATTTAGGACGCGTTTTAAGGGTTTTACCTGGAATGCAGTCGGCTTTTATTGATATCGGTCATGAGCGAGCCGCCTTTCTTTACGTAGATGATGCGTATATTCCAACTTTAGAAGAGCAAAGGGATATGGCCAAAAGATTGGCCGAAAAAGAAGAAAAAGAAAAAGCAGAGAAGATCAGTCAAGCGAAAATGGGGCAGACGATTCCTGATGAATTTAGCACTTTATCTGATACGGTGGATTTAAAATACAGACCTGATATTAAAATCCAAGATGTTATTAAAGAGGGTGATGAAATCGTAGTGCAGATCGCAAAGGAGCCTATTGCCACCAAAGGGCCGCGAGTCACCAGACATATCACCTTGGCCGGAAGACATGTGGTTTATATGCCTCTGATTGAGCACGTTGGTGTCTCAAGACGAATTGAAGAGGAAGAGGAAAGAGAAAGGCTTATGGGAATTCTTGAGTCTATTCGTCCCGATGGTAAAGGAATTATCGCAAGAACCGTAGCTGAAGGTCAGTCCCATAAAACCTTAAAAAATGATTACAATTTTCTTGTCAAAATTTGGAAAGACGCTGGTAAGATTGTAGAAAAGCGCAAAGCTCCCAGCCTCATTTATCAAGATTTAAATTTTATTCAAAGGTCTCTGAGAGATATTACAGATGAAGATGTCACCAAAATCATTGTTGATAATAAAAATAATTTAAAGATGGTGGATAAATTTGTGAACCGCTATCTTCCTAACTTCTCAGGAAAGACCCAGCTTTATGATAAGGGGCAGCCTATATTTGAATACTTTAATATCAATGTGGAAATAGAGCGGGCGTTAAGCAATAAAGTCTATCTTAAATCTGGGGGAGCCCTCAATATTGATCAAACGGAAGCTCTTGTTTCTATTGATGTGAACACGGGGAAATTTGTCGGTAAAAGAAGTTTAGAAGAGACCATTTTTAAAACAAATTTAGAAGCGGTCAAAGAGATTGCTTATCAATTAAGAGTGAGAAACTGCGGTGGGATTATCATTATAGATTTCATTGATATGGAAAAAGAAGAGCATCGCGAGCAAGTCTATAGCGCACTTTTGGAAGCGCTTAAAAAAGATCGCGCCAAAACAAATGTTTTGCCTATTTCTGGACTTGGACTGGTTGAGATGACGAGAAAGAGAACCAGAGATACACTTTCTCGCATTATGTGTGAGCCATGTCAGTACTGTGAAGGCACCGGAAGAGTGAAAACAGTAGAAACGGTTTGTTATGAGATTTTAAGAGAGTTGCCTAAATTTATGAAAAAAAATAAAGCAGGAAAGATATCTGTTTTTGCTCATCCTGAAGTCTGTGCCAACCTCACTAGCGATGATTTTGAAGTGATCGAATCACTGGAAGAACGTTATGGAAAACAACTAGGTATCAGAGCAGACAACTCTTATCATGTAGAACAATACGAAATCTTTGTTCAAGAAAATTAGTCTTGGGATGTCTCTCTTGCACTTAAGGACACAGGGTAGCGACCTTTTTCATGACAGATAATTTGTTTATCTGTGGTATTTGATCCAAAGTCAAAAAAGCCTAAGAGATTAAACCACGGCTCATACACTTGATCGTGAAAAAACTCTGCATGATAAAATTCACCTTTTTTATTCTCAAATAATGAAAATCTCTGAGTGGACTCATCTTCAAGAGTTGTAAAATAATTAATAATGACTTTCTGTTTTACGCCGAGATGATTTCCACTGTCATAGCGAGTAGAGAGATAACCATTTTCAATTTGATCTTTACTAACGCTATAGCGGGTCTCAACTTCTTTGCCCTTCGTATCGACTCCTCTGATTAAAAATTCTACGGATTGAGTGGATTCATTTATTTTAGGATTGAGCAGTTGGCAACGGCCAGGAAGCTCAGCGCTTTCTAGTTTTTTGTAGAAAGCTGTCAGAGTTGGCTTTGCTGTAAGCTTTTCTTTAAATTCCTCGTAACGTTTATTCACTTCATCTTTTCTCGTATTGAGAATGATTCGTCTGGCATATTCAACACTGGTCAGAAGTTTATCTGCTTGCTCTGGAGTGAGCTCACCTTTAAAAACTTTCTTTTCTAAAGATTGCTCTATTTCAAAAAGTCCGTTCTCGGCAGTATAAAAAACTTTTTTTTGCTCAAGAAACTTATCTTCTAACAGCTGACCATATTTAATTTGGTGTTTAGGATTAAATGAATTTCTATGTTCTCTAGGCACGCTAAAGCTAAACTCCTTAATGACAGAGTTCTCAAAGAAATTCACCTTCGATTTCAAGTTTGAGTAAGTATCTGCGTGAACAAGTTGAGTTAAAATAAGAGTCGTAAGTAGGGTCAGTAATTTCATACCTAAATTATCGGTTAAGATGAAATTATATTGACCGTTTTTCTTGTGTATTGATTGATTTCAGTAACTTATCAAATGTTAAAAAGGTGGGGGCTAAAGCCCACCACCAAAATTATTTGTTAAAGTTTAGGGCAATTCGTTTTCAGTCTATGATTGAGGTCGGCGACAACAGCTTTTCTAAAAGGTATTCCCGTGGTTTGTTCGAACTGATTTTTATAAGCGGAGATCTCCATAATTTCTATATTCATAGCGATCTTTTTAAAGACTCTGGGGAAGAACTGACCTGGATGTTGCACATGATGAAGGCCTCCCGAGTAGGCAATCATGACTCGACCATCGTCCATTTGTTCTAAAATTTCTGCTACTCCAGAACGAACATCCATTGGTTTTCCATGCTTGTCTAAACCATTTCCGCGCATCATTCGGCCTTCCGGTAAGATGAGAATGATATGTCTCTCTTTAATAAGTTTTAAAAAATGAAACCAGGTTTTATCTCTTTTTCGGGTGATAGGCACAAACTTGGGGCCCAGCAATTTAAAAAATAGCCCAACGAGTGGACGGTTCATGGTGACATCAGCAGCGGGGGCCACCATCTTTTTCGCCATTTGATAGAGAAAGCTTACCGGGGCAGCATCCGCATAAATGGGTTCATAGAGTGAAGTATGATTTAAGAAAATGATAAGACGAATTTGAGAAAAATCATTTTTGATCGGTCCAATCCATTCCAACTTAAGAGTGTAGAAGCATTTTGCTAGTAATTTTAACCAGAGCATGAGAATAAAGCTTATCAGGGTTCGCATCATTTAATGATGAGGGGAGTTGAACAAAAAATCAAGCTCTTAATGCACTGCAAATTTTTGTTTTTTATATTTGGTTTGCATTCATTTTTCGATGTGTTAAAAGATTCTACATTTTTAAAATCAGTATTTTAACTCGCTCCGCTCAGCGGGGCTTAATTATAACCCAGGAGAAAATATGATTTATGAACTCGCGTACGTGTTGCGCACAGAAGCTAATGAGCAAGTTCAAACGACTCTCGCTCAAGCTGTCAAAGATGCCGTTGCAAGTGTTAACGGTGAAGTCCTTGTTGAAGATAGTTGGGGAGTGAAGTCTTTTGCTCAACCGACTCAAAACGGAACAAGAAAAGGTCAATACTTCTACGTTATGTATAAGTCTGACGGAACATCAAACCAAGAAATTGAAAGAAGAATGAGAATCTCTGAAGATGCTCTTAAATTCATGGTTGTTAATCTAGGTTTAGATCGTGATCAAGAAGCTATTGTTAAAGCTTACAAAAACCCTAACCATGATTCTGGAGAATCAGGTATGGACACTGAAAAAGAAAAGAAAATTTTCTCTAAGAGAAAGTCTTGTTGGTTTTCAGCGAAAAAAACATCTCCCGATTGGAAAGACCCTAGTACTTATTCTTGGCTTGTAAATGAGTTTGGAAAAATTTCTCCAGCTCGTGTGACTGGTCTTAGACCTAAGTACCAAAGAATGGCCACAACAGCGATAAAGCGTGGACGTTGTATGGGTCTTATCAGTTATATGTCTAATCAAACAGCAAGATAATAAACTGTGAACCAAACTGGGCCAACTCCAAAATTTCAAACTAGTATTGGAAGACTCTTTTTTATGGGAGTTCTCTCCATTCTTTTTTGTTTAAGTGGCTTTTTGTCCGTTTTTACACCGCTGCCTGTGGGGATTTCGTCTCTTCTTTTTGGTAGAGGTATGGCCATTGGCCTTGCTCTCGTGGCCAGTGCTGTGTTTTTTACAATTATACAAAAGTTAAGTAGCGATATGACTGTTGGAAATTTATCTTTTGGATATTTTTTCATGCTCTATATGATTGTAGGTGTTTCTCTCTCTGAAATTATCCATAGAAAACTCCATCCTATTCGAGGAGTTCTTTGGGTCGGAGGATTAATTATTGCTTTCATAGGGCTTTGTCTTTGGGGTTATTTAGCGTCTCAAAATTTAAGCTTACATGAGTTTGTTCTGGGACATGTACAGGAGTTTTCAAAAACATTGGAAGGCTCACTCGCGGAAGTAAAAAAGACAAATTATGAAGGTGCTCAAGAAATTGAAACTTTGATTAAACAACCAGAGATTCTGGTTAATAAGATTATTACCACAGGGCCTGGATACTTTATCGTGGGTATTTATGCACTGACATGGATTAATATGTATTTAATGTTGCTCTTCAGAAGAATTCTTGCCCCTCAAAAAGCAGGGTATTCTGAGAAATCATTGTTGAAGTTTAAAGTGCCTGAAAAATTTATTTTTGGAGTCATACTTGGTTTAGTCATGGTTGTTCTTGGTGGACAGATTGGTCAAAACGTTGTTGATCTAGGTTATTTCTTATTAATGGTCTTGGGTGTGTTCTATTTTTTCCATGGTATTGGAATATATTTAGAGTTTCTCGACTATGTAAGGATCACTGGTTTTTTAAGATCAATTTTAATCGTTTTAACCTTGTTAACGGCTTATCAACTTATAGCGCTTATTGGTGTTTTTGATATGTTCGTTAATTTTAGAAAGTTTTTCAAAAGAAAAAACAATAATAATTAAGGAGAAAAATATGAAAGTAATACTAACAGAAAGGGTAAAGGCATTAGGAAATATTGGTGAAATCGTAAATGTTTCTGAAGGATATGCTCGTAACTTTCTTATTCCTAAAAGAATGGCAAAGCTTGCTGATGAAGGAAATTCTAAGCAAATGGCAGATTATCAAAAAATGCTTGCGAAAAGAATTGAAGAAGAAAAAGCAGCTGCTCAAGCTATGAAAAAAGAACTTGATGGGATGAAAATAACTGTTTTCAAAAAAATCGGTGGAAACGGAAGACTATTTGGTACAGTAACAAATACTGAAATTGCTAAAGAGTTGGAAAAGCAAAACATCGTTATTGAAAGAAGAGTGATTCATATCCCAACTCCCATTAAAACTCTGGGAGAGTTTGAAGTTGTTGCGAAACTTTTCAGCGATGTAGAGGCAAGCTTTACTGTTAATGTTGAAATGGATCCAAAGCAGGTTGAAGAGCAACAAAAAAAGCAAGCTGCTGCAGAGAAGAAAGCTAAAGCTAAAGAAGCGAAAGCTGCTGAAGAAGCAACTGCTGAAACTGAAGAAGGTTCTTCAGAAGAAACAACTGAACAAGCATAAGTTTATACCGATCTAGTCTTCTCTTATGAGGGGACTAGATTTTTTTTTAAGGATGAATATGACTTCAAATAGAGAACTTCCTCACGATTTATTAGCAGAAAAAGCCTTTATTGGCTGTTTACTTGTGGATAATAGATCATTTGATGAGGTGGTTGATCTTGGTATTGAAGAGGGAGATTTCTACCATCCAAGCTATGGAATTATCTTCAAGGGAATCTTTGAGCTAGCCTCCGATAGTAAGCCATTTGATTTAGTCAGTATCTGCTCAAAGCTGACTGACAATGGAAAGCTTGAAGCCGTAGGTGGACAGTCTGCTGTTTTAGAGTTGATCGAAGATACGGCCAGTTCTGCCAATATCTACCATTATGGAAAAATCATAAAAAATAAATCCATCCTCCGAAACATTGTTCGGACCTCTATGCGAATCACTGATCAAGGAATGAATTTTATTGGGGATGTAGAAGAGTTTATTGATGATGTGGAATCAAGCTTTTTTAATCTTGCAAGTAAAAGTAAAACTAACTTTGTCGTTACTCTGAAAGAATCTTTAAAAGAAAACTTGAAGCGTCTTGAAGAAGGAAAAAGAGAAGAAGGAGAAATCCTTGGTCTTTCTACTGGCTTTGATCAACTTGATCAAAGACTTCTTGGAATGCAAGCAGGACAGATGATTATTATCGCTGCTCGTCCGGGGATGGGGAAAACTGCTTTCGTACTCAATATTGCTGTGAACTCAGTCAAGCGCTCTGGGCTTCCGGCCATGATTTATTCTTACGAGATGCTCGCACCGGAATTATCGGGACGTATTCTATCGAGTGAAGCTAATATCGATTCTCGTAAGATTAGAACCAATGATTACACCGATACGGACCTTCGTAATCTCGGTTTTGCCGTGCAAGAGTTATCCAAGCACCCCATTTTTATTAATGATAGTGCGGGAACAAATCTACTTGATATCAAATCACAAGCTCGAAAAGTAAAAACAGAACAAGGTCTCGGCTTAATTGTAATTGATTATCTTCAGCTGATGCAGCCCCATGTGAAGAAGAGTTCAAGGGAGCAAGAGATTGCTGAAATTTCAAGAGGGATTAAAGAACTGGCAAAAGAATTGAAGTGTCCTATCATCGCCCTTTCTCAGCTTAACCGTTCCGCAACATCAAGAACAGATCGCAGACCCCAACTGCAAGACCTGAGAGAGTCTGGATCGATCGAGCAAGATGCCGATGTTGTTATGCTTATCCATCGGGAAGATTATTACGACGAAAATACACCTGAGAGGGGAGTGGCAGAAATAATTGTGGCCAAAAACCGTGCCGGAGAACCAGGAACCACTAAGCTGGCTTGGATTGCAGCTCAAACGAAATTTGCTCCGCTTCAGTTTGACCCTTCCGCTAATCAATAGATGTTAAAATGATCAATGAAAGTTTTAGCTCATTTTATTTGCAAGCTGAGCATAAAGAACTTTATTGTCATGATCCTTCCCAAGCTTTTTATTATTTTAAAAACTTCCGCATAAATTTACTTACGGGAAAAAAAGAGAAGATAGGGTGGACTCATATTCTTAAGACATTGCGCCGTTATTCGGTATCGTCTTATCTTGAAAAGCCCATTGTATTCCATTTCTTTTTTGAGTTTGGCTATTTATGTCAGGGGCTTTTTGATCTTGTGGATGAGCAAACTCCACTCGCTCTTATGTTTGAATATGAAGAAGTTAAAAAAAGAAAACTCTTTACAGAGAGCCATAACTCTTTTCATTTTGAAAATGTGAGTTTTTCTTCTTTTGAAGAATACGAAGAAAAATTCAAACAAGTTTATGATCACTTACTCGCAGGGAACTGTTATCAAGTAAATCTCACGTCTCCTTTTTATTTCAAATACTCAGAAGACCTTAGCGCCCAAGAAATCATGAGGCTTCTTTGGAAAAACCAAATGCAGTTGGGGGCTTATGCTGCGGCTACTTATTGCGACAGTTTGGGGAAATTATTTTTAAGTAATTCTCCTGAGTGCTTATTTCAATTAAGAGAAAAAAAGAATCAATGGGAAGTCCTTTCTTTTCCTATTAAAGGAACTCTACCTGTCAGTGATGAAAGTCAAAGAGATGAGATTTGGCAGGAGCTTATCGCCTCCAAAAAAAATCAAGCTGAACTCTTTATGATCTCTGATTTAATAAGTCATGACTTAACTAAACTCACTCGCAATCCCACTTATGCAATGTTTGATAAATACCCTCTCCATGTCCCAGGACTCATTCATCAATTTTCTGCTCTGAAATCAAAAATAGACGAGACGACTTATATGGATGAAATCATCCTGCATTTATTCCCTGGAGGAAGTATTACAGGAGCTCCTAAGAAAAGAGTGCTCACCTACATCAAAAATATAGAGAAATATAAGCGGGGTTTTTACTGTGGCTCAACGCTTTTGATGTATAAGAAATTAAAAACGAGCTCTATCAATATTAGATCAGCTGAAGTGGAGCTGGATATTCGTGAACTCAAATATGGATCAGGTGGGGGGATCACCCTGGAGAGCTCTGCTCAAGAAGAATTTGAAGAAATGCAGAAAAAATTAAAAAGTTTTATGAGTCTTTTGAAAAAATAATAAAAACTTACATTTTAAAACCATGTTTGACAGGTTTTTTTCTTAATAGATATGCTCAATGTCATAGACACACACAGGTTTAATCAAGCTTTCATGGAAGGAAAGTTTTGTATTCAAGGAGAAGATGAGATGAGTGAAGCATTAGAAACACAAAAAGTTGATATAACTGAATTTGCCAATATGGTCGGATTTCCAGTTGAGCTGATCAAAAAAGAGCTTTTCATTGATGAAGCCAACCAAGAAGATTTCACTATGGCCGATCTGAGGACCGCCATGATGAAATACCTCGATAAGACGATGCTAGATAAATAAAATTTAGTTCTAAAGTAATTATTGCGCAGAGCGATAAGGTCTGGTATAATAGTCTAGCCTTTTAAAATCATTCAAAATTCTATGGACTAGCAATTAGCGAGGACACTCTATGTCTCATTACTGGCATAAGCCTAGAATTTTTGAAAGAGTTTCTAATATTTATACTTTTTCACAAAATCCCCTTTTCAAAAAGAATGTGGATCAACATTTTTTTATGCCTTGGAATGAAGTCGATGAACCTGAGCTGATGTTTAAACTCAAAGCTCAAATAGGGGATAAAAAATACGCTTATTTCCCCCTCTTTAAAGGTCATGGTCGTCCCTGGCAAGTGCAAGAAGAAAGCCTAGAGCAAATCAAAAAACAGTTAGAGAGCTTTAGAGAAACTCATCTTATTATGACAAATCTCCAATCCATTCATGTCTTTCGGGTGGCAGCTATTGTGGAGTACCAAGAGCTAGCTGATGATACGACACAATGTTTTCATCCTTTTAAATCGAAAAAAAGTAAATTTACTCATTGGTTAAAAATCGATGATATGTTTGTTCTGGAAGCAAATCATAATAATATCACCGGGACGATCGAAGATGAATTAGAGAAGTTTATCTCTTCCCCTCAGACACAGAATATTTTTATTCCTTCTAAAAAACAGCTTTCTGATAATTATGAAGATGAAATTAACCTCGCTGATAGAGAGCGGTGGGTAGATACCAATAGAAATCTTACTTATGATTATTTTGTGCGCAGTAGTGAACTTAAAGATAATATCTACCAAGAAAGTTGGGAGTATTTATCTCGAAAAACTCAGCATGAACTCATCACCAGTGACCTTGAGCGCTACTCAGGGATTTTTTATCGAGACATTAAAAAATGGCGCCATCTGAAACATTCATTCGATCATTATCTTAATGCTCTTTATAATGAATTAAATGAAGTCTATATGTTTCCACTTATAAATGCCATTACCGATTACAAATGTTTGAAAGAAGCTTGGTTTGATTTAGATGACAGTCTTGTGAACCCAAGAGTAAAGGCGATGGTAAGATCTCTTCTTATAGGGGAGAGAAAGCAAGTCGACTCCTTAGAAGATTTTTTATTTTATACCAAGAGTGCAAAAAGCTTTTTATTCACTCTAAAAAATAGATTCACTAAGAAAATCCACAAAGAAGAATTTTTACTGGTTGAAAACTTTCTCTGCCGCCAAGAAAGCTTAGTCGAGTCTCTGATTTGTCATAAGATTGTCCATAAAATTGAGGCGATTATGCATATCAATAATTGGATGAATAAAATGGATCAAAATATTGAGAAGGTTTCCTCTCAGACATTGAATAACTGTAATCTTAAATTATCTCATCTTATGAGCATCATGACCTCAGCCAGTTATGAAGATAATATCTTTTTTAAACTCATAGAGGAAAAAGCTGCCCGTGGAGTTTCCAAGAAATCATTTGAGGATGAAGTCAAAACCCTTTTGAGCATTGATTTTGATGAATCAGCCTAATTAACTGACCATTCGGCTTCGGAAAAAAATGTACTCCAATACATTTATTTAAAGCTAGTCCAGTAAGTTACCGAATATTTATTCAAGGGAATTAAATTTCAAAGGGATAGTTATATGGATATAGCTACAATTATAGGTTTAGTGCTGGCCATCGCTGCTATTTTAGGTTCAATTTTAGCAGGGGGCTCAATTGCAGCATTTATTGATGTTGCCTCTATTTTAGTTGTAGGAGGAGGGGTTCTTGCAGCTGTATTTATTAAGTGGCCCCTCGCTCAAGTCAAAATGGTTGTACCTATTTATATGAAAGCCATTTTTAACACTGCCACAGATCCAAAAATAATGATTGAAGAAATTCAACAACTCGCTGAGACGGCCAGAAGAGAATCCGTTTTTGCCTTAGAGAAAGTTCCAGTTGAAGATCCCTTTCTTAAAAAAGCGGTCACTCTTGCTGCAGATAATAGACCACCTGAAGTGATCACTTCTATTTTACAGTTAGAAATTGATTCACTCACAGAAAGACATAAATTAGGGGCCAATATTATTTCCAATGTAGGGGACGATGGTCCTGCCTTTGGGATGATTGGAACTCTTATCGGACTTGTTATCATGCTTCAAAACCTCTCCGGAGGGCCTGAAGAATTAGGGAAAGCTATGGCGGTTGCGATTTTGACGACCTTTTACGGTGCCGTTCTTGCTAACGTTTTTATGCTTCCCGTAGCAAACAAATTAAAATTTTATTCAGAAAATGAAGCACTTGTTATGAATATTATAGTTGCAGGTGTGTTAGGAATCGTAGCCGGTGAAAACCCAAGGGTTATACGTGAAAAGCTAGACTCCTTTCTCCCACCATCACAGAGAAATGTTGAAGAGGATCTGTAGTGGAAGAAGAAAACGAATGTCCTGAGTGTCCACCCGTTCCAGAATGTCCACCACCGGGAGCCCCCGCATGGATGGCCACATTCTCAGATCTGGTCACACTTTTACTTACATTTTTTGTCCTCCTCTATGCTATGAGTAAGACAGATGAATCTAAATTTTTATCTGTAGCTGGTTCTATCAGAAAGGCTTTCGCTGGAAACGCTATGAAAATTGGAGAGACGATTCAATTAGGTAAATCACCTGATGATTCACCCACTATGATTGAATCACAAGATCCAGTGGAGCCATTTCCTATAGACCTGCTAACAACAGAAGGTATTTTAGATAAAAGAGAAATTAACAGAGAATCTGATGAAGATCTAGAGCAGATGCAAAAAGTGATTAAGTCTTATGATTTGCAAGACTCAGTCAATGTTTATCAAATGAAGGAAGGAGTTAAAATTCGCCTTAAAGATCGAATTACTTTTGCTGCTGGTACAACAAAAATGAATAATGCCTCTGTGATTCCAGTTTTTCAAAAAGTCATTAATTTGATGCAAGATAATGACTGGACCATTTTTGTAGAAGGTTATGCAGGAAAAGGTGAGACTCTTAAGGGGAATAAAGATGTAGATGCCTACCAACTAAGTTCAATGAGAGCTGCTGAAGTGACCACGGCATTGATGCGAAGAGGGGTGAGACCTGAGAAAATAACCACTCTTTTTTATGGTGACTCAAGAGCAGTGGAAGGTGATACCAATCAAAAAGTTGAATTTGTTCTCAGAAAAAGAGATCTTCGTACAGAAGGAAAACGAGCTCGCTCTCAATAACGATGAATCACGAAGTAGAGATCACTTTATTAGCAGACTATGACTCGGTTGAATTGGCCATCATCGATTTAACTGGTACAACAAAGTCTCAACTTAAAAAATATTCTTTTTCTAAAAGTTTTCTGAGTAAAGATGCACATACAAGAATGTTGCTAAAAATTCCTATCGACTTAATGAACTATTTAAAAATCTCTCCTCTTTATACAGGAGATAAAAAACCAAAAATCCTAGGAGAGACTGACCATATCCTGGCTTTGAGTAAGCCAGCTAAAATTCACTCTCATCCTCATTGCTATAGTGATACTGAAAATCTTCTCAGTGGTTTTTATGCTTTGGGGATCCAGCAGTATTTAGCTCTCAATTTAGATCGCTATGATAGAGGGCTTCTCTATAGGCTAGACTATGAGACAAGTGGTTTGATCCTCTACGCTAAAACGAAAGAGGCTTATGAAAGTATACGAACAAAGTACTCTGACTCAGCTTTGGAAAAAGTCTATAGGGCCGTAGTTCCCGCAGGAGTTCCGCAAGGTGAGCACGAGCATTATATTCGCCCCACCGGTTCACGAGGTTCAAAAATGACAGAGGCTCAAAGGGATGGAGAAAAAGTTAATATCAAAGTCAAAGAGATCAAGTCTCACTCGAAATATTCACTCATAGAAGTCAAACTTAAACAGGGGAAAAGACATCAAATCAGGGCCCAACTCTCGATATTGGGTTTCCCCATTGTAGGCGATCCTTTGTACGGAGGAGACAGTCACGATAGACTGCTTCTGCACTGTTTTGAGTACAGCATAGAATATAAGCATTCAATATCTACTTTTAAAGATGAAGAGACTGGGGAGTTAGAGGATTTTCTCTTGAGTTCTCACGAGTGATTTTAAAAGCCTAGGAAAGTCTTTTAGGTTCTTTTGCACTTTATCTTCTCTCATTTTTTTAGCGGCATTTTCAATAAATTCTTCTCTTGCAGCTTCTGAGGAAAACCTTTGTTCACGGGCCAGAGCTTCAGCTCTTAAAGTGACTTCTTTGATATCATACTCATAAACTTCTTTACGCATTTTAACGATGGCTGCACCATCTGTTTGTCCGAGTATATGCAGTCGGTTGCTATAAAGAGAAAGTTTTATATTTTTCACCTTTTCCATGGTTTCTGGATTAGCGATTTTACCCAGCTCCAAAATTGAGTTGGCCAAAAGCCGGTACATCTTCACTTTACTCACGGGAAAGGTATCTCCTTCAACTTCTTGGTATTGAATACGAATCAAGAGAAAACTATTCTCAGGGCAATGAATACTCCAGTTCTCTGGCATTTTATCTTTTATTCTTTGGGTGATAGCGGTACAGGTATAACGATCTGGATAAAATCTCGTTTTAAACTTATTCCAGAAATCTTTAGTTTTAGGGTCACTAAGATAGATGGCAAATAAAATGATACCAACCGTAAGCATTGGATATTTAAGTGTTTTTCTCCAAATCATACTCCTATTATGCCTAAGATAGGGGAAAATTGCACTAAAGTTTTACCTGAGTGAATCCGACAAGTATGTATAGGGAATATGAGAGGTATTATGACCAAAAGTTCAGTGTTAGATCAGGAAAAGTTTTGGACCATCGTGAGATACTTGGTCGAGTTAGAAAGTGATAAAAGCTTTGAAGATATTTGCTTGGAGTTAACTCTCACCAAAAAGCAGCTCCATTCATTTATCAACTTTTTAAAAGAAGTTGACTGTCATCTCGAAACCTATCAAAAAGAATCCAAAAAGATTCTAAGCCCTGCTAAAGAATTACCACAAATTGAAATGAATTTCACGCTGCTTGAGTGGTTACAATTCCAGGCGCATTTTCCGGCGATAACAAGTATGCACGCCAAGCCCTTTCATGAGGACGTAAAAAAGAAACTTATAGATGTAGAACAAGAATACGCAAACCATGATTTGTTCTCGCCTCTTGAAACTTTTTCTAAGCTCTATTCTGAAAAGCATTTATCGCTAGTGGGGAAAGCCGGACTGACAGATTCTGTCGTTGAAAAAGTGGAGCAGGCATTAGTGGATCACAAAGCTCTTATCGTTCAAGTCGAACAAAAGACTATGGAAATTTACCCTCGGAAAATTGTTTATTTTGACGGTGATTTTAACCTCATTGGCGAAAGTCTTGAAGATCAGTCACTTTTAAATATAAAAATAGAGTCTGTCTCAGAAATTAGTTTAAGAAAAATTCAATGGAAACCCAGATTTTCTAAATTTGAGATAAATGAATTTGTCTCCTCTCTTAGGCAGATGAATGAAAATAGTGTCAGGCTTGTCTTGAAAATTTATGATCATCAAAACTTCAATCTCAATCTCAAATATCAATTTTTCGAAAACCCATGTGTCTTTACAAATTCTCATGGAGAATATATTTGGGCCGCGACCATTGAGCCCAATAAAAAAATCTTTCAATGGCTCTATGAATTAGGAAGTGACGTTGAAATTCTAGATCCCAAAGAGTTTAAATTAGAGTTTTTAAGATATTGCGAGACTAAGGTTAATAAGCTGGCTTAACTGTCTGCAAGGCCATGGCTAATAAAAAATCTTTTTTTCTTATCTCCTTTCTTCCTGCGATTGCTTATATGCTGCTGGAGGAGTTTTACTCCCTGCAGGTGGCCCTCATTGGTGGGCTCGTGCTCGCTGTCATAGAAATCAGTCTGGAGAAAATTCTTACCAAGCATGTTCATAGTATTTCTAAGTTTAATTTCTACCTCATTGCTGTACTAGGAGGTATTGCACTTATTGGACAAGATGGAATATGGTTTAAGCTTCAGCCTTTTTTTACGGGAATATTAATGGGTGGGTATCTGCTCGTCAGAGTGCTTCAAAATAACGGACTCTTACTTGAAACCATGGAAAGTTTTGGACAAGCGATTCCTAATAAAAAAATTATGCGTTCTCTAGAACGAGATTTATCCATTTTTATGATCCTGTATGGGCTTTTTATGGCCTACGTCGCTTTTGAGCTGACGACCAAACAATGGGTTTTTTATAAAACTATTGGATTTTATCTTTCGAGTCTAGTATTTTTTATTTTGGAGTTCGTATTACTCAGAATTCAAATGAGAAGAGAAATAAAAAAAATAAGAAGTAAGAATGCTAAATAAAGAGTTAAAACTTGTCCTTGCTGGAGTGATCCCACTGAGCTACTTTGCTCTTTTATGGGGAATTCCTTGGGGGGAATTTTCTCTTTTTGAAGGAAAACTATCCCTCTCTTATTTTTTTGATCTTTTTTTTGCTCTCACCGTACTTTATCTTTATGATAAAAAAAATATTCTAGGACAGTTAAAATTTCCTGGAACTCTGGTCAGAGTGATTATAGTTTTATTGCTCGCTTATTTATGCAATCTAGCTATGACGAAGATGTCAGCGATAGAATCTCCCTTTGCTTTTTTGGACAACCCCGCCTTGAAATTACTTATTTTGGCTCCTCTGCTAGAAGAACTTATTTTTAGAGCTGCTCTCTTTGAATGTTTTGCGCACTTTGGTTTGAAACCTAAAATACAAATACTGATTAATGCCGTACTTTTTAGTCTCTCCCATGGATTTGCTTTACTCATTTTATCCGAGATGTTCCATGGGTTTATCTATTTTCAAGTGTTCTACACTTTTCTGTTAGGATGGATTTGCTCGAAATCTAGAATAAGCTCAGGAGGGATTCTTGAGCCAATTCTATTGCATTTTTGTTTTAATGGGGTTTTTTATTATTATATCACTCAGTAATTTGTCTATAATTTGAACGGCCTTAGTAATTTCTTCACTTATACATGAATCAAATTCATATTTCTTATATCCTAAATCAAAGATTTAAAAAGGATAAAAATATGAAAAAACTCATGCTTTTAGTTTGTTTAATGTTAGGCACATCTGTTATGGCCAACGATAAAATTGCTTATATTGTCAATGAATTGGACCAAAACGGAAGTTACGTGCTTTGTGAAAATAGTTATGAAGATTTTAAAATGACTTCTTATCTGGTTATGAAAAGTGTGATTGATCAAGAGATAGCAAACTGGCTCGATATGGAAAAAATAGAGGCAGAAGACGAAGATCAGGTCTGCGCTAAATTATCTCTCGCTGAAATGCCAGATAAAAAAATTAAATAGAATTATTCAAAGGCCGCGAGTCCTGTGACTTGGCGGCCAATAACTAATCTATGAATATCTTCTGTTCCTTCATAGGTATTCACCGTTTCCAGATTCAGCATATGACGAATCACTGGGTACTCATCGATTATTCCATTTGCTCCTAACATATCTCTGGCATCCCGAGCGCAATCAAGTGCCATGCGACAGTTATTCATTTTAGCGAGAGACACCATATGATGCCCAAGTTTCCCTTGCTCTTTTAATTTAGATAAATGCAAAAGAAGGGCTTGCGCCATGGAAATCCCTTGCACCATTTTAGCTAGTTTTGCTTGGGCCAGTTGGTAGCCAGCAAGAGGCTTACTAAAAATTTGTCGCTCGAGTGAATAATTAAGAGCAGCATCATAACAAGCGTTTGCCGCGCCAACGACTCCCCATGCAATTCCAAAGCGTGCTTGGTTGAGACAGCTCAGCGGTCCTTTGAGTCCTTCAATATCAGGAAGAATATTTTCTGCGGGAATTTCACAGTTTTCAAAATGCAGCTCTGCTGTGGGTGAAACACGTAGTGAAAACTTTCCCTTCATCTCACTCACTGTAAAACCAGGTGTTCCTTTATCAACGATAAAACCTCGAACCTTACCATCAAGCTTTGCCCAAACCACAGCAAGATCCGCAATGAGACCGTTAGTGATCCACATTTTATTTCCGTTGAGAACATAACCTTTATCAGTTTTCTTGGCCGTAGTAATCATACCACCCGGATTGGAACCATAGTCTGGTTCAGTTAAACCAAAACATCCAATCATTTCACCAGTAGCCATTTTAGGGAGATATTTTTCTTTTTGAGCCTCAGAGCCATAAGTATAAATAGGCCACATACAAAGTGCCCCTTGCACTGAAACAAAAGAGCGCAATCCCGAATCAGCTCGCTCAATTTCTTGCATGACCAACCCATAAGACACAGTATCAATTCCTGCACAGCCATAACCTTTTAAGTTGGCACCTAGCAGTCCTAGGCTTCCAATTTTTGGAATAAGATGGTCAGGAAATTTTTCATCACGAAAGGCTTGTTGTAAGGTGGGGAGTACATCAGTGTCTACAAATTGTCTGACACTATCACGTATGCCTTTTTGTTCCGCCGTGTATTCTGATTCAATATCAATATAATTAAGTGACTCATACTTTGCCATGGGGTTTCTCCTTACGTACAATTGTGAGTAGATTAGCACAAGTTGAAAAATATGCATAATAGAGCTGTTGTCATTGAAGAGAATTTGAAAGCTTGTCTCACAAATGGTGAGCTGCCCCAGAGCTATGCTCAAGTCAAAGCTAATTTACAAGCCATTTCCGCTGAAAAATTAATAGAAATTTTTGAGTCAGGTATTCTCTCCCGGATTCTCGATCTTAAAACTCGGGAACTCAGAAATACTGGAGATTCTTTTTACACCATTGGAAGTTCTGGCCATGAGCTTAACGCTGTTTTAGGTCATGTGCTAAGAGTGGACGATATGGCTTTTCTCCATTATCGAGATGCAGCTTTTATGATTCAACGGTCAAAAGAATTGCCCAGACAAACAATTCTCTATGATATGCTTTTGTCCTTTGTGGCCAGCAGCCTTGATCCTATTTCTGGGGGAAGGCATAAAGTTTTAGGCTCTAAGGAACTATTTATTCCGCCGCAGACTTCTACTATTGCTTCTCATCTCCCTAAGGCGATAGGAGCAGCTCTTTCTATTCCTAGAAACACTGACTTAAAACTTAAAGGTTTCATGAAAAAAGACGGGATTATTATGTGCTCTTTTGGGGACGCTTCGCTTAATCACGCTTCAGCGCAAAGTGCCGTGAATACCGCAGGGCTCGTTAGTTTTCAAAATATCCCCTTGCCCCTTTTATTCGTCTGCGAAGATAACGGAACGGGGATCTCGGTTAGAACACCGGATGGATGGGTAAAGGCCAATATGCAATTCAAACCCGGGATTAAATATTTTTCCTGTGATGGATTAAATATCTGTGACACTTATCAAACCGCAAAAGCTGCGAGTGAATATGTCCGCAAAATGAAAAAGCCGGCTTTTCTCCATATTAAACTGGTAAGGTTACTTGGACATGCAGGAAGTGATATAGAGCTAAATTATCGCACTCAATCTGAAGTAGAGAGTGCTGAAGCAAATGATCCTCTTCTCCATACCGCCACTATACTTGTGGAGAACAAATTACTTACCAAAGCTCAAATACTCTCTCTGTATCAACAGCTAAGACAGCGGGTTGATAGAGTGGCCAAAGAAGTCGTGCCTCTGAGAAAACTAGAAACGGCTCAAGAAATAAAAGCAAGTTTGATTCCTAGTGGAAAATTAAGAGAGACCCAGGTTCCTGTGCAGAAAGAAGTGAGAGAAAAAAGTTTTGGGCGAGAGTGGAAAAAATTATCAAACAAATGGCAAATGAATAAGCTCATCAATTTTGCGCTGAGAGATATTTTATTGCAGTATCCACACTCTCTCATTTTTGGGGAAGATGTCGCTAGAAAAGGTGGGGTTTACAACGTCACCCATGGACTCTCAAAATCATTCTCTCAAAAAAGAGTTTTTAATAGTCCGTTGGATGAGACAAATATTTTAGGGACCGCTATTGGTTTTGCTCATAATGGTTTTATTCCTATCCCAGAAATTCAATTCTTGGCCTATGTGCATAATGCTGAAGATCAGATTCGTGGTGAAGCAGCGACATTAAGCTTTTTTTCAAAAGGGCAATTCACGAACCCTATGGTGATTCGAATTGCAGGGCTGGCTTATCAAAAAGGTTTTGGTGGTCATTTTCATAACGATAATTCCATTACTGTTTTTAGAGATTTACCTGGTGTTGTGCTGGCCTGTCCCTCTAATGGAAGAGATGCTGTGTTGATGCTTAGAGAGTGTATTAGGCTTGCCCATGAAGAGGGGAGAGTCTGTATTTTTCTAGAACCGATTGCCCTTTATCAAACAAAAGACTTGCTAGAACCAGGAGATGAACTTTGGGCTTCATCATATCCGGAAGATACAAAAGAGATGATCCCTTTTGGCGAGATGAATATTGTTGATGAAAAAGATCATGAGCTTTGTATTGTCAGCTATGGAAACGGTTTTTATATGTCCATGCAAGCAAAGAAAATTTTAGAAAATAAATACAATAAAAAAATTAAAGTGATTGATTTAAGATGGCTTACTTTGATTGATCATAAAAAATTAGTATCAGAATTAGAGAAATCTAAAAATGTGTTGGTTGTTGATGAGTGTAGAAAAAGTGGCTCTCTCTCTGAAGAGATTATGACGGCCATGATTGAAAATGCTACGAAGCTCCCCAAAATGGCTCGGCTCACGGGGGAAGATTGTTTTATCCCCCTCGCTGATGCGGCTAATTTGGTTCTCATTCAAACACCAGATATTGTAACGAAAGTGCTTGATATGTTGGGAGCAAGTGATGAATAAAAAAACAGCTCTCGTCATCTGTCCTGGAAGAGGAGTTTATAATAGTCCTGAGCTAGGTTATTTAGCTAAGTATCATAAAGACCAAAAAGATTTTATACAAAAGATTGATCAAATGAGAGGCATGGGAGGAGAAGTCACCGTTTCTGAGCTTGACTCCATGGAAAAATTTAAGCCCTCTATTCATACGAAGGGGGAGAATGCGGCGAGTTTGATATACACCTGCAGTTATTGCGACTATCAAGCTATGAGTGATCAATATGAGATTGTGGCCGTCACGGGAAATTCGATGGGTTGGTATACGGCACTGGCCTGTGGCGAAGTGCTGGATTATGCTGGTAGTTTTCATCTCATCAATACCATGGGAGGGATGCTTAAAGACGGTTTGATTGGTGGTCAAATGATTTACCCTATTGTAAATGAAAATTGGGTGAGAGACAGAGAGAAAGAAAATTTTGTCAAAAACAAAGTCAATGAGATGGGAGCTTTTATATCCATCGAATTTGGCGGTTATTTAGTTATTGGTGGCGAAGACACTGTCTTAAAAAAACTGATGAGCGAGCTTCCAGAGATAGATCGCTTTCCTATGAAACTTTCAGGAAATGGTGCTTTCCATACACCTTTATTCGGTGAGATCTCAGCTAAGGCAAAAGAGCTTATAAGTAGAGATAGTTTTCAAAAACCGACACTTCCTCTGATAGATGGACAGGGAAAAATTTGGCAGCCCCTGAGTACAGATATCAATGCTCTTTACCATTACACCCTTGAGACCCAAGTTTGTGAGACTTATGATTTTACCAAAGCTGTAGAAGTGGGGCTCAAAGAATTTGCTCCAGATCACATCATCATTTTAGGCCCGGGAACAACCATGGGGGGAGCTGTGGCCCAAATTTTAATTGAAAATAAATGGAGAGGGCTAAGCTCAAAAACAGACTTTGTAACTACTCAAAATGACGAGCCTTTTGTCCTTAGTATGGGGCTGGAGCAGCAAAGAAAGCGAGTCATCTAAACTCAAAAAAATCTATTTTTATCCGATAAGTTCCTTACGAGGGGATAGCTATTTTGAAAATATTCATCATGATTTTTTCACTAATGAGTATCAATATACATGCAGATGAAATATTGTGCTTGCGTAAAATACAGGTAGAGAATAAAGCTATCGGAGAAGTGAAAAGTCTTTTGCAACTTTTTCAAGCCAGTTGTGAGAGCCAGGTTCAAAATGCTTGTGAGAGTCTTGATCCCAACATTCCTATCGTTCATACTTATGAAAATGGAACCGTATTATTTAATCCTCGTTATGTGCTCCCCGAAAATCCTCCTCAGCCTATAGCTAAGATGTTAGATCCAAATCAGATTAATATTGCCAATTATGAAGGTTCACATAATGGAAACTTATTGGCCGATAGTCTGACCACGCCAGCAGGAGAGGGGAAAATTACAGTTTTGTTTCATGAGTTAAAATCAATCTTGGTTAAGAGAATAGAGAAATCTCTTGGGGCGAATATAGGGGAGACAAGCTTTTCTCATCTTGAATATATGGGAATTGAAATTTTAGATCGAGAAAGATGTCGACGTCCAAATAGAACTCCTATTGTTGCGAGTATAGATCCACAAAATAATAGATTAGTTATTTGTCCCTTGATGACCCATTTGAATGCAACAAGTCTCGTGGCTATTTTGGCCCATGAATTAGGTCACGCTATTGACCCTTGCCGCTATAAACTGAGTGAGTCAGAAAGGGTTCATCATCCTTATCAAAATATACATAATTGTCTTGCTCAAAACCGAAGCAGTGCTAATCAATGCCCACGAGCTATCGAGACCGAAGAGGAAGAAATCTATGCTGACTTAACGGGAGCAGCACTTGCAGATGAATTTTTGCGAATAGGTCACCCGATTTTAGAGTTTTCATCAGATCATAATCAAAGAATTATAGAATTTATGAACTTTAGAATGGTGGGATGTGAAGAACAAATAAACCATGAGTTTTACCAAGGGGAACAAGCGCAAAGCTTATTGAATTGCTCTGATGAAACAAATGATGATTCAAGCCTTCCCCCCCATAGACAGTGTAGGATTAATGAATGAAAGTTTTAGCAAACTTACTGGTCGCTTTTGTGGCCATTCAACATATTGGCTTTATGTTATTAGAGATGTTTTTTTGGACAAAGCCAATCGGTCAAAAAGTTTTTAAGATCACTCCTGAATTTGCGGTGCAGACCCAGGCGCTGGCTGCCAATCAAGGTCTTTATAATGGATTTTTAGTGGCGGGGCTAATCTGGTCACTGCTGCACTCCAACCCAAGCATGAGTTTTCAGTTAAAGATTTTCTTTCTCTGCTGTGTAGTGGTGGCAGGAATTTATGGAGCTATGACAGTGAGTAAGGGGATTCTCTTTGTGCAGGCACTACCGGCTTTGCTCGCTCTTATCATTTGCGTGATGGCTTTTAAAAAGTAATTTCTACAACACTGTATATTAATTAGTCATTTCTACTTCAATAAACTACCAGAATTGTATTTATTTTTCTGGCATGATCTTTGCTTGATAAGAGTCAAAATTATCAGGAGAGAGTTATGAAAAAATCATTATTATGTTCGATGGCAGTTATGTCATTGTCTGTATTTGCTACGAGTCCTATTTACCCACAAATTGAAGGTGTGGCAGAGATTGATGAAACTATAAGATGTGTAAATAACTTAGAAATATCAGCACAAGTTTCGATGACTCAAAGTATGCATCTCCAAACACATGTCAGTAATTTAACGGGATATAAAGTTAATAAACTCATAAATGATACTCCTAAAATTAAAGAGCTATCTCAAAAGCTTTCTCAAGATTATGGTATCGATGTCGATTTCTCAATATATGGATTAGGTGCTGATACAACAATGGCGATGTTGGAACATGAGAAAAATGAAGAAATCTTTGCACTTTATAATGCTGTCAAATCTGAAATAGATAGTGAAAGAAAAAGTGTTATGAAATTGATCAATAGAAATATATATACAAATATGGGAATTGGTTATCCTGGTTATGCTGGGTATAACACCAGCTTTACTGGAGGCTTTCCAGGTAATGGTGGCTTTGGTCTCAATATAGGGACATTAGATGTTTACTATGACCTTCATGCAGATGAAAATGAGAACAATATTGAATTACAGTATAATGCATATTTTAATGACTTTGTCGTTCAATCAGCTGCTGATGCCAATGACGAAATGGAGGGGCAAGCAACAGTTTCCTCAGTTATTGATGTTAAGAGTGTGAATTTTGAAATCAAAATGAATAATCCCTATATGAGCGGTAACACAGGTGGATGGGGAAGTTTCAATAAGTATCAAGTTGTAGACGCTGATACTGGAGAGGAAGTATCTAATACAAACGACCCCTACGAAGTTTGTAGGGCCATTGCCGCTAAAAAATCACGTGTTTTTGATGCGAGCATTTCAACCACTGAGCTCACTCCGGAAAAAGATGGAGAATTCATACTTACTGGTGGCGATGCAGCAGGAGCAAGTGTTACTCTAGAATAAATAAAAAGTCATATAAGTCTTTACGAGCCGGCTCTTTAGAGCTGGCTTTTTCTATAAAAAGTTCACACTGTCTAAATCTTAGACATAATAATCAATATAACTTATTGAAAGTATGATCTCTCCCTTGGCATAACCCTTGCTTTATAAAGCCTATAATTTTTCAAGGGGAATTTATGAAAACATTTTTAAACTTAGCTGTACTTTTTTTTACTATGAATGCCTTAGCTGACTTTCAATATCGTACCTGTGAAGGTGTAATGCGCATGCAAGAAGGTTTGAATACATCAAATCCTACTTCAACCGCGAAAGCAGTCAATTTGAGCCTGATGGCAGATGGTACTCAAAACTCTATTACTTTTGCGGGTAAGAACGAAGATGATCAATCTTTTGATTCGCAAATTGGAGAAATAAGTGAAGATGGAAATTCCATTGTATTTAATCTTGAAGGTGGAGCAAAAGCCGTTATGGAAGTTATAGAAATTAACCAGCAAGGTAATAATGCAGTTAATGATGTGACTTTATCTTATTATGATAATGATGGTCAGATTATTGTCAGATCAACAGGACTATTAGATTGCAACTATGAACCGGAGTATGCTGAAGCCTTCGAAAATATTTTTAATAAAAACTTTGGACAACAACCCACTCAAGACTGTACAGCAGGAGTCAATCAAAATGAGATTGAAGCAGTTATTGCTGGAGCGGAAGCAGCTTCTACTGAAGCAACATCAAATGTAACTCGGGAATAGTGTCTAAAATTTTGACATATAAATACTACTTAAAAACTTAAAGTTTCTTCAAAATAAAATTGAATAAGAGATAATAGCATCATTATGAAAAAGTTATTATCTCTTATTTTAGTTATAAGTACCGCTAGTATGGCGGCCAATCATCAACCCCTTACCATTCATGATCTTGAATTGAATTTAGAGCAAGCGGATAAATGTGCTCTCATTGGATCCAGGTTTGAAGATATTGTAGCCGAGCTTAAAGCGGTGACTGAGTCCTATGATGGAAAATGTGTCTCAAGAGCAGAAACAGCTATCACAAATATTCAAGCCGATATGCAAAGTTTAGAAGAGGCGCGAGCTGAACTTGAGCTAGGGCAAGATGATACCGAGCTTGTGATGTCAGATGATCAGAGAGTGCGCTTTCAATCGACCCTCAACACTATTGGCTCTATGCTTAGTGAGAAGCAGTGTCGAAGTGAATTTAAGGATAAAGGTTTTCTTCCTATCCTTGCTAATACCGTGAATTCCATCTCTCAAATTGCCATGCTTAGCACTTCTCCCACAGGAATTGCTGTGGGTGTAGGGGGCTCTATTTTGTCTGTCACCCTTAAGGCCATCACAGATATTTTCACTCCTAAATTTAAATGGACTAATGAAGCTGATCGAAAAGCTTTTTTAACTTTTAACTGCTCCTACCAAACAGTCAAAAAGAAAATCAAGGATCAAGGTGTATATAATTTAAAAGACTATGAATTAGAAAACTTGATCTCTCAAACAGCAAAAGAGTTAGACGAACTTAAAAAAATAAAATTTGCAGAAGGCTCTATCCATAAACAGCTGGAAGAGATCAATCAAGAAGAACAAAAAGCTCTGGCAGAAGCTGAGCTTGCTAGGACTTCTATTGTAGTTGAACACGCAGTAGGACAGGATTATTATTTAGCTCATAAAGATGTAGTGAGGGCTTTAGAGAAAATGAATGAGCAAGCGGGCTTATTAGATCCCAGTCTTACTCAAGCCCAGCTAGATGTGCGTAAGGCCCAGGTTTTCTCAAAAATTCTCGCTGAGTACCAAACCATTCAGACAAGAATTCCACTTATTAAGCCTAATGAGTCTAATATTTTTGACACCATCTTGTATCAAAACACGAAAGATAAATTAAGAATATTCACCGCAGATAATGCCTTAAAGCTCATGCAAATTAAAAGTGAAGAGATCGCTCAGCTTAAAAATGATCTCGCTTATAGTTTAGATGTGGTGAAGTCACTTCAACAAAACCTCTATGATAAAAATGTGGCATTACTCACTCCAGTGGAAATCACTCATTTACAAAATAAAATTGCCAGTGAACAAGAAATTAAAGCAAAGTATGATCTCAAGCGCCAAGCTTTGATTAACACCGATCAAAATAAATATCAGCAAGAAGAAGATTATTACACAGACGTGGTTAATAAAGTGGCCGAGCTTGAAGTCACCTTGGCAGAACTTAAGGCCCAAAAAACAACTATTGTCGGACAAGAACGTTACACCCTCAATAATGCAGGTGTAGAAAATGATGTAACGATTTACAATCTAGATAGGCTTAATTCTGAAAGAATCTATGGCCCTATTGGTTATAGTTTTATTCGTTATCTCGTGAGTCAGTCAAAAGAATCCTTACAAGATTTTGAGAATAATAAAGAGAGACTTAGCTCTCGTATGAATTATCTAGGGTTTGAAGGACTGAGTGAGCAAGGAAAAATATCCTATTGTATCAATATGCGTGAGATGCAAAAAACATATACCAGCTCAGCTTTTCCCTCAGAGATGGGGTATGATTTTGTGGTGACAAATATGAACCTCTTCCATAATTTATTAAAAGATGATTTTGTTTTAAGTAGTGAGAGAAAAGAATTAAGAGATCATGCGTTCTCTGCTCTCTATGCTCGCTCACTTATTATGAAATATTATTCAAAAGAATATGCTGAATTACAAACTCCGGATCAACTTTTGAGTTTTGCGGAAAACTTAAAATATGAAATTAATCCAACGGAATGTGTTGAGTCGAGCGGTCTACTTTCTAAAATCTTTGGATCAAAAAAGAAATGCGGTTTTAAGCATGAGCATGTCTTTTTTAGAAACTCTATAGGAAGGGAGATGATCAAGTCCGTGGTGGCTGAGCGTTTTGCTCTAGATATTCAGCGTAAAGTGGCAAAGTATTGTACTGAGTATTAATAAGTTGCCAGGGCAAAGCCAATTTTACTGACTAAAATCATGGTTATAATCATAAAGACCATTGTGCTGATTCGCATTGTTCTCCCCAAAAATAAAATTGCAGCTCACAATAATTAAAGGATGAGGTTTTGCGAAGCCTCTTAGTAATTTTTACCCGATAGAGGGTATTGTGCGATGAGTTGAATACAGTTTTACTGGCTAGACCGAGACAGCTATTCCAAGTAAAATTGGGCATGATCATTAATTCAGAAAAACTCTATGATTTCATAATAATAGGCTCCGGTGTGTCTGGTTCAATTATGGCCCATGATCTTTTGGATCAAGGTTATAGTTGTCTGCTCTTAGAAGCTGGTGAGTTCTTTAGCCGTTCTAATTTCCCTCGAAAAGAGATTGATGCCAACTCAAAACTTTATTGGTCAGGGGGAGCTGAATTTAATAAGACGACAAATATTGCTTTCTTGCGGCCTAAAGTTGTCGGCGGCGGCTCCATCGTGAACCAGGCTTTGCTTGATCGCTTTGATGATATTGCTCTTAATGATTTTCAAAAAACGTCACAGATCAACTTCTTTAATCAAGAAGCAATGTCCCCATGGTATGAAAAAGCAGAAGCAGGAATTCATCAAGAAACCATTGATCCAAAATATAGAAATCGTAATGCTGAGATTTTTGCAAAGGGCTTTGCGGCTAATGGTTATAACTGTGCATCTCTGACCCGGGCACAAAATAATTGCAGATATGAAGAGGGCAATGATTGTATTGAATGCCTAGGGGGCTGCCGAGCAGATAGTAAACAAAGTATGCTCATCACATATCTTAAAAAAGCTTTGAATAACGGACTTGAGATGATGTCGTTATTTGAAGCAAAAAGTATTGAAGAAAAACCAGAGTATATTTTAGTCAACGGAGTCTATAATAAGTTTGCTCATAAAACTTTTAAGGCGAGAAAAGTTGTCCTTGCCAGTGGGGCCATAGGAAATACCAAGCTCTTAAAGAGCAGTGGTTTTGATAAAGACTACCCAGCTCTGGGAAAAAACTTTTACACCCACCCGCAATTTATGGTGCTCGCTGAATTTAAAGATCAAATCAACTCGCACAAGGGGCCTTTTCAGTCTATGAAGTCTGCGGATAGCGGTTTTAGACAAAAAGGATTTAAACTCGAAAATGTATTTGCCCCTCCGGTGGCGCTGTCTATGCTGTTTAAAGGTTTTGGTAAAGAGCATATGGCGCTTATGAAAAAAATCTCTCATATGGGGTGTATAGAAGTGGCCGTTCGAGACACTCATCCAGGAGAAATAAAATTACGGAGAGGAAAACTCAGTATTTATAAAACATTAAACGAGGAAGATAAAAAAAGAAGAGCCGCAGGAATTGAAGCGATTTATAATATTTTCGAATCCCAAGGGGCTCTTAATATCATGGAAGGGAATTTACCCATTGGGCTCCATTTGATGGGGGGCTGTAGTGTGGGCAGTGATTCAGAAAAATCTGTGGTGAGCCCAGATTTTCATTTGCATGAACATAAAAATATTATTTGCGCTGATAGCTCTATTTTTCCCAACGCTCCTGGAATCAATCCCTCGTTAACTATCATGGCTTTGTCCAAGATGGCAGCAGCTAAGGTGGGGTTTTAATGGGAACGTTTATTTTATCAAGCCTTCAATACAAAGGACTGTTAAAGCTAGGTGATGTGGTGATTCCGGGAGATGGTGAGCTACCGAAGTTTTCTGATACAGAACAAGCTCGCTATGCAGATAAAATGTTGAAGTATATGAACCAAGAGGATCTTGATGGGTTGAAGTTAGTGCTTATTGTCTTTGCCATCATCCCTAAGTTTTTCATAGCTCTCATTTTAAAGCTTTCGGAGAAAGCCCAAGGGGAGGGCTTTGTCGCTTCCCAACTAAGACTGGTCAATATTGGTCTCAAAGGCGTACCGCTCACACTTTATTATTCAAACTTAAACGATAACGGACAACAAATTCATAATATTTTAAAATGGGATAGCGAAATAAAAAGTATCCCCAAAGGAGTTGATGAGATGGAACAGTACACGGATAGCTATGCGAAGAACAAAGTTCAAAACCTAGTCATAAATGCTGATCATTCAGAAGTAGATATTGCTGGCAAAGTTTTTAAACGTGCTCGTCAAAACCAAGTGGAAGTGACTCAAATGAGTATCGAAGAAAGATTAACTTTTATCACGAGGCTCAAAGAAGTTATCCTTGAGCGCAGAGAGTGGATCATTGAGCGCATTCAAAAAGATAACGGAAAAACCAAAACAGATGCCCTGGTCTCTGAAATCTTTGGCGTCCTCGATCATCTTCATTGGTTAGAGAAAAATACAAAAAAAGCCCTTAAGGATGAAACCGTCGCCACTCCCATTGCACTGATGGGGAAGAAATCGAAAATTTATTACGATGCCCTGGGAACCATTCTCGTCATTAGTCCTTGGAACTATCCTTTCTATCAAGCTATTGTTCCTATCACGGCTGCTTTTGTTGCGGGGAATACTGTGGTTTATAAGCCTTCTGAATTCACTCCACTTGAAGGTGTGTTAGAAGAACTTATGGAATTAAGTGGAATAAAATCGGAATGGGTTCAAGTTGTTTATGGAACTGGAAAAATGGGGACGGCTTTAATCGATCAGCGTCCGGATAAAATCTTTTTTACAGGTTCTGTGGCAACTGGAAAAAAAATCATGCGCCAAGCTTCCGAGCAGCTCATCCCTGTTGAGTTAGAGTTGGGGGGAAAAGACCCTGCGATTGTTTTTGAAGATGCAAATATTGAGAGAGCTGCCAGAGGAGTTGTTTGGGGAGCACTGACGTGTACCGGACAAAGCTGTACATCTGTTGAGCAAGTGTATGTTCATGAAAGTATTTATGAAAAATTTAAAGCTGTTGTTTTAAGTGAAGTCCAAAAAATTCGTCTCGGTGAAGAAACTGATGGAGAAGGGGAGTTGGGGCTTATGACCACAGAAGGGCAAGTTCAAATTGTCGCTGATCATATGCAAGATGCAACTTCTAAAGGCGCGAGCGTTCTCAGTGGAGCGGATTGGGATGGAAAGTCTCGTGCTATTCCGCCGCTTGTTTTTGAAAATCTAAGGGATGATATGAAAATCACCAATGAAGAAACTTTTGGACCTATCTTACCGCTAATGAAATTTACCAGTGAGCAAGATCTGGTCGATAAACTCAACCAATCTGAATACGGTTTATCCGCTTCTATTTGGTCAGGGGACAAGAACCGATGCGAGCGAGTTGCCCATGCCCTGCATACAGGAAATGTTTCTATTAACAATGTGATGCTTACCGAAGGAAATCCAAACCTTCCTTTTGGTGGGGTGAAGAATTCTGGAATTGGACGCTATAAAGGAGTGCATGGACTTCGTGGCTTTACCAATATGAAATCCATTATTTTTGATAGCAATAGTTCAAAATGTGAAGTGATTTGGTATCCCTATACAGCAAAAAAATATCGCTCTTTTGATAAGATGATGGTGGCCCTGTTTACCGGGGGAATTATGAACTTTATCAAATTTGCTTTAACAGGAATTGGACTTGAGTCGTATAGTGATAAGATCGCTAAAAAATAGAATAATGCTGTACATTATCACCCGGCTTTGCTAGATTGCTGATTCTTCATAAGACCATTAAATAAGGAGCCCTTGTGAACGTAGAATCAGAAACTCAAGCGAGTGAGATGCCCGACATTGTAAAAGTGGGGGAACTCGAATTTCCTAAAAGAAAAGTCTGGGTTAAAACCTATGGCTGTCAGATGAATTATCATGACACTGAGAGAATCCTCTCTCATCTTAAACCCATGAATTTTACCCTTACAGAAAGCCAAGATGATGCTGATCTGCTTTTGTTTAATACTTGTGCTATTCGCGACTTGGCCAATCAGAAATTTTATTCTCATTTAGGCAATACGAAGCATCAAAAAAAATCAGAGACCAGAGATGTGAAAATTGCGGCCGGTGGTTGTATTGCTCAAACCGAATCAAAAGAATTATTAAAAAAATACCCTCAACTTGATTTCGCTTTTGGGACAGATGTGATTGATAATATCGGAGAGCTGGTTTATCGCGCCTACAGCGGGGATAAAAAATTCGCTGTCACCAGCTGGGACCGCACTGATAATTATTCTATCGAAACGAAGATCAACCATGGCTCCCCTCAAGCTTTTGTAAATATCATTAAAGGCTGTGATAAATTTTGTTCTTACTGTATTGTACCTTTTACCAGAGGGCGTGAAAAATCTAGAAGCATCTCTGAGATTGTGAATGATGTGGCAAGACTCGTAAAATACCAAGGCGTGCAAGAAGTCACTCTACTAGGGCAAAACGTAAACTCCTTTGGAAAGAAAAATGGAGAGTCTCTCGCTCAGTTGATTATGGAGCTAGAGAAAATTGAAGGCCTTGCACTCATTCGCTACACCACTTCCCATCCCTACGATATTTCTGATGAGCTCATTGAAGCCCATGGAAAAAGTAAAAAATTGGCCAACCACCTCCACCTTCCGGTGCAAAGTGGATCCAATACTGTTTTACAAAGAATGCTT
Source organism: Halobacteriovoraceae bacterium (assembly GCA_002713145.1). GTDB lineage: Bacteria > Bdellovibrionota > Bacteriovoracia > Bacteriovoracales > Bacteriovoracaceae. The sequence continues at coordinate 110,998 of PAVS01000014.1, forward strand.
AGACAATACTCTATTGAGCATTATTTAGAGCGACTTGAGAGACTGCGAGAGGCAAATCCGAATATCACCATCTCAACGGATATTATTGCAGGTTTTCCAAATGAGACTGAAGCTGAACATCAAAAAACTTTGGAGCTATTAGATAAAGCCCAGTATGATTTTATCTATTCCTATAATTTTTCTGCAAGAAAAGGGACGAAGGCCGCTCGCATGAATGATGTTCTCTCTGATGATATTCGAGGCAGGCGCTTACGTGAAATTCAGGCCTATCAATTAAAAATTCAAGAAAAACTTCGCCAAGACATGGTGGGGAAGAATTACCGGGTGTTGGTCGAATCCCAAGGCTCAATGAAAGGTGAGTTGAAGTGGAAAGGGAGAACCAGTTGCTACCGCATCGTTCACTTCAAACCAGAGCAAGAGGACAAAAATTATATGTGGCATTGGGTTGATGTGAAAATTACCAGTTCAACTGCTCTTTCAGCTCAAGGTGAAATTGTCCAAGACTATGGAAGATTTCCCCCTAAAGACCAATAGGAGAGAGCAGTGGAGGAAAATTTTGCCTACCGCTATTTACTCTTTGGCCTTGGCTGGATCTGTGTTGTTTTGGGGGTTATAGGCGCGCTTTTGCCCGTAGTGCCCACCACTCCTTTTTTATTAGTGGCGGCCTATTGTTTTTCTAAAAGCTCTCCCAAAGTGCATTCTTGGCTCACTAGATTACCCTACTTTGGTAATGCTATAATAGATTGGGAAACGAATAAGGTGATCAGACCCAAAGCTAAAGTCATGTCTGTTTTCACTATTATTCTTATTTTTGGAATGAGCCTTGGCTTCGCTCCTATCAATGAGTATTTAAAAGCCATGTTGGTGCTCATAGGACTTGGGTGCATCGTTTTTATTTTGACTCGTAAATCAGCACCCTAAATTATATTCAAGGACTGAGTATGAAATTATTCATTTTATTTTTGTTCGTTATATCAACCAGCAGCTGGGCTTATGTGGATTTAAGTCTGAACTACACTAAGTCTATTCGAAAAGTTGAAGGAATCGAGACGGATGAGAATCCTAACCCCGGTGCTGCAGTGACTACGTCTGAGGGTGTTTCGGTTAACTGGGCATGGTTTATGTGGGAGTACACTGCCTTAGAACTTAACTATTCTCAATCGGAAGAAACGCTTGTGGATGATAGAAAAGTCCAAATTGATGATACAACTATTCATGAAATACAAAATATTGTTGTCACAGAAGTAACCGGGGTGGGGATCAGACAAGCTTTTGCCAGTCGAAAAGCGGCGATTATTCCTACGCTTTCCATCGGTTATGCTCAATTTGCAACTTCAGGGAGAACTCTATATGACGCAGAAAATGCATCAGGCACACGCTCTGATATAGAAGTCACCCAAGATCGAGAAGTCTTTTCATCAAGTTATGCTGCTTTCAGTCTAAGATTTCGCTTTACTGAACTGCTAGGTCTCACTCTTGGGGCCAAAACTGTTATGCCAGAATTTGAGACCAAAGAAGCTGAAAACAATCTCACCTATACGGCGGGATTATCCTGGATATTTTAAGCCATATTCAACTAAGATAGAGAGATGAAATTTGTTCTCTTTTTATGCTTATTTTCCTGCGCCAAAATTTCTTATATCTATGAGCAAGGCACAGGACAAATAGCCTTAGAATACAAAGGCCGAGCGAACGAAAAAGTTCTGGCCGACAAAGACGTCTCTCAAGAGCATAAAGAAAAAATAAAACTCATTCAGAAAGCAAAAGCTTATTTTCATCAATACTTTGACATCAAAGCCACCAATATTTATGAACAGACGACTTTTTTAGACCAAGATGCTGTAAGTTATCTCGTGATTCATTCCCCGGATAATAAAATCCAAGCACTTCCCTCTTGTTTTCCTATCGCCGGATGTTTTCCCTACTTAGGGTTTTTTAGAAAAAGCTCTGCAATGAATTTTAAAGCTGAAAAAGAAGAGGAGGGCTTTCATACTTATATGCGACCGGTTTATGCTTACTCCACTTTGAATCACCCAATGATTCCTTTTGACGATAATATCCTAAGTAGTTTCTTTCATTTTAACGACGAACAATTAGTCGCACTCATTTTTCATGAGCTGATACACACTATCTTCTTTGTCAAAAACCAAACACAATTTAATGAAAACCTTGCAGAATTTGTCGCCCAAAAGCTTCAAAGAGAGTATCTCAACTTAAATGAGGACTACTACCAAAAAAGAAGTCAACGCAAGTTGCAGGGGAGGCTTATGAATAATGAAATTGTAAAGCTCTCAGAGATTTTGGCACAGAAGTATAAAACAGCACAAAATAAACCAAGCTTTATTTTTGAAAACTTTATGCGCAATACCTTTGAGCCAAGCATTCGGCTTTATTGTAAACAAAATAATATTGAGACACCGAAGTGCTGGCCTCTCAAAGTAAAATGGAATAACGCACGTTTTGCGGCTTTAAGAACTTATGAAGCTAAACAAAACCAAATTGAAGAATTATATAAAAAGATGAATCTAAATTTAAAAGATTTTATGCATAAACTTATTAAACTGGAAAATGAATATACTGGTGAGATGAGTTTTCTAGAATTTGTAAAAAAGAAGGAATTATAAATGGCACATATATTTTTTATCGACCCCTTAGAAAAATTAAATATTAAAAAAGACTCAACCTTAATGATGGCCCTCAGCTTTCAAGCGAAGGGAATAAAATCATATCTTCTTTTTGAGAAAGACTTTTCTATCTCCAATCTGGGTGAAGCAGAACTGGTTCTTTATGAATTTTCTGGGGAATTTAAAGAGGATGGTTACTATCTCAATCAAGTTGAACTTGGCCGTGAGATTCGTTATCAGCTTCAGCGCGAAGATGTTCTCCATATGCGTGTGGATCCTCCTTATGACACTCGTTACCAGCGTTATCTTTGGATGCTTGATTTTTTACAACATCGAGTAGGACTTGAGGTGTGTAATCCTCCTTTAAAGATTATGCAGTATAATGAGAAACTCGTGGCCTTTCGGGATCTGGCCCATTCCCATCCCAGCTTTGTGGGAAGTTCTCTCACTGAGTTTCGTTTATTTTTGGATAAACTGAAAGCCCAAGGAGTAGAAGAGCTTATTTTAAAACCTCTTGATCTCTACTCAGGCATAGGTGTTGAGAAATGTGCGATCGATTCCAACTTAGAGAAGAAGTTTTTAAATAAAGTAGAAGCTTTTCATGGTGCTATCGTGGCTCAACCTTTTGTTAAAGATGTGTATCAAGGAGAGTTGCGCTCTATTTATTTTGATGGGCAAGAGTTGGGAACGATCATTAAAACTCCCAATGCAGGAGAGTATTTAGCCAATATTGCCCAAGGAGCTCAGTTTAAGGAGTTTAGACTAGAGGGAGAGTTAAAAAATATATGTGATGAAATTGCACAGGAACTTTATGAGGACGATGTGCGCTTTATTGCTTTTGATCTGCTCGGTGGTAAAATAAACGAAATAAATATTACTTGTCCTGGTTTAATGGTGGAGGTCTCCTATGCTTGTAAAAAAAATCTATGCGATCTTATTGCTGACGCTTATCTCAACTAGCGGTTTTGCTAAAGACTATAAAGCAGATGATATTCTAGGTTTTTGGCTGGCCGAAAGTGGAAGCGGAGTTATAGAAATTTATAAAAAAGGTGATGAATACCTTGGAAAACTTGTTTGGATCAAAGACATCCATGAAGGCAAAGTTAAAGAAAAATTAGATGAAAATAACCCGGATAAAGATAAAAGATCTCGCTCACTCATTGGACTGGTTAATCTCAAAGGCTTTGAGTTTAAAGATAATGAATGGAGTGGGGGGGAAATCTATGATCCCAAAAAAGGTAAGACCTATTCTGCCTTTATGAAACTTGATGGCAAAGACACTCTTAAGCTTCGAGGCTATGTAGGGGTCTCTCTCTTTGGACGAACCACCGAATGGAGTCGTCAAAAACAGGCCATCCCTGATAAATATAATAAGTAAAAAAAAAGGGCGATTTCCATCGCCCCCTATGCCTTTTTAAATCACTCAAAATTCTAAAGTTTATTTAAAATCTTGGGTGTAATCTGTCACAATTTGTAATGTCATATGCCAGCAGCTCGCTGTCCTTACATAATCTTCTGAAGGACAATGAGTATCATTATACTGGCAAGTACTATCTGATTTAACGTCAGACACTTCAATAACTGTTCCGTATGGTGTGTTATTTCTCATGCTGCCTAAATCAATTTGGTTAGAACAATTATTTTCTCCAATAGGTCCAATGATCTGTCTACGGTAACGAGGTCCAAGATACCATCCGCTTAAACAATTATTTGGATTGGTGGAATCAATATTGTCACATTTCACATCTCTAAGATGCACTTCATATTTAAGTTTGGTGTAATTAAAAGCATCGGCAACAGAGCCAGTATTTCGTCCATAGCAGTATTCATCGTCTTTCGCAGGATAAGGCTGAGGATTTACTTTCATTCTTACTTTTAATCTATTATCAGATCTAAAGAGATACATGGATTCTTGTACCGTTGGCATGGTTGAGCTGGCCAGTGGGTCGCTATAAGTTCCAGGTTTCCAAGACTGGTGTCCTGCTAAGAGCATATCAAAATGGTGAATCGCAGTTCCCGCACCTGTCCCATCAGAAGTTGTGCCGGTACAATTACCACCGCCACCAGTTGAGCCTGGGTTGTATGTTCCGTTACATGTACCACCTACACCGTTTGAGCAAGTTTGCCCGATGGGAGTAGAAGAGGCACAAGCACAATTCCCACCTGCGGGAAGAGTTCCACTACATTGAGTCGTCCCATCTGTTCCAGTACATGTAGAGCCTTGGGGGGTGTTGGCCGCACATCCGCAGATGCCAAAACCTGTTCCACCGCCACTATTATCATCGCCGCCATTCGATTGGTCACTGGTTTGAGTACAACTCGCCATGGCCAGCAATAAGAATGTCAAAAGGCTAAAGTGTTTAATCGTTTTCATAAGTTTCCCTTAAGTCATAAACCTCATAGATTTATCGGCTCTTTGACTCAAAAACTTAAAGATTTCAACAAATTCAGTAAGAAAACTTGGCTTCACTGGCTTTAAGTCCTTAATTTTACGAAATTAAGTGGAAGGTTGTTTGCAAATCGCGATGGATTTCCTATCATTTTAGTATGAATAAGAATCAACTCGAGATCTTTATAGATAGTCTCATTCCCAAGTTTTACAGTTTTGCCTATGCCCTAAGCGCTGATCAAGTTCAGGCCGAGCAATTGGTGATTGATGCCTACACGGTTTATACTTTGCGAGAAAAAGACTATCTGATGCAATTGGAATTTGATTCGGATAATAAAAAGAGTCGAGTGGCCTTAAAGCGACTTCTCACTGTTGAGATTTATAATGAGATTTATGAGCTGGCCCGTAAAAAATATAGAAAAATCAAACCTTCGACTCAAAATCTTTATGAGTACAAAAATTTTCATCAACTCACCATTCAGAAAAAAGCGATACTCTATTTAAAAGAAAAACAAAATCTAAGCATCGAAGAGTTGCAAGAAATCTTTGCTCTTAAAAGACATCAAGTTATTGAGCTCTATCATAACGCTAAACACTCACTTGTTTCTGATATGACAAACTCGGAGGCCTTAAGATGAATGCATCTAACTACGAATCTCTTGTCTCTTGCTATGTGAATGAAACTCTCAAGCCTCAAGACAGAGAAAAAGTAGAACAACTTATTGCAGGCCATGCAGACTTTAATGAAGTCTTTCAAAAAAAGAAATTAGAGCGAGATTTTATTAATGAGCTTATCCCAGATCAGAAGATTGAAGTGAATTCTCTTTCCAGATTGAAAAAAGAAATTCGCACTGTAGGAGAAGATGTTTTCCCCAAGGAAAAATTCGCTTTTTTTAAATCAGTGATAAATCATTTAAAAGAACCAGCGATCTCTATTGAGTTTTAGTGTCATTAACGGTTAAAACGAAATTTACAGTAAAGTAGTCCTTGTGGGTGAAAAAATCCTTAGGGGGATTGGGAAAGGCATCCATATTTTTGAGAACATCCATAAAGAAGTCTTGAAGCCTTGCGATCTGGGTGTATTTCAGGGTTTCAATCTTTAAGATATCACCGTTTTTATCATAAGTTATTCTTCCTGCAATTTCTTGTTTATCGCTTGTTAAGGGAAAACGAAGGTGAGGGTTACTGGTGCGAAATGAATTTAACTCCGAGACAAAGGAATTAAAATAAGCTCTCGCGGTTCTTTGGTAGAAACTATAAAAAACCATTTCTTTTTGATTCAGCTTATCGGGAGTCATTCCGTGGGGAAGGACCAAATCAAAATTGACACTTGTGGCTGCGAAAGCGCTGAGAATTTCAGCTGGAGCTTGCATAGAGTTATCGGATTTTAGAAAACTCTTTATTTTATTATTTGAAAGTTTTAATTTTGAGATGGCTTTTTCAGGGAGAAGTCCATCTTTGGTGTCGGGAGGATCAGACTTTTGAAGAGGACTTTCTGCTAACTCAGTCACCGCCGGTAATTTTTGAGGCGATGGTTTGTTTCTCACTTGAGGTTTTTGAATCTTTACTTGATCCATACTTAAAGCGGGAAGGGAGCTTTTATACTTTGAGTTCTCATCTCCAATTCTTCTAATTTTAAGAGGATTGATTTTTTCTTTTTGTTTTTGATCAAACAACGCAGAAAGATTGTCATTCAATGAAAATTGAAACTTTTTGTTGAAAATTAAAAAGTGAAGGCCAATACTTAGGATGAGCCCCGCTATGAAAACATTCTTGCGCATAATCTCTCCGCTTCTCAGTATAGCTAAAATGGACTTGTTTGAACAAAGAGCAAGGTTGAAATTGTAATAATTTCAAGGCTTAAGTGAATTTGAGGTGCCTTAAGTGTTTGAAATTATATACAGAGAAATGTTCATCCTTGACGAAGATGAGCTGGTATTGAGAGAATGAGCTGGGGAATCAATGAGGATGAACCTAAAGGACATGGAATCAATATGAAAAGAATTGTGTTGTCGAGCAAATTTCTTATCGCTAGTTTTAGCTTATCACTTATAACCATCATTTCAGTCGCAACTTTTAATAACTCGCTTTCAGCGCAACAGACAAGTTATTATAAATTGGCCAATGGATTGGGGGTTTGTTTTCAAAGAGTGAATCAAAGCTTTACAGCTTTAATGGGGAGAGATCTCAATTCACCTTTTTTATCCACTGACTTTAAAAGTATGACGGGAGAATGCTTTGGAGAAGTGATTTCTCAACTCAAAAGTTTGGATTCCACTCAAGCACTCACCACCGGGATGAATAATCTTGTGAGTGATAATCATTGGTTTGGAGAAAAAATTGAGAAAGTGGCCAATATGGCAGAGACCAGTGAAGTGGATTTATTTCAATCTAATGTCATTGGAAAATACCAAGATTTAGAAGCTTTAAAAATGGAGCTTGAAGAAGGTATGGTTCAAAGCGCCAGTGGAATTGAAACAACTCAATCACTGATGGCCATTGCCTTTGTTCTAGCACAATTGACGCTCCTTTTAAGTGTCGTTGGAATGTTTATGAGAAGAAAGTTTCTTTCGCATAATATTTCTGAAGTAGAAAATATGGTAAAAGCGGAGAGTAAAAAATTAGACCATAATTTACTTGCGCAAAAAATAATCAAAAAAACATTTCAAAATTTAGATATGGATAAAACGCGTAATTTTTTAACAAATTATGTGAACACTATTATTGAAGAGAACTATCGGATTAAAGATCATTTGGTTAGGGCCAATACGATCGGAGATCGTTTTGAAATCACGGCCAGTGGGGAAGAGATTGAAGTTCCTCTCACGCCTGCAGAGGTTTATGCGGATTTTAATGCATCAGTAAACGCTGTGTTAGAAAGAGTTCAAGAAAAAGCCTTTAATCATGGAATCATTGTCGACGCTAAAGTTGAAAATGACTTCTATGTAAAATCTGATGAAGAAGCTCTCGATCAATTTTTATTTTATATTCTCTCTTTTGCTATGGATTGCTCTTTAGTCCATAACACAGGTAGGAAGGTGATTATTAGTGGAAAGCCTCTCGGAGGGATAGGTTACTGCAAAGTAAAAATCGCAGGTCATGCCTTTAGTGATGAGGAATTTGCTATCATTAATGGTAGAGATGCTAACCAGGATACGAATATCAATTTAGTCTTATTAAAAGAATTAGTGAAAGACTCAAATGCAAAACTTGCGGTTAAAAATAAGCAAAATCAAAGCACCGGTCATATTGAAAGCGAAGTAGAGCTTATTTTCGATCGAGCCAATATTGTTCAAGAGAAAAAAGCAAAACCTAGAGTGAATGTTTTGAAGGGAACGAAAAAAGAACTGAAAAGGTTTTTCGATACTAAGCAGACTGAGCTTTTTTAAAGATAAATTTTTCTTTATATTTTTTTAACAGAACAGACTGTATCTGGTTCATAAACTGATTGGCTTCGCAAGGTTTTGTGAGAATATTCTTGACCCCAAACTCGATTGCTTTCTTAAGCTCTTGGTTCGTGACATTGGCAGATAAAATGACGATAGGGGTTTCTTTGGCACATCTTATCCTATGCTCATAAGTTCTATAATTTTTAACAAAATCTGCTCCTGTCATTTTAGGCATCACTAAATCCGTAATGATAAGATCAAATTTTTGAATTTGTGTTTTTTGCAGTGCTTCAGCGCCATTGCTTGCTTCTACTATAAAGGTAAATATTTCCATCATCTCAAGGAACATTCTGATAGTTTCTCTAATATCAGCTTCATCATCCACGATTAGTACGCTAAGCTTTTCATTGGGACGTAAATTAAAAACGGGATTATTACTCATAGAATAATTATACATTAAGAAAACTTAACGGATCAAGAAGAAATTTAGTTCTCTTCATGTAAATTAAATTAATTTTAATATGAATCGACAACTGCTAGATGGCCATATAACTAAGAATCTGCTCAGTATGACCCTTTCTATGGGGGTGGGGATTTTCTCGGTCATCACATTTAACCTAGCAGATGCCTATTTTGTCGCTAAATTAGGCAAAATTGATTTGGCCGCTCTAAGTCTCACATTTCCCGTAGTTAATTTCTTTTTCAGCCTCGCCATGGGGGCGGGATTCGCAGTTACGGCAGTGGTCTCTAAAGCTATTGGGGAAGGGGACAGTGAGTCAGTTAAACGCTATACTTCCGATGGTCTCACCTTTGGAATGATTATAGTCTTAATATGCGTCACCTTTGGTTTTCTGTTTTTAAAACCCATCCTTAAATCTTTGGGGGCCACTGCTGAAACGATGCCTCTGGCCTATGATTATATGTCTATTTGGCTGGCAGGTTTTGTGTTTCTCACCATTCCCATGGTGGGCAACGGAGCTATTAAAGCTAAGGGGCATATGAAAACTGCGGCGGGTTTAATGGTGGGGTCAGCATTTATGAATATAATTCTTGATCCTATCTTTATTTTTGGCTTCGGACCTCTACCTGCTATGGGCATGAAAGGCGCAGCGGTTGCCTCAGTGATAGCAAGAGCGGCCACCTTGGTGCTCTCCCTTGGAATATTGCATTTTAAATACCGAATGATTTCATTTAAAGTTCCAGAAATAGCTACGGCAATTGCGTCGTGGAAAAAGATCACTCATATCGCTATCCCTATTTCTTCGACCAATATTTTAAGTCCACTGGCCATTGCTGTCGCGACGGGAATGATTGCTAGATTGGGAACCACTGAGTTGGCCACTTATGGCATCGTCAGTCGATTGGAGTCATTTGCTTTCATATTTTTCTTTGCCCTCTCCAATGCCTTAGGTCCCTTTGTAGGACAAAACTTTGGGGCGAAACAATACCGCAGACTTTTTCTCTCTGTAAATATTAGCTTTAAGATGTGCTTTTTTTGGAGTGCAGCTGCATTTGTTATTCTCTATAGTTTTGGAAGAGGTTTAATTGGTTTGTTTACTCCTGATCTAGAGATGATGAACATGGGATGGATATACCTCTCACTTGTGCCCCTTAGCTATCCTTTTTTTGGGATAAGAGTTCTAAGTTCTACCATCTTAAGCACCATAGGGGAGCCGATTAAAGCTGCCTATATTGCCATTGTGCACTTTATCTTTTTATTTATCCCTCTGATTAGCTATGGAACTTTCTACTATCAGTTTGAAGGTGTGGCCTACGCTTACTTCTTTACTTATTTAATCATTGGTTTTCTCTGTATCTTTTATGTAAAATACCTTTTGACTAAAAAACTCTATGCAAGCAAATAGAAATGATTTCACCTTTCACTATCTCAAACAATGGATAAAGATTTATCTTCTCCATCTCTTTATCTTTTTTCTCGCCAGAGTATTTTTTGTCTTCTATTACGGAGAGAGCCAACTTCTTTTAAATAATTTAATGGATGTCTTTTATTCCTTTTTTCTGGGATGGAAGTATGACACCTTAGTGATTTCTTATTTTCTCATACCGGCTTTTCTTCTCGGAGTGATGATCACCTTATTGAAAAGTTATACACTCAATAAAATAATGAATTCACTTTTAAGACTTTATTTTTTTATCACTCTTTTTCTTTCTTTATTTATACTCATATCAGACCTTGGTTTTTATTCTTATTTTCAAGATCATTTAAATATTTTGTTTTATGGACTGCTTGAAGATGACACTCAAGCTCTTTTTGAAACCCTTCAAAAAGATTACCCTTTGGTACCTATCCTAGGAGGAGCAGGCATATTTATAGTGGGAATAGCTTTCTCGCTGAGAAGAGTGCTCACTCCTTTGAATAGAAAAAAGTCTAAATTTCATTCAAATATGTTTGTAAGTCTGATCGTGACAGTCTTTGCCTTTGTTCTTCTCTTGGGGGGGGCACGAGGGGGCTACTCAAAATTTGTCATCTCTCCACAGTATTCCGATTTTAGTGAACATGAATTTATCAACCAAATTTCTTTGAATGGATTTATCACTTTTGAAAGAGCGGTGAAACTCAGGCAGTCGAGAAGTAATCAAAACACTCCACTCTATAAACAATTTGGATATAAGAATATCGAAAGTGCGTTGAGTGATTACTTAGAACGTCCTATCACTCAGCAAAACATGACAGAGCTGACTCATTTATTAACCCGTAAGACGGAAAAAAATGATTTACTAGAAGAACAAAAACCTCATGTCATTGTCTTAGTGATGGAGAGCTTTGGTGCTCATTGGAATCAATTCTCCCAAGAACAGTTTAATTTTCTGGCAGGTCTGAGAGAGCATTTTGATCAAGACTATTATTTTCAACGCTTCGTTTCTGATGCTAATGGAACGATAGGTTCTCTCATGGCCATCACATCGAACATTCCTCATCGCAGTGGGACTCGATTTTTAAACGAAAGCCGCTATATGCAAATGCCTCTGAACTCTGCTGGTCATATTCCTTTTAAACACAAGGGGTATGAATCAAGCTTTATCTATGGAGGAAAACTTGGTTGGAGGGATATCGGCAAGTATTATCGTTATCAAGGTTTTGATCATGTCATTGGCGAGAATGCCATTAAATCGACTTTAAACTTAGAAGGCAGAGTCGGGACTGAGTGGGGACTTTTTGATGAACATTTTTTCAAGGTCATCGCTCAAAAAATAGAGAAGGCGCAAAAACCTCAAGTGATCATTGGTCTGTCCACCACCAACCACCCTCCTTTTGAAGTGCCTCAAGGTTACCCCACTGCTAAACTGCAATTACCCACGGTTTTATCAAAAAGAGTTTTAAGAGAACAACAAACTTTTCATGATAGGTTTTTAGCGTTTGAGTATTCCAACCGTAAACTGAGTGAGTTTATCAATAAAATAAAAACAAGTCCTCTCGGTGAAAATACAATTATTGCCGTTACAGGTGATCATAATTTTTGGGGCTTTATCAATTACAGTCGTCATGAAGCCTTTATGAAACATACTGTTCCTTTGTATTTTTATATCCCACCTCAATTAAGGCCAGAGACCTATAATCAAAATAAGTTAGGGTCACATAAAGATATATTTACCACTCTCTATCATCTTGCTTTGTCAGAGACTGAATATATAAGTTTTGGAAAAAATTTATTTGCCCAAGAACCAGGGGTGGCTTTTAATGGAAGTGTTCTCGCTGATAAAAATCTTGTGAGATACAAAAATAATAACTTTGTTTGGGAAAATGAAGAGTCTTCGCTCATCAAGCCACAGAAAAAGCTCTCCCATAGAAATTTAGTGCGAAAATACCAATCGACTTTATCTGTAGCCGACTATTATTTAAGAGAGCTCTTTAAGAAATTTACTTCGCATTAATTTGATAAGCATTTTGTTTTAAAAACTGATCTGCCATCACAACGCAGGCCATGCTTTCCACCACGGGAAGGACTCGCGGAAGGATACATGGATCATGACGACCCGCTTTTGCTTTTTCACCTACAGTTGAAGGAGCTTTAAAAGTGAGAGTGCACCAAATGATTTCACCATTTGAGATCCCCCCCTCGATACCTCCAAAATTTTGCGGATCACTTGAGATTTCACTTCCCAGTTTTTGAGAAAATTGATGTCCTAATCCAAATTCGACCGACATGCACGAGCCAATACTTAAAAAAGCATGGCCAAGAACAGCTTTTAATTTATCAAAAACAGGTTCGCCCAATCCTGCTGGACAATTTTGTATGGCCAGTAACACCTTACCACCTGCGGATTCACCTTTTTGTTTAAGCTCTAGTAAGTATTTCTCAATTTCTTGATCCCTAGCTTGATCAGCAAAGCCTAACTGAGACTCACTCTTGAGATAATTAAGTGGCCTCTCAACTGAATAAGGACCAAGCTCAGTGATGATAGCTTTAAAACTTATCTCGGGAATAATAAGGGAGGCAAAATAGCCTGCAATGACCCGCGCAGCCGTTTCACGTCCAGACGCTCGACCGCCCCCCCGGTGATCTCTGTATCCAAACTTGGCCATCGTCGTTTTATCAGCATGTCCTGGGCGATATTCATTTTTAAGCTGGGAGTAATCTTCTGATCTTTGATTGGTATTTTTGATCATAACGGCAATGGGAGTTCCCAAAGTTCTTCCTTCAAAAATACCTGATAAGATTTGAGCCTGATCGGCTTCGTTACGACTGGTGGAGACTTTTAATCTCCCTGGTCGGCGTCGATCGAGCTGGGCTTGCAGATCATCTCCAGAGACAACTAAACCAGCAGGCATTCCATCTATAACCACTCCCATGGCTTCACCGTGAGATTCTCCAAAAGTTGTCATTGTAAAAATATCACCAAAACTATTTCCGCGCATAAAATCCAATTAACCTAAAAGGGGATAGAACCCCTGGGGATTGATATTAAATGAGTACACTTGATTTAATTGAGTATGATCCACACCTGGGTGAATAATACGAACAAGATTTGAATCAGAGCATTCGAGCTCGAGTAAAGTAGAGCTTCCTTCAAAATATTTGTTTACAAGTCTTCCTTTGAGGGGACCACTTTTATCGAGATAAATAAACTCAGGTCTGATCATCATAAGAAAATTTTCATAGGGGATTTGAGTTTCCTGAGAGCACTGCCACTTTGAGTTTAAAAGCTCAAAGCGAATATGAGAGTCTTGATTGTCTATGAGGCGAGCACTTAAAATATTATTTTCTCCAAAAAACTGAGCTGCAAAAATACTTTTTGGCTCGTAGTAGATGACTTGGGGAGTTGCGAGTTGCTCAAGTTGACCGTATTGCATAAGAAGAATTTGATCAGAGAATTTGAGCGCCTCATGGGTGTTATGGGTGACCCATAAGATAGTAATTTCTTTGTCTTTAAGAAGAGCAAAAAATTCTTTGAGAAGATTATCTCTGAGATTGTTATCTAAATTAGCAAAAGGTTCGTCTAGCAGAAGCACTGTCGGGTTATTGATCAATGTTTTAGCTATGAGTAATCGCTGTTTTTGTCCACTGGAAAGGCTTGTGAGTTGACTGTCGATTTCATTCGTCAATTCTAAATCAGAGAGAATTGTTCTCACTCGATTGAGGTCTTTTTCTTCTTGATCAGAATGACTGATGGCCTTGAGTAAGAAATTGAGAACAGTTTCTTCAGCACTATCCAAGGATTCATTTTTTAAAAATCCAAGAGAGGCTTTTTCAGCAAATATGATTTCACCTTGATACTCAGTAATATCGCCAGAGAGACATTTTAAAAGAGTCGTTTTTCCTGCTCCCGAAGGTCCTATGATCGCATGAACACTGTTCTTTGCAGCTTCAAAGTTGATCTCTTGGATACCATCTGTGGACCTTTTGCCATAGCGAAAAGAGAGATTTTTACAGGTGATCATTATTTTTTAAGACCTACGAGATCGTCAATTTTTGAACTATTATCCGTTGTCTCTAAACTGGCAATAGTGTGAACGGTATGATCAATCATGCTGACACCAGCTGGATGAAAATTACCTGAATGCTTAAGACCTCCAAAAGGAAGTTTTGAGCTTGCTCCCACAGTTGAGCGATTTAAATTAATGATTCCAGAGTCAACTTCCATGAGGACTCTTTGATAAATTTCTTTGTCTTGAGTGAACACACTACTCGCCAGACCATAATCACTGATATTAGCAATTTGAATCGCTTGCTCAATATCTTCATAAGGCGTGAGTGTGCAGTTAGGACCAAAGATTTCTTCTTGAGTGAAGGGGTTATCTTTTTTCGCTTCTTTTAAATAATGTACGGTTGGATTAACGTAATGACCTTCAAATTCAATATCAATTTCACGGGGGGCAATGAGTGCTTCGGCGCCATTTTGCTCACCCAGACCTAAAGCCTGGAGATATTTATTAACTGCCATCTCATCAATAAGAGGGCCCATAAAAGGTGTTTCTTTAAATTTCGTGGGATGATCCACAATAATCTTTTTAGTTAATTCTATAAAACGATCAATAAACTGTTGCTCTATATTTTTATGAACAGCCACCATAGAAGTAGAGGAGCATCTTTGTCCTGAAGACAAAAAGCAAGCTCTAAGCAGTTCAGGCAGAGCATGATCGAGGTCAGCGTCATGATGGATGATACAGGTGTTTTTACCTCCAAGCTCCAGGGCGACTAATTTCGTAATATCTGTTCCCACACTTTCAAGAATTTTTTTACCTACATCATAAGAACCGGTGAAATAGATTCCTTTAATACTTGGGTGACGAAGAATATCTTGGGTGGTGGTGGCGGTTCCATTGATAAAGTTAATCACACCTTTAGGAAAACCTGCTTCATCAAAACACTCAATCAATAATTGGGATGAGTACATGGTCTTTTCACTAGGCTTAAAAATGATTGAGTTTCCTGCTATGAGTGCCGCAAGAATTTGTCCATTGGCCAAGTGACAAGGAAAGTTAAAGGGGCCTATCACGAGACAAGGCCCAATGGGTTTATAAACAGTATGCCCATCAATCTGGGGCAAAATCTCTTTAATTGTTTTATTTTTAATTCTCTCAAGGGAGTCTGTGAGTGTGACCCCAACCTTTGCAGCTACAGCACCCGCTTCTGTTTTTGATTCCCAGAGAGGTTTACCGGTTTCAAGAGCAATCGCCAGTGCAATATCATCAGCGCGTTTTTGGGCGACTTCTTGAAATTTCTTAAGAATCTCCATTCGTTCTGAGAGGGGAGTTTTTCGCCAAGTCTGAAAACCTTGTTCGGCACTTTCAATAACTCGAGGGATATGATCATACTTGATAAAGCCACGCCATAATTCATCTTTTATATCCCCGGGACAAAGCTTTAAAATTTCTTCATCAGAAGTTTTGAGCTTATCAGAGTTAATTCCTCCCGGATGAGTGAAGGATCCATTAAAGTAATCGCCGCGAAGTGTCATTTCCATAGTTATCTTCCTTTTTTTTTCTACATATCATAGATAATTTATTCTGGCTTTTATAGATTTCTAGCTTAATTACTATAGAATAGGAGTATGGATTTAAAAGTAGCTTTTATTGGTGCAGATCGTAAATATTATGACAAACTGTGGAGTGTCTTTGAGGAAAATTATAGTTCATTAAAGCTCTCTCAGATCCAAATCGACTTAGCTGGCAGAAGTCCCCAAGAAATTTTTATTGAACTTTATGATTATGAAGTGAATATCATCTATATCGATTTTTCTTTTGATTTTAAGAAAGCTTTTTCCTTGGCCAAGTTTATTAATAAAAATAATGAACTCCGCAAAACGGCGACTGTAGGTTTATTTGAATACAATAAAAGCCCTGACATTATCCGCAAAGCGCTCAATTGTGAGATGCGACTGTATCATTATAAAACTTTTGAAACCAGTGATGTTGTTTTTGACCCTGTCTCAATTCTTGATGTTGATATTGCTTTGGAGAGTGAATACTTTTCATGTGAAGAATTGGATGACTTAACTATTCTTCAACCTCTTCGCATTGGTTATGTGGGCGTGAACCATTTTCATATAGAGACGAATTCCTATTTACCAGTAGGGGAGATTTTAGAAGTTGATACTCACCCTTTGATTGAGATCATGCCTTCGCGTAAAGTTTATATCTCTCACTTCTCCAATACCGACTTATACTATAACAAAAGATTTTCCTACGATTTGGAATTTATTTATATCGATAATGATTTCTTCTCAAAAACAAATCAGAATTGGCTTTTATATAAAAAAATTAAAGCAGACCCCAAATCGATAGAGTCTATAGATAAAGTCACTCAAAAAGAAATTCAAAATGATATGCAGGCGAGGAAAGAAGCCTTTGGCCCAACCAGAAAAAAAATTGATCTATGGCTAGAGGATAAGAAAGACCGAGTTTTCCCAAAAATGCTTAAAATCATGCTCGTGGATCACACCCTTGATTTTGTCAGAGAGGTGAAAGGAAAAATCGAAGACTTTCCTTATTCTTTGAATGTGCAAACTAAGCTGACGGATCATTACTATCAAATTGATCGCTGGCTTCCGCATCTTATTGTTCTCAAACAAGATGAAGAAGTTAACACCGCTGAGGTGACTCAGGAGATTTTAGAAAAAATAAAATCAATTAAAAACTATAAACCTTATGTGCTTGTTTTCAACACTCAAGAATCTCATACCGTTCTCAATGAAAAGAAAACTTATGATCATGTCCTCTATCATCCAGGTCCAGTTCATCTTCCAGAGATACGAAGAATGGCACAGAAGTTGGACGAAAAAAAGGGGGTGACGGAAGTTGAAAATAAAATCTTTCCTAAGTCACTCGATGATTTTTCTCATATTTTTGCTAAAAAAGGTGTCAAGGTTTTAAAGATGACTGAATCAGTGATGTTCATTCAGTCCAAAACGGATATACCGATGTGGACCTTGTTTATTATGAATGAACCTCTTCGCTTGTTTCTCACAGTTGTTCCCCATAGAGAGGGAAGTGAATTTAAAGTTGAAGATAAGATTTATCGCTGTCTCATTCATGCTGTGGGAGAAAATGAAAAGTCAGCACTCAGACGTATGATCAACAAAGCAATTGCAAAAAATAATAAAGATTAAACTTCTAGCTTTTGTGATTTCACTTCAGGTTTAAAACTTACGTATCTCAAAGAATCTCCGACCTTGAGTTTTAAAGCTGTGGCCGTGACCGCTTCTATGATCGCTTCACCGTCTTCAATTTTGAGGTGCCCTAATGTGGCTTTGAATTTCTTATTCGCCCCTGAAGTCGAGATGATTTGAACCGTTCCATCAAACTGATCTTTGAGGATTTCTTTGATTTTGATGACTTTAGAATCTGCAAAGCTTCTTACTGTTTTTAATTCAGTTTCTAAGACAGGGCCTGGCTCAAAAATACCTACGAGTCCTTTAAATTCAAAACCTTCTTGTTCAAGAATATGCTTGGCAGGTCTGGTGTTGTCATGAACTTTTCCGACCACGTCCTGAGCATCTTCTGGCAGAAGTTCAACAATAATAGGATAGTTCGGGACCAATTCATCAATAAAAGATTTAGACTTCATGGTCAGATAATCAGCTTCAATAAAATCCATTCCGGTAAATTTCGAACCAACTGCGTTCCAAAAAGGGGACTGACCTTGCTCGTTGACCTGTCCGCGCATCTCAGCGATCACATGCTCTTCAAAACGATTTTGGTTTTCGGCCATATACAAAAAACGGCTCAGAGAAAGAAAACGACCATTCTGTGAATTTCTATAGTCAGGATGAAGAAAGAGAGAGCATATTTCAGCTGGACCTGAGTGAGTTTTCTCCATACTGAGAGTTCTAATATTTTTGCTAATCCCTAGCATCTTTGAAGTTTTTATTTCTTCTTTGAGTCGATAAAAATAATAAGCTTCAAAACCGCCTATTTTAGAGATAATCCCGCTGACTCCCACGAGCTTGCCAGTAAAGACCTCTTCCATCACAAAGAGATAACTCTCGCCACCGGGAGCTTCCACTTCAGGATCAAAGCTTTTGGTGGATTGAGTGATTTTTTTCTGTATTATTTTTTCATCTTTAGGAAGAGAAGTAAGCCCATGACCAGAGACACTTAACAGTTGCATTAACTGGTCAATATCTTCAGGCTTAATGGGTCTAATCACAAACATTATTTCATCTCATTTAATGTTTTTTCTATGAGCTCACACACACCATCAATATCTTTCGTGGTCGCGACCCCTGCGGGAACTAAAAATCTCACCCTTGTAGGTTTAGAACCTGCAATAAAACTGAGGGCTCCATTGTCAAATAACTTAAAGGTAAAATCCTTTGACTTAGCGGTGTCACCTTTAAAAAGAGTCATTCCTACCATGGCCCCTACACCCCAAGGCCCTTCGATGAGTTCAGGATATTTTTTATGAAGATTATCTAGTTTTTGAGAGAAGTATTTATGCAGCTGCATGATCTTTCCGTCTTCTCCGAGATATCCATTATTCACCACTTCACTAATCATATAGTAAGCAGCATTGATAGCAGTTCCAGAGCTAGTAAAGGTTTGCGAGATGAGTCCTGGTTGAGGTTTGTGATCATTGCGATAAATTGTGGCGCAGATCTGAGAGTTCTTCCCAATATTCACCATGTCTACATGCTTATCCAGTTTGAAATATTGAAAAGCAAAAAGTTCACTTGTACGCATAAAAGTTTGTACTTCATCCACAATCACAGAAACATTATGTTTATGGCAAACATCACAGATGGCCTTGAAGAAATCTTCGTGTCCTACCCAATAACCACCTTCTCCTTGCACTAGCTCCATGCACATGGCTGCATATTGATCAGGGTAGCGCTCGAAATACCACTCAAGATGTTTCACGGCCATCTCAATAGAACGATCATGATTATTGGCATCGTAGAAAGGAATATAATCTACACTTAACGTTTGAGGTAATCCTTTTCGATAAGCAGCTTTATCCGTGATTTGAGAAACCGCCATGGTTCTTCCCATAAAACATTTTTCAAAGGCAATCACTCTATGAGCGGGAGATTTTTTTTGGAAAACCATTTTAAGGGCATTTTCTGCGGCCATAACTCCAGAAGAAGTCATGAACATATGATCAAACCCAGCTCCATATTTATTCGCCTGATCAAGCAGAAGTTTAAAGAGTTTAGGGGAGTCAACATTTTGCTGAAGATTACCACTCATGGTGGTGTTCATAATAGCCCCGTCGATATGAGCTCCAATCACTCCTGGGTTGGAGTGACCAAAATAGTGAACACCAATTCCAGTGATAAAATCATATTTGACTGAACCATCGGCCAATTCAACTAAGGCACCATTTCCGATACCAGAACCAATATAATCATAGAAAAGCTTTCCTCCACGGTCTTGGGAAAAATCTTCAATGAGTTTTTCATAATCTGCTTTGAGATCTTTGTTCGCAGGTTTGACTTCAGTAATCTTTTCTCGATGTTCATTCACTGCTGCCATAAGAAGTTCTTTGGCTTCTTGAATTCTTTTATCTGAAAATAAATCTTGTGCAACTGTTTTAGCCATGACTGTTCCTTATTTTAAATAGTTAGCTCGGATAAGCATAACGAATTTCTAAGAGATTTTAAAGGCATGGTGTATACTGAATTATGGTTTTTGTAGCTATTTTTCTATTTATTGCAGGGAGTCTATTCCTGGGCTTTAAGGTGAGACCTTTAAAGTCTAAAACTTTTGAAGTCACCAGTGGCAATAAGCATCCAGATAGGCCTATGGCTTGGTATGAAAATCGTATTAGAGAACAAATTAAAGATCTGAGGTTTGAAAAACTGAAAAGTGAAAATGGAGTGGAGTACTATAAACCTCGCTCTCTCTATCAAGTGAATGAGCCTGAACTTTCCTTAGAAGTCACTCCCTATGTCATTTCAGTCACTGGTTCAAGACTCATGATCCGTCTTATTTCCACTTATGTTGAAATTGAAGAAAGCTAAGTCTTTTTGTGCTTAGCAAAATTTACTTTTATGCCTAGCTATGTTAATTTTTCGGGTCTTGTTTATAATGATTAGAAACACTTAGATCAAATATAAGGAACTTTTATGTTAGCTAAAGTCAAAGTACCCAAGGTACATGATTTAAAGAAAACCAATAAGAAAACTCTTAAAGAATGGTACCGTCTTATGGTGTTAGGTCGAATGATTGATGAGCGTGCTCCCAACTATCTTAAGCAAGCTCTTGGTTGGTCGTATCACGCACCTTACGCTGGTCATGATGCTATCCAACTCGCTATTGGACAAGTCTTCGATAAAAAGACAGATCATCTCTTTCCTTATTATAGAGATATGATGACAGCACTAAGTGCAGGTTGTACTCCTACTGAACTTATTTTAAATGGTCTCTCTAAGGCAGATGATTTAGCGAGTGGAGGACGACATATGTCCAATCACTTCGCAAAGCCAGAATGGAATATTCATAATGTTTCGAGTTGTACCGGAAATCATACCCTCCATGCGGTAGGTGTGGCTCGTGGTATGCAACGCTATAAGCATAAAGGCGTGGCGATTTCCTCGCAAGGTGAATCATCAACTTCAGAAGGTTATTGTTATGAAGCGATCAATGGAGCGAGTAATGAAAAGCTTCCTGTGGTTTTCGTTTTCCAAGATAATGGTTATGGAATCTCTGTTCCAAAAGAAGATCAAACGGCTAATGAATTTGCCGCAGATAATTTTTCAGGATTTAAAAACTTGCAGATCATTCATTGTGATGGAAAAGATGTTTTCGATTCTATGAATGCTATGCTTGCGGCTCGTGAACATGCACTGAAAAAGAGTGAGCCGGTTATCGTTCACGCTCACTGTGTGAGAATTGGAAATCACTCTAACTCTGATAAACATGAGTGGTACCGAGATGATAAAGAAATTGCGGAAGCGAAGGCACAAGATCCACTTCCAAAGTTTAAAAAACAAATGCTCGAAGCAGGGTTTACTGAAAAAGAATTAGAAAAAATTGAAAAAAAATCAAAAGAAGAATTAATGGAAGCCCATAAAGCAGGTGTTAAAGCTGCTCATCCAACAGAAGATTCTATTTTTGATCACCTCTATGCTGAAGCTTATCCTGGGGATAAGTACGGTGATGGGACTCATGATGAAGAAGGTGAGCCTATAAAATTTATCACAGCTCTCAATGAAACTCTGAAAGCGGAGTTTCGTCATAATGAACACACTTATATCTGGGGGCAAGACATGGCCAACGGAGAAAAGGGTGGGATCTTCAATGTCTCTAAAGGGATGCAGCAAGAATTTGGAAAAGAGCGAGTCTTTAACGGACCTATTGCTGAAGATTATATTCTAGGAACAGCGAATGGGATGTCTCGTTTTAGAGATGATATTCGTATTGTCGTTGAAGGGGCCGAGTTTGCAGATTATTTTTGGCCTGCTATGGAGCAATATGTAGAATGCTCACATGATTATTGGAGAAGCAATGGAGCTTTCGCTCCAAATATCACTATCCGTCTGGCCAGTGGTGGTTATATTGGTGGGGGGCTTTATCACTCACAAAATATTGAAGGGAATTTAGCGGGGCTTCCAGGTGTGAGGATCGTTTGCCCATCATTTGCTGATGATGCCGCAGGACTGCTTAGAACTTCCATGCGCTCTCAAGGGCCGACCCTATATCTAGAGCCTAAAGCCCTTTATAATTCAAAAGATGCGATGGCGGTAGTTCCAGATGATTTTGAAGTTCCTTTTGGGAAACTCAGAGTAAGAAGAGAGGGAAGTGATCTCTCTTTAATCACTTATGGAAATACAACTCACTTCTGTTTACAAGTTGCCGAGAAACTTGCTGAAGAAGGGTTTGATATTGAGGTCGTGGATCTGCGCTCACTGGTTCCCCTGGATGAGGAAGGAATCAAAGCCACTCTGGCTAAAACTCATAGATGTCTTGTGGTTCATGAAGACAAGGTTTTTGGAGGCTTTGGTGGAGAAATCACGGCTTTTATTAATGAAAACTGTTTTGAAGAATTAGATGCACCTGTCAGAAGGGTTGGTTCGACTTACACTCCAGTAGGATTTAATAGAATCCTTGAACGTGCGACTCTTCCTAACGCTGATAAAATTGAACAAGCTGTACGTGAACTACTTAAATACTAAATTAAAAAATATTCTACTCTCTGTTGTGCTCATACCTTTGAGTGCAACAGATAATTTTATGGAACTGAGCTACAGCAAAATAAAACCGAATGGTGTTAAGCTGGATAAAACAGTTGAGATTAAAGTTTCGAACTCTGCTTCGCCACTTTTTTATCGTCTTGATAAGCCTCGAGTCGTAAAAAGTGTCACTCTCGCTGGTGAAGTTGAGATTGAAAAGAAAATATCAGATTTTGAAAACGATGCTTACTTTCAACTTGGTGTTGTTTATGAAGGAGACTATTACCCCAACTGGATTATCAAAAAAGTTCTTCCTGATTGGTTAGTGGCGGTATTGAGCTTAAGTGATGACACAGGGGTAAGTGAAGTCCACTTTCTGGGTGTACTTCCTAAAGATGAAAAACTTAAGAAGTCAGATAGCATTCGCGACATCACATTGAATTTTAATAAAATTGCAGATCTTGAAAATAAATCTTTTCAATTCTCTGAAAAACTTAAGGATAAAAAAGTCTTAGGTTTTTGGCTGCGAGCAGATGGAGATGAATCAGATGGGAAATTCACGACGACTTTAAATTCTTTTAAGATTAGTTATTAACCGACCTACTTGATTGAGGACGCTAGAGAAAACTCAAACTCACAGACAGAAGCAAAATCACTGTAAATAAGCAAGATTATTAGATGTCTGCATTTCAACAGATCTATGAGAATGAATATATTATAAGAACAAATTGGCAGTTACTAGCGCCTCGAAAAAAAATGTCCTCATCAAGCGAGAGAGCTTCTCGTTGCTCAGTTTGAGTTTTCTTTATCCTCACAATAGTAGGTCAGTTAAGATTAGTTATTAGAACAATCCATATAGATAGGTAAGTGATCACTGATCAACTCTTTATAAAAACCGTAATAGGTATCATCATGGAGTTGAGAATCGAGGACACGACTTTGATAATCTTCAGCAAAAGTTTTTGCCTCACGTTCATCATTTAAAATTCCCCGTGAACTCATACTATAAACTTTGCCATTTTTGGCCCTGTATTCGTGCTTAACATGGCCAATGGTCTCAATCTTTTTTGAGCCCCTAAGATAGGCATCCACATTTTCATTATAAAGCTTTCGATATTGAGCTGCATTTTTATTATAGCGAGGTCCGCGTCCTTCTCGACGGATTTTAAATTTTCTATCTAATTGAGCGGCAAAACGATCTTTTTGAAAATTAAATGCTCCTCCCGTAATCTGGCCTCTGGAATTAACACATTCTGAAGTCTTTTTTGGATTAAAGATAAAATGATCATAATTGCTGGTTACACCATGAGTTGGACTTCCATCAGAATGATAACGTGAATTATTAGTGGAAGTTTTATCACTGATATAGAGTTTACTTCCGCCCCAGGTCTTAAGGACTTCTGGCCAGTATTGGTTCTCAGTTTCTAGGTTAAAGTCACCCATATAGATCACATCATCGTTTTTATTTTCCTGCATATATTTTGCAATAAACTCAAGTGTGACTTGGATTTCGGCCCAGCGAGCCCACTCATTTGTTTTGAGCCCAGAGTTTCTCACTCCTATGAGATCAATGGCATCAAGTCCAAGTGAATCTCGCATAATCCTTCTCCTTACGTTTTCATCATTGGGAGAATCAAAAAGCACATGACTTGTGACTAAAACAAAAGAAAAATTTCCTGAAATAAACTCTGCTAAAAAGGGTCTGCGTGAGAAAACGTGTTGTTTGTTTCGACCTAGATCTTTTTTATCCATATCGATAATACAAGCAAAGGCAGTGGCTTGGCCGTAGCGCCTTATATCGCGACAATAGGGATTGGACAGAGGTTTCACCACACTGGCCCTATAGTAGTAGCCCACGAGTTCAGGAGTAGGGCTGCCCACTGCTCCTTCACCTCTCGGTGAAAGAATAAGTGCCCAATCTTCTCCTCCAGAGAGCTTGCGAAGAGCAGAGAGAATTTTGACATACCCTGGCTCTCTATAAATTTCACTCACTCGCTGAAGGTCATTTTCAAGTTGTTCTTTTTTTAACTCGAGTAAGTTTATTTCTCTGTCTCGTACAACAGAATGTCTCGACCTTTGCTGTCTTCTGAGGTTTCGTAATTCTTTTTTTATAGAAACAATCTCTTTAGGTGTTTCCTGCATGAACTTAACAACTTCATCATTATTAGCCGCATCACTGGACATTAAGGGAATAAGCTCTGTGACACCAATGACATCAAACTTGTTCATCATCTTGGCCACGGCAGTATAATCTTTGAATTTTGTTTTACTCATACCAGGGTGAAGAGCATTGAACTCTGCGATACGAACTTTCTTTTGTCTTAAGGCCTTTGCTTTATTGTATATGGTTTTATAGGCAGAAGAATTATAGTGATGATAGTTTTTTTCACAAATAATACTGTAACTCTTTTCCAGAATTTTCTTATTGTTTAAGCATTCCTTTAAGAACTCATTTCGTTCAACAGGATTGTGATGATCTTTATCAAAAATGGTTTGGGTTTGAGCTTCAAGTAACTGACCCCATAAAAGTGTGAAAAGAATGATCGCTTTCATGGGGCAGTTTTATCTTAAAAAGGCATGTGGTTCTTTAAGTTTGTAATATTTATCTAGTCTTTTACTTACATGATTTCAGGTAGTTAAGCTTAAGTTCCAACTCAACATCGTTCCAGGTCTTGCCTTCATGGAGTGTTTCACAAGCTTTGTTTATACTTGCTAAATGTTTAGACCCTTCACTTATATCGAGTATATCAAGTGTGCCTTTGGCATGTACTTGGTCAGGAGTTTGAGTCACCTTGAGGGGGAGGATCATTTTTTGTCCTGCGATATTGATTTCAACTTCCAGAACTTTTCTTTTATAAGAGAGAATTTTCCCTTTAAAATTTTTGCTTAGTGGAGCAAAAAAGAATTGGTTAAGCTTTCCATCTCTGACTTTATCACCGCTGTTTACACTCGCAGTTTCTATATTGAAAGTGGTGTTTTCTAACATTTCCGAGAGTGAACTTCCTGTGACATTTTTATTTACGCCTAATTTATCGAAGCTTCCTGAAACTCCCACTTTCAGTGGCGTTTTAAATGCGGTCCAAGTGAGCTTGGTTTTGTTCTCTTCTAAAGAGTATTTACAGTCTTGAGCAAAGCTCATCTGTGAGAGTAATGTGAGTACAAATAGCAGTTTCATATTAAGTCCTTTTTAAATATTTAAATTTTCAAATCTAAGTTTGGAAAACTTTTCACTGAGAATTTTTAATATATTTTGGTTTGCAGTGTTTTTACTTTGATTAAAAATATACACCTTGGATTGATCAAAAATAAAATGCTCTGAGATATTAAGGTGGTTATCAATCAGAGCCAGATCTTTTTTATCTTGAACTTTAACGTGCCCGAGAAAAAAAGGGTGCCCGAAATTTTGTCCTAAAAAATAATTAGACTTTTCTGATTTCTCATAGGTTTGATCTTGTAAAGACTTCATCAAGATCCCATCAAGGAGATAGTCGAACTCTATCAGCCCATATGAATTGAAGTCAATATCTTCATCGGTGAGCCATATAATACCTGTGGTGGCAGAACAAATGCGATCACTTAAGTGTTTGATACCTAGGCTCATAAAATTTAGTTTTCCAGGGATTTTGAAAGATTATCAAGAACACCGTTAATAAAACGACTTGAGTCCTGGGCGCCAAATTTTTTAGAAAGCTCGATAGCTTCATTAATCACCACATTGCGGGGAGTTTCTTTTTCATACATCAACTCATAACTCGCGAGTAAGAGGATGGTATGATCGACTTTTGAGAGTCTGTTAATTTTCCAGTTCTTTAGATTGTTTGAAATCTTATCTTCTAACTCTTGGTAGTTTTGAATAACTCCATAGGAGCGGTTGAGAACTTTTTCATTTTCTTGGTCATTGAATAAACTGTTTGTTGTTTCTTTAAAATCATTTAAAGAGTTTTTTATCTGAGATTTGTCTTCACTTAATAACTCTGCTTTAGCTTCAGAGAAAATAGGTAATTGAAGATGGAAAAGGTATTGAAAACAAAACTCTCTAATCTTGGTTTGGGTACTCATTAAGCGTCACCTGTGGTTGAAAAGTTTTCTTCATCATGTCTAATTTCGCTTACAAACTCTTCAATATCTTGAAATTTTCTATAAACAGAAGCAAAGCGAATATAGGCAACTGGGTCTAGGTTTCTTAAATACATCATCACGATATGACCAATTTGTTTAGTTGTAATTTCCTTATCGGATATTTCTAAAATATCTTTTTCGATATTCTCAATAAGGCGGTCAATTTGTTCTGTGGGAATTGGTCTTTTTTGGCAGGCTTTTTCAATCCCATCGAGAATCTTTTCGCGTTTAAAAGGTTCTCTTCGTCCATCAAGTTTGACAATATTAGGCATACTAATTTCGATGGTTTCGTAGGTGGTAAAACGTTTTTCGCATCCATCACATTTACGTCTTCTACGAACGGAAAATCCTTCCTTGAGTAAACGAGAGTCAACAACTTTTGTTTCACTTTCCTGACAATAAGGACACTTCATAAATCTACCTCTTGCAGCTCAATCTAGCGCTAAATATTGTATCCGTAAACCAAAAATGGCCCTAAAACCACAAGATAGAGTATAAGTGCACTGCGTATAAATTTATTTGATTTCTGCTAATTGACTGTCAATTTGTTCCATCAAAAGGGGAAGAGACCATTTACCAAAAACTGTGTGTCCACCCTCATAAGCTTGATGATCAAATTCTTCTGGTGTGGTGAGATATCCAAGATAAGCATAAGAGTAGCCATTAATGATCACCTCTTTAATATTTGGGTATTTACGAGTGATATAAGTTTTTATTCTTTTGCTAGACATGGAAGTCACTTCAAAAGGAACAGCGATAAGGGCCATCGAATCCCATAGCATAACGTTGACATGTCCATGTTCCTGAAACCAAGACTCATGACTTTTGTAAGGCTCTTGTTTGATAAGGGTGTTGAATTTGTCCATTAAGGGGTCAATTGATGTGACAATTTTATGAATATTTTTTTCGACAGTCACACCAAAGAGCTGCTTGGCACTCCCGTTGACGATAATATCCTTTTGGCTGTGGGTTTTGCGAAGTTGTTTGAGTTGAGTTTTTTTCTCAGAGCTTCCAAAAAGATAAAATATGAAATTGATGACTCTGGTGATGGCCCTCAAGAGGAGCCCTAGAGATTTATGGATTCCCGGTCCTTCTTTCGTTCCTTCTAGCATCGCCACTCCAAAGCAAGCGGGGCCTAGAGAAAAGTTTTCATTGGAAAGGCTAGGGAAGTGAACGCGCTCCATATTGAATTGAAAGTCTCCTCCCATAGGAGCACCTTTTTGTTCCCATAACTTTTTGGAGAACTCAAATTGAAGCTGACCTATTTTTTGAGCGTTTTTATCTTCGAGCTCAAAACTTCCTCTGGTTGTTTTCATTTCAAGATCAAAAACATTATTAGGGGTGACGTCTCCTGCACTTGATTGTGCAAAAAGAGCAATACTGTCTGCCCCTAGGTATTCTTCCATGTACTGACAGGCATAGCCTTTATTATCGAAGTGATAAGAAGTGTGTCTATTAGAGATACAGGTTCCATGAACTCCAAACCAATTGATGACCGCATTTTTCCCTTCTTTTTTTATATTAAGCTGGGGCATACTGCGATCAATGGTGGTGATGGGATCAAGATCTTGGTAGTCATCATCTATTTCTTTGTTTTGGGCATAAGCGGGAAGTTGGCGATTGAAAGCAACCTCCCAACTATGAGGAATTTCTCTATTGATATAAGTGATCTCTGCAGTAGCTAGGTCCTCTTGAGCAGCTTGCAGGGCCTTCAGACTGGCGTCGACGACGAGCTCAAAGATATCCGCTCGAAAACCTTGGGTCGGGATTTCATAATAGAGATGTTCATTCAATCCACCTGGAGCGCTATGGGTATGATTCGCACTCATAAAAAGATTTTCTTTTGAGATATCGAGTCCTAAGAGCTTAGCTTTTTCTACAATAGTATCAAATAATTTATTGGTGATATGACCTAGTTCATAATAGAGATGAATTTGTTTTTGAGTAGCACTCTCTATCCACAAAGCCCTAACATAAAGATCAGTGGCGTGATCTTTAGCGACATTTTTTTCGTTTGCCCATCCCATCATAACAACATTCGTGGGAAAAGGAGTCATTTTAAATTTTGCCCATCCAGCTTTATAACTCATAATTAATTCCTCTTTGTTAGAGAAAGCATTTTCCTTCGCCTCTATAACTTTTCCATGTTGTTTCTATTTTGTTTTTTCGAATGATCTGTATGTCTGTGAAGCGCTCAAAGAGCTCTCCTGCTTTAGAGTGTCTAAAAAAGATAGGATCTCCAATATTAAACTGATCAGCATTGATACCTGTTATCGGTGTTTGAACTTCTCCGGCCATTTCGTTTGAGTGAAAATCGGCTTGAGTAGGAGAGTGAACGACGGGAAGTTTGTTTCGATGCAGGGATCCACTGGCTACATAACCACCTCCGTGAGTGGTGACAATATTATCGTTAGGTTTTCTCTGCACCGCCATGGCATAGCCAGCTGAAGTTTCAAAGCTTTGCTCATAACTATCAAAAAGAGCTGGCCAATAAAATGCGGAACCTGCGGTAACTTCAGTCACACTTTTATCTCCGGCAGTCATTTCAAGGGAACCGGAACCCCCTCCATTAACAAATTCGAGAGCAAAATATTCTTGCGCCTTTTTATAAGCCGCCATTCTAAGTTCGTAAATTTTAGATGTAGATTTCTTTTTTAATAAACTGATGATCCAATTCATGAGAGGAAATTTATAAATCTTATCACCCACTCCTGCTATTTGAGCTTCGTAGCCCATAAGTCCCACACATTTTATGAACTCACAGTTTTGAATAAACTTATAGAGCTTTTCCAATTTATCTAATTCATTTAAAGGAGAACGAAAGACTCCAAAGTTTAGCCCTGGAAGATGAAGAGACATATCCAGGTCGATACAAACTTCAAACACCTGTTGATTTGCCCCAGCTTGTTCATTAAGAATTTGAACTTGCTCAATAGAATCGATCATATGAACTATTTTGATTCCTTGTCGCATTTTTTCAGCAACAGACTTGGCCTGTGCCTCAGTCAGTCTTTGGGGATAACCCATCAAGAAATGTGTTTGGATATGTTCAGACAGCCAGAGGATTTCATCAATATGAAAACACATAAGACCACTGCATCTCGAACCCAAAGCTTGTATCAGATACTCTATGACAGGTCTTGAACGCAGTGATTTCGTCGCAAGTCTAATCAACTTATCCCCACTTCTTGTTCGGACCGTTTCTAAGTTCTTATCCACCTCATCTAAAAAAACGAATGAATAAGGGGGCATTAAGTGAGAAAAAATTGTTTTTAATTGAGTGTAATTGCTAATCATTTCGAGATTTTATCTTAATTTAGAGAAATTTAATACCGGGGAATTTAAGGAATGACGCCAAGGGCCAGTGCAGGGTTTCTTGACGCCATTTTTAAAGCTTTACTAAAATAATTCTACACACAAACTAAAGAGACAATTATGATACTTATTAAGCATTTGGCACTTATCGTCGCCCTTATAGCTGTGGTTCAAAACGCGTTTAATTAAAAAGAATAAGAGTCTTATTCTTCTTCATTTTCTTCAGAGCATTCTCCTTCAGTATACTCTGTTATCCCATCACAACCAGCTTGGCATGGACTTGGATACATCTTCCCATTACTGCCGCAAACTGGGTTGTATTCTTTAGTACAAATACATTGATCATTTTCTTCTACAAATCCGCCTTCTGCACTTTCTTCACTCTCAGAATCTGCCATTTCTTCATCAGTATCAGCTGATTCTATTTTTGTAGTCGCCGCGCCAGGGTCAGCAGTCATCTCTGCATCTTTAATAGCATCTGAGTCGCTTCCAAAGCATCCAGCTAACAATAAAAATAAACTTAAAATTAAAAACTTCATATTCATCCTTTTATTCATAAACAGGGAATTCTTTGCACAGTGCAAGGACTTCCGTTCTGATTTGTTCTCTTTTACCCTCGTCAGTCAACGCCAGATGGATCCACTCACTAAGCTTCTCCATATGTTCTTCTTTTAAACCTCTGGTGGTAATGGCAGGTGTACCTAATCTCACTCCACTGGTAACAAAAGGGGAGCGGCTATCACCAGGAATCATATTTTTATTACAGGTGATATGAACACTTTCGAGAATAGCTTCTGCTTCTTTACCTGACATATTCACTGAGTCAGTTTTCACCAGCACGAGATGGTTATCTGTTCCCTTAGATACGATATCAATTCCTCGTTCCATGAGTCCATGAGCAAGAGCTTTGGCATTTTTGATCACCTGCTCTTGATAAGTTTTAAATTCCGGCTGGAGAGCTTCATGAAAAGCAACTGCCTTTGCGGCTATCACATGTTCAAGTGGTCCGCCCTGAATACCAGGAAAGATCTTACTGTTTATTTTCTTTGCCCAATCTTCATGATCGGTGAGGATGATCCCTCCTCTAGGTCCTCTGAGAGTTTTGTGAGTGGTCGAGGTTACAAAGTCTGCTATACCTATTGGACTTGGATGTAATCCCGCCGCAATTAATCCTGCGATATGGGCCATGTCCACTAATAAAAATGCATTCACACTATTGGCAATTTCTCTCATTTTAGAGAAATCAATGATTTTAGCATAAGCAGAGGCACCACCTACAATTAGTTTTGGTTGATGTTGTTTCGCTAGTTCGGCCATAATTTCATAATCAATTTCTTCTGTTTCAGGATCAAGACCATAGCTGACAAAATTATAAAGCTTACCAGAGAAGTTAACTGGACTACCATGGGTGAGATGTCCACCTTCACTCAAGTTCATCCCAAGGACTGTATCCCCTGGTTCTAGAACCGCCATATAAACCGCCATATTTGCCCCTGACCCAGAGTGGGGTTGGACATTGGCAAACTTAGCTCCAAATAATTTTTTGAGTCTATCAATGGCCAGTTGTTCCGACTGGTCAACAAACTCACAACCACCGTAATATCTTTTTTGCGGATAACCTTCTGCATATTTATTTGTTAGGCAACTTCCTTGAGCTTCCATGACGGCTTTGGAGCAATAATTCTCTGAAGCAATAAGCTCAAGTCCTTGTTCTTGTCGCTTTTGTTCTTTATCAATGATTTGAGCAATTTCAGGGTCAACTTGATTAAGCATAGGACTTTCCTTAGTTAGTGATCTTTTATCTAAAAATCTTAATGAATTGGTGTTTAATTGGAAAGGGACAATGCTAGAATAAATGAAACTAATGCTGTGAGTAGGCAAGATGAATAATATGTAGATTTTTACACAACTGGCAATACTCAAGTCTTAAGACTGTAAATAATTCAAAACCATTTAAAATTGTGATTTTCAAGTGATACCTCTGCTGAACTTTAACAATACTTGTGGGGAATTATTTTATGAAGTCTTTATTTTTAATCTCATCACTTTTACTTATGTCTACGTTTGCTCAGGCCTATAATGATGAAGCAGCTGCTGAAGCAGAGAAAACGAAGTTTTGTAATGAAAACTTATTTACCAAGCTAGCTAATTATCAAAATAGAATGGCGTTTACCAATCAAGGGGGGCTGCAAAATGGAGGTGTGTGTTGGTGGCATTCCCGCTTTCAAAGAAATGCCAATTCTTTAGCCGTTTTCTTACCAAATGAGCCAAGACCTAGAGATGTGAAATATTTAGTAGAAGAGTTAAAAAGAGGAAATCGAGTGGTGGAAATTCCAGGTTATAGAAACCTTAAAGAGTTTAGCGCCATTCATTACCGCCTAATACAAAAAGAACTAGAGCAATGGCAGAAAAAAGATGGTTTCTTACGCTTTCGTTGGATCAGAGGTTTGAGAGGTTATTATAATGTCACTCCTGATAGCTTAAAGTTTATTATGGACAATATTTATGAAGAATTCACCACCAGTAACGCTATCATGTATCAAAAACTACAAATGAAGGGTGTGACCTCTCATGCGTGGTTGTTGATTGATATGATTAAAAATGAAAATGGTTACACTATGACAGTGGTAGACAGTAACTTCACAATCCCAAGATCATTTACTTATAGAGAAGGAGATACTTCTCTCATGTACCCAGGAAGTTATGGAAGATTTGTTCCCTATACAGAACAAAGAAATGAATGGGGAGACCTTGAGCGTGCTCGAGATTATTACTGCCAAGATTATATGATGAGTTCAGAAGTTGAATAAAGATTAAAATAAAAGGGCCACTCCAGGCCCTTTTTTTATGAGTGTTTTTTAAAAATGGTTGTCGAGTTTGTTCCACCAAATCCAAAAGAATTGTTAAGTGCGTATTTGAGATCTTTTTTCACCGCTTCTTTCGCAGTGTAGTTAAGATCACATTCAGCATCAGCTTCTTCTAAGTTGGCCGTGGGAGGAACCATTCCTTCTTGTAGCGCCTTAATACAGATCACAGATTCAATTCCTCCAGCAGCACCTAAAAGGTGACCATGCATAGATTTCGTACTGGAAACATTTAAATTATAAGCATGTTCTCCAAAAACTTTTTTAATAGCATTGGTTTCAGCAATGTCTCCCAGCGGAGTCGAAGTACCGTGAGCATTGATATAATCAATGTCTTCAGGCTTGATTCCCGCGTGCTCAAGAGCTTGTTGCATACACGGAACAGTTCCTGCTCCATCTGGTTCAGGACTGGTGATATGATAAGCATCAGCAGTTGCGCCGAAGCCTACGACTTCAGCAATGATATTAGCCCCTCGAGCTTTTGCTTTTTCTAAATCTTCTAGCACGATAATTCCGGCGCCTTCTCCCATAACAAAACCGTTACGGTCTTTATCGAAAGGACGTGAGGCTTCCGTAGGCCTATCATTCCATTTGGATAAGGCTTTCATATTTCCAAAGCCAGTCATAGTTAAACCTGAAATAACCGCTTCACTTCCCCCGGTCACAATGGCATCTTGACGACCTAACATAATTTCCATGGCAGCAGCGCCAATAGCGTGACTTGCTGAAGCACAAGCTGAAGATGTGGCATAATTCACACCTTTAAAATTATAATGCATAGAAATTTTCCCAGCACCCATATTAGGAATGAAGGAGGGAATAAAGAAAGGTGACACTCGGCGAGGACCTTTTTCATAATATAACTTAGTGGTCTCTTCCATAATAGGAAAACCACCCAGCCCGGTACCCAGAATAGAGCCAATTCGTTCTGGTTTGTAAACTTGGTCAGAGAGTCCTGCCATTTTGATGGCTTCTGCTGCGCTATGAAGAGCGTAGTGAATAAAGATATCAAAGCGCTTAGCTTCTTTTTTATCTAAAAGCTCTTCAGACAATTCAAAATTACGAACAATGCCGCCAATTGATACCGGCCACATATTCTCATCAATGTTTACTATTTTACTGATACCTGATTTGGCAGAGAGAAGGTTTTTCCAGACAGTCTCTAGGTCATTACCTAATCCGCACATAGCTCCTATACCAGTAATGGCAACTCTTCTTGTTTCCATAAGCTATTCCGTTTTTAGTTAAAAAAAAAGCCTCCGAAGCCGGAGGCCATATTATTTAGTTAACGTTTGCTTTTAAATAGTTAGTAACGTCGTTGATTGTTTTAAGATCTTCAGTTTTATCTTCTGGAATCTCAACGCCAAATTCCTCTTCCATTTTCATCATCATTTCAACCATGTCTAATGAATCAAGATTAAGATCTTCTACGAAGCTAGTCTCACCTTTAATATTACCTTGCTCAACATTTGCTGCTTCACTTACGATTGAAATAACTTTTTCTTGAATTTCCATGTGTATATCCTCCAAAATTTATATGGCTGTATTCTAATTAAATATATAGACCACCGTCAACTTTTAATGCTTCCCCAGTTATATACTTAGAAGCGTTACTTAACAAAAATAAGGTTAAGTTGGCAACATCTTCCGTGCTCCCATAATCCCCCAGTGGAATCGCCTTAATATACTCCTCGCGAGCTTTTTCCGCTAAATCATCCGTCATTTCTGTCGCTATAAAACCGGGGCATATTGCATTGCATCTCATTTTACGACTTCCAAGTTCCTTAGCAAAGGATTTAGTATAGCCAATCATGCCTGCTTTAGAAGCGGCATAAACGGTTTGAGCTTTATTTCCCATGAGTCCAACAACAGAGCTCATATTTACGATAGATACTTCTTTAGCTTTTAAGAATTGACGGGACATATGATTAGTAAGCACCATCGCTGATTTAAGATTGGTCGTCAGAACCTCATCAATCTCTTCCGGTTTCACTTTCATGGCCAATTGATCTCTTGAGATTCCAGCATTATTAACGAGTTTAGCAATAGCTCCATGCTCTTTAACAAAAGCATCAAGATTGGTTTTCATGGTATCATAGTCATTGATATCAAAAGCAATGGCCGTCACTTGAGATGCCCCTGCAGCTTGCAGTTCATCTTTAAGACCTTGGGCCCTAGATTCATCACCACGATAATTAAAGACAACGTGAGCTCCATTCTCTGCACAGGCAAGAGCGATGGCCTTACCAATCCCACGAGTGGCACCAGTGATAAGTATTTTTTGTTCTTTTAAATCTTCATATTTTGTAATCATTGAAAAAACTCCGCACATTTTTCTAAGGGTTTTTCTTGATCCAAGTTAAGTGTTTTAAAACTTGAATTTATTCTTTTATTAAGTCCTGTGAGTACTTTTCCAGGGCCTACTTCTATACAAAAAGTGTTGTCTGGAAGAGTTTGCATACTTTGAGTCCAAAGCACTGAGCCACAAACTTGTTTGATAAGATTTTCTTTAATCGTTAAGCCGTCCGTGGAGTATTCCACAGCATTAATATTGGCGATATAAGGGGTGGTGTTTGCAGAAAATTCAATTGTATCTAAGAAATCTTTTAATTTTTTTTCTGCTGGTTGCATAAGCGTGGAATGAAAAGGAGCTGAGACGGGGAGCTCTTTTGCCATCTGTTTGCCTTCGTAATTATCTTTGAGCCATTGTACCGCAAGCTCACAAGCATTGGCGTGACCAGAGATAACGACTTGAGTTGGGTCATTGAAGTTAGCGCACATAACTTGTTCTTTTTCACCACTCACGGCCGTACAGGCTTTCTCTACCATCTCTCCTGGAACACGAAGGATAGCGTACATTTTGCCTCTCCCCGGAGCGACAGCTTCTTGCATATACTTACCTCGGTTGTGTACTGCCCTTACGGCATCTTCGAAACGAAGAGCACCAGCAGCAACCAATGCGGCATACTCACCAACTGAGTGACCAAGAACTCGCTCAACTTTTATTTGGTGTTCATCGAGATAATCTTTTAAAACAGTATAAAGTGCAATGGAGTGAGTGAGTATAGCAGGTTGGGTGTTCTTGGTGAGCTTGAGCTCAGCTTCAGGCCCTTCTGCACAAAGTTTTGAAATACTGAAACCCAGAGCTTCATCTGCTTTCTCAAAAATCTCACGAGCTTTGCTATATTCTTTGAGTTGGTCACCCATGCCTACATACTGAGAGCCTTGACCTGGAAATAAGAGTGTTACTGATCTCATTGAAAACTCCTCATTAAAATTTTAATAGCGTTGCACCACTGGTGAGACCTGCTCCAAAAGCAGCAAATAAAAGAGTGTCTCCTCTTTTAATTCTTCCATCTTCTACAGCTTCATGAAGCGCTGCTGGGATACTTGCTGAAGACGTATTAGCGTATTTTTCAACGTTGATGATAACTTTCTCTTCTGGGCATTTAAGTAAATTTCCTGTGGCTTCTATAATTCTTAAATTAGCTTGATGGGGAATGAACCAATCAATATCATCCATAGTCATTTTATTGCGCTTTAAAAGTTTGGCACAATGAGAAGCCATGGTCTTAACTGCATTTTTAAAAACGATTTGTCCGTCCATCGACATCCACTGCTCATTCTTATCGAGAACATCTTGTCTGATCGGTGCAACAGCTCCACCTTTAGGAAGGATGAGGGATTCTTTTTTCGAAGAGTCACTCCCTAAAATAGAATCAATAATAACAGAACTATCTGTGCTCTCTGATGCTCCTAGAACCACAGCACCAGAGCCATCTCCAAAAAGAACACAAGTGTTTCTATCTTCCCAGTTCACAAAGGCACTTCCCATCTCTGTACCTACCAGGAGAATATGTTTATGAGTTCCTGTCTGAATAAGAGCATTGGCCATAGTTAAGCCGTAAACCCAGCCAGTACAAGCGGCGTTGATATCTAGGGCGCCACATTTATTGGTAATTCCTAATTTTTCTTGTAGCCAACTGGCAGTGTTAGGAAACATGGTATCCGGAAAAGTCACTGAAAATAAAATGAGATCAATATCGTTTGGTTCAAGTCCAGCATTTTCAATAGCGATCTTAGCAGCTCTTGCGGCCATACCACTTGGCCCTTCATCTTTAGAAATATCCCCGATTCTTCTTTCTTTAATACCTGTTCTTTGTACGATCCACTCATCACTGGTGTCGACTGTTTTTGCTATATCAAGATTGGTTTTGATTTGAGCGGGATGGTATTTACCTGTTCCAAGGATTTTCGTTCGATTCAGATCCATTGTTTGCCTTTGGATGAAGTTAAAAAAAAAGCCTTCAAATTACAGATGTATTTTGAAGGCAATTTATGATTTTCTAGATATTAATATTCGTTTTAAATACTAGTCAATTTAAACTTTAACTTAAGCTTCAGCTTCTGTTTCAGTTTCGTCAGACTCTTTAATTGCAAATACTTCACGTCCCTTATAAGTTCCACAGCTAGGACAAGCAGTGTTAGGCATCGTTAAATCACCACAATTTGGGCAACTCATAGGATGTTTTCTATAAAGCTTGTGAGTTTGTCCTGCTCTTCTTAGACCTTTTCTCGAAACAGAAGTCTTCTTCTTAGGTACTGCCATAATATACTCCAATTCATTAATTATATTTTTGAGGGGAAGTTTTATTATATTTTGACTCAGATGCCAATAGTTTTTTTACTATTGTTGCTTTCCAGTGGTGGGAAGTGGGGTATCTGGGTTTTTAACTGGATATTGATTGATATTTAGTTGGATGTGCTCATGCAGCATTTCAGCAATATTCAGTTGATTTTTCTCATAAAAATAAAGCTCGTACACGTCATTATCTAAAAAAGCTTCACTTTGATCTTGGAATTGCTCACTATCAGCCAGATCTGCACTGATAAAACCAGCTTTTATCTCGAGATTAAGTTCTTCAAACATTCCTTCAAGGGTTCTAACGCATTGAGTTGCGTACTTTACATAAAGCTCTCCCGTGGCAATCACATATTCTCCTAAATCTCGTTTATGTTTTTTATTGAGTTCGAGATTAATCTGAATCGAGGTTTTGTTCTTCATAGCTTCTAAAATAAAGCCAGAGTCATCGCTATTGAGTTCTTCTAGTAATTGATTGGCCCAGTCCTGCTCTTGGTTTAATTCATAATACTTAGTATTATTAAGTGGCAGTTTATGGATTCCTAAAGGGTTGTTCAGTCTATTTTCGGCTTGATTCTTCATGATAGTGCAATTTATAAATGATAAGAGATAAAAGGAAAAGGCTAGATGAATTATTTTATTTGTGGATTTACGGGAAGTGGAAAAACTTATTTATTAAAACAGCTAGAAAATGCTTTTATTCTTCCGGAATACAAATTTATTGACCTGGATCAACTGATTGATCAGGAACATGCTGAAAAGTATCATTCACTTGGGCATTTAATTGAAGATATTGGCTTTGAGGCTTTCCGCGAACTTGAGTTTCAGAAAATTGGCGAGTTGACGCAGGAAAAAAATATCTTTCTAAGCTTGGGGGGCGGGGCCCTCAACCACCTCACCATGGACCTTTTGGAAAGTGGTTCTTGGCGGGGTTTTTGGCTCAATACGGATTTTGAACTATGCAGGGAACGAATAAAAAACGATGAAAATCGACCCCTTAGCAGACTAAGCGCCCGAGAGCTGAGAGAATTGTATAATGAAAGACTGACCTATTATCATCAATTTCAGGAAGTTAACTCAATGGATGATGTCTTAAGAGTTCTAAAAGATTAAATCGAATTATTTACATGACTTGTCAGATATAAAATCTTGATGACATAATACATCCAACATAGGTTTTGGAGACGATCTATGGAAATCGAAGGAGTGTCAATGCAAGCGCAACATGCTGAATCATCTACAGGTTTTCAAATAGCTTTATTAATAGAGGATATTGTTGAAGCCAAGAATATTTCTGATGGCTTAAGAGAAATTGGAATCTTTGCTCATTTCTATCAAAGCCTTGATGAACTTTGGGTATCCCTTAACACCTACACTCCCGATCTATGCATCATTGATGTTAAGTTAATGAGTCAAGGGACTCTGTTATTTAAGAATCATCCTAAAGTTCAAGAAGATGAACTTAAATACGCCTTCTATTATAAAGACAGTACGAAGTTATTATTAAACAGCACTCACGGTTTAAATCACTATGGGTTATTACGAGCTGAAGTTGATATCGTTGATCAACTGAAATCCATTTTACGCAGACGAAATGAAGAGCTGCGTTTAAGTCAGCAAAATGAAACCATGATGCGAAGAGTGGAGCGCTTGAAAATGCGAGGGCAAAGGCTCTCGGAAGCTCAAGAAGAAAGTCATAAGCTGCGCTCGCAACACCAGCGAGTAAAAAAACTCATCAATCAATTTGGAACAGTTAACTCCGCTAATGAATATTTAAATCGCCTCATTACTTTTTTTGATGCATGGGAAGAATGTGAGAGCTTTGGTGTTTATCATCTCAACTCCACAGGTCAAAAACTTATTGCACCCAAAGCCAAGAAAGCAAAATATAAAATACTTCCCGATCTTTGGCTTACATCAGAAAACGAAAATGGTATCGCCAGTTACGCGCAAGAGATGGCCTTTGATGTGAGCTATGGTCTTATCTCAGATAGACTTTTAACCCTTAAAATTTATGGTACTGAAGAGAATCCTGATGTGATTGTCGTAGGTCATTTTCGAGAAGATCAATTAGAGAATTTTGAGTGGGATTTACTTGAGAACAAGTTGAACTCTGAATATCGTAAAGCTTTAATTAATTTTTATAGATCAGAGTCAGATAAATCCTCGCAACAAAATATTTTTGATACTTTTCAAATCATGGACGATATTCAATATCACCAGGCTAAGACAGATCATAAATATGTTGTTGTGTCTTTTTCAAAACTTGTTCATAAAGTCATGACCAATTTAGAAAATCGCTTCCATTGGAAAAGTTTTGCTCGTGAGTTTCAAACTGATCTAAGAGAAATTCTCACCGGGGACTTTCATATTGCCAATTTAGGAGTAGAGAATTTTGTCATCTCACTAGATAAAAAATTTATTGAAACAGATTACCCCAAGTTAAAAGCTTTTCTCGCTGATTTCCAACTTTGGCGTTATTTTGAAGACACTTCTGTTGTTCTCACAGATGATATTAATCCTACGGCTAAATTTATTGCTCCAGCAGCAGTCAATGTGATGAGACAAACCAAAGAGACAGCTGCGTTTGACTCATTTGAAGAGGATTACTTATACACTCATTCTTTTGAGAATCGTCAAATCGAAATTTAAGCTTTATGAGATTTGGGAGTGAACTCACAGTTCACCTAGACCACTTAGCTTTTAATGTCGCTGAATTAAAACAGAAAATAAATTCCTGTGAAATCCTGTTTATGGTGAAGGCCAATGCTTATGGACATGGTCTGGGTGAAATCACTCATTTTTCCCATCACGAGTTAAATATCAAACGTTTTGGATGTGCTAGTTTAGGCGAAGCCATTTACTTAAGACAAAATTTTCCTCAAACACTTTGTGATCTATGGGTTTTTAGTGATGGGGGAGATCTCAGTGACTCAGAAATTAAAGAGGCATTTTTAGAGCTCAACATTATTCCGGTTATTCACCACCTCAAAGATTTAAAAGTATTTTTAAATGATCGAGATTTTAAATTTATGCCTTTGGTATTAAAGTTTGACACCGGAATGCATCGTATAGGACTTGCACTTGAAGACCAAGAAGAAGTCATTCAGTTAATTAAACAAAGTGGGAGAAAACAGGTGGATCATCTTATGACTCATTTTGCGAGCTCCTATATCAAGCACAAAGCCGGAGATAAAACCCAAAGACAACTGGATTCTTTTCACAAAGTTAAAGCTGAGATGGAAAATGCAGGTCTCAGTATTATCGAAACCAGTTGCGCTAACTCTGGGGCGATTGAACAAGGAATCGGTTTAGAGGAGAGTTTTGTGCGACCTGGGCTTATGCTCTACGGGCCTAAAAGTTTTCCAGAGAGTTCATGGCAAGGAAAATGTCTCTCCACACTACGCTCATCAGTACTACGAGTCCTTCCAGTGACTAAGGGGATGCCTATTGGATATGGAGGGCATGTGGTGGCTGAGGATGGATTTATGGCCTACTTACCTCTCGGGTATGGGGATGGCATTCTCACCACCTATAGTGGAGTGAAAATTAATTGTTTAGGTGAACAAGCTCAGTTTATCGGAAGAATTAATATGGATATGTGTGGTTTATTTTTCAAAAAGCTTCCTCCTGGACTAGAGAAAGATGAAAAGCTGGTGCTATGGGGGGAAGAGGGATCTGACATATCGCATATAGCAGCTCAGATGAAAACAATTCCCTATCAATTATTTACTGCTATTAGTCCAAGAGTTCCTAGACGATATATCTTTTAATCTATTAGAATGCTGTATGGCCAAATTAACCAATCCAATTGCTCAATTCGGATCATGGGTTTTAGATGTAACTCCAGCCCTGGGAAGAATTACTATTTATATGTTTACCTCATTTATGTGGTTTTTACGTCCCCCTTTAAGACCCAAACTCTTTTTTAATGAAATGGTTTTTATGGGAAATAAAAGTCTCTTTATTGTGGCTCTCACTGCGTCTTTTTCTGGAATGGTTTTTGCGTTTCAAATTTACTCGGGTTTTACCGCCTTTAGTGTTGATTCATTTGTTGGTCCCATTGTTGCCATTGCAGTCACGAAAGAACTCGCCCCAGTTTTCTGTGGTCTCGTTGTTGCCGGTCGATGTGGAGCTGCTATGGCCGCTCAAATTGGAAGTATGAAAGTAACAGAACAAGTTGATGCCCTGGAAGTTATGGGAGTCAACGCCATTCAATATCTAGCTGTTCCTAAAATTTTTGCTACAGTGGTGACCATGCCTATGCTGGCCGCTATTTATATGCTTATTGCTAATGTAGGATCCTATGTCATTGGAACGGCTGTGTTGGGAGTTGATGAAGCTCTCTATTTTGCTAAAGTTCCAGAATT
Organism: Halobacteriovoraceae bacterium; assembly: GCA_002713145.1. Classification (GTDB taxonomy): domain Bacteria; phylum Bdellovibrionota; class Bacteriovoracia; order Bacteriovoracales; family Bacteriovoracaceae. The sequence continues at coordinate 152,786 of PAVS01000014.1, forward strand.
TATGAAGTTAAGCATGATCTTAGAAGGTCTGATAAAAGCAGCGGTTTTTGGTTATCTCATTGCTATTGTAGGAACTTATCAAGGGTTTGCTGTTAAAGGCGGAGCTGAAGGTGTTGGTAAGGGAACGAATATGGCCGTGGTATGGGGTATGATCTTAGTTCTTGTTGTTGATTTCTTTTTAACCGCTATTCTGATGAAGGTTTTATAATGCAAGAAAACTTCACTATAGAATTCAGCCATGTCACGAAAACATTTGGAACTCATACGGTATTAGATGGGTTGGATTTTAAAATCCATGAAGGAAAAATTACCACTCTTCTCGGTTTTTCTGGCGCCGGAAAATCCACAATATTAAAACATATTCTAGGGATTTATCACCCAACTGACGGACATGTAAAAGTACTGGGCCATGAACTTGTGAATATGAAAGAAAAAGAAATTCGTCAGTTTCGTACTAATTTTGGAATGAGTTTTCAGTACTCTGCACTTTTTGATTCCATGACAAATTTTGAAAACGTTGCTTTTCCCCTTCGCGAGTTTACTAAATTGAATGAAGAAGAAATACGAGATAAAGTTCTTAGCCTCATGGAGCAAGTGGGTTTAGAGGAGCATGCTTTTTATAAATTACCTTCAGAAATATCTGGTGGGATGAGAAAAAGAGTTGGACTTGCTCGCGCCCTGGCACTTGAGCCAAAAATAATGCTCTATGACGAACCGACGACCGGGTTGGACCCTATTACCACGCATATGGTCGATAATCTTATTATGTCGACCCATAAAAGAAATGCTCATATCCCTATGACAAGTGTCATTATCTCCCATGATATTGCAGCTACTTTGCGTATTTCGGATTATGTCGCCTTCTTAGAAAAGGGAAGAGTGGTGGAGCACTCATCGGTTGAAGAATTTAAAAAGTCTAAAAACCCGATCATTCAAAGGTTCTTGGAGCTTTCGCGCTAAGTCAAATCCCAATAATTTTTTGGTTAATTTCTAGTCTTTTTGTGTCTCATTGATACAATATTAGCATAATTAAACGAACATATTTTTAAGTTAGACAAGGATTGTTGTGAACGAATTAAAAGTAGGACTCTTATCGTTATTGGCCATTGCAAGTATTGTAGTTGTGTCTTTAAAAATCACTTCCAATAAGGCAACTTTTGGAGATTTCATTGAATATAAAACTATTCTTTCTGATGCCACAGGTATTTATGAAAACTCTTCTATTAAAGTTGCGGGTATTGTTGCTGGTCGAATCAAAACCATTACCTTAAGTGGGTCGCAAGCTCTGATTAAGTTTGAAGTGCTAGAAAAAATAAAAATCACTCAATTCTCAAGATTAAGAATTAAATCCGTTGGTTTTCTAGGAGACAAATATATAGATATCTACCTTGGAGATCCAGATGCTCCGAGATTAAAAGAAGGCTCTTTCATCAAAGCCGAGACGGGAGCTGGCTTTGAGCAGTTAGGTAAAGATGCTTCAGAAATTTTAAAAGATGTTAAAGTTATAACCAAAGTCATTAAAGAATCCCTCTACACGGAAGATAAGAAGAATGCCATCAAGCAAATCGTTGGTCAGATTAATGAATTTAGTCATAACGCCAATGCGATTTCAAAGAGTTTAAGAGAGATGATTCAAGGAAACCAAGGCAAACTCAATAAAACGATTGATAACCTGGAAAAACTCACTTCTCAACTTGCCTATGAAACCAATCGCTATGAAGAGGGCTCTTTTATGGAAGACCTCAGTGATATGGGACCGATACTGGCCAAAGTCGATCAGTCTGTCACCGACCTTCGTGATATTATGGCCGATGTTAAATCAGGAAAAGGAACAGTCGGTAAACTCTTAAGAGATGAGCAAATTGTGGATCAAGTGAATGAAACGTTATCCGGAGTCAATCAAATCGTAGGACGTCTGAATCGCTTTAAGGCCAATGTCTCTATCTTCACCGGTGCCAATAATATGGAAGGAGCGAAGACTCAATTGGATTTGGAACTTATGCCTAGTCCGGAGCGCTTTTTTAGGTTTGGTATTGTCTTAGGGGACGGAACGATTTTAAGACAAGAAGTGACGACCACCACCACAGTTGATGATGGGGATCCTACCGTCACAAATGAAGTTATTGAAGATGATGCTCTTTATAGATTTAACTTACAGATTGGACGTCAAGTTAATAGATATGGGCTAAGAGTAGGGCTTATAGAGTCTACTGGTGGTCTGGGTGTTGATTATTTTATTCCTGAGTGGGGGCTTAAAACTTCTTACGAAGGTTTTGATTATAGAGAAGATATTGGTTTGAACTCAAGGCTTACTGCTGAGTTAAGACTATGGAGTGTTTTCCATGCACAGGTGATGGCGTCGGATGTGACGAGAGCTGAAGAGTATCGTGTCTACACCATTAGTGCTGGGTTGAAATTCTCAGATGAAGATCTGTCTGCCCTTATAGGATTTGCATTATAAGATGAATAAAGAATGGCTTATACGTACTAAAAATAACCATATCTTGGGGCCAGTTTCCAAGCAGAAGGTTAAACAACTTATCTCCAATGGTTCAATCAAAGGAGATGATGAAGTTTGCTCTGGAAATGGTTATTGGATCTATATCAAAGAACAAGATTTAGTTGCCAAATATATCTTTGGAGAAGAAAAACAAAACTTTAACCCAGTTCAAGAAATGGAGCCCGTTCTGGCCCATCTCTCTCCTGCTGAGGAGGATTTAGCTTACCCTGATGAAGCAGCACCTGCTGCTCAAAATGAAGATATAGCTACTGATGAATTTGAGAACCTTCTTCCTTCCCAAGATGACTTAGCCTATCCTGATATGAATAAGGATGCTGAGGATATCGTTGAGTCTCAAACAGACACAACCATGATTGAGGTCAATTTAGATGCTTTGAGAGACAAAGTGAAGACCACGCGAGAACAAGAAAGATCAGAAAATAATAAAGCTCCTGAAGTCACTCAAAAGCCTAAAAAGAAACCTGTCAAAAAGGTTGTGACCAAAAAAACAGCTGCCCCCCAAAGAAGACCGGCTCCTGCAGCGCCTAGAACTCAAAGACAAATAAAACAAAAAACATTTTTCTCACGAAATGTGCTCATCATGATTGCCACGGTCATGTTTATCATTGCATGCACGGTCGTTTTTTTTAGAAAAGAACTGCTTAAAGGAGCTATTGGGAAGACCACAGAGTTCATGCTACCTCATGCCCATGCTCAAGAAATTGTGGTAAAAAAAAAACTTGGTTAGCTCTTCCTGAGATAGAAAATGAATTTTATTATGGGCAATTTAGTGTCACCCCCCAAGGCATTTTTCTCTCCACCCAATTAAAAGATGATCTCGATTGCGACAAGCCCATGGATTTAGGCAATAAGCTCAGAGGTTTATTTTTAGACAGCAAAGATGAATTTCAAAGTTTTAAAAAATGTTATTTAAAAAACAAAAAGATTGACTCCCTCGCTCTTCAAGTTGAGAACAAAGATCATGAATTAATTTCTAATTTTAATCATGTCAGCTCTAAGGTTTTAAAACAATCTGAGAGTTTTATTATTTTAGAAAAACTCGAAAAAAAGAATTCTATTTTATCCCACTTGCTTCAAGCCTATATTTTTATGAAAAACGCGAACAAGGCCCAGGCCGAAGCTAAAATTAAGGAAGTGTTATCTCATCCTTTTGATTACTATTTACTTTTAGCGGCTAAAAAAAGAATCTCCACTAAAGAGCTTATCAGGATTTATAAATATTTACTAAATGCCTTTTTACAAGATTTAAATAATTCTAAACTTGTCCAAACACTTATGTTCTATTTACATCACCATACTCTAGGGCCGTTTCATGATTTTTTAGACGATGAGTTTGATTATCCAGAATCACTTTCAGAGATTAGAGAGTTTTATGGCTCATATAATTTTGGGCTTGCTTTTCCTATGGTGTGGGCACCTGCCATAAATCAATTGAGCTCTTCCCAAGAGTATTTGAACTATATTCAAAAAGTGAAGCTTCCCTCTAAAATCAAAAAAGATTCAAGTCATCTTTATCTTCTCAAGGATGTGACTAAAATCTCCTTAGAAAAAGATATGGTTTTGGATCACTTCAAAAAATTGAATAAAAAGTGTGATCTCTACTCAGAATATCTTGTCATTTCTATGCTCGATACTGAGAATTTTTATAAATATCTCGATGCTAATAGTTCTTTGAAAATTGGAATCGTCACCAACAGAAAAAGAAAGTTTTTCAAATCTCTGCTTGATGCTCATATTTTAGAAGCTTTTACCGTCTTTAAACTTCTCGAGTTAGGAGATGAATCGATTGATTATTTTCAATATCTTGTTAAATAAATGAAAGATTATCTCCAACCAGACTTTTATCATTTCTCATCAGATAGTATAGAACTGGCAAAACTTGTCATCGAGCGCCATCGAGAAGAAGCTATTCAAGGTCTTTGTGATGCATTCGCAGGATGTGGAGTGATCGCTCAAGAAGTGGGCCGAACACTTTCCCCCTCTCATATTATATATAATGAACTACAAGAAGAGTTCGTACCTTTTATAGAAAAAAACCATCAAGAGTTTCTCTCTCATATTTCCTATCAAATAGTATGTCGTCCTTTTACAGATCTAATTATCGATAAGAGGGTTGAAATCCTTGTGGCCAATCCTCCTTATTTTAATGCTGGAGAGGGAAGAGCTTCACAAAATAAAAATCGATATTATTGTCGGCATTTTGTTCAAGACAACTTTGATGACTTCATGGACAAGCTCTTTGAATTAAAAAAGGATATCTCTTATATCTACTTTGTGACGAGGGTAGAAATCAACAGAGAAGGCGTGATAAAACTTAAAGACTTGGGGAAGGGAAATTCTATTTACCAACTAGCTTAAATAATATTTTAACAAAATTTCTCTTACTTCCTCATCCTCTATATCTTGAAATAATTCAGCAGCATTATTTTTCTTGGCAATATATTCAGGTGAGTAGGGGTGCAGCTTTGGCCTGCTCTTGGTTTTTTTTGGGGTGATTTGTTTCGCTTGCGCCATATCTTCAAGTTTGAACTCATTATTGACAAATTTTATCGCTAGAACTTCATCTTTAAAGCTGGGAAAACGTTCATGAATTTTTTTAAGAATTTCTGGAATTAAAAAGCTCATCTCAGCTGCAAAGATCTGATGCTTTGTGGCCACATATAGCGTTTTTCTGTTGGTGCGCAAGGGGAGTGAGTTTTTGGCCATAAATTCACCCACAATCTCTCCCCAGGCTTTAAGCAGGTAGATAAAATCGAAAGTATTCTCATTTCTAGTGAAGTAGCCTTGTTTTCTTCTATAAGCGTTACGTTTTTGCTCAGAAATAGTGATTTCTTGTCGCTTTGGGCTAGAATGTAGCAGGTCAGCGATACTTTTAAGATCTTTCATATGAGCTTTTTACCATGAAAGTAAATATTGGTGAATGTTTTCGTCATGACTTTATGCAAGATCATTGTAAATTAAGGGGCTTTTGTGTACTTATATAATATGAGTCGGTTTTTAATTTTACTATTTTTATTTAGTTGTGCGGGATACAAATATCGAAGCAAGCAAAATCCTTTTGCTCAGTTTGGAATTAACTCACTTTCTGTTCCTATGTTTTACAACCACTCCAATTATGCAGATATTGAAAGCGTCTTTACGCAAGAGATCTTCAACACCATGTTGGAATACAATGGTCTTGAATTAAAATCTGGTAATAAGCCAAGTGACGCTGTTCTTATTGGTATTATTGAATCAAGAGATAAATTAAGCGAGAGCATGGAGACTGTGATTACCAAAAGTGCAGACAATACCTTTGGTGAAGATGTCTTAGGTACTGATAGAGATGATCTTTTATTACCAAGACAACGCTCTGTTGGGTTAAAATTGCGCTTGATTGTGATTAAACACCCGACTCGTGAAGAAATAAAATTTCTGACCTCAAAAATGGGAGAAAATGCCGTTGGCTCCAAGGTGATTTTTAATGAAGTGATAGGTCTTAATTCAACTCAAACTCTCAAGTCATTACGCGGCGAGGGGATAAAAGTACTAGGTTCTCAAAATAGAGGACTCAATCGTCAAACCATGCAAAACATGGCCAAGTCCGCGGCCAACAATTTTAAGGATATGATCTTATATGCATTCTAGTTGGAAATTATGGGACTTTCTAAAATCAAGACCTGAAGTGATTGATGATGAGACGCCCCCACTGTTATTCATCAATAGTTTCAATCCTTTTGCTACGAGAATCTTAAAAGATAGAATTCCCCTCTCTCGTTTTTCTGAGGGGAGACTCCTGGTCAAATTAGGGAAAGAACTCACTGTTGATTGGGTTGAGGAGAACTTCAAAACATTGAGTTTGTTTGGTGGTTCGGAGTCTTATTATATTATTCACGCTCACGAGATGCCTGAGAAGGTTAAGAATATTTTCAAAAAACCAGAAGAGCTTATGCTTGAGAATAGATATATTCTTTTTGATTATCCTAAAGATGATGCTCTCTCTAGGGAGATGAAAAAATCTCAACTTGCAGAAGTGATTAAGCTAACACCTCCTGCTTTTTGGGAAAAAGAGCAACTTCTTACATTTTTAAATCAACACTTATCCGTATTTTTGACTTATGAAGCCAAAGAATATTTTATTAAACATGTTGAGTTCAGTTTGGATGATTATTTTAATTATCTCACACAGTTGAAGCTCAATTATGCTGATAAAAAACAAATCGATCTTCATGATCTTGGTGAAGTTGTTTATCAGCAAAAATGGGATCAGTTTGAGATCACTGAATATTTTGCGACAAAAAAATACAAACCCTTTTTTTCTTTATTATCTAAAAGAAAAAATTTTGAAGATATCAGAATGATTGCTCAATTTCTTCAATCCCATATGATCAAAGTTTTTGACCCAAGCTACACTGAGGGGAAGCCTAGGCTTACGAAATACGACCGAGAAATACTGAAGCAACACGATTTATGGAGTTCTCAAGAAATTAGTCGTGCCATGAGTTTTTTCATCAACCTTGAGCATAAGGCCAAAGCAAAAGATCCTTCTTTGTTCACCCAACTGGATCGGGACTCTTTACGGCTAGAAGTCAGATAACTGTGGCTTGGGCTTGAACGTAAGTATAATAAAAAACCGCATTTGGATCACTCGCAATTGTCTTGAGCTCTTGATAAGCGGCATCAGCTAGCTCTTGGGTGATCACTTTCTCTGAGATGAGCTGCTCCTTTGCGCTCATAAGCAAGTCAGTCCAAAAATCTATTGTTTCTTTTCTTTCATCAGGAAAACGATTATCAAAATGAAGGTTTTTGAGACTTAATTTTATATCCTGGAATCCCCCGGCTTGGAGGAGGTTACCAAGCTTAGCCCCGATGAAGGGGTCTCCGTGGGTATCAAGTTGATAATCATTAAAGGCCATCCAATACTTCCAGACATTGGGTGAATAAGGATCAAGAAAGAAAGTTGAATTAAGGACTTCTGTGATAAAAACTTTTGAACCTGGTCTTAACACTCTTCTAACCTCATTGAGGACTTTTTGTGGATGAGGAATATGTTCAAGCACCCAACATAAAAAAGCGCCTTCAAAACTATTAGATTCAAACTCTAAGTTCTGTGCATCCATTTTCTTGATTTCATAGCGATCTTTTGCATAGGGGAGAGTGGCCAGATACTCCTTGGCACTGGCAAGCTGGCGATCATTCAGATCAATCCCAGTAAGGTGGAGTTTAGAAAATCTTCTTAAGAGTATCTCTGATTGAGCTCCCACACCGCACCCGACTTCGAGTAAGTTTTTTATACGAGAAAAATCGATATCCTGGTAGATTCTGTGCTCTTCATAAAAAGCCTGCTCTCTTAGTCGTTGTTGTTCTGACTCTGAAAAACCATGAAGATAAGGGAAATAATTTGCATCACTCATAAACGCTCATTTGTGTGGTGAGTTAAAGACCCTAAAGGCGGTTTGCCAAGGGGGTCTATTGGAGCTAACTTACTATTACTTCATCTCTCAGTAAATATACTTTGAGGTTAAAAAGAAGGTTAATTTTAGTCCCCCGCCCTTAATTCAAGCTAAAGGAAAGGGGGGGAGAGGGTAAAGTCTTGAGTAACGTTTTCCATTTAGCTATTCCGGTTCATAATTTAGATCTTGCTCGTAACTTCTATCAGAACATAGGTGCAACCATAGGAAGAGAGGGCAAGCATACCCTTGTGATGAATCTTTTCCAAGCGCAAGTTGTTTGCCATCTCTCTCCTGAAGATTTTGTATCCAAGCCTAAAATGTATCCGCGACATTTCGGTGTGATCATGGAACGATTGTCTTTTTTGACAGAAAAATATCACCAGCTCAAAGAGAAAATGCCAGAGATCTTTTTCAAGGAATTATTTGTCAGAAATGAAGGAGAGTTTATTGAGCATACTACTTTTTTTGTCCAAGACCCTAGCGGAAATTTAATCGAGTTTAAAAACTATAAAAATCAAAACGCAATATTTAACCAAGGAATATAAAATGAAAAAAATAATCTTTCTTTTAGTGCTCTCTATGATGTGTAGTGTTTATAGTCAGGAACAAAATAAGGGTGAAAATGCCCCTAAACTTGGAGACACACTTCCTAATATCACTCTTGGTGAAAAAACACTTGATGAGCACCTTGAAAAGGGAAAAGTCTTACTCACTGTTTATAGAGGGAGTTGGTGCCCTTATTGCGTCAAGCAGTTAAAAAACTACCAAGAAAACTTAGATAAATTTAAAACTGAGAATATTCAAATTATTGCCATCTCACCAGAGAAGAAAAAAAATGCATTAAAAATGAAAGAAAAGAATAATCTTGAGTTTGAGGTGCTCTCAGATAAAAATCATAAGATGCTAAGAGAGCTTAACTTGGTATTTAAACTCAAGGATGAAACCGTTGAAAAATATAAAGGGTATGGAATTGATTTAGAGGAGAGTCAAGGAAACACAAAAAATGAACTTCCTATTCCTGCAACTTACCTTATAGATAAAAAGAGAAAGATTATCTATAGTTTTATTGATTTTGATTATAAGAAGAGAGCTTCAGTCGAAGACATATTGGCAGCAGTCAAAAAGTAGGTAAGAGTTGAGCGTGCATCACCATCACCATCACCATCACCATCATCATCATCACGGAAGCGGGAAAAACATACTTATTGCTTTTGCTCTCAATTTCGTTTTTGCCTGTGTCGAATTAGTTGGGGGCTACCTCACCAATAGTGTCGCTATTATTTCTGATGCTATCCATGACTTTGGAGATTCACTTGCTCTTCTCCTGGCTTATTTTGCAGAGAAATTAAGTCACAAAGCTCCTGATCAAAGCTTTACCTTTGGCTACCGTCGTTTTTCAATTCTATCCGCCATGCTCAATGGTCTTATTTTATTGGGGGGGGAGTTTTTATGTCATAACGGAAGCAGTCTCCAGGTTAATGGCCCCAGAACCTGTCAAAGCGGATGGAATGTTACTCTTGGCCATCGCAGGCATCGCTTTCAATAGTATTGCTGCATATAGACTTTCTAAAGATGAAGGTATGAACTCCAAGATGGTTATGTATCACTTATTCGAAGATATTCTCGGATGGGTAGCGGTCTTAGTGGTGAGTATTATCCTTTTATTTAAACCACTCTATATTCTTGACCCTATTCTTTCCTTGATGATTTCTATGTTAATTATTAAAGGCGTTTATAAAAATTTAAAGAAAATTATTCTTATTTTGATGCAACAATTCCCAGAAAACTTAGACTTAGCTGTGATTAAAAAAGAGATATCTCATTTAGAGGGAGTGCAAGGAAGTCACGCTATAAAAGGTTGGTCTATTGATGATCAAAATTTTTATTTAAGGCTGCATGTGAGTGTTTCTGGAGAGATGAAAGTTTTTGAGACAGATAAAATTAAACAAAAAATAAAGCATATCTTAAAACATCACCATGTGAAATATTCAACAATAGAGTTTGAAGCCTTGGACTCTGCAGCTTGCCTAGAATCTTAAAATTTCATCAGAATTTAATTCTTCAATCCCAGAAAAGGTAAAGAGTTTTACTGGTCTTTCACCTAAAGATTGCATGGTGTCTTGATCGATACAGACACCTGCTTCTTCGGCTAACATAATGACAGGGTTACCTTTTTCATACACTAAATCTTGAATTTGTTCATCATCATCTGGCAAGTAATGAGCATGAACACTCCATGGAGAGATAAGATCAAGTCCTCTGTAGTCTTGAAGTTTAAGATGGTCTTCATCACCCTCATCCCCAAGAAAAGCGGTTTGAACATCGGCACCTAAAAATATCGCTCCCGCACTATCTGCATAAATAAATTTGTCAGGCGCCCCTGCATATTGCTTGAGCAGTTGAGAGAAGTTGGAGTCCCTAAGCTCATTAATGAGTTGAAAAGTGTTCCCCCCTTCTATCATAAGAACGTTAAACTCCATGAGCTTTTCGAGACTCAAATTTTTCGGTGTATATTCAAGCTCTACACTGGCAATTTTTTTGTGAGAAAAACTTTCCTGGATTCTCTCGAGAACATCGTCATAATCCTCTTCATCGCATGCCTGAGGAATTATGAGGATTTTAGTGTTGTCTGGAAGCTTTTCAAGAAAATACTGATCAAGCTTGTGAAAAGACTCTTGCTCGCCACCGCCAGTTAAAAAGATCAATTTAGGCCAACATCTCTTTGAGGTCACCGGATTCAAACATCTCAGTGATGATGTCATTTCCCCCCACCAATTTACCTTTAAAATAAAGTTGTGGGAATGTAGGCCAGTTAGAATATTCCTTAAGACCTTGTCTGATATCCATATCTTGTAAAATATCAAAGGTGGTAAATGATTTTCCCATATGTTTTAAAATCGCTACGGTATTAGCCGAAAATCCACATTGAGGCATTTCAGAATTACCTTTCATAAACAAAACAAGATCATCAGATTTAATAATTTTTTCAATTCTCTGAGTCAGCTCACCGGTGACGGCATCTGGACTCATTTCTTTCGTTTGTGAAACATCTTTATTTAAAATATTGAAGGGATTGTCATTACTCATAAATCTATCCTTGGGTTTGATTATATTTTTCTTTGGTCATCGTTTTTATTTTGACGGCATGAATTCGTTCTTGAAGTTCTTCTTTGAGAATATCCATGACCATTTGATGTTGATCAATCAGCATTTTTCCTTTGAAAACATCACTGACCACAAGTATTTCTAAATGATCAAGGGTTCCAGTCATGTCACTGACAAGTACTTGGGAATCTTCAAGCTTTGACTCAATTAAAGTTTTCACATTCTGTAATGGATTCATTTCAACCTTTTATATTAGATTACTAGTTATAAGAGTAGCAATCCGCACAGTCAATGTCAGTATACCTATTGGTTTATGGTACTTTCGGACACTTTCATCCCCCTTGGCCAACTTATTTCCAAAGTAATAGACAATAAAGTAGAGAAGCACTGTGCTAATAGCTAATGATACATGGATGTTAAGGATCATCGCATTGGATGTGACCTTGCTTGCCTTTTCTATAGCAGATCGAGTGAGTTCTATTTGCGCGACAAGTAATAAGTCCCAAAGGATAGCAGTTTTCATGATCTTCATATGAAGAAACTTATGCTTTCGTTTGGTCACTCCATAAATGAGTAGACCCACAACTAAAAAAGATTGAGTTTGAAAAAGTAGTGAAGACATTTTATATCCTTTGTTAATGAGTACCTTAATCACTTAATTTTGTATAGAAATATACAAATGAAATGGATTTTGTTTGAGTCTTTACGGTGAGCTTTAAGCCACGTATGCTAGTTCAAGAGGTGGGAATGAGTTTAGGAAAATGGGCCGTTATTGATATAGAAACCACAGGGGTGGACCCTAATTATGATGACATCATAGATTTAGGTTTTTTACAATTTGAAGGGACTCAACTTGTACGTACTTATAGCTCTCTTGTTAAATCTCAAAACAAATTATCGCAATTTATTCAAAAACTTACTGGAATAACAAATGATCTGTTAAAAGACGCGCCACCTTGGCAGAAAGTTGAGGGAGATCTCCTTGACCTAGAAGGGCATGCATTGATTGCTCACAATTCTCAGTTTGAAGAAAACTTTTTAGCCCGCTATTTTGAAGCCCTAGGAGGAGAACGAGAAAGTGAGTCCTTTCAAGATTCTATGTTACTCTTGGCGCTTTTAAATCCGGGAAGAAACTCTCTTAACCTTGAGAGTTTTATTATCGATTTGAAATTGGCCGATAAAGAAGAGCACCGAGGTTTAGCTGATTCTATAGATCTGCTTAAAGTTTTGCTTCTCAGTTGTTTTCAACTTCAGTTTGATCCCACAAAATATCAAACCTTACTGGGGCTTTGTTCGGAGTTTAACTCGGAAGAGTTTTGGTTTAAAAACTTTTTAAAACTAGATCAATCAGAGCTGCTTGAGATCGCAGAACAAATAGATTTTGATTTACATGGAGCCAGCGAGAAGCTTTTTCATGATTTGGAAAAAAAGAATGAACGAGAGTTTGATCTTAGTTCATCTCACACTTTAGAGTTTTCTGGATCAAAAATTAAAGAGATCTTGCAAGATGAAAAGAATATTCAACAAAGACTTCCCGCCTATCAATATCGTGACTCTCAGGAAAAATTAGCTTTAAGGGTGGGGCAAGCATTCTCGAATAATATTCATGCTTTGATTCAGGCCCCTACAGGAACGGGAAAAACGTTAGGTTATCTCATTCCTTCTATTCTAAAGGCCAAGAGTACTGGGGAGCAAGTTCTTATATCCACGGGAACAAAAGCACTTCAAAACCAAGCGATGGCCAAAGATATACCCTTGGCCATGGAGATCTTAGGGTTAAATCACTCTCAACTTCAGATCCTTAGATTGGTGGGCTCTAAAAATCATTTCTGTGAACTTCTTTTTCGCAATGATCTGGATGATAAAGATAGTTTGCTCGACACGAGAACTTTTGGTCAAAAATATCTTCAAGCTTTTTTTGAGATGGTCTTTTTTTCCAATCAAAATACGAACAATTATAACGATATTATCTCTGCAGATTCCATCCCATTTGTTTTGAGAAGAATCTTTCCAGAATTTATGGAGCTACTTAAAAATTATCGAGTCGACTACAGGGCCTGTACGGGAAATAAATGTCCCTATAAAAACGACTGCACTTATATGAGTGGTCTACGTAAAGCCCGAGAGGCAGATATCATCGTGGGGAATCATGCCCTTTTACTTTCATGGCCTAGAAGTATTGATATACCTACACATATTGTCATCGATGAAGCTCATAAAATTGAATCAGAGTCGACTCAGATGTTTACTCAAGAAGTGACACAAAAAGAATTAGAGAGTTTTGGTAAAAATATGCCGCAAATGGTGGCTCCAGTTTATTATTTATTAGGGGCTACAGACACAGAAGGTAAAAAAACTAAGTTTATTAAAAGTGAAATAGCATCTAGCTCAAAGATGATTACTGAGAATGTTCAAGGTTTAATCGATCTCATTGAGAGGTCCGCAAAAAAATTACCTCGCTTCACTGACATTTACTGGAATGAGTTTCCTATGGTGACTTCAAACCGAATGAACTCAGAGTTGGAGGTCAGTCTCTTTAACCAAATAGATTCCCTTCGCTATATTTTTCAAGGAGTCTACGACATCATCTTTCCTCTCATGGGAAGATGGAATATTAATTCGTTAAACGATGAAAACGAAATTACTGCTTTTACTCTTTTCGAATCTTTCTGCACTCAAGTGGAGGAGACCCTTTCCACTTTAAATAATTTATTAGAAGAGACGAGTCATAGGGCGGGGTCAATTAAGTTTCACGCAGAATATGGTTTTTTACTCAGCTCAGCTCCCATTAATGTGGGTGAGATTTTTTATGAATCCATTATTAAACCGAGTGAATCAGTGGTTTTCACCTCTGCAACACTGGCCAATAGTGATGGATCGCGAGGAATGGCGCAAGTTGAGTGGATGACTGGCTATAATCTCCTGCCTAGTGAAAAACGATTTAAAACAGGTCTGTTTTTAGAAAATAATTATGACTATGCTAATAATGCTAAAGTCTTTATTTGTACCGACACACCAGCGATCTACGATAAAAATTATGTGGACGAAGTTCTTGGGCACCTCACTCCCTTGATTAGGGATATCGGAGGAAGAACGCTTTTATTATTTTCATCAAAGCTGCGTTTCAACAAAGCATGCGAGATCTTACTGGATGAGTTCGAAGGTGAAATCCCTCTTTTTATTCAAGGTCTTGGCGCCAATATCGTAGAGGAGTTTAAAAAGTCTGAACATGGTATTTTGGTTGGTATGGAGTCGTTTGGAGAAGGGATAGATATTCCTGGAAAATTGTTGGAATTTGTATATGTAGATAAAATTCCAGATCTCAGGCAAGATCTTGTGATCCAGAAAAGGCGAGATTATTATGAAGCGGAGTTTGGAAATGAATTTAATGATTATTTTTTGGCCGCACGGACTCGCTCTCTTCACCAGAAACTAGGGCGACTGATTAGAAGAGAGTCAGATAAGGGTTGTATCATTGTTACTGATGCAAGACTGGCTAGGTGGAAAGGAAGGACCTTAGATACCTTCAAGGATATGATGAAACCTTACGTGTTAAATTTCACTCCGATAGCGGAAGCTTGTGAGGAGTCAAAGAAGTTTCTGTTAAGTTAATTTGACCTTATTGGCCTCATAATTTTTCAAACGCTCGATCTTTATTGTCACGCCATCTGAGAAGTGTCCTAAGTAGGGGATGCCGTGATATTTGCTTAAATAAATATCAAGTCCCTCTTTAGAGATCGTTCCACTTTCTCCTACTTGTAAGAGTTTGCAATGAGTGGCATTTAATTGATTGCCATTTATTTCCAAATCAACAGGTTCTATCTCTTGCAGTTCCACATACATTTCTTGAGCAAAAATTTCTTGTTTGAATTCCCAAATATTTGGACTGGTGTAAACGGAGTAGGGGGTTCTGTGCACGGGGTCAATCTTTTTCATTTGAGTCATCAGCATCGTGGTAGAAAAACACGGTGTGGCAAGATGAACATAATTATTGAAATGATAATTGAATTTTTGCGTCTTGCCATTGTGCGTATAAATATAATCAAATGTTTTGGTTTTGTGGTCTACATTGACCATTTCTGTGCTTTCGTTGGGGCCCATTTGTCTATTGACCTTTATAGACTTGGTTTCGAACTTTGCCGTGTAACAATATTCCACATTAACTTTTAAAAATTCTCCACTGGCCACTCTCGACATAGTTTGGGCAGTAAGTACGAAATTCCCAAAAGATTTGTCTTCACGACTTAGTTTAAAATTTTCTTCGGAGTAAATTTTGTCCCTAGCAAAGTAATTGTATTTACCCTCGAGCAATATTTCCAAAATACTCAATTTAAAATTTCTCCTCGTCTAGTTTTTGACTTAATAAAAACTAAAATTAATGACTGACTTTCGTTGTCATAATACCTAACAATATGATATTTAAGACAGTAATCCAAATTAAAATAGTTATTGATATCAAAGGATTTTATCAAAATGATTAAGTTGAAAAAAGGACTTAACCTTCCTATTACAGGTGAGCCTAGTCAAGTTCTTCATGATGGTCCGAGAATTTCTCGCGTGGCCTTATTGGGGGATGATGTCGTAGGTATGAAGCCGACCATGGCGGTTAAAGTTGGCGATCAAGTGAAAACAGGACAGCTACTTTACACTGATAAGAAAACAGAAGGGGTTTTATACACATCTCCTGGTAGTGGTGAAGTTGTGGAAATTAACCGAGGTGATAAAAGAAAATTTCTCTCTGTGGTTATTAAACTTTCTGGCAGTGATGAACATGTTGCTTTTAATAGTTTCAAGGGAGCTACCGTTGATAGCTATAATGAGCAAGGAGTAAAAGATCTTCTCATTGAGTCTGGAATGTGGCCGTCTCTTAGACGTAGACCTTTTTCTAAGGCTGCTGTTCCAACAGAAAGACCAAGTGCTATCTTTGTTAATGCTATGGATACACATCCTTTAGCGGCTAATCCCATGCTTTTTATCAAAGAACATCAAGCGGCTTTTCTCAATGGATTAAAAGTCTTAGGGAAGCTAACTGATAAAGTCCATGTTTGTGCTGCTCCTGATGCGAACTTAGATGTTGCCTCAGCAGCGAATGCAACTTTAAATACTTTTAAAGGCCCGCATCCAGCAGGTCTCTCTGGAACTCATATCCATTTTCTCCACCCCGTCGGTGAGAAAAACTTTGTTTGGTATACGAATTACCAAGATGTCATCGCGATAGGGAAGCTTTTTGAAACAGGGCAATTGTTCTTGGATCGAATGGTGAGTGTCGCAGGTCCAGCCGCTCGCAATCCACGAGTCGTTAAGACAAGAATGGGAGCTTCTCTGGAAGAACTTACTAAAGATGAATTGTTTGAGAATACTGAAACAAGAATTATATCAGGCTCTGTCTTTGGTGGACGTAAAGCTCAAACCGGAGTTGAGTATCTAGGACGATTCCATCATCAAGTGTCTCTTTTAAGAGAAGGTAGAGATAGAGAACTTCTTGGGTGGCATTCACCTGGCTTTGATCGCTATTCAGTTAAGCCTATTTATGTCTCTAAACTTTTTGGAAATAAAAAATACGATTTCACAACCAATGCTCATGGATCTTTAAGGTCTATCGTTCCCATTGGTTCATACGAAAAAGTCATGCCTCTTGATATACTCCCTACCTTTCTCGTGAGATCTCTTATGAGTAAAAATACGGACATGAGTATTAAGCTTGGGGCTTTGGAGTTGGATGAAGAAGATATGGCGCTAGTTACATTTGTAGATCCTTGTAAAAATGATTTCGCCACAAAGCTTAGAGAAAACCTAACTTTAATTGAGAAGGAGGGGCTATGAAATTTTTAAGAGATGCCCTTGATAAAGCTGAACCTCTATTTCATAAGGGTGGGAAATTTGAAAAAATGTACCCTCTGTATGAAGCCATAGATACTTTTGCTTACACCCCAGGAATTGTCGCTGGAGGAAATACCCATGTACGCGATGGTATCGACCTTAAAAGAACGATGATCTCTGTGGCTATTGCTCTGGGACCTATAGTTCTTTTTGCAATGTATAACACAGGTTTACAGGCCAATATTGCTCTAGATGCTGCAGGTTTAACTGCAACTGGTTGGAGAGCAGATATCATCAATGCTTTAGGGATGGGATTTGATCCTGCCAATATTGTAGCGAATATCTTTCATGGTTTTCTGTGGTTTTTCCCAGTGTTTTTGGTCACTCAAATTGCCGGGGGAACCTGTGAGCTTATTTTTTCTGTCATCAGAAAGCACGAAATTAATGAAGGCTTCTTAGTTACTGGTCTTCTTTATCCACTTATACTTCCTCCTACAATTCCTCTTTGGCAGGTGGCCATTGGGATTATTTTTGGGGTTGTGATTGGTAAAGAGATTTTTGGTGGTACGGGAAGAAATATCTTTAACCCAGCATTAACTGCCAGAGCATTTTTGTTCTTTGCTTATCCAGCACAAATATCCGGTGATGCGGTATGGACTGCTGTTGATGGTTATACTGGTGCAACTCCTTTAGCTCAAGCAGCTGTGGGTGGAGTTGAGAATATTTCTATTCTTTGGCAAGATGCCTTTTTAGGTTTTATGCCTGGATCAATGGGTGAGACCTCTGCGCTACTTTGTTTGATTGGTGCTGGTTTTCTCATCATGACGGGAATTGGATCTTGGAGAATTATGCTTTCTATGCTGATTGGTATGGTGCTGATGGCACTCACACTGAATGCTATTGGAAGTGATTCAAATCCAATGTTTAACGTCACTCCCCAGTGGCACTTTGTGATAGGATCTTTTGCTTTTGCCTGTGTCTTTATGGCCACAGATCCAGTGAGTGCAGCAATGACTAATACGGGAAGAATGATTTATGGCTTTTTGATAGGTGTCCTTGGTGTCCTTATCAGAGTTGTGAACCCTGCTTACCCTGAAGGGTGGATGCTTGCGATTCTCTTTATGAATTCATGTTCTCCACTCATTGATTACTTTGTTGTGGAAAGAAATATTAAAAGAAGGGTGGCGCGAAATGTCTAATGAATCTACTACTAAAACAATTACAGTTGCAGGACTTCTTTGTTTTGTTTGTTCTATTTTCGTTTCCATTG
Organism: Halobacteriovoraceae bacterium; assembly: GCA_002713145.1. Classification (GTDB taxonomy): domain Bacteria; phylum Bdellovibrionota; class Bacteriovoracia; order Bacteriovoracales; family Bacteriovoracaceae. The sequence continues at coordinate 170,934 of PAVS01000014.1, forward strand.
TTGTGGTTAACTTAAGACCTCAACAAGAAACAAATGCTGAACTTGATATGAAAAAGAATATCCTTGCAAGTGCCGGTGTCATCGAAGCTGGTGCGGGTGCTGAAAAAATTAATGAAGAATTTGATAAAATCGATACTGTTATCGTTGATATTGAGACTGGTGAAAAAGTTGAAGAGATTGATGTTGAGGCATACGATCAAGTTGTAGCTTCTAAAACTCCTCAATCTGCAGTGGTTATTCCTGCTAATTTGGATGTGGGTGGCTTATCTACTCGTTCTAAATACGCAAAAGTTTATCTTCAAAAAGATGATGCTGGAGAATTGAATACTGTTATCTTAAAACATTGGGGAAAAGGTCTTTGGTCTACTATGTATGGCTTCATTGCTCTTGAGCCCGATGCAAACACCATTAAAGGATTTGCTTATTATTCTCATGGAGAAACTCCTGGTCTGGGAGGAGAAGTCGATAATCCAGGTTGGAAAAACCAGTGGATTGGTAAAAAAATCTATGATGATGAAGGTAATGTTGACTTGAAAGTTGCGAAAGGTTCAGCTGATGGTTCAGATTATCAAGTGGACGGCCTTTCGGGTGCAACGATCACGGCTAATGGAGTCACTTCGTCAGTAAAATATTGGTTTGGTGAGCATGGATATGCAAAAATCCTAGAGAATATTAGAAATGGAGGTCTGCAATGAAAATTAAACAATTAATTGTTGAACCAATAATTAGTAATAACCCCATTGCTTTGCAGATCTTGGGGATATGTTCTGCTCTTGCTGTTACAGTTCAGTTAAAAAATGTTTTCGTTATGTGTGCAGCGGTGACCCTGGTTATCGCTTTTGCAAACGTTGGTGTCTCACTGATTAGAAACCATGTTCCAAGTTCTATTCGAATTATCGTTCAGATGACGATCATTGCTTCGCTGGTTATTGTAGCCGAGCAATTTTTGAAAGCGTTTGTCTATGACCAGTGGAAAACCATGGCGGTTTATGTTGGACTCATCATTACAAACTGTATTGTTATGGGACGAACAGAAGCTTTTGGTATGAAAAATGGTCCTGTCGCATCTTTCTTTGATGGGATTGGAAACGGATTAGGATACTCCTTTATATTAATCGTTGTTGGTTTTTTTAGAGAGCTCTTCGGTTCAGGGAAACTTTTTGGTTTTACTGTCTTTGAGCTGACTAAAGAAGGCGGTTGGTATCAGCCTAATGGATTGATGCTTCTTCCTCCAAGTGCGTTTTTTATCATTGGTATTATGATTTGGTTGATCAGAACTAAAGATCCATCACAAATTGAAGAAAGTAATTAAGGGGATATAAGATGTTAGAACATTATGCAAGTTTAATAGTTAAAGCTATTTTTATTGAAAATCTCGCTTTAGCTTTCTTTTTAGGAATGTGTACTTTTTTGGCCGTCTCTAAGAAAGTTTCGACTTCTCTTGGATTAGGGGTCGCTGTTATTGTCGTACAGACAATTACCATCCCTGTTAATAATTTACTCTATACTTATTTTCTTAAATCAGGTGCTCTTGCTTGGGCAGGGTATCCTGATGTGGATCTTTCGTTTCTAGGTTTGATTTCTTATATTGCTGTTATTGCAGCTATGGTGCAAATCTTAGAGATGACATTAGATAAGTTTTTTCCAGCTCTATATAATTCACTCGGTATTTTCTTACCTCTGATCACTGTTAACTGTGCCATCTTAGGTGGGTCACTTTTCATGGTGGAAAGAGATTATAATTTTGGAGAGTCAGTAGCTTATGGATTAGGTTCAAGTATTGGTTGGGCTTTTGCCATCGCTATTTTAGCCGGAATTAGAGAGAAAATGGATTATTCAGATGTTCCTCCTGGGCTTCGTGGACTTGGAATTACATTTATGACTTGTGGTCTTTTGGCCATTGTCTTTATGTCCTTCGCTGGAATTTCACTTTAAGAATTAATAAATAATAAGGATAAAAAATGGAAGTTGTTATTTTAGGAGTTGCAATGTTCACCGCAGTCATTTTGGCTTTGGTGGTGCTTATACTCATTGCACGTTCAAAACTTGTCCCAAAGGGCAAGATAAAGTTAACAATCAATGGAGAAAAAACGATTGAGGTTTCTCCAGGGCAAAAGCTTCTAGGGGCATTGGCCAACGAAAAACTTTTTCTCTCATCAGCTTGTGGAGGAGGGGGAACCTGTGGACAGTGTGAAGCTCAAGTTTTGGAAGGCGGAGGAGAAATCCTTGCTACAGAGCTTTCCCAAATCTCTAAAGGCCATGCTAAAGAAGGTTGGAGACTTGCTTGTCAGGTAACTTGTAAGCAAGATATGAAAATTAATGTTCCGGAAGAAGTCTTTGGTGTCCGCAAGTGGGAATGTAAAGTTAAGTCTAATGACTCAGTAGCCACTTTTATTAAAGAACTTGTTCTTGAACTTCCTGAAGGGGAATCTGTTCCTTTTAGGGCCGGTGGTTTTATTCAAATTGAGCGTCCACCTGGATTAGATATTTCTTTTAAGGACTTTGTAGTTGAAGATGAGTACCGTGGAGACTGGGATAAGTTCGATTTATGGAAGTACCGTTCAAAGGTTGATGATGAAACAATAAGAGCATATTCGATGGCGAATTATCCTGAAGAAAAAGGGATTATTATGCTCAATGTTCGTATTGCGACACCTCCACCAAATAAACCGGACGCGCCTCCAGGAAAAATGAGCTCTTATATTTATAACCTAAAGCCAGGGGATACATGTACGATCTCTGGACCATTCGGTGAATTTTTTGCCCGTGATACTGAAAAAGAAATGGTCTTTGTCGGTGGGGGAGCTGGTATGGCACCTATGCGCTCACATATCTTTGATCAATTTAGAAGAATTAAAACAGACCGAAAGGTAACCTTCTGGTATGGAGCACGTTCGAAAAGAGAAATGTTTTATGTTGAAGACTTCGATATGATTCAACGTGAAAATGATAACTTTACTTGGCATTGTGCCCTTAGTGACGCGCTTCCAGAAGACAAGTGGGAAGGTTACACTGGCTTTATTCATAATGTTCTTTATGAAGAATATTTAAAAGATCACCCAGCCCCTGAAGATTGTGAGTACTATCTTTGTGGTCCTCCGATTATGAATGAGTGTGTGATCAATATGCTCTTAGATCTAGGAGTAGAACGCGAAGACATCTTACTAGATGACTTTGGTGGCTAGAAATAAATTAAAAATGACATAGTAAAAAAAGGGGTGTGTAAACGCCCCTTTTTTGATGGAAGAGAAATGAAAATTACCTTATTAAGTTTATTACTTATTTGTATTTCCTGTTCAGGTGATAAAAAAGAGAAGCAAGTTATTGAAGGTCAAACCATGGGCACTTATTATCGAGTGATTCTCTATGGAGATAAGCCTGCCGCTGAAATCAAAGCGGATATTGATAAATTTCTTGAACTTTTTAATAATATCTTTTCTACCTATATTCCAGAGTCTGAAATCTCAAAAGTAAATAACACCAAGTTTGATAAAATTAAAATTAGCGACTCTCTTCATAAGGCCATCAGTGTTTCTCTTGAAATTGCTCATAAATCTCAAGGCTATTTTGATCCAACAGTAGGCCCCCTTGTGAATGCTTGGGGCTTTGGACCTGATGGAAAAAAACAAAGACCAACAAGCGAAGAGATTAAATCACTGCTTGATAAAGTGGGGTACCAACATATCCATATAAAAAATAAGTACCTCCATTTTGCTAAGAAGAATATGTATATAGATCTTTCTGCTATGGCCAAAGGATTTGGCGTTGATGAATTAGTTAAACATCTTTCTTATCAAGGATATGAAAACCTGCTCGTTGAGATTGGTGGGGAAGTGAGAGCGAGAGGTACAAAACCAGATGGAAGTTCTTGGCGTATTGGTGTTGAAGGTCCTACTGAACAATTAGGGGGAAAGCTTGCCCAGGTGGTAGAACTTAAAAATATGAGCATGGCCACTTCCGGCTCTTATCGAAATTATAAAAAATACGGAGACGAAATCTTTCAACACACCATAGATCCTAAAACCGGAAAACCTGCAGGACATCAAACAATTTCTGTTTCTGTATTAGACGAATACTGTGCAGATGCTGATGCCTGGGCGACTGCGTTAATGAGTATGGGAGCCTCTCAAGGGGTGGATTTGGCCAATAATTTGGGGATCCCGGCATTATTTCAAGTTAAGACAAATGATGAAAAAATCTCCCAAATATCGACAACAGCTTGGGAAGATTATATAAAAGAAAATCAGAGGTAATTATGAATATCATCATCATCACAACAGTTGTTTTTCTTATCGCTTTTACGGGTCTGGCCATTGGTGCGATCATTGCCGGTAAGCCAGTTAAAGGTTCATGCGGTGGTATAGGTGCTATGTTTGGTAGTTCTGCTTGTGATATGTGCTCACTCAAGGATAAGTGTCAGTCAACTGGCAAAGAGCTTTGTGAAGAAGGTGAGGACTGTGAGACCCCTTGCTAGAAAAGGCTAAAGTTTAAAGTTGCACCAAGGGCTGTCTTTTTTAAATGTGGATCTTCCAGAGCAAATTCTAAAAATGTTCCTGCAACGACTCCATAGTCAATTAAAACATCTAGGCCCACTCGTCCCACGTCATTCATATTTTTATTAAATTCCTCGGTGCTCTGGACTTGATCACCTCTTTGATCCCAATCAAAAATAAGGCTGGATTTAAATTGCCAATAATCATCAATTCTATAATTGAGATAGGGCGCAAACTGAGCGAGCAGTGTTTGATAGCGTGTAGGGAAAGTATTCCCCTCGAAAGTGACTTCATTATTTTTAAAATAATTTCTTTGAATGAGAAAGATGACTCCCGTGCTGAGAGGGGCATGATCATGATAGAAGTTAATGGAAGGCTCAATTCCTAGACCATATTCCATATCTTGAACGACTCCCGAGTTGATCGTTGAAGATATCTCATAGAAAAAATTATTATTGATATAAAAATAGTCGTTATTGACGAGATTAAAAACCGTTAGGTTGATGCGCTTGTTATTATCTGAAACCCCTTTGTCTCTTTTTTGAGTGTCACCAAAAGAGTCAGTGTAGCGTATCCCTTTATTGATATCATCCTGAAAAGTATAGCCATAATTAATGAGTACATTATGGGAGATTTTATAGCCGATGGTGATGGCATGAAAGAGTTGGTGGGAACCAATATAGTCTAACTCGTCACCTTTAAAGTCTTGTCCTGTCTTAAAGCGATTGTAGGTGGCTCCATTTTGATATTCAGGTGAAAGGGAAGGACCTAAAAATTGAAGAAAATAATTAAAGTAAATTTTTTCTGTATATTTTCTAAAAGCAGGAATTTTCTTTTTTTTATTATTTTGAGCTGTATTGACTTGGGCATGAGCTATGCTCACACCCAAGAATAGAGTAAGTAATGAAATTATTGAATAGTTTTTTCGTCTTCGTGAATTGATGCATAGACTCCAGTATTTAATAATCGATCGCGTTCCATTATATATTGCTTAAGATTATTAATCACGTCAACACGAAGATCAGCTTCATTATCATTTGGTAGATTTGCCTTCATTTCTCTTTTGATCGAAACAAACTCAATTGCTAGGTTATGAAACATATTTTCCAAATACTCATTCGTAGACGGGTCTGCTGTCACACTACCGGTATTTTGGTTATTCAAATTGTATTTATAAGTCAATGTGGCCAGTTCATTTCTTTTTGCGGAATGAATGGTTTGCATCAACCACATCGCATTTTTAATCGACCAAGTATAAGCCTGGAGTGCGTAAGAAGCTGACTCTTGCTTTTTATTTTGTTGTAAGAAAAGCACTTCCCACTGACGCTTCATATAACTTCTTAACTCTTTTGAGCTGTAGAAGTCTTTCTGCTTAAAAAGCTGTGAGTTTTTTTCAAGAGTATCCAGAACACTTGCTCCTTCAACTTTCATCTTCTTATAGCGTTCAGCCAACTGAGCCACCATAGGGTGAGTTTTCGGAGCTGAGTCAAGACCAAGCTTTAAGATTTTATCTGTCATCTTTTTAAAGAAGACAAACTGGCGCCCAAGGTAGTAGTTCTTTTCAGGTTGCTCACCATCTTGATCCACAACGATATAAGGGTGATCAATAAAAAACTGACCGACTTTTTGCCAAATATAATGTTGCAGCTCAAGAGTTCTTCTTTTCTCACTTTTTAAGAAAAGTTTATATCTTCTGTCATAGCGAGCAGCTTTGAAGTCTAGCGCTGAATCGAGTGCTTTCACATACATTTCCATTTCCATCCACGCAGCTTCCGCTGTGAGGGGAAAGTTAAATTGTGTTTCAAACTGCTCAATTCTTCCGAATCGTTCGGCGGGAACAAGATCTGCTTCATAAGCAATTTGCATCGCCTTAAAATCACTCATTCTGTCATGCCAATCAACTTGAGGCTCAACTTTGACATCGGACTTCTTGTTGGCAGCAAGAGCTGTATTGATCATATCTAACTTGTTGGTCACATCTTTCAAGTTATTTTCTTGAAGGATCACTTCTTCAACGTTGAGATAGGCGTTTCTTAATTTACCAACCACCCACATGGCATGAGGGTTAATAGGTTGGGTGATAAAGTAAAAGGTAAAAGGCGTCCATATTGCCATCGCTACCGCAAACCCAATATTATTTCGAGCTGTCTGAGTAAACCAGAGCACGTGACCAATAGTATGGCGGTAGATAAAACCTCTTAGGTTATTCACAGGTCTTCTTTTAATCAATTGAAATCTCAATATAAAATTCGTTAAAAAGACAATGAAGTCATAAGAGAAGAAGCTTCTGTTATGAACTCTTCTCTTGGTTTTCAAGATCTTTCCACGAATTTCTCTTAACTTTTTAAAGATTGTCTGACGTTCGTCCCATTTAAGATATTCGTCATTCTCAATTTTGATGATCTCATTTTTGATATTTTTAAGGGCCGCATCTTTGAGTCCGTCATTAGCTGAGATTTTATACTCATCAGACTTGTAAAACTTTCTAATGATATTTTCATAAACTTTGATACGGTTTGTCTCACCAAAATTATCTTTTGCACCTTCGTATTCAAGGTACAAGATATTATACATATGGTTTACAAAAGGACTGGTTGGGTCCATCGCAATAGAAGAATAGGTCACACACTGATTATCAAGTGAGTTTGATTGATGAAAGAAATTTCCTTCATTATCATAGTAGTCGTAGACTTCATTTAATTCGTTATTTACAAATGTTCTTTTGTAGATAACATAAGTGCCCGAGGTCAGTGTTCCCAGGTAGAGTTGAGCGATGAGTGTATCACCATCCCAGTAATTGTATCCACTCATACCATTGAAGCCATGAACATCTTCAATATGTATATTAGATGGAAGAAGTTTTTTGCCACCGTCGGATTGTAAAATACAGGCCAATCTCTCATCCAGAGTCATGGCCTGTAACATCACGAGGTTACAAACTTCAGTATATGCATTGTTAGCATCCACCATAGTTTATCCTATTTATTGTTGAGTCTGGTTATAGCTACTTCCGACATTGATGGGAGTGACTATAGGTCTCAGGGTTAAATTATCTTCTTCTTTGTCCGCTCTATAAAAACTAACTCCATAATACTGGTGAGAAGCGATGACTCTTAGGGCTTCCCAACATGGCTTTGCAGATTTCACAGCTTCTGTGATCTCGCTAGTGTAGTTTTTAACTTGGTGTTCATTGGCAGTTGGTAAGGCTGCTTTTATAGGATCAGTGTCCACTTTTAGACCAAGTTCTTGAGCAAACATAATGTTCTTTGCATTTTCCAATGCAGGAAGTACTTCTTGTAAGGCCTTAACTTTGATACCAGTTGAACTCCCCATCATGTATCCAAAAAGTGATCCAAAGCGGCTTAAAGTTTTCTCCCATGTTAAGTCATTGGTTCTGATCGCTTTATCAAGCTCTCTCACAACAACTTTTTTAAGATCTTTATTCCCCACGCGATCTGCATAACCGTAAAGAGGTTTTCTTTGGCTTTGCATATCGTACTCAATTTTATCAATCGTTCTTTGGTTTGATCCCAAGAAATTTCCGTAGTAATTCAGAAATTTTGCCATTGAGATTCCACCATCTTTGAGAGCTCTTTTTTCAGCAAGCATTGAATTTTTGACTTGATGATAGTGAATCAATTCATGCCCAGCTGTATAGATAAGTGTGAATGGATCAAGCTCTTTTCTAAGCCAGATAAAGATATCGCTATCCGAATAAAGACCATGATCGGTTTTCTTTTTAGCGAAACATTCACCGGCGTGCTCTCTGAAGGCTAGCTTATGCTTTTTAAGCTGCTCAGTAGTGAGAATCGAAATTCTATTGGGCTTGAGCGTATCTGTGAAAATATCTTTGAGCTCTAATTTATTTTGTTTAGCAAATCTTTCAATATTAAACTTGGCATAAGGAGCCACGTCCATTAGTTCAATAAACTCTTCAATGGTCACATTTCTAGAGTCAATCAGCTCCTGGTAGCGCTTAAGTTTTGGAAACTTGTTAAAGTGAGCTTTACGTTTTTGCTTTAAAAATTCCTTTCTTTTGTCTCCTTCAAGAGTGTTTGAAAGGGAAATAACTTTTTGCCATTCAAGTCGTGCTTGTTTGAGCTCATCAGAAACATAATCTGTATTAATCAGGTTGATTCCACTTCTCATTTCTTGTTGAGAAGCTACTTTAATATTTTTATCAGCATCAAGCTTTCCTAAATAAAGTGTCTCAAAACGAAGATCACTTACATCCGCTTGAAGGTCAAAAAGGGCAGCAAAGTCTAGAGTCTTCTCATTTTTTGCCAATCTCTTTTGAGCTTTGATGCAAAAGAGTTGAAGTTGCTTTTGAATTGTTCTTTTTGACTTAATGGTGAGCAGAGCGTTCGGCAACTCTTTGTCCACCGAGAGCTTGATCGTTTTGACAAGTTTATTAATATAGAATTTTGTCTGTCCATCTTCAGTCATACCTGCAAGATTTGAGAGTTCATCGAGGATAACAAGATCAAGAGCGCGATCTTCTTTACTATAATTGAGAGTCACGCGGTCAATATTGAGAACTCTAATATTATCAAGAGTATCTCTCACTGCTTTAAATTCAGCTTTGTTATCTAGCTTTTTTAAGATATCCACAATTTTCAATTGGTTATCATTAATAAACTCAATATGCTCTTTCATGCTCGACTTAGGAACTTTTGTCTCCAGCATATCGATGATTTTATAAACATGCTCAATGGCCCTAGGGTGAATAAAAGAAAGTATTTCTTTTAACTGACTTCTCACACTATAAACTTGCACAAGAAGTTCAGTTGCGTATGTTTCATCTCTATTTAAAATTTCATTAGCACTCTTCAGCATTCTAGCCACTTGGACAATACTAGCTGCTACAAAGACAGGAAGGTACGTATGTTGAACCACAGGAGTTTTTGGTTTTACTAACTCTCTCGCACTGACTGAGTTTTTGTGATTCACATCATCAACGATTACGAAAGGAGCATAGCCTCCACCAGCAGAAGTGTTAACTATCGAGCTCATCTTTCCTTTTTCTTGAGGTGCATATCTTACGAGGGCATTATGGGACATTCTCGGCAACTCATCTTTACCTGCACCAAAGAAAATCCACGTTCTAATATCAGCGGCGAGGTTTGCAAATTTAAACCCAATTTCTTTTCTTTGAACAGCAACGGGAATTCTCGCAATCTTGACCAATTGTTGGTAAGCGAACTCTCGAGGATTTTTTTCAATCATCTTGAGGACTTCTTGTTTTTTACTCTGTGACATTGTCTTGAGAATATAAACACCCTGGCCACCGGCGAGTTCTGGTGCTTTAACAACCCACTCGTCAGGGTTGTTTTTAATAATTTCTACTGACTGTTCAGTAGGGGGAAGAGTTTGAGGAGGAAGAATCTTTTTTCCACCTGTTTTTAACCCTGCATCTTGAATTCTCTTTGAAAAGAACTTAGGAGCGTAGTGAGTCAACGTTGCTAAGATAATCTTGTTATCTAGAATTCGGTTGAGTCCACCCATGTAGATCTTTCTATTGATAATAGCATCGATCACCCCTGGAATAGCATATGCAGATTGGAGTGGTATAGGCTTGCCATTTTCATCAAGAATGATCTTTCCCTTATCTTCATTATCTTTAATAAGATCATCTCTTAAATAGTAAGGCTCACCTGTATCTGGGTCTTTCATAAGAAGTTTTTTATCTAGATCAAAGAGAGCAGCATCAGCATTCACTCTAGAATAAACCGCAGTTACAATTGGATTCTCTTTATCTACAGTTCTCAGACGAATATTACCTTCGCGGTCTTGAAAAAGCTGATCAGGGTCGGTGTAGATGAGACCTGAGTAAGCTGCAAGTTGGTGTATTTCTGGAGCCGCTCCATTTTGTCCACCTGGCGGAAGTAAGATCTGAACACCATTTTTATTTTTAGTCCAATACTCCCCAAGAGACTTATATGTCTCTCCTAGTATTTTGAAGTGATCATTAGGCATAAGCTTACCGAGACTTTCTAAGATCTCAGGTGTTTGCTCATAAATGCCTTCGAGAACATTCATATTATTGGAGGCACCTGAAGGAGAACCTGCATTGATTTCTAAAATTCTAAAAGGAAGACCTGGAAGAGCATCTTCTTTATTTTTTGCGATCAGGTTAGGGAAGTTCTCTGACTTATTCATATAGTCTTCAACTAAAACTAAATCTAATCCAACATTATCAAAGAAAGGATATTTCTTCATATTAGGATGATGAAGTTGTGGGAAATAATTAGGAGAAGTTTCAATGGCTTCTATAAAAATATCTCTCACACTGACCGGAAGGCTTTTAACAAATTTTGAAGAGCGTAAATCACGTGCTCCATAAATATCTTGGATCACTGCTCTTAGTGAAATGATAAGTTTTTGAGCTGCCGTCTCTACATCATTAAAAAGTGATTTTTGTAGAGGAACAACTGTCGTGGTGCAAGGGACTGTAAAAGTCTTATATTCACCTGAAGATGTTTTTTTAGAGAAGGTGAGGTCTCTGTTCTTTAAAAACTTTGTGAGTTTTTTACTTTCAGAATAATGATTAGACACTTCTTCATTCATTAATCTGTCAGCAATTGGTTTTGCATGCTGATAGGCCGTTCGAAGTCTCTTATTAGAGAATAAATAATTCGAGACATTAACTTCTGAATTTCCAATAAATCCTAAATTAGGATTATACTTCTTTTTGCGATTCTCTTTCGATTGCTTCAAAATGTACCTCTGTGATGTTAAAAATCTAGCTAAAGCAATCCATCGCTAAAAAACTGTTCATTTATTTAACTAATATTATACTAAAAATGACGCGGCGCTGCAACACTTTTTTACACTATCCGCGAATGGGTGTTAATTTAACTCACAATTTTGGGCAGAATCTCCATTTTTTGCTAATATTTGTTTAAGTTTTTTACACCTTTCAATAAAAATTACCTAGACAAGCAAACTGTCAAAACTTTAGATATCTTTAGCTATCCTCCTTGTAATGTGATAAATTATTAAAAGCCAAAATGGTTTTTTGGAGAAGGATAAAAATACTGCCTATGCAACGAATATGCCTTATAGAAGACAATGAAGATGTAAGAGATGTCATGAAAGAGTACTTTGATGGCCTAGGGTATAAAATTGACTCCTATCAAAGCGCAGAAGACTTCTTCGAAAACAGAGACCATAATTTTAAAGGGCTTTATTTAGTTGACTGGCATCTTCCAGGAGAGCCTGGCACGGAAATAGTCAGTTTTATTAGATCTCAGGATAAATTTTCACCGATATTCATGGTTTCTGCTTTTTCTAAGAAAGAGGATATAGTGAAGGGCTTAAGTTTTGGAGCTGATGATTATATCACTAAGCCTTTTAATTTCGATGAATTGGCGGTCAGAATTAAAAATGCATTTGATAAATACGATTTTATGCTCACCTACACAGATATGAGTGAGATAAAACTGCTCAGGGAAGCCAGCTCTATTATCGTCAATGGGACGACAATTAGCTTAACCACGAGAGAGTATATTATTTTTGAAAAACTCTATTTCGAGCGAGAAAAACCTGTCTCAAGAGATGCACTTATCGATTGCTTTGAAAAGGATGATAATATTACTCTTAGAAATATCGACGTTCATGTTTTCTCACTACGCAAGAAGATCAAAGCTGCTCAGCTGATTATAGAAACCGTACGTGGCGTGGGCTATCAACTCAGCTAATTTCGAGTTCTTAACTAGAAAAACATCCTAAATTCAAGCTCAAGCATATCGACTTTTGGAGTATTCTGTCCTTGTATCATATTTTGCGCCGATAAATTGATTTGGGCTGGAGCAATGAACTTACCTTGTTGAAATAATCTCACCGTGGTTAATTGGGCGGTTAATCTCACACTTTGGGTATAAGTTTCAGTTCCCGCTGCGAGAATATTATCAATTTCCTTATTATCAGATCTATAAGTAGATTGATCAGTGTGCTCATAAATAAAAGCGGGATTGAATTTAAACCAATCTGTAATATAGATCCCAGCGTCAATCCCAAAAGTTTGTCTATTTCCTTTTTTCTCAATAAACGACTTCTTTTCATCAGATTCTTTTATGTCTTCGTCGTAGGGAACTCGCATCTCACGCTCATGTTCAAACTGGTAAGTATAACGTGCCCAGGCGTTTACATCGATATCATCAGTAAGTATGTACCCACCTCCAAATTCGACGAAGGCATCCCATTGTCCATCACCAAATCCAACATCTTGTAAGATATCTGGATCATCTGTATATCCAGTAGGAGCGATACCTCCCACTGTCAGCTTTAAGCCATGGGTGTCTTGGCGATAAAAATTATACATAACTCCAAATTCAATATCACCCAGGCCTTCACCGCGCCAATCACCTAGCTCCTCATACCCAAGGGCATTGGTGATTCCACTTTGAATCGTTCCTTCATCAATCCCATAGACTTGGTCCACTAGATTTCCCAGTGTTTGGGCCCAATTATCTCCATATTTCTCTTTGAGCATATCCGCAACGACTTGCTCTGAACTATTTTTTGCTCGATTATACTTCACTTGAACATTGGCTTCATAGATAGGAATTCCAACATAGGCCATAATACGATCTGTGATTCCATAGCCAGCTGCAAGCACTTCAACGTTAACATCCGCTTTGGCTTCAATTTGGTGGTTTCCAAGAGAAATCTGTTCGTAGACATCTGGGTACTCTTTAAAAACCTCAAGAATTGCTTCCACGCGCTCATCTTCAATTTTCTCTAGCGTGCGAATATCTGCATCCACTTGATAAGAATAGGGAATTTCCGTCATCGATTGGTTATAACTGGATTTCACTTCTGATTGAATACTTTTGTAGAGAAGGAATCTACGTCCTTCTGGTAAAGTATCGTAATATTGAGCAAATGCGCCCATGCATACAAGATAAGTAAGGATTATAACTCTCAAGAAAATCAAAATTTTGCACTCCTAGAAATTTGAATTCATCATAGCTTACGCAATGCATTGTTTTTTTGCACGAGAAAAGCTTGGTGCATGTAAAAATGACAGCCCGCGTTAAAAATCCTTACAAATTTTTTCCTCTCAAGCTATGATGGTCGCGATCATAACAAAACATTTGGAGTCATTACTTTGAGATTTATACCCTTTTTACTTATTGTATTAACCCTACAGTCATGCAAATTCTATGAAATGGCTAAAAAGGACTTTGAGACAGAAACGAGCATTGCTCCTTTCGCCGCTTCAGAGAAGCTCAATGATAAATATAAATCCATTCGTCTCAAAATACCTCTCACTGAAAGCTCCATTGGCTATTATGAATTAGAAGAAGTACTAGGAAATGAAAATCTCGACTCTCGCAGGAAAGGTTTTTTTAAGCGTTTATGGGACGGTATAAAGTTTGAAACTTTTAAGTTTTTTGTCAGTCTTGGGGTTTCAAACAGCGTTAAGTATTCAACATATTTTGATTTTGACGGCAAGATCGACCCGGATTTTTTAAAGTCTGCACGTGTCACTCGGGTGTTTTTCACGGCTGAAGACTGTAGAGCGGAAGAAAGAGACTGTAATACCAAAAAAGATTATAGAAGTAATTTTGACTTTGTAGATGAAGTCATCGTCAACATATCAAACTTCGAAGATGAAACCCATGTCGATACCTTGAATGAACAAGAGGAAATTGAAAATTTAGATAAAGCGGAGTTTAGAAAAATTTCTGATCAGGCCAGTGGCCAATTTAGTTCCTCTCATCAATTTAAAATCGTAGGAAAAAGCGATCATGAAGTAAAACCAGAGCATCTTACGGGCGAGGGGTTTCAAGAACTCACCATCGTAAAGTATAAAAACCAATATCCCGAGCTCAGGCTAGATACTTCACAGATCAGTGATGAGGAAAAAGATTTATTCTTAGCGATTGATGACGGCAATCGAAGAAAACTGATCAGAAGATACTTTAAATTAGATAAGTTCAAGCCTTACTTAAGAGATGTCGATTCAGATAGAGATGGGGTGTATCTTGAGTTGAAAAGTAATGCGAGAATCAGTCAAGTTGCGGCCATCGTTAAGGCAGATCAATCCTCAACAACAAACAGACAGAAAATGTTCATCTTTCGCCTTAATTCAAAACTGCGTGAAACGGAGAAATTTTTTAAAGGGGATAAGTTTAAGAATGTGGTAAGAGATGCCACTATGATTGGAAGATCACTTTATGTAGAGCTTAAAGATATCAGTCAAATCAATCGATTCAATCAGATTCTCAGCAAGAATAAAAAGTATATGGATAGAAAACTCGATATTTATAAGATGGATCGTTGTGGTTCTTCAAACTGCATTGATTTAGAGACGAAAAATATTAATATCGTTCCTATGCTTGTTAAAAACCCTAAGTTAAAGATTAACACCTATGCTTCTATGCGGGAGCTTGAAGGGTATGACTTTAAATATAATGGGTATATTGAAATCGAAATTGACGTAGAATTTCCTTTCTAAATTTCTAGTTCGAGCTGAAGTCCATACTGGGGGGCAAACTTTTTCAAAGAGGCGACCAGTTCATTTCTCGAAAAGATCAGTCCAATGATGTTGACACGATTGTTGACACTTAAGGTACAACCATTTGAGCATTTAAAATCAATAGAAGTGGCTTCAACATTTCTAATGGGATCTTTATTTTGGAATCCTTGATAATATTCAAAATAATCTTTAATAACGTGATCTAGTTTTGCAAGTAACTCTTCTTCCGTATCTTCTTTGAGGTTATAGAACATTTGACTCGTTGCTTTAGCTTTACCATTGAAGGTAAATTTTACGACTCCACTCGGAGTAAGTTTTAAGGTATCATTAAAGCAATGAGGACAATACATGGGCTTATTTTAAGCTAGATTGAATAGGATTTAAATAGGGTAATAATGCTTAAAGAAGAAAAATTTATAACACTTAAAGACGGGAATACATTGTTTGCGAGTATCGTAGAGACGGGCTCACCTGTTTGGCTGATTTTGACTCATGGATTAGGTGAGCATAGTGAAAGACACAAGTATATCTATAAACTATTTTCGCAGTATTTTAATATTTGTCTCTATGATCTGAGAGGGCATGGACGTAGCACAGGAAAAAGGGCTTATGTAGATCATTTTTCTCAATACACTTGTGATCTTGAAGAAGTTCTAGCTTTTCTTCAAAACGATTATGCTATGGATCGATTTCAGCTCATAGGACATTCTATGGGGGGGCTTGTTGTTGCCGATTATTTACAGAACTATGCTCAAGATCATTTTTACCCGGACAAAGTTTTTTTAAGTGCTCCAGCAACGGGGGGAGCAGGATTTTTGGGACAAATAATGAACTATACCCCCTTGAAAATTATGCAAGGGTTAAAAAGTCTCCCAACATCGATAGCACTCAAGGGCCTTATTGATGTCTCAAAGCTCTCTCATGATCCAAGAGTTTATGAAGCTTATGTGACTGATGACCTCAATAGTATGAAAGTGCATACAAAATTAGTTTTCGAAATCCTTCATAAAGCCAGAAAAGTCTTCTCAAGACCATTGCGGGCGAAATGTGATCTTTACTGTGCACTTGGCTCTGATGATCAAGTGGTCAATCCTGGAGCGACATTGGAATACTTTCAAGATGTAGAAAAAAATGTAAACCTCAAAGTTATTGAGGGCGGATATCACGAACTTCACAATGAAATCGCAAAATACCGAGAACCTTATTTGGAATTTTTAAAAAATTCTATCATGGAAGAGGTGTTTAGCTAGCTATTGAATTTTTCCAAGAACTTCATCCTCTCTAATGCTGGGGGATGCGAAAAGTAGAATTTTGAATACCATGGATGAGGTGTCAAAGTACTCGAATTATCTCGATACATTTTGATGAGAGCAGAAATGAGAGAGCTCGCACTTGCATGGGTGGCTGCAAACTCATCCGCTTCATATTCATTTTTTCGTGAAAACCAACTCCCAATGGGTGTTAACCAAAATGTGTAGATCGGTGTAATTAAGCTAAAAAGCAGTAAGGCCGAATGGGGGGTGGGATTTTCTACACCAAAAGCTAAGTAAAAGGCTGGAGTCTTAAAGAGAACTCCTAAAATAAAGAAGCCGATAAAAAGTGAGAAAATAGCAATCACGAGACTTTTGAGTATATGCTTTTTCTTAAAATGGCCTAATTCATGGGCAAGGACTGAGATGACTTCCTGAGAGGCAAGGCTCTCAATCAATGTGTCAAAAAAAACAATTCTTTTATTTCGACCAAAACCAGTGAAATACGCATTCCCGTGAGCACTTCTCAGTGAGGCGTTCATCACATAATAGTCTTTGAAATTTACCTCGCACCTCTCACAGAGATCATCTATCTCTTGGGTTAATTCCTCATTTTCAAGCTTAGAAAATTTATTGAACCAAGGAGCTATAAACTTTGGATAGGCCCATAACATAACAAACTGAAAGAAAATAAAGAAGGCCCAAGAGTAAAGCCACCAATACTGAGGAAAGAACTGAATGAAGTTTAAGATGATATAAAGCAGAGGAATACCAATAAGTGCACTCAAAACTAATTGCTTTAAGAAGTCAGTAAGATAGATCTTAAAGGTCATTTTATTAAATCCAAAGCGCTCTTCGATAACAAAATGGCGATACAACTCAAATGGTATATTTATGATAATTCCGATAAGGGCATAGAGGATAAAAAAGCTCACTCCTTGCCAAATAATAGATTCGGGAAGATTGAGACTTAGATTGTTTAGAATATTGATCCCCCCAAAGAGAGTCCAAAAGCACAAGAGAAGAAAACTTATCACTAATTTTATACCACCGAGTTTTTGCACTGTCACAGTATAATCCTGAGCTTTTCTGTGTTCATGAATTGTGATTTTTTCTACAAACTCAGAGGGTACTTTATCTTTATTTTTTTTGATATAGCTTATATTGAGGGCCAGCAAGGAAAACTTGATGATAAAGGCTAGAGCGAGTAGGATTATAAAACTATTAAGTATTAATTCTTGAGTTATCATTTCACCTTTATAGGAAAAAGATGCAAGTAATACAACATTTTTTAAAAAATAACCTGAGAAACTTTAACTACATCGTTTTAAGTGATGTTAATGGTGAAGCCATATTTTTTGACCCTTCAGATATTGAACAAACACTTCCTCTCTGTGCATCCAACGGGGGAGAACCCAAGTATTTAATCAACACTCATTATCATGCTGATCATATGAAAGATAATGACAAATTACTGGAGCAAACTCAGGCAAAAGAAGTCCTCTTAGAGCATGAAGATGAATTCTCTCTCTCAGACAGTGAAGATTTAAAATGTCTTTTTACTCCGGGTCATGTGATGGATCATAAGTGTTATCTTCTGCGTGAGAAAGGAGAAGAAGTAGGCATAATTTGTGGCGACACCATTTTTAACGCAGGTATGGGAAATTGTAAAAATGGGGGGGACGTTGAGACCCTTTATCAAACCTTTAAGAATATTATTCACCCTCTGTCAGACCATTTGAAAATTTATCCTTCTCATGATTATTTCTTAAATAATTTAAAATTTGCTGAATCTGTTGAGCCCGATAATCAATACATTCAAGAATATATTCAAAAAAGAGAGAGTATGGATTGTGATCATGAGTTTATGATCACTACAGTTGGAGAGGAGAGACTTTATAATCCCTTTTTTCGGGCTTTTCAAAAAGACTTTCAAAAGAAGATGAATAAAAATGAAAAAGAATTATTTATATACTTAAGATCTCTTAGAGATAACTGGTAGAGGAGAAATTATGTCATTACCTAAAATTGGAAACTTGGCCCCCGCATTTAAACTTAAAAACCAGAATGGCGAGGAAGTGGCTTTGAAGGATTTTCGTGGCAAAAATGTAGTTATTTATTTTTATCCTAAGGCGATGACTCCAGGATGCACAACGCAAGCTTGTTCCATTAGAGATTACAAAAAAGAGTTTAATAAATTAAAGACCGTTGTTCTCGGTATAAGCCCTGACTCACCCGAGAGGCTGAAAAAATTTGAAGCGAGAGATGAACTTAACTTCACCTTACTCTCAGATGAGGATCATAAGGTCGCTGAAAAGTATGGAGCCTGGGGAAGAAAAAAGTTCATGGGTAAAGAGTATGATGGAATTTTAAGACAAACATATATCGTTGATAAGAACGGAAAACTTCAAGAAATTCTGACCAAGTTTAAAACGAAAGATCATCATGATGTCGTGCTCGAGTATATTAAAGAGAATCTTTGATTATTTTTTGAGATAAAAAAGTAATGGGGAACTTTTTTTGCAGGTGTTTAAGGATACTATCTAACTCGGGTTTTAGCTCCGGAGTACATCTTATGAGAAGTTCCCTCGTCAATGAGCCTTTTTCAAAGTCTTTAGTGGAGTAGAAGCAAATATTTTCATTAGACTCCAAAGTGAAATAAACAAAACTAGATTTATCTTTAGAAACAGAAATTTCGTATTCGACTAATTCTTGAGTGATAGAGTGTGACATTCTGATTAAACCTTTAAATATTAATAAAATTGACTTCTTGCTTGCTCAAGTTCTACAATATTAATGTAGCGCATTCGTTGTAAAGTTATTTTTGTCATGGAGGACAAATTGAAATTGAACACGCAAAGGCCAATTCTTTTTTTTATACTACTCTCTATAAGTTTAGTTTCTTGCTCAAATCTTGTAGAAAATACTCGTAAGTCTCTACTCGGTGATGAGAAACCTAGAAGTGCACCTAAAAAAGAAGTAAAATGGGTGAGCAAATCACAGTACGATGATTTGATGCAAAAGTATAAAGATCTCAATGACAAATATGAGCGCATTAAGTTACAGAACGTTAGCGAATCAGGTCTTAATGATCTTCCTCAGACAGCGCCAAAAGCCCAAGGGGGATCGACCGAAACTGTAGATGTGTTTGGAAAAAATGGTGTTGTAAATAAAAAACAAACAACAAATGAAATCGCTGCTTCTTCTGCCCCTCAAAAAATCAAAAACACAACCTCTATAGGAGAGGACTTAGATTACTATAAGAAAGCTGTGGTACTCAAAGAAAATAATAAACTCGATGAAGCACTTAAAATATTTCAATTTTTAGAAAATTCAAAATCTAAGCAAATAAGTGTTCGTTCTAAACGCCATATAGGTGATATTTATTTTGAAAAACAACAGCATGACCTCGCACTGCAAGTTTATGAAGACGTGATTAGAAACAATGCGTTCTCTGGTGCCACACTTAAGGCTTTGGCCAAGGCTGCTCAATCTGCAAATCAATTAGGATTAATGGATAAAAAAGCACAATACGAATCACTCTTAAAAGATGTTTTTGATATACAAGGATAAATGATTAAAGCAACTTCTTGGCCATTGTTGATTTTACTTTTGCTCAGCTTGAGTCTGGCTTTCGCTCAAGAAGATTTAGATTTTGCTAATGACAAAGAATTCCAAGAACTTCTCAATGAGTTTCCTGAAGAGGCTGGGGACGTGGGAGCTATGGATGATCTTGAATCCCTGAAAGATGATATTGGAGAAGTTCAATTTAACTTGCCTGAAGATCAATCAGAGCAAGAATTAAACGCAAAAGAAATAAAAGAACTCACGGATAAGAATCCAAACAGCTTTCCCAACAGACCGTCAGAAACAAAACAGAATGCTAAAGCTAATGGACCGAAGCTTAGAATTATAGAAAACTCTGATGGTTCCAAAGAATCAGCGATGATTTTTGATGTAGGTAAAGCAGAAAAAGAGTTGCTTGATTTAGCGGAAAAAATGCAGGGGAAAATTCCTAATAGTGAATGGAATGAAATCGCTGGAAAATCCACCACTGGAACCTACGAAGTTGTCTCGGGAGATTGGCTTTGGAAAATCTCTCAAAGAATTTTTGGCTCTGGTTTTTATTATTCTAAAATTTGGGCGCTTAATCCATATATCACAAACCCCCACGAAATTGAGCCTGGTATGATTCTGTCTTTTTCTACCGGAAGTGATAACCAACTCCCTTCCATTGACATCAATAAATTTGAAAACCTATCTGAGAAAACGAAAAGTAAATACCTTGGTAAATACGATAAGTGGGGCGATGACGCTAAACCTGAATGGCTCAATGAAAGAGAAAGACTACGTAAAGAGGGAGTCTATCTTCAGTATGGAACGAGCGAAACAACCAAAGACCTTGATGCTATTGGTGACCAGATTCTCATAAAAGAGTACGAGGTGTACGAACCACCTGCGCTAGATTTTGCCATTGCTGTCCCGGAGACGGAATTTGATGAAAGTGGTTTTGATCGTAATGCCAAAATCAATTTTAATTTTAAAGAGGGTCTCAACTTTAACACTTTCGTCTCTAATAATGTTATTCAAGACTTTGGAAAAATAGACTCATCTTATATGTATAAAGGTATCTTCTCTAGCTACGATAGATTCTTTGTCCGCTTCGATGAAAATATGAATATTGTGGTAGGGGATAAGTTCTCTGTTTATGGGGCTCATGGAAAAGCCACTCATAAAAACTCTGATCGTGAAGGTTTTAAATACGATATTAAAGGAAGTTTTAAAACCATTCAAAAACATGAAGACAATTTATGGGAATGTGAAATGATCGAATCTACTGCTGTGGTGGAGAGAGGGGATCGAGTTACCATATACACGCCAAAAATTGAAATGCTCACAAAGACCTATAACACTCAGACCATTGAAGCCGTTGTTATTGCTGGTGTTCATCCTATGCAAAGTATCGCAAGTTATGGTGATGTGATCTTTTTAGATCGAGGACGAGCGGATGGAGTTGAAGTGGGGAATGTTTTTGAAGTCTACGGATTTAAAGATAACCTCACCAAAGAAAATATCACGGATAATCCCACTTACAAAAAAGGTGAGTTAACTTCCATTATCGTAACTGATAATTTTACGACAGCGATTGTCACCAATTCAAGTTTTGATATCTCGATTGGAGATATTTCTGTGACTAAAACTGCTGATGCCGCTGCGAGAGTGACGAGTATAAGAAATAAGCTAAGAAGCGGAAAAGCTCAGAGACTAGCAGATCAGGCCCTGGATGAATTAGATGTTGAAATGAATCTGGATGACTTAAATGACGCTCTTCTCGATAAAGCGGATAAAATCCAATTCTCTGAAGATGAACTTGCTGAACTAGAGAGGCAAGAGAGAGAAAAATCTATCATGACAGAAAGTGAGAAGGACTTGAGAGCGCTTGAGCGACTTGAAAGTGATCTCGAGACAGCTGAGAAAATTATGCGTGCTTCAAATCTAGATGAAGATAAATTATTAGAAGGCGAAAACCTCAATAACATAGAGAAAAACTTTAATGTTAAACAACAAGAATCACTAGATGAGCTTGAAGAAAATTTTGGCAAGCGCTACCTAGATGAAGATCTAAACGATAAAGAAAATCCTTATGGTCTCACTGAGTTTGATATTGAGGAAATTGATGAGCTCTTAAATGCAGATCAAGAAACTTCTATAGACAGTAATTCTTCACAAGAAATTATCGAATAAGACATGGTCAGTAAAACGAGAGTGATGCTATTTTTTAAAGGCTTTGCAATGGGAACCGCAGATATTGTACCTGGGGTCTCTGGGGGAACGATTGCTCTTATCACTGGAATCTATGACCAACTCGTTCATACGATCAGTCAGCTTGATCATCAGTTTTTTAAGTACCTCGTAACAGCTAAGTTTAAAGAAGCTTATCAAAAAATAAATCCATCCTTTCTTATCCCGCTTTTTATTGGGATTGCGAGTGCCATTGTGGCCATGGCAAAATTGATGCATTTTCTGATGGAGAGTTACTCCGTCTATACATGGTCTGCTTTTTTTGGACTCATTTTGGCTTCCATCATTGTTTTACTCAAACAGATTCCACAGTTACGACAATCAATTAATCTTTTTGGAGTTTTTGCAGGGACTGTGATTGGTTATTTAGTGGTGACCTTAATTCCCGTACAGACTCCTGAAAATTATCTTATGGTTTTTGGCGCGGGGATGATTGCTATTTGTGCCATGATTCTTCCCGGTATAAGTGGTTCATTTATTTTGTTAATTCTCGGTAAATATTATTTTATCACCGGCATGATCAAAGACCCTTTCCATCTGGCCCATCTGCTCTATATTGGTGTCTTTTGTCTGGGATGTCTGTTAGGCCTTATCTCTTTTTCAAAAGTGCTGAATAAACTTCTGAATAATCATTATTCTTTGACCATGTGTATTCTCGTTGGATTTATGATTGGATCGCTAAAAAAAATATGGCCTTGGAAAAAACTAAGTGATCAGTTGGTTCCGTTTACTGATCCTGAGAAAGCTAAACTTTTAGCCGATGAGCTGTATCTTCCCAGTCAATTTTCAGGTGAAGTCATTTTCGCGTTCGCAATTATGGTCATTTCATTTTTAATCGTATATCTTATAGAGAAATCATTCGCTACGCGGCGTTAGCTCAGCTGGATAGAGTAGGTGGCTTCGAACCACTTGGTCGGGAGTTCGAATCTCTCACGCCGCGCCATTTTTATGAAATCAAAATCACTCAAGTTTTTTAAGGTTCAAAGATTTCGAGAATTTTCCTATAATGCCTGCAAAGGTAAATTATGAATAAATTTTTGACGTCGGCATTAGTGTGTATATTTTTGAGTTCCTGTGCAGCATGGAGAGTCCAGCAAACGGTTATTACTGATGATTTTAAACATCAACTCAATAAAGAGCCAAACAAGATTAAATTATTTTTGAGTGTCTCAGGGTATGAGTACACTGAAAACGGTGAAAAAGCCGAGCTTAGATTCGAAAAAATTCCAGAGTTATTGAAAATTGTAAAAAAAGCTTATGTTGAATCAGATTTGTTTGAGCTCGTTAAAGAAGAAAAACTCAGCGATATTCAGGCCATGGTTGAGCTCAAACATAATGTCATCAAGAATAAGACACTCGATATCGTTTCACCGGCCACATTGTTTTTAGTGCCGAGTAAAAAAATTGATGAGGTTTATTTAAAAACGACTTTTTATACTGGAGCGAATGAGAAAGTTGAAAACATCCTGGGTGAAATTGAGAAGGAAGAGCAAATCAAAACCTATAGACAACTTTTTTTAGTGTTTGTCATGCCATTTAAGCCACCCTTTAATATTTTTGAGGAAACCCTAGTGGACCTCAATAGATCAACACTCCTTGAAGCAAATGATGAAGGAATGTTCGTTCAAAAAATTGTTCAAAATGTTGACTGATTTGCTTTTGTTGCAAGCCTATTTCTGATCGTTTAAGATAATTATAAATAATATAAATTAATTGTGAGGTATACATGAAGTGGTATCAAAAGCTGCATTGGAAAATTATTATCGGGATGGGATTAGGAATTGCTTATGGCTTTTTATCTTCCGCATTAGGTCTTAATAAATTTACCATGGATTGGATCTCTCCTTGGGGAACCATCTTCATTAATATGCTCAAGCTTATTGCTGTTCCTCTTGTTTTGACTTCACTTGTGGTTGGTGTGGCTTCGCTCTCTGATATTAGAAAATTATCGCGTATTGGTGGTAAAACTATAGCGATTTATTTAGGGACTACAGCGATCGCTGTTTCTATAGGTCTGGCAGTAGTTAATTTATTTCAACCGGGTAAGTCCATGCCGGAGGAAATTACCAATAGATTACAAGCAAGCTATGCTGCGAATGTAGAATCGAGCCAATCTGGCGTTGCCACTGTCAAAAAAGCAGGCCCCCTACAGCCTATTGTTGAAATGGTTCCACAGAACTTATTTGAAGCAGCCGCAGATAATCGAAGCATGTTGCAGATTGTTTTTTGTGCCATTCTTATTGGGATCGCTCTTATTCAAATCGAAGGCTCTCGCTCCAAACAATTGGTGAATATATTAGAAATTGCAAATGATGTTGTTCTCGTGACCGTCGATATGATTATGAAGTTGGCTCCTTATGGTGTCTTTGCCTTATTGGCGAACACCATAGTCAGCGTCGCCGGGGATAATCCTAGTGAAGCAGCAGAGTTATTAAAAGCCCTAGGCTTCTATTGCTTTGTTGTTGTCTTAGGACTAGGCTTACACGCATTTGTCACCTTCCCGACGATGATTAAATTACTCACTCCCATGAATTTAAGAACCTTTTTTAAAGGGATCGGTCCAGCTCAATTATTAGCGTTTTCTACCAGCTCAAGTGGGGCCACACTACCTGTCACAATGGAGAGATGTGAGAACAATCTCGGTGTATCAGAAGAGGTTTCTTCTTTTGTTCTTCCCTTAGGAACGACTATCAATATGGATGGGACGGCTCTTTATCAAGCTGTTGCGGCTTGCTTTATTGCTCAGGCAACAGGTTTTGATCTCACATTTGGTGACCAATTAACTATTATTTTTACCGCCGTTTTAGCTTCAGTAGGAACTGTGGCTGTACCTGGAGCAGGGATCGTTATGCTCCTGATCGTTCTAGAAGCAATTGGTGTACCGAGTGCAGGTTTGGCCCTGGTTCTCGGTGTTGATAGAATTCTCGATATGATTCGTACAACTGTAAACGTAACAGGGGACGCTGCTGTAAGTGTTATCATTGCTTCAGGTGAGAATCAATTAGGGGAGCCTGATGTGGATAGCCCTGAGCCTGATTTTAAAATGAAAGGTAGCTAGTTTATTTCAGAAACTATTTTTTGACATTGCTCTTGGTTTTGCCCAGCAAGGCCAGAGCAACCAAAAGATTCAAAAGACCAGAGATTATAATAAGTTGTTTTTAATTTATCATTAAATTCTAGCAGAGAGTTTTTCTCAACAGCAGCTGTTTTGCGAGAGATCTTAACTTGCAACTTTGAGCGATCAAAATTAAAGATGGTATCATTTTTTGCCCATTGGCTTTGACTTAAATAGATTCTCTTAGTGGTTTGAAGAAGAGGGTCTATAATGACAAGAGAGTGGAGAGTCTTTTTTCTAAAGTTAAAAAATAATTTCTTTATGCCATAGCGTCCTTCAATCTGGCCGAAGCGATTGGTATAAAAACTAAAATGAAACTCATCGCCTAAGGTGGTGATCTTCTTTTTTTGCGTATTATAGTGAATGTCACAAGTGCCAATGACCTCATATTTAAAATCATTATGCTTGTCTGAAACTCTGTGTTTATTAATATTAATTTTATGAGCTATGATATTGTTTTCTTGAGGAGACTTAGCGCTTTGGCATATGATGGCACCAAGAGAATTTAGGTTCTTGTTATTAAACTTAAACTCATTAGCCTGAGCCTGGTGGATTAAAAAAAAGAGAGTAAAAATGATTGTGCTTTTTATCATAGAGCTATTATGTCAAAATTTAAGGGCCACAGCATTAAGCAGTGTAAATTGGTGAGGGGAGTGTCTAAATTTTAAACAATCGACTTCCAGAGGTGAAAGAGAGTGAAATCTGTGTCTAAGTTTATGATATTACTTATTTTATTTAGCTCAGAACTTAAGGCCAAAAGTCTTGAGTCCAAGAGCTTTGGGGATGTTAAGCCTTTGTTGGCCGAAATCTATCTCCCTTATACCCAGACTTTTTATTGTGGGTGTGAGTATCAAAAAAAGAGTATCAAAAAATGCCCTTTAAATACCAATAAATATAAAAAGAGGAAGAAGCGTTTAGAGTGGGAGCATGTGGTTCCGGCCCATGCCTTTGGGCATTCGTTTAAAGAATGGAGGGAGGCAAACACTCTCTGTCCCAAAAAAAACAAGAAGTATTCTTCTAAAAGACGATGCGCTAGAAAACTGAATCAAACTTTTAGGGCCATGGAAGCAGATTTGCATAATTTAGTTCCCTCGGTAGGAAGTATAAATGCTCTCAGATCTAACTATTCTTTTGCTGAAATTGACACTAAGATCAAACCCCTTTGTTCAAATGGTTTTAGACGCGAAAATAGAAAAGTAATGCCTCCGGAAAACAGAAAAGGCGATATTGCTCGTATCTATTTTTATATGGATGAGCAATACCCAGGCCATGGTGTTGTGAGTAATAAAAATAGAAAACTTTTCCAAGCTTGGGATTCCATAGATCCTGTGGATATATATGAATGTGCTATCTATCATGCTAAGGTCAGTAAAGGAGCTCATGAAATAAGATCTCTTAAAGAAAAATGCCAAAAGTTGAAGGAATGAAATGAGCAATAAATTTATACTTATCGTTATTTGTGGGCTATTAGGTTCATGCCAACTCATCCCAAGGGTGGGGCAGAAGGAAGTGACTCTTTATAAACAATGGCATCTCTCTCCCCAGCATAATGTGCTAGATATACAAAAAGCTAAAAAGCTTCCTCACTACCAAAACCAAACACTTATTTATAAAGACTTAAAAAATAAAATCCAAAATAAGCAATTAGATGCGATTTTTATTGAAGGCTGTCAGGGGCGTATTTCTAAAGAATACAAAACGAAATTTAATGGTTGGAATATAGCTCATTTAAAAGAATACAAAGATAAAAAAGAATTTGAGGAAATCCTAGCACCTATTGGAATGAAGCTTCATGTTGAATTTCCAAAGTTTCCTATTATTTGTTCAGATAACTATGAAGATATAGAGAAAAATTTAATTGCACTATCAAATATCAGGGCCTACTCAAGTTTTTATTTTAGACTAAAAGAGCTTAAACAAAAAGATAAAGAGAAATACAATGCTTATGCAGCAGAACTAGAAAAAATTGCTAAGACAAAATTAAAGGATCCTATCAATTATGCCAATAATATGGCCAAGGAATCTATAAAGGAGTTCTATCACTATATCCATAAAAGGAATGAGTCTTTTGCACAAAGTATAAGAAGGTCTTCCTATAAAAGCTCTGCAGTCATTATTGGAGGGCTACATGCGGAGGATTTGGCAGCAAAACTCAAGCCAGCTGAAGTTAAGATAATAGCCATCAAAGGTTATCAATCGAATGAAGAAGAATTGCTTAAAATGATTCAAAAAAGCTTGCAAACAACCAAGCTGATTTTATTTCAACTTCCCGCAGGTTTCGATATTGATAAGTTTCCTACTCAAAAGAAGATAAAAACAACTATCATGACTGAAGATGAAGAGAAGATCTTGGCTTCTTTACTTTTACAATTTCAAATTCCATCAAAATTACTTGTTTCTGATTATGATCAAGATGGAATAAGAGACTTTACTTTCTCAACTCAGGGAGAGGATTTGGTGATGGCCGCAGAAGATGATGATTGGGATAATGATGGAATCCCTAATTTAATAGATGAATCTATAGGCTCACTCAGTTTAAGGACTTCGCCTAAAAATTTAATTAAAAATGACTTACGAGCGCTTTCCACTGAGGCTGAGATTAAAAGCTATTTTGATCAACAAGATATTCAATTACTAGGAGTTCATGAATTACTTATTCTAACCATTTTTAAAAGGATGCAAGAGAAGCTTCAATTAGATGCTTCTCGAATAAAATTTATTATTGCCAGTACAAATAATGATGCCTTTCAATCGAGTAACACTTTTTTTAGTTATAATTCGCAAAATCAATCTTTGATTTATTTTCCTGAGCATTTGAAAAAGTTTTTTCTTCTGGAGTATCAAAAACATTTTTCAGATCTCGTTATGGGGGAGTTTCTTAATGAATATGCCATACCAGTCATTGTTCATTCTTTAGGGCATGAGTTTTATCATTCTTATCAAAGTGCAAATTTAAATACTAAAATCATTGAAAGTATGGTTTCCCAAAAGGAGAAAGAGGTGGAGAGTTTGTATCTTACGAAAGGAAGACTGAGCCGAAAAGTTATTCATAAAGAGATTATTCAATTTAAAGTTAGAAATAAAACCTTTCAACAATGGATGGTCGAATTTAAAAAACATGGGGATGATAAGGATACTCCTTTTATCATCAAACATGATTTACCTTCCATGTATGCCTTAAAATCAAAAGAGGAATTTGCAGCCGAAGTCTATTCAATTTGCTTATTCAATCAAGTATATCCCCAGGCCCATAAAAAAGAGAGATCACATTACTATGCTTCAAGCTTAGGAATAAATCCTCTCTTTAAATTTGAACAACTTGAATGTAGGCAATAAAATCAAGTATTTTGGCTTCTTCTTGCCAATAAAAAATGTCATTAATCAATTTTAGTTTTATTTAGTGATGAGTTAAGTTATCAAAAATATTGAGTTTTTCAAAGCCACCAAGGCTTGGGGTGATAATTATTCTCAAGAGATTGAAGTTATACCTAGAATTTCCGAAAAGAAGTTGAGGATTAGGGAATAATTATGAAAAAAATAAGCTTATTTATTACTGTCACTATGTTGTTGAGTTTTTTGGCCTACTCGAATCAAGGGTCTAAAAAAGTCGCTATTGTAAAAATAAAAAGAGGTGAAGCTACTATTATCTCTCCAGATGGTTCTACCAGTGAGATTAATAAAGGGATGTGGCTCAAAGAAGGGGCCATAGTTAAAACCGGAGATAAAAGTTTTGTAAAGCTCAGTTTTATAGATAAATCTTCTATGAATGTGGGTCCTAAATCTGAATTAAAAATAGAGAAATTTTCTAAAGATGATGCAGGGGTTATTAATGTCCTCACAGGGAAAATCAGATCGAAGGTTACTAAAGATTATCTCAATATGGAAAAAGATAAATCCAAGTTATTTGTTAAGTCTAAATCCGCAGTCATGGGGATCCGAGGGACAGACTTCTTATTTTCTACTAATAAGAAAAATGGTGCTACGACAGCAGTCCTTTTTGAAGGCTCCGTTGTATTTAATAAACTCAATAGAGGGGATGATCTAAGAGATCTAGAATCGATTGTAAACAAAGGGCGCAGAATAGAGCCTGGGCAATTTTCAGTCACAATGAAAGGGAAAACGAAACCCACTGTTCCTTCTAAAATGAGCTCAAAACAAATTCATGGGTTAGAGAAAAATGAGGACTTCAAAACAACCGATGTTTCAAAGTCTAGTAAAAGTACGAAGAAATCAGTCGTTCCTCCTGGACTATCCGGAGACGTTGTGATGGGATCTACTACTAACTTAAAATCTGAAGTTGAAAAAGTAATTAAGACTCAACTTACTGGTAATAAATTAGAAGAAGCAAGTCCTGAAGAAAAAGAAAAAATGATAGAAGAATCTAAAGGGTTTGTGGCCGGGGATGATGTTAAACCAGCTGATGGAACCGTTGTAGATGTTGATACAGGAATTATGATTCCACTAGGTAAAGACTCAACTTTTGATAGTAATACGGGAGAGTGGGTAAGTAATACAGTCGGAACTATTGATACAGCGACTGGTGACTATCTCCCACCTGAAGGCTACCAAATTACCGATGACGGTAAAATGTTAAAAACAGATGAAGGGACAGGTGCGGTTCAACAAGTTGTGATCGAAGTTAAACCCGTTGATGAAGCACTTAGTTTAGATGAAGCTCAAGTGGTTGAGTATCAAGCTCCAGATCCGGCTTTATTAGAAGAGACAAAAATCAGTGGTGAAGATGATAAAAACTTAGTCGATGAGTTTGAGGCACTAGAGCAAGTAGAGGTCATTGAAGAAGATCCTATGGCGCAAACAGAAAGTGAAGGGGTTCAACCTGTTGAAGGACCAACTCCTGCTGGAACAAGTGAGGCGACAGTTGAAGAGGGAAGTCTAGAGAGACCACCGGCGCCTTCAGATTTATCAACAGCAGATCAGCTTAGTCAACAATTGACACCTCCTTCTGAGAAAACCCCAACGACGACGACTCAGAGAACGAGAACAAGACTCAGAATTAAAGTTCGAAAACAACCTTAATTAATTCTATAATCGATAAGAGGCCACTTTTTGACAAAGTGGCCTTATTTTCTTGATAGCAATTCATTCATTTTTTTATATAATTTCAATATATTAAATTGTTTGGATTATTCATGACTAAAATTCTATTGCTTTTATTTTTTATCACTCATACTCATATCTCCTTAGCTGAAGTAGATACAAAACAATCTACTAAAGAACTTATCGCTAATGTTTATGATGAGTTTGGGCGTGGGAATTACAACTCTGTTATATCAACTCTCGATATCATTCAAAAAAGACTTAAAAAAGACAGTGCCAATTATAATGAAATTCTTGGTCTGATAAATTATTGGCGGGGGATGAGTTACTCCAGGCTTAATGACTACGAGTTTGCTGAAAAATATCTTAAAGAAGCTATAGATCTCAATTATAGAACTCAAGATATTTTTTATGAATACGGACAAGTATTATATGTGTCTGACAAATACAAAAGGGCCAGAATCGCTTTTAAACGCTCTTTTAAATCTGGCTATAAAAAAGGTGTCTCGCTTTATTATATTGCCTTTATTTCACAAGAATTAAATGATCATAAAAAAGCAGTGAGCTTTTATTCAATGATTGAGAAACTTCCGGAAGAAGAAAAAAAAGATGTGCTGCAAGCAGCTCGTATGCAAATAGGGGATATCTATCTCAAGAAAATTGAGAAACTACCTGATTCATTTAAAGACGTTGAAAAATATGTTATTCCCCAATACCAAAAAGCATTAGAGTTTGATAAGGAAAGTAACCTAGCCAAATCTATAAAATTAAAAATTGAAGATTTGCAAAGAAGGTATGAACTTGTTCTTTTTAGAATGCGAAATGGACGACCTACTAACAGACCTCCTTACTATTTAAGGGCCAATTTACTTTATGGTTCTAATAATAATGTCACAGCTCTCCCAGAAGAAGATAAGGTCAGTGCCAGTGAAGAGGATTATGCCTCAACTTATTATAGTGCTGGTGTTTTTGGAAGATATTCTTTTTACCCTAATTCAACTTTTTCTTATGCTCCAGAATTCAATATTTCCACCACTCGATATTTCTCAGAGTCCTCTGATGTCTATGGGTTAGATAATTACTCGCTTAATGGGGCGATAAAGTTTAACTTTGAGCATATGTATAATAATGCTCCCGCTACATTTTTTCTCGATTTAGGCTATACTCACACAGCAGATGGCTCTGATGCAGCTCTTGAAGAGAAAAAAGAATTGGCTTTTGCCAGTAAAACCACGTCCATGACTGTCAGTGAGGAAGTGCAGTTTTGGCTGGGGAATCCCTCCGTTTTTAGATTTCAATACTCCCAAACTGTAGATGATGATACGACTCAAAATTTAAGCAATAAAGTTTTTAACTATGAGCAAATCGTGGCAGCAGGAAATACCACTCTGTTCTTTTTAACCAGTTATAATATGACAAGATATGATGAAGCTGAGCAAGACACTAGCGACAATAATGCTCTCACTCTTCGTATGGATGCCATCTTCTTAACATTCTATAATCTATTCAACCCCTCTCTCTATATAAGTAATACCCAGACAAATTATATAAATGATGATGATAGAGGGACCACACAGCTTATGACTTATGGTGTGAATCTTAACCGACCTCTGAGCCGTAAATTCTTTATCACACTTGATTATAGTCTTTCAGCCCAAACGGCTGAAGATGATAGTGATAACTATGATCAACAGGTTGTAACTCTCAATCTCGATTATATTTACTGATAGACTTTATTCGCTATTTGAATATTCTTTTCAATCTCAGTTTTGGTTTTTTGCATAAGTTCGGGAATATCGAGCTTTGTGAGAGTGTTGGTATAAATGGGATCACCAACGTGAATATGAATATGTCTTTTTCCACCTTTCTCAAATTGCTTATAAACACAATACTGTGAAACACCAAAAGGAAGCAGAGGAATACCTGTTCTGATGGCCGTGTGGAAAGCCCCTTTTTTAAAAGGAAGTAGGTCTTTAGTTGGGTTCCGGTGACCTTCAGGAAAAATAATAATAGAAAGTTTATCTTCTTTGAGCTTTTGATAAACCTTATCCATAGCATTCATAGCTTTTTTATGATTTTTTCGCTTAATCAAAATATGACCACATAAAATATAAAATTGTCCAAAATAAGGAATAAGGCTGAGTTCCCACTTGGCCAGCAAAACAATAAAATGAGTCTTTAGTGGGGCTACAGAAAGTATATCAAAATTATGCTGATGATTCCCGACGAGTATAGCTGGTCTGTGTTGAAAAATCTTTTCTTTGCCTTCAATAGTCAATTTCACTCCAAGGAGCTTGGAACAAACAAAGGCAAACACATTAAAAAAAAGAAGAGAGTTTTTAAGATTAAAAGGTCTCACTATGAGAACAGGAGTTAAACTGATCATGACCAGGAGAATAAGAAGTTTATATATTAGGTATCGTATTTGATAGACCATCTTTATCCAAATAAAAAGGAGAGGCTTGGCCTCTCCCTATTTAACTTTCTATTTTAAAGTATAGAATTAGAGATTGGAATTTACAAAGTCCCAATTAACTAAAGACCAAAAAGCTTCAATATACTTTGGTCTTGCGTTGCGGTAATCAATATAATAAGCATGCTCCCAAACATCTGCAGTAAGAAGGGCTTTTTTTCCATGCTTCATTGGTGTGTCAGCATCATCAGTATTGAAAATTTCTAACTCACCATTATTGTCTACCAGCCAAGTCCAACCAGATCCAAAGTTTCCTCCAGCAGCATTGGAGAATTCATCTTTAAACTTATCAAATGATCCCCATTTCGCCGTTATCTTCTCAGCGATGGCACCTGTGGCTTCGCCCCCAGCATTAGGCGCTAAACAGTTCCAATAGAAGGTATGATTCCAAACTTGAGCAGCATTATTGAAGAGTCCACCTTCAGACTTCATTACGATGTCCTCAAGTGACATACTTTCATATTCTGTACCTGGAATGGCTTTGTTTAATTTCTCTACATAAGCGTTGTGATGCTTTCCGTAGTGATACTCAATAGTTTCTTTTGAGATATGCGGTTCAAGTGCATCTTGCGCCCATGGCAGTTCAGGTAGTTTGTGTTCCATAATTACTCCTCTAGGTTAATTCTAGGTTAATTTTTAAATTCATATCATAATATTAAGTATTTGTATCAACTTGATGCATAATTAATGTAGTAAAATCAACACATTGCCGTAAAAATTGTATTCTGCGTTATATTGACATCTATTATATATCAACTAAGCTTTTAATATTAAAAAAGCGAGGTGGGCCATGAAACTCTCAAGGATGTTTGCTCATATCATATTAAGTTTAGGAATGATTCTTCTTGTTGGATGCTCACAGTCTGCAAAACGCAAAGTCATTGTTCCTGAAGGGGAACCAGAGTGGCTATACTCCCCTCAGAGTGGGTGTGAGGAAGATAAATATATTTGTGCTTCCGGAGAAGGGTCTCGCTTTAGTGAGAGTGATATGAATGCGAAAAAAGCCCTCGCCAGTATTTTCGAAACTTCTATTCATTCCAAATTTAAGTTTACTAAACATAGTTTCTCCGATGATGAAATAACTGAGATGAGTGAGATGGTTCAAAGCAAAGTGGATGAAGATGTGGCAGGAGTTTTAAAGGCCAGTACCATTAAAGAGCGTTTCAAAAAAAATCAAATTAGGTTTTCTCTTGCGGCCCTGGATAAATCAAAAAGCTCACAAGTGCTCAAGCAAGAACTGAGTCATATTGATTCTCAGCTTAAGCATTATTATAGTCTGCAAAATAGACTCTATTCGAAAAAATTAAATGTCCTTTTTAATCAAAGAGAACTTCTCAGTGAAAAATTGACTATTCTGACTGAGAAGCCATCAAAGTCACCTGTGAGCTTTTCACAGATCGCCATGCTTAAATTTAAATCGAGAGGTGGAGAGTCAATTCAAATTGAGTATAAAAGTAATCCTCCTAGTTTATTGGGTAAAAAAATTGAAGAAATACTTACTGATGTTGGTTACAAATTAAACCAAAAGAATTCAGAGTATGTTCTCCTTCTTAATTATAAAATCAAAGAGGAGTATTTAAACGTAAAAGGTTTTAAAAAATTTCTCTTTGAACTTGATATTGAATCCAAGAGTAGCGATCGTAAAAGGTTAGGGGGAATCTCTATCACAAAGGTAGCGAATGGGAGAAATCAAAAAGATGCTTTTGCAAAAATTCGAAATGATTTAATTGAAGAATTTGAAAATAATTTAGAAAAACTCAATCTTAACTAAAGGTAGAATTATGAAAAAATGTTTACTGTTTGTATTGTTACTCGTCTTGGCCTCTTGTTCATCGTTTAAAGCCGAGCGAGTTGATGATAAAACTGCAGATGAAAAGGGTTTAAGTATTACAGATAAGTGGATGGGGGAAGACACAAGGCGCGCTGTTGATACTCTGATTGAACAAATGAAAAATCACAAAGGCTATAAGAGAGCGATGGCCCAAAGTGGGGGAGCGCCTAAGGTCTTTATCGCCGAAGTACAGAACAACACCTCAGAGGCATATTTTCCAATTGATGACTTTAATGACGAATTTTTAATGGAGCTATCAAGTATGGGCGATTTTGTTCTTGTTGATGCAAAAGCAAGAGATAAAATTTTAGAAGAAGTGACTTATCAAAATGATGGAATGGTTGACCCAGCGACGGCTAAACAAATTGGAAAGCAGCTAGGAGCTGATTTCATGATTTTTGGAAATGTGTATATGAAGCCTCAAAAAAGAGATGGTAAAACAATTAAGGAATACTCAGTTAATCTGAGAATGACGAATATTGAAAAAGCGACAGAGGTCTTTAGACTCCGTACCCGTATCAATAAATTTTCAGATCAAAGTAGCTATAGTTGGTAAAAAAAAGCTTTTGTCTTTTATTTATAATGACCCTGGTGAGTTGTGCTCATCAGGGTAGAAAAGATCAGTCATCGATTAGAGGACTTTTTGCTCAAAAAAAGTTTAATGAAGCTTTATCATATTTAAATAAATCGACATTGAAAAAGGATGAGAAAAACAGACTCCTCTATCTCATGGAAAGGGGAAGCATCGCCTATTATAAGCAAAACTATAAGCGCGCGGCTTCAATATTTTCCGAAGCAAATCAGCTGGTGGATAAAATGTACACCAAAAGCATTCGTGAAAAAATAGCAAGCTCTGTTTTAAACGATAATTCAGAATCTTTTTATGGCTCGTTATTTGAAAGATCTATGCTTTATTATTACCAGGCTCTTAGTTTTTACCAATTAGCTGAGAAAGGTAGCTATTCTAAAACAATCACCCTAAAAGATGGTAAAAAAGAAGTTAGGGAAGAAAAACTAAGTGATGAAGAAGTGAAGCAAGCTTTGGGGAGAGTGAGGGCCACACTTATAGCTTGGGATAGTTTTTTTGAAGATTTTAAACGCAGTTTTGGCGGGCAATCTATTCATAATCATGATTTAACAAGTAAGGTCTTGGCAGCTGGATTACATGAAAGATTAGGCACAAAAAGAGACCTCGAAATTTCCATGCAGCTATACAAAGATGCGGAAGCTATTCTCAAACGTATTGGCCCAGCTTATAAAGTTTATAATAATGAATTCAAGGGTTATAATAGAGAGCTCAAAACTTTCTTAGAGAAAAAATCTGATCCACTTAAAATTAAAAAAGATTATATCACTCAAACAGAGGACTATCGAAACACTCTCAACCATCTTCATTTTAAAATCTTAAGTTTCTATAAAACCAGGCGAAAATATCAGTATAAAAAAATGCTCAATTTTTATAAACCTTTACAGGAAGTAAAAGAGAAACTGAAGCGTTTAACAGCTCCACCGATGAGCTTTCTTATAGAAGTCGGCATGATTTCTGAACTCAAAGGTGAAGACTTTGCCTATAATCTAAGATCAGCGATAGCTAATGTAGATGACCCAAGTTCTAAAGCTCTTATAGAGGGCATAGGTGTTCCTGTTCTTACTTATTTTGCAACAGGGCCTCTGGGGTTAGGGTATGTCTCCCATCAAGATAATGTTTCCATCTATACCCAACATAATGCTGGATTTGAATTAACCAAAGAAGTAGGAATTGAGTTTGAGATGGCCAAAGTAGCCGAGCCTGATATTACTGCTAGGTATGCTCTTCAGTTTTTACAAAATGAGCAACTTGTCCATGAGGAAAAGTTAGTTAATTTAGTTCCCCTCAATGATATTTCATATCTCAATGCTCAAGAAGTTATATCTCAAAACTTTAGCACTCGCTCAGTGAGAGTAGGCGTGAAATATGTCCTTGCCATTGCTGCTGCCTACGCAACCTATAAAAAAGTAAAAGAATCTTCAGGAGAGCTGTTTGCTAGACCCGCAGCTTTGACCCAATTTTTGCTCTCTCAAAAGGCGATTAAAGAGTCAGAAGCAGCTGACACCCGCCATTGGACAACCATGCCTTCCTATATCTATAGATGCGATGTACTTGGACTTAAACCAGGTCAATACACTGTCAAATTCGTCAAGTATTCTGATTCAGAAAAAGATAGAGAAGTGGTCAAAAACTTGGGAGAATTTAGTTATTCTCCAGAAAACAGGTCATTATTTTCCCATCGAATATTCTAGTTAAGCTTTTAATTTTATTAAACCGAAATGCCTTACATGAGGTATTGGTTTATCACATTTATTATATTTTCTTTTTCCATCCAAGCAGAATATTTATTCACAGATAAATCTTTTAAGGCCAGTGAGCGCTGGACTGCTTATTCTGATTCAGAGTTAAGTAATTTAAAGAATCTATTTAGACAATTGCTCAAATCTAAGACTGGAAAAGAGTTAGTCGGCTTGGCCCAAAAAAAAGCTAAAGAGCAAGGTAAAAGTATTCTTGAGTTAGTGAAAGTAGGACAAGGTTCCCTCACGGATACAACTTTGGTTCGAAAGTTCTCCGCCCATCACCCTGATGAGGTAAGTTATGAATCAAACTCGGTTGTCTATATCAATCAAGATTTAAGTCAATATGATGCTGTTCTTGATTTGGCCCATGAGCTAACACACTTTGTTTATAGAAAAAACTTTAATCCTTATGAGGGAAATTTCACACTTCCCGAATTTATTAAAAATACCATCGAAGGAAATGGGGGAGAAGTCCAAGCTTTTTTAATGGAGTGTAAGGTCTTAAGTGAATTATTTCCACGAAGTGCTGATGGTCGGTATAATTGCAATCTGGTTCGAACTGATTCAGGTCATGGTTTTTCTTTTAAAAAAGCGGTTGATAAGTTTTATCAAGTCGGGCATTACTTTGAGAGCTTTGAGCAAATGCTAGAAAACCACGGTATTCGTAAAAACTTTCCACAGATCTCTGCAGATAAATCTAATTTTATTTCTAGTGCTTA
This sequence comes from Halobacteriovoraceae bacterium, assembly GCA_002713145.1. Taxonomy (GTDB): domain Bacteria; phylum Bdellovibrionota; class Bacteriovoracia; order Bacteriovoracales; family Bacteriovoracaceae. The sequence continues at coordinate 208,489 of PAVS01000014.1, forward strand.
CGGAATCCCTTACCCTGTGGCAGCTTTTGAAGAATATCAAACGGTGATGGCAAAAGTCTGTGAAAATGACAAAAGAAGACTTGGCTATTTCAAAACCAATAAAGGTCGATCTCCAGCTAGCATTTCACAATTCGAGAATAAAATTAAGAGTCGGTGTCCTTAAATTAATTGTCTATAATTCTAACTTTCATAATTTTTAATTTTTTATTCTTTTGCACTCGCACTTCATACCATTGGTCGTCGAAGTCAGAGGCTTTAGGATCTTTGATATTTACGAAGTAGAGGTCTTTGTCCACGCTAGCTTTTTGATAGGTTAAATCGAACTTTCGATTCTTAGGATCAGGTTTATTTTTTCGATTTTTCTCATAAATAGGCTCTAACGATTTCGTCTTTTTTAGATGTTGATAATACTCTTGAGAGAGAATTGTTTGCAATTTTTCCTCGTCTTCTTGCAGAACATAATCAAAATAATTATTCATGAGTTGAGTGAAATCCTTTTTCTCTGGGCCAGCGAAACAGGAGTAAGAAAAAAGGAGAAAAGTCATTAAAATCTTCATATCAATTCCCCGCCGAGTGAATCACATTAAAGGAACATCCTAGTTCATTCGCCTCTTGCGCTATTCGATTTAAATAACGTTTAATATATCCCGGGCAAACTGTGCTTTTAAAATAATTATGAGGAACAATTTTCGTGATGGTAGGATATTGCCTTTGTAGCTGGCAAGCCAGCTTCGCCGTCTGTGAAATACTATTAGGATTGACAGGGTCAGGAACATGGTTTCCTGCTTGGGGAATACTTTCTCCGTTTCCAAGGCTTACTCCTGGAGTGGTAGAAAAGTTTCCAACAATCGCAATTCCTAGGGAAATGATGTTCCCACTAATTCCCCCACGTCTTGAAACATCTCCGTAAGTATTTGAAGCGATCTGGCTCTCAATTTGCCCTGGCTCCATACCTAATGTTGGATTACCACACTCAAAACTTTGAGCAGCATAATAAGCTCTCTCACTTGGGGAGAGGGTAGGGGTGTAGCCACCAGCATGTGCTCCTTTCATATTATCGGGACGACCTTGAATAATCGCCGGTTGATTGGGGTGACCTCCATTATGATATTCACTCACAAGATAATTATAAGAAATCATGTACCAAGGATCCCCACCGGTATTATTTTGAATATGTGAATTATTTATGGCCGTAGGTGAGGTGCTTAAATCAGTTGCGGTATGATGAATAACAAGATGGGTAACCATACTCATGTCGCGTGTGCAATAAGTTGCCTCAGTATTAGAGGTAGGGGTGTAATCAACTTGATTGATCGAGACGAGAGGAGCAGACTGAACTGTCCCACTCGGCGAAACCGGATTGCTACTTTGAAGTAAGCCTGTTTGATCAATAAGGCTCTGAAGCGAATTGAGTTGGAGATTGAGCTGTCCAAAATGATTTTGATTTTCATCAACAATAGGACAGATAGCTTGTTCCGATGAAATATAAAGTGACATCTGATGGGAATTACAAATATGAGCATATTCATTTAATCTATCAAGGGCCACTTGGTTATTAGCCTGTTTAAGATTATTTTGCGTTTGGTTTATTAAGTCTTCAATAGACTCAGCTGAGAACTTAATCCCTTCCAGCAATGAGGTCCTCGAGCTGTTGATTACAGCTGCTAATTGAGACACATTATTTCTGAGTTCAACACCCGAAAATTGATACTGTGAATATTCATCAATAATATCCATTGTCATCATATCCCAACTATCAAGTTTATAGCTTTGATTCATATCACTAAACAAAGATGTATTACGAGATTGAAACTCTTTCCACTCTTTCATCGCATTATACAGAGTCCTTTCACTGAGTTCTGGAGTCCCTCCCCAGAAATTCGTAATACTCACCATTCTATTTTTTCCAATAATATTTTTCTCAGAAAATTTTTGGTCAATCTCTTTAAGAGCATTAAAAACTCGTGCGAGATCAGAGTTATACCCAAATTTATGGCGAGTCTTATCTTGTGCGAAATGCACTGAATATAGAAATTTCGTGAGCGCCCTTCTGTAGGAGAGCTCAAGGTTCTCAAGGGTTATATCACGATAGATAACATCCAAAACCTGCTGACAGCGTTGTCCATCCTGAGCATAACCAAGAGTCTGCAAGATAAAAATGAATAGTAATCCCCTGATGAGAAACTTCTGCATATATCTTTATCGGCAGAATAGGCCTATTTGTTTAGTAAAAAACTCAGTTTTAGGGGAGCTGTAAGTTATGGATATCCTTAGAAGGAGTCTAGGTCGATGGATATATTTTCAAAATACATTTTCTCTAGATAATGGACGTCTATGAGTGCATCTTTATGCCAGTTATTGGCCTTATCTTGCCATGTATCATAAACAAGTGTGCCTTTTACAAAAACTTTATCACCTTTTTTGAGTTGAGGTTGAAGAGTCTCTGCTCTTTTGTCCCAAACCCGGCATTTATGCCAATGGGTTTTTGGCTTTTGATCTTTGGGAGCGCTAGGAGGGAGATATTCAGCAACACCAACTGAGAAAGTTAAAATTGCTTTTGAACTTTTAGTGTATTTCATTTCAGGATTTGCTCCTAAATGTCCAATGATGAGTGTTTGCGAAAAGCTCATTTAATACTCCCTTATGAGGAAGCTGAGCTATAATTTTTTAGCCCTAACTTCCAGAAAAACATGACTAGTATATATATAAATATCGATGCAATGACAATTTCGATTAAAGGTGGCGCCCAGTTTTCATCTATTAAAAACCGCGTGGGGTAAGACGCCACCACGCTAAAGGGGAGGATTGTGATAAAAAATCTTTTGAAAAGCCCATGGAAGATGCCATCTGGTCTTTGGTAAATTTTCTCTGCTGAGAAGAAAACATCTATAAATCCCCGGGGAGAGCCATTCCAAAAGACAGGAATCAAAAAAAGGATCATCACCATAAAATATAAAAATGTTCCATTGAGTAAGAGCAAGAAATAAACAAATAACTTTATGAGAGATAATGGCGCTGAATAACTTATTAAAGCATAAATCAGGATGGAGCTGGCCAGTATTAAATTTAAAAAAGAGTTTGCGGCAAATTCTTTAAAGCATATGAAAAAGAATGTTGAGACTGGTCTTGTCAGGTGATAGTCAAGATCGCCTCTGTTTATATAAATGGGAAACCACCAACCATTACTGGCAAATAGAGTCATATGTAGGGCATCGACAAAAATAAACCCAGCTACAAAAACGGTCATTTGTTCTTGATTCCAGCCTCCAAGTAAATCAGTGTGTAGATAAATCACACCAAAAAATAAAAATTGAATAATATAAAATACGACATCCATAAAAAAACGAAAGAAAAAATCAAAGCGAAACTCCATCGCTTTAGAAAAACTAAATCGAATAAAGTGTAAATAGAGCCTGAGATATCTTTTCAAATCCCTACCCCGGTGTATTGATACTGGCCTTTTCTCCAGATCAATAAAGAAACTTGTCTAAACATGAGTAACCATACAAGTGATATGAGACACTGAAGACAAAATTGAGACAAAGAGAGTTCTCCGATTAAAGTTTCATAAGGAAAACTGATCAGGTAAGGAAAGGGGGTGAAATTTAAAAACTCTTGGGCCCACTGAGGAAAAAAAGCCAGAGGGATAAGAGCACCACCAAAAAAAGAAGAACTAAAGCGAAGCATCACTCCTAAACTCCAAATATTATCAAACCAAAAAGCAAGCAACTCTGCGAGAGTAAACATATAAAAAAATGTCATGGAGGCGATGATTAAGCTGATAAGGAAACCAAGAAAGGGAAAAAGCTCAAAGCTGTAAACACTGTTTTCACCCATAAATAAATGATAACAAAAGACAATAAAAATTAATTGCAAAGTGAAGAATGTCGAGTGAGCTAAGTAAGTGGCTAATTTATATTTGTAGACATCAATAGGGTAGAGGAGGTATTTGTTAAGAGTTCCATCGTATATCTCTCGAGAAAGAAAACCAATGTTTTGACCTTGCTGAATTCTAAACACAAGAGGCGTCACGAGATAATAGAAGATCATTTGATTTAAAGTGAAGCCTGACATTTCATTTTGGTCTGTATAACTAAAAATACTTTCCCACAAAAAATAGGCCAGAGTTAAAGAGAAGAAGGTAAGCCCAAAAAAATTAACCCAAAAATCTGCGCGATAGGTGATGAGCTTTCGAAGTTCCATAAAAAAAACTTGTCCAATCCATTTTGAGTTCATTACTGGAAACTCTCACCGTGCAGCATGATTTTCTCAATAAGATCACCAATATTCTCATTCGTAATACTAAAATCCAAAAGCTCTATATGTTCAAATAAATACCGAGCCACTTCCATGGTCTGCTCTTTAGAAGTAATCACCTTTATCACATTATCTTCAACACTAAATTCGCCAAGATGATGGGGGAAGGTTTGCTCTAACTCTTTTAATCTTTTCACTGAATTGACATGGGCGGTAATCATTTTTTGCAGAGAATATTGTTCATGAACCTTTGCGATGGGACCATCAAAAACTTTTTCGCCTTGTCTGAGAATGACAATGCGCTTGCAGAGCTCTTCAATATCATCCATGTAGTGACTGGTTAGAACCATCGTAGGGTTGTGATCTTTTTGGTACTGTTTAAGAAATTTTCTCACAGCCTTTTGAGCTGTAATATCTAAACCAATTGTGGGCTCATCTAAAAAAATAACCTTGGGAGAGTGAAGAAGCGCCGCCATGAGTTCAACTTTCATTCTCTCTCCAAGACTGAGTCGCCTCACTTGAATTTTAAGTTGATCTTTAATTCCTAAGTACTCTGCTAGATAATCTATATTTGTTCTAAAGCTTTGGGTGGGAATTTGGTAAATATCTTTGAGTAATAAAAAACCATCTAAAGCAGGGAGGTCCCACCAAAGTTGAGCTTTTTGTCCCATGATCACTGCCATTTGTCTGCGATAATCATTTTCTCGTTGCCAAGGTCTGTATCCATTAATCATGACATCTCCAGCTGTGGGGTGGATGATACCGGATAAGATTTTTGTCAGTGTTGTTTTCCCCGCACCATTGGCACCGATCAGCCCAATAATTTCCCCGGTAGGTACAGTTAAATCGAGATCTTTTAAGGCCGGTTTAATAAGATACTTTCTATTAAACAGAGAGCGGAGTGAACCTTTGAGTCCTGCCTCTTTTTGATGAACTTTAAAGTGTTTACTAAGAGACTGAACTTCAATCATAGGTGATCTCCAATCAGCTCTCGGACTCTTTCTTACTAGTTTTTTTAGTCGCTTTTTTCGCGGTTTTCTTGGTTGCTTTTTTGGTTACTTTCTTCGCCGTTTTTTTAGCTGTCTTCTTAGCCACTTTCTTGGTTGCCTTTTTGGTTACTTTTTTCGCCGTTTTCTTAGCTGCTTTTTTAGCGACTTTTTTAGTGACTTTCTTAGCGGACTTCTCTGTGTTCGTTTGAGTCTCTTGATGATCAGACTTCTCTTTTGGGGAAGTCTCTTCTTTTACTTCAGCTTTGACTTGTTTTTCTTTTGGTGCTGGCGTTTTTTTATTTTCAGACTCGTCCTCGGGACGTTGGCGTTTCTTTTTAAGGATGATGCCTTTAAGATATGACCCCTCTGGGAAGCCCTTTTTATAGGGACAATCTTCTCCTAAATAAAGGTTTCCTGAAAGGACCAGGGGGAGCTTGTTTTTATGAATGATGTTTTTAAGCTTATTTTTGAACTTATCAATTCCTATTTTATGTGTGTTAAGAAATGCTATAATCGTACCGTTCTCTTCCATAACATCATACATAAGAGGGAGTATGTGGGTGTACTCACTTAATGCATTCGTTGTTCTATTGCCATCATTTGAACTGGAAGGCGGGTCAGAAATAATACATTCAAACTTTTTGCCTTCTTCTTTAAGTTGTTCTAAGGCTTCGAGTGTCGTCATGGTTAAGCTCGTATGGCCTGAGAGGTCTAAGTCTTCGTTTAAGGCTATATTGTCCTGCAACCATTCCTGATATGCTTCTGACATATCAACTGATGTGATATCCTCCACTCCAAGAGAGGCGGCATAAAGGGAAAAAGCTCCTGTGTATGAGTAAAGGTTCAAAAGAGAGTTACAGTTAGAAAGCTGCTTTTTAAGTCTTGATCTGATAGCGGCCATATCTGTGTAGATACCTGTATCATAGTGCTTACCGAGATAAACTTTATAATTGACCCCATATTCATTTATATCGACTCGCCTAAAAGTGGAAATAGGATCCAAACACTTAGCACTTTCTTTGTTGTGATCTCTATATTGAATCCAAATATTCGAAATAGTCAGGTCTCTATCAAAAACTTCATTAAAAGATCTTACGACGTTTTGAATCACAAAATCTTGATAGGTACGCCAAAACTCCATGTAAAATTCAATAAGAATTTCTCCTCCCATATACTTGATGAAGATTCCTGGTAGTTGGTCGTTTTCCCCAAAGGCAAGATAGAAATGGTTTCTATTTTCAAAATAATTTTTTGCTTTCCTATTTTGGAATGATTTTCTTAAACGAGTGATGACATCGTTTTTAAAATTTTTCATCAATTTTTGAAAATGTCCAGATGTGGCCCACACTCTTGCTCTGACGTGTTTATGAGTTGGATCGTGTATGAGAAGTGCGAAAGGCTTTTTTCTGTTAGCGGCAATAATAAATCTTTCTTTAGGGTGAAATTTTTCTGAGAATTTATCGTTAGTAACCCAAGGGTGTCCTGCACGTATGAGTTTTATCGACATCGGATGGAGGTCGTAGGTCTTGAGCATCTGTCTTTGATTGTACATAATTAGTGTTTTTCTTTTTTTAAATTCGTTTCAATTTGATTTTCAATATCATCTAAAATTTGCAGTATGGCATTGGTAAACGTAAATGGATTATCAAGACAATTCTCGAGGCCCAAATCATCAATAAGATGTTGTGAAAAATCAGATCTATCAGAGGGTGAGTATGGGTCAAACTCCAAACAAAGCTTCTCTACATCAGCTTTAAGTTTAATCAGCTCTTGGTGAGATAGTTTCTGAATTTCATTTTTAAAAAAAATGATTTGAGCCGTGATCTTATGTTCACGCTCAGTCACAACCGAAGTATGTTGATTTTCCATCTGGTGTATTTTTCACATGACGCTGATAGTTGTCAAGAGGTTTTAGGAGAATTTATGATCTGGATTTACTCTGTGTTTCTACTCATTATTTGCTTTATATTTCAACAACTTATATCTAATGAACTTTTAGCATCAACTGCCAACGAAAAGGGAGAGAGGGCAAAATTTCAAGATATTTTAGCCTACTTAAGCTTAACCCCTCATCAACTTCAAAACTTTGAGATTCCCCACTATAAATTTTTCAGTGAAATCATAGCTAAACTATTAAAGTTTAGAGCAAAGTATGGGTGTGAGTTAAACTCAATTCTAAAGGAAATTAAAAAAGCCATTGTGAAAGATAAAGCCCTGGCTAAAAAGATCTTCGCCATAAAAAAACAAGCCATTTTACAAATTGCTTTGATTATTATTGTAACCTTAAGCTTTCATATTCTCGCTTGTACTTTTATCCTAGACATTCCCATGGATTTTGCTTTTTTGTTAAAATTTGTCATATGGAATTTGGTTGGAATGGGGCTCTTTATTGCCGTTATATTTTTTATAGAAAAAAAACTTCTTAAAGGCTTTGAGCAGTTTTTTGCCGCTCTTTATATAGTGAAATCTTTGTTAAGTATCTCGAGACCTATGAATGAAGTCATTCAGAACTCACAGCTTCTAGAGTGTCCAAGTTGTAAAAGTTATTCTCCTGTTTTAAAAACGGCAAAGCAGCAGATCGAATGTATAAAAAAATACGGGAGCTATGATCTTGAAAACTGGGACATGCTTATCCAAGAATTATGGGATATTTATGATGAGCAAATGGAGCGCTATAAAAAACATGTAAAAGTTGTCATGGCAATTGTGCTCCTCAGCTTTGCCCTACCAAGTTATTTATTGAGTATTTTAAATTTAATAGAGAACCTCTCTCTTATGTCATGATAGGGTAGACTCTTTCTTTGGAATTTGCTTAAATACTGCATAATTCTAAGGGAGTTGACTCAATGAGCCAAAAAATCATTTTCTCAATGTCACGGGTATCAAAAACGTATCCAGGTAAAAAAACAGTTATTAAAGATGTTTCACTATCTTTCTTTTATGGAGCAAAGATTGGTGTGTTAGGACTGAATGGTGCAGGTAAATCAACCCTTCTTAGAATTATTGCAGGGATAGATCAAGATTATAGCGGAGAGGTGAATCTCTCCAAAGGAATCTCTGTTGGATACTTAGAGCAAGAACCTGAACTTAATCCTGAGAAGACGGTCAAAGATGTGGTCGAAGAGGGATGTGCAGAATTAGTAGAGATTAGAAATGCCTATGAAGCCATCAATGAAAAGTTTGCTGATCCTGATGCTGATATGGACGCTCTTTTAGAAGAACAAGGAAAACTCCAAGATAAAATGGACGCCCATAATATTTGGGATCTTGATTCTAAATTAGATTTGGCGATGGATGCGCTTAGATGCCCTCCTGCCGACCAAAAATGTGGTGTGCTCTCAGGTGGGGAGAAAAGAAGGGTCGCTTTATGTCGGCTCTTGTTACAAGAACCTGATGTCCTCCTTCTGGATGAGCCAACCAACCATCTCGATGCTGAAACAGTTTATTGGCTTGAAAGGCACCTTCAAGCTTATAAAGGGACTGTTATTGCGATTACCCACGATCGTTATTTTCTGGATAACGTAGCCGGTTGGATACTCGAGTTGGATCGAGGGCATGGTATACCTTGGGAAGGAAACTATACTTCTTGGCTAGAGCAAAAAACGAAAAGACTTGCTCAAGAAGAAAAAGCAGAGTCCAAACGTCAAAAAGCTCTAAAGAAAGAACTTGAGTTTATTAACTCCTCTCAAAAAGCAAGACAAGCTAAAGGGAAGGCTAGGATCAATAATTATTCTAAAATGTTGGAAGATAACCAGAGTGAAAAAAGAAATGAAACAAACTCACTTTTCATCCCTAACGGACCTAGGCTTGGAAATGTCGTGATCAATGCAGAACACGTCTCCAAAGCATTTGGAGATAAGCTTCTTTATGAAGATCTCACCTTTCAACTGCCACCTGGAGGAATCGTGGGTGTGATTGGTCCTAACGGTGCTGGTAAGACCACGTTGTTTAAAATGATTACAGGTCAAGAAAAACCAGATTCTGGTGATTTTGTTGTAGGGGAAACCGTTGATCTCGCTTATGTGGATCAAGGAAGAAAGATGGATCCAGAGAAGACCATTTTAGAAGTCATCGCTGAAGGACTTGATTTAATTGAAGTGGGTGGAAAAGAAATTAATGCGAGGGCCTATATATCTAAGTTTAATTTTTCTGGAGAGGATCAAAAGAAAAAAGTATCTGAACTCTCGGGTGGGGAGAGAAATAGAGTCCACTTAGCTAAAATGCTCAAAGAGGGAGGAAATGTTCTTTTACTCGATGAGCCTACCAATGATCTCGATGTAAACACCTTACGTGCTTTAGAAGAAGCTCTTGAAGAGTATGCTGGCTGTGCTGTTGTCATATCCCACGACCGTTATTTTATCGATAGATTAGCAACGCATATATTAGCTTTTGAAGGAAACTCTCAAGTCGTTTGGTTTGAAGGTAACTTCAGCGATTATATGGAAGATAAAAAGCGAAGACTAGGGGATGAAGCTGAAATCCCTCACCGTATCAGTTATAAAAAACTCAAGCGCTAGAACGATTCTCTGGCGCTTGAGTATAGAGCTTCATATAAAATACTATGGTTTTCAGATCCATAAACATTGATGATCTCTGAGACTTTTTTATCATTTAAGAAAATAACATAGTCTAAATTTGAACAAACAAGCTTTAGTACGAGTTCATAACTTAAATCTTTTGATGAATAAATTTTAAATAACAAAGCCAATCTTTCTATAGCATCTTTGGCACTGTTGGCATGGACTGTGCCCATGAGACCTTGATGTCCCGTATTCATGGCCAGCAAGAAGGTTTCAACTTCTTTTGAGCGGATTTCTCCAATGAGCATTCTTTTAGGTGACATCCTAAGAGCATTTTTCATTAAGGAGTTGAGTGACTTCTCACTTTTCTTTTCATCCGCAAGTAATTTTGTGGTGTAGGGGTGAGGGGCGTGAATTTCATCTATATCTTCTAAGATAACGAGATGCTCATCTTTTGGCATAAACTGTAGCAGGGCATTCAAAAAAGTTGTTTTACCACTTCCTGTGCTTCCACAAATGAGTAGATTTTTCTTTTCTTTTATAATTGTTTGAATTTTTTTATCTAACCCCTCGAGTTGAAAATCTTGCATGGCAAGGGGCTTGGAGTTGAGGACCCTGATAAAGCATTTACTTATATTATGAGGAGAGCAGCTATAATGAGTAAGGGACACTCTCACCGCAACTTGCTGAATCTGAGTATAAAAACTCACAAAAGGCTTTTTATAATTCCAATCCACGTTATTTTTCAGACATAAATATTCATAGAGTCTCTGAAGTTCATTGGTCGTAAGGTCACAATCGTATTGTTTTTGTTGCTTATGATGAAGGCCCACAATCGTGTCGGGGGAGTGAATGATAATTTCTTCAAGTGTTTCATCGTCTAGGGGAAGAAAGTGAAAAGAAACCAGAGATTGATACCAACTTGTGAGAAACTCTCTCAGATCAAGATCCTCAGCACTCACTTCTGTAAAGAGTTCATCAACGGTTAAGATCTTTCCTTTTTTAATTTGCGTATAAAAATTAAGTTTTGATTGCTCAATTATATTCATACTATTCATTTATTTTCTCCGTAATCTTAACAAAAATAGCAATGTTCTTTGACAAAACACTCTCACTTGAATGAGTGAATAGCTTTTTAAGAAGAGGAATTTTATTTAAAAGCGGAACTCCTCCTTCGTTGCTCATATGATTGGATAAGTTGACATGAAAAACCTCTAAGAACTTTCCAGGCCTAATATGAAAACTTGTTTCTCCAGAAGGTCCTTGGATATAACCTTGAGAATTAGGTGCTGTAATTTGGCTTTTTATTTTTAAAACAGCGAGGTCTCCTTTGTTTTGAGTCTCTCCGTTTAATTTTATTCCACTAAACTTCCATGTGGTATTTGCTACTTCTTGAGTGACTTGAGCAATAGGTATTTCTTGGCCGAGAGAAAATTTAAACTTTTCTCCAATAATTATTTGAAACCTAGGGTTCGCTATAAGTTCTGTTTTAAGCTTTTGGTCTTGAAAAAAGAAATTCCCCGTTTCTAGAAGAGCTTGTTGATTGTTAACCAGCTCATTGAGAGGGCCTTCGATTCGATTCAATCCAGAATGAGATGAGTTTTGACTAAGCAGCTCGAATGAATAAATCTTAAACTCCACCTCAAAGGTTTTAGAGGATGAAAAAATGTCTTCATATTCAAATTGAATATTGTACTTTTGTTTAAGTCTTTCAAGGTCTGCCACCCTTTGGGGGTCGCTGATTTTGCATATGATCCTAATCTTTACAAGTGAGCAAGTGATATTTTTGATCCCTTGCTTGTAAAGAGTAGAGTAAATGTCAGCAATAAGTGAATTTTTGTATTCTTTATTCAGCTCGACATTGGGAATAACTTTGAGGTTCTTGTTTTCCAAAATGGTACTGATGATCTGAAAGTCTTTATGAGATTCTATAACGCCATTGATCTCAATCCATTCCCCTTTGAATTGCACTGTTAACTGAGTATCTTTTAGAGCACTGAAAATACGCATTTCTTTAAGCTGCTTTCTTTTTGAGTGGACGTATATGCGGTAAGTCTTTTTTGTGCTATGTGTCCAGATAATAAGGTCACTGAAGCCAATACCCTTGCCCTTCAAAAGGAGCTTGTTGGTTTTCTGTCTTAATTTAGCACTTAGCACTTCTTTATTACCTATTGAATATGATTTTAAGTGCTTAGCATTGATTTCGACTTGTTCTCCTTTTGAGAGGAAAATATCTTGTGCGCTTTCTGTGGCGAATACAAAGGAATGGCTATTTAAAAGCATAAAGATTTTGACAACTTGAAGCGTAAAAGTTAAATATTTCCTTTCATTATTTATAATAATTTTTTTTATTGAGGATAGGTATATGGGATCTAAAACTATGAAGACTCGCACTAGAAGAAAACTTAAGCTCAAAAGTGCTGGTAGAAAAAGAAAGAATGCAAACGAGAATAATGGAACGACTCCAAAGTTTCCAATACATAAAGATAAATAATTCATAACGAACTCTTTTGTTTTAGTTTGTAAAAAATATTTCAAGTGATCTTATTTTTTGTTTTAATGAGAATTCATTAAGCACAATGAGATCACTTTTTTTGTTTAAACATATTTCAATAAATCTTTTATCCCTAGAGTGACATTCTTCTACTTTTGCGACACGGATAAGCTTCCTTGGAACTCCGTACTCTCTATTAAACTTAGAGCTGATTTGCGTAGCAATGATCTTGTCTGTGGCATTTGAGTAAAAAATATCAATTCGTGTCGCATGAGCTTTTGGGAGTAAAATGACAAAGATAAAAAGATTAAAAATTAATTTCATATTGCATTTCCTTTTTATGATGAGTTTTTGTGATTAATTGTTTTCTTTCAACTAGAGGGTAGAGCTCTAAATGACCAGAACGGATTATTTCAGCTAAATATTTCTTGGGGACATTAAGTAAAAGAGAGCTTTTTTCGTGAGGTTCATCCAAGTAGTTATCTGTACTTTCTGCAAGCGACTTAACGTAAAAGACGTGAGGGATATAAATTGTTTTTTTTCGATTGGTTAAGGTGTAAGGCGTATTTGTCTCCAAACTTGTTCTTACGTCGACTTCAACAGATAAATCTGTATAACCAGGTCTCATTAATTTTTTTGGTTCAATGAAATTGCTTTTTGTGTCGGGTATGAAAGCTTCACTTACAATTAAAAATGTAAAGATATTGGATAATATAAAGATTGCAATTAATTTAAAAATTATATTTTTGGGTAGATTTATATTTTTTTTGGGCTGCTCTCCATTTGACTTTAAAATTTTCATATATTTTCTCCTCTCTTTTAGAAATGGAATGATTTATCTTTATAAAGGTGAAATAGCAGCTAAAAAGAATCGTTATAAAGAGAAGTAGTGAGATAATAGATTGTCCCTGCTGCGAAGCTGGGAAGTGCTTGTACCATTGGATTGATAAAAAGTTTTGATTAACCAGTTTTTGTTTTTTAATACTTGCTTCCATTTTTTTTCTCTTAATACGGTTCGGTTAAACTTATCTCTGAGAAGAGCTTGGCTCACCTTTGTTCTATAAGGAGTTTTAAATGAAAGCACAGAGAGTGGACATTTCTTTTTACGGATGAGGTAGAGGTTTTTCAAATAAGAAATGAATTTAAGTTGTTGAAATTGCTTGATCGATTTCAGGGCAATCTTGGCCGATTTGTGGGTGACCTGACCTATGCCGGGAATGATTAAAGACCCATACTTTGCTAGAGTAAGGGCCTTGAGCATAGGGTTGGTTTTATTCATCATTCTCACTAAATTATTTGTCTCTCCATTTAGCTCCTTGGAGCAAAGAAGAAGATGTTGTTTGGCTTGAATGAGTTTCACATGGTGTATGCGTTGTTTGAGAACTAGAATTCCTAGTGAACTGACTAGCATTAAAAGGCAAATTGCAACTAAGTTTATGGCCCCTCTTTGATTATTCATCTGTTGTTCCTCTATAAAGTCCAAAAATTTGAACTCTTTTATGACAACGATGATATTCTCCATATAAACGAGGAGAATCTATGACCAATCGATTGAGTTTTTTATTCATTTTTAAATAAAAGGCTTGGTTAACACAAGACTGCTTGACCATTAAGTGCATGATGAGAATACAGATGACAAGCAGTAAGGATGCAGAAAGAATAATCTTTAAGATCATCTGATAACGAGCTCTTTTTTAATTTTTTTGTCCATTTGATTCATCCTTGTGTCCAGTGACTTTCCAAACTTTTTTACTGTAGCCAGGCAAAAAATACCTATAAGCGCTGTCAGGATGATATATTCAAGTACGCCTTGTCCTTTTTCATTTTTTAAAATTTTCTTTTTGTTCATCATCTTTTCTCCTTACTATTCATGGGGGGATTGAACTCCGCACCTGTTAAAACACCTTGCTAAAGCGTATGGAGGGAAGTGTAGCAATTTAATTGCCAATCTTAATTATGTTCTAAGCAATTGTAATTCTTGTAGGACCAAACACTTGATTGGAATTCGCTGGTAAAGATATTGAGTTTCAGTGGTAAGTATTTTAAACCATTTGCACCAAATACAATGTCCATTTAAAATACTTATATGGAAGAAAAAGATAACAAGCTTTTCGTTTTCGAAAGAAAAGAAGTTGTTCTCATATTTGTTTTTATCGTCATGATTGCTGCCATTGCGTTCACTATGGGAGTAAGGGTTGGAAAAAAACTCTCTCTTAAAGAAGATGGTTATACTAAAGAGGATATTCAAAACATCAATTTAAAATCAGTTGAAGAAGAAAAAGTGAATACGATTGTTGATGAAGATGCAAATCCGTCAAATCTTGATCCTGCAGTTGCTAAAGAGCAACAAGATAAAGATTTGGAAGCAAGACTAAAAGCGGAGATGGAAAAGCTTGCTCGAGAAGAAACAAAAATGCCAGATAAAATTGAAATTGAAGAAGAGCCAGTAGAGGAGATACCAGCAGAAGATAACACTGTCACAACCAATGAACCTCTCAAAGATATTTATAATCAAAACAGAGACTATAAAGGTAAATTTACTATTCAATTGTCTTCCCATCAGAGTGAAGCAGAAGCTAAAGAGTTTGCTGATGGTTTTATTTTACAGGGATATGATGTCATTATAAATGAAGTGGTCATTCCTGGAAAAGGTGTGTGGTTTCGAGTCAGCATCGGAGCATTCGATTCTAAAGATGAAGCAAAAGAGTATCTTGTAAAAGAACAAAATATTTTTCAATCAAAAGATTATGTAATCAGACAGTTTTGAGAACCAGATAGATTCTGCTTCTCAATATATCATCCTTCGAATTAGTCCCTCGAGAAATCGAGGGATTTTTTTTATTCTTGGTATTGAGTTTTAGCCCGTTCAAAAACTTTATCAATATGGTTTAAATAAATTTTTCTCAGAGTTGTTTCATCTAAGGCATTAAGGAGACTTAGGTCACTCTTTTGAGCAAGATCTGACTCTTCAATGATTGACTTAAATTCCTCAATATTTTGAGACTCAAATGATGCTTTCTGAACTAATTGATAAAGATCTTCACGAGAAACATCGTTCTCTTCAATAAGCTTATGCAGGACAAAACTTGATAAGTAACGATGTTCGTTTAAGACTTTGGCCTGGATTTGATTAGTGTTTATAACAAGATTATCAATAGTAGAGGTCAGTCTTCGAACAGCATAAAAAGTTAGCCCTAGATTATCAGGTAGCATCAATCTTTCAGCACTTGAATGACTGATATCACGCTCATGCCAAAGAGCATTATTCTCGTGGGCAATCAGGAGGTGGGAACGGATGACTCTTGCTATACCTGTGATATTCTCACCAGAGATAGGATTTTTTTTATGAGGCATAGTAGAGGAGCCCTTTTGACCGCTTGAAAATCCTTCATAAATTTCACCAATATCAGAGTGGTGAAGATGTCTAATTTCTACCGCTATTCTCTCCATCGTACTGGCTAGATTGGCCGTCATGGTAACGAGCTTGATGATTCTGTCTCTTGGAATAACTTGGGTTGATACTGGTTCGACTTTAAGTCCAAGCTTCTCCAATGCATTCTTTTCTATATCTGGAGTTAAGACGGTGTAGTTCCCAACAGCTCCAGAGAGCTGGCCTGTGATTTCGTTTTTAAGAAATTGATCGCACTCTTGCAGTCTCCTTGAACACTCAGCATAGAAGGATAGAAACTTGCCACCAAAGCTCATAGGCTCAGCATTCATTCCGTGGGAGCGACCCATACAGATAACATGTTTATTATTCTCAGCTTGAGAGAGGAGAGCGTCACAAAGTTTTTTGAGTTGTTTGCGAATCAATTCCACCGATTTTTTTATTTGCAATGTCGTCGCTGTATCGATGATATCTGAGGATGTGCATCCAAAATGAAAGTATTTAGATATGCTGCTCGGTAGTTTTTCAGTGATGGAAGTGCAGAATGCAATGACGTCATGCTTAGTTTGCTCTTCAATTTCTTTTATTCTTTCTGGGTTGATTTCAGCTTTGGATCTGATTGAAGACGCTGTGCCTTCAGGGATCCTCACTCCTTCAAGAGCCTCTACCAAAGCCAGCTCCACATCGAGATAGGTTTTAAATTTATTAAAATCCGCCCAAATATCAGTGATTTCGGCAGTGGCATAACGTTCAATCATAATTATATCCTTAGAAGTAAAAGCCTATTTCAAAGCCAAGTGTAAACCAACCGAAAACAAGGGAGCGTTCTGGAAGTTTTTCTTCATCTCTTGCTTCACGGTCAACGAGCGCCCAGTTATAGGACAGTTTCCCTCCATAGAAAAGTTTTTTAGAGGAGCGATAGTTTAGACCATACTCTGCTGTATAGCCCCAACCTTGGTATTTCTCGCTATTGGTTCCGTCGATATGAAACATGTAGTTTCCAAACACATTAATATTTTCGAAAAATCGATCAGTAAAAAACTCTGAAGCCAGGGCCCTAAAACGATGACCCAGACCAAAACCAAAAATAGTAAAAGATTGGTTATTGGTTGATCTATTTTCTGCAAGGGAGTCAGAAGCGGGCTCGTCTGCTATAGCGTTGAATTTTGCAACAACTCTTTTTAATTGCAAGCCCCACCAATATTCTCTATAACTCTCATCAAAGCGAGAGAGGTATTGCAAGTCAATCATCTGTACTTTTGTGGGATCTTCGTAATCTTGTGAGTAGTTAATACTTGCAGAAACTCTCACATCATCTGAACCGGTGTAATAGGATCTCCCCACAAAGCCTTCACTCGTAACATCATCTTGCAAAGCAGAGTTGTCTTCTAAATATACTTCTGGGAGTAGGTTTAAATCTCTGGCACTCACATCATCAGGATCATACTGCTTGAGCAGAAGCCTTCTTTCATTATTGTCATCCGAAAGTGAATAACTCCCACATGAAATAAATGAAAAGAATAAAAGGAGGTTTATTAGCTTTTTCATTTTTCTACCAAGTTCTCAAATTTTTCGCCTGGAAAATCATCAATTCCTAGCACGGATGCATATGTTATTTTTTCGACTAAGTGATCGTACTTTACATTTTCAAGACTAATGCCTGCATCTTGGATCTCATCGAGAACAAGCTTTAATTCAGCAAAACCAGTTTTGCTATCAATATAGTTATCGATGGCATAATCAAAAACTTTTCGAGCGTTTTTTAACTGTGCTTCAGTGGCATTAAATTGTTTCTCTAAATAATTAATTCTGGAGTTTGTGAGTTGATTGGCAACTCTGGTATCTCTGTAAGCCTCTTTGAGGTTTATTTCGGCCATTCGTTTTTGGTAGTAAGAACGTTCTGTGACGCGAGAATTGAAAAAACCACCACTCCCAAAAATTGTCCACGTCATATTGACTGTGGCAGCGACCTCAAGATTGCGGCTGCCATCAAAAGTTTCAAAATTATCTTGGACACCATCTTGAGAAAAGGTTTTGCGGTAGGAGCCAAGTTTAAGACTAAACTTCGGTAGGGGAAGGTTATCTTTTAAAACTCTTTGATATGTTCTATTGGCATTTTCTAAACTGGTTCTGGCGTCTCTTACTTGGGGGCTATTTTGGGCAATCAGCTTTTGAGCTTCAGCAGCTCCGAGGACCAGGGGGTTGAACTTAAGGCTGTCAGTTGTGGTATAAACAGTCTCTGGATTATCTCCCATAATATCTGCTAATTCCTGTTGTTGAGAATAATAAGCAAATAATGAAGCTTGATAGTTTTTATGGGCTTTAAGAAATTCTGCTTTAGCCTGAAGGTATTCTTGTGAATTTATTTTTCTCAGACCTAATTTTTCCTTAGCAAGCTTGTATATAAAAGAGGTGTGGGAGAGTTGTTTTTTATAGACGCGAGAAATATTTCTCAGTCGAGAGAGATTGAAGTAATTGGTGATGATTCTAAATCTGAGCTCTCTTCTTTGTTCAACAAAAATTTGTTTGTTTCTTTTATAGATTTCTTTTTCATTGAGGTAATTTAAAAAATCTTTTCCCCAATTAAACAAGGTGTAGTCTGGCATTTCAAGTCCGATAAAACCTTGAGGCGTTTTTGAGGATTCAGCATTTTCAATATCATCACGATAGATATTTTCAACAAAGTGATCATCAGTGGTTTGCATGGTTAAATTGAGTTTAGGAAAGTAGAAATCTTCAAAGGCATCTTTAAAATTAAGCTCATTTATTTGGCGTTGATACTTACGCAAAAGTTCAGCATTATTTTTTCGAAGTCCTTCTTCAATAGCATCATTAAGAGATATGGCCTTGGCCGTGTTACTGAGGTTGGTGAGGTTGCGATCTTTTTCGATCGTTTTTTCAATATCATCGAGATTATTCTGAGACCACGCATTTGTGGAGATGAATAAAAGATACGCTATTATTCGAATCATAATTCCCTATGTCATTTTGTGTGTGTTCAAAAATAGTAACATCGAAGAATAGGGTCGAAAAGGAATTATTTGATCTAAATACTCAAGCCGGGACAGCCTTTTCTTACAATATTTTCTTCCATTGATTCAAGGCGCATTTTACTTAAACGAATATTGTTTTTTATCTGCACTTGGTTAAGCTCTAAACGGTTTCGCAGATTTATCTGATTAACTTTTGTTTTTTCCAATATTTTTTCATTTCGCAGCAGCATAAAACTTAACTTCTGCTGGTGCTGTTGCTTTTCATTGCGTGCTTGTATTAATGCTTTGCAACGTCTAGAAACCGCAGGGTCATTGATCACATCTTTGAGCTCTGCAATATCTACTGCATAAAGTGTCGGTGTGAGAAATAAAAAAGCTAAGATGAACAACATAGATCTATTTTACTCGAAAAAGTGTTTTAGCAAAATTAGTGCAATTTTTGCAGATTGAAATACTCCAATAAATGGCCAGAGTTTGAATCTAAGTGTATGATTTTGTGTACTTAATGAAGAAGAGAGTTCTATGTCACGTTGGCTTATATTAGTTCCGGCCCGCTTTGGGTCATCTAGATTTCCAGGGAAACCACTGGCCAAAATTCATAACAAAGCCATGATCCATTATATCGTTGATAATTGCAGGGAAACGGCAATGGATTATGCCATTGTGACCGACAATCAAGAAATAGAAGATGCGGTAAAAAATTACGGCGGCCAATGTGTCAGAGTGGATGATGATGTACCTTCCGGGTCAGAGCGTATCGCACTTGCCTATGAACGTTTTTTTAAACAAAAAAATTATGAGTTAGTGATTAACTTGCAAGGGGATGAGCCTTTGATGAAGTCAGAAATGATCCTCAAAATTGCAAGTGAGCACGCTCAAACCAATCATGATATTTATACTGCTATTAAAAAAAGGAAAAGTACGGAGGTTGATTTTCTCAATCCCAATGTGGTGAAGGCCATAGTCTCTAAAGATAAAAAGTGTTTGTATTTTACTCGAACAAGCTCACCCTTTAATAGAGAACAAACTGAATATGATTGGTATCAACATATAGGAGTTTATAGTTATAAACCGGAAAGCTTATTAAAGTTTGTCGCTTTAGAGCAAAGTCCATTGGAAAAATTAGAGAGCTTAGAACAACTGAGAGCTATAGAGAATGACTTAACTATTGGTGCGAGTTATTTAGATCTTCCTATCATGGGCGTGGATACACCAGAAGATATTACAAAATTAGAAGGAGTTTTAAGTGGCAAAAAAATCTAAAAAATATATTTTCATTACCGGGGGAGTTTCTAGTTCTTTAGGTAAAGGATTAGCTGCTGCTAGTATTGCCTCACTTATTGAGAGACGCGGTCTTAAAATCAATATGCTCAAAATGGATCCTTATATTAATGTTGACCCCGGAACTATGAGCCCCACTCAGCATGGGGAAGTCTTTGTTACAGATGATGGTGCAGAGACCGATTTAGATTTAGGTCATTATGAAAGATTTACCAGCCTCACTTTATCAAAACAAAATAATTTTACGACAGGACAAGTTTATCTTGAAGTGATCAATAATGAGCGGGAAGGAAGATATTTAGGAAAAACCGTCCAAGTCGTACCCCATATTACTGATGAAATTAAAAGAAGAATACATCTTGCAGCAGAAGACTGTGATCTTTTGATTGGAGAGATTGGTGGGACTGTTGGTGACATTGAATCTCTTCCTTATATGGAAAGTATCAGACAACTGAGTCATGATGTAGGGTTAGAGAATGTGCTTTTCGTTCATCTCGTTTTAGTTCCCTATCTCGATGCCGCGGGAGAATTAAAATCTAAACCCGCTCAACATTCAGTAAAAGAACTGCGGTCTATAGGTTTGTTTCCGAATGTGATTATCTGTCGAGCGGATAGAGATATAGATCAAAGTATCTTAGATAAAATTTCTCTTTTTTGTAATGTTCCTAAAGATAATGTTTTCAAGTCTATAGATCTCGATAGTATTTATAAAGTACCTCTTGAATTTTCTAAACAAGGTCTTGATGCAAAAATTTGTGAGCTTCTTGGTATTTGGGCAACTGCACCTGATATCAGAGAACTAGAGCAAGTGGTTTATAACGTGGAAAATCCTAAGGCCATTGTTAAAATTGGGATTGTTGGAAAATATACCGAGCTTATAGAATCTTATAAGTCTCTCGATGAAGCTCTTAGACATGGAGCAATTGCCAATCAAGTTAAACTAGAAATGGTCTATATAGACGCAGAGAAAATTGAAAAAGGTGAGCGAGATCAACTTAAAGAGGTCTCTGGGATTCTCGTTCCCGGTGGATTTGGAGAAAGAGGAACCGAAGGTAAAATTTTAGCGATTCAATTTGCAAGAGAAAATAAAGTTCCTTTTTTCGGCATCTGTTTAGGAATGCAATTGGCTATGGTCGAGTTTGCTCGTCATAGAGCTGGAATCAAGAATGCGACTTCTATGGAATTCTCCGGAGGTGGAGAATTTGTGATTCACTATATGGAAGGACAATCTGAGGGCATGGCCAAAGGTGGCAGTATGCGACTGGGGGCTTACGAGTGCGAATTAAAACCTAAAACTCTTGCTTCCAAAATTTACAATGAAAACTCAATTTCTGAGAGACATAGACATAGACTCGAAGTAAATAATCAATATATCGATCAGCTCGAAAATGCTGGTATGATTGTCTCTGGAAGAAACCCAGAATTAAATTTAGTAGAAATTATAGAGTTGGATGACCATCCTTATTTTATCGCTTGTCAGTATCACCCTGAATTTAAGTCGAGACCATTTAATCCTCATCCACTCTTTAAAACTTTTGTTGCCAGTGCCTACCAGCACCAAGGAGATAAGCATGTCTAAAATGCAGTTTTTTATCGGACCCTGTGTCCTTGAAAGTAAAGATTTAGCCTTTACTGTCGCTGAGTTTTTGAAAAAAAATCTTGAAGAATTTTCTGATAAAATCGAGATAAACTTTAAAGGAAGTTTTGATAAGGCCAATCGCAGCTCTATTGATTCTTACCGTGGTCCTGGCCTAGATGAGGGGCTTAAAATTCTCTCCCAGGTCAAAGAAGAGTTTGGTTTTAAAACCATCACTGATTATCATCTTCCTGATCAAGCGGAAACCGTCGCAAGTGTGGTGGATACTTTACAGGTTCCTGCATTTTTATGCCGCCAAACTGACTTAATCGTAGCGGGGGCCGTGGCCTGTAAAAATAATAACGCTCAATTAAAAATTAAAAAAGGGCAGTTTCTAGCTCCATGGGATGCGAAAAATATTGTTGATAAGGCCAGCAACTTTCTTCCTAAAGAGAAGATTTTCTTAACTGAGAGAGGGACGAGTTTTGGTTATAATAATCTCGTCGTCGATATGGCGAGTTTTATGATTATGAAAAGTCTTGGGGTGCAAACCATTTATGATGCCACTCATAGTGTACAGCAGCCAGGAGGCTTAGGTGCGACTACGGGAGGGAAAAGAGAGCAGATTGTCACTCTTGCGAGAGCAGCCGCTGCAGCAGGGGCCGACGGTTTTTTTATGGAAGCCCACCCTGATCCTACCAATGCCAAGTCCGATGCCACGAGCCAGCTCTCATTAGAGCAAGTAAAACCTCTCATTACTGATATCCTGAATATCAAGGGGGCACTCCATGTCTAATATAATTGATGCTCGCAAGCTAGCAGATCCACACAGAGAAAAATTGAATAAAATTAAAGTTTGCCTTTTTGACGTGGATGGAATCCTCACCGATGGAAGAATTTATTGGGGAGGAGAAGAAGTTGGTTATAACCGTTTTTTTCATGTGCATGATGGCTATGGAATAAAAATTTTGCGAGCAGCAGGGGTGAAAGTTGGTGTGATTACCGGTGGTGATTCCAGAGGAGTCATCGAACGATTTAATTTACTTGGGCTCGATTATTTTTTCTTCGGCAATGAAGATAAAAGAGAGGCGCTTGCAACAATTTTAGAAGACGCCAAAGTGAGTAAAGATGAAGTGCTTTATATGGGTGATGAGTTCTTTGATCTCCCTATTTTAAAACAAGTGGGTTTTGCTGCCACTGTGCCTAATGCCAGCCATGAGATTAAAGAAGTTGTGGACTATGTCACTCAAAGAGAATCTGGCAAAGGCTGTGTCAGAGAAGTCATTGATATGCTAAGGTCAGTTCAGAATATTGTTCCCGCGATAGAGTACTAATTATGGATCTAGGAAAAAAAGTCTACCGCTCGACGGCCATCGCAACGATTAAGATGATGGCGATTGCTATTATTGTGGGGTTATTTTTTAATCTCTATTGGCAAACTTTTTATGATCCAGAGATCGCCTCATTATCAAACCCGACATTTAATGATCTCATTCAGTTTCATTTGAGACACCCTTATGACCTTTTGTCGTATATCTTTTTCATTCTTATCCCTTGTATCTATTTTGGCTTTATGAGGGGAGTGAATTTTTATGAAAATGGAATCTATATTAATCGTGGTCTCCCTTTCTATAACACGATTGTTTTTTACGAAAATATTGAGCGTTACGAGATAGTTCAGCAAAACCTTTTTATGAGTGTGAAACGAAAGAAAGAGGGGGATGAAATCTTCTTTTCTATTAATAATGTGGATAGAGCTATAGCCATATTTGATCAACATGAAGTTCCAGGAGATCTTGTGAGCAAGTCGCGAATTCCTATTAATATGAATTCTAAAGTACTTGTCTTTATTTTAACCGTAGGTGTCGCTGTTGGAGTTGGACAAATGTCCCTTTGGCTTTCAAGATTTCTTTTTCGTTAAAAAACTGGCAGCTTTTTCGAGGCGATTTAAAATTCCGGCCCACTCATCAAGTTCAGACCAAGCACTTTCTAGCGGAATCAAAATACAACTGGCATCTTGGTCACACTCACGCAATTTATCATATAACTCTCTTGCGCACATATATGGCTCACTATTTAGGGTGAGCACATTGGGGTTTTGCATTACCTCTTGAGGAATATGCGAGGTGTCGGCTAGTTTTATATCATAAAGATCATACATTAATATCACAGGAAGCTTAGGCATATAATGGTGCTTAAGTTGTCCAGGGGCCACTGGGCTCTCACTCATACTCACCGGGACTTCGAAATCATTGAGCTTTAAAGCATTTTCAATTTGTTTCTTAGTGATCATGCCAGGACGATAAATTTTTATTTCATGGTTAAAGACACCCACGACTGTGGATTCAATTCCTATTCGGCAAGGACCACCCTCAACCACATGGAGGCCAGGAAACTCTAATTGCACGTGTTCTTTTTTGGTTGGTGAGGTCTTTTTAAACTTATTAGCACTGGGAGCGGCTACAGGATGACCCAGCTTGGAAATAATTTCTAAGGCCTGAGGATGCTCTGGCATACGCAAACCCACCGAATCAAGTCCACTAGTGATCATTGGGTTAAGATCATCATTTTTAGGAACAACGATAGTGAGAGGTCCTGGCCAGAAAGTTTGAGTCAAAAGATCACAGAGAGAATTCCAGTTTTTAGCATATCGCTTTGCCTGCTCCAGGGAACTGACATGGACGATAAGGGGGTCGAAAAAGGGTCTTTCTTTGGTTTTGAAAATGAGCTCAATGCCAACAGGAGACTCAATTGATGCAGCCAGTCCATAAACTGTTTCAGTAGGCATACCCACCACGCCATCGGATTTAAGAATTTGAACGGCTTCTTCAATTTGATTCATGGGAACTTAATAGTTGTATTTATTAAGTTTTGCAAATAAATGATGAGAATACTTGCGTATGCGATGCATTATCTGCTAAAAACTCTGCTATGGATTTTACAAAATTACAAAACCTATTAGACGAACAAGTGAATTGGCCTGAGCACTACCAATTTAAATTTGTGGTTAAATCTGAAAAAAAAATGCAGGTGCTTGAGCTTCTCGATGAGCACCATGTCTCTGAAAAATTATCTCGCAATGGAAAATACACCAGTATTACCAGTAAAAAACTTCTCCATTCTAGTGATGAAGTCATTCAAGTTTACGAAAAAATGAGTAAAATAGAGGGTGTTATTTCACTTTAAACGAAAGGATTTCCTTTGAAGTTTCAATCAGCGCTCGTATTTGGGGGAGGAGCTTTTGGTACCTCCATGGCTTCAATACTGGCAGAGAATTTTGAACAAGTTATCATTCTTGTTAGATCACAAGATGTTTATGATTCAATAAATAGTGGCGAGAACAGTGTATATCTTCCTGGTCAAAAATTAGCCAAAAATATATGTGCTGCCCTTAGCTGGGAGGAAGTTGAAAAAAGAGGTGAGAATAAGAAAATAGAACTTCTTATTAATGGTTTGCCTACCTCTGCGATCACTCCATTTTATAAGCAAAATGAAAAAAGAGTGGAATCTTTTTTAGAAAATAATATTCCACTGGTTTCTATTTCTAAAGGAATTGACCCAGAAACTTTGGAGATGAGTGATGATCTTTTTCAACATCGCTTCCCTCATCTTGAAGAGAAGATCACTTATTTATCAGGTCCTTCTTTTGCCAGTGAGATTATAGATAAACAAGTGACAATCGTCTCACTTGCGGGAAAACATCCGGATATACTGCTTGATGTCTGCAAAAAAATGAACACCAATTATTTCAAAGTTATGCCGACTTATGACATCAAAGGAGTTCTTCTCGGTGGAGCCCTCAAAAACATACTTGCGATTGCGGGCGGGATGTTAGAAGGTCTCGGTTATAACCATAATACCAGAGCTGCTATGATTACTCGGGGAATAAATGAGATGCTGAGATTTGGGAAAGTTTTTAATGCCAGACCTGAGACGTTTTATTCATTTGCCGGGATGGGGGATCTTATTCTTACCACAACAAGTAAGCTCTCTCGAAATAAATCTTTTGGACTTGAGATTGCTAAATCAGATAAGTCTCCAGAGGATATTATCGCTTCTCAGCGTTCAGTGGTTGAGGGATATAAAACCACAATGGCCGCTTATACATTGGCCCAAAAATATAAAATCAGAGCGCCGCTTTTCGATGGCATTTATCAAGTGCTTTACAATAATGTTCCCCCAGAGAAAGTTTTACTTAAACTTATGACTCTGCCAATTAGGGGAGTTGAATAATTTAGTGTTCGAAAACTTCGACTTTTTGATCTGCTCCAATGACGACTTCTTTGGGGCGGTTACGAAGATTATAAGTCGAAGACATGGAATGTCCGTATGCTCCTACATCAAGCACTGCAATTAAATCATTCTTTTGTAGCTCTTGTATTTTGTAGTTTGAAGCAAATGAGCAGGATGTCTCACATATAGGCCCCACAATTTCAGTGGTCACTTCTTTCTTATCTTCATCTTTGCTGAGGGGAACAATTTTATGAAAAGCTTCATAAAGCGAGGTCCGAACAAAATCATTCATCCCCCCATCGACGATGACAAAGCGACATCCATCTGATTTTTTTGTGCGCACAACTTTTGTAATAAAGAGTCCAGAGCTAGCCGAGATAAAGCGCCCTGGTTCAAAAACAATTGTAGGCTTTGGCTTCAAACCTTTAAGTCCTTTTTTCAGGGTTTTCGCCACTGTCTTCATATAAACATCAAGTGCGTTAAAGTTTTGTTCTTTATAATAATTGACGCCGAGACCACCACCCACATCAATAAACTCCAAAGGAAAATCGAGCTCGTGGGCTATTTCGCAAACTTCAGCAATAGCCTTCTTAGTGGCCTTAAAATCCGTGAGCTGGCTACCAATATGAACAGAGAGCCCTTTCAATTGAACGTGCTTGAGTTCGGGAAGTTCATTTTTAATAAATTTAAGAATATCTTTTTTAAGAATCCCAAATTTATGAGTTTTATAACCGGTAGAGATATAGCGATGGGTTTTAACGTTGACTATAGGATTCACTCTAAAAGCAAAACGCGCCGTTTTTCCCATCTCTTCAGCAAGTTGATTAATTTCTCTAAGCTCCTCAAAAGACTCAACATTAAAAGAATAAATATTTTGTTTAAGAGCGTATTTTATTTCTGCTTCAGTTTTCCCGACACCAGAGAAGACAATTTTGTTGGGGTTACAGCCGTTCTCAAGGGCCCTTTTCAATTCACCACCTGAAACAATATCTGCACCAGCACCTTCTTTAAATAAAGCTTGAAGAAGATGAGGGTTGGGGTTGGCCTTAAGAGCAAAGCATATTTGTTGATCAAAAATTTTATACTCAAGTGCTTGTTGTCTAAAACGTTGGTATTGGTTGATTATATCTTGAGCAAAGTAGAGGTAAAAAGGAGTGGGGTAATCACTCGCAATTTTTGCAATATTATTTTCGCCAAAGTGTAATTCGTTATTTTGATAATCTAATGAACCCATATTATAAATTCTTTTTTATTTTCCCAATTGATATCGTTTCTCCAAGTGAAATCACTTGCCCGTCAGGTTTTATCATAAAGTAGGCTGGGACTCCAACAATATTATGAGATCTCAAAAACTGTGTAATTTTATCATCCCTTTTTGTCCAATCGCCTTCAAGTAAAGTCATTTTTTTTGCTGTCACAATTTCTTGAAAATCTTCTGTCTCTAAAACCAGCTTTTTATTTACCTTACAAGTAAGACACCAGCTCGCCGTGAAATTAATAAAAGCATAGCCTTTAGAGGACTTTACTTTTTTCATCTGATCTTGACTCCAAGGAACCCATTTCATTTGTCCGGTTTGGACTTGAGAGCTGGTGTTGGGTTTTGTAGAAAAAGCAGATTCATTTAAAAGATTAATTACGAGTAAAAGAGGGATGAGAAAGGCTATGAAATTCATCAAGATGTTTTTAGAAATAGATTTTCGAAAATAAAAACCGAAAAAAATCATCACAAGGACAGTGTTGATGTAGATACCATAATGACCTAGGTTCATAAGTCCAGCGAGGACATCATAAAGCCACACCGCTGTGAGAAGAAGAGTGAGGCCCAAAAGTTTTTTTAACTTATCCATCCATAGCCCAGGCTTAGGAAGAAACTTAATCATAGCTGGAAAAAAAGCAGTCAATATAAAAGGGAAGGCTAACCCAATTCCAACAAAAGAAAAAATAAGATAGATATTAAGAGTTGTTGTGGTAAAAGCAAAAGGGAGTGCAGAGCCTAAGAAAGGTGCCGAGCAAGGGGTTGATAAAATGGTTGCCAAGACACCATTGGTGAAATCACCCCAGACGCCTTTTTTGATTTGTTTATTCCCAAGAGTTTTTCCACCAGGGGTGACAAATTCAAAAAGTCCCAACATATTGAGGGCCATGATATATATGAGCACCAACATAAAGAAAACAAACAGAGCTGATTGCAGTTGGAAACCCCATCCAATTTGCTCACCACTTATTTTTAATGCAAAGACCACTGTGGCAAGAACCATAAAAGAGATAAGAACACCTAAGGTATAAAACATATTATGCTTAAAGATAGACTTCTTACTTTCATCACTATGAATGATGAGTCCAAAAAGTTTGAGTGAGATCACCGGCAATACACATGGCATCAGGTTGAGAATAAGTCCACCTAGGAAAGCAAAAAGGATATATTTGAAAATAGAGGAAGTTTTTATTTTCTGAGAGCTTGCTTCAATCGTTGATTTTTTGAGCCCACCGAGTGTGCTTTTTAGTTGGTCATAGCCATTCACGGAAAATTGAGAAAATGAACGGCTGATAATATTTTTCTTCCCTTGGGGGTATTGAACTAAGTATTTCATGGAGATAGGCTTTGCAAACTCCCCTGACTTTGGAAGTGGCAATTCAGGGTCTTCGTAAATTCCATCCCAATCAAGGAGAAAACGCCCATAAATGATTTGGTTCTCTTTATCGAGGAAGATCTCCTCGTGCTTAAAGGTTAAGGGAAAGGCTTGGTAGGGTGTGACGATATTATGTTTCTTAGGTAGAGAGTTAAAATCTGCTCCCTCAATCATATAAACCAACGCCAACTCATTTTCATTTTCTGTTTTATAGAGAAAGAAATTTAAAGGAGAGGTTTCTGCGACCTGAGGAAGGTCATTAAATATGGTTATGAGTTCATCTTCGTTCAGTAGTGAAGAGTTGTTGCCAGTTCCTTCATTAGAAATTTGAACAGTGATTTCTTTTTGTTCATCAAGACAGATATTTTTACAAACGAGCCATTTGGCTAAAATACTTAATTTTTTTCCATATAAGGATTTCGGGATATCAAAAAAGAGAGCATAATCTCCACTATAACCATAGGCCCAAAGATTTCCTTGTTCAATATAGCGCTTGGGGGCAGGCCATGGGTAATCATTTAGTTTAGTCTCACTCTCATCTACCTTAAAAAAGGTTTTTATTGCCAGTCCCGCATCACCAGGATTTTTCCAATAAGTATGCCAATCTTTTTTATTTTGAAAGCTAAGGGCAAGTATGGATTTATCGTTATGTTTAAAAACCTTTGCTCCGATATCTACATATTTATTAGGATTAGCGAAAGCCGAGATAAATATAAACTGAAAAAGAAAAAATAATCTGTACAACACTTTTAACTCCTTAATGCAGCTAGTATAATAGCGGCATGAGTGAACTTGATAACGATGTTTTTCCTCAAAAAATTATATGCCTTACTGAGGAGTCCGTCGAGACATTGTACCTTTTAAAAAGAGAGTCCCTCATAAGAGGTGTCTCTGCCTTTGCTAAAAGACCTGACGAAGCGCAAAAACTCCCTAAAGTGAGTTTTTTTACGAGCTCTAATTATAAAAAAATATCGGCTCTCAAACCAGATTTAATTATAGGACATTCAGATATTCAAAAAGATATTGCAAGAGACTTGATAGAACTCGGACATAATGTCTTTATTGCTAATCATCGCTCCTTAACTGGAATTCTGGGCTATATCGGGCTTTTAGCGAGAATGGTTGCTGCCCAAGAGGCGGGCAAGTTATTGGTAGATAAGCTTAGAACGAAGCTAGAAGAGACAAAAAAATTAACACAAAATTTACAGAATAAACCCAAGGTTTATTTTGAAGAATGGGATGAACCTCTGATAAGTTCTATTCAGTGGGTGAGTGAGCTCATTGACATCTGCGGTTTTGAACCTATCTTTAGCAATAGATCCCAGGGGATTTTGGCCAAAGATCGGTTTGTGACTCACGATGAAATTATAGCGGCCAACCCTGATATTATATTTGCTTGTTGGTGTGGAAAAAAAGCTGACCTCAAGAGCATAGCCATGAGAAAAGGTTATGAGCAAATAAATGCAATAAAAAATGGAAAAGTCTTTGAGTTGGCGCCAGAAGTTTTTTTACAACCAGGACCAGCGCCAATCATAGATGGAATAGATATATTACTTAGTTTTAACTATGCATTAAACGGAGAGTAAAATGAAATATGTCATGCTTTTAACAATGATTTTTAGCTTAACCGCTTTTGCTCAAACCAGAGAAGAACTTATTCAAGAGTATATGAAAGAGCGTAATAAAATGATGAGAGAAATTATGGATATGTTCAACGAGGATTTGGATACCATGATGGAAGATGATTTTTTTGAAAAAGACGTGAATAGTTTTTTTTCAGATAAAAGTTTTTTAGGGGGATCTCAAAGTGTGACTGTTGAGCAGAACTATGAAAAAGATGGATCCATTTCAGTGATCATCACTCCCAAAGATAAGAATATTCAACTGGATATTAGCACTGAGAACAATATGATCACGATAAAAAGTGAAACAAAAATAGTCGATGAAAACTCCCAGGCAGGAAATACTTTTAAAAGTATGAGCACAAGTTCGATGACGAAATCTATCGCCATCCCTCGAGGGTATACGGCTAAAGCTCCGACTCAAGAAGGTGAGGGGATAAAAATTTCTCTTGTACCTACTGATTCAGTGAAAAAATTAGCTCCTCAGAAGAATAAGACACCCGTTAAGCCTGTTGATCAAAGTATGATCTAAGGATTTTCTACGTACTGGACAATGACTTTAAATCCAAAGTCAGAATGTCTGCAATCGATATCCCCCTCCGCATTAGTGTCATCATCGCCAGTCGCAACAAAACCAAATTTGAGATGAGTATCATGGGTGCTGCGTGCTTCTTTTTCGTTTAAGAGCCCTATCTTTACTATTTCGAGATCTGGTATATCGAGTTTAATTCTTCCTTTTTCCTGGGTTTTAGGAACATGACATTTTTTCTTATTTAATCCCGTTCCCAAACAGTAATGAGGGGTTAAATATCTGTTATAGTCTAAATTATACAAAGAGTTTTTACCTAACCATTTGTATTCAGTTAAACCATAATCATTAACTTTAAGTCCTCTGTGGCGATAAAGTTTTGAGGGTGAATTCTCAGAATAATCTGTACTCATCATTAATACATAATCATTGAGGGTGAGAAAAATTTCATCATCATATTGCATGGACTGTTCTTCAAACTCAAACTTCATCCCACACACAGTGACATTTTCTTTTAATTTTAATGTTTGATATTGTTCAGTTCTGGCCCTGATATACATATTTTTAATGGGACCATTGCCTTGCGCATTGAGATCATTTACATGGTGGCCTGTTTTATTAAAGTGGCAGCCCATGGTGGCTGGAAAAAATATCTCTTCATGGCTTTCAAGCAATTGACCTCTTGCTTTAGCATTCTGACAGGTTTTATGGACTGATCCTATTTCTAAGTCAGTGAGTTCCTCTTGAGGTTCTTGAGGTGTTGGTTCCAATTCTTCACCTGAGCTTTCAACAGTCTCAGCTGCTTCGTCTGAACTGCTTGATTTTTTATCGTCTTTTGATTTCTTATCGATGGGTTTAGTGACTGCATAATCAGTGGCAGGTTGATTGGGTCTACACCCAGTTATAAGGAGAGTGGTGAGAGCGAGAACGAGCAAGTTTAACTTTGAGTAGGTCATGATGGTTACATCCTTATTTATCCTTGTTGACGCAATATGCCATAAATGCCTTGAGTTTTCATCCTCAGAGAGCTTAACTGGTAAAAAATTCAGGGTGAGATGCTTAAGAGCGTTCCCATTCTGGGATTTCTGAGATTTCGTCTCTCATTTTACGATAAGATGCCAGGCGGCTTAGAATGATTTTATCTCCCTCATCATTGGGATCAAGGGCATGGAAAGCACATCCTTTGGAGCTTTCTTGATGTTTACAATCCTTAAACTTACAGGCCTGAAAATAAGGATGGAGTTCAGCAAAATATCCACTTAGCTCCTCAAGGGGGAGGTCTGACACAGCAAGGGAGCGAATACCTGGGGAGTCTATGATATAAAAGTCATCGAGATCAACGATTTCGGCCCATGTGGTGGTGTGGGCCCCTTTATCTACTCCCTTAGCTAGTCTGGCACTCACTAATTCAATCTTGCCTTCGCTCAATGAGCTAATAATTTTGCTTTTTCCAACTCCTGATTGTCCCAAGCAAATAGTCGTGAGGTCTTTGAGAAGCTTTTTTAACACTTCAAGGTTTTGATAATAAGGAGAGTCTTCATTATTGGATACTTCAAAGAAGTTGACCCCAATAAGCTCTAATTTCTTTTTTTCAAGTTCTAGGTCAAACTGGTCTTCAAATTCATCCATTTTATTAAAGATGACGATGGCAGGGATCTCCCATTCGCAGGCCCGAGCTAAATAGCGATCAATAAGAAAAGGTTTGTACTTTGGGTTTGAAACAGAGCTGACGATCATAATGAGATCTACATTGCTAGCAATCACCTTTTTTTTGTTGGTGCGAATAATCTTACGAAAGATTTCATTTTTCCGTTCACACAGCTCAACTATCTCGTATCTCTCATCTGCTTCTTGTTGGCGAATCATAACGTGATCGCCCACCACTAAATGCTCATTTTTGAGAATTTCACGCAAGCTCGTGGCCTTAACGGTTTCGTGGGAGTGCAAGAGCAGGCAATCAAACTCACGTTTTGCCGATCGAATTATTTTTGCCTGTTGCAATGGATTCTGCTCATTCATAATAAAAAAGATACCATAAACATCTGAAAAGAGTACACTTGTAGGTTGACAATTATGACCATATCCATTATTTTTTTCTGATCCAAACAGATTGCGCAGTCGTAGCTCAGCTGGATAGAGCATCCGCCTTCTAAGCGGACGGTCGCTGGTTCGAATCCAGCCGACTGTGCCATTTTACTCACCTCTTAAAACACTGACTTAAAATTGAGTGATCTTGATTTTATCACCCACAACTTGTTGTAATAACTTCTCTTGTTTCACTGAATGGACAAGTACAGTCCCATCTTCAAGCCGTCCTAGGGAGAGAGTCGCTAGTAAGCTTTGACACAAAAAATCTTGGGAGAAGCCGTTGGTTAAATTTCCTAGAGAGTAGAAAATGGGAACAATTCTTCGAGAATCTCTTTGAGTTTGATAGAGCTCAGTTGGTTGGATCACATGGGGGTGATGGCCAATGATGAGATCAATGCCAAGTTCAGCTAAATGATGGGCCAATTCAATCTGGGTTTGTCTTGGGTAAAATTCGTGCTCCCAACCCCAATGAAGATGAGCAATTTTGAAATCCACATTTTCATTTTCAAGGAAAGAAATTTGCTTTTTGATTTGTTCCAGGTTGCAGTGCGCTGGGGGAGAATTGAGCTTGGTGTAATTGACGAGATATTTTTTATCTGCTGGTGGGTTGTGTCCATTCAGACCGAAGGTGTGACAGATGACACCTAAACGAAATCCAGCTTTTTCAATAATTGTTCCTTTTAAGGATTCTTCAGGTGTTCTGTTCAAACCGTTAGTTTGGATATTATTTTTTTTTAGTGTGAAAAGAGTTTGGTTAACACCTTCTTCTCCCAAATCAAAAGAATGATTGCAAGCAGAGGACATAAAAGTAAATCCACCTCGGACAATATCGAATTCACTCTCAGTGAAGCTTAGGCGAGGAGCTCTCGTGAGACTAAAATTTAGATCATTTTCCCTCTGATCATCAATGCAGCACTCTAAATTGGCCATAGCTAAATCGTGTTCAAAAAGTTGTTCAAATATATCAGCATAGAGAGTCTCTCTGGAATTAATAAGGTAAGGGTGGTTGAGTAGATCACCCACAGCACTAAGAGTTAATAGCTGGGGGGATTGCACATCAGAGAGCTTTTTAAGTGAGTTCATTTCAAGCCAATCAAAAGTCATGAAATCGTAATCTGGATAATGGACGGGATGCTTTATTTTATAAAGCCAATAAACTTTATCTAAGAACGTCATGGATTCGATGTCACCGCTGGCCACTAGTCTTGGTTTCTTCCAAAGTCCAAATGCTTGAGCAAGCCACAAAAGAGGATAAATTCTCAGTTTATTAAAGAGATCTATGTGAAAAACATCAAGCGGGTTTTTTGGTAAAATCATAATTGATTTATTTTTTAGCAGAGCAGAAAAATTTTGTAAAAACCAGAGTCGAAGAGGGGCGGTTCATTTCACTGAGATAGAGTTCCTCTAATCTGGTTGCTTTTTTTTCTGAACTTAAAACATCACATAAAAAAGGATGCATAGACTTAAATCTTAGTTTCGTATTTTCAAACTCTTCTTTTAAAATGGTACCGTTACAGCAAATTTGATCTGCACTCCAGGAGATCTCTTTAAGCCCCACTTGTTCTAAATAAGCTGGAACCTTTCGTCCTACATTTAAATCAAAGGGCGCCAGGCTCTTAAGTTCTGCTATGAGTTCATTCAGTTCTTGATGAGAGGTATAAAGATTAAAAAAGACTCCATCAAGTTCGATAATGGATAGAGTCCCGCCTTTTTGCAAATATTGAGAGAGGTTTTCTATGGCTTTTCTAGCATCATTAGTGTGCTCAATAACATATCGCGATATAATATGGTCAAATTTCCCAGTGGTTTGAGCGAGTTGCAATATATCATCTTGATAGAAATGAATATGATTCTTCTGATGGGGAGTAACAAGGGTTTTGGCTTGGGCAACTCTGATATCGGAATAATCAAAGGCATCTATGGATGCGATAGGATAGTTATTTGAAATATGTCTAGATAACACACCTGTTCCGCACCCCGCATCTAGGACTCGTCCAGTGAACTGGACTCCTAAGGCGGCTAGTTCACTCGTTAAATTGTATGTTTTATCCAATACTTGTTGCTCTAAACGGCTAGCTTCGATAGTATTTTCCATACTGTACTTCAATGACAACCTCTCATGTTGATAAGATATTCCGAAAAGAATTTATTATCGGTATTATGTATGAGAACTTTAAAAACACAAATATGAATCAGGGAATAAATGAAATATATTTACTTTCACGGTGGACCAGGCTTTAACGCTAACCCAGAAAGATATACCTTTCAAAAATGGATGGCCCAAAAGGGTTGTGAAGTCATTCTGTGGGAAGAACCTTCACTGAAAAGGCCCTCTGGACCAAAATATATCTCCGGCTCACAATGTTTTGAAAACTATCAATTCACGCTGAAAAAGTTTTTTAACACTGTCCAAGAGCAACATCCCAATGAGAAATTCGAACTCATCGGTTTTTCATTTGGGGCCTATGCCGCTACTTATATTTTTAGGAATTTTCCTCATGCGATAAACAAAATTCATCTGATCTCACCATGCTTTAACTTCGAAGCTGTAGATAGAAATTTATTGAATATTGGTTTGGATGAACTCGAGCAATCAGGAAAAGTGGAGTTTATCCCACTGCTTAAAAATGTAGACGAAGGCTCTCTGGGGAAGCTGA
This sequence comes from Halobacteriovoraceae bacterium, assembly GCA_002713145.1. Classification (GTDB taxonomy): domain Bacteria; phylum Bdellovibrionota; class Bacteriovoracia; order Bacteriovoracales; family Bacteriovoracaceae. Next base: position 243,746 of record PAVS01000014.1, read on the forward strand.
CCCCAGAACTTGAAAAAGCTTTTGGGATCATTTTAAGTGAAACGAATTTTCTGAACCACTACTGGCGCAATCACCAAGCTAAGGATCACTTTTTGCAATACTACAGTGGTGATGAATATGAGTTTGACTTCACCTCATTTTTAGAAATGAGAAAAACAATGGATATAAATCTAGAAAAAATCACTGATATCCCTTTGCATATTTATGTAGGGAAGTATGAAAAGGTGATAGATGTAGGGCATGAGGTGAGTATGATCAAAACTCAAGTGCAGGATCCACATATTCATACATTGAGTGAATCTGCTCATTATCCTCATATAGAAGAGTTCGAAAAATTCTATAATCTTCTTTGAGTTCTCACAGGTAGGTCTGTAAAAATTATTATACATATTCTTCTTGGAATCGATGAGATTGTCTATTGATGAAAAATATTATACACTTAGAAATCGATTAAACCTCTTATCTTGTGCATGGAGTAGATAATAAATGGGATCAAGTGATAATAACGTAAGACAAAAGACCGCGAAACTTATTAGGGCCGGTCGTAAATTAAGAAAATTTAAACAAGCTGAAATGGCGTCACAGTTGGGCATAACCCAAAGTATGATCTCCAAATTAGAAAGTGGAATTCTAGCACCCGATGCGGGACTCTGGTATGAGTTTTGTCAAATGATGGATATTAATGCGGATTTAACTTATAATTCAGGCTTAATTTTTACCGCCACGCCTAAAGAGAAACTGGATTCACAGATTTTTAAACTTGGTAAAGTTAAGTCTGAGACTATGATTAAGGTTAAAGAATGCATCCCTTTCATTAGGTCGATTGAAGAGCTTAATTTTCAACATGACTTCCAGGCTTATCTTAAAGAAAATAAGATTGATGCAGATGTTTTTGTGGTCCCAAATTACGAAGTCCCTTTAAATCTTCTAGGAATTATTTTTGACTTTCTTACAGATAAAATATCTGAGAGTAAGGCTTTTGGTCTCGTGGCAGGGAATTTCGTAGAAGGGTACGGAATCCTTACTAAGAATGCTGACAGCTCTGTTGATAAGTTACTACAAAACCTTAAGAGTTTTGAAAATGTATTTGTGCTTAAAAATGGTAAGGGTTGTATTGATGTGCAATTTGATAAAACTTTTAAATTTTCAATTGATGATGAGAAGTTTTTAAAAGCCTATATCAAATATAAATCTGAGCAGTTAAAGCAATCTTGTAAAAGCATCTTTGAATACTCTCAAGCCAAAGTACATAAGAAAAACGATTTTCATTATTCCGTTGAATACACCGCATGAGTATAAAACAGACATTCTGGCAAAATATTGAACTCATTCAAAAGTCTTTAGTTCTCAATGAGTTTGTTGTTGCTGATATGTTTGAATTAAAAACCGAAGAGTTTAAACAACTAAGAACAACACTTGTCATCCCTAATATCAATAATGTGAATATGTTCACCAGCAATTTAGGGATCACAATTGACCAGCTTTTTCAGCGAGACCAACTGGATCTGGGACAGTTACGTAATAAGTTTTATGGCTTGATCTATACTCTTCCAGCGAAATACGATTATGGTAAACTCAGTAAAAGTCGAACCATTATCAATTGCCTTGATTTTATTGAAAAGAAGTATGGTCTTGAGTTTAAGCAAAGTATCTTGAATATGCTTCAAATAGACCCTCGATTTTTTGATTCGCCTCTCAGAACAATGAATATTAATGTCATCACAGATCTTTGTAATATTTTAAGCGAAGTGGGACTAGATTATGAAGAGCTAAAAAAGCTCGGCCGGCATTCTTATGAGGCCAATAAAGAGACAGAGTTTGGGCAATTATTGAGTCAATACAATAATGTTCCAGAGCTCTTAGAAGTTCTTTGTGGTCACTTAAGCCTGCATTTCGATAGAAATTTTGAGTATGACTTAATCAACTGTTCTGAACATCAAGCAACAATTCATTGTTACGTCACCGAAGAAGTCAAAGATCTCATGAAAGTAAATAAGGTTGGTAATGAGAACATTTGCGCGACAAAGCTCGGAGTCTTTGAGTCCTTTCCTAAATATTTGGGCCTGGATTTTGCTGAAGCCAAAAAAACAAAATCTCTCTACCAAGGTGACTCAGTTAATGAGTACATTCTAGAGTTTTAATCTTATAAGCTACCGTTAACCTTCAGATCTCTAAAGAAATATCAAAAATATCATAAATTCCAATGGGAATCACCCGAGAAGGTTGAGCAGCGGGGGGATTATGAGAGATTCTATTGAAGATTATCAAATAGTTATTATAGAGAATTTAAAATTTCATTGGCATGATCCTGATATAAGACAACTTTATGGCGATCTCATGCAAATTAAAATTGATGGCTACGGTAAAACATACGGCGATAACGTCATTTCAGCGGATAAAGCTGACTTCTTTGGCACTCATTTGATGGTGTGTAAAAAGGGGATAAGGCTTAAACCGGTGCTGGGTTATAAGTCAGTCACGACTAAACAATGTCTAGACTTTCACTTGAAATTTCCTGGACTTAAATTGGTTGAATCGGATGCATCCAAAGTATGCGTGAAGGCCTTTGAAAAGATCTTGGCCAACGCTGCCAAAGGGGGGAGAGAAATCTCCTTTGATTACTCCTGGGCACAAGATCCGAATATTAGAAATATTAGAACTCCAGAAGTTGTACAGTTCTTTCGAGACATCACTATGGGGTTAGGGGTGCTTCATCATCAAGAGTTTCAAATAGATGAGATGATGACCTGTGGAGTGATTAAGGTTAAGACAGATTTATTCTTTGAGAAAATGGGTCTTAGAAAAGTTTCCTTTGATTCAAAGTTTAAGCAAAAAGATTTGAATGGAGATGAGGTTCATATCTTTCATACCGATCAATTTTCTGACTATGCTTACCAAGTCGCTGAAAAATACCGGAAACTTTGGGACGGCAAGATTGTCATAGGTAGCCAAGTGAATCGAGGTATAATAAAAAAAGTTGCATAATCGTTGTTTCATGGTATTCCTTGTGGAATAATTATGATTGGGGGATGAATGGATAAATCTGAAAATAAGCATATTTACTATTTTTTTCATGATGTTGTAAATTATCTTACTCCCTTTATGGCAAGTTTTACCTTCTTAGAGAAAGCTCATTTGGGTGAAGTTGATCATTCAAAAAAAGATTTTTACCTTAATCTAGGTAAAAGAAGTTTAAATGACCTCAATAATTTGTGTCATATGTATCGACTGCTTCTTATTGATGACTACAGACTTAATAAAGAAGAAGTTTTTCTGGACGAGATGATTGAGAATACGTTGGATACCTTGTCTTATAGCTTTGATGTGGAAAGAATTAATATCAGTAATTTACTTCCACTTGATTTCAAAGTCATTGCCGATAAAACCCTTCTTACTCAATGCTTTCTCAATATTCTTAAAAATGCTATAGAGCATCAAAAAAATTGTGAAAAGAAATCAATCGAAATAAGTTATGAGTTTCAAAAAATCTGTATTAGCAATCCCATTGATAAATCTAACGATGAAGCAACTCGTAGAGGAATTGGAATGGAGTTAATGCGAGATGCATTTAAAAGACTAGGTTTTAATATGAATTATATTAAGTCCGACTCTCAATTCAGAGTTGTGATCAGTACAGCTGAGCTAAAACTCGATAACTAAAATCTATCGCTCTATTTACATTTAATATTTAAAATCTAAAAGAAACTTCCGTATGATAAGTATAAATTAAATATATGGGAGGTCATGATGTTACAAGAATTAGAAGCTGATAATTTACAAGAAATTGTTGAACAAAACCCAAATGTGATTGTTCAGTATGGTGCTTCGTGGTGCGGCGTGTGTAAGATTATTAAACCAAAGTTTACTAAACTTTCAGATGAGCACACAGATGTAAAATTTATTTACGTGGATGCAGAGAAGTTTCCAAAGTCGAGAGAACTGGCCAATGTAAGTAATTTGCCTACCTTTGCCGGCTTTGCCAATGGAAAATTAGTCAAGCAAGCCATGGGGAGTAATGAATCAGCAATCAAGGGAGTCTTAGATGAGATTGCCGCTCATTAAATCTGTTGGAGAGTTTATTGCTCAAAATGATGAAGACTATGTCATTGAAGCCATTGAACTACTGGAGCATATCGCTCAAGGCAGTGGTATTAAGGATGAAGAACTTGAAGTTATTGGGGAATTGCTCTCAAATTTCTATGGCAGCCTTGAGGTGCATAAGGATGTAAAATCAGGCACTTCGCAAAAAGATGCTCTCAATAATTTCATGAAAAGAGTTATGGGTTCTATCGATAGATAAAAACGAGTTGAAGCTTGTTAAGTTTATGTCAATTTAGAAGCTTGGACTTGATGTGCGTCAGGTTTACAAGCTAAAATAAGATAGGGGAAAAATATGAAATATTTTATTTTAGCTTTACTGATGTTTACATTTGCTGCTGCCAGTCAGGAAGTCGTTCAAAAGAGATTTTCAAAGCGCTTCATTCATTTAAAAATTATCCAAGTGGAGACGGATAGTTTTGAGACTTACAACTTAACCAATGAAAATTACATTGATATGAAGCTCGTGTGTCAGGGGAATAGAGTTTTTGATGATAATCCAACGGCCATGATTAAACTGAAGAATTTCTATGGAGAATGGGCAAGGGATTTTAAGATTAAAAATAATCAAGTTTGCTTGGATATGGGACGTTTTATTGAAACGGCTAGAGTGGCAGTGGATGAAAGACGGCCTTTTGAGATTGTATTAGATCGAGAAAAATCTGAAGTGACAAAAATCATTTATCCCGATGTTGACCCCCTGGCCCTTGATGGAGATGTGAGAGATTTGTTTCCTAAGCAAAAAGGCAGCTATCAGCAGTTAAAACTTACAGATATAGATATTCAGCTCGATTAATAATTTTCGACTTGCAATTTATTCGCTATACTGAGCCCCATGGGCGTTTATTCTAAGATCACCATTGAAGATATCTCTGAGATTATAAGTTTTTATGATCTTTCTGCTCCCGTGCATTATGAAGAGACAGTAGAAGGTATTTCCAATTCAAACTTCAGTGTCTTATTGGCATCAGGCCAAAAAATACTTTTAAAAGTTTCCAACGATAAAAATATTGAACAACTTGAAAATGAACAAAGAATATTACATGTGCTTAAAAAGCATCATTATCCTTTTAGCCCCGGTGCTTTCCAGACCAAATTAGGAAAATTAGTCTATCAACATAAAGATTATTATGGAGTCATTTTTCCTTTTATCTCAGGAAGCCCTCCCGAGATTAACTGGGATGTGTGCTCACAGATTGGAAGGGCCTTAGCACAATTGCATATGCTAGATATCGACCGGGATGATCTAGAGTCTATTAGGCCTTATGATCATGTGGGTTACGGGGGAATGAATATTTTTGAGTACACCACCCAACAGAATGCATGCTCTGACTTTGTTCTTATGTTTGATAAGATTTTTCCTCACAAACTACAAGATGTTCCCTACGATATTTTTCCTGCGGGTGTGATCCATGGCGATCTTTATTTTGATAACACTCTTTTTCTAGACGGCAAGCTCATGACCTTACTCGATTTTGAACAAGCGGGGAGGGGAAGATTTATACTCGATATTGGTATCGCCATCTCTGGAGGGTGTCTGAATGATCGGAAAGATAATATTGATTTTAGTTTGGTGGAAAAATTTCTTGAAGGTTATGAACAGGTGAGATCTCTTACAACATTAGAAAAAGAGTATCTCAATACGGCCATACTGGTTGGTTTCTTCTCTATTAGTTTATGGCGAATTAAAAGATTTTATGAAGGTGATCTAGATCAAAGTAAAAAATATAATTATCGGGAACTCTTAGTCAGGGCGGATAATTTTAATAAGGCACTCTCTGACTGAGTGCCTTAATCGCATAAGATTATTCTGCTTTTTCTTCTGTATTTTCTTCTGCTTCTGCAGGAGCTTCCTCTGCAGCAGGCTCTTCAGCTGGTGCTTTCGCTTCAGTCACTTTGATAAGCCCTTCGTTTAAAAGAATTTTAACTTTCTCATCTGCGTTGATCCATTTACCACTTTTGTTTTTTACTCCAAAGCGACCAGATCTTTTTTTCATAATCTTGTAATCATCGGTTTGTTTCACGACTTCCATAAGTCCTCCTATAAAGTTGAGGCCTTAATTTAGCTCTCGCAAGCTGGCATGTCCAGCTAATTAGACATCGAGATCCATATAAATATTGGGGTTATCTCGGATAACATTGGAGTGAGTGATAGCAAAAATGAGAGAGACATAAAAAGATAGGATCGACAGAAAGATCCACAGCATAACTAACATGACTGAATAAAATGAGCCAAAGTTTCCAATCAGATTATCTCTGGCAATAACGATATAGCTTAAGAACAAATATTTGGTGAGGAGAATTAAGCCGGTAAAGATAAGACTCGAGAGTAAGAGAGATATAAATTTTGCTCTCTTGGCCAGGACATATTTAAAAAAAAGAAAAAAGAAAACGAAGAGCATAAGTGTGGAAAAAATATTGATGCCTGATATTTGTAAGGTGGTTAAATTCAATTGTTGAAACGTCTCTATTTCTTTAAAAATGCCTTTTTTAAATAGGATTTGAACTGAATTGAGAAAGAAAGGCCCTACAATCAACATTGCAAATAGGGTGAAGGAGACAAGAATGGCGCCTAAACTTTTTAGGGTTTTTAAAAGAGTATTTTTGGCTTTTTCTTCGGTTATAATTTCGAGAGCTTTCCAAATGGAACCAAAAAAACTGAGCGAAGACAGAACAAGAAAAATTCTGTGAACAAGAACACTTGATTTTTGTTTTTCTAAGCCTGATTTTATATAGGCCAGAACTTGCTTAAATGCAGGCATGATATCTTCAGGGATGATGATCGCAAAATGCTGTAAAATCTTTTCTATATTCGCACCTTCTTCAAAGAAATAACCCAATGATGAGCTGGTTAAAAAGAGAAAGGGGATAGAGCATAAAAGAAAGAAAAATGTGGAGCTCGCCGCCAAGGTAATGGCATGCTTATGTTTGCACTCGGAGATAAAGAGTTTGATAAAATCAGCTGTAATGACTTTTGGCATAGTTTTATTATAACCTGCTAAGGTTGAAAAACAATTTGATCAAATTTACTAGGCAATTTTCTCAAATGGTAGAGAGTAAGCACTCCAAGCCAGAGGGCACAAAAAGTAAGGGAAATTGCGAGTCCAATCCAAAGTCCTTCTGCACCACGCTCTTGGTTAAAAGCAAGATAATGGCCATAAGGAATTCCAATCACCCAGTAGCCGATAAAAATAATCAGAGAAGGTAGCCTCGTTTGCTTGAGACCTCTCAAAATCCCCGCTAAAACCACTTGGGTTGAGTCGGAGAGTTGAAACACCGCTACTATAAAAAGTAAGAGCACACTGAGTTGAATAACTGCCGGGTCATCAGTGATAAAAGATATGACATATTCAGGGAAGATAAGAAAACTTCCACAAGAGATAAAAATAAAAATTAAATTCATAAGAAAGACACTTTTGGTATACAGAGCAATTTCATGAAAATTATTCTCTCCATAAGCATGACCGACCTTTACGGCCACTGCAGAGGAAAGAGAAAGAGGAACCATAAAAGCAATGGACGCCAATGTCATAACAATATTATTAGCCGCTGCTGCAACCACACTTATTTGTCCTGAAAAAATAGTGACCATGCAAAAAGCCATCACTTCGAGAAAGAACATAAAGGCGATGGGGAGTGAAAATTTGAAGAGCACTCCAACAAAACCTTTTTGGTATTGGCCTAATGGCTTTTTTAGAAAAATATAAGCAAGAAGAGCGAGACATAAAAAGACTCTGGTGAATAAACTTGCCACAGCTAAACCAATTTCTCCCATGCCTGGATAATCAAAGGCACCAAAGACAAGTATATAATTCACTATGAGATTTAATGCGACAGCAAAAAGAGTGAGTAAGTTGGGAATCAGGACTTCTTCGTAAGCTTGGAGATATTCTTTAACTCCTTGAAAGATGATCACAAAAGGAATCGACCAGGTGACAATTTTGAGATAACTCACGATGGAAGGTATCATTTTTTCTGCAAACCCCATCTTAGGCACAAAAAGAATAACAGCGTACATGATCCCTGTGATAACTAAACTACTGACTACTGAATAGATAAGTACTGTTTTGAGACTGCAGTTTTCTTTTTGACTTTGCCCTCTCAGGTAAGCAAGAGTAGGTGAGACGCCCATCATAAGGCCAATACCAAAAAGCATCAGAGGGTTAAAGACACCATTGGCGACTCCCACTGCGGCTACAGAATGAGTTGAATACATTGTGGCAATATAGACATCTCCTGCGCCGATAAGCATTTGGCCTAATTGACCAAATATTATGGGGAGGGCCAGAACAATAAGAGACTGGGTGGTTTGTTTTAAGTTCACATTATTTGAGCTGAGTGCTGATAACTTCAAAGACTTCTGCATTTCCACCACCATTGATGGCACCGCGATAGGTGCTTAAACCTTTGACTGCATCCATATAGGGAAAGTCTTCAATCTGTGATTTATGAAGGGCAAGAGCTTGTAGTTTCTTTTCAAGATGAGGTGTAATGTCCACTGTAAGCTGAACTCTGTTGATCGTGTTCCATACTTCATAGCCATAAATTTCACTCACACTATGGGGTTTATCTCCTCCTTCTGGAAACCAGGGACCAGAGCTACTCCCAATAGCTGCGAGGCAGAGACGGTGAATGATTTCGTGATCAGGGTGATGATCTGTTGAAGAATGAATAAAGGCTCCATAAGGCCTAATGGTTCTAATGAGTTTTATAAGGGCAATTTTATCTTTGCGCTGCACTCCACCCAATCCATCGTCGAGATGCATAAAATGAATATTCTCAACACCCAAAAGTTTAGCGGATTCACGGGCTTCTTTTTCTCTGATTTTTGTGAGCTCAGTAGGTGAGTGAGTCAATGAACCTTGATCACCTTTAGTGACTACTATAAATTCACAATGATGACCCTCGCTTAAGAGTTTTAAAACAGTTCCCCCACACCCAATTTCTATATCATCAGGGTGGGCCCCTATAAATACGTAAGATTTTTTCATGACGCCATATTAGCAAGCTTCAGATGAGTTGAGAACCGACTTTTACTCCACTCCATGCTTGGGTGACATGCCCTAATTCAAATGCTTGAAATTGCTGGATTATCTCTTTTGATAACTCCTCACAGACAAAGACAAAGCCAATGCCCATATTAAAGGTGGTGTAGAGCTCTTGAGGTGAGAGAGCTGATTTATCTAAAACCTTTTCCATAAAAGCTGGCATCGGGGGTAAGTTATCTAATTGATAGCCAAAAGAGTCATTCATTCTTTTAATATTATTGAGACCACCACCGGTGATATGGGCCAGGCCTGCAATCTTATTTTCCAGCATTAAATTTTGAATGGTTTTTACATAAATTTTTGTAGGGGTGAGGCAGGCTGCTTTAAGATCTTGATCTTCATCTTTTATCAATTCTCGAACCAGAGAAAACCCATTGGAATGAAAGCCACTTGAAGCGAGTCCATATATTTTCATTCCTTCACGAATTTGATTTCCTTCAACGATTTTATCTTTGGGAAGATCACCTACACAAAACCCGGCTAAGTCATATTCACCCGCTTGGTACATGCCAGGCATTTCAGCGGTTTCTCCACCCACTAAAGCACATCCTGCCTCAAGACAACCCTGAGCAATTCCTTTGACGACTTCAGTGTGTATTTCAAGATCGAGCTTACTCGTAGCGAGATAGTCTAGAAAAAACATGGGGCGGGCACCTGTACATAAAACATCGTTGACGCTCATTGCAACTAAGTCGATCCCAATACTGTCATGAATTCCTAATTCTGTTGCAAGTTTTAACTTTGTCCCAACACCATCTGTACCAGTGGCCAGGTAACGATCCCCTTGATCGTAAAGGGCGGCAAAGCCTCCCACTGCAGTTTTTACTTGATCGGTATAAGTTTCCTTAACAAAACCTTTTATCTTTTCAACGAAAAGATCACCTTTTTCTATATCAACGCCGCTTTCTTTGTAATTCATAATGTATCCTAATGTCTAAAATGTCTGGTGTGGGTAAACTCCATGGCAATGCCATGTTCCTCACAAGCAGCGATAACTTCTTCATCTCGAATACTGCCCCCAGGTTGAATAATAAATTTAACTCCTGTCTCACTGGCAATATCAATGCTATCGCGAAAAGGAAAAAATGCATCTGAGATGAGGAGTGTTTGCTCGAGGTTGAAGCCAAGTTGCTTGGCCCTTGGAGCGGCCAGCAGCTTTAGAGAGTCAAGTCGGTTAGGCTGTCCCATACCACTTCCCGCGATCACAAGTGAGTCTTCTTTTTCACCGACTAAGCAAATAGAATTGCTTTTTAAGTATTTATTACAAATCATTCCAAAAGTTTTGAGGGCTGCCATTTCTGAGGGGATTTGATTTTTCGTCACAGCTTTATATTCGTAATGACATCGTTCATCTTCTTCTTGGATCAAAAGAGCACCATTGATACTTTTATACATCTTCTCAAAGCTGTTTTGGGGTTTAACACCTACTTTTAAGAGACGTAAGTTTTTCTTTTTTTGTAGTTTTTCAAGAGCTTCCTCAGTAAAGTCTGGGGCGGTAATGATTTCTACAAATTTATCACCGAGCCAGTTAGCAAAATCAATATCGACTGTTTTATTGGTGCTGATGATACTGCCAAAGCTACTGACAGGGTCACAGGCCCAAGCCTGAGTGAGAGAAGTGAGACTCGTTTGAGACACCGCCACACCACAGGGGTTAGCGTGTTTTACCACTACAGTTATAAATTGATCGCTATAATGATGATGGAGCTCACTCATGCACTTCCAAGCCGCATCTGTATCATTCCAGTTATTAAAAGAAAGCTCTTTACCGTGGAGTTTTTGGGCACAGGCCAGTTGATTTTCTTTTTGATGGGGGGTGTGTAGAGGAGCAAGCCACGCTTTTTGATGAGGGTTTTCTCCATACCTTAGTTCATTTAATTGATTGGTTCTTAAAGGAAGGCTTAATTCACCACAATGATGAGCGAGAACATTTTGAATCAGTTGATCGTAATGGGCCGTCAAAGTAAAGGCTTCACAAGACCATTTTAATCTTAAACTGTTCTCAATGTTCTCAAAATTATTTTTGAATTCTTGATATTGATTTGGAGAAGAGAGAACACTGACATATTGATAATTCTTAGCCGCGGCTCTCAACATCGTGGGCCCCCCAATATCTATGTTTTCAATCAGTCGAGCAAGATCATCGGGATGGTTTTTCGCTACATCTTCAAAGGGATACAAATTACAGACCACAAGATCTATCCCTTGGATATTTAGGTTTTTGGCATCTTCTAGATCCGACTTATGATCACGTCTGAAGAGTAGGGAGCTTCCTATTTCAAAACTGATGGTTTTCATCCGCCCTCCAAAAGATTCAGGATTGCCAGTAATCTCTTGAATGGGTGTGATAGCAATTCCATTTTCTATCAACTTTTGTGCTGTCCCCCCGGTGGAAATAATTTCTACATTTTGTTCTTTTAAAAAATGAGCGAGTTCAACAATTTGAGTTTTGTCACTTACACTGAGGAGTGCTCTTTTAATGGTCATACTTTTCTTTCCTTGGAGTAATTAACGGCATTAATAAATATTTGTAAGGCAGGAGCTCTACCTAATTGTTTATTTTTTTGGTGGGGACTTAGGATGTAATTAGTAGCAGCTTCGGGATGAGGCATAAGTCCTAAAAGATTCCCCCCCGAGTTAGTAAGAGCTGCAATCTTGTCATGTGAGCCATTCACATCCTCAGTATAAGTTAATACGGGAATAAGTTGGGAGGTATCAACAGCTTGGATACGCCCTTCTTTATGTCTAATGGGAAGATCTATTTGAGCGGGAAGATTTTGAGTCCAAAAAGTTTTATGGGGGTGAACCACACAGGTGGTCCACTTGTTGATAAATTGCCCATGATCGTTTTGGGTTAAACTAATATTGCGCTTCTCTTCATCGAAAAGTCCGAGTTGAGTCATAATTTGAAAGCCGTTACAAATACCCAAAATAGGCTTTTTCTCTTGGTTAAATTTTGTAATATTCGCATTTTGATGCAGCTTAATTTGCTCCGCCATGATTCGGCCTGATTTAATTTCGTCCCCATAGCTAAAGCCTCCAGGAAAAACTAAGATATCAAACTCATCCAGGGTGGGCAGAGTGAGGAAGTCTTCCACTTGAATAATTTGGGCTTCACTACCTGCCTGCGTAAAGGCTAGAGCAGTCTCTGTTTCACAATTAATACCCTCTCCGGCTAAAACCAAAGTTTTAATATTCATATTCACTCCACGATTGGTAACATTTTTCTAGATCAATAAACTCATGACCAAGTTGCAACTGAAATTTTTCAGTGATAACCCCTAATTCTAAAGAGTGAGAATGTGCGATTTTTTCTTTAAACTTTGCTAAATATTGGGGAGAAACACTTACAATAAATGCCCCGCTCATTTCATTAAAATAAAATGGATCATGTAGGTAGTCATGAATCTCATCATGGGCTTGAAAACCGAGACTATTGGCAAAGCATGACTCTATAAGAGCGATGAGCGTGCCTCCTTCAGAGATATCGTGGCAAGATTGAATAAGCTTATTCTTAATCAGAGAGTGAATGAGATGAAAGCGATTTTTATTCTCTTCAGGTGAAAGGGGATAAATCTCATTTTTATCAGAGTTCAGGGTGGAGAAATAGTCTTTGTTCTCAATTTGCGGACCTATATAGAACACATGATCGCCACTCATTTTAAAATCTGACGTCATATAATCTTCGACATGGTCGAGTTTTGCCAGTGAAGAGATTAATAAGGTAGGGGGACAAGAAATCTTAATCTCACCTCCATCGGGCTTTAGTCCAATAAAATCGTTTTTCATAGAATCTTTACCGCTGACAAAAGGAGTGCCGTAGACCATGGCGGTATCATAGAGCGCTTTAGCAGAGCGTACTAATTGAGCGAGCTTGTATTCACCATCTGGGTTCCGAGCTGATTGAATGGGATCGGGCCAGCAAAAATTATCGCAAAGAGCTATATAATCTGGATTCGCTCCAGTTGCAACCACGTTTCGGATGGCTTCATCCATCGCAAGCTGAGTCATGAGGTAAGTGTCTATATGAGAATACTGAGGAGCTATCCCATGTCCTATGGCCACCGCGCCAGTCTCGCTTCCGCCATGTAGTTTTGACCAAATCACACCTGCATCGGAAGGGGAGGAATTGATATGGGTGATAAAAGGTTTAACGACTGTAGCTCCTTTAACCTCATGATCGTATTGGCGCACAAGTTTTTCCTTGGAACGAATATTATCATGCTTGAGAAGAGAGTGAATTTTATCTTCTAAGCCCGTGAGAGTCTTTTTTTGCTCTTGCTCATGCCAAAATCTGTGTGTGGTAGGCCCGCTATAATGGGCCTTAAGCTCCATCGGTTTGAGTTGATTATGTAAAAAGTCTAAATCCAGGGAAGCCAACAATTGATCGTCTTGGGTGATCTTAAAATAACCATCACTGGTAAAATTTCCTATCACCGCAGGGTTTACATTTCTTTTCTGCGCGAGTTCTAAAAAGGCATCTAGCTTCTCTTTAGGAACCGCAAAGGTCATACGCTCCTGACTCTCACTTATAACGATTTCAAAAGGTTTGAGCCCAGGGTATTTGAGAGGAACTTTATTTACATCTATAACCGCGCCGTTGGTATGTTCGGCCATTTCACCCACTGAGCTGGAAAGTCCACCAGCTCCATTATCGGTGAGTGCTGAATATAACTCCTTTTCCCTTGCTTCGAATAAAAAATCACTTAGACATTTTTGAGTAAAAGGATCTCCAATTTGAACCGCTGTGGCCGGAGCATGATCATCTAACTCCATGGAACTAAAAGTGGCTCCGTGAATTCCATCAGCACCTACGCTTCCTCCACAGATAACGATATAGTCTCCTGGTTGATGATATTTACCGCTGGCAGCTCGCTCTCCAATCTTTTGAGGAAGAACTCCAACGGTGCCACAATAAACCAGGGGTTTTCCAGCAAAGTTATCATGAAAACAAAAAGAGCCATTTACAGTTGGAATTCCACTTTTATTACCTCCCTCTTCAATTCCCTGATGCACTCCTTTAAGAATGGTAAGGGGGTGTTTGAGTTTTTTGGGAAGGAGATCCAAAATACTTTGGTCATAGCGAGGAGGAGCAAAGCAAAGTATATTGGTGTTGGCCACCGGTTTTGCTCCAAGACCACAACCAAGTATATCCCGGTTAACACCAAGTATGCCGGTCAATGCACCCCCATAGGGGTCAAGGGCCGAAGGTGAATTATGGGTTTCCACTTTAAAGCAATGATCAATCTTTTCATCAAAGCGAACGATCCCCGCATTATCTTTAAAAACAGAAATAAGCCAGTCTTTATGAAACTTTTTTTGTACATCGAAGGTCGCTTTAAAGACAAAGTCTTTAAAAATACTTTTTACTTTCAAGTCCCCTAAAGGGTGCGGAAGATTTTCATCCTCAGTATAAGAAATATGTGAGCTGAAAATTTTATGTTTACAATGCTCAGACCAAGTTTGAGCAATGACTTCCATCTCGATATCAGTCGGGCTCTCAGGGAGGTTGAGATCTTTTCTTATTTGTTTAGCTTCTTTTGAATGAAAGAAGTTTTTAATTTGTTTTAGCTCGTCTAGGCTAAGGGCCCATACTTTTTTATAATTGAGAGCAAGAAGTTCTTCATCGCTGATATCAAGATTTATGGTTTCTATCTCATGGGAGGTGAGATGAACTTTAGGAAAGCTTGGGCTGGGGATAGAATCAAGGACTTCATCTTTACTATAAATAGCAATTCTTTGAATAAGACTATTGCCAAGAATATTCTCGGCAATAGTGGCCAAGAGTGAATGATCGATCGGGGAGCTGGCCTTAAGAAAGTACAAGTCTCCGGTGGCCACATGAATTTCATGCTGAGGAAACTTCGTCTGATATGCTTGCTTCACAGCTCTCGCTCTGTTATCAGTCACGCCAGGTTTAAAAGAGATTTCAATTAAATAATCAAAAGGAAGTTTATGGGTCTCAAATTCTTGATAAAGAAGAGTCTCTGAGACAGGATCTCGCAGTAGCTCTTGGGAATAATGTTTGAAATCATCTCCCTCTGGACCATGCAGCCAATAAGACTTTGCTGTAAAAACCTGTTCTAGTTCAATCTCTTTGAACACTCGGGCAGAAGCGAGTGTTTTCTTCATATCATGGGGTGTTTTGGGAACTACATCTATTCTCATAGGTGACCTTGGGTGGAAAGGGTATCATTATTAAGCAGCTCTAAGACTTGAGGGTAGAGTGTGTGCTCTACTTTGTGACCTCTTTGAATAAAATCAGATAAGGTATCTTCCGGATATCTCTTAAAACGTTGTTGTTTGATAATTTGTCCCCCATCAACTTCTTCATTTACAAAATGAACTGTAATGCCAGATTCATTAATTTGATCCTGATAAGCTCTTTCAAAAGCGTTAAGTCCTTTATAAGCAGGGAGAAGGGAGGGGTGAATATTAATGATTCTTGAATTGCGATAGTTATTATCATGAAACCTTCGGATAAACTGGGGGCTTAAGATCCGCATATAACCAGCTAAAAAAATCCAAGAGACTTTATAATTATGCAGTATTTTAATAATTTCTATTTCATGCTCAATTTGAGTCAGTGTTTTTCGTTGGACAACATAATGAGGTATATCATGGGCCTTAGCATGATCAAGGACCCCTGCATCGGCTTTATCTGAGATTAAAACTTTGATTCTGATTTGAGATAGCTCTTTGGCTTTTTTAATAAGTTCAAGAGCATTTGAACCTCTACCGGAAGCGAGTATTGCCATGTTTTTCATAGACCGATATCTCCTCTAAATTGCTCTCCTTTAAAAAAAACTCTCTCAAGATTCTTATAAGCAAGCTCTCTGGCATCTTTATGGGAAGAAGCAAGGGAGGTGAAACCTAGCACTCTACCTCCGGCGGTCACCAGCTGATGGTCTTTCTTTTTGACTCCAGCAAAATAGAGTTTTATAAACTCACTATTTTGGTAATCTCCTGAAATGGGCTGATCAGCTTCAATCGTTTCTCCATCAATTCCAGGATAGCCCTGAGCCGCTTTAACAATATGTATAGAAGATAAATCTTTTATATGAACAAAATGCTTTTTAAAAAGAGTTTTATTTTGATAGGCCACAGCTTGAAAAAGCTCAAATAAGTTTGATTCGAGTCTAGGTAGTAGAGTTTGAGTTTCAGGATCTCCAAAACGAACATTATATTCTAAAACCTTTGGACCTTCTTTAGTCATCATAAGACCTATAAAAAGTGTTCCTTGAAAACGAAGCCCTTCTGCTTGCATCCCTTGCAAGGTGGGGCGAATGATTTTATGTTCGATCTCTTTTTCTTGCTCACTTGTCAGCCAAAAAGCAGGAGAGTAACAACCCATACCACCGGTGTTAGGACCTTGATCTCCATCTTTAAGCCTTTTGTAATCGCATGCATGTCCAAGAATTTTAAACTCATGATCTAAACAGAGAGCAAAATAAGAAACCTCTGGGCCACTTAAGCATTCCTCAATCACCATCTCGTCGTGCTCAGAAAAATACAACTCGAGATTTTGCAAAGCATGCTCTTTGTTCTCACAAATAAAGACTCCCTTTCCAGCAAAGAGACCTGACTTTTTGAGCACAATTTTCTCCCAAGCACTTTGCTGCAAAAAGTCTTTAGCAGACTGCTTGTCATTAAAATTTGCAAAGGATGCGGTCGGTATATCATAGCGGGACATAAAATTTTTTGAAAATTGTTTAGAAGATTCAAGAATACTGGCTGCTTGAGTGGGAGCATACACTGGGATTTGGTGATCTCTCAGTCTCGTGTTGAATTCACTCGAAATCGTGTTTTCTGGCCCAATCACAACGAAGTCGATTCCTTTTGTTTGACACCATTCGAGTAAGAGATCTTCACTTATTTCACAAATAGATATTTTATCGCTCTCCATACCTGGATTTCCAGGAACCACATACACATGATCACAGAAGGGCGATTCACTTAAATGTTTTGCCAATGCATGTTCTCGTCCACCTTTGCCTAAAACCATTACCGAAGATGTGAATATATTTTTTAATTCGTGATAGATTCCTGATGTCTCTTCAATTTGGCGCGATGTTAAGAGGTGAGGCTTGCTCTTCAATTTCTCTTTGAAATGCAGAGGGGCTATTTTTTTCATTTGTTGCAGCTCTGCTAGCCAGCTGGAATCAGCATAAAATTGTCTTAGCTTTTCTTTAGAATAGATCTCACCTTCTTTAGTGAGTCTGAGTTCATCAGGACCGATGCTGTCAACAAGAATGATTTCTCTATGACCTTGAATTTCTTTTCCAAAGGCAAATTCAAATTTACCATCCCAGAGCTGGAAGTGATGGGGTCGAAACTTTTTTTCTAAATAATCAATGATCTTAATGGTTATCGTTTTGATGCTTTTCAATTCACTATCAGTAAGTCCGGCTAAAGATTGGGCTTCCTTTTCCAGCAACTCACGGTCCAATCGCTCAAGCTTGGTATAGAACTGAAGTATTGGTTTTTCAAATCTCGCGTTCTCATAGCAAGGATAATCGGGATAATTTGTTTTGAATTGTGATCCAGTTTTGAGTTGGCTTGAGCCTTTAGGAAGTCCCAGACGAAAAACAACTTCAAGGGGGATAAGAGTATTTTCAGGCTTTTTTTGATAGAAAGTGTAATCGTATTTTTCGTTTCTATAGATCTCTGGGACGTGAAAATATTGAACTCTTATTTTGTTAAGTCCTGTTCTTGAGATGAAGTGAGATTGAATTCCGCTCGCTTTAAGTTCTTTAAAGCTTTTTTCGGCCATGGAACATAATGCGACACCTTTGCCGGGAATTTGGTCAGGCATTTTTCCGTAATCAAAAATCGAATAATCGTCAGTAAATTCAAATTCGAGAGTTTGCTCATCGATTTGATAGATATTTTTAGTAGATCCCTGATAGATGAGATGGCTCATGTTGTACTCTTTTATTTATCATTGTGTCTAAATGGTTTGTCTGGGTTGGATAATCTTTATCAACACAGGCCATGCAAGTGTTGAGCTCTTCAAAAAGACTTTTAAATTTTTCTATATCCATATAAAAAACATGGTCAGCATCAATTGCTAGAGCTAATTCTTTTAAACTTTTACCACTTGCCACTAACTCTTGAGGGGTTGGAAAATCTATGCCATAAAAACAAGGAGAAATAATGGGTGGACAGGTAGAAGCTATAGAGACCGATGCTGCTCCATTTTGCTTAAGTAATTTTATGATTCTTTTTGACGTTGTCCCTCTGACAATACTATCGTCGACCAGAAGAATATTTTTACCAGCAACTTCTTCTTTGACCACACTCAATTTTAATTTAATCATCTTATCTCTATCTTTTTGAGAGTTGAGAATAAATGTTCTTTGAGCATAACGATTTTTTATAAGCACTTCCCGATAGGGAATGTTTAGATTTTCACTGAGGGCAATGGCACTGGGGCGTGAGGTGTCGGGGACTGGAACGACAATATCAAATTGAGCCTCTGTTGCTTGAATACTACTGGCCAGCGCCTGACCAAATTTTAAGCGGAGTTGATATACAGATTTATTCCAAATCTTAGAATCTGCATTAGCAAAATAAATCCACTCAAACATACAAGGTCTAGGGCGATTTTCCCCTAATTGTGCTTGGTGTACTTTCCCATTTTCTTCAATGAAGATAATTTCTCCCGCGGCTAATTCTTGAATATTTTCATAGCCCAGCAGTTGCAGTGCATTTGACTCTGAGGCAAAAGCATAGGCAAATTGCAAAGAGCTTTGATTTTTTTCTTTTTCTTCCAGAGTAAGTTCTCGCTTTCCCCAAACCATTGGCCTGATACCATTTGGATCTTTAAAAGCGAGCATACCTTTACCGGCCAGTAGAGTAAGGGAGCTATAGCCTCCTTGAATTTCCTGGTAAAGGCTTTGAACGGCGGTTTTGATTTTATCAAAATTAAAGTCCGTTTTTCCGGCAATAAGACCTTCGGCCAGAATGTTCATCATCAGTTCAAGGTCATTATTGGTAAAAAGAAATCGCTGGTTTTCAGCGATGAGTTTTTTTGAAACCTCTTCTGTGTTCACAATATTTCCATTGTGAACCATTCCGATACCAAAAGGATAATTGATATGAAGAGGTTGAATATCCTTTAAAAGAGCTTTTCCAATAGTAGAGTAGCGAGTGTGTCCAAGAGCACTGGCCGCTGGTATCTCTTGAATTTTTTGCTCGCTGATAGCACTTGAGATATGACCGAGATTTTTTTCTAAGGAAAAAGTATGAGTGTTTTTGTCATAGGCCAAAATTCCGGCGGAGTCCTGCCCTCGATGTTGTAACATCATCAGTCCCAAGTAGCTTTCCTTAGCGGCGTTGGGGGTCCCTATTATACCGATGATTCCGCACATACAGACCTTCTTTTCCGATTTGAAGTTATACTTAAGCTTAGTCCTCGGGGGATCAGAATGTAAAGAGATATATTAGAAAAAATAATATTAATGTTAAGATTTTCTAATATGTGTTGACCGATAAAGGACACCCCGCTATCCTCTGTTTTAATGAAGGAAAAATCTGTTGGCATCCTCGGAGCCGGTCAATTAGCTAGTTTTATAGCTCAGCGATTACAAGCAAGAGAAAGTCATATTATTGTGTATGCTCAAACAGAATCAGATCCTGGGATTGAATATAGTCACCAAGTTATCGTTGGACATAAGTCTGACAAAGAGAGACTGCTGAGGTTTTTTGAACTTTGTGACGTGGTCATTCTTGAGAGTGAATTTTTTCAAGTCGAGCTTTTGCGAGAATTGCAGGAAAAAACACAAACAAAAATTTATCCAGAGCTGAGCGCTTTTGAACAACTTGCGACTAAAAAAAAACAAAAAGAATTTTTTATCCAAGCGGATATACCTTTTGCGAGCACTATTGAAATTAAGTCAAATGAATTGCCCCAAGAGACTCAATTTCCACTGATGTTAAAAAAATCCTATGGCAGTTATGACGGACTGGGAAATCTCATCGTGAAGGATTTAGATGAATTTCAAAAGCAAATAAATAACTTTAGCTCTCACTTCTCAGAGGAGATTTTAGCCGAAGAATTATTAGATATTGATTATGAGTTTGCATGTATGCTGGTTAAATCCGAAGAGAAAACAGAAGTTTTGTATCCGGTTGATACAATTCAACAAGATAGTATCTGCCATATCGTACGTGCTCCATCTATGATGAGTGAAGCAGACTTGATCAAACTCAAACAGTATATGAATCGAATCGCAGAAACTTTAACGGGAAGTGGTATTTTTGCATTTGAGTTTTTTAAAACAAAAGACGGGCGGATTTTAGTTAACGAAGCAGCTCCAAGAGTTCATAACTCCTATCACTTTTCTATTGAAGGGCTCACCGAATCACAGTTTGAACTTATGGTTCGTGTTGCTCTAGGTGAAGAGATCCCAAAGAGCGAATTAAAATATATGAGCTGTAGTATGATCAATATTATAGGCCAGAGAAACACAGAGAACTATCACCTAGAAATTCCTCACATAGATTTAGCTATAGAAATGAAAACACATCTCTATGGAAAAAAAGAGTCACGAGTGGGACGTAAACTTGGTCATGTGACAATTTGGGGGGAAGAGGATACATTACAAATAGCTAAACATATTTCAAAAGAGTATAAAATATGAGTGAAGTTTTTGTCGTTATGGGAAGTGATTCTGACTGGAAAGTTATGAAAGCGGCTTTCGACTTATTACAAGAGTTTGGCATTCAGGTTGAAAAGCGAGTTGTTTCAGCTCATAGAACTCCTGAGCTCTTAGCCAGTTTTACAAAAGAATGTGAAAATCATCATACTAAATGTATCATCGCAGGTGCTGGTGGAGCCGCTCACCTTCCAGGGATGCTGGCTTCTTTCACCCATCTTCCCATAATAGGGGTTCCAGTTAAAGGAAGCTCTCTTGATGGAGTTGATAGTTTGTATTCTATCGTTCAAATGCCTAGGGGAGTTCCGGTTGCCACCGTAGGAATTAATAATGCAACCAACGCAGCTCTTTTGGCCTTAAGAATTTTGGCCACCCAAAATCAAGATTTAACCTTGAAGCTCAAAGAATACAGAGAGACCCAATTCAAGGCCTCTCTGGAAAAAACGAAAAACTTAATTTGATTTTATTATTGAGCAAGCTCAACTAATTTGTTTACGAGATTAATGAGAGGCTGAGGTCTTGGCTCCTCAAATTCACAAGGAACTTCTCGAGACTCTTTTTTACTTTTGTGATAAACTTTGCATTTCTGACCATTCCCAAACTTAAACTTCTTTTGATATGTAAATTCATGAGCTTGGTGAGCACGCTTTAACCACGAGGCAGGGGGAGCTTTGGTTGTATCAACCCAAGGCTCTAAATCAGTTAACTCATTAAAAAACTTTTTATAATCCTTCGTGATGACCCAGAAAAAATCTGGTTGAGAATGGTTGAGCTTTTGTTTTTGGCGAGGGACACCTTCTTTGACGGATCGCCATTGGCCTCCGACAATATTATAGTGCTCATCTAGTTCAAGGTCATAATACATCTTCTTTGTCACCAGATCATCATTGGCTTCACTATCGTTAAAATATCGGACGGGGCGCTCCCAATCAAGATAAGTCATTTTTGTTTCCACCCCAACTATATACTTCGCCTTTTTAGATCGAATCATATGAAAGGGATCGCGTTTATTTATCTCCGTGATATTATCTTCAAGTTTTTTATAAGAACGCCCGCGAGTAGGATGGAAGTATTTCATCTCATAACTATGCATGGGATGGTTATCAACTTCTTCACCAACTTTTCTCTCCACCACAAAACTTCGGCCTTGTTTACCAATTAAATTGACTAAACCTAAATGCCAGATCGCAGGATGAACACCCACACAACGAGGGGAGTGATCACCATTAAATGGGTCAGGTTTGTGATCATACTTGCGTCCCCAGTGGTCTTCCTTTGCATTTTCTAAATTACATCTCAGACCTTGTCCAAGAACACCGCCCCCAATATTCTCTCCCGTATTTTGATCAATAAAAACTCCATCTTGGACTAAAGAATTAACCCACATAAGAGAGACCAAAGCTTTGATATCTGTAGGATAAAATTTGAGAGTTCTTTTATCTGGGAGCGTAAACTCAACTGTGTTGCGTGGTCTGGGGACAAGTCCCGAAGCCACTGCCCAACCATGGCAGATACCTTCCCAAAAGGCTATGTATTGATTTTTTTTCTCAAGTACATACTGAGAGCCCTCTTCAATGGCCAAGGTAATCGCTTTGGGCATAGCTGCTGCAACATCGTCAAACTCACCTGCTTTTACGAGTTGTAAGGCTATCTCGGGAGCAAGTGTTCCTTGTAATTGGTAAGCGTTTTGAAAAGCGTCTTCAATAGATTGAAACCAACCTTGATCTACCATTTTTTGAGCGGCTTCAAGAGTATTTTCACCGGTAATGTCTAGATTTGAGAGAAAACCAAATTCTTTTTTATTTCCCCACTTTTGCATGAAGTCCCAAAGCCTATTGGTCAGATCAAAACTTGTGTCTCCTAAGAGCAGATCATATTTTTCTGAAGGTGCTAAAAAATTTAATTGTTCACTTGTCAGCTGATCACTATGGGCGAGAACTGTTGCTTGTCGGTTTTTAAACTTTTTGTAATTAGTCGTCCAAGAGAGAGTCCCCATCTCCACATAATAGCCCAGAAAGTTTGACTCATAGGGATCGGCAATAAGGCCCTTATTGAGAGGCCAATAGGTTGAACCCCAAGGCTGGACATTTGTTTGGGCTGATCTCAAGCCAGCGCTATCGATATCAAAAAGATTATAAAG
Organism: Halobacteriovoraceae bacterium; assembly: GCA_002713145.1. GTDB lineage: Bacteria > Bdellovibrionota > Bacteriovoracia > Bacteriovoracales > Bacteriovoracaceae. Next base: position 266,692 of record PAVS01000014.1, read on the forward strand.
AAAATTTTCATCTTCAGTCACTCTTGCGACCGCAGCTTTTATCTGACTTACTTCATAAGGCACGAAGGGATAAACAGCCGGGTATTTAAAAGTTCTATCCGCTTGGGCATGAGTCATTAAGACTCCAAATAAAACTAAGCTCAGTTTTAATTTTTTCATAATGTGTCCTTTGGATTTTGCGGAACTATAACCTCAAGCTGGGTTTGAATCCAAAAAATAGCGGCTAAATGTAATCTTTACTTTGGCTTACCGCGACATAGATTTTTCTATAGTTAACCAGAAGTAAGAAATGACATTAAATTCAGAATTTATAGGTATTTACAGCATTTTGGTTGGTGTCAAAAGGCACCCATAGTGTACAGAGACAAAAACTATGATTACCATTTTATAAATAAAAACATTTGGGAGAAAATTATGACTAAATTAATTTTAATGATTTTTCTTTTTAGTTGTGCAGCTTTTGCAGACTCAACTGATATTGAAAGAGTTCTTTTTGACGGCACTCAAACTTACGAGGAAGCCAATTTAAGTACCGAAAAAACACGTACTGAGTATAGGACTGTTACTGTACCTAGCATTTGTTATAGAACAGAATACCGCAGAAGATGCACCACGACTCCTCCTGTCTGTAGAGAGGGAAGATGTAGACCAGGACGAAGAATCTGCAGAACAGTGCCTGTTCAAATCAGATATCGTTGTATGCGTAGAGAAACACGAGCGGTGCAAGTTCATGATTATAATGTAGAAACTAAAGTCGTTTTTAATTTTAATAACACTGACGTATTAGATGATGCTCAAGAAGAGTTTCAAATGAAGATGACCGGTGAGACTCCTTCATTATCGGTGAAGAGTTCTAAAAACTATATGGTTGTCGTTGACCATGACAATAAAACGGAACAACGCCGTGGCGGCACAAAATACATAGAGCTGACTTATAAAATTAATTTTATTCCCGCACATAAGCTCAACCAAGTTCTCGGTGCAGGGATTCAAGATGTGAGCTATCGCAATGGTGTGGTGGGGTTCAAACTCGGAGCTGGTTTTAACTTTAATGACTTTACTCAGAAAATTAAAGTTTACCGCAATAGACGTTTAGGGACTGATATTCTACTGCTCGATAAAGCACTCGCGCAAAACGATGCTCAAATTCAAACTTCGGCTGGAGCCACCCACATAAAAGTTGATCTTCATCAGCAAGGCATTCAAGTTCCAAGTAAAGCTCGAATCATTTTAGAGACGAGTTTTAATATTGATGCCCAAAAAGTTCTCAATAAAAATGAGTTAAAATTTGCAGATAGTGTGAATTGGGTTTTTAGATAATTACATATTTAAATAGCGTCAAGGCCCTGATGATTAAATCAGGGCTTTTTTTTGTGCAATTTCCCAGATCGGGTTGAAACTTAAACTTCTTTAAGTTAATTTAAGCAGTGTGAAAAGATGTTTATCCATGTACTGGAAGGGAATTGAATGAGTGATGATAAAGATAATTTTGATCCAAATGAAATGCAAAAAGAGCTAGAAGATCTAGTCAAAAGCAAGTTTGGGGATAAGATAAAATTTGTCTCAAGGCCAGCTCAATTCGATCCTCTTGAGAGAGATGGTGAGCAAGCAGAAGAAGAGCCAGTGGAGCCATTAGAATTCGACTTTCAATATATCCCAAAAGAGGTTTATCAATATTTAGATGAATATATTATTGGCCAGGTTGAAGCAAAAAAAACTCTCTCTATTGCTATTTGCGATCATTACAACCACATAAAAAAAGATCAAAGAGAGTCCTTAGAAAATATCCCTCCTTCACATTACTCCAAACAAAATGTTCTTATGCTGGGACCAACAGGGGTAGGGAAAACATATATCATAAAAAAAATTGCCGACCTAATTGGTGTTCCGTTTGTCAAAGCTGATGCCACAAAGTTTACCGAAGCTGGTTATGTGGGGGCTAATATTGAAGATACAGTGCGAGATCTCATTACCCAGGCCAATGGAAATGTTAAACTTGCAGAGTATGGAATTGTTTACATCGATGAAGCAGATAAACTCGCCGGTTCAAGAAAAATAAATGGAAAAGATATAAGCGGGAGAGGAGTTCAAAACGGACTTCTAAAACTACTGGAAGAAACTGATATCGATACTCGTAACCCCATGGATATGATGGCGCAGATGAATATGATGATGGGAAAAAAGAAAATGCCCAAAACCATTAACACCAGAAATATTCTTTTTATCCTCAGTGGAGCGTTCACAGGTTTAGAAGATATTATAAAAAAGAGAATGAACATCAATGCTATTGGTTTTTCTAACAAAACAAAATCATCTCTTGATATGGATGATATTTTTAAGCATGTTTCAACTAAAGATCTAACCGATTTTGGGCTCGAGCCCGAGTTGATTGGACGCTTGCCTGTTCGAGTGAACTGTCATTCACTTTCTGTTCAACACCTATTTGATATTTTGAAAGATTCTAAAGAGTCCATTATTCTCCAGTATCACGATGCCTTTGGGGCCTATGGAATAGAACTCGATTTTACTGACGATGCACTGATGGAGATAGCGAAAATGGCTCATTTGGAAAAAACGGGTGCTCGTTCGCTTATGACCATCATTGAAAAAATTCTAAGAGATTTTAAGTTTGAATTACCCTCTAGTGAAATTAAATTTCTTAAAATCGATAAACATTTAGTTCTAGACCCAAGTAAAGTTCTTAAAGATCTTCTCGCTGAGTATAACTAATGCCTTTGCTGATTGTACTTTTCACTCTCATCCCTGCACTTGAGCTCTATTTACTTTTTAAAATTGGAGCTCAGATAGGTGGCTTCAATACCATTTTAATCATTATTTTAACCGGAGTTATAGGAGCGAGTTTATCTAAGTCTCAAGGACTGGCCATATTAGCAAAAATACAAAATGAATTTGCTGGGGGAAAGATGCCTGGAAATCAGATTATACAAGGTCTGATGGTTTTTGCTGGAGGTCTACTCTTGCTCACTCCTGGATTTATGACTGATATTATTGGCTTTAGTTTTGTTCTGCCAGGAACACGACATCTGCTTATGCATGGTGTTCGAAAGCTGGTGATCAAGGGTCTTAAGAATGGAAATATTCATTTTCAAACTTTCGGACAGGGGCAATATCACAGTTATGGACACAGACCTCAAGATCAACAGGTCAAACCAGGTGTGTTTGAAGCAGAATACGAAGAAAAGAAAGACGAAGAGTGAAAACAACGACTCATCAAACACCTTTATTGCTTGATCATATTATTTACTCAAAGTTAACTGACGAGCCCAAACGGATTTTTCTTCTTTTGCACGGGTATTTGCTCGATGGTCAAATCATGTATAAGCATTTTGAAAATATATTTCCCAAAGACTCACTGGTGTTGGCCCCAAACGCACCTATACCGGTTCCGCTGAAAAAGAAAGGGGGGTATTCTGTTAAATATGCGTGGTATTATTTTGATCCAGAAAAAAAGAATTATTATATAAATTTCGACCCTGCAGCAAGTTTTCTAAAAGAAATGTTATCTCAATATCCGGAACTTCCTACGACTGTGATTGGCTATTCGCAAGGGGGATATTTAGCTCCCAAAGTGGCAGAAGTTTGTGAGCAAGTAGATGAAGTCATCGGCATTTGCGCTACTTTTCGAGTGAATCGCTTTCAACAAAAAAATATTCCTTACTCACTCATCAACTCTGAAATTGATAAAGTGGTTGAGATTGAAAACAGCAGAGAGGAGTTTCTCAAATTAGAGAATAATAAAGGAGAGTTCATCGTCATGCCAGAAGCTGTTCATAGACTAGGGCCAGAGCATAGAAACGCTTTACAAGAGTATATTAAAAAGTATCACGCCAGTGAAGAATAGCCTGGGCCTGCTCGCTATCAATAAGTTTTGATGCTTGAGCGTAATCTAGCATGGTCTCCACATCACATAAGCTCTGATAGGCAAGAGCATGATCAGAGAAATTTTTTACAGCATCTTTAAAGCCATAATTAAAAATAGAAAGAACGGCAAGAGTATCGAGCTCTGCCTGTTGGCAATGGGCATAGGCTTCTAATGAGCTTTTTCCAGTACTAATCAGATCTTCAATAATAAGTGTCTTTTGACCCGCTAAAAATCGTCCTTCGATAGCCGTTTGGAGACCATGACCTTTAGGTTTTGATCGAATATAAACTAAGGGGAGATTTAATTGATCTGCAATCCATGCTCCCCAAGGGATTCCAGCTGTAGCCGTTGCAGCGATCAGCTCGCAGTCACTATAGTCTTCGTTGATCAACTTACAAAATTTATGAGTGATTGTTTTTCGATATTCAGGATAAGATATAATTTGTCTATTATCGCAGTAAATAGGGGACTTTCTTCCCGAGGTCCAGGTGAAATACTCTTCTGGGTCCTTTTTAAGATGAACTGCCTTTGTTTCTACCAAAGCTTGGGCCACAGGGTTCATTGAATCTCCTCTAGAATATTTAAATATGTTTGTTTAGGATGGGGAGACTGGGTAATCGGCCTGCCAATAACCATATGTGTGCAACCTTTTTGAATAGCTTCAATGGGAGTGAGTATTCTTTTTTGGTCATCAGCTCTAGCATTCAGCGGTCTGATTCCAGGGGTGACAGTGATAAAATTTTTAATATTTTGATGAATAAGCTCTATTTCAAGAGGAGAGCAAACCACACCATCAAGACCAGCTTTTTTAGCATTTTGTGCATAACCAAGAACCGTTTCATCTAGGGTTTTAGAAATATAGAGCTCATCTTTTAATTGCTCACTGGTGGTACTTGTCAGTTGGGTAACTGCAATAAGTTTTCCCTGAGAATGTTCTCGGTAGCCCTCTAGAGCTGCTTTCATCATCTCATGTCCACCAGCGGCGTGAACGTTGAGGATATCCACACCCAGCTTGCCCAAGGTCTTGCAGCTTTTATGAACAGTGTGGGGAATATCGTGAAGCTTTAAATCTAAAAAGATTTTGAATTGATGACTTTTAAGTTTTTGTAAAAGCTGAGGACCAAAACTATAATAAGCTTCCATACCAATTTTAACAAAACTAGCGACTCCGCTAAACTCTTCAATCCAACGGTTCATCACTTTTTCATCTTGAGTATCTAAGGCAATGATAACTTTATCTTTGATCATAGATGGATGATTCCTAAAGAGTTAATTTCAATGGCCCTGAGAAGCGCCCAAGTTGTATCAAGACTGGTCATACAGATCACTCCATTCTCGACAGCAGCTCTTCTTATTTTAAAACCATCGCTTTCAACATTTTTACCACGAGTGATGGTATTGATAATTAGCTGGACTCGACCATCTTTGACTTCATCTAAAAGATCACGTTCTGCTCGACCAATCTTGGCCACCTCATCCACGGGTATATTATTTTCTTTAAGCATTTTTGCCGTGCCGGGAGTGGCCAGGAAATTAAATCCACATTCATGAAAGCGCTTGATCATGGGAAGAGTTTCTTCTTTATGCTTATCGGCCAAGGTGACAAGAATAGTCCCCAGGTGAGGGAAGTCTATCCCAGCAGCTTTAAACGCTTTGCTTAAGGCTTTTTGCATCGTTTGATCTCGTCCCATGGCTTCACCTGTCGATTTCATCTCAGGTCCTAGGGCCGAGTCGACATCTCTTAACTTCGCGAAGCTGAAAACAGGTGCTTTGATAGAAACTAATTTTTGTTCGGGAAAAAGTCCCGCCTGATAACCTTGAGATTTAATGGAGTCACCTAGCATGGCTTTCGTCGCCACTTTGGCCATATGAATTCCAGTCACTTTACTTAAAAAAGGAACTGTTCGTGAAGCTCTTGGGTTCACTTCCAGTACATAGACTTTCCCTTTTTTGATAATAAATTGGATATTAATCAATCCCTTGGCCTTAAAGTTTGTCGCAATCTTCGTGGTAATTTCAATGAGATCATTTTTAATTTCTGTTGATAAATTTTGGGGCGGATAGACGGCAAAGGAATCACCTGAGTGAACACCGCTGCGTTCTATATGCTCCATGATACCAGGTATTAAAACTGTTTCTCCATCACAGATGGCATCAACTTCGACTTCCACTCCAATCATATAGCGATCCATCAGCACAGGTTGCCCCGGCCAGATCTTCATTGCATACTGAATATAATTCGTGAGTTCTTCTTCATCGTAGACGATTTGCATCGCCTGCCCCCCAATAACATAAGAAGGTCTAAGCATAAGTGGGTAATAAAGCTCTTTGGTTTTCTCAATCGCTTCCTCTAAGCTGGTGATCGTTGTTCCTATGGGTTGAGCGATGTCCAGTTCTTTGAGGATTTTCTCAAAGCGGTCTCTATTTTCTGCCAAATCAGTTGCGTTTTGACTTGTTCCTAAAATGGGAACTCCCACTTGATCAAGTTTCTCGATGAGATTTATGGCCGTTTGACCACCAAACTGACAAATAACTCCGATAGGTTTTTCAAAATCTATAATATTCATGACATCTTCAAATGTAACGGCATCAAAATAAAGTCGATCAGAAACATTAAAATCGGTAGAGACGGTTTCCGGGTTGTTATTGATAACGATAGCTTTTTTACCCATCTCTTTAATGGCCTGGATAGCGTGGACAGTAGCGTAGTCGAATTCCACACCTTGACCAATTCTAATCGGTCCAGAGCCCAAAACGAGGACTGATTCTTCTTGAATCTTTTCTACTTCATTTTCATTTTCATAAGTCGAATAAAAATAGGGAGTGTGGGATTCAAATTCTGCTGCACAAGTATCGACTATTTTAAAGGTGGGATGAACGCCTTGTTCTTTGCGATAATTTCTCAAGCGAGCTTCACTTTGATCCAAGGTTCTTGCTAAGTAAGAGTCTGCAAAACCAAATTGTTTAAGTTTTCGTAGGGACGTGGTGTCCATATCTGGAGTAATTAATTTTTCTGCCTTAATGATATTTAAAATTTTATTGAGAAACCAAAGGTCAATTTTTGTGAGTTCATGAACTTCTTGGATACTAACTTCTCGGCGGATAAGCTCGGCAACTTCGAAGATGCGATCATCTGTGGCGGCCACCACATTCTCTTTTAACTGTTCAGTAGAAACATCATTTAACTCGTCAAAAGCAAGGTGATCTCGCTTAATTTCTAAACCTCGCACTCCTTTTAAAAGAGATTCTTCAAAGGTCCTTCCAATGGCCATGACTTCACCAGTGGCCATCATCTGTGTTCCAAGTTTTCTATTGGCACTATGAAACTTATCAAAAGGCCAGCGAGGAATTTTGGTCACAACATAATCGAGAGTCGGCTCAAAACAAGCATAAGTGTTTTGAGTGATAGGGTTGATAATCTCATCCATGGCATAACCAATAGCAATTTTGGTCGCGACCTGGGCGATAGGATAGCCAGTGGCCTTAGAAGCCAGGGCTGATGATCTGGAAACTCTGGGGTTTACTTCAATCACGTAATAATTAAAGCTATGAGGGTCCATGGCAAGCTGGACATTACAACCCCCTTCGATTTTAAGGGCCCTGATTATTTTAAGAGAACAATCTCTAAGGATTTGATGATCTCTATCACTTAAAGTTTGAGAAGGGGCTACGACGATACTGTCTCCGGTGTGTATGCCAACGGGGTCAATATTCTCCATATTACAAACAACGATACAGTTATCTTTTTTATCTCTTATAATTTCGTATTCAACTTCTTTATAACCAGCAATACTTTTTTCAATCAGACATTGATGGATAGGTGAGTTACTTAAACCACTTTTGACGATGCTCAGGAACTCGCTCTCCGTATAAGCAATACCTCCTCCGGTTCCTCCCAAGGTGAACGCCGGTCGAATAATAAGAGGCAACCCGCAGGTTTCTTTAAAGGCGAGAGCTTCTTCCATGGTATTGACTGTCTTGCTCTCAGGAATAGGTTCACCAAGGCTGATCATCAGTTGTTTAAACTGTTCACGATCTTCAGCTTTTTCGATGGTCTCGAGATTAACACCGAGAAGTCTGACATTTTCTTTGGCAAAAAATCCTTCTCGGGCCAGTGTTAAAGCTAAGTTAAGTCCCGTCTGCCCACCGAGAGTAGGAAGAACTGCATCCGGTTTATCTTTAATAATTATTTTTTTTACAAATTCAGGAGTAAGTGGCTCTAGGTAAACTTTGTCTGCCATCTCACTGTCTGTCATGATGGTCGCAGGATTTGAGTTAATAAGAATTGTTTCAATTCCTTCCTCTCTTAGAGACCTCAACGCTTGGGTTCCAGAGTAGTCAAATTCAGCGGCTTGACCAATAATAATGGGACCAGAGCCAATGACGAGAACTTTTTTAATTTGCTTATCTTTGGGCATGAGAGTTTTCCTTCCTTATTAATGTCATAAAATCATCAAAGAGATATTTGGTATCATTGGGTCCAGGACTAGCTTCTGGGTGGTATTGCACAGAGAAAGCTGGTTTGGTTTTATGTTTTAAACCTTCTATCGTTTTATCGTTAAGATTAATTTGAGTGACTTCAAGCTGGGTTTGAGCAATAGATGCTTCATCGACACAATAACCATGGTTTTGGGAGGTGATATAAACCCGATCTTTTATAAAATCTTTTACCGGGTGATTAGCTCCTCTATGCCCAAACTTCATTTTTGTGGTGTTAGCTCCATTGGCCAGAGCGAATATTTGATGTCCCATACAAATACTGAAAAGAGGGTAGTGATCTTGCAGTTTTTGGATGGTAGGGATTACTTTTTCAATACTTTTTGGATCACCAGGACCATTAGAGAGCATAATCCCTTGAGGGTGAAGGTCTTGGATCGTCTCGAAATCTGTATCATAAGGCACGACAAAAACATCACAATCTCTTTTGAGGAGAGATTCAAGAATATTTTTCTTAAATCCAAAATCTATCAGCACAACACGTGTGCCTCCGTTTTTTGGAAAGTGTGAAATAGCTTTAGTACTAACTCTCGCTATTTGATCTTGACGAAGATCAGGCTTTAATAAATCTTCAACTTCGTTTTTATTTAAAGAAGTCATGGAAATAAGACATTTCATGGCCCCTTCTTTTCTGATGGCCTTGGTTAAAAAACGCGTGTCGAGATCCGAGATCCCTGGCACATTTTTGTTTTGTAAAAATGTACTTAGAGACATTTCATTGCGAAAATTTGAAGCTTCTTCACAATATTCTTTGACGATGACCGCACTGAGATGAGGAGTGATCGATTCATTATCGTCAAAATTAATTCCATAATTCCCAATGAGAGGATAAGTCATGACGATGGCCTGATCACAATAAGATGGATCCGTGAAGATTTCCTGATAGCCCCACATAGAAGTGTTAAAAACAAGTTCAGCTGGTATGGGTTTTTCTGGCTTATGGCCAAAGGACTTGCCACATAATTCAGTTCCATCTTCTAGGTAAAGATAAATATTTTCATGTTTACTCATTTAAAATCCACTCCAAAATGGCCATCCTGACATAAACGCCATTTTCTTTTTGTTTAAATATTCTTGATTGTTCGTGTTCTATGAGTTCAGTACTTATTTCAACATCTCGATTAAAAGGACCGGGATGCATGATAATCCCGCTGGGTTTGAGATTCTTTATTCTTTGGGAGTTTAGTCCAAAGTCACGATTATAGTTATCGATGTTAAGTTCATAAAGATTATGTCGCTCATGTTGCACTCTTAAAAACATGGCCACGTCTGAGTCAGGGAGAACATCGTCAATTTTTGCCAATCGGCAATGTTCTGGAATTTGTTTCGCAGAAGGCAGCAAATCCTCCGGACCACAGAGATTGATTTTGCAATTAAATTTTTCAAGAGCATCAATATTTGATTTGGCCACTCTTGAGCTTGCAATATCTCCACAGATAGTGATGGTGAGTCCATCTAATTTTTTAAACTCCTGCTCAATCGTATAAAGATCAAGTAGGGATTGACTGGGATGTTCATTTTTTCCCGCCCCAGCATTAATGATTGAGAAACGATGTTTATCTTTAAGGGTTTCAATATAAGAATCATCAGAATGTCTTATAATTCCGATATCAATACCAATAGCTTCAAAAAATTTTAAAGTATCATAAAGGGTTTCACCTTTGCGCATGGATGAGCTTTCCGCATCAAAATTTAAAACCGTGGCCCCCAGCCTTTTGGCAGCAACTTCAAAGGAAAATCTAGTTCTTGTCGAGTTTTCAAAGAATAAATTGGCCACGACTTTATCTTCCAAAAATTTTGGAATTCTAGCTTTTGTTTCAATGAGATGGGAAAAATAGGAAGCTCTCTCGAATAAAGAGAGAATTTGGTTAGCTGACAACGATTTAATACTGGTCAGATGTTTTATTACCTTGCTCCTTGTTAGTTAAAAATGTCGATTTTTGAAAATAGAATGCCGCAGGTTTGAAAGGGTACAAGTGAATTGTGCTTTGCGGTGTGTTTTTCATATATATTCTATGAGTGTCAATCTGTAATAGATTCCTTAAAATAGTGGGAATTGGCAAGCATAAATTTGGAATACTCATTTGGAAAATACGTTTAATTTAGAATCAAAATTCAAACCTACTGGGGATCAGCCTCAAGCTATTGAAAAGCTGTATAAGGCATTTGCAAACAAAGAAAAGTTTCAAACTCTTCTCGGTGTCACAGGTTCAGGTAAAACTTTTACCATGGCCAATCTTATACAAAAAATGGGAAAGAAAACCCTGATCCTTGCTCCTAATAAAACTCTGGCCGCTCAACTGTTTAGTGAGTTTAGAGATTTCTTTCCCCATAATGCTGTTGAGTATTTCGTTTCTTATTATGATTATTATCAGCCAGAAGCTTATGTTCCAGGCACAGATACTTATATAGAAAAAGATTCATCCATCAATGATGAAATAGATAAGCTCAGGCACTCCGCTACGCGAAGTTTACTCGAGCGCGATGATGTGATTGTGGTGGCAAGTGTTAGTTGTATTTATGGTATTGGGTCTCCTGAAGAATACTTAGGCATGAAAATCAAACTTTTTCTAGGAGACACTATAGAGAGAGATGATTTTCTAAAAAAACTAGTCTCCATTCAATACCAAAGAAATGATATCGATTTTTCTAGAGGAAAATTTCGAGTACGCGGGGACACTGTTGAAATTTTTCCTGCTTATGAAGACAGTAATGTCATACGAGTAGAATTTTTTGACGATGAAATTGATGGCATCTTTATTGTGGATCCACTGCGCGGAAAAATTCTGGATAAGCTCAACAAGGTCACTATCTATCCTTCCAGTCATTATGTTGTAGGTGATGACAGATTAAAAAAAGCGATTAAAACCATTCAAGTTGAGTTGCGAGAAAGACTCCAAGAGCTCCAAGGTGAGATGAAGTTAGTAGAACATCAAAGGCTTGAGCAAAGAACTATGCTCGATCTTGAGATGTTGGAAGAGATGGGGTTTTGTTCAGGAATAGAAAATTACTCACGGCATTTAACAGGCATGGCCCCTGGTGAACCACCTCCTACACTCATCGATTATTTTGGAGATGATTTTCTTATGATCATAGATGAATCTCATATCACTTGTTCGCAAGTGGGAGGGATGTATCGTGGAGATAGGGCCCGTAAAATGAATCTCGTTGAATACGGTTTTAGACTGCCAAGTGCCCTCGATAATAGGCCGCTTAAATTTAATGAGTTTGAAGCCAAGCAAGATCAAGTTCTATACGTATCCGCAACCCCTGCAGACTACGAAATGAAACAAACTCAAGGAGAGTTTGTCGAACAAATTATCAGACCCACTGGTCTCCTTGATCCAGTTATAGAAGTAAAAGATGCTGGTAAACAAGTTGATGATCTTCTTATTGAAGCCAAGAAAACTATTAAGTCAGGTTTCAGAGTTCTCGTCACGACTCTTACTAAGAAGCTGGCCGAAGAATTAACGAGTTATTACAAAAGTGTGGGGCTTAAAGTTAAATATCTGCACTCAGATATAGACACTCTAGAGCGAATGGAAATTCTTAAAGAATTAAGAGAAGGTGAGTTTGATATCTTAGTAGGGATTAACCTTTTGAGAGAGGGACTTGATTTACCTGAAGTTGCACTCGTAGCCATTTTGGATGCGGATAAAGAAGGCTTTTTGAGGTCTACCAGATCTCTTATTCAAACTATCGGCCGTGCGGCTAGGAATTCAGAGGGGAGGGTTATCCTCTATGCTTACAAAATAACGAAGAGTATGAAAATGGCTATAGAAACCACTCAAGATCGAAGAATTCGCCAGGCTGAATATAATGAGAAAAATGGTATAATACCTACTACAGTGGCCAAGAATATTTCAGGTGGTGTGATTGAAGTTCTTCGAGGTAATAAGAAATCCAAGTCGAAACGCCAAAAAGAAGACTCTTTTATAACTGATTTATCCCTTGAGCAATTGGATAAAAAAATCGCAGAACTCAAAGTGAAGATGAAAGAAGCTTCAAGAGAATTAGATTTTGAAGCAGCTGCTGGTTTTCGAGATGAAATTAAAGAGCTCACTGAATTAAGGATTATTTTATGAGAACTTCGATCGTATTTATGCTTTTATTTTCAGTATCTGTTTTTGCAGAATATAAAGACTCTTTTATTGTAGAAGTTTCAGATAGAAAGATAAAAGTTACCTCCCCATTAAAAAAAGTCTCTTTTGTGAGTATAATAGTTAAAAATGAGACATTTGATAAAATTATCTCTGAAATACGTTCAGAAGATAAAGTTCTCAAACGTTTTGTCTTGAAACCTGAAGGACAGGAGGTCGTTCAAATCGATTACTCAAAAGTAAAAAAGCTCTTTTATGTACCGGTGGCACCGCCTTTTGAAGCCGTTGAATTGAGATTTGAACAAAAGCCCTATGAAGTTCCTGAGAAGAAGTAAAAAAGCCAAAAAAGTTGTTCTGGTCATTAGTGACCTGCATTTGAGTGCAGGGCACGAGATTAGTGGACGCAAAAATCATCTTGAAGATTTTCATTCAGATAAAGAATTAGTTGATTTCTTTCATTTTTACTCTACCGGAGAGTACGCCTCAAAACCAGTTGAGTTGATCATCAACGGGGACTTTGTCGACCTTTTGGCCGTCCCCCATGTCCCTTTCTTTGATGATGAGTACTGGAGTGAGAAAGCGGCTCTTTATAAGCTTGACCTGATCCTCAAGGCTCATCCAGAAGTGTTTGATGCTCTTTCTGACTTTTTAGCCGCTAAAAATAAAAATGTTGTTTATATTATTGGTAATCATGATGCAGAACTTTTATTTGATTCACTCAAAGAGCGTTTTATTGCAAGATTTCCAGAGACGGTGCAAGAAAAAATAAAAATTTCTAATGAGTTGTCCCTCTATACTCCTACCACTGGAGTTTATATCCAACATGGACATGAGTATGAATCTTTGCACAATTTCGATGAGAAAAGCTCAATTGTTGAATCAAATACGGGCATAAAATACTTTATTCCTCCTTGGGGCTCTTATTATGTGACCCACGTTATTAATAAGTACAAACAAGAAAGAGACCATGTTAATGCTGTCAGACCTGTGACAACTTTTGTTAAACATGGGCTTATTTTTGATACATTTTTTATACTCAGGTTTATAATCGCGAATGCCTATTTCTACTTCATGATACGTTTTATGCGCATTTATCGCCTTAAATTAAGTTGGAGTCGCATCCTAGAAGAGGTGATAAGTGAGTTAACCCTTTTTCAAGATTATGAAGAGCTCACTCGGAATTTTTTCTTTGAAAAGCCAGATGCAAAAGTCCTGATTGTAGGGCACACCCATGAGCCCATCTTTAGAGAATACAGTGATGGAACTAAATTTTTAAATACAGGGACATGGACCAGAATGGTCAACTTAGATCTTTCTCATGATCAAAATAATACTCCGCTTACATATGCTAAAATCCAGATTTTTGAAGACGACTATGCTCCGGAAGAATTTTCTGATTCGGTTCAAGTTGATTTAAATAAATGGGTTCCCAAGTCTGATCTTCCTTATGAAGAATACCGATAAATAAAGCTCTCTTAACATTTTTAGCATTTTCACTGGGATGAGAATGCTTGTAAAAAAAAGTGGAAAAAATTACCGATTTTTCATTAAGAATTTTTCATGAGGGTCGATAAATATCTTACCTGCTTCATCGCAGGATCATAATTAACCAAGACCATAGCAGAATGCTAGACTTGTCTCAAAAGGTATTGAGATAAGTGTATCGGGATGATTCAAACTTTCCAAGGAGGAATATAATATGGGTTTCCGTATTAATACCAACGTATCATCAATCGCCGCTCAAAGATCTCTTTCAAAAGTCGGAAAAGCAAGTGAAAGCACTTTAGCAAAAATGTCTTCAGGTACTAGAATTACTAAATCTGCTGACGATGCCGCTGGATTGGCCATTAGTGAAAAACTCAAAGGTCAAATTCGTTCAACGAACCAAGCAAATCGAAACGCAAATGACGGTATCTCAATGGTACAAACAGCTGAAGGTGGACTAAACGAAATCTCTAATATGCTGACAAGGCTAAGAGAGCTCTCCATTCAATCTGCTTCGGATACAGTAGGGGATACTGAAAGAAGCTTTACAGATATGGAATATCAACAACTCAAATCAGAAATTCAGCGTATCTCTGAGGTTACTGAATTTAATGGTAAAAAACTTCTCAATGGAGAAGGTGGTCAAGTTGATTTTCAAATTGGTGTGAATAATAATGACTTTCAAGATCGTATATCTTATGACACAGGTAAAGCAAATGCTGGAGTTGATGCCTTAGGTATCTCTGATATATCTGTTGGCTCTAAAGCTGGAGCACAAGAAGCTCTCGCTATGATTGATAAAGCTTCAGAGCAAATTTCTGGTCAAAGAGCGAACTTAGGGGCGATACAAAATAGATTAATCTCTACGAGTAGCAACCTAGAAGTCACAAGTGAGAACTTATCTGCAGCGAACTCTCGTATTAGAGATGTCGACTATGCTAAAGTATCCGCTGAGAATGCCAAGAATAATATTCTTAATCAAGCTGGTACTGCAGTACTCTCTCAAGCGAATGCACAAGGACAAAACGCACTTAGGCTTATTGGCTAACACATAAATACCCTCTGCCCCCTCATTCTTGAGGGGGCATTTTTTTCCCCCTTCAAATAATAATATCTTTTTCCAAAACTTTTTTTCCCATTGCTCGAAGAGGTTAGTACTTCATCTCACAGGGATTGTGAGTGAGGGAATCATAATAACTAACCGGGCAAAGGTAATCGGGCAGGAAGCTCATCAACTCCGTGGATGGAGTGAGTGTCAAGAAAGACACATTGTTTAGTCCACTTCAAGGAGTAAGAAATGGGTTTTAGAATCAACACTAACGTAAGTTCTATTGCTGCTCAAAGATCATTATCACAAGTTAACCGTAGTCAAACGGACACACTTTCTAAAATGTCATCTGGGAGTAGAATTTCTAAGGCAGCTGATGATGCAGCTGGATTAGCAATCAGTGAAAAGTTAAAAGCACAAATTCGTTCAAGTGCACAAGCTGAAAGAAACGCAAATGATGGTGTTTCAATGGTACAAACAGCAGAGGGTGGTTTAAACGAGATCTCAAACATGTTGACACGTCTAAGAGAACTCTCTATCCAAGCAGCTTCTGATACTGTAGGTGATACTGAAAGAGGCTTCACCAACATGGAGTATCAACAGCTTAAATCAGAAATTCAAAGAATTTCTGAAGTAACAGAGTTCAACGGAAGAAAACTTCTTAATGGAACAGGAGAAGTTATTGATTTCCAAATTGGAACAAATAACGATTCATTCCAAGATAGAATTTCATTTGATGCAAAAATGACTGATTCTTCATTGGGCAGTTTAAATATTGGTGAAATTGATGTTGTAAGTAAAGAAAATGCACAGAATTCACTCAGTAATATTGATAAAGCAATTGAAACTATTTCCGGACAAAGAGCGGCTCTAGGTGCCATTCAAAACAGACTTGTTTCAACAACAAATAACTTGCAGATAACTCAAGAGAATTTATCTGCTGCAAACTCTCGAATCAGAGACGTAGATTATGCTCAAATCTCTGCTGAGAATGCTAAAAATAATATTCTTAATCAAGCTGGTACTGCGGTATTAGCACAAGCAAATGCAAATGGGCAAGGTGCCTTAAGATTACTAGGTTAGTTATGATTCTAGGTCTCTCTCGCAAGGGAGAGGCCTTACATAAAACCAGTATAGGCTTGTAACCTGACTGTTGAAGAGACGAAGTTTTTTGATAAGAATTTGTCAAAGCTAACTTTAACCTGCAATACGTTTCGTTGTAAAACAGTTAGGCTACAAGCTACTTATAACAATTTCCTAATATACAACTAATCATATATACAATTTTTTTTAATTAGATCTCTTGCTATAATAGATGTAGGAGGTTTAATGTTTAAAAATTTATTCACTTTGCTCACACTACTATTTACATGTTCTTTGAGTGCCCAAGTTTTTTATGACATGAACGACGGCAATCATATCGTTGTAGAAGGGTATGTAGATAATTTAAAGAGCTATTCTTTTCTATTGGTGACCAAGTCTGGTGAATCCGCCATAAGAGTTGAAGTTGATGACGATGAAAATCGCGCGAATACTGATGCTCTCAGAGAGGGCGATCCAGTTATGGTTATCGGTAAGGTCGATCAAGACCAATTTGAAAAAGCAAAAATTGAAGCTTCAAAAGTATACATCAAAAGAATTGAAAAATTTATTTATGCCGATTCTTTCGATGAAGAAGATCAAACATTTGCTTTATAGTGGGTGGCCAGTGCAACGCTGGCCTCTTGTTTTGTAAAAAAACCGGAAATTTATCCTCCCTCTCTAATCTACTAATCTATTGAAAATACATGCTAAAAGCGATAAAGATGGATTTTTTTTCCTAAAAATCCTTTTTATTTATAAAGAAATATTTTAGAGCGTCGAAGAGTAAGTGAAAGGTCTAAAGTAATTAGACACTTATTTTATAAACCATCGCTTAGGACATCATGTCCATCTAGGCCAGAGGATACGGGCTAGAAGTTCAAGGAATGAGAGAACGATTTGTGACAAGGAGGTAATATGGGTTTCCGTATTAATACCAACATTTCATCTCTATCTGCTCAAAGATCATTATCTAGGAATAGTAGAGATTCAGAGAACACTTTAGCTAAAATGTCTTCAGGTTCTCGTATTACAAAATCAGCTGATGATGCAGCTGGATTGGCCATTAGTGAAAAAATGAAAGGTCAAATTCGATCAACAGATCAGGCCAACAGAAACGCGAACGACGGTATTTCTCTCGTTCAAGTTGCTGAAGGTGGACTTGATGAAATCTCAAACATCATTACAAGATTAAGAGAGCTTTCTATTCAAGCTGCTTCTGATACTGTCGGAGACACTGAAAGAGGCTTTACCAACATGGAGTACCAGAACTTAAAACAAGAAGTCGAAAGAATTGCCAATGTAACTGAGTTCAATGGTATCAAACTTCTCAATGGTGAAGGAGACAAGTTAGATTTTCAAATTGGAACAAAGAATGATGATTTCCAAGATAGAATTTCTTATGATGTTTCAGAAAAAAATGCCAAGCTTTCTTCTTTAGGAATTGAAGACTTAACAGTGACGACTAAAGAAGATGCTCAGAATGCGCTTGAAAAATTAGATAAAGCAGGTGAGCTTGTCTCTGGGCAAAGAGCAAGTTTAGGGGCGGTTCAAAACCGATTAATTTCTACCAGTAATAATTTACAAATTACGAAAGAAAACCTCTCAGCTGCTAATTCTAGAATTAGAGATGTAGATTACGCTAAAGTATCTGCAGATAATGCTAGAAACCAAATCCTTAATTCAGCAGGAACTGCAGTTTTAGCTCAAGCTAATGCTCAAGGTCAAAATGCATTAAGATTAGTTGGATAATTTAACAATAAATTTAAAAAAGAACAGCATCCCCCTGAATAGGGGGATTTTTTTTGGTATAATTTTCACATGACAGATATTAGAAAAGCAGTCTCATTAGTTATCGTTCAAGGCAAAGATATTTTTACTATTATTAGGCATAACCACCTGAGGGCTTTTCCTGGCTATACAGCCTTTCCAGGGGGAAAGGTCGATGCTGAAGACCAAGCCGAAACACTTGACCAAACTCTTCTCAATACACTCTATAGAGAAGCAAAAGAAGAGCTAGGGATAGATGTCATTGAATTACAAAAATCCGGGCAAATAGAAGCTATCGATAAAATCGCTATCGCCACCAGCCCTAACTATAATCCAAGAAGGTATGAAGCTCACTTCTATAGAATTATATTAAAAAAGAAAATTGATTTTATATTGGATAGTAATGAGGCAAAACTAGGGCAATGGCTTGATGCGGGCTCACTTTTAAGGGAGTATAACTTTGGCAAAAGACTTCTTATTTATCCCATAAGAAAAGTTATAGAAGAGCTCTCCAACAATACGAAGTTCTCTCAAGTGATTGATTTTGACCTTAGAGAAGTGGGGAAAATCCCCTTTATCGAACCTCTCAGAGGTGTTATCCAATACATGCCTCTGTCGAATACTCTTCCCCCTGCAAGTAGAACCAATGCTTTTATCATTGGAGGGCAAGAAAAAATTCTGATTGATCCTTCACCCAAAAATGTGGATGAATATAGATCTTTATTAGAAGAGTTAAAAAAATTCCAGCTTAAAGGGTTGATGCTCTCCCACCATCACAAAGATCATCATGAAATGGCCCCTGAAATTGCAGAGTATTTTAACCTACCTATTTATCTTTCTCCTGACTGTCATAAACGTTGTTTACAGAAATATGGTCAAGATTATTTTCAAAAGTCTCAAATTGAGTATTTAAAAGAAGGAGATGTCGTTACTTCATGGCTAGGTGAGGATGTAGGGGTCATAGAGATTCCAGGTCATGATGAGGGACAATTAGGTCTTATCCCTGAATCTAAAAAATGGTGTTTTGTCGGCGATCTTTTCCAAGGTATAGGAACAGTCGTTGTTGGGGGAGAGGAGGGAGATATGCAAAAGTATATGCACTCTCTTGAAAAAGTTATTTCCCTAGGCCCTCATTGTGTGATCCCTTCCCACGGAATAGCTTTGGGGGGAACTTATATTTTAGAAAAAACTCTTGAGCATAGAAAATATCGAGAAAACCAAATTAAAGATTTGATGAATCAAGGTAAGTCTGTTGATGATATGCTTGGGATTATTTACTTTGATCTTTCCCGAAAATTATTACCCTACGCTCGAGAAAATATATTAAAACATATTGAAAAGATAGAAAATGAAGCAAGTGCTCCTAAGACTGAGTCTTAAGGAGCGCTTGCTTGATATGAAGAACTTGTAATGTTAAGAGTTCCTGCGTGATTTGTTCCTTGGTTATCTTCAACCTGAGTTTCCGAATCGTTCACGTTGTCACCATTTCGAAGCCATGTCACAAGAGAGCTTTGAGAGGGAAGTGTGGTGAGATCGTCCGCGCTACCTCCGTTATAAATGGCCGTAACATCAGGTGTGCCAAGGGGAGCATTAAAGATGGCAACTTCGTCTATATTACCCACAAATCCTTTTTGGATGCCTGAGTAAGAAGCTATTGAGAGTGGGAAACTTCCAAAGCCACTAAATGTATCAGTTGCCATTTGAATGAGTTGACCATCGAGATAAAATCCAAATGCTGTATTGTTATAAGTGACAATAATATTATGCCAATTATTATCAGCATAGTTAGCCTTAACTGCTACAGTTCGAAGAGTCTTGCTGCTATCGGCGTAGAGAAATTTTATCAAGTCATCTTGTACTGCCACACTTAGGGCCGCACCTGCATTTAAGTCGCCTCTGTGAAAGGTGATTAATCTGCTATCGGTTGTTGGCTGAGTTGCAGTTTTGAACCACAGTGAGAAAGATATTCTGCCACTGTTATCAAAGATATTACTTGCAGAGAGGTTGAGAGATTGAGCGCCATTAAAGTAAAGAGATTTAAGGTTGGCAAAGTTTGGCCAATCAAGGGTAGTGGCAGAAAGCTTTCGGGTATTGCTGTCAATAAATCCTTCGTTATCTATGGCCCTGATCATAAAGCTATATTCAGTATTGGGGACTAGTCCAGTGATCACCTTTTCTGAGTCAGGAGCACTGACAGTGGCTACAATCGTACGCTTTCTTTGACGTCCAATTTTTTCAATACGGATCACATGGTATTGATGAATTCCTTCTTTATGTTCCCAAGAAACTTTAAGAGATGTGGTCTGTACATCAGAAATCTCTGAAATACCCGAAAACTCAATTTGGGTTGGCTCAAGTTCAGGGTTTGGTTCAGGACAAAATGCTTCTGTATTTTGAACTTCTTTTTTACTTTGTTGAATTCCGTCTTTACAAGAGAAGACAATGAGAACGCTTAAAATAATAAGTAATATTTTCATAATGGACCTACTTTAAATTATAACTAAAATTGAGACCGAAACCATTTTCTCTTTTCACACCAATATTGTCATATTGTGTTGAGTGAGCATCGAGACCAAAATAATAATCATGACTAAGATTGACTTTGACCCCTGCTGATACATCAGAAGCAGCAAAGATATCTGTACCATCAATTGTTTGCTGTAAAACTTTTCGAGAATAGGTGATATGAGTGATATATTGTAAATGATCTATATCATAAGTCTTAGCGGCTCTAAAGCCTAACCAACCGGTACGATCTCTACCAATTTGATACTCGTCCTCTTCTTGAAAAATTCTCGATCTTTCTTCGAGGAGAACTTCAGGCCCGAACTCAAAACCAATCTCGGGTGCGTTGATTCGTATTCCAGTTTGTGCTCGGTATGTAGGTTCAAAGCTTGCTGAAAAATCGTTTTCTTTTTCAAACTGCCCTGACCCATGAGTATATACAAACATAGAACCATAATAATTATAAGTTAAGTTCCCAATGGCATAATCGTTAAGACCATCCACTCTTACTCCTAAACCATAATTTTCATTCATGGCAATACTATCACTGCCCGTTTCAATGGAGTTGGTGTAATAATCGAGTTCAAGAAAAACGTTTTGATGATCTGAAATTGTGTTACCAAAAAGACCTCGTCTGATCACAGCTGCTTTTTTTGTAGAAACAATATCTTCTTTAAGTTCTTCTATTTCAATTTCAGCGACTTCTGGTTTTTTAGGCAGAATAATCGGAAAACCTTTTTTAATTTTACGAGCACTTTCCATGGTGAGATGATTCATCTCTAAAGTTTTTTGTACCCAATTTTCATCTCCATAGAGAGGGACATAACCTCTTGCTTTCAACAACTCAGAGAGTGTTTCATTTTCTTTTAATACATGGATTTGATAATCTTGGGCCAATGCCATCGTTGCAAAGGGTATTAGTAAAAATCCTTTTTTCATAAATAACTCCTGTCACTTTACCTTTGGCTCAATTATAGCTTCTGTGAAAAGGGTTTGTTGATAAAAAAATAGAGATGTAAGACTTTTATTTATTGGCCCAAAAATCTTTTAGAAAAGCTATAAGTTATCCATAATACGAGAATGCCGACAACCGGACTCAAGATTAGAAAGCTCAATCCTTTTACATGAAAACCATTTTCCATCATTTTGATAAAGTGAAGAATATAGCTTGAAAAAGTCGTGAGTCCCCCGCAAAGTCCAACCAGAAGTGCAGTCGTGTAAGCATTATGGCCTTTGGCTAAACTATAAGCCGCAACGATCCCGGCTAGGGCACACCCCAAGGTATTAGCGGTAAAAGTTGATAGGGGAAAAGGTGAATGTTGATTTAAGAAAAATTGGTCGAAGTAATAACGGAGATGAATACCTATAAGCCCCAATACTGAAAGCAAAAAAAGATTCATCTCCCGTTAATTTAGTTTAATGTTGGTTTGTGTACATAGAGTCTGAAAATTTTATCTTTCGTTCTACGAATAGAAAAATTTCCTTCCTCTCTTTGAGAAACGAGATAATGGTAAAAATCAGGACAAGTATCTGCTACTTCTAATACAGACTTACCTTCATGTTCTCCAAAATCAATGACGACGTTTTCTTCGGCGATAATTCCAGTTAGTGGACTAACTTCTTGTTGCAAGGCCATGTATTCCCTCCTTAGAATAAATAGCAAATTGTTTCAGCTTCCAATGCTTAAGAATATTTTTAAATATTAGAGATGGATTGAAAAGGAAAATTTACGATTGAAAAAAGTTTTTAATAAAGACAACTAAGAACTTAAACTCCTGAGGGTACTCGTCGGAGATCACTCGTTTTAAAAACTCTAAAGCTTTATAATGGGAGAGGGCTTCTCTGTAGGGTCTTTCACTGGTCATGGCCACAAGGATATCTAAAGTGCTCACTATGGCAGACTCAATACCAGATAAGAATTCTTGATCAGCATGATAGACTTCATTGCGTACGAGAGCTTGAATTTTAAGATTTAAATAGTGATGATTTTTAATCAAGTTAAGCTGCCCTTGATTCAAAGGCACTCGACCATTGAGTAGTTTCATCGAGTTTTCTGAATGCTCTGAAAATAAGGTTTTGTCGAAGTCACTCAGATTAGAGAGTTCAAACTTCTCTCTGGGTATAAAACTCATTCCAATGTCTTTAAAATAACTCGCTAAAAAAAAGTTTTGAATTTCTTTGTCTGAAAACTGTTTTAATGACTGCATAAAACTCAAAACCAAAATGGATGAAAGCATGGGTTGTTTGTGAGTGTAATGAAAAGATTGCTTGGCAAGACTGTGATATATATCTCTGTGAATGCCCTTGTTATTAAGAAGGAGAGTACTTAAATTTTTAGAGTTTTGAAATTGATGAGAAAGGAGTTCATCATCATAAGGATTTTTGTAAATATTCGCCATTTGCATGGTGAGAAAATTGACTTGCCTGGAGGCATTCTTTGTTATGTCTCCGATGGATAAGGACCGAGTCATTTTTGTCAGCTCATCTTTGAGACTGAAGTTTATAGAGCGGTAATCCTCTTGATAGACGAAAATATTCTTTCCAATATTTTTTGCATAATGAGCAATAAATTCTTTAGTCAGGGATTTGCCTGCAGCATGAGCAAGTTTATATTCTCCTTGTTCAAAGGAGAAAGCTGGTTGAGTGAGTTCATCGAGAACAATAAGTTGACCTATAAAGATAGGTTTGAGTTCAAGGTTAAGTCTATGCTGTTGAGTTGCTGAGAGCTTCATGCCCTTATTATATCAGGCTAATGTTTTTGCACCAAATGATATAAATGTTGATTAATAAAATCCGAGTACTTAACTCCGTAGTTTTCCATCATCATAGGAAACATTGATATTTTCGTATGCCCTGGAAAAGTATTAACCTCATTAATAAAGACTTCACCCTCAACCGAGTAAAAGAAATCTATTCTGGCCAGGTGTCGAATTTGGAGGGCAGCAAAAGCTGTTTTAGCTTGCTCAAAAATTTGACCTAAGACATCCCTGGGAATGTTCTCAGCTTCAACTATCGTTTTAGCTGTACTTTGTTCAGAGTATTTATCCTCATAATCGT
The DNA here is from genome assembly GCA_002713145.1 of Halobacteriovoraceae bacterium. Lineage (GTDB taxonomy): Bacteria > Bdellovibrionota > Bacteriovoracia > Bacteriovoracales > Bacteriovoracaceae. Next base: position 290,117 of record PAVS01000014.1, read on the forward strand.
AAAACTCACTACCGGTTAGGATTTCTCCTGGCTTGGTTAAGTGGACCTCATTATTGAATTCGAACGCAGAGAGTTCCAGCTCTCGGCCAACCACTGCTTTTTCAAGAATAACATAGGAGGAAAGGGTAAGGGCTTCTTTAATTCTTTGGTGTAAGAGCTCTTTATTTTGACCTGTAATTTTATAACAACCTACAGAGCTACCTTGATTAGTTGCTTTGACAAAGATGTCGCCGTGAGTTTCTAAAAAGAGTTCGGCTTCATCTTTATAGTGTGCAGGATTGATATTGAGAAAAGGAGTGGTTTTTAAACCAGCGTTTTCTAATAATAATTTCGTTACAAGTTTGTTGAAACAAAAAATACTTCCTTGAGATCCACAGCCAAGAAAGGGGATCCCTAGGACTTCCAACATTCCTTGAATATCTCCTGTCTCACCAGGAAAACCGTGAAGACAAGGAATAACGGCATCTATTTTTATTTTTTCTTTTCTTGTCTTTAAATGTTGATCAAAACTAAGCTCAGACTTTTGACCATTCCATATCCAATCTTTTTGTTTGTTGATTTCAACTTCAATGATGTTAAAGCGCTCTTTATCAATTTGGGACTTTATATACTGAGCAGAGATGATTGATATCTCGTGTTCTGTTCCTCCGCCTCCTGTCAGTAAGAGTATATTATGCATTCATGTCTCTTAGTTTGGGAGGTGTCTTTTCTTTTTGTAGCTCTAGAAGCTTATCCAGGAGTTCTTTCTGAGTTAACTCGTTTGTTTCTCTAGAGCCATACGCTCTTAAGTTAACCGTTTTTGAATTGGCTTCTTGATCACCAAGAACCAACATAAAAGGAACTTTAGCCTTTTGATGTGTTCTTGTTTTTTTACCTAAGGTTTCATTACTTAGATCACATTTAACTCGGATATCATTTTCTTTAAGTAATTTTTCAACTTCAAGGGCATACTCTGCATGAGCTTCGTTGTTCACAGGTACAATCACCACTTGTTCAGGAGCAAGCCAAAAGGGAAAAATACCTGCGATATGCTCAAGATAGACTCCAAAAAATCTCTCAAGAGAACCCAGTAAAGCTCTATGTAAAACCACAGGTCTTTCTTCATTCCCTTCGGTGTTTTTAAATTTTAAATCAAATCTCTCAGGAAGGTTAAAGTCTAATTGCACTGTACCCAGTTGAAAGTCCCTGCCGATGGCATCTGATATTTGGATATCAATTTTTGGTCCATAGAAAGCCCCATCTCCTTCATTAACATGAAATTTGTGACCAGATTTTTCCAAGGCTTCTTCTAGGGCTTTTTCAGCTTTGTCCCAAAGTTTATCATCTCCCACCTTTTTTTCAGGTCGGGTTGAAAGTCCAATTTTAATATTCTTAAAACCAAAATGTTCATAACAAATAAGATACATATCTAGCAGGCGAGAGATTTCTTCTTGAATATCTTCTTGTTTCATAAAAATATGTCCATCATCCTGGCAAAAAGTCCGCACTCTGGTTAAACCAGCAAGTGTTCCACTTCTCTCATTTCTGTGGAGTCTGCCAAAATCAGCAAAACGCAGGGGGAGGTCGCGATAAGAATATTGCTTATGCTTATACATCAACATATGACAGGGACAATTCATAGGCTTTATCGCCATCTCCCGGTGGTCATCGTGAGTAAAAAACATATCTTCAGAATAGTTTTCGTAATGCCCTGATGTTTTCCATAATTCGACATCTAACACTTGAGGCGTGATCACTTCTTTATAATCAAATTTTCTATAGATTCTGCGGATAAATTCTATCAGCTCATTATATACAATGGTTCCTTTAGGCTCAAAGAATGGAGAGCCGGGAGCTGCAGGATCAAAAAGAAATAATTCAAGTTCCTTTCCAAGTTTTCTGTGGTCTCTTTTCTTGGCTTCTTCAAGAAAGTGGAGATGCTCTTTTAATTGTTCCTTCGTTTCAAAGCATGCTGCATAGACTCTTTGAAGCATAGGCCTTTTTTCATCGCCTCGCCAGTAAGCTCCCGCTGTATGAAGTAATTTGAAATTAAAATTTAATTCTTTTGTTGTTTCAACATGAGGCCCACGACATAGATCAATAAAATGATCACCTTGAGTATAATAAGAGATGGTTTCACCTTCAGGAAGATCTCTAATAAGTTCCAATTTATAATCTTGTCCTCGCTCGGCGAACACCTTCACAGCTTCTTCTCTAGAAACTTCAAAACGCGTGACTTCATCACCACGTTTAATAATTTCTTTCATCTTTTTTTCTATAGATTTAAGATCTTCATCTTGCAGACGAGTGTCCATATCGATGTCGTAATAAAAACCATGCTCAATGGTGGGTCCAATTCCGAGTTTTACATTATCTTTTGGGTAAAGCTCGCAAATAGCTTGCGCCATCACATGTGCACATGAGTGACGAAGAGTATCAAGATCGTAATTGGCCATGAAATTTTCCTCTAATAGACTGAAGTTTTAAAGCTGAAAAATATCAGTTTAATTACGATTTATCAATAACTTAGAATTTTTTAGGTCTAAAGTTTGTGAAAGATTTTCACTGTCATTTTTTTTGTCCAGTTTTTCTAAAATCAAGCTTAACTACTTAAAATTTCATATATTTTATTTAAATTTTTGTAAGGTTTTTAGAGAACGCCATGTTAAAAAGACATTATTTCAATAGCTTAGCCATTTTACAACCTGAGTGAGTTAATGTAAGTTTTATTCGGGAAAATCACCTTGTGATTGGGGAAAATATTATGAACACAAATAATGATTCGATTTCTAGAGAGGAAATGCAGGAAAACTTTATGGCCAAAACCGAGGCCATGGAAGGTGCCCATGTTGAAGGTCGGGACACTGAAGAAGATAAAATTGTTGGTGAAGGTTTTTATCGTCTTGCCAAAATTTATTATGATAAAGCCGATCTTGTTTCAGCAGAAGACTACTTTTTAAGGGCAGTTGATAAAACCATTTATCCTCGAGACATGTACGCGCAATTTAAATGCTACGGTTTTCTTATTCGTATTTACTCGGAGATGATGAGAGAGGACGAAGCAGCTAAATATATTAGTCTTGCAGAAGAACTTGTGGAAAAAATCCAAATCGATCTTGGATCATTGTCCAGTAATTATTTTTATAATGTTGGAATGGTTTTCACCTATAAAGGTGATTTTGATCAAGCCTTAGATAATTTTAAGCTTTCCTATCAAAAAGCTCAAAAAGAGAACGAGCCGGAACTTATTGCTAAAGGTCTCTATGCTATGGCCAATGCCTCTTATAGTTTAGAGCGCTATCAGGATGCTAAAAACTATCTCGCTCAGCTCAGTGAACTTCTTAATATCTTAAAGAAAGGCTATCTCAAAGGTAGTATGCATATGCTTTATGGAAATATCTTTAACGCAACTGGTGAATACGCTATGGCCAATAAAGCATTTGATACCGCAATAAAACTCTTGCAACAAAAAAACTGCTGGAATCTTTTTGGTTATATTCTTTTAGGTAAAGGTATTGCTGCTAAAAAAGCAGGAGAGTTTAAAGATGCCCTTCTCTTTTTTAGAATTGCTACAAACTCTAAGAATGATAACTTTGTCAGACTCAACCAAATGATTATCGATCAAGTCGAAGATGTGAACGACTCAAGTGTTGATCTTTACCTGGATCGCCATAACCGAGTGATTCATGAAAAGTCTATTGGACCTATCGACTTTAAACATCGTTTTGTTTTATTGGAGATTTTATTTCTGCTAGCTAAAAACCCTGGGAAATATTTTTCAAAAGATGATCTGGCCAAATCAATTTGGAAGGATGAATACAATCCATTGATTCATGATAAGTTGATTTATACTTCTATATCTCGTCTAAGAAAACTGATTGAGCCAAAAGGCGGTTCCAGAAAGTATATTCTTAGAGGTAAAGATGGTTATACCTTTAATCCAAGAGTAAACGCCCGATTTCATAAAGAAGAAGATGGCTTCTCTCGTAAGAAGTTTGGAAATATTGAAATTAACGCTCCGGTATAATATAGTTTAAACATGAAAATGAAATACTTAAAAGTCCTCCTTTTGGGAGGACTTTTTATTTTGAGTCAAAAAGTTCAAGCTCAAATCATTTATAAAGATAAAATGGTCTATAAAGTAGGCCAATCAGTCTTTTCAGTCAAAGATTTAAAGAAAGATTTTGATGGTATTAATACATTGGGTTGCATGTATGGAGAGTCATTATTATTAAATATTTTCAATGAAGAATTTAATCAAAAAAACGCCAAGTATTTGCAGTTGTCTCCAGAATTTGATCAGGCTCAGAAAGAATTTTTTAATCGATTGATTCAATTTAGCAACTTAAAAGTCTATGCCAAATCTCAGCCTGTAGTTGTTGATGCTAATATTGTGAAATTTCTCTATCTTAATGCCAAAGAAAATAAGTGTGATCGTTCTGTTTTTAAAAATAGCAAGGAGCTTACGGACTCATTTAAAGAGCTCCTCAAATTAGAAATTTTTGTGAGGTCTCGCTTTTTACCCACTGATAAAGGGGGGAGAACAACTGCCGATGATCTCAAAAAAGCCGTCACTTCCGCTAAAAACCTTCTTAGTTCTATCGGCAGACAAATTGATAATGAATTCTACTGGTAACAATGAGCCCAAGCTCTCTCTTATGCATTGTGACAATAGGGATCATATTCAACAGAAAATGATTCAACTTGATCAAGAGCAGATGGATTATAAATGGGAGAGTAAAACCTGGAAAGAGATATTAGATAAGCCCTATTTTGAATATTGGACTCTCATGTCAGGCCAAGAACTGATTGGTTTTGCCCTCTATCAACTTTTACCCGATGGTTGTGCTCATCTCTTAAAAATACTGGTTGCTGAAAAATTCAGAAATAGAGGCATGGCCGATAAAATCTTTTCTCACTCTAAACAAGAACTTAGTAAAAGGGGAATGGTTTCACTTTATTTAGAAGTGGCCCAAGACAATGAAAAAGCGATCAACCTCTATCTCAAACATGGTTTAAAGATACTTAACATTAAAAAGCGATTTTACTCAGATGGTAAAAATGCTTGTGCGATGCAACTTAAGCTTAATTAATCTTGTCAAACAGTTGTAGTTTTGATAATTTATGGGCCTTATACAGTTGTTAATTTTGAAAGGTGGGGTTTTGATTCCACCTTTTTTTTTATGAGACAAAGTTTTTATGGATCTACATAAACAAAGAAATTCTTTGGAAGAGAAGTTTTATGGGCTTGCTCAAGATATTGTTCATAGCCATGAACTCGAGCTTTATGACATGGAATATATTGGAGCTCAGTCACTTTTAAGAGTCTTTATTATAGACCCCAAAACAAAATCTGCTGAACTAGATGATTGTGTTAAAGTTGATCGAGCTTTTTCTGAGCCTTGTGAGACCCTAGAATGGATACCAGATAATTTAGTGTTGGAAGTTTCTTCTCCTGGTGTTTATAGAAACTTAAAGACTGTTGAGCATTTTGAACAAGCTAGGGGAGAGCTGATTAGCTGTACTCTTATTGGTGATCTTCAGCAGCAAAATAAAGAAGTCCCTAAGTCGATTTGGAAATCAAAAAAACTAAGAGGGGAATTAAAAGCAATTAAACAAGATAATATATTGATGGATATTGATGGCATAGAATTAGAGATACGAATCTCTAATATTAAAAAAGCTCATCTTGATCCTGAGCTAAAAGGGTAAGGAGTTTAGCGTGAACTTTTCAGAAATTGGTAAAGTGATTGAATTATTGGGTAAAGACCGAGGAATTCAAAAAGAAATTGTTGTGGGTGCCATTGAGCAAGCATTTTTAGTGACAGCAAGGAAAAAGTTTGGAATTCAGGGGGAATATGAAGCTAGATACAATGAAGATGATGGTGAAATTGAAATATTTCAATACAAAAATGTCGTTGATGGAGTTAAAGATCCAATTGTTGAAATTGACTTTGGTGCAGCTAAAGAATTAGACGAAGACTGCGAAGTAGGTGATCAACTCGGTATCAAAATTGAAGATCCAAAATTCTCACGTGTCGATATCCAAACAGCAAAACAAATTATTTTTCAAAAAGTCAGAGATGCTGAACGAGAAATTTTATTTAAAGATTTCAAACATAGAGAAGATGAACTCGTGACTGGAATTGTCCGTCGCTATGAGAGAGGAAATGTTATTCTTGATCTAGGGAAAGCGGATGCCATTCTTACCAGAAGAGAAACTATCTATGGTGAAACGTTTAAACCAGGTGATAGAGTTCAGGCTTATCTTTCAGAAGTTGTTATGACAAATAGAGGTCCAGAAATTAGACTCTCAAGAACCTCTCCCATGTTTCTTGTTAAGCTTTTTGAAAATGAAGTTCCTGAAATCCAAGATGGAACTATTGAAATTAAAGCGGCTGCAAGAGAGCCAGGACATAGAGCTAAAATCGCTGTTTTTACAGTTGATAGAGATATTGATCCGGTGGGAGCTTGTGTTGGGATGAAGGGATCTCGAGTACAGAATATTGTTAACGAACTTCAAGGTGAAAAAATTGATATTGTTAAATGGCATGATGATGTGGAAGTGTTTGTAAGAAACGCTCTTGCTCCATCTGAGATTACATCGATAAGTCTCAACCATGATGAGCACACTCTTGATGTTATTGTAGAAGAAGACCAACTCTCTTTGGCGATCGGTAAAAGAGGTCAAAACGTAAGACTGGCTGCGATGCTTTCAGGTTGGAAAGTGAATATTATTTCTAAAGCTAAGCTACAAGAAAAAGTACGTATGGCCGTTGAAAATCTTGCTCAGTTAGAGCAAATCACTGAAGCTACGGCGCAAGTCCTTGTTCAGCATGGTATGATGTCCATTGTTGATTTAAGTGCTTCTGATCCAGAAGATCTCATGAAGTCACTTGATATCGAATTGGATGCGGCTAATGAAATGATTGCTGCGGCAAGTAGTGCTATTGAAGATGAAAATATTGTGAATGAGCCTGAAGAAGAAGCTGAAATAGTTTCTGCTTCGGCAGTACCATCTGCAAGAATGGGTATGATCAAATCTGAGAGTACTGCTAAAGATGGTGAAGAAGATGCTGATAAATTCTCTGATGCTGAAAGAAGACTGAGAGAAGAACTGGCAGCTTTTAAATTAAAATAAGACAAAAAGTGGAGATAAAATGTCTAAGAAAGTATTTGAATTAGCGAAAGAACTAGATATCGGAGCTATTGATTTAGTTGAAAAACTAAAAGATATGGGGATGAATGTTCGTAACCACATGGTTAAGCTTTCTGATGAAGAAGTTGAAAAAGCGATGGAGGCATTTGCTCCTGCTAAAGAAGCTCCTAAAAAGAAAAAAGTGACGAAGAAAAAAGTCGCAAAAAAGAAAAAAGTTGTTAAGAAAGTCGTTAAAAAAGCAGCAGCGAAAAAAGAAGAAACGGCTCCTGAGCCTGAAGCTGAAGTAGAAGAAGAAAAAGTTGAAGCTAAGCCTCAAACGGTTGTTCGTAAAAAGAAAGTGGTTAAAAAGAAAGCTGCAACGAAGAAAGCTGATGATGCTGACGCTAAAACAGATGCTTCTGAAGAAACTTCTGAAGAAGGCAAGCCTGAAAAAGAAGTCTTCAAAGAAAAAATGCATGCTTTTACTCCTGTTTATGTTCCTGAAAAATCTGAAGAAGACTCAGAGAAATCAACTGAGGCTAAAAAATCTGCGAAAGCCAATGAACGCTTTGCTGTACCAGGCGAAGATGATCCTGAGAGCGGTAAAGATGAAAGAGGGGCTTCCAAAAAGAGAATGGGGGATCTGGCCAGTATCGTTTCAAAGAAAGGAGCTGGTAAGTCTAAGGACATGACTCAAATCAAAGCTGACGAGCAAATGAAATTTGCTTCCAATGTTGTTGGGCGAGTGATGTACACACCGACTAAGAAAAAGAAAATATACACCGGTGAATCAAAGAAAACTGAGATCACTGAAGTGAAAGATTCAAAACGAGTGATCAATATTTATCGAGTGACAACGGGAGCTGAATTAGCCCAGAAGCTAAGTCAGAAATTCTCAAAATTTCAAAATCGTTGTTTGGAAATTAATTTACTCGTTAAAGAAGATGATTATATCGGTCTAGAACTCGCAGGTGAAATAGCTTCGCTTTATGATTATAGAGTCGAAGATAAAGCCTTTGATGAATCAGATGTTATTGACCAAGATACTGTAGAAGATAAGTCTCATCTTCCAGTGCGTAACCCCATCATTACTGTTATGGGGCACGTCGATCATGGAAAAACAACATTGCTCGATCATATTAGAAAAACAAAAGTGACTGAAGGGGAAGCCGGAGGGATTACCCAACATATTGGTGCTTATTCGGTTAAAGTTGGGAAATCAACACTTACATTTTTAGATACTCCTGGTCACGCGGCTTTTGCCTCGATGAGACAGCGTGGAGCGAATGTTACTGATGTTGTGATACTCGTTGTTGCGGCAGATGACGGTGTTATGCCACAAACAAAAGAATCGATTAAGTTTGCTAAAAATGCAGGATGCCCCATCATCGTTGCTGTTAACAAGATGGATAAAGAAGGTGCTAATCCTGAAAGAGTAAAGCAAGAACTGACAGAGTTTGAGCTTGTTCCTGAAGAGTGGGGAGGGGAAACTCTTTTTGCTAATATCTCTGCTCTCAATGGTGATGGTATTGATGACTTACTAGAGCAAGTTAAGCTTCAAGCTGAGCTTCTCGATTTAAGAGAAGATCCAAAAGGTGCTGTTGAAGGTGTCATTATTGAGTCAAAAATTGAAACAGGAAGAGGTCCTGTCGCGACTGTCTTAGTACAAAAAGGGACCCTTAAAAAAGGTGATGCTGTTGTCTGTGGTGAATGCCATGGGCGAGCGAGAACTTTAATGGATACCACAGGTAAAAGTGTTAAAGAAGCAGGTCCTTCTATTCCAGTGCAAATCTTAGGTTTAGATGCTCCTCCTAGTCCAGGAGAACTTCTCAATGTGGTGAAAAACGAAAGAGAAGCAAGAAAGGTTGTGGACAATAGAATTTCTGAGCGTAAAGCACTAGAAAATGTTGAAACTCCAAAAGTGGCTTCACTTGAAGATTTCTTCGCGAATGCAGATGTTCAAACCGGTGAGAAAAAAGTTCTTAATCTTGTGGTCCGCTCTGATGTTCAAGGCTCATATGAAGCGATTAAAGAGGCACTTCAAGCTCTTGGTAACGACGAAGTTGGTTTAGAAATTATCGCTGGTGGTGTAGGAGCTATCACTGATAATGACGTCATTATGGCTTCAAATACAAACGGTTATATTATTGGCTTTAATATGCGTCCGGTTACCAGTGCTCGTAAGTTATCCGAAGAGCAAGGTGTGGAAATAAGAACTTATTCAATTATCTATGAGCTCATTGAAGATGTAACTCTTGCCCTTGAAGGAATGCTTGAGCCTGAGAAAGTTGAAAAATATATTGGTCGTGCTGAAGTTAGAGATACTTTTAATATTCCAAAAGTAGGTACCATTGCAGGTTGTGGTGTTATCGATGGAAAAATTGAACGTGGATGTAATATCAGATTACTTCGTGACGGTAAGATTGTTTACGATGGAAAACTATCTACACTCAAGCGTTTTAAAGACGAAGTGAAAGAAGTTTCTAATGGATACGAGTGCGGGATGGCCCTTGAAGGTTTTAATGATATTAAAACTCAAGACCTGATTGAAGCTTACCAACTCGAAGAAAAAGCTCGTAAGCTTGAAACAGCTTCTCAGTACAACTAACTGAGGATTATTGATGTCAAGAAAACAAGGTCATAATAAAGTTATGTTTGAAGGTCGGATTAAGGACGCTCTTAATTTGGCCTTAAGACAAAGTCTTAAAGATCCAAGGCTAACCATGGTGAGCATCACTCGAGTAGAACTCACCAATGATTATTCTCAAGCCAAAGTCTACTGGGACTCTTTTAATGCTGAAAATAGAGGGGATTTAAAAAAAGCCGTCAGCGGAGCGAGCTCAAAGCTAAGGTCTGTTCTCGCAAAAGAGCTTAATGTAAGGCATACACCAGAACTTTTTCTTTATTTTGATTCTCAATTTGAAGATGAAAGAAAGATCGAAGAACTTCTCAAGGGTAATCAAGATAACTCAGAAGAAAGCTAACCCTCGCATTTATAATCTTTATAAACCAATTGATCAGACTTCTTACTCTGTCATCAGAGCTCTCAAAAAATATCTTCCCAAAAAAACAAAGTTAGGTCATTTTGGAACACTGGATCCCTTTGCCTGTGGTGTGCTGATGATCGGCGTGGATGGAGCACAAAAACTCAATGATTATATTCATCAGTATTTACCAAAATCATATCTCGCAATGGGAATACTAGGAAAAAAAAGTGAGACCGGAGATCTTACCGAAGGCTTCACTGATGAAGATAGCTCTGAATACCTAGTCCAAACCATTGCCAAATTTGAACCAGAATTTATTGAAAAACAACTGCAAGATAAATTTCTAGGGGATTATTGGCAATCACCCCATAAATATTCAGCCGCTAAATTTGAAGGAAAGCCGCTGCATGAGTGGACCCGAGCTGGGGTAGAAATCAAAAAAGAACAAGTCAGACGTGAAGTCTATGAGCTTAACGTTGTAGAGTATGACTTTCCTCGTTTGAAGATACACTTCAAAGTCAGCTCTGGAACTTATATTAGAACTCTTTTTGCCGACTGTGCAGAGTACTTGGGGACATTAGGTGTTCTGGAAGGGCTGGAGCGAACAGCAGTGGGAGAGTGTCTCAGCGAGAATGCTCTAAGGGACTTCGAAAGCGCCGTTTCCGAAGATCAGTTTATGGAGATAGATAAAGTCTTAAACTTAGACTCAATCGTTTTCGCCGATAAAGAAGCTCATTTATATAAAAATGGCGTGAGGCTAAATCAAAGTAGAATTTGTGAAATGAGATCAGGCCAAATCCGGGGAGAGCATTTTTGGGTGCGAAATATGAAAGGTGATATCTTGGGCCTAGCTAAAATTGAAGAGGATGAAGTAAGATCTTTATTTAATTTCAGTTAGTTCTTTATGACCTTGTTTGACTTGCTCCCAGCAGGCCCTTGCAAACTCGTCTTCATTACTAAATTCAGTTGGGTTAAGTGAAGCATGAAAAATGATTCCTAGCTTAGATCCAGGAATAATAAGACCATGTTGAACCAAATCTTTTGTTCCCGCAATACTTATGGGAAAAACAGGTATTTTTTGGTTATAGGCATAACGGATAAGTGCTGCTTTGATATTCTTAAAATCTCTCGGAATACCATCTTTGCTACGGGTGCCTTCTGGATAATATTGCAGATGTTTAAATCCTTCTTTGAGTCTTCTGGCTGCAATCATAAAAACTTTTTTTCTAGAACTTCCTTTTGCTCTATCAACGAGAATAGCTCCACTGGCATAACAGCAAATCCCAAAAATAGGAATATAGACCAATGATTTTTTCATGATGGGGGGGATGATAAATGTACTAAAGATCAGAGGTATATCGGCAAAGCTTTGGTGATTAGCAATGTATAACCCTTGAGGGATGAGGGCTTTTTTTGACTGCTCATCTCTATAATCAAACTTAGTGATACGGGCTAGAGAAATCCAACGTAATGTGAGTGAGAAATAGAGTCTCCAGCAAGGAGCTGTCATCTTGAGCCTTCTGTACTGAGAAAAAGGGAGGGCCACAATTGAGACGGGTAAGATGAGTGTTAAAAAACTAAGGGCAATTCCGATGTAAATAAATGGCTGGAGTAAGACGGCAAGAACGATCATTGAATTTTTTTAGCAAGCAATTCACTTTGAATTAAACTTTTAAGCCCTTCTTCATTTTCTTCCCAGATATTTTGGAGAGATTTTTCATCACTTAAAGGAGGACATTCAAAAGTGAGAACCGGAGCCTGATATTTTTCAGGTGCATAGGTTCCCAGAGAGCCTGGAGTGGGGTACCCAATATCAGCTGCAATAGGATATTCGTTATAACTTGATAAATACTCTGCAACATCTTTTGCATTGTCATTATAATTTAAAACCGGCTTCCACGAATGAAAAGAAATAATAAAGCTCGGTGGATATTTTTGAAAAAGCTGCTCTAGAAAGGCATTTTCTGGTTCACTCAAAGGCTTAGGCCCAGGGTTATACTTAGGCTTTTTGAATTCACTTGACCAATTTTCCGTTGGGTAGTTGCGGTTCAAGTCTACAGCATGAGCATTCACTCTTGACTCACTCCTGTAACCATCCGGGTTAAGAATAGGGATAACAATGATAGGTAAATCTTTGAGGGCATGATCTTCTTTCAGCCAGGAGAAGAGTTTTTTTAAAACATAAACCCCTTCCACTTCATCTCCATGAGTTCCCGCGATAAGATAGAGAAATTTTTTAGCATTAATATCAGATTTATAAGCTTCAATAGTGTTTCCTTCCACACTGCTACCAGCTTTCAGAGACGTAAAAATCATGACTTTGCCTCATGGTAATACACAGCACTTTGCCCTGGAGTTTCTTCAACCTCAACTTCTAAAGATTTAAAACTAAAATTAAATCGCTCCATGGTCAGGCGAGTGATTTCAGAACACAAGTAAGCAGCAAGTCTTTCTGCACTGGTGTTTGTGATAGGGAGGATTAAGACATCACTTGCAGGAAAACTAAAAAAGGAATTATCTTTCGTTTTAATTTCCATTTGGCTGTCTTTGGTATTGATTTCAATATTAAGATTTTCTCCCGGTAAAAGCAGTTTGTGATCTAAGGAGTCACATATCTCTCTTACAATGGGTTTGATATCAAGAAAATCAAAAACCATATCAGAGTCACCTATAGGCGCATCACCCTTAACCATGACTCGGTAGTTGTGACCATGCAGAGGTTCTCTGGTTCCATCGTCAAATAATAAAAAATGTGAAGAGGCAAAATTAAAGTATTGCTTATATACTTTAATGGCGTAATTTAGTTCCAAGAGGTACCTCGTTTAAGTTTACTGAAGTCACAGATTATAAAAAATTTAAAATATTGAAAAGAGGTTTTCTCTAGTATAACATTGTGCGCGTATGTCAAAAAAATCTGCTCAAACATATCTTGCTAAGTTAGCAAAAATGCTCACTTCAGAAACCGCTACTGCTGCCCTTGATGTGCTGCGTGAAGAAGCAAAGCAATTGTCTGATGCGGCTGTCAAAGAAAAATCAACCTCAGAGTTTGAAATACCCGAGCAGATTCAAGGTAAAGACCACGCTTTTGCTATTTATAGTGATGGGGCCTGTCGAGGGAATCCAGGGCCTGGAAGCTTTGCTTTTATTGTTCAAGATTCAAAAGGGGCGATCTTAAAATCTAATGCTGTGGCTTTTGAGCAAACCACCAACAACAGAATGGAGCTTATGGGAGCGATAGCTGCTCTCGAAGAATTCTCTGTATCACCAATGCATGAACTCTATATTTTTACAGACTCTAAATATATGGTGGATGGCATGAAGTCATGGGTGAGTGGCTGGAAAAAAAGAGGGTGGAAAAAGGCTGATAAAAAAGAGCCTGAAAACTTAGATCTTTGGAAAAAACTGGATGCTCTTGCAGCGAGTGTGAATGTTTCCTTTCACTGGGTGAAAGGTCACTCTGGTCATCCTCAAAATGAATATGTAGATCAACTGGCAAACGAAGTCTTAGATGCCAACGGTTATTAAATCAGTTTTTATTTGTATTTCTTTATGGCATATCAGTGTTCAAGCTTGTGATTTGAAAGAACCTCTTGTCTCACTTTCCGGACCACTTACCATGGTGCTAGAAGAACTGGATCTCTTGCAGTCTAAAAAGCTTAAAGCCATTTCAACTTTTCATCCTATAGCAAAAAAAACGAATGCTCGTATGATCGCTGGTGGGGTCTTTTTATCCAATAAAGAATTAGCGACTTTTAAAAACAGTCTTGTTTATTATGATAAAAGTTTTGAGCTGAAAAAACTCTTTGAGAGCGCTAAGCTTGAAGCCTATTCCATCTCATCTGTTGGAAAAGATAGTTTTGCCTTTAGTTCTGAAGTCATTAATGTAGTCGCAAGTCTAACTGAGGGATGTGAGGAGAAAGTCTCGCTTCTTAAGAAAAAAATAGGGAAGATTCAAAATTCATTGCTCACTGAATTTAATCATAAAAAAATAATTTTTTTTGTAGGTGAAATAACCACAAAATTACCTGAGCTCGTCATGGTTCATGATGGGCCAATGCTTTTTTTAAAAGAGCACGAATTAGTTAAAACCTATCCCAGTGAGCTGGCTTATGTAAATTGGTCACAACGTGAAATAAAAAAAATGAAAGACTTCCTTCAGATCGGATTAGCCGATGGAAAGGGCGATAAGCTGGTGAAAGAGCATCTCAAAGAGCAAAAGTGGAACTTGAAATATCGTGGTGTTTTTATACCGGGAATAAGACAAGTTTTCTTTCTTAGAGATTTAAGTCGCTTAAGTTTTTAAATGGACAAAGGCCTAGTCAATGCAACTTGAAATTGATTCAACATTCAAAATCAATTCGCTACCCCTAAGAGGTTCGTTGCAACTTAAGTCAGGAGAATTAACCTTACTCAAGGGGAGTAACGGGATTGGTAAATCAAGCCTTGTTCAAATTCTTAAAAAGGGAAAACAACACTATTTTAATGATGAAAATGTCGTTTATGTGGATCAAACGGCTCTCAATCCATTAAATGATATCTCCTTGGATGAAGTGATTAAACAGTGGTATAAAAAGAGAGTCGAAAAACTTGAGCTCTTTGAGACGACATACGAAAAATGTCTACATTTTAGAGAGACACCTCTGAAAGAATTGAGTGGAGGGCAGAACCAACTGGCAAAAATTTGCTTAGGTCTTTATTTTTCCGGAGATATATTTGTCCTAGATGAACCCTTTCAGCATTTAGATCAAGCCAATATTCAATATTTATATGAATCATTAGTCCAATTGAAAAAGCTTAATAAGAAGATATTGATGATAGAGCATCGCTCTGACTTAATTCAAGATATAGTGAACTCGAGTTATATTTTAGTGCAAACCTCAGATGAGTTAAGGATCCAAAGTGGAAGTTGACATCATTCGTCTATTGTTTGTTTTTCTGGGAGGATACTTTCTTTGTCTTAGTGGCAGCTTAAGTCAGCTCATCACAAATAATGGAATTGCTTCCCCTTCTACTTTAGGGATGGATGGGATGGCGGTTTTGACCATTATTATCGCACAGTTTGCTGTAAAAATGTTTGGATTTGATGTGAGCTTAGGGACTCTTTCCTTTCTACTTTTTAGTGCCTTTATTGGAATTCTTTACTTCGCAACGAGAAAAACAAAAAACGCTGAGGGAAATGTTTGGCAGTTTATGGAGATGAAGAAAGTCATTATATTGGGGCTGGCTTTTAATTTATTTGTGGGGGCGATATTCTCTGTCATTCAATTTTTATTTATGTCTCTTAACTTCGATTTTCCAACAGGGATATGGTTTGGAAATTTTAAACAGTTTCAAACCTATTGGATTATTTTTTATCTCGTTGGGCTCTTTTGTTGTGCTGGCTTTGTTTTTAAACATGCTCATCAACTTAGCCTGCTTAATTTAGGTAAGAGTTTTGCGTTGGGGAGGGGGACAGATCTCACAGAAATCCAAAGAAGAAGTTTATTTTTATCTTTGTTTCTCACTGGCCTTGTTATTTGTTTTTTTGGGGTGTTCTCGTTTCTAGGGTTGATATTTCCTCATATCTTGAGGTCAATGAAAATCTTTCGCTCCCATATGCAATGGGAAATCTTTTATGGCCCTATCATTGCGGGAGTTATCTTAATGGTTTTTGATACATTTTGTTATAATTTTACTTTCTATGGAGCAGAGCTACCAGTGGGGATGACGTCTAGCATTATTGGCGCTTTCTTTCTGATCATTCTAGTATTGCGACAAAAAGTCTAAGTCCTTAAATTGCTTGGCAAAGTGTGTGAAAGAACTTATCGTTTTAAGTACTTGTTTTATAAATAAAAAAGGATAAACAAATGAAAAATTTACTTTTTGGTATGCTAGCTCTTTTATTGTTAGCTTCTTGTATGGATAAAGGTCCTGAGGCGACTAAGCTTTCATCAGAAGATGATAAAACTTTTTATGCGATGGGATTTATGTTGGGTGCAAACCTTCAAAGATTAAATCTTAACGATCAAGAAATGAAAGCCCTTTATAAAGGTATTGTTCATTCTGCGAAAGGAAAAAAAGCAGATGTTGATATGGCCATTTATCAGCCAAAGATTCAGCAAATGTTTAAAAGCAGAATGGATCAAGTAGCTAAGAAACAAAAAGAAGGCGGACAAAAATTTATTGACGACTATCTTAAGAAAAACCCTGAAGCTAAAAAGACTGAGTCTGGTTTAGTTATTCATACGATCAAAGAAGGAACGGGAGCTCAGCCTAAAGAAACTGATACAGTAGAAGTTCATTATCATGGAACTCTTACTGACGGAACTGTATTCGATTCTTCTGTTGATAGAGGGAAGAAGATTTCATTTCCACTTAACAGAGTTATCAAGGGGTGGACCGAAGGTCTGCAACAAGTTAAAGAGGGTGGTAAGGTTAAGCTTGTTATTCCTAGTGAGCTTGCCTATGGTGAAAACGGAGCCCCTCCAAAAATTCCTGGTGGAGCAACTTTAGTATTTGAAGTTGAGTTGTTTAAAGTGAATCCAGAGGCAGATGATAGCGCAGATGCAGAAGGTGCAAAGTCTGAGTCTGATGATGGGCACGACCACTAAAATTTTTTATTTTTAATTTCATTTATATATGGCCCAGTATTTTACTGGGCTTTTTTTATGGGCCTAGCCTTGTGATGAGCCAGCTGTTTTTACTTTGAGTGTATTGAAAACGATCATGAAATCGATTAGGTCTACCTTGCCAGAATTCAAATTGAGTTGGAGTCAGATCGAAGCCACCCCAATGAGTTGGGCATACTAATTCTTTATCACCCTCCAGTAATGTTTGATATTGCTCGATGAGATCTTCTCTCGATATTTTATGACTTTGAGGTGAAATAATAGCACTGGCCTTTGACTCTCTGGAGCGAGAGTTAAAGTATTCTTCAGACTCTAATCTTGAACATTTATGAACAAAACCATTGATTCTGACTTGTCTATCAAACTCTTTCCAATAAAAAAGAAGACTGGCTTTATTATTATGGGTAAAATCTCTCCCTTTTTTGCTGAGATAATTAGTGTAGAAGCGAAAGCCAGCGTCACCAAAAGACTTGATAAGGACAGTTCTTGAGTCTGGCATACCTTGCTCATCACAGCTGGATAAAAAAGCGGCATTAGGATAACTCACTTCCGCTTTTAGAATTTGTTCCATCCACTTTTTAAATTGCTCTAATGGATCAGAGTGAAGATCATCTTGTTTAAGTTCATCTTGTAAATATTCAAGTTTTATTTCTTCTAAATTCACTTTTTTATTCTCTTATCTTAGTTATGCCACCGTTTTCTATTTCAATTTGAATTTCGATAGCTCCTTGAGCAGCACTTGTTTCAAACTCATCACTAAAGCCTTGACCAATATCGAATGAATACTGGTAGAGCAGTTCGGTATTTTCTTTAATTCCTACATTTCCGTTTTCTAAATAAACGCTAATGTCGTTTTCGACTTCTATCAAATTAATCGTAGCGGCCTGGGCATTTAAGCTCAGTTTTCCTGCAGCAGGGACTTCGATACGACAGGAACCATTAAGCTTGGAGAAATCAAAGGTGATACTTTGGTCTTTTTTAATGAGCTTTGGTCCTGGGGCTGTCTCCATTTGGCATTTAAGGGAGAGCTCCTCATTGGAGCTGGGATGAATATCAATTTTACCTGAGTTTAAGTTTAAAATGACTTCATCAATCTCTGATGTGAGTGGCATTCTGGATTGAAATTCGTTTTGATACTTTGATTTTTCAAAGTGATAAGTTTCACCAATTTTAAATTTTCCAGCTTCTCCATCTATATCGATCAGGCCTCCAAGAATGACAATTTTTTGCTTTTCTTCATCAATCTGAAAAAGAGGAGTAAATTTCCAAACCAAAAATCCTATAAAGATAAGGAAAAGGGCGAACATGACGACAAAAGTTTTAAGCATCAGCTTAAAGCATCCCGTATTATTCTGATGAGGGAAGGGAGGAAAACCATGTTCCCGGCGTTTTTGCTCGGCCACCTGCATTGGGTTGTCACCAGTAATATCTTCAGCAATAAGTTCACTGAGTATTCTGTTCCTATCAACTAAACTGAGATCAATGAGATAGATCTCGACTTTTTTTAAAAATGCGTCTTTATCCATTACTTAAACCTGAGTGTTTTGCTTTGGGTACATTATGCCGGTCCCAAGACTCAAAGGCCAGAAAGTAGGAAAATTTTAAGTGCTCTAAAATTCAACCGATAAGGATGGTAGTATTGTAATGCGAGGAGTTAGCATGTCTAAAGTTATTGATTTCCAACAAAAAAGAAAAGACTCGATTGAGAAGAGAAAAAGAAACTTTGAGAGGGTTTTGTTTTCTGAGTTTTTAGGCTCATATGCTGAAATAGATGAAAATGGAACGAAGTATTTAGTAACGATGGTCGATATTTCTCAAGAGGGTTGTCTGTTTCAAGTTCCTTTTCATAAAGATGCGCAGACTCACTTTAAGCAAAAAGATGATGTCACAGTACGTATATACTTCACAAAAGACGACTTTTTACCCCTCGTGGTCAATCTTAAGCATATTAACGAATATGTGGACGAAAAAGGTGATGCCTTCCTTCGCTTTGGGGGAGAGTTTGACAAAAGTCTTCCTAGCTTCAAAGCTTTTCAACCTTTTATTGATTTTATTTACAAGTTCGCAGAATTCTCATGTATAGATAAAGGCGAATCTAAGGTTTATTTCCTTTAAACAATAATTTAAATTTTGAATATTCTAAGCTAGGATACTCTTCTATGAATCTAATTCTAAAGAGTATCCTTTTTTTTGCTTTAGTGGCATGCTCAAGCGCTCCAACGGACGTTAATGAAGAACCCGATCTTCAGGAAGTTTATATCTCCAGTGGAGTCGAAGCTTATTTTCTAGCAGATCTTCCTCATTGGATAAATTTCTCTGATTGGGCCGGATGTCAGCGTAACGAACCTGTTCGCTATATGAACTTTCAAACTATTCAGAAAAGTTTTTCATTTAAATATCTTCAAATGATTCATCTGCAGCATATGTGGAATAAAAAAATTGCGGCTTTTAGAAGCTCCACTGGCCAAACTGATCTTCCGCCTAAAGAAGAGGCCTTCATCTTTAATAATGTTTATGCTCAAGTGTTAGGGGGAAGCTATGATTTTATGCCACCTAATTTTAAAAATATTAGTCTTGTCTGGCTGGACCCCTTTTTAAAGAGTCCAAAACGAGTGAAAAAAATTCTTGAAAAAAGTCAGGTTCAGTCTGGGTATCCTATCTTAATAAGTAATTGCTTATCGACTTTAGAGTTAGAAGAGCTGGTTCAAAAATATGATTGGGATGAGTATGGAGTCAAATTAATTAGCTCCGAGATGTTTAGTATTTTTGATCTACAAAATAAAAGAACGTTTCAATTTGGAATAAATATAAATCAACTCTTACCGGGGAAAACGATCACTTTATTTGCACCGTCGTTTCCTGAACAAATTAAGGGTACCTATAAAAAAGTGGAGATGAAATAATGGCGACGAAATCAAATCATAAAGAAGATATAAAAAGCGCAAGTGCTGTTTTTAAAACAAGTTTGGGTGACTTCATTGTTGAGTTGTTTGTCGATAAAGCTCCTGAATCAGCCTGGAATTTTATTAATCTCGCTGAGGGAAGACAAGAGACAGAAAAAGAAGGACCCTTTTACAATGGAGTTCTCTTTCATCGAGTGATTGATGGTTTTATGATTCAAGCAGGTTGCCCCGAAGGCACAGGAATGGGAGGACCTGGTTATGAATTTGCAAATGAAACTCATCCTGAACTAGACTATTCTGCAGAAGGAACTTTGGCCATGGCTAATAGAGGAAGAGACACCAATGGGTCTCAGTTCTTTATAACTCTTGTCCCACAAGTACAACTCAGTCCCGCTGACTACACTGTATTTGGCAAAGTGACCCAAGGGATGGACGTAGTTAAAAAAATTGGGGCCGTAAAAGTTGACCCTCGTTATAACCATAGACCTTTTGATGATGTGGTTATTCAAAGTGTTGAGATTGTACGTTAGTTTCAAAGGGATTCAGATGAAGTTTTTAATATTTATTCTAGTTTCTTCATGTGCCATTAAACACCATGTTCAAGTGGGCGACATCGCTCCAATGGACTCTGAAAAGTCTAAGCCTTTTGAGGTTTTATTAAGCGAGACAGGTGTTAATTTAGAGCAAGCTTCAGACTTGATTACTGCAGCAACTAAAGATGGGGGAAGGGCTCAAGAGGTCCAAAATATCATCTCCATGTTTCAAGTCGGACCGAGAACAGGAAATCCAGTTTTCAATGAGAAATATGCCGATGTCTTGCCAGAATTAATTTTAAAAGAATGTCCAAGTGGGAAAGTAACTGGGCTTTTAATGATTAGAGAGACGAACTCATATCCAGTTGTTTCTGGTGAAATCGTAAAAGTTCGCGGATATTGCTTACAATAAAAGGAAATTGATATGAAATTTTTAAGTTTTTTACTTCTCGTGGGTCTTATTTCTTGCGCACATGTTAATAGTGTCTCTCAAACAAGTATTCCGACTCAGAGATCAAAAGTTGTAACAGCAAAAGTTGAAAGAAATATTATTTTCTTTTTCAATTTTAATAATGATTATATCAATGATCTGACGAAACAACTTATTGACCAATGTGAGGGGGGAGCAGTAGAAGGTATTTTAACCAAAGATACAAATATGACCTATTTTCCCATCGTTTTTCATAAGTCTGTAGTAGAGGCAAAAGGCTATTGTATCCAAAATGGCAAAAGGAGAAGTTAAGTGAAATTTTTTTTACACTTAATCCTTTTTGCTGTTTTATACTCTTGCTCTCATTCCGTGCATTTAGTTCACATGTCAGACTATGAACTTGTGAAAGACTTGAATCAGGCTAAAAAAATTGAAGTAGAAACTCAGCAGAGAGTCATTATGGGATTTGTATTTGAAACTGATTACGTAGATCAAGCCCATCAAAAATTAGCAGCCAAGTGTAGGGATGGTAAAGTTGAGAATATAACAACTCGTTATTCAACTTCTCATGCCTTTTTTCATTGGTTTAATAAAATTCACATGGAAGGGTATTGCTTTAAGTAAATTGATTATCTTGCAGTATTAAACCAGAGGCAGGGGCAATAAAGCCAATATGCTGGCCATCTGATGTGGCATCGAGTTTGAGAGAGTTAATCAATTCATCTTGAGTGAGCTGACCAAGGCCAACTTGAAAAAGGGCCCCCATCATAATTCTTATTTGATTTCGTAAAAAACCATTGCCTATAACCTTTAGGCAGTAAACTTCTTTAGGAAAATACTTACCCTGGAAATCATCATTGAGTTCTATGGAGCAGGATTCAATTGTTCTTATATACTGTTTTTTCTCGCTCCCTCGATAGCAATACTTAATAAAATTATGCTCTCCTTCAAAACACTTCGCTGCATTTTTCATCGCCGGGATGTCGAGAGTATCGATCATATTGGTGATAAAAGGAGCGCAAAAGGGATGAGTCTTTTTTCCATGACTAAAATAATAATGATAAATCTTTCTTTTTTTACTATTCAAAAGATCGAATTTCTTATCGCGATGATTGATGGCCAATATTCTTATATCTTGGGGGAGATTGTAGTTTAGCTTCTCTTTAAATGTTTCTAAATTGATTTCTTCTCTTAAGGCCAATTGGCAAAAGTGGTGGTTGGCCGAAACCATAGAGTCGGTTCTGGAAGCCCCCATAGTTTTAAATTGATCATGACCCAAGACAGTTATCAAAGTGCGATTGAGCATATATTGAACAGTTTTCACATCTTTTTGCAGCTGCCAACCGTGAAACCTAAATCCTAAATATTGCAGTTCAAGTAAGTAATAATGCATGGGTGTTTAGCCAAGAAAAGCTTTATCCACCATGAGTTGAATAATTTCATTTCCTCTGAAGCGATTAATTCCCACTTGAAATTGAACCGTTAGACCTTCTTCATATTGTTTTTTAAATAACTCATCAGGAGAGAGGGTATTCCACTTCCCAATATAATTAAAACTAATGCCACTGATTTTATGGGTTGGATTGGACTTAGAGGTAAAGCTCCACTTTACATGGACATCTTTTAAAATGCTGTAAGACTCTATAATCGCATCATTCATTCTAAAGGTTGGTCTTTCATTACCCATACCAAAAGGTTCCATGGATTCTAATTCTTTAACAAGCTGCTTATTAATATCTTGAAAAGAAATATGAATATCAAAATGATCTTGCACCGTTCTCTGAATCGCTGGAATCTTTTGTAAGTACTCATTCATGCGAGCTTTAAAAGGTTCGAGATTTTCTTGAGGCATGGATAAACCTGCTGCAGCTTTATGGCCTCCGAACTTGATAAAAAGATCTTCACAAGCTTTGAGCGCATCAAAGAGATTAAGCTCCCCAGCACTTCTTGCACTGGCCTTAATGATTCCTTTTTCTTCTGCGTTGGTAAACACAATAGCCGGTACTTCAAAAGTTTCAACTAATTTAGAAGCGACAATTCCGATAACTCCTTCGTGCCATTCGGGAGAGTAGACAATATTGATGAGATTTTCACTCGATGAGAAATGTTTGAGAACTTGTTTTTTTGCTCCATCAAAAACTTCTTTTTGAATAATTTTTCTCTCTCGATTGGAAATTTCTAGATGAGAGTAGTTTTCAAATGCATCCTTATGGTTATCTGCGATCAGTAAATTGAGGGCTTTCTCAGGGTGATCGAGCCTGCCTTTGGAATTGATAAGAGGTCCAACATAAAAAGATATTTTTTCTGAAGGAATAAAGGGGGCTTTTCTATCTTCATCATTAAAAAAGCAAATAACTCCTTCGTACTTACTCTCGGTGATGAGTTTTAACCCATGACGGGTGAGTTTGAGGTTCATATTGGAGAGGTGGGCCAGATCACAAATGGTTCCAATCGCAACGTATTGCAGGAGAGGATAAATGCTTGGAGTCTCATTGCCAGTTTTCTCTAATTGATTTTTAATTTCTAAACAAAGAGCAAAGGCAACACCCACTCCTGCGAGAGTTCTCAGCTCACTTGGGTCCGGCTCATCTCTTCTATTGGGATTGATGACCGCATAGGCCTTTGGCATCTCTTCACGTATATCCTTATGATGGTCAGTGATAATGAGGTCAAGGTCTTTATCAAGTGCATAGTCAGCGGTTTCACAATTGGTGATGCCGCAATCTACGGTGATGAGAACTGAAACATTCTCGTTGAGGGCATTATCGATGGAACCAGGATGAATACCGTATCCCTCTACGAACCTCGAAGGTTGGAAAAGTTTAACTTTTATTCCATGCATGAGAAAGAATTGATAGAGAAGAGCACAGCTGGTGGTTCCATCGACATCATAGTCCCCATAAATACCTATGGTTTCTTTATGTTGCATGGCCGCAATAATTCGGGAAGCAGCAATATCAAGATCTTTTAATTGAGTTAGATCGGGAAGCTGTCTCAAGTTCCATGAAAAAAATTCTTCAAATTGTGATTCAGGAATATTTCTTTTGAGTAAAACCTGTTCGATAACAGGGTGGTATTTAGTTTCTGTAGTGTGAATGTTCTCCATGTATAAGCTTTACCATAAAGCTTAGAGAGTTACCACAATACAAAAAGTCCTTTGACTAAATCATCTTCGTTTAACTCATGGCCTTCCGCATAAAGCTCTTGGAATTTTTGAGGATCATGCTCATGGACTTTAACAAAGTAATTAAGTGGTAAAAATGATTTTCCACAGTGATGACATTTTTGTTGTTCTTTATGTGCTTCAATGGTCTCTTCACATTTATGACAGCGACGAACGATGAGCTTTGGACGTGGTCTATGTGTAGCTTTTCTCATTTCTAACCCCTTGTATCTGTTTTAACAGTGGATACGTATTTCATTTCGACACTGAGGATAAAATATTTAGGAAAATATTGCCGGTTTTTGTTTTAAGTGGAGAAGATTGGTCGGGTATGAAAAAAGCCCCTTGCGGGGCTTGATATTATTCTAGTAAACCAGATGTTTTAGTTTGAGGTGCGGCTGCTGGTGCTGGACCAGAGACAGCTGCTGGGTTGCTAGGCCCGGTAGGAAAAGCGAAGTTGGCCACAGGGCTGACTGACATCGCTTGGCTTGCACTAGGGGTTATGGCCCCAAATCTTGAGCCTCCCATCATGCTGGCCATAGGGTTCATTGAATAAGGGTTCAAGTAATTTGGATTACTCATGGGCATACTCATTCCACCATTCATCCCGTTGTTCATCATACTCATTGGATTCATTGGGTTGGGGTTAAAATTAAATTGTCCTGAGTGCATCATCATTTGTTGCCTTAGCAAATCATTTTGTACTGCAGGTTGAGCAAGACCATTAGATAAGTTTCCACCAATATAGTCACCACCAACAAAGAAATTATTTGTCGTTCCACCCATCGCTTGGTTCTTGAAAAGTTGATCAAGTTGTAACATTTGATAACCATAGTCGAGTCCAAACATAGAATTGTTATTGCTTGAGTAGCCATGATTAACTGTTCTTTGTAAGAACATTAATTGTTGCATCATCTGCATGTTTTGCATGATAGGACCCATCATCTCTTGGATTCTACTCTCTACACTTGCAGTAAGCTCATCATTTTTTGTAAGTGCTCTACAGGCTACTTGCTCGAGTTTATAACTTCTACTCATACTCATCTTTAATTTATCTTCCGATCGCTCAAGAGCTTTCTTGGCATCTTCAAGATCTTCTCGGGCTTGAGCGAGTTCGCTTTCTAAATTATCCACTCTTTCATTCGTTTCCTCACTATCATTGCTTACCACTTCAGTTTCTGATACAGCAGCTTCTAAATCAGCCACTTCAGCTTCTTGTTCTTCAATCGCTGTGGATATATCTTCAACTTCGGCTTCGCTTAAGTTTTCATTTTGAGCTTGTTCATTTAGAACCTCTGCATTTTGTCCCGCTCTCGCCACTTCCGACTCAAGATTCTCTTCAGAACTTTCAGCAACTTCCTCAGCAGGCTCTTCAAAGCTTGCAGCACTTGACTCACTCGTTTTCGCATACTCTGAAAGATCAGGTAGGGGACCTACAGCTTCGGCCAATTCTTCAGCACTAATCTCAGGAACGACGAGAGGTTCAGTATCAAGGACGACTTGTAGTTTATCTTCTTTTTCTTCTTCGACTTTCTCATCGTTCTGGTTATTTTGTTCCGTCTCACCACTTAAATCAGGCAGAGGGCCTACTGCCTGTGCAAGCTCTTCAGGGGTAATAGTTGGAACTTCAAGGGGCTCAGTTTCAAAAGAAAGAGCAGGTTTAGTCCTTTCTGTTTCTTCTTCAGAGACAATTTCTGCTGCCACTTCTTCTGCTGATTGTTGAGCTGCAAGTTCTTCACGCATGCGCTCCATGCCTTCTTTAATATTGGCATCCAGCTCTCGTTTATTTTCTTCGGCCAATTCTTGCATCACTTGCTCAGTAGATTCTTGTATCTCAACATCAAGGTCTTTTTTGATTTGTTCTTGGTCCAGAGCTAAGGCTTCGTTCTCCTGATTAGCCACATTACGTAGACTTTCATCACTGTCAGCACGCTCGATGGTGTCGACAGTTGGAGATCTTAGTGAAGCTGAATCTTCCTCTTGCGGTAATAAAGGAATCTCAACTTCTGCAGCTAATTCTTGTCGCTCTTTTTCTTGTTCTAGAAACTCTTGGTGTTCCTCTAGGTTGAGATCGTCTCTCTCATCTCTGCTGTCAGCAGAAGGTGATCTTTCAACCAATGTCTTGACTCGATTTTCAGCATTATCATCAGCAATCGCGTGCAATGAAAAGGTCGTTAACACCATCACAGATGATAAAACCGATAATACTTTGAAAAACTTTTTCGTTTTCATAGTTCTCTCCCAATAAAAAATTATCAGGTTTATACCTTCAAGTTCTATGCCAAGATGCGTAATCTTTGTCATAGAAATTATATTAAGTGATTTCAGTGATTTAAGAGTTTATGCCAGAGAGATTGAGATCAAACAGGGCCAGAAGAAATGTAAATTCTTTATACGGGAAAGCGTGAATGTCTAAAACTTAAACAGTTTAAGAAGATTTTTTAAGAGAAAGTTCTGCTTTAGGTAGGTTCTCAGAATCAAGTGAAGCCTTAATCATTTGAATCTGCTTTTGTTCTAAAGAGCTTTCTAGCTTGCTTTTATCAGAGACTTGCTGGGCTTCTTCCGTTGAAAAAGCTTTAAATGAAAATAATAAAACAACAAATAGAATAAATATATTAGTCACTAATGAGTACCTTAAATTGAAATTATAAAGTTAAATTAAACTTTAATGCATAATGTGTCAACTTATTAATTTTATTATGTTATTTTCTAAGAAAGGAACAAGGATACTATTATGCGCCAGCCGAGTGTGAAACTCTCATTAATACCTATTATAGTTTTAGTTTTTTTACTTATTATAAACGTTCTCCTTTTTCATGATGATTCATCCTACGGGCCAAATCAGTTGGCTTTGTTTTTTGCGGCTATTGTCAGTGGAGCGATTGGTGTTTTTTATTTAAAACAAGACTATAAAGAAATTGAAGTGAAGGCCATGGAGTCCATTGCGGTTTCCATGCAGGCTATGATGATTTTACTCGTGGTGGGGTCTTTGATTGGAATTTGGATTCTCAATGGAGTCGTACCAGCAATGATTTTTTATGGAGTCAAACTTATCCATCCCACTGTCTTTTTACCTGTCACCTTAATTATTTGTGTCATCGTCTCTTTGGCTACTGGAAGTTCATGGTCCACCGTTGGTACTGTTGGTATTGCCTTGGTGGGAATTGGACAAACCTTAGGGGTTCCCATGGGAATGGTGGGAGGGGCCATCGTATCAGGAGCTTATTTCGGGGATAAGATGTCTCCTTTATCTGACACCACTAACCTGGCTCCGGCTATGGCCGGGAGTGATCTCTTTAGTCATATTAAACATATGGTTTATACCTCAGGTCCAGCCGTTATTATTTCTTTTATTCTTTTTTGTATTTTGGGGTTCTTTTATAGCGGTGACAGTATTGATCAAACTGGTATCAATGAAATAACAGGTTTGATTAGTGAAAAATATAATATTTCACTTTGGCTTTTTACCCTTCCTCTTTTAGTTTTTTGGTTAGTGAAAAGAAAAGTTCCCGCTCTTCCTGCTTTGGTATTAGGAGTCTTGTTGGGAATCATCTATGCCCTTATTTTTCAAATGGACCATATTCAAGAACTCACTAAAGGAAGTCTTACAGCAAAAGACATTTATACTACTGTTCTGAGTACCGCTTATGATGGTCATGTCTCAGAGACGGGTAATAAAATTATTGATAAACTTTTTTCTCGTGGGGGTATGAGCTCCATGTTAAATACAATTTGGCTCATTATAAGTGCGATGCTATTTGGTGGGATGCTAGAAGTCACCGGTATGTTAGGGGCTATTGCAAATGCAATCTTAAGAAAAGTCTCTAATGTCATGAACTTGGTCAGTTCAACAGTAGGAACAGCTTTGTTTTTAAATATTACAACAAGTGATCAATATATTTCAATCGTCCTTACGGGACGTATGTTTAAGTCTGCATATAAAGAACAAAACTTAGCACCCAAAAACTTATCAAGAGCAGTAGAAGATGGGGCGACGGTAACATCGGTGCTTGTACCGTGGAATACCTGTGGGGCTTATTTTAGTTCGGTGATGGGGATAGCCACGATGACTTATTTGCCTTTCGCTTTTTTTAACCTGCTTAGTCCTATCATATCTATCATAGTCGCAGCGAGCGGGAAAACCATGGAGAAATTAGAAGAATAGTATGGGAAAGAATAAAAAACCTAAAGTGAAGAAAAAAAAGAAGTTTAAATTTGGTAAGCGCTATATTGCTTCGCACTTCTTTAATCGAGAACAGTCTTGGTTAGAATTTAATTCACGGGTTTTGAATGAAGCCCGTGACAGCAGAACCCCCCTTTTAGAGAGATTACGATTCTTAGGTATTTATTCTAACAATCTTGATGAATTCATTATGAAAAGAGTGGGTGGTCTTAAAGGACAACTCGAATCTGAATATAGCTATATTTCAATTGATGGTAAAACTCCCAAAGAACAACTCGAACTCATACGGGCTCATATTTTAAGAGACAATGATATTCAGCATGATATCTATTTTAATATTATTGGAGAGCTCGCTGAAAATGGAGTGCACCTTCTTGATTGGACGGATCTCACAGATGACGAAGTTGATTATTGTAGAGAGTATTTTAAAAAGAATATCTTTCCCATTCTCACTCCTTTGAGTGTTGATCCCGGTAAGCCTTTTCCTTTTATTTCAAGTCTCTCTACTTCTTTTGGGTTGTTTGTAGAAAATCCAATTGTGGGAGGCAAGGTGTTTTCACGAGTGAAGATCCCTGATCTCGTCGACCGCTGGATCACCTTGGACACCTCCATTGCTGGGAGTTCACGCTTAGTCAGCACGCTGGATTTGATCGCAAACAATCTTGATCTGCTTTATCCCGGGATGACAATTTTAGAAGTGATGCCTTTTCGTGTCACGCGAAATGCGGACCTCGATCATGATGATGAAGACACGGAAGATCTTTTGGAATTGATTGAAGAATCCATCAATAACCGAAGACTTCTTGAACCTATTCGCATTGAATGCCTTACTGACCATTCCAGTGAAATGTTACGGTATTTAATGGATGAGATGGACTTAAGCGATGAGGATCTCTACATTTATGAAGATACCTTTGATTTTGCTTCTCTTTTTTCAATTGCAGACCTGGACCTACCTCATCTTAAATATAAAGACTGGAGACCTCTGACCTTTCCATGGTTTAGCTATAAGAATATTTTTGACACCATTAAAGAAGAAGAGAGACTGGTTCATCATCCTTATGAAAACTTTCAAACCTCTGTTGAAAGATTTATCGTTGAAGCCGCTAAAGACCCAAGTGTTCTCAGTATTAAAATGACACTTTATCGAACTGGAGATAATTCTCAGTTTATCAAGTCACTTATTGATGCGGCTGAAAATGGGAAACAAGTGGTGTGCCTAATTGAACTTAAAGCTCGCTTTGATGAAAAAAGAAATATCCATTGGGCACGAAAAATGGAAGATGCAGGC
Source organism: Halobacteriovoraceae bacterium (assembly GCA_002713145.1). GTDB lineage: Bacteria > Bdellovibrionota > Bacteriovoracia > Bacteriovoracales > Bacteriovoracaceae. Next base: position 319,332 of record PAVS01000014.1, read on the forward strand.
GTTCACGTAGTTTACGGAATAGTAGGGCTTAAAACTCACACTAAAATATCGATGGTCGTGAGAAGAGAGGCCAATGGAGAGTTACTTCGTTATGCCCATGTGGCTTCAGGAAACTATAACTCAAAAACCGCAAGAATCTATACTGACCTTGGACTTTTTACCACTGATGTGAAAATTACTTCTGAAGTTAACGAAGTTTTTAACTACCTCACGGGCTCTTCATTAAAGATGGACTATGATCATCTTTTGGTGGCTCCGGTAAATGCAAAAAGTAAATTTCTCAAAAAGATCACAGAGCAAATTGTCAAAGCTCAGAATGGTAAAAAAGTCAGGATTGTGGCCAAGATGAATAGCCTTGAAGATGCTGTTCTTATTGAAGCCCTGTATGCGGCCAGTAAAGCGGGAGTTGAAATTATCCTCATCGTCAGAGGATTTTGCAGTTTAAAACCAGGTGTTGCTGATTTATCAGAAAATATTTCTGTCATATCAGTTATTGGTAGATTTTTAGAGCATTCACGAATTTACTTTTTTAGTGATGGGGAAGGTGACTGGAGTGGTGATTATTATATTGGCTCAGCAGATTGGATGCATCGAAATATGCACTCAAGAGTTGAAGTTATTGCCCCCATTGAAAGTAAAAAAATAAAAAAACAACTTAAGCAAATTCTAGATATCATGATCAAAGATGAGAGAAGTGCTTGGGATCTGGACAGTAAGGGAAGATACACTCAAAGATCTGGTGAAGAAAAAACAGGCACCCATAGAAAACTGATGAAATCTAATCTCGCGGCCCTCAAAAAACTTGAGATTTAGTTCAGAATAATATTTCTTGGGACATCGCCAATTTGATCGATAAAGATACCTTCTTTAAGACCTACATTGGGAAGTAAAATTTCTGGAAGCTCAAATTTAATCAAAAGCGATTCGATTATTTCCATGGCAGGAACAATCACATCGGCCCTATCTTCTCGCATCGTGAGATAGATAACTCTTTGGCGCAGGCTTAACTTGGCCACTTCTATTTTTATCGCACTTAGTTCTTGTTGGGTAATTTTATGAGCGGAACGGTTGAAAAATAAATTACGAAGCTTACCCATACGCCTTAAATTTCCACCTGTGCCTATACATAAATCGTATTGAGTATGATCTGGGTTAAATTGATCTAATTTGGATTTAAGGTCATCAGTCATGGCATCGATTTCTGAAATGAGCTTAGAAGCTTTTTGCTCTTCTAAAAAGCGAAGAGTACCACAGGGATAACTTGTACTAAAAACAACGGATTCATTTTCAACCAGGGAAAACTCCGTTGAGCCCCCACCGATATCAACAAGTAATGATTTTTTTTCTGAAAGATCGACTACAGTTCCGATGGCTTTTTGAATAAGGTCGGCTTCAAGTTCACCATTGATAACTTCAATATCAAAACCAACCTTGTCTTTGACCTTACTAATGAGCTCATCGCTATTTCGGCTATCACGGACAGCTGAAGTTGCTACCACCTTGATATCTTCCAGTTCATGAGCTGAGATGGCATCTTTGAGTTGATGAAAGGCTTTTGTTGTTTGCTTTATTTTACCAGGACTAAATTCACCTTGGGTGAAGGCTTCTCCTCCTAAGCGTAAGGGATAGCGAAATGTCTCAATAACTTCAAGGTCATTGGCATGATCCAGTATAGCGACTGACGCCCTCATAGCGTTAGAGCCGATATCAACAGCGAGGTATTTTTTTTCGTCTTCAAAATTCATGTTATCTCTCTTGAGAAAATCATAACAACACAATACTTAAAGCGCAAAGCTAAACCCTCTTCTGAGTAAGACTTTCAAGAAATTCACCTTCAATCACCACAACAGTTGGTTTAGGAGTCGAACCTGTGGGCCATGTACTGGTGGGTTGGTGGATATTTCTGGTTCCCTCGCCAGGATGTTGAACTGAGACAAATAAACTTTTTTGATCTGGAGAAAAACACAGGCCTGTGAACTCTGCGTCAACTGGACAGCTGGCCACTTGAATAACTTCACCTGCAGCAGCTCCACTCGTCGGAATGACAAAAAGCCCATTATTTCCAAAACTTTTATAGGGCGATTGACCAATATCCTTATCACTCATATCCGTGGCCATCCATAAATGACCATTTTGATCAAAGGCAAGGTTATCTGGACAAGCAAATTGAGAAGCTTCTCCGCCCATAACAAAAGTTTCATGAGTAAAGTTTAAGGAAGTATGATCAGCGTTTTTCTCAGAAACCTTTAAAATGGAGCCAAAGGGATCATGACGCTTATCACTTCGAGTGAGGGTTACATAGACGTCACCATTATGGGGGTGAACCTCAATATCTTCTGGTCTGTTAAGAGGAGTTGCTCCCACAATCTTAGAAGCTTCCCGGCAATAAGTAAGGACTTCTATTTGGTTTTTGAAATGTTTTTTTAATTCAGGTGATTTTTCAAGGTCCAAGGGAAGCCATTTTCCTTGCTCAAGATTGGCCACATATAAGGTGCCTTGTTTAAAGTCTTTATCATTTTGAGAAACAAACTTATAAAGATGCTCATCTTCTTTGTCATCTCCACTGTAAACAACGACTTGATTGTTACTGACAGTACAGGTTGCACTTTCATGACCAAAGCGTCCTAGATTGATATGTTTTTGAGCAGCTCCCGTTTCTGGTTCGATTTCCACCACCCAAGAGTAATGCTCAATAGGGTGAGGGTAGAACTTTTCCCATTGAGACCATTGGGAAGAGGGACGAAAGTCTCCAGTGTGTCGGTTCTTTTCTCCATAATTTTTGTGAGGATTTTCTTCACAAGAAAGAAAAGTTCCCCAAGGAGTAAACCCTCCCGCACAATTTGAACATGTTCCTTCTACGATCTTGGCTCCCATTATCTCTTTGTCATATGCAAACTTTATAGGTGTGTCTCCTCTCACTCCGCGGTTATGTGGATCACCCGCTTGAAATCTCCATTTTTGGTTTTCTTTTTTGACTTTTATAATACTGCCACCAACAGAGCGACGTTCTTTATCAATATTTTCCTTTGAGCGCTCTCGTCCACTGACAAAAAGCGGATTGGTGTATTCATGATTCACCCACATGATGAGTTCATCAGGTGAGAGAGGTTTATAAGTGATATAATCATTATTAAAACCAAAGGCTTCATGTTGATTAATTGAATCCCCCCAACTAATAAGAGGGTAATAATGGAGACCCTCTCGTAAAATCAAATCATCTTTAAAACTAGGAAGCCGACGAGAGGAGAGAGCTTTCTTCTGATGAGAACAGGATCCTAATAGTGATAAGCTAGATAACTGGGAGAGGCCCACACTTGAGACCCCAAGAAATTTTAAAAATTCGCGTCTATTTTTATTCATAGAGAAATTATAATGAGTCTGATTGATCTCGCCAGTTAAAAAACAATGAGAGGTATCGTGATTTCAGGTAGATAGCTTGCAGGTCTCATAACTTAAAGCTAAATAAACCCTCTTTTTTTGGCGATAAGAAAAGGTGAGGGAATATGAAAAAATATAGTATCTTTTTATTGATGGTTTTATTGGGATGCCGAGCGACTCAAGATGCTGTGGAATATGGTGTGAGTATTTCTCCACTTAGTCAGCCAGATAAGTCCTATTCAACCCGTATGAATACTCCTCTAAAAATAAATTATGTTGTAGAAAAAGATGAAAGCTCAATTAACCCCAAACTGGTGCTAAGTAAAAATCCTAGCTTTGGTAAACTTGATGATTGTGAAATGCAAGAACTCTCTTTTGAGTGCACCTATATCCCTTATCATAATTTCGCAGGAGTCGATACCATTGAAGTTCGCGCCATCGATGGTGAAATAACAGCTAAAAAAGATGCTGTGATTTCAATTCATGTTATTGATCCTTCCAACCACCCTCCAAAAGTAGGAGCAAATCAGACATTTCTTGGTGAACAAAATCAAGTGATAACTATTGTTACGAACGAAGGGGAGGACAGTGATTCTTCAAAATATGAACTCAACTATATTGTCTATAGCCCCCCTCAAAACGGTGAGTTGATCAATTGCTTTCAAGGCACTGGAGTTAATTATTGTCAGTATAAACCACATCACAACTTCATTGGAACAGATGAGTTTAGCTATCGTGTGAAAGATAAAGACGGTAATTTTTCCCTGCAAGCAGCTAAAGTTTCACTTGAAGTGACTCCAAAGCTTATGAATGGAGAAGAAATTTTTCACGAAGCTCAAAATAAAATTGTAAATTCAGTGGATATCACCTGGATTATTGATAACTCAGGTTCCATGCAAAATGATCAAGAGAGATTGAAATTAAACTTCGAGTCTTTTATTCAAAATTTTCTAAAAGATGAAAACGGAAATAAAACATCTCAATATCCTTTTAAAATGGGGGTTACCACCACGGAAGCTTATCGCAGTGGAAAGACGAAAATGAGTGAAGAGAGTCCTGGGCAAATGTTTGAACTCACTTCTGCTGCAGCTGAAGCCAATTATCAAAAATTTGTGGAAGATTTCAAAAGTGCCGTTGGAGTGGGAGTTGCCGGAAGTGGAAATGAAAAAGCTCTTTTATCTGGACGTGAAATCTATAAAAACTATTCGAGTTGGTATGGAGGTAATGATTCACTGAGTGTGTATATCATTGTTTCTGATGAGATGGAGCAGTCCCTTGCCAAAGATAAAGACAATAAAGGTGTAGCCTACCTAGATTCAGATAATCAGGCATATACTATAGAGCGTTGGGTTCAAGAGTACCAACAGACAAAAGACAATCCTTCTAAAGTAAGAATCTTTCCTATCATTATGAAATCAAGTGATCACGGTATGGTTAAAGGTGATATGGGAGGGCATTACCGTAAAGTTGCCGAACTCTCGGGGGGGAAAGTTTATGATCTTGTCGAGTCGTTTGATGAAGTGCTAGATGGAATGGCCCAATCCATTACCTATTTATTCGGAAGCTATCTGCTCAAAGGAGATAGAGTTATTGATGCAAATACTATTCAAGTCAAAATTAATAACCAAGTTGTCACGAACTGGACTTATGAAAATTATGCCTTAAAGTTCAATAGCTCCCCACCAGCGGGGAGCACAATTAAGGTGAGTTATAAGTATTACTTAAAGTAACTTTCCAATAATGCCATTGAAAGTGCCACTTGGTCTCATGGCCTTCGCGGCAAGTTCATCATTAGGTTGATAGTATCCTCCAATATCCATTTTCTTGCCCTGAACATTATTAAGTTCTTCTAGAATCTTCGCTTCATTTTGTTCCAGCTCTTCAGCAATAGTTTTGAATTTTTCAACCCCTTGATCAGCTAAAGCTCTGGCCCAGTAGCGTGCCACAAAATAATGAGAAGCACGGTTATCATTTTCACCTACTTTTCTTGAGGGAGAATTATTATTTTTTAAATACAATCCATTGGCTTCATCCAAGGCTCGTGCGAGTGCAGATATTTTTTCATCCTTATTTTTTTCACCTAAATCCTCAAGTGAGACTGCAAGAGCTAAAAATTCTCCTAAGCTATCCCAACGTAAGTGATTTTCTTCCATAAACTGTTGAACGTGCTTAGGAGCAGATCCACCCGCACCTGTTTCATACAAACCACCACCAGCAAGAAGAGGAACAATAGAGAGCATTTTTGCACTGGTTCCAAGCTCTAAGATAGGAAAGAGGTCAGTAAGGTAGTCTCGTAAAACATTTCCTGTAATAGAGATAGTATCTTCGCCAGCTTTTACACGCTCGCAAGTAAATGTAGTTGCATCCACAGGGGCCATGATATGAATATCCAATCCACTGGTGTCATGGTCTTTGAGATAAACTTCTACTTTTTTAATAAGTTCAGTATCATGGGCACGGTTTTTATCTAACCAAAAGACAGCAGCATTGCCAGTTGCGCGCGCGCGAGTGACACCTAATTTAACCCAGTCTTTAATCGCTATATCTTTAGTTTGGCACATTCTCCAAATATCACCTTCGGCAACTTTATGAGAGAGAAGAACTTCACCACTACTATTGGTGACTTTGACTTCTCCTGCACTTTGAATTTCAAAAGTTTTATCATGGGAGCCGTACTCTTCAGCTTTTTTGGCCATAAGACCTACGTTAGAAACATTCCCCATGGTAGTGACATCAAAAGCACCATGCTTTTTACAAAAATCGATTGTGGCTTGGTAAACCCCTGAGTAAGAGCGATCAGGAATAAGAGCTTTCGTGTCATGAAGTTTACCGTCAGCTCCCCACATTTTACCTGATGACTTGATAGCCGCTGGCATGGAAGCATCTATAATCACATCACTTGGGACATGGAGATTGGTGATCCCTTTATCTGAGTCAACCATAGCAAGCTTAGGTCTATCCTTAAAACAAGCTTCAATATCAGCTAAAATGGCATCTTTGTGAGAACTTTCATTGATTTTAGCGAGCATCGTTCCTAAACCGAAGTTTGGATTCACTGCTAATTTATCAAACTCCTCTGACCATTTTTCAAAAACAGGTTTAAAATAACTGCGAATAGCATGACCAAAAATGATAGGATCACTCACTTTCATCATGGTGGCTTTCATATGTAGAGAAAGAAGTACATTCTCTTTTTTAGCGTTTTCAATTTCTCTATCAAAATAGTTGTGAAGGTCTGCAATATGCATCACTGAGGCATCAATAACTTCTCCAGCTAAAAGTTCTAAACCGGCCTTGAGAACTTTTTCTTCTCCCTCTGAATGGAGAGTTATCGTAACAGTATCAGCTTTATCCATGGTATGAGATTTTTCGCTGGCATAAAAATCACCCTCACTCATACTGGCCACATGAGATTGAGAGTCACTTGACCATTCACCCATGCGATGAGGATTAGCTTTGGCAAACTCTTTTACGGGAGCGGCCACTCGTCTATCTGAGTTACCTTCACGTAAGACAGGGTTAACAGCTGAACCTAGAACTTTAGCATAGGTTTTTTTTATTTTTTCTTCCTCTTCATTTTTCGGATCAGTAGGGTAATCAGGTACATTGTAGCCATGGGCCTGTAGCTCTTTAATCGCTGCTGTTAGCTGAGGAACAGAGGCTGAGATATTAGGAAGCTTAATAATATTAGCTTCTGGTCTGAGACTTAACTGACCTAATTCACTAAGAGCATCATCTACTCTTTTATCTTCTGCTAAATAACTTGGAAATTGAGAGAGGATTCTTCCCGCAAGAGAGATATCTTTAAGCTCCACTTCAATACCCGCTGTATTAGTAAACGCTTGAACAATGGGTAAAAAAGAATAGGTGGCCAAAGCCGGTGCTTCGTCAGTTTTAGTGTAGTAGATCTTACTCATCGTGTTATCCTTTTGAATTTTAATTTGCGCTATCATACCTAGGAATCAGCTTTTTGGAAAGATGAACTCTTTAAATATTCAAATGTTAGCGAATTGATACATTCTTTAAGCTAAAGCTAAAATCCATCCCAAACTCTTTAAGTAAAATTAAACCAGTATATAACTCAAGGAGAAAAACTATGAAAAACTTTAAAAATGTATTACTGGCTGCTTTAATCGCTACTTCATTCTCGGCTACCGCTGATTTAGGAGATAAGCTCAAAAGAAACTGGGAAGAAACCACAGGTATTTCTAAGCTTTATTTTGGGCATAGCAATGAAACCCTAAATGTAGGTGTTTCTCATGAAAGAAGAAAAGGAAGTCTAGGTTGGGATGTTATGTTGCTGTCTTCTGGAGATAATGGAGAAGAAGATTCCATTGCCAGAAAAGATCGCCAACAAATTATATCAACTTCACTTGTACATCATTTGAGAGATGGCTCAAACGCAGATGTTTTTCTGGCCACAGGTGCTGCCGCTATTCGCCACGTAGATGTTGAAATTGATGACGATGAGGAAGATGTCACAAGCTTTGGACCGACGTTTAAAATTGGATCGAATTACTATTTTAATTCAGATTGGTCAGCTGGACTTGAATATATGACATTTTTAAATTGGACCAGTGATGATGTTCAAAGAGAAGATGCCTTTGGATTTCTTTCAATCGGCTATACTTACTAAAAAATTTATTTTAAAAGAGTAGGGATGAAAATCTCTACTCTTATTTTATTATTATTCCTATGCGAAAATTCCCTGGCAAAAAACCAGAAATTTAATCCTCTTGCGACTATTAACTCTCATACTCTTGAAAAATACAAATTTGCTTTCACTCGTACCCCTATGGGAAATATCAATTCTAATTTTGTTTCGAGTGCGCTGAATTTTGGTGTGTTTTCTAGGTTGGAGTTGGGGACGGTACCTCTTTTCTATACCAGTCCGGATCATATCTCTAAATTATAATTTCAAAATTCTTATATGGGATGGAGATGTGACAAAGTGGAGTTTAAGTGGGGCTGAATTAAAATTTAAAACAGAAATTGAATTGGATGAAGAAGTTGAAAAAACTGAAATAGAAATGAGAACTATCCATTTGGGCGTAAACATTCATATTCCGGATTCTCCCTTGGTTATCGGGTTAGCTGCGGCTCAGTCCTGTGGTTATATCGATTCTAAAGATGTTTTCGTAAGAATTTTCTCTCAGCGCTGTGAAGATGAGACAGGTTTTGATCTCCAATATGAATTTAGAAATGATCAATGGATTACTATTGGACAGGGCCGCTACCGGGAAGCAGGATTAACTCCTTTTGAATCGGTACAAAGCGGATATGGAATTGCTTATAGTTTCTTTCGAGCAAAAAAACTTTTCTCACGTCCTTCAGTGGGTGTCTACCAAGCAGAAGGTGGCGACACTCTTTTTTTGCTCACCACAACTTTTAATGAGGAATAATATGTTGAAAATCTATGCAAATCCTAAATGCTCCAAAAGTAGAAAAGTTTTAGAAGTTCTCAATAGAGAAGGTATTCACTATGAGGAAATTCACTATCTAGAGAAAAAACTTTCCCCATCAGAAATACTCATTCTGGCACAAGCAGCAAACCTAAAAGTCATAGATCTCATAAGGAAGAAAGAAGATGTCTTTTCTGAACTTAATATTGAGTGGGAAAAGGATGAACTCGCGGCTCAGGCTATAGTTAATAACCCCATCTTACTTGAGCGACCTATAGCTTCATTGGGAAATAAGGCCATGATTGTGCGTTCAGATGAGGCTATTGAAGAGCTCATTAGACAACTTCTATAAAATTATTCAAAGAGATAGTTTGATTATATCGAATTTTTTATTAGTTTTACTGGAACAGGGAATAATGAATTCATAAGAGGCCTTGATCATTTGACAGTTGCCAAGGCCTTTTTCTCTTTTTACTTCGAGCTTTATGTTTTTGAATTTGCTTGAGAATAGCTTCTTGAGCTTTTTCAATTGATAGGTGCAAGTTTTCGTCTTTTTTCGCTGCCACCAATACTTTTTTGGGAGGTACATGCGCTTGTATTTTAGTTTTAAAAGTTTTTGGTTCAAGCTCAGCTATTTGCACCTCTATAGACTTTATATGTGGCGCAATTTTTAAAATATTGTTTTTCGCTTTAGTGCGAAGTTTAATTTTTTGGTTTCTTGATGTCATAGGAACCTCCAACAATTTAACTTAAGAGCATTTTTGTGCTAAATGGGTTGCGGCCCTGATCTGTTTAAATACGGAGTCACTAAACCGTGTTCTTTTCCACTCTAAGATCTGTCGATCAATATCTTCCTGCATCAGCATATAAGCTTGGATGGGCTCTGTGCCTGCTTTAATTGAGGCGAAAGTTTTGCCATAACTTTTTACCACAAGGGTACCTTTTACACAGGACTCTCTTTTGGTAAAAAAGAGTTTGATTTTGGAGTGAGCAGGAGAGCGTTCCTGGAGTTGATTTAGTTGGTGGGTGATAAAAGATTGTTGGGAATGTGAGAGGCTAATCCCAAAAGGTAGATCATTGTCTTTCTCGATGAGATTTAAGGTCTGCTTTTTCATAACACCTCCTCGTTAAGTTAAGTCAAAGCATAGCTTAAAAGTTGAAAAAAACTTTTCACAAAAAGATAATGGGTGCAAAAATATAAACGTCAAGGGGGAGAGATTAAAAAAAATAAGTCGACCTTGCCGGTCCGCCATTTAGAAGGAAGACAATTCTTTAGAGAGGTTAAAACAGAATAGTTCTCTATCTTGATAAAATTTTTCAATACAAGCGTTATATGGCACTTCTAAAAAATTTTAATAACTAAGTCAGATTGATTATTATGAGCTAAGAGTTAATAAATTTGGAAAGTAAGGATTTTTATTAACATGGCAGAGTAAATGTAATTTATTTACATTTGGGCTTTATGCAATACTAGGCGTTTACCAGCGAATGAGCATTAAGTTATGACAAATAATTCTTGCAAATTTGATCTTTACTCAATTTTTATTTCTACTTTTAAATTGTGTTTTATCAAGCCATGAAATATAATTCTAGATATGTCAAATGAGAAGAAGAAGTATACCAAACCTACCATTGAAGAAATAGATATCGAAAGTGAAATCGATTTTAACAATATTGATAAGCAAGTGGAAACTCTTGTTGCATTTGCCTCGTCATCATCTTCTTAAAAACTTCTTCATGTCAAAGCTTCAACTAGGCTACCTTGAGAATAAAGTCTTTGAAGATTTGTCAGCAGTTACTGAATTAAGCTCTATCTTATTTTTTGGAAATCGATCTAATAAATTGAGTGACGTCGATATTCTAATTATTTTGAAAGGGAATGTGACTGCACAGATACGAGAGGAAACTAAGCTTATTCTTGAGCATTATTATCCCCACCGATTTATTGATTCTATCTTTTTGAATTATTCATATATTCATTATACCCCGATATTCTCCCACTATCCATTGTTTAAGCTAAACCAATTAATCAGAGATCAAAATTTTTTTTCCATAGGAAATGAAAGTATAAGTAAATTTCATAGCCTAAAGACGTGCCAAATGGATAATCATAATCTTTTAAGACTTATTCATGATTATTTTAGAGTTTTAGATTTTTTTGTATCTAGAGATAAAACCTACAATTGGTGTGAGCTAAAATATATGTTCTCTCTTTATATCTCTTATCACTTTTATAAGCAAAAGTTGAATGAGTTCGCAGATAAACAATTGAAAATTGACTCTCTTTCTCAAGTGTCTGAGCATGCTCTCATCATTAATATTCTCTATAAAAAATTTAGCTTTTGGAAACCCGTTTCCAATTCGAAAATAAATGGTATGTACTATAGATTAGTAGAAATATTTATTCATTCAGTAAGTAAAATTATTGAAGAAATGAATACGACATGGCCCACCCTGGTGGTTGATTTACAAATGATTGATTTTAAAATTAAACACAATGATCTCACACTCTCTCTGCTAGCTGATGATAAAAGACTAGAAAAAAGTTTCTTTTACGATTATCATTGGTTTATTAAAAAACAATTAGAAAAATACCCAAATATGCAGGCTACTGAATCAATCAAAAATACAAATGTTTATTTAAGAGGTGCTTAAGTGAAGATATCAGTCTCTGATGAATTGCTAGATATGGAAGTAGAGGAAAGAAATTACATCATTGCGGACAGTAAAATTTTTAGCTGTAATGAGGTTGGTTATGATATTTTTAAAGCTATACTTGGTTCTAAGGATAGAGTATGTACATTATCAACTCTTTTGAAATCTTTGTTGGAAATATATCACGTCGATAGAGAGACACTTCAAAAAGATATTGAAGTTTTTCTTGTAGAGCTCGAAAAATTGAAATTGATAAAGACTTTTAATGAATGAAAAAGTTACTCATAGCTCTTTTGACTCTTAATACAGGTTTCGCTTTAGAGATCATTTCACACAGAGGGCATGGCTATAAAAAAATTATTGAGAAACCTCAAAAACTATATCGAATAAATAATAATACGATACCAGCGATTGAAAAAGCTTTTGAATTAGGGGCGACAATAGTTGAAATTGACTTGCAAATGACTAAAGATGGTCAAATTGTATTGTTTCATGATACAAAACTAGATTTTAATACGAATCTTAAAGGTCGAATTAAGGACTACACCTACGACTCACTTGGAAACTTAAACCGCTATCGTTACTATAAAGAATTTACTGATGCGGAAATAAGTCATCCACCAACACTTTTTAAGGATGTCCTTGAAATATGGGAGAACAAAACCTTTTTATTAAACCCCAAAAACTATTCAAAAAAATTCTCATCAAAACTTTTTCAAATTCTTAAAAAACAAAGTCATCAAAATTTTTATATATGGGGACATGATCATTTTATTAGAGATTATTTGTACTATGGATTTAGTAAAGATAAAGTCCTTCCGAATCACCATCAGTCCTATAAGTGTTGGGAAGATTTTTACCAGTTCCCGGAGCAAGTGCTTTTGTTTCAACTTCCTCAAAGCTGTTATCTATTTAAAAATCTCATTCGTCTCACTGGGCCCAAAGAATATTTTTGGATTTATCACTTCTCAAAAACATTCAAGCTTAATGGATTCAATCTATGGGTATTCTTTATAAATGATAGTTTAAACTTTAATATAATCAAAGATTATGCAGTTTTCGGATTCATGTCCTCCAAGCTTCATTTACTACCTTTAAAAGTGCAGCAGTGAGAATCGTTTTTCTAACTCATTTCTCTCTTAATAGCGTAGAATGGAAAAGTAATAAGATTATTATTGAATCGGCAACTGAAAGTATGGCGAAATATAGCAAAACAATTAAGAATTTAGAAATAGACGATATTGAGCTTATCAAGCTGGATAAGTTTGAGAGCTTTGCCAACGTTTATTTTGTTCTATACACATCTAAAATTCCAACAAGCTTTCTCGATCAACTGAATAAATATGATCGTAATTTTGAATCAAGACTTGTTATACCCATTTTTGGCAACCTGACCTCAAGATTTAGTCATTGGCCAAGAATCTTTGATAAATTAAAAAATCATAAGATTCATTTTTTATTTTCAAGTCAGTCCTCATTAGAGCAAGGACGTAAAATTTTAGGAAGGATAAAATCATCACTGTGTTTCTATCCTTTAAGCTCGAACTATACCAAATCTGAAAAGTGGATAAAGTCTAAAGAAGTAATAAAATTCTGTTATGTCGGTAGATGTAATACAGCTAAAGGTTTTTTTCAAACACTTAAAGCTTTTAGAAAAGCATGTTCATTAGATAATAATATTAAGCTTTATATTGCTGGAGAGTTTGATCGATGGTGTTATCAGCTTCATGGTATGACAGATGATGAAAATAAATATTTTGAGTTTTGCTTTAAATATAAAAAGATTCTTGGAGACAAAATAATTTTTTTAGATTATCTCTCACAAAAAGAACTAAAAAACTTGCTGAGACAATGTCATGGCTTTATATCTCCAAGTACATTTCATGATGAAGACTTTGGTATCGCCTGTGCTCAGGCATTATCTCAAGGTTGTATACCTCTTTTGACTGATTGGGGGGGCTACAAATACTATAACAAGCATTTTAACACCTATGAGTTGAAGATATCAAAAACATCAGAGAACATCCCCAAAATGAATATCAATGAGTTGGTGAAAGGTATTGTCCAATTCTCGTTTGATCAAAAACTAGCTGGTAGCAATAGCGAGATCGCAAAAGCAAAGTTTTCTGGTAATGAATTTGTTTTAAATATTATGAATGTGTGCAAGGAAGATAACTTTTTATCTTTTCTTGGACCTTCAAAGCTTTATGAGTTGTATCTAGAAAAACGTAAAGCTGATTTAGCTATCTTTCAAAACGGCAAGAACACTGACCTGTACTTTGAATTATATTCAAGTTACTACTAATTAATTAAACCATTGGTCGATATGACTGCTATTTGCGTCAAGCGTTGGTTTTCTGGGTTGAAAAGTGTTTCAAACTCAAGTTTGACGATATTTGTATTGAAGTTTTTAACAATCCATCCTTTAAATTGGGAAGCGCTCCATTCAAATTTGTGATCAATGTTAGAAACTTTTAGTGACTCAGCACCAATGGGAGTCGATATCACAATCTTTTTAGGTCTTATGTCATTTTTTATTTTAAGTATCAAGGTATCTAAATCTGAGTGATCAAGATGCTCTATCACTTCAATTAAAGTCAGAATATCAAACTGGGTGAATTCAAACTCCGTGAAACTTTTATTGACCACTTTGATTTTATCAGTGGAATCCATGGGTTGTATTTGCGTATCAATCCCTAAGCACTTTAATTTCGGATTAATCTCAGAGCATAATTTCAAAAAATCAAGACTACCGCATCCGATATCAACGATGGAAGTCTGTTGAGACAAATCATTTTGTAAAATCTCAAAAACTTTTATGATCCTTTTGTAATGAAAGGAGCTAATCACAACCTTTTTAGGTTCAATTTTTCTTTCGTTAATAAATAGTTCGAACTCTTGATGGAAGAAAATTAATCCTTTTTCTTTTTCCAAAGTAATAGGGTGTTTTTGAGATCCATTACTTAGAAAAAGCTTTTCATTTTTATTCCGTTCAAATTCCCCGAGATGACACTTTTCTGCGAATTTCAATAAAAACTGATCTTGTTTGGAGTGAAAATCTTTATCTAGATCAGTAGATAAAATATAGTTTGATTGGCGGTAGTAAAGATTATTAGCACTTAGAAGGGAGGAGAAATTTAAGAATGTACCACCTAAGCTTCCATTATATAGAAAAGGGAAAGGAGATAAAATAAAAGGTTGGTTTGAATGGTAGTAATTTTTTATAAGTGCCACTTTATGACTGTGTGGGAATTTTTCTAGAAAATGAGCTAGTTTTTTTTCTGTCGTATGAACTCCAAGAGCTTTTTCAATAATTTTGATAATCTCTACTGAAAATAATGTTTTTTTACCGTCTGACCAATAGAGTTTGTCATTGCTCTTGACCATTATAAGATCACTTAAGTCAGGTCTAAAGGAAATATATTCGGACGGCGTAATGTCAGTTATTTAATGATCCTTGTTGGTATTATGATAAAACTATCATACTAGGAAATAAGTTTTTATCCCACTAATTCTAGTCGTGAAATAGTTTTTCTTTGTCAAAACTAGAAATAAGGTGAATAATCTATATATGTTAGAACTTTTTAATAGCGAAGTAGGTTTTTTTCTACAAAGTCTCATCTACGCCATTCTTTTGGCCTTTTTTCCCTTTCTGACATACAGAGCTTCTCACAAAAATATACACCGCGAACCATTATTTGAGTTCACTTTAATATTGCTGGTTCCCATCATATTTTTAATTATGCATTTTATCGGTACCAATATTGCTCTCTCAATTGGTCTTGTTGGTTCTTTATCAGTTGTAAGATTTAGAACTGCGATAAAGAGCCCTAAGGAGCTGACTTATATTCTTTGGGCGATTGCCATTGGTGTTGGTTTAGGCAGCCAAAATATTCACTTGATAGCATTGGCGACAATTATTTTAGCAATCTTTATTTATTTAGTCGAAAAAATGATCTTTAACTCCAAGGGGAGCTCAGGAAGTATGCTACTTATCAAAACTCCCTCCGAGAAACGAGGCGAACTATTAGAGGAGCTCAATTCTCTCCATCCGTCGATGGAGCTCGTATCAGTTTCTGAAAACAAAACAGAAAATTATGCACTTATCAGTCTACAGTTAAAGAAAATAACTCCCTTAGAAAAAAAATCACTTTATCAACAACTTCATAAAAATGAATCGATCTCATCTCTTCAATATATTGAGAAATAATCTTTTCATCATTTTTGCGATTCTAGCTCTTATCGCTTATCTCTATCTGCCGTTTTTTCCCAAATCTTCAAAACAGATAAGAAATAGTGAAATAAAAATACTATTTAATCATATTTATTTGGATGGGAATTCTGTCACTATTGCTAGTTTTTGGGATTATGAAAAACAAGTCTCAATAAAAAAGATTATATTTTATTCAGGAGAGCGAAAAGTTCATCAATTTGATTTAAACTATATCATAAAAAGTGGTGATAATTCTTTTCGTTTCAACACCAAAATAGATTTAAATGTTGAAAGAATAGATAAGGTAAAGCTTCTTTCACATGAAAGCAAGTTTTACCAGAAAAATAAGATTTTTACATCGGTGGCCAATAAAATTTCCAATCAAAAAGAAAAAATGATATTCGAGAATAAAAAACTTAAAGTGTTTCACACTTGTCCTTTTAGAGATATAGACAAGGTATTATCTTCAACACAAATCGAACTTGTAGACTCATGTGTAATTATTAGTGATATTAAGAATATGGCTTTACCAAAACTTGAGTTTAAAAATAAGACTCTTTCATTAAATGATAAATCGTTTATAGCTTTTATGAATCTTGAGAAGCCTCTTGTCATAAAAAATGTGAAAATTTCTGGAGGGAGAGGTCGATGGATAAATAATCTTAAATTTAATGCTTCACTTAATCTTTATAACTTAAAAAGTGTAAGAGTCCAGAATCTTGAAGTTAAATATTCGAAAGCCGAAGATGCGATCAATGTCAAAGAGAGTCATGGGGAATTAAGTGATATTACTATTGCCCATGCTGCTGGAGATGGTATTGATATAGATTTATCAACTATCGTTCTTAAAAATATCACTATTGAGAACGCAATGGGAGACGGAGTCGATTTTTCGATGACTAAAGGAGAACTCACTGATTTTCGATCACATTCCATAGTTGATAAAGGTGTCAGTATTGGTGAGAGTTCCACGATTAAAGGGGAGCGTTGGGTTTTTGGAGATAATGTGACAATGTGGAGTGGCATAAAGGATTCGTCAGAGCTTAGTTATAAAGTCTTTGATAATAAAGAGGAAAAGCGTTTGAGAGAAAAGTTTAAAGTTTTTCAAAAGAAACCTCTTTGGGGTAATGGTCAGGTCGATTATGTTAAATGAGCATCAAAATCTTTCATTTCGAAACGAGCATAAGTATATTCTCAGTCTTGAACAATATACATACTTAAAGCAACACTTAGAATGTATTCAAGCTCCTCATAAATATATTGTGAATTCTATTTATTTCGATACATCATCGTTATCTTCATACCAAGAGAAAGCTGATGGTGATTGGAAAAAAATCAAATTACGTCAAAGGTGGTATGGAAACAATGCACCATTTTTTGAGATAAAATATAAAGAAGGAAACAAAAATAAAAAGTATCGTTTTGATAATTTGCAGAAAGCTCATACTTTCATGTCTTCGCTTAGTTCAGCAACACAGCTATTTCATTCAACAAAACAAGTTCATGTAAGATATTTACGCGAGGGATATCAACTATCTGAAAACCTAAGAATTACATTTGATAGTGAACTCATATATCAAGATCTTGTACATGGACATAGCTCTACTCGTTTAATCTATATTATGGAAATCAAAGGGAAAGAAACTCCAGAGTGGGTAAAAGCCTTTTGCCATTGTATAAATATAACACCGGCTCGCTTTAGTAAGTATGCAGATTCATTAAAAGCTCTGAGGTCAAAAATTGTATAAGCTATTTATCCTCATATTTCTAACGTTTGAGTGTCTGGGTCAATCAGGTTTAGAGAGTGTCGATCTTAGCTTTAATGCTCTAGAGAGACTAAAACTCTCGAAAGATATTGCTGATTTAAAACAACGAAATTTTAGGCTTGATAAAGAACTCAAAAATTATCATGGAGTGATTACCTGTGAAAAATCAAAGTTCAAAGTTATCTTCAGTATCCATGGCGACTTACATAAACATTGGAGAGACGAACGTAAATCTTTTGATATAAAGATTAAAAGTCAGGGCACATGTTATGGGATGAAAAACTTCTCTCTTGTAAGAGCTGATGATAAACACAGTGAACTAGAAGTCCTAGGGCAAAGGCTATCAAAACGGCTAAACTTATTTCACCGAAAAATTAAGTTGATCAACTTGATAGTTAATAAAAAGAAGCATGAAAACTATTTGATTTATGAAAAAATAACCCCTGATGCCTTAGAGCATAATGGATTAAGTGGGGCATTCATCATTGGCCAAAATAATTCTTGGAAATTGGGTCTCGTTTCCTCTGAAAGTTCGATATCTAGTCCCTTTATGGATAAAGATATTAAAGATTCAATTAATTCTCATAAATTAGTATTTTATAGTGCTAGGCCTAACTTAGAGAATTTCAATGCTCTATCACAATGGAAATTTTTTTTAAACTCGTTTAACCCGGAGTATATAAACTTAGATGATTTTGTATCTTATTTGACGATTGTAAGTATTACTGGCTCATATCATTCGGTGATTATAGATAATTTACGTTGGATTTATAGGCCTTGGACAGGTAAATTCTCTCCCATCTATTATGATACTATTCCACAGCTTTTGCCGAAAAGCTTTGAAAATCATCTCAATGAAATCAAAAGACTAAATTTTTTAGCAAGTAAAGTATTACAAGCTCAGACAACAAGCTATTGGCTAGCAAAGATTAAGCAGAAAGTTTTATTATTAGAGGGACATTTGTTAAACGATCACTATTTTCCCATTCAACAGAATCTGGAAATGATAAAAAGCTGGAAATAAAAATGGAGCGGCTGATCGTTGAGATTGTAACCGACCATATTTGTTTGACTCATTCAACTTCGGCAACATATGGAAACTGGTTTACTTATCAAAGAGATTGACTACATTATCAAGTCTCTCTTTGCTTGGGAGAGTTATTCCAAGCTCCTCTGTTGCTCCTTGGGTATCTTGAGCGACTAATCTCAGGTATCCCATGGTGGTCTTTATACTGGCGTGTCCCACTATTTTCATAACTTTAGCAAGCGATACTCCTCGCAATAGCAACTGCGTTATAAAGGTCGCTCTAAGATCATGAAAGCGAATAGGGGTGATACCTATCTCTTTGCAAAAGGTTTTTAAAACAATCGACTGATCACCTGTATTCCATCCTTTTGTATCCTCAAGAACTTTTTGGTTTTCATTAAAACTATCGGACTTCAGTTTAATCAGAAACTTATGAAGTTCATTTGAGATAGGAATGTAGCGGTTTTTAGTGCTTTTAGTTGGGCCTAGTCCATCTTTAGGATTCCAGCTTTTAGTCACCGCTATAACTTTATTTTCAAAGTCTATATCCATCCAAGTTAAAGCATGAAGTTCACCTTTTCTCATCCCAGTCATGAGCGCAAGCACCCAGTGATGATAATAATTATGGTTGGCCTCATTCGCTTTGGTTAGAAGAGTATCGATTTCAGTTTTGTTCAAAACCGCATTTTTAGCATCAGGTAATTTTATTTTAATTATCTTAGCCGGATTTTTATTCAGAACTCCTTCGTCTATGGCCATCTCAAAAATACGTTTTAAGTTTTTAAGCACTCCATTTCTAGCGTGTAAAGAGACACCTTTAATGTGATTGAATATAAGATCATGAATCATTGAGCTGGTTATTTCATCTAGAAAGAGTTCTCCAAAGACGGGGATGGCCCATTTATTAAGATTGGATTTATATCCAATGATCGTGCTCTTTTTAAACTGTAAACTCATTTGATCAATACAACGCTCTACCCACGTTTTAAAAATGAAGCGTTTTGGATACTGCCGATATTGCTCAATCATGAGCCTTAGCTCCGTCTCAACGCGTTTAGCTCTATGCATGGATGTGATTCCACGCCTTTTCTTGTAATACTGTTTACCTTTGATTTTGGCGTTAACCACAACCGTATAGGTTTTTTTGTTTTTGGTATTGTCTTCGTAAATTGGCATACTAATCCTCCTTAAGGGTAAGGACTAGCGATAGGTCATTTTTCTTAAATCTGAGCCTTGATCCTAATTTGTACGCACGAACCCGGGCCCTATGGACTAAAATTCTAAGAGCATTAGGTGTGATCCGTAAAAATTTGGCGGCTTCTTTGGTATCTAGCCAAATCACGTTCTCGTCTTCTATCTGATTTATTTTATTGTCAAAGAGCAAGCTAGCAGCATTCATCATGCTTCCAGCACGTCCAGTATACCTCAATTGATCATCATTGTAAGTCATATTTATCTCTCCTGTATATTTAAAACCTTAAAGCTTATAAATCTTTCCCTTTCATTGAATTTCAACAATGTTGCTTTCATTATCAATCACTTTCTTCCTTCTTTATTTCATTCTTCTAAATCTCAAATAACTCCTTTCTTAATTTAAATAATTGCTCGCCTAACGAATTAACATTTCAAACCTCGCACTAAAACTGACCTCCATATCGAATACTGGTAGAGAGAGGGAGGTCAATTTTCGTGCGAAAAAAGCTAAGTGATTTAAACGATTTGGCGAGCAAACCACTTTTATGCTATTAATCTTTATCTCCTTAGTATCGCTGTAGTATTTATCATTTATCGCATTACTATTGATGCAGACTCTCAAAGAATTCAGCGAGGGGAACTTTACTGTCTTTATGTATAATCTCCAGCTCCCGCCAATCTTTATTAGATCTGACTGGGTTCATATCAACGACAAAAAGAAATTTTTTATATTTTTTACCTGAATAAATTTCTTTGATTATTTTTCTGTAAGTGTCGGCAACAGTAGGCTTTGTGAAGTAATATAAAACAAAGTCGTATTGTGAATTGATGATATATTGTTTTGCTTTTTCTTCTATTCTTGTCTTTTCTTTTTGAGTGAGTTCTAGTTCAAAAGCAATACTTAGTAATGAAAACCTTTTTCTAATGTAGAATCTAGCGTCGGGTATGACTTGAGTGGAGTCACTAAAGCTTCTTTTATTTTTAAAGGTATGCTCTAATTCTGCTTCATTTATCCAAACTAAATTTTTAAAGCTTCTAGATATCTCTGAAACAAGGAGATCATGGAATAAAGATTTATCATCAATTTGAGTTCTGTTATGTTCAGCAATAAACTGCTCATCTCCTTTGCGCGTGAGATAGACATATTTTTTTCTATTTAAAGGATGCCTATAAGATTTAATGATTTGAGCTTTCTCTAATTTCCTCAACAATAAAGCAAAATGATTATAGGTAGGAGTGAATAAACCTTCATTGTGAAGACTTTTTAAATCCATGACCCTCCATTTAAGTAGGGGAGTTAAATAATTCATATAATGATGATGTGTCCTATGTAGTTCCATTAAGGCCTCCAGTTATTAATGGATTTTAAATGACAAAAATTTTTTAAGTTTTCAAAAATTTGGGCAGAAAAACGACACGATTATCCAAATTGGATGATTTTTAAATTCTCACTTGTGTAAACTGTTGATTATTCGAAATTTTGGATGATTTTGGAAGATTTTATAAAAAAGTGAGTGATATAAAACTGATGTAATTATTCTTATACGAACAATATTTGTTGAGTTTTCATCGTTTTTAGCCGATAATACAGCTGTGAGTAATTCCTGGACCACTTCCTGGTCCGAGACCAATTTTATGGGAAGCCAGGGGTCACATTTAAAAAACCATGCTTTATGCATGGTTTTTTTTTGTCAAAAAAGTAAAATTTATGGCCCAGAATATATCAGTTTTTATGGATGAAAGTGGAGATTTAGGATTATCTCCCAGATCTACTAAACATCTGACTATAGTTTTTTTGGCCGTTGAAACATCTGAAGTTCAACTATTAAAAAATGTAATGTGTAACAAAACTCTTTCCTACTTAATTAATCTTCACGGCTAATTCTCAGACTTCTCAAAGCACAAAAAGGAGAAGTTATGAAGAA
>PAVS01000015.1 GCA_002713145.1 Halobacteriovoraceae bacterium
CGCGGGATGGAGCAGTCTGGTAGCTCGTCGGGCTCATAACCCGAAGGTCGTAGGTTCGAATCCTGCTCCCGCAACCAACTTAAAGCATTGATAACATATACGAAAGCCACTCATTGAGTGGCTTTTTTTCTCTCACTGTACCTATCCACAAGAAAATCAGCATGATCTCTGGTTAAGTAAGTAAATCTCATTAGCTCTTCCATGACATCGACTACTCTTTCTCGAAAGCCTGAGTCTTTCATCGTCCCGTCATCATTGAATTCCTGGTAGGCTTTAGCAACGGAGGATTGGTTGGGAATGGTGATCATTCTCATCCAGCGTCCTAAGATTCTCAAACTATTAACGGCATTGAAACTTTGAGAGCCCCCACTGACTTGCATGACGGCCAGGGTTCTGCCTTGGGTTGGCCTTACGGCCCCTATGGAGAGAGGGATCCAATCGATTTGCGTCTTCATGAGTCCAGAAATATTTCCATGCAACTCAGGTGAGGACCAAACCTGTCCTTCTGACCACAGGCTGAGTTCTCTGATTTCTTGTACTTTTGGGTGATCTACTGAGCGATTATAATCATAAGTAGGTAGCCCATCTGGATTAAAAAACTTTACCTCTGCGCCCATGTAATCCAGGATTTTGCCTGCCTCTTCCGCTAATAATCTAGAATATGATCTTTCTCTCAAGGAACCATAGAGAATTAAAATTCTAGGTTTGTGAGAAGAGAGCGTGTGATCTTCAGGTTTAAGTTTGAAGTTTTCGCCTTTTAGATACTCCATTAATATCTCCACTTATTAGATAGTTTAACTAAGCTTAGCATCACCGGAACTTCAATGAGAACTCCCACCACCGTGGCCAGAGCTGCACCTGAATTTAATCCAAAAAGGGCAATGGCGACAGCAACGGCGAGTTCGAAAAAGTTACTCGCTCCAATCATGGACCCAGGACTCAAGATGCAGTGGGGGAGTGACATCTTTTTACCAATGCCCCAAGCTACAAAAAATATAAAATAAGTTTGAATGGTGAGTGGAATCGCAATGAGAAAGATATGAAGTGGATTCGCTAGAATTTTTTCTCCTTGGAAGGCAAAAAGCAAAACGAGGGTTGTGAGCAAAGCGACTATGGAAATAGGCTTAAGCTTGGCCATAAATACATTTTTAAACCACTCTTCACCTTTGGTACTCAAAATCATTTTATTAACTAAATAACCTGCCACTAGTGGGATGACGACAAAGATGACCACCGACGAAATCAAGGTGTCATAAGGGATATACACGTTGGTCACTCCTAATAGGAATTTAACGATAGGAATAAAAGCGATGAGTAGGATCAGATCATTGATCGCCACTTGAACCAGCGTGTATTCCGGATCACCTTTGGTGAGATACGACCAGACAAAAACCATAGCGGTGCAAGGTGCGGCCCCCAGTATAATCGCGCCTGCGATATAATCTTGAGCTTCACTGGGGGTGAGGTAGGCAGCATAAAGTTTATCAAAGAAAATCCAAGCGAAAAAAGCCATGGTAAACGGCTTGATAAGCCAATTAATAATCAAGGTTAGAATAAGGCCTTTGGGATTCTTTCCTACATCTTTGATCGAGCTAAAATCAATTTGCACCATCATAGGAAAAATCATGAGCCAAACTAAAATGGCAACGGGTATATTCACTGTGGCCAAATTCATCTCACTTAGAACAGTGATGGAACTTCCCAATATCTTCCCAAGAGCAATACCACCGACAATACATAAAGCCACCCATAGGCTTAAGTAGCGTTCAAAAAATCCCATTTATTTCTCCTCAATATGTTTTTCAATATTTAAAACCATCTCTTTTATTTCATCACGCACTCGGCGATAGATCTTAAGAATCTCTTCTTCCTGAGTCATGTCTTTTGTCAGGCGTGGAGGATCATCAAAGCCGACATGTACGACTTTTCCACCTGGAAAGTAGGGGCAGTTTTCATGAGCATCAGAACAGACAGTAAAAACGTAATCCATCTCTACTTCTCCGAGCTCATCTGTTGTATTCGATGTGTGAGTGCTGATATCAACATCAACTTCTTTCATCACTTGAATGGCCCTAGGATTGAGTCCGTGTTTTTTTGTTCCTGCGGAGTAAAAATTAAATTGATCAGACTTGAGAGCTTTTCCCCAACCTTCCGCCATCTGAGAGCGACAAGAATTTCCGGTGCAGAGAAATAAAACATTTTTTTTCATAAACTTCCTTTAAAGGGTGAAGCAATCCAGAATAGGGCAATCACTTAAGGGTTGGTCTTTATCAACACAACAGGTGGCCAGTTTTTTGAGGGATTTTTTCATGTTCCTAAGATCTTTGATTTTTTTATCTATTTCATTTATTTTCATTTCAGTCTTATCAAGCACGTCACTGCATTTGGCTTGGTTTTTAATTTTAAGATCAAGTAAGCCTTTTGTTTCTTTAAGAGTGAATCCAAGTTCCTGGGCTCTTTTTATGAACACGATCTTTTTAATATAATCTTCTGAGTAAGTTCTAAACGCACCGTTTTTAGCAGGTTGTTCGATGATCTGTTTTCTTTCGTAAAACCTAATCGTTTCAATATTTACATTAGCCGCATGAGCTAGTTTGCCGATAGTCAGACTCATGATTTACTCCTTGAGGGGTTAGTATAACATCCGTACCATAGTACGGAGTCAAGAGAAGCTAGTCAAAACTTGTAAGAAAGGATGACAATGTAATATTTTCAAGTTTTTTGATAGATCTACTCCTATATACTGTTCAACGATATGATAAACATTTGTTGGTTCTGTTTTTTACTTTTAAAGGAATTATATATTTAATAATGAAAACTCTTACTCTCATGGCCATTTTCTTAGCTACCACCACTTCTCATGCAGAATCATTTTCTAAGGTGCGCACTGCAGTTTTCACTAAGCCCCTTGCCACACTTCCTCAAGTTGATGGTATTTCGCTTAAAGGCATTATCAATGCTTTTATAGCTCACAAGGGAAAAATCGTGGCAGACAGCCGTTCTATTTTTCAAAGTGAAAGTGATTTTAGAGCAGAGAGTGTCAAGCTTCTTCACCCCAGAGGTGTTTGTTCATACGGCAAGTGGGTTATTGATGAAGAAAATAAATTTACAGGTCTTTTTGAGAAAGGAACTGAGGTTCCAGTGATCGTTCGGTTTTCAAGCGGAACAGCTACAAGTGCCAAAGAAAAAAAGAGTACTGAGCGAATCTTTGGAATTGCAATCAAAGTTTTTCCTTCCCAGGATGCTCATGAGGATGTGGTGTCTACAAATATCATTGGGTTAGACCAATATGGATTTGAAGCTAGTAAAAGAAGAAGTTTCTTTTTTGAAGATAAAAATAAAAAGCCAGTCTACTTTACGAATGTGGCTCCGGCGAAAAGCTTTATCGGAAAGACTTTGGCTAAGTTTTTTGATCGTTTTGATAAGCCAAACTTTGCCAGATTAGTTTATAAGACTGCGCAGATTGACCAGTATAACCGCATAGTCGATAAGTTTAAATCTCCTTATGAAGTGAGATTTGTTCCAAGTATAGAGATGCCATTGATAAGTAAGTATGATTTTAGACAAGAGCTTTTGAGTTTAAATAATTTAAAACCTATCAAGCTAGATATATGGGCTTATCGAGATGAAAACTCTAGGCTTTATAATAAAAAAATTGGAAAAATAATTCTTGATAAAAGTGTTGTTTCAAATGCTTGTGATAAGACTCTTCATTTTCACCATAATCGAACGATTGAAAACCTAAGTAACTAGCTAATTTTACTCATTAAGTGTTAGAATAATTATATGAAAAAAATGAACTATGAAGCTGCTATTGTCTTGCTTGCTGGGGTCTATCTCCTCTTGATGTTTGTACAGTTTCACGCCCCCCTGGCAGATAAGCTTATTTATCCCAGGCTGCAATACCCGAATTTTTATCGATTAACTCAAGGTGAAAAGACGAATGTTTTGAATCACGAAAGAAAATCACTCTCTTTTTTTCTCAAGAAAGATCTGGAAAAAATCAATATATCTCTGGAAGATTTAAATATCATCTATAATTCAATTACCTATTTTCATTTTTATTCTCAGTTTCAAAAAATAATGAAAAGTTCTGACCTGAAGCTGAGAGATAAATTGCAGCAAACTTTCAAAGAAAAACTAAACTCTAAATATCCAGCCTACCACAGCTTAATAATTGAAGAAAAATCATTAAATCAAAAAAATGATAGCGAACAATTAGTTAATGAATATATGTTTGAGCTATGAATAAAACTATTTCTAAACTATTTCAACATCTAGATAATACATACTCTATACCAGAGGAAATACTGGCGCTTTATCGGATATTTTACTGTTTGTTTCTATTGCTAGGCTTAACTGTAATAACGGGACATATTATTCCTGAGCTTGCCCCCGTATTTTTCTTTCCGCCGATAAGTATTGCGTCTTTGTTTAACCATGTGCCAAGTTATTTTAATTTTATTTGTATCGTAAATCAAATATCACTTGTCTGTTTATTGTTTGGGTATAGAACAAAGATTTCAGGTCTTGTTTTCTTTTTCTCCACCATTTTTATTAAATCTTTTTTAGAGGGTTTTTTAACAGGCTATGGAAAAAATATACTTTATGATTTAATTCCACTCTTTCTATCTTTTTCCGGTTGGGGGAATAAACTTTCTATTGATGCAAAATATGAAGAGAGGAAAGAGAGAGTTAATGGATGGCCAATCTATTTAATCATTTTAACTTATGGCTTTTGTCTTTATACTTCAGCTATTCCTAAATTAACTTCTGGTTGGTTAAGCTTTGAGGACTCAGCTACTTATTGGCATATCTTAAGACGTAACAATATAAGTTTGCAGAGTCCTTTACTCATTGAATATATTGCAAAGGCAGACTTTTCACTCTTTTGGGAAGTGCTGGACTATATGATTGTCTTATTCGAATTCACTCTTTTATTTATCATCCCTTTTAAAAGAATTTTTAGGTACTATATTGGAATGGCTCTCTTTTTTCATATTGGTATTATCCTTTGGCTGAAAATTCCCTTTTTATCTCTCATCACTTTTTATGTTTTAATTATTTTTGGACTTAACGCTAGAGGAGGTTATAAATGGCTTTCTAAGCTACATTCAGTCTTAAAGATAAGATATTTGATTCTAACCTCGTTTGTGCTTTGTGTGTATTCCTACTATTGGGAAGTGAATTTCCCTTTTTCTGACAACTCTGTTTTTTCCCTATTCTTATATTTATTAAGTTCAGCAGAGGTATTTGGAGAGTCCACTCCGGTTTATATCCAACACCTACATTCAAGTTTTGTCATCGTGCTTTGGTTCTCTGTTTTACTTTTATATTTTTATTTCTGGAAGAAAAGAGGTCGAAAGTTTTTTGAAAAAGCTTGTTACTGAGAGAGTTAGGCAGGATATTTAGGCAGGATATAGGCATTGAATTTATTCGTTCAATGAAGGTAGGTTAGTGAAGGAAACATTTAGTTCCCTTAGAACCTCTCTCAGTAACAATTAAATTATAGAAATTTTTACAGGAAAAACTGTCAGTATGACGTCAAAAAATGGTGTATATAATTTAACAATTGGGTTGTGCGGAGAGTCTAGTTGTTGAATTTACAGGACGATCTTAAATTTTGTTACATCTGGTTTTGAATAGCAAAGTTCAATATCTGCATTCATTTTTCTTAGATATTTTCGGGCTTGGTATAATCCAATTCCATTACCTTTTGTTTTTGTTGATTCGACTTCATGATCAAAAAGTTTTGACTGTAGCTCTAGTGGGATACCATGACCATTATCGGATATAAAAACACAAGAGCTTTCGGACGAAATTTTTATCTTATTAGCTTTAGCTTCAATAGAATTATTTATTAAATTTGAGATGATCGCTTGAAATTCGTGTTTAATAATTTTTGCTTGAAAAACTTTATCAATATCAACTTGTATATCGACGTCTGATAAATGGCTTTTTTCATTCACCACTTCTTCAATTACATTATTAAGATTTAAAAGTGTGAGTTTTTCTGTCTTTCTTCTTGCGAGCAAACTCTCAGAGATATCATTTATCCTGTTAATGGCCATGTTAGCAAGTTCATAATTGTCTTTTAAGTCATGATCAATAATATAGGAAAGAGTTTGAACTGGGGATTGGATATCATGAGCGATCTTATATGAAAGCTTTTTTAGTTCTTCATTTTTTTCTTTTTCTTTTGAAATGATAAGTTCATTACGAGTGAAAATATTTCTCAATATAAGTAAGCTTGATATTGAGAGTATTACGAATAATGATGTAGTCGCAAAAATATAGAGTTGAGGTAATGATAAAATCACTGATATCTTGATATCTGGACGCTCTGGTTTTTGAAATATAATTTTTTTATCAAAAAGACCTTCATTGCAATGATTCGCTCTCATAGAAATGAATTGCTGAGTAGAGTTATACCCATCCAAACATTTCCATTCAAAAAATGAGAGTACACTACTAAGATCCTTTGAGAGCTGAAAAACATCGCCTTTTGCTATTCTGTCAGAAATAAGAGCAGATAACTCTTTCTTATTTTGATTGATATATACCTTTTTCTGAAAGTTAATGAAAAAGATATAAATAGAAAAGTAAACAATTATGATTAGTGTTGCATATAAAAATATAGTGGGTTTCTCTTTTTGGTTTGAAGTCATGTTATAAATCATAAATTATTTAAGTATATTTAATTATTTTTGATAAGCTAATTATATTAGAATATATTGAATATTTGGAGTGTTTTGTGAAATTGAGCTTGAAACTGTTGTTTATTAGTTTGGCAGTTGCTCTGTTTTTCCTGTTTCTGTTTTGCGTTAATGGTAATGTGGGATTTCAGTCTAAGAATTTAAACTACTGGGTAAATTCCCCACCATATAGTGCTGATCCTATGGATTATGACTTTAGTATTCATCATTCGATTTATCGATCTGTGCTTGGTTCTTTAGTTACAAACTATAATAAGTCTGAAATTAAAGGCGTTATAGCAGAGAGTTGGGATAATGATCAAAATAATAAAGTATGGAAATTTAAAATAAGGAAGAACCTATACTTTTCAAATGGCGATGAGATTACTCCAGCAATAGTATATAAATCCTTAAAGAGGGCTTTTTACCTTCAAACAAAAAATGGATCCAAAGACTTTTATAGTGATCTGGAGGGGATCAGCAAATTAAAAAATATGAATGACTTATATGATGGCCTATCTTATAACGATGATGAAGTTATCTTTAAGTTTACCAGTCCTAAACCTCAATTTCTAGAACAGATATCTTTTGGACTCTATTCAATCGTTCATCCTGATAATTACTCTGAAAAAGATGGTCAGTGGAATTCCTCTTTAGATGCGATTTCATCTTATACATATAGAATTAAAAAAATTGAAGATAATTCGATTAAACTCGAGCTCAATCCTACTTTTGGATATTCTATCGGACCTAAAAAGAAATTTGAAACAATCGTCATATCTTGGAGTAAAGCTTTTGATGCTGATATCTATAGAGGTACTTCTCTTGATAAAAACCCGTCCAATGATTATGAGTTTACTGGCGGTGTTAAGTCTGGAATTGCATTTATACGATGTCACTCTTGGAAAGACCCACAAAGTGTCTGCTCTGACTTAGATGTTCGAAGGAAATTAAGAAATAAGCTTCTGCTGTATTTGAAAGAAAAAGGCTATGATGTTTCTACTTCATTTCTTCCAAAAGGTGTTAAAGGTCTTGAAAATAAAGAATTTGATTTAGAGAGTAACTTAGACAACTCAAATGTTAGTTTAAGTTTTAGAAATTTTACAAACAAGAACTTTGAATTTTGGCAGGATTTAAATCTTTTTTTTAAGGATAAATTTAATACAGTTTTTAAAAACGACCTACATTTGAAGGATGTCTTTAATGATCTAAATACTGATGTCAAAAAGTTCTCAGTCGATCTGGCCAGCATTGTCACTGGGGTACTAATAGATCAGCCTGAGGAAGATATAAAATTTATGATTCAATCTAATTCAGGAATAAGAATACCTGATGAAACTGGAAACTTTAAAAAGTTAGTCTCTAAAGAAACAATAGATGTGAATAAAATTAATAACGAAATTTGGGATCAAGCTATTATTTGGCCTGTAACGCATTTTTCTAACGGTTTATATTATAAATCTTTTATTGATATATCTCAGTTAAATTTAGTACAAACGCCAATCGACTTTACTTGGGTTGGGAAAAAATGATGAAACACTATAATAAAAAAATATAAGTAATTATGAAACTAATTAAATTATATGTACCTTATTTTATTATAATGATGTTTATGTTGCTAATCTTACTTAGTTGCCAAAAAGGTACAAAAATTATTGTTTATAAAATAGAAACAAATCCTTTCAGCTCAGATCCTCAGAATTATGACTACTTTATTCATCATTCAATATATAGATCAGTGTTAGGTACATTAGTATCTAATTACAACTCAACTGAAGTAAAAGGGGTTCTTGCGGAAAGCTGGAAGAATTCTGAGAATGATAAAGTTTGGGAATTTAGTTTAAGAGAAAACCTTTATTTTTCTAATGGCGATAAAATTACATCTGAGATTATAATTCAGTCATTAAAAAGAATTTTTCTTTTACTAAAAAGAAATGGTTCAAAAGGTGACTTCTTTAATTATCTAAATGGTATAGAAAAATTAAATGATTTAGATGATGAAATCGAGGGATTAAGACTAAAGCAAGGAAAAATTTTATTTGTTTTTAAACGGAGTATGCCTGATTTTCTTGAGAAAATTTCCTTTGGCTTATATTCTATAGTTCACCCATCAAATTATGATAAAGATAGCTTAGAATGGCAATCTGAACTTAACGTCGTATCGTCATATACATATAAAATTGAAAAAATTAATTCGCAAAATTTTGAATTAGGTTTAAATGAGCATTTTAACCTAGAGCTTGGACCAGAAAACAAATTTGAAAAAGTGATTATTTCTTGGGACGAAGATATAAAACCCGATATTTACGAGGGGAATTCTTTAGAAGATAATAAGAAAAAAAAGGAGTTCAGCTTTAGTGGAGGGGTTGAGTCTGGAATCTCATTCATTAGATGCCATTCTTGGGATGTTGATGGCTCTATATGTTCTAAGTTAGAAGATAGAATGATGTTAAGAAATTCATTGCTAAATTTTCTAAAAAATAATGGTCATAATATAACAACTTCATTCTTTCCAAAAGGAATGAAGGGGCTAGATCAACAAGAGTTTCCTGTCGAAGAACACGAAATTAATGAAGGGCTTTTAAATTATAAATTAGCAACTAGAAACTTTTCAAACAAAAAAACAAAATTATGGAATTCCATTGAAAGTTTTTTTACTAAATTCACTAATCGAGAAAACAAAAATGATATTAGTATGAGAGTTTTTTTTGAAGAAATGGACTCTGAAAAAAGAACAGCTGACTTTATTGGAATTGATACTGGTATCCTTATCGATAGACCAATAGACGATGTTAAGTTTATGATTAATTCCACTGCAGGTATTAGAATCCCAGATATGAATGGAAAACTAAAAAAACTTGCATCAGAAGAAGAAGTCGATGTTAACCAAATCAATAAAGAGATATGGGACCAAGCAATCATTTGGCCGATTGCACATTTCACCAGTGGACTATTTTCAAAGTCATTCGTTGACTTAAACAAACTAAATCTAATTCAACCGCCAATCGACTTTACTTGGGTTGGGAAAAAGTAAATGTTTGATATTGATTTATCGTCATATTACTATGGCCATAAATTACAAAACTCAGAAATTGTAGATAAAATTATTATTAAAGATATTGAGATCATGCCTGAGGTAAGAGGGTATGAAGCAGTTTGCCATTTAAATTCAAATATTAATATCAAATATCCAGACTACACTTTTCATTTAAAAGCAGCAGGTGTGGGTTCATCAGAAAATAAAAGAGTTGCTATATATAAATCTATTTCTGAAGCCTTGGAAAGATGGGCGTATAGTGAACTCAGTTTGAGCTCGACAGCAGGGCTAGCAGCGTTTCCCTCTATTTATGGAAAATATTCGAAACAAAAATCAAAAGCAGAGTTAATTGAAAGGTATTGTTTAAATTTATTAAATTCAGAACAGTTGAATTTAACGGAGTTAAAAAGTTGTATTTATACTTCTAAAATTAATGAATACAATTTTGTACTTGTGAAGTCGTCTTGTCAGTCAGCATATGGTTTTTCTTGCCATGTGAAATTAAAATCGGCGATTGAATCTGCAAGCATAGAAATGTTTAGAAATTTGAAAACTATTGAAAAATATAAAAATCTAAAGTCAGAAAATCTTCAAGAACGGAGACTCATGTATTTTGCTTCTGAAGGGAAAGAATACATCTTAAATAAAATCAAAGCTGGACTTCATTCAACATGCCATGTTGATTTACCTAAAATCAGAACCCTTGAACTTGATGGACCTTGGAGTCGTTACTCTCGAGTTTTCCAATCTCAATTTAAAAAGAATATTTCTTTGAATAATAAAGACTTAGAGTATTTTTATTTTTAACTAACTACACAAATATTTTAATTATAAGCAATGAACTCCTCCCTCTACGCTTTTATATTGAGTTCAAGGAGATTTTATGAGTTATTTATCATTAATATTAGGAAAATTTATTAGAGAAAATAAGCAATGGTTTAAGCAGCATAGAAAAACAAGTGCTGCTCTGATTGCGACCTCGGCTGTCGCTGGAATTACTTATTTGTTTGTACGAAACAGAGAAGAAGCTCCCTCGAGATAGGTCAAGGAAGCTGTTCGTTTTTTTAATTCCAATCTTTACAAATCTCAAGCACCTCTGGTTCCATGTTCATATCAAATACGCTTGCTTTCGCACTTCTTCTTTCAATGACCTGAACGGTTCCGTCAGTAACATAGATTTGTAGGTTGAAGATAGTTTTGTCCATAATACTTGGTGACATGGCATATGTGTTTTGACATTCGTATTTATCAAACTCAGAATTCGATTCTACGACTTTGCAGCGGTTAAATTTAACAGTAGAGTAGCCTAGTGACTGAATAGCTCCTTTAACAAAACCGAAGTCATCTAACTCAACGATAACCATGTCCATGCTAAATGGTCCAAGCCTATATTCTTTTGAAGCACAAGCTTGTCTGTCTGCTGCATATAAATTAAAGGTGAATAACAATGCTAATATAATTCTCACAACGCCTCCAAGGTGGATATAAAGTTTTTATACTTCTTAGCATGTAAGAGAATTATTATCGATCAGTTTATAAAATAGTGAGGTAGATACTGTCTATAGTGTGTAAAAAATACAGAAGCCCGGTCAGTGATCGGGCTTCTTAAGAAAATTACAAATCAAAGTCGGCTTTGACATCAGCTTTTAAAAGGTCGAGTGAGAATTCGTAACCTTCAATACATTTATAAACGTGATGTCTGGTAGGGGGAGCGCCGGCTCCTGGGTATCCACCACCAGTAACATTTTCAATGAGCTGTGTTTTGTCAGCACTTAACATAAGTGTTCTGTGGGGTCTAAAAATTCCATTTTCATTTGCTTGGAGACGTAGCAAAAATTCTCCCCAAGTTTTTCTGTATTCTTTTGCTCTCGAATAAGACACAAAATTATTCCATTCAAAAACATTGTCACCGATATGACGAAGTTGGATGATACGACTGGCTTTACCAGACGAACTTGTTCCAACTGATTTTTCAAGTGCACAAGTTAAATCCTGCATTGAATCTGCAGAAAAAGCTAAAACGGGTAAAGTAAGTAGTGTCATTAAAAGTGATTTCATATATTGCTCCTTTAGCATTGTTTCCAATCTCTAGAAGCAATTTCCCATGAACTGGCAAGGGATTCAAATTGATATTTCTTATTTGGGTTATAGCTAGGGGCTATAGGTGAAGAAGAAGGTTATTGGGGAAGTGACATTTTTGAACATCGTGGAGTTCATTGTAGCACTCCATTTGAGTTTGGGTGATTCCAAGCTGACATAGATTTGGACTTAAGCCTGCTTCCAAGCAACTCATCATACCTCCATAAGAGTTGAGGCACTGGCCGTGAGAATAACCAGCGTAAATACATTGCTTATAATCAAGAGCTGTTCCATTACACCGCTCAGAATTATAGCCTGAGACGATTAAGCATTGTGAGTAGCCATCAGTGACTTGCAAACAAGCTTGTGAAGATTCATATCTTATGCATGATCCATATGATGCTGAAGCTCTGAGACAGGTCTCTTCCGATTGATTATCGTTGATACATGTGTAAAAACCTGGCTGGGCAGAATGGCATTCTTGTTCAGTTCTACTGGTACTATCCAGACAGTCGATAGCCCCTCTTCCTGCAGTGATGCAATAGGAATGTTTATTCACTTTTTCCATGCATAATTTATAGAAATTTTGGTTATAGGTTAAAAAGCTAGTGAGCTGCTCTGAGAAGTTAGTGACTCCATTTCCCATATTTAAAATGTTTTTTATCTGACAAGTTGCTTGCTGACCAAAATCTAAATTTAGATGTTGGGCTTGGGCATTGAAGCTTGCAGCTAAATAGAGAAATGAAATCCAGAGCTTCAACATTTTAATCTCTTCTCAAATCGTCAAAGCGTTTGCCACAGATGGTTCCACTTTGAAACATCTCACGAGCAAGGTTCATAAAGGTTGAATCAACATTATCAATATTGGAACAAGCATTGGCCTTGACCACTTCTCTAAAGCCCGTTTGTCCATTGACGCCAGCTTGTATATCTCTTATTCCTCGTGAGCATTTAAGTTCTTCACAAGTTCGATTGATTCCACGTTCATTTCTAGCACTTACGTTTAATGACTCTGCTGTGCGATCATCATCTGAGCTGACATTGAAACCTGAGATATTTTCTAGGGCGACACAATGTGAAACGAGTTTATATAAATGCTGCATACGGTTTACTTCGGTAGAGAGATTAGCACCCTCGAGTTGATTAAGAGCTGTAAAGGCAGCATTAGGATCAGTGCTTGAGTTTAAAATCCCAAGGGCTTGTTGATAGCCAGCAGCAGATTGATTTCCAAAAGCTGTTCCGTTAGAGTCACGAAGTGTACCGTGAATTTCTCTAATGGCATTTCTTAGTCGGTCTCTCGAGAGATATAAATTGGAATGGATATTGAAAAGCGAGATCGCTCCTCGAGTGTCGTCACCGTTTCTTAATCTCTCAGTTGCCGCTTGAGCTGTTCTTGAATACATGGCAAGACTTTGCGTGTATTGATCTCTAAGTCCACCATCGGATGCACTTAAAATTCTATTGACTCGCTCTAAATTCGCTGCAGTTACCCCTTCTTGTGAACCAGCACTAATAGCGATGGGAGCAATTCTTGGAATCATATTCACCAGTCGTGATTGGACTCGATCGAAATCCAACTCAAGGATTTGTCTTCCTATTTCTCTTTTTCGCTCTTCAACCATATTATAACTTTCCGTTTCCATCACTTCATTGTTAAGGTCTATGATCTGAGCGGACCTTTGAAGAGTGTTGATATCTTCACGCACTTGATCTTTTTGAGCTGATCCTGGAATTCTATTGATTAAAACTTCTAATCTCATGCCGGAAAGCTGATTACTCGAGACTCGTTCACCTTGAGGCAGAAAGGAGTTTACATAAGCTTTTAAACTATTTCCGAGATTATTTTTAAAAGGGGTGAGCATTTCATTAATAATATCTCCAACAACGACACGCCCGCCACTTCCATCGTTGATTTCTGAAAAGAGGTATGAGTTTAATCGGTTATAGGCGCTCACTTCATTGCCTTCAAAGTCTTGATCTGTTAGACCACCCTCAGTGTCATCACCTTGACCACGACGTCTAAGTTCCATATTGTCTCTTGATTCCGCAAGCTCAGTCAGTGAGTTTTCACTCAATAGGCGCTGGAATTCTGCATCCACATTACTGAGAGGGAGTGAAGAAAGTTGTTCTTGTAAACATTGAATTTGACCTCTGGCATGACTCAGTTGCTGGGTATTTTCTTCTCTGCCACACTGGAATGCGGAGTATTGTAAGTTATAGTTAAGACACATATCAGTCTCAAGTCGTCTGTGATTTTGCTGACTTTGTAATAAACTTTCTGCAATATCTGTATTGTCCGTTCCTTCGAATAAACCTTTGATGGCATTGAAAAGCCCACCGAAGAGAGGAGCAAATGTCCCCACACCAGTTCCCATGAGTAGAGTATTAAAGAGGGCACCGGTGAGTTCTCCTGAACCTCTACATGCTGGATTTCCCAGAAAGCTGGTTAAGGCACCAATAGCATTTTGTTCCGCTTGAAAACGCCCGTAACTTTGGCGGTAAGCATCTGTTCGCTCTCTCACTGCAATTTGCGCTGAGGTGTTTCCCGTTCTTTGTAGATCACATTCACGGGTAAAATCACTGATCATAGTATTGAGCAAAATCTCTGCACATCGAGGGTTGGAATTGAATTCACATCGAGAAGAAAACATTTGAGTAGACGGGGAGTTTGAAAAACGCTCTCCTCGCTCTATTTCAGCTTTCTCAGTGAGGTAGAGTTCATATTGAGCTCTGGCATAACTTTCTTGAGCACGCATCCCTTCCGGTGAGCAGCTTTGCTGACTTTGTCCTCCAAAGCCTCCACCAGGGCTTTGTGGCATAGCATCTCTTCTAATTTGTTGAACATAAGTATTGAGTAAATTTTGGCTGTCTTCATCTATGGAGCAAGCTTGATCTTGTTCTTGTTCTTCTTGCTGATTGGCAGAAATAAAATTTTGCATGTATTGTTCAAGTCTTAGGATTTCTTCTTCAGCATCTGTATCTCTTACTTGGGGACAAATATCTCGGTTGCTAAACATGGAAAAATCATCGAGATCTAAATTACCGCCAACTCCACCAGGTCCCATGGCCGCACCTCCAGGAGGAGGATAACCTGTACCTTGTCCCATAGGTGATCCATATCCTTCACCTGTATAGCCACCTGCACTCATTTGATCAGCTTGAGGGCCTGAAGTTAGGGGCATTTGTTCCATACCTCCAAAATCCTGCATCCCTCCCGTTGCTGGTGGAAAGCTTTTTTGAGCAAAGGCTGATTGATAAAGTAATACTAAGATAAGTGTTTGAGTGATCAATTTCATAATTGCCTCTCAATTTCCTTAGCCAGTTTGCTAACGAGTTTTAATTGTTTTTGATTATCTGGTTTCACTTGAAATGAAATAATGTGCTGATTATTTAAATCTTTTGATTTCTTTTTATTAAAGACAATCATAATAATTTTTTCACCATTATAGTCTTGCTCAAAATGACACATATTTTTTTTGGAAGATTTATTATTTTTGCATTCGTCGTTGAGATTTTTGTGATTCGTTTTCACGAGTTGTTTATAAATACCAAATAGTTTTTTATCCTCTGTATGATGAATGGTGGTGAGGTGAGTGTTAAGAACTTTTTTCGATTCTAAGACCGTCCATTCTTGAGATAACTTGAGATTGGTTTTTTCTGCCAAGGTCTTAGCAATACTGCTATTGAAAATCAAAAGACCGAGCAGCAAAATGGTTTTTGCATTCATAATTAACTCCCTAGTGGCTTTTTCGGTCAAAAGGCGGAGTTTCTTTATCAATTATAAGGTTTAGAATGGTAAGTCTATGAAATGACGAGCAGATTGAGGGCTGTTTTTAGAATAATTAAGGTCTTCCGCTAACAGAAGACCTTAAATAATATTAGTATAATTCTTGGCTTTGCTCATGAGTTTGGTAGAGACAATAAGAAATAAGCTCAGAAATAGATTCTGTGATTTCCATCAGCTCTATAGCGTATCCATCAAGTCGGTCTGTTTCTAAGAGATCAAGCAAATAATCTTCATTGTTAAGGAGTCTCATTTCTAGCTTCACCGCTTGGTCCATGATTCTTCTAAATCTTCTGGTAGAAGATCTCGCTTTCAGTCTTGCAGCTTCTTTTTTGATAGCATCCAGTTCGCGCTCATCAATATTGTTGGCGTAAGGTTCAATCGTTTTCATAAGACTGATCGTTCGAGCGGCGATACTTTGCATGGATCTACGAACATTGAGTCTCATATCTCGTCTATGTCTACGGTAACGTCTATGCCCTCGGTATTGTCCTCTATCAGTACGATACTCTACTCGATAGTAATTATCATCAAAATCCACATTGAATTGTAAATTCCCACCGGCAAAGGTTACTGAGCTCATAACGAGGATGAGCATTAATAATGATTTCATACGCTTTCCTTTTTTAATGTTGAATAAACCTATTTTATAAGCATAAGGAAGCCAGCACTAGCAGCTATGAAATTTAAACTTAGGGGTGTCTAAACTTTAAACACCTCTATGTAAAAAAGGGGGGAGGGCCTAAAAATTATTCAAAGTTTTTTATAATTACATCAAAGCAATTTTTTTAAGGTGTATTTATGAAACAAATTATCACAACATTTTTACTCACTCTCTCTCTCGCAAGTTTTGGCCAAGGCCATGTGGAAGATTTTAAATCTGAAGGTTGGTTTGGGGACACAGACATCCTGGATCGTGCCGAAGAGTTTTTAGGCTTTGGAGGAAGTTGTGAAGATGCAACTCAAGCAGAGTTTGATTATATCGAAGAAAAAACCCCTGGCGTTTTTATTGAAAACTCTGAAGGAATCAAGACAACAGATGACTTTGATAATTGGTCAGAAGAATTAGTCTTCAGCTCTACCGCGCAAAAGGTGCAAGAGCAAAGCAGTTGTCAAAATAAGCTCTTCCAAGGTTTGGCCAGAGATAAAGATGCCGCAAAGCTGATGGAAGATCATGCTTGGTATCAGTTCAATCTCGTTAAAGATAAAATTAAAGATTTACTCGGCCTGCAAGAAAGTGCGCAGGATAGGTTAGATCAAGTTCGTTCTAATAGTAACTATAGAGAAGATCGTTACTCCGCCAGAATGACAAATTACTGGCAAGATCAAGATCAACAAAAATCTGCTGATCTTCGTGAAGCGAAGGCCAAAGTGGCCATGGCATTTGCCAGACTTCCCCTAGGAAATAGAGTGGAGATGCGTGAAGTGCTCACTGAGCTTTTTGATAGCAACTCTATTAGTGAGTATCAGTTTAGGTTAGCTTATCAAAGAGGAGTGGGAATTCTTCGTGAGCAAGCGAGAAAGTCGATTGCCTTTTTCAATGAGATTCAAGATGAAAACGGAAAACACCTCTATTATGTGGATGAAGATTTAAAGAAGTCCTTAGTTCAATCAGGTGTGGTAGCCAATCTCGTCGAAGGGCTAGGGATGGAAGAAGCCCTTAAAAATAAATTTATGTGTAGAGCGAATGCTCGTTATAAAAGAGGAGCCCAGGCCCTCTTAGCTGCAGAAATTCCATTGTATTTTACCGGAATGTATGGGTTAGGGAGAGCAGCAGTTGCCATGGGGGCAAAAGCTGTAACTCTAGGTTCAAAAGCCGCAAGGGGTGCAGCGGTTGCAGCACAATACGGAGCGCGAGGAGCGATGTTAGGCTTAGATGCTTATGCTTATGCGAGAATCGCGGACGAAGTCAGACAAGTGTGTTGGAAAGATGAATATACAGCAGCTGTGCAAGCAGGTGGAAGCTGTAATTTTGCTAGTGAAGTTTCCGGTGTGTATCAAGAAGCCAGTATTGGTCAATGTGCAACCATGGCGGCTCTTGGTTTTGGACCGCTAGCAGCAGTGACGGCGGTAAGAGTTGCCAAGCCGTTGAATCAAATTGTAGTGACTGGGAGTCGAACAAGAAATTTAAGACCAACAGTTGCTCCTGAACCCACTCCTATTCCATCAAACACTCCTGGGATTGCCAGAGAAATACCTGTGGCAAGAAGAGCTGATATTGCTCCTGAGCCGACTCCCATTAATACAATTGTCGTTTCTGCTGGAAATAGTGGCAAGAGTCAATTCTATTTAACGGGAAGAGAGTTTGATCAGTTAAGCAATAGCTCTCGAGTTAAAAAGGTTCTTGCAAGTGATAATTTTCAACCAAGTATTGCAGGTAAATTATCTGACAAAGAAAGAATTTTTATTGTTGAAGAGCTCAGCGGAACGGGACTTACTCATGCAGAAGCGACGAGAATTTTACGTGCTCACCAAAGAGGGCGCGGCTATGGAGAATATAGTTTTGCTGATATACGCTTTAAAAGAAATGAACTTCATGCTGTTTTAAAAGGAGCTGGGCATAGTGATTCAGAAATCGCTGAGATCACGGCCAAGCTTATGCGCAGAGGAGTTATTGGTAAAGCTAGTAATTTAAGTAAATATCCAAAGATTCAAGCAAAACTCAAAGCAACTCGAGAGGCAGTAGAAGGTAAAACATTTAATGTAGGCAGTGAATTCAAGCAAAGTGTACTCAATGAAGTTCCAGAAAAACTTAAGAATGGTTTTGCTAAAGCGATCGATGAAATGTCAGATTCTAAAAAACTAGCTGACTATTTTGAAGATCTGCAAAAAGATACTTTTGCCAGAATGCTAAGAAGTAAAAAGAAAAACCTCAATACAATGGCCAAAAATGGTGAACTAGATAAAGAATCAATGATAGCGATCTTAAAAAAGAGAGCTAAAGATAATGGCGCAAATGTAGAAACAATTACGCAAGGTCTCAGTTCAAGTGAATTCAATAAGGTCATTGGTCGAGGGATGATTATCGATAAAGGTTTTAGTGAAGGGTCTAGTCATGGAGTTTACTCTCATTTTATTCAACAGGACTTCTCTTACACTATAATATCTAAAACTTCTAAAGTTAAATATGATGAAATTATCGATTTTATGGGTACTCCTGAAGGTATGAGGGTGTGGGATCGAATGTATGATGGACTTGGAACAGGCAATCCATTTAGTCCAGAGTGGTTCACTCCAAATCTTATGAGAGATAATATCCCTTTAGGTTTTAATTTTCATAACAAAGATAAAAATAGAGAACTCGTAGCATAATTTAAAATAGGCATAAAATATGAAACAAATTCTTATAACATTTTTATTAACTCTCTCTCTCGCAAGTTTTGGCCAAGGCCATGTGGAAGATTTTAAAGCTAACGGTTGGTTTGGAGACACAGACATCCTCGATCGCGCCGAAGAGTTTTTAGGTTTTGGAGGAAGTTGTGCTAAAGCCACTCGCGAAGAATTTGATTATATTGAAAACAAAACCCCTGGTGTATTTATTGAAAACTCTGAGGGCATCAAGACAACAGATGACTTTGATAATTGGTCAGAAGAATTAGTCTTTAGCTCGACCGCGCAAAAGGTGCAAGAGCAAAGCAGTTGTCAAAATAAACTCTTCCAAGGTTTAGCTAGGGATAAAGATGCCGCAAAGCTGATGGAAGATCATGCTTGGTATCAGTTCAGTCTCGTCAGAGATAAAATTAAAGATTTACTTGGTGTCCAAGAAGGTGCGCAAGAGAGACTTGATCAAGTTCGTTCTAATAGTAACTATAGAGAAGATCGTTACTCCGCCAGAATGACAAATTACTGGCAAGAACAAATTCAACAAAAATCTGCTGATCTTCGTGAAGCCAAGGCCAAAGTGGCCATGGCATTTGCCAGACTTCCCCTAGGAAATAGAGTGGAGATGCGTGACGTTCTCACCGAGCTTTTTGATAGCAACTCGATTAGTGAGTATCAGTTTAGACTCGCTTATCAAAGAGGTGTGGGGATTCTTCGTGAGCAAGCGAGAAAGTCGTTTGCTTTTTTCAATGAAATTCAAGATGAAAACGGAAAACATCTCTATTATGTGGATGAAGATTTAAAGAAGTCCTTAGTTCAATCAGGTGTGGTGGCCAATCTAGTCGAAGGGCTAGGGATGGAAGAAGCCCTTAAAAATAAATTTATGTGTAGAGCGAATGCTCGTTATAAAAGAGGTCCACAAGCATTACTAGCTGCAGAGATTCCATTATATTTTACCGGAATGTATGGGTTAGGGAGAGCAGCAGTTGCCATGGGAGCAAAGGCTGTGACTATCGCATCAAGATCTGGGCGAGGAGCTACCATTGCAGCCCAATATAGTGCCCGCGCAGCGATGTTGGGCTTAGATGCTTATGCTTATGCGAGAATCGCGGACGAAGTCAGACAAGTGTGTTGGAAAGATGAATATACAGCAGCGCTGCAAGCAGGTGGCAGTTGTAATTTTGCTAGTGAAGTTTCCGGTGTGTATCAAGAAGCCAGTATTGGTCAATGTGCGACTATGGCTGCTCTTGGTTTTGGACCGCTAGCAGCAGTGACGGCGGTAAGAGTGGCCAAGCCGTTGAATCAAATTGTGGTAACCGCAGGAAAAGCTGGCAAGAGTGATTTTTATACCAGTGGTGCCGCTTATGATAGATTGGCCAATAGCCCTCGAGTCAAACAAATTCTCAGAAGTGATGATTTTAATCCCAATGTGGCCAGTAAACTCACTGATGAAGAGCGAATTTTTCTTATAGAAGATATCAGTGGTGTTGGTTTAACAAAAGCTGAAGCCCAGAGATTATTAAGTGCTCACAAAAGGGGACGTGGCTATGGAGATTATAGCTTTAGTGACCTAAGATTCAAATCATCAGAACTGAGAGATGTTCTCAGAGGAGCAGGCTTAAGTGATGAAAGTATTCGTGAAGTTAATAGAAGACTCATGCAACAAGGCATTTTGGGATCGGCTAAGGGAAGCTTTAAACTTCCTAATGCCGCCGTCGAAAAAATAGAGAAAATAAAAACATTAACGAAAGAAAAGCCATTTGATAAAACTCCACTTAGTCATAGAAATGATTTAACTTTTGATGATACTCCTTCTATTCCAGAGATCATTAAAAAGCATCCAGATATGGCAAAACCTTTTAAGACGGCTAACGAAATGCTTGCCAATGGTAAAAAATGGAATCAATACTTAGAAGACATTGTCACTGAAGTTTTTGAAAATATGGCCAAGTCTTCTGATCCAAAAATAGTTGCTTTGGCTGAAGAGGGTGTTATGGCCAGAAGCTCTCTTTTAGAAGTTTTTACGAAGAGATTTGAGGCGCGAGGCTTGAAGATATCTACAATACCAGAGAATAGTGGGGTATTAAGTTTCGATGAATTCCGATCATATTTAAAACAAGGACCTCTCTTGGATGATGCATTCCAAACAGGTTTAGTTCAACATGGACCTTATCCTCATCTTTTCCAACTTGATTATCTCCTAGATGATATGGTCAAAGTGGCGCCTAAAAAAGATGCTCAGCAATTTTTTGATTTCTGGGGGGGCTCTGATGAAGGCTTGAGTGTTTGGAATGATATGTTTGACCTTTTTGACCAAACTCCGGGACGAACAGGACCTCATACCCTCAAAGATACCAGGGCGGTGACCGAAGGCTATCTTGATCATATTGGAATAGATAATAGTTTATAAGGATTAGTATGATACACGGTACGAGAGAGTTTTTTGAACTTGATGATTTTCTTAAAGCGAGAAAAGAGACTCAGAATTTTGTTCAAGAGATTGTTTCAAATCTTAGAGAAGGCATGACAGAGCCGGATTGCATTAAGCTCATCGATGAGAGTCTGAAAGAAATGGGGGTGAAAAAAAAGTGGCATCCTACCAAGTTTCGTATAGGCGCAGATACCTTAAAATCTTTCTCTGAGAAATCAGAATCTTTTCCCCCTCTCACATCTGGAGAAATTTTCTATATAGATATTGGTCCAGTTTGGGATAAATACGAAGGTGATTACGGACAAACTTTTATATTCAATAACACCGAATCTGAATTTTCAGAACTGGCGGCTAAAGCTAAACAAGTTTTTCAATTTACAGAAAGTCTTTGGAGAGAAAAAAGTTTAGATGGTGTTGAACTTTACCAAGAAGCCGCTGGGTATGCGGAGTCTATAGGGGTGATTCTCAACACTCAAATGGGTGGACACCGTTTAGGAGATTTTCCTCACCATCTCTTTTATCGAGGAGAGCTCAATGAAACCCCTGAAGTTCCCTGTGACAAATTATGGGTATTAGAGATACTCATTAAGGATGAAAAACTTCAGCGTGGAGCTTTTTTCGAAGATATTTTAAGCAAAGAAGA
This sequence comes from Halobacteriovoraceae bacterium, assembly GCA_002713145.1. Taxonomy (GTDB): domain Bacteria; phylum Bdellovibrionota; class Bacteriovoracia; order Bacteriovoracales; family Bacteriovoracaceae. Next base: position 21,991 of record PAVS01000015.1, read on the forward strand.
TATTAAGCTAGACAGAAATTAGTCATATCTCCTGACTATGTCTTCATTGTGAATTTTTCAGAATATTCATTGCAAAAAGTGAAAAGGATTTTCTAAGTTCTTAATAATATAAAAGACTCAGTAACCAAAAGGAGTCTTTTATGAAAATTTTAATAAAGTCTTTAGTTTCAACACTGCTCCTTGTGTTAATTTATTCAGTCTATGCTCAAGAGCAGCAAACGGTTGAAATAAACCCACCAGATACTGCCAGCAATATGACTTCCGTCAATGACCTAAATGATAATGATGATGCTGATTCATCTATGACAGATAGTGATTATGTCTATGATTACAATTATGCTCCCGCTGAGGGAGAGGATAATGTCATTACGACAGAGGATGGAGAAAGGTTAGAATATTTCGATGATGCCTATGAACCAGTCACTCCAGAACAGTACGAAAATTACGACTATGATTATGATGATGGTAATAGCGAAGATTGGCATTACGACAATGGCGAATTCTCACCTTACGACAGAGAATTTATTGAAGACAATCAGAATTACTAATATTTAATTTAAACTTAGGAGGAATTATGACTTTTAAAAAGTTATTTATTTTCGGTATGACAACTTCCTTATTAGCTGTAGGAAGTTACGCCAATGGTCCTGCAGATCACAATGCAAAAAGCATGAATGATAGAACCACAATGGAAAGTGAACAAAATGCTCAAACAGGGCCAAACACTGTAGGAGAGAGCGGTTATATTCTCGATTACGATTATTATGATACCTATGATTATGGTTATGACGATACCACTGCCACAGATGATCGTTGGTTTTATGATCATTACACTTATTCTACCGGTGGCGATGTTTTTTCAGATCCAGAATATACCTATGATTATGACTGGATTGAAAACGAATATGAATGGCAAGAAGATGACCTCATCTTTGATGACGATTTAGATAACGAGTAAGGAGTAAAACATATGAAAAATATAAAAAGAAAATTAACACTTGGTCTTGTGACCAGTTCCTTGACCATGGGACTCGCTATGGCCGGTGGAGATTATCATAAAAAGCATGGTGATCAAGCTTCAATGGATACCACCAAAGATAGCAAAGCCCAGATGGCCAAAAAGATTAGATCTGTAAGTGGAGAGATTACTCAGATGAAGAAAGTTCGTCTTCCTGGTGAAAACCTCGCCAATATGGTGGTGAAAATAAAAACTAAAAAAGCTGGAAAAGACTTAATTGTCGATATAGGAAACGCTGAAGCTTTTGCCACTAAAAATCTTGGCCAATCCACTAGGATTATGGCGGAAGGGCGCCTTGCCAAAGTTGGTAATCACGAAATTCTCGTGGCCAATCACGTACACATTGCAGGTGAGCATATAGAGATCGACCGCTCGAAAGAGATGCAACGTTTTAAAGAGCAATCAGCTGCAACCACTGAAGCAGAAACACCTGAAGCAACAACTACAGATTCAGAGTCATTCTCTGAATAGTCTACCTTTCTATACAAGGCCTACACATTGAAACCGTGTAGGCCTTTGTAATTTTATCCCGTTTGATTAATATTTAAGAGCTTGCTATGCTTTCTGCATGGTAAAGTTTAATTTATGGCTATGGATGGTCACGTTTATTATTTGTCTAAGCTTAAATGTAGAAGCAGCGATAGAGAGTACTTGCGAATTTAGCACTCAGAAGTATGCATCTACTTTGTCTAAAAAAAATCGAGTTCCTCTTTTTGTAGAGAGAGCTCAATTTACAGAAGACACGAAATCGTTTCTCGAAAATCTTTATCTTGATAGAAAAAAGAAATTTTTAAGAGCGATTAAAGAAGCTCCCCTGCGCTGTCCAGTGGAAGTTAAAAAAGCTCAGATGATTGTTTCTAAACTTCTTAAGAATTCAGAAGCAAAAAGTTTAAATTCTGTCGAGTTAGATGTTGTTGTCCTGTGCTCTAAAGAACAAATGCCTCCCATAGCAAGACTTATGGCGGGTAAACTTCTTCTTCTTCCCATAAGCTTATTTAAAAAATCCAAATCTGATGCCCATATGGCCGCTGTCATTGCCCATGAAATCGCACATCTTGCTCTTTTTCATTATGGACGTTTAAGGCAGGCGATCTCTGATTCTAATTTTAAGATTTCTCGAGTTGATGTGAGTGAGATCAAAAAAATTCATGAAGATGAAGCGGATTTAACCTCGCTTGAGCTCTTAGCAAGTGCAGGCTACGACCCACTTAAAGCGGTAGAGCATTTAAAACATGTCCATGAGTTAAAAGATGAAAAAATAAATGAAACTTCAAAGCTATCAACTCATAGGCCTTTTGAAAGTAGACTCGCTTTTTTAAATACTCAGATTTCTAATTGTTATTAAACCGACTGACTATTATGGTGATAAACCTTTATAAGACTATCTCTAGGCTCAAAATATTAATTTTTAAATAAGCTTAGTATTATGAAACTTCATGTAAAGATCAAGATGGAGTTGTAATTTTTCAATAGATTGAGTAACACACCA
>PAVS01000016.1 GCA_002713145.1 Halobacteriovoraceae bacterium
CTTCTTTGTAGCGAATCATTCCCATAAATTGACTCCTTTAGTTGGTATTATAGTACCAATTTTTATGTGAGTAAATTTGGGGGGCAGGTCAGAGGTGTTTGTGAGGTGTTTGGTTGTACATAGTAAAATTTATTTTGCTCGCCATATCGTTAAAATTATTAACTTTTTTTGCGCTCCGAATTTGACTCCCCCCCTCTCACTAAGTTCTATGGGTGGAGTCACATTCTCCGCGCTAATAATATAAATTAAATCGTAAGGCGAGCATATAAGTATGGAGGAAATTATGGAAAACAATGAAGTAGATGTAATAAAAAAAAGAGGAAGAAAACCTAAAAATCATAAGAAGGAATTTGAGTTAAACAAGGAACAAACAAAGTTTTTTGTAGATATGAGTAATGAAAAAGAAAGTCTTGATATGATTTTTGGTTTCCTTCTTAAATGTAATGAAAAGAATTACGGTAAACCAATTCTTTTCAAAGACCTATGTCTTTATTCTGTTAGCAAGCTCACTGATAAAGACATTGAAAAAATTCAAGAGCGAAGCTTAAGTAAAATGGAGAAAATCCATAGGACTCTAGAAGAGTACAACAAAAAGCATAATCTAAGCTTAAGCCTTGAGGAATTTTTAATTAAGAAGCTTGGTATTAATTAACAAAGGAAGATCGATGGAAAGTGCGAAGAAAATTTTATTTATTGGCAGGCTAGGTAAAAACCCAGAACTTAAGTACACACCTAAGCAAACTCCAGTGTGTTACCTGTCTATAGCTGTAAACAATGAGAAAGATGATAAGGCTGAATGGAATCGTGTAGTTGTCTGGGGTAAGCAAGCTGAACTGGCAAACCAATACTTAAAGAAGGGTAACGAAGTTTTTGTGCAGGGCCGTAAGGAATTGAAATTCTACGAATGTAAAAAAGGCGGGGGGATGAAAAGCTATGAAGAAGTTAATGCACGATTAATTGGTTTTTCAAATCTCTAAAAAGGAGCTTAATGTGCAAAATAATATTAAAATTTTTGATAACAATTCAGGCACATCATGCTACCATAAAGACTCTGAGAGAATATCCTCTCAGAGTTTGTTCTTTGAAAATTTAATATGGGGAATAGATGATGTATGTCATTTCACTAAGTACGCTAAGGGAACAGTTTATAACTTAGTAAGCCAAGGTGAAATACCATACAGGAGAGGACGCAAAAGAAAGCTGGTTTTCATACCTAGTGAAATCATTAATTGGTTTAAAGGAGAATGAAAATGGCAAAGAAGAATTACAAAAAGATTAAAGGTGCTGTAGGTATTTACCAAAACATCTCAACCAAACACTACCTTGCTGAAAAGAAAATAAAAGGTAAAAACCATAATGCTACCTTTAAGACTCTTTACGAAGCAAAGCAATGGAGAGAGAAATATGACGGTACAGAAGATAGTTTATTAGTCGCACCAGAGCGTTCACATCATGCGACCTTAAAAGAAGTATGGGAAGTCATGCAAAGAGATCACTTCCCTACCCTTGCAACAAGCACTAAAATGATCTGGAGAAGAAGGTACAAGCTTCTAGAGATAATAGAACATCTTCCTATGGATCAAATCACACCTTCAAGAATTACTTCATGGGTTCAACACTGGGCAAATGAATTTTCTCAAGATGAATACCAAGAACAAAGAGGAAACGCTAGAAGGTGTAATCTTAATAATGAAATCAACATGTTTGTTACTATTTTTAACTGGTATAAGCAAAGTGAAACGTTTGAGAAAGAAGCTCTTTTTTTAACTAACCCTATAAAGAGAAAACATAGAGCTTTAGGTTTTATAAAGCCTGTCCCTGATAAGAAAAAACAGATCAGTCTTGAAGATGCTTACATCTTTTTTGAATATTTGAAACCATTGTACAAACAAATGGCGATGCTTCAATTTTTTTTGTGCAGCGAGGATTGGAGAAATTGCAGGCTTACAATGGTCCAATATCGACATTAAGAACAAAAGGATGTTGATTAAGCACACAGTTGTTTGGGATAGTCATAAAATGTTTTTAGAGCTTAAGCCTTTTCCAAAAAACAAAGAGCCTAGACCTGTTTTTATCACAGATGAAATATTGGAAATTTTAGAACAAAGAAAAGTTTTTAAAGAACGTAAATGTGATTATGTTTTCCATGTTGAAGAAAATCCTATCAATTATGGGGCTGTTTTAGTCAACTACAGAAATGCTCAAAGAAAAAGTGGGGTTCCTTATACGGGAACCCATATTCTTAGGCATGGAATGGCCAAACTAGCTAGACAAGTTGGAGGCGGCTTAGATGCAGTTATGGCTATGACAGGACATAAGGACATTAAACTTGCTGACCACTACTCTAAATGCACAGAAGACGATCAGAGAGAGTTTTCTGAAAAAATTATGGAACATATTAGAGAAAGTAGAAGCAGTGGTTCTAAAGAGACTACAAGTTTTCAGAATGTTATTTCACTATCTCAATATAAAAGTGGTACAAATGGTTAATAATGGTCGGATTAAGGTCGGGTTCGGTCGGATTGAAAGAAAAATAACCAAATCGATCGAAGTAATTTAAGATAGTTAGGAGCTATATGCCGGAGTTACCCGATATATATATTGAGAATTCTAGGAATTTAATAAAAACAACAAACTAGCGATGGATACAGGGCTTTTGCCCGTTTTCTTTTTTCACTATATTTCATTTTGTTTAATCATTTTTCACAAAAAACATGAATTGGCTGGCTTGTGGCTGGCTTTAACAAGTAAAGGGAAATGTCATGAGAATATTAAACACATTTAACAAAATAATTATAATATCAGTTAATTCTTACATCCGTGTTTTTACATTGAAGTTCTTAGAAGCTGTATATCTTCTAGTTAAGATCTATATTATTGTTACTCTAGCAAACTACTTTCTAGTTTGAATCAGTAATTAAAGATTTTGGGAATTAATAAATGTTATAAATGAGCTATGAATAAAGTACCCACAAAATAGAAATAATATGCCTAGGCCATAGCAATTCCAAAAACCTAGTTCAAACTTTTTAGCAAAAAGAAACGGTAAAAAGAAAGTAAGGCTTATTGGAATAGCAATGAATATACTTTTTGCATATTCTACAGACTGTGCGGAATCCCTCCACTCAATTTGTGAAAATGCAAGTGCAATCAAAGTGGTAAGAGGCAAGGCGGTCAAAAAACCCGCCAAGCCTGTCTTTTTTCCTGACAACCAGGAAACAAAACTTATTATTATAGCTGATGCTAAAATTTTAAGAACAAAAGTCATCTATTAATCCAACCCGTCAAATGCACCAAATAAAGCTTTGTCACCATTTAATACTCTAATATCAATATTGAAAGGAACTCTCTTATTTTTTGGCCTAGCACCTTGATAGAATTTACCGCTCTTATCTTTTTTTAACGTAAACGTTTTTTCTTTTCCACGCTCAATTTGAACTGCTTGCATCTCACCTGCAAAAGAAGAAAGATCAATTGCTTTCATATTTGTATCGTAAATATAAACTTTTGTACTTAGGTCTCTAGAGTCGTGAACAAGCTCTCCCTTGTACAGCATTTCAGCTTTACGACCTTTTTTGACGTCTAAGGCACTAATGATAGCAGCCACTTTCCCTCCATTCATGCTTTCGTCTTTAAGTGCAGGTCCATGTCCCTCATCATGAGCAAAGCTCAAGAAACTTGTTAAAATTAATAATACTGATAATTGAATTTTCATACATCCTCCGATTTTATGGTAAGTATCTATCTTCTTTTCTTTGTGACCTAGTTAATCTACTTGTATCTCTAGCTGGTACATTTTTATCTAGGTTGTTATAAATTCCAGCTTTAGTTAGCCGCTCTTTCGTAGCTTGTAAGTATTCATTTTGCACGGTGGTGGCTATATTCTGAGTACTAAAAGTTAAATTATCATCAAGGATTTCGATAAAATCATCGATGTCTAAAACTCCTAAAAGCTTATAATCTATTAAAATCTGCTCTCTTCTATTGCTAGTAGATCTTAATGCCTTATTTAAAAGTGCTTGCTGGGCTTCTACCTTATTAACTTGTACGCTAACAGCTTGATATTTAGAAACCAAAGCTTGAAGTTGTTGCTCTCTTCGAATTTCAATTTCATCACGCTTATAGGTTGAAATCTGGTTTCTTGCAAAATACCCTAATCCAAAGCCTTCACCAGAAATATCTAAAAAACTCCAAAACCTGGCTCTTCTTGAATATTTTGATGCTACTATTAGGTCGTCAAGAGACTGAAGTTCAGATGATGCCGAAATCACATTATCTCTATTCCAATCTAGCACATTAGATTCTCTGCTTGTCTGATAATCTATTGTAGTTAGCTCTGGAGACTCACTAGTATTTATCAATTTATTCATTTCAATAAGAAATACTTGAACAATAGAATCGATATTTATTTTATCATTTTGAAGAGAATAGAGCTTGGACTCTATACGAGCATAAGTTCCTTTAGGCAATTCACCAATTCGCTCGCGAAACTGAATTGAACGAGACAAACTTTCTAAGTCAGTTATAGCTAAATTTAATACGTCTCGTGTTAAGTACGCTTTTTTAAGTGATAAATATAGCTCATCGGCCATAAGTAGTAGATTGCCCCTCATCGATACATATGCGTGCTTTTGGGCTTGATAATACATCTTTGATTCATTCCACTTATACCATCTAGAAGGCATCATAAAACCTAATAGATTAGACATCCCGCTCAATAATCCTAGTGGACCTGAAATAGCGGTATTAACCACAGTTTCTATGTTTAAGCTTGGAATAATTCTACCCAAAGATTCATCGATCTGAGCACGAGCAGTTTGAACCTGTAACAACTCGATCTGTGTATTCAAATCTTTTTCTTCAAATACTTTCATCCACTCTGAGTGATTATAAACACGAGCGTGAGTAAAAGTTGAAAAAAGTATTGTTATTAAAAATAGTATTTTCATTCTACTCTCTCTAGTTCTAGCTCTGCAACATCACCCTTTATTGTACTCAGCAATACAGCATCTACCATTTCTCCAGTGGCATCCCCCTTTAGGGTAAGTTTGTCGTTTAACTCAAGTGAAATTTTTTGGGTGTCTTGATCATAACTTCCACCAGTTATCCCATAGGATACGATAAAATTATCATCACTTAAAATTCTCTCAAATACTTTCAGCGAACCATTTAGTTTAGCATCAAGGGCCAATCCCGTTACAGGATCTTCATCTTGTACTACACGGATATTTAGCTCAACGAGATACTTAGAATTATCTTCTACTAAGTACATGACCCCTGAATATGTACCGGCTACAGTGTCATATGCAGTTGTAAGGGCTTCAAGTCTTTGTCTTTGTTTAATTTCACTTTTTTCTTGATCAGTTGACTTTGGTCTCCCGCAAGAAATTATGAATACTATCAATAATAAATTTAATTTTTTCATAATAAAACTCCAAAGTTTGCACTAATTTTCTGACCATCAATATCATCTTCTCCATTGATGCTAGCAAAATCAGTTAACCTGAATGACAATGTGTAGTCTAATGACCATGAATCTGGAAAAGAATCTTTCTTATCGAAAATCAAATCTACACCAACGCCAAGTTCTCTTTCTGTAAAACTTTCATCTGCGCTAACTTCTTTAACATCTCCTCGCTGAGAAAAGTAAGAATAACCAAGTCCTGCAAAAAAGTGAGGCTTTATATTTAGCTTAGAATAGAAAGTTTTTCCTATATCCATTCCTAAATACAAATCAAATAGATTTAAATCTGCATACCCATTAGCACCTAAATCATTGTACTTGGTAAAGTATCCTAGATGAGAATAGATTGAAGTCTCTAGGTTTTCATCAGTTAATAAATAGGCATAGTGAATATTTAAACCTGGCATATTTTGCTGATCCAACGAAAACTGAGTATCTTTAGAATTTAGAGTCAGATTATTAACATTCTTAGAAGCTACCCCTATTTGAAAGAGATGGTTCTTTTCTGAAGCTAACTCTTCTGTACTCTCATCAATTAAGTCTTCATTGATTTGCCAGTTAACATTTGCCCCTGCAAAAGTTGAACTAGCTAGAATCAGGGTAAACACTGTCCCTAATTTAATTAAATTTAACACCGGAAACCTCCTCAAGATCTAATTTAGCAAAAAGAAATTCTTTTTTCGCCAAGATCAAATCTTTTTCAAAATTCATGAGTCTATCTCTTGCACTAACAAGATCGAGAGAATTCTTAACTCCCCTTTTGTACTCACTCATTACATTATTAAAATATTTCTTTGCACTTTTTACATTCTCCTCAGCTAGGTCAACTTGCCTATGAATGTTCTCCATTTTTTCATTATGGTGAAGAACATCTATTTCGAGGGCCTTATTAAGTTTCGTTAGATTTAATTTTTCTTGAACAAGCTTCGCCTTCTCACTAGAAACTTTAGCGGTTTTTGCTCCTCCATCAAATAAAGGAATATCTACATAAACTCCAACCAGTCCTTCAAGAGAGTCTTCAGTATATTTTTCATCATATCTCATCTTCCCATAGCGTCCTGCGAGATAAACCTTTGGCAAACTTCTTGACTTAGCTTCAGCTAACTTAAAGTTTAGCGAACGGACTCTATTATTCGATCTTGATATATCTAGATTTTGTTTTTCTGCGGCTTTGATAAGTTCTTTGATATCAACATGAAAATGCTCATGCTTAATTTCATCAACTAGCTCTATAACCGTATCATGATCAATCAATGTTAACTTTCTAATATTATCTTTGGTATGTTGGAACATTTCTTGGAATTGTAATTTTTTATCTTTAAGAGTTGCATCTCGCATACTAATTTCTAGGACATCCGCATTACCTACAAGGCCTTGATTAAACCTTCTTTTTACTTGAGACCTAAGAGTTTTATTAAATTTTAATTCATCCTCAATTATATCCAGTACTTTTTTGTAATAGAGAGCTTGATAGTATTGCTTTTTAAGTTCACGGCGAAGATAAGCTTCTGAATAACTAGAAATTTTGACTTGTTCAGATCTAAGAGATTTAAGAGCATCTATTTTGTTAGCAGTAGCACCAAAACTATAAAGATTATATTTGAGTCTAAGTTCAGCTACAAAATTGTTGTTTGAGATTTCAGGCTCTGATTGTGAATCTACTTTTTCACCACCAAAGACTGCATTTATCTTTGGGTAAAATTCACTATTAGTATTTTTAATCTGGGCATCTAGCTCCAATACCTTAGCTTTATTAATTTCACCCAAAATATTGTTTTTCTTTGCCATCTCCATGAGTTCATCAAATTTATAAACCTTCGCCATAGCTATATAATTACCGAAGTTAAATATGATACTTATGCCTAATATAAATTTACATATGCGTATTAAATTAAAAATCTTCACTTACTTTATCCTTATTAATTACTTTTAAAGCCGATTTTTTGGCATAATTATAAAATACTACTGGAGTAACAAAAATATCTAAAAGAGTGGATGTTAATAAACCACCTGTGATAACAACTGCGACTGGATATAGTATTTCTTTACCTGGCTCACCTTTAGAAAACAATATAGGCATTAACGCAAAAACTGCTGTAAGAGCGGTCATAAGTACTGGGATCAATCGCTCTTGTGCACCTTTAATAACCATTTCTTTATTAAAGTCCATTCCTTCATACTTCATTAAGTGGAGATAGTGAGAAATCATCATGACGCCATTTCTGCTGGCAATCCCACAAAGAGTAATGAAGGCTATAAGTGTGGCAACTGATAAAATATTCTCGGTTACAAAGATAGCTACAATACTTCCTATAAGGGCAAGTGGTAGTGCAGTCAAAACTTGAAAGCACATCATCAAACTTCCGAAATGCCAGTAAAGAACTATCACTATTCCTAACAATGATAAACATCCTAAGATAGAAATTAATCGACTAGCTTTCTGTTCGCTTTCAAATTGGCCACCTAATTCAATAAAGTAATTTTGGGGCAAATTGAGTGTATCTAGTTGTTTATTTATCTTTTTGACTAAAACATCTAATGGAACACCTTTGGCATTAGCTTGAACAACTATTCTTCTATTAGCATTTTCTCTATTTATAATGTTAGGACCATCAGTTTCATAAACAGAAGCCACATCAGCAAGGGTTATAACTTGTCCGGTAGGCAACACTCTTACAACAACTTTTTCAAGCTTCTCTAAATCGACTCTTGTTTTCTCATCAAAACGCATAGTGATATCAAAAATCTTTTGGTCTTCGATAATGTTCCCAACTTCTTTTCCATTAAGAGCGATTTCAAGCATCTCGATTAGATCGCTTATGTTGATGCCATAATTAGCAGCATCTTCCCGATAAATATGGACTTTCACCTGAGGGACTAAGACCTGTTGTTCAAGCTGTAAATCAACTAGCCCTTTAATATCTTTTAGCTTCCTTTCTAAATCTTTCCCAAGTCGTCTAAGAGTACTTAAATCTGGCCCTATGATCTTGATTGCAATTTGAGCTCTAACACCAGACAAAAGATGATCAAGTCTGTGACTTATAGGTTGCCCAATATTGGCATAAGTGTTTGGTATAGTAGCCAGCTTATCTCTTATTTCTTGAAGAACAATATCTCTGTCTCTTCCACCTTCATGAAAATCTACATCAATCTCACTCCAATGAACACCTTCAGCATGCTCATCCATCTCAGCTCTACCTGTTCTTCTTACTGTTCCCTTAACTTCAGGCACACTCATCATTAGCTTTTCTGCTTTTCGCCCCACTTCATTTGAATCTTTGAGCGCAATACCAGGCCATGCGGCTACACCAATCGTGGCCGTACCTTCATTAAAACTTGGTAGAAAATTTCTACCCATTTGAGGTATTAAACTTAATGAGCCAATAAGCATAATTAATACAATCAGAATGATAGTCTTAGGAAAATCTAAAATTTTGTTAAGTAGTTTTCCCTCAGTATTTTTAAGTCCTCTTATTAGCTTCCCTTCTTCTTGATTAATTACTTTTGCATTTGGAAGAAAGTATGAACATAAAACAGGAGTTACTGTTAGAGAAACTATCAAACTTGCTAGAAGTGCGACTATGTAGGCAACACCTAGAGGAATAAATAATCTCCCTTCTATTCCACTCAAATAGAATAGAGGAACAAAAACTAAAACTACAATAAACGTTGAAATAACAATTGAGTTTCTGACTTCACTTGAAGCAAGATAAATTACTTTAAGTGGATTAAATTTTTCATCAGATTTCTTGGCTTCTTTTAAGCGTCTAAACACATTCTCAACATCAACTATTGCATCATCGACTAGCTCACCAATTGCTATCGCTAGACCACCGAGGGTCATAGTGTTTACGGTTAGTCCAAAATACTTAAAAACAAGGGCGGTCAATACAAATGAAAGTGGTATCGCCGTTAGAGTAATAAATGTGGTTCTAAGATTTAATAAGAATAAAAACAAGACGATTCCAACGATTATGGCCCCATCCATCAAAGCCTCTTTAACATTGTTGATCGAATTATTAATAAAATGAGACTGTTTGAATAAATCAGTTCTAAGAATTGCGCCTTCTGGCAATTGAGATTTTAGACTCTCTGCAAGCTCATCAATTTTCTTTGATACTTCAATTGTTGAAGCTTCAGGCTGTTTTTGAATTGTCATAACGACAGCTTTTTCACCATCGATACTACCATCACCTCTTTTGGGCTGAAAGCCGACTTCAACATTTGCAACGTCTTTAAGTTTAACGGGGCGACCAAGATGCATGCCTACAATTGACTCTTCGAGATCTTCAGCAGTGAGAGCACGTCCTACTATACGAATCAAGAATTCTTTTTGATCTTTATCAACGAATCCACCAGTTGTGTTTTCACTTAAATGCTTAACGTTTTCAACTAAATCATCCATTGGGATGTTCTTTAGTCTTAGTTTTTCGGGATGAATCTTTATTTGAAATTGTTTTTTTCCCCCACCAATGACTACAACATTACTTACCCCAGGTATGGATAGAAGTTGTGGTCTTATGGTCCAATCGGCTAGTGTTCGAAGAGTTATAAGATCAATTTTATCGCCATCCGCTTTAAGCCCCAGAAATTGAATTTCTCCCATAATGCTTGTTATAGGTGCAAGGGTTGGAGAGATATCTTCTGGTAGGCGACTTTGAATAGACTGAATTTTTTCATTCACTAATTGTCTGTTTCTAAACTGATCAGTTCCCCAAGCAAATTCAACATGAATTATACTTATCCCCATACCGCTTGAAGACCTGACTCTTGTTACTCCTGTAGTTCCAATCATGGCCGTTTCAAGAGGAATCGTTACTAGTGTTTCCACCTCTTCAGGTGCAAAACCATGACTTTCAGTTATTATAGTTACTTTGGGTTTGTTAAGGTTAGGAAATACATCAACTGGTAGGTTAACTACAACGTAACTGCCATAGGCCATAACTAAAGCCGCCAAACACGTGACTAATAACCTATTTTTTAATGAAAATTTAATAATTTTATCTAACATTCCTAAAACCTTATATAATGAAATGAGCTAAGCTATAGCTCTTAAACGCTTAATATAAGGGAATGCTAAATAAGAAGGGGTAAAACTCTATTTGGGTCAGGTGGTGAATAATATTTTGTATAATTATCCAAAGAATTAACGTATATGAATTTTAAATCACTTACAAGCTTGATATCTTCTTTGACACCAGCAAAACTTGAATGTTCAGAATGCTCAACCTCGCTAGAAAAAACAGCTACAACTTTATCTTGCTCAATTAACTGATGATCATGATCATTATGCTCTTCATGACTCGTGTGAGAGTGATCATGATGTTCTCCTGCTGAGTGCGCATGATGGTGTTCCTTAATATGATCAATAGTATTAGCGTTCACCAAAGGAACGGCCAAATATTGAGATATAAATATCAAGCATATTAAAAATTTCATAAGCGAAAGTATAAATAGGCAAAATTCTTTCACTCGTCAATTTTTGGGGAGCATAATCTAAAAAAATTACATATAATAAGTAAATTATTTATCTTAACAAGGACAACGCCCCGTTCCAGAACTACCCGAAGTCAAAACAATCGCCGATCAACTCAACAAGGTTATGCCCTTTACAATAGAAAGTCGCACCCTCTCAGATGTCGCTGGCTCTATTGTTCACACCAAAATGGATAAGCTTGGAGGCAAAACAATTTTGGCAGTCAATCGCAAGGGGAAGATGCTTGACTTTCTTTTAGATGATGGCAGACATCTTCTCTCCCATTTAGGCATGACAGGAACCTGGCTCATCTCAAAAGAGAAAATAAAAGAAAAGCATACCCATGTTCAGATTAAAGGTGATCGTGGTTATCTGGCCTATGTTGATCCAAGACGCTTTGGTCATATGTATCTGTATGATGAAGAATCAGCTCAAAAAAAACTTAATGAATTAGGTATGGATCTCTTAGATAAAAAATTCACTTTAGAGTATTTCTCTCAGGCGTTAAAAAAGTATCCAGAACGATTTATAAAAGTGACTCTGCTTGATCAAAAGCTTTTTGCTGGCACCGGAAATTATATAGCCAATGAAATCTGTGCTCATGGTCGGGTGTTACCGAATAGAACAGTTAAAAGTTTAAGCTCAAATGAAATTGAAAATCTATATGCAGGAGTTTTTAAAGTGCTTAATCCGACCATAAACTCAGGGGGAACCACTTTTGCTGGTGGTTACCGAGACACTTCAGGGGACAAAGGACAAGGAGTCAATCACCTGGTCGTGTTTTATCAAAAGCTATGTCAGCTCTGTCAAAAAACGAAGGTGGAAAAAATAGTTCTCGGACAGAGAGGAACCTATTATTGTCCTCACTGTCAGAAGTAAACTATTCTGTATACTGAGTATCTTCAGTTTTTTCTTCTTCCCAATCCTGATCTACTAACCCCTTATTTGGTGTTTCAGATCTATTATTCACAGCTGCTTCTTTTTCTTCAACATTAAAATCTTTGTTTTTATGAGCTTCTTGAGAATGGGCCGTAGCTTCTTCTTTGGATTCTTCTAATTCATTAGATTGCAGATAGTCAGTGTCTTGCTCGGTTCCAGCTTTGTAGTTAGTATAGCCTTCGGCTTGTTCTTCAGAGTCAAATAAAGGCTCACTAGACTTATCATTTGCAGCTATTGCTGATCCCGATACTAAAAACACCGTTACAAGAAATAAGTATAATTTTTTTAATTTCATCGATACCTCCCTATTGAAAAAAGGCACTTAAAACTAAGTGCCTTTTCATTGTTAAATGAGCTTTGATTATTCTGAAAATTCTTCGTCGATTTCAGCTTCGGCTTCATTTGCTTCTTGCTCAGCTTCTAACTCAGCTTCGGTAATTTCGGCGTCAGCTTCTTGCATTTCTTGATCGACTTCAGCCTCAGCTTCACTGATCTCTTCTTCAGTCTCAGCTGCTGCTTCATTGAATTCTTCTTCTGTTTCTGCAGCTGCAGTGTCACCTGCTTGTTCAATATCTGTCCCAGCTTGTTCAAGCTCTGTCTCTACAGATTGCTCTTGGTAAGGTTGCGCTGCTGATGCATCATCATGATATTCTCCTGATCCAGCATATACCCCACTAAAACTTAGGGTTGCAACAACCATAAGGGTTTTTAAATTTTTCATTTGTTCTCCTTCGTTGGTTAATCGAAGTGTAGAGTACTTCGCTATAATTAATAAAGCCTCTTATTTAAGAGAAGAATTTTTTAAGTTTGCTTAACATAATATGAGAAGAACTAATTAATTTATTTGTAAAAATATTAATATGTAACAAAAGTGTTTTTGAATCAACACAAGAGATCAAAACTTTCATCTCAAAAGAAAATTTAAACTAACAATCACTCGCATCAGTGGCCATGGGACTTTTTAATATCTATGCTCTCTATCAGAAAAAAGGAGATAATGATGGAGAGATTATTTTTGTTTTTGTTTGTAATTAGTTTTTCGGCATTTGCGACTTTTATTGACTTTCCTTTATACGAGGAAGGAGCATTAGAAAAAAAGTCAATGGAAGTGCCTGAGGAGTACCAAGAAATTGCTCAAGAAGTTTATGAACTCTTTGACGAAGAAGTTCGTTTGCAAGGAGGAAAATTAAAAATTGAATTTAATATGAGGGAGACCAAGATTAATGCTTACGCTGATCGCAAGACAGATTATTGGAGAATCACTTTTACTGGTGGGCTTATTAGGCATAAGTTATTTAATAAAAATCTATTTGCCTCAGTCCTTTGTCATGAACTGGGACATCATATAGCAGGACCTCCTTATAAAAGTTTTTTTCTCTTTGGTCCCACATGGGCAAGTGCTGAAGGCCAGTCTGATTATTTTGCCACCAATATATGTCTGAAGCGATTATATATGGATAAAAATAATACCGAAATTCTAGGCGCAGAAGAGATAAACCCATTTATTGATGAAGCCTGTAGATTAAAAGATCCTAGGTATTATGATCTCTGTGTGAGAAACACGCTTATCTCCGAAGAAACCGGAAGAATGCTGGCCATACTTGGATCTAAGAAACCCATACCAGAAGAAAAGATGCCTAAGCTGAATACACCTGATTCAAATCAAGTTTCAAGAGTATTTACGAAGCATCCTAAAGCTCAGTGTCGTATGGATACATATTTTCAAGGCTCACTTTGTGAATCCTATTTTTTAGTTGAAAGTGAACAAAAGGGAGTCAAGAACTGTGAAGATAAATGGGATGATCTTTTCTCAGGTGCGAGACCACGGTGTTGGTATGCTAAAAGATAAATGAAGCCTAAACTGGAGTAAAGCTCTTTACTCCAGTTTTATGATGTAAGCTTTTATTTCCCCGCAAAATTTTAAATTTCTTATAATGGTTGTATGTGGAAATTTATTATTTTGTTACTCCCTAGTTTTGTTTTGGCTTCACCTTGTAGCATAAGTGATAAGCAAATGAGCTGTACTCACTCACATCTTGAAATTGATGGTCTGGTGGCCAAACGAGATGTCTATTATGCACTTCCACAAACCCAGGCTCCGGCCAAAGGTTATCCTGTGGCTTTTATTTTTCAAGGCTCTTTTTTTTCAATAGATTTCCAAAGACGCCAAGGTGATCCTTTTGAGGGTTATAACGAAATACTTCTCATAAAAGAACTCTTAGATAACGGCTATATGGTGGTGGCTCCAAAAGCTGCTGGTGGACTCTTTTGGCAGACTAATATTATAGGTCTTAACTATGAAATTTCAGCAGATCGTTATTTTATTGATCAAGTTTTGAGTGAACTGAAAGCGCAAACTATGGGACCTGCCGACTTAAGCAATCTTTTTGCCGTAGGCATTTCAAGTGGTGGCTATATGACTGATCGCATGGCCATATCCCACAAGCATACACCTTTTAAAGCGTTAGCGATTGCTTCAGCATCTCATGCAACTTGTGGGGGTCCAATGTGTGACATACCTGATAAAGCTAATCCTGATCATCCGCCCACACTTTTTATGCATGGTAAAAAGGATGTTGTGGTTCCCCTGTTCACCATGAAAAAGTATGAAAAGCTTCTTAGGCGAGCAGGTGTACCGACCAAAAAAGTTATTGATGCTAAGGCCACCCACGCTTGGCTAGATGCCGCTCCCCATGAAGTCTTAACTTGGTTTAATCGTTTTAAAGCTCAATAGTGATCCACGGTCTTTGGACGGTCACCTTTTCATTTTCAAGTTTCTCAAGCTCACTAAAGACTCTCCCCGTCAGTTTGATAAACTTCCACTTAACACTATCAATTCTAATTTTGATCACTTGATTTTCTTTATCAAAGAAGGTTTCCCCACGGCCATAAATATTCTTTCCTAAAACATTGGCCCAAAACCTTAGCTCTCCTTGATCTATATCTATTTTTAAATTCCTAACCTCTTGATCACCGGCTTCAAAATGATTGAGTGTTGCTTGCGCCTTTTGAGTCAGACAGGAGTCTAGAACTATATTTTGAGGCAGATCAGTCTCATCCCCCCCGCTACATGCTAAAGTAAGTACTTCCAGGTTGAGGTTTTGCTCACGACTTGAACCATTCACACTGGCGACACTCACATTCAGTGAAGACCCAGAGGTTTGAATTGATGTTTTTTGAAATTCTAATTGCGCTAATTTATTAATCTGATGGGGTAGAAAATCTAATTGTATTTCATCTTCTGGAGTCGTCAAAAAAAGGACCCCTGCTTGTTTTTCAACTGAGAGTTGAGGGTTATCACCAAAGTTTATATGATCGAAACGAAAGGAATCAGCTCGAGCACTCCCACTTGGATCAGCATAACTTCCTTCTAAGTTTTGAATATTTATCTCTGGCAGTTGAGCAAATAATTGTGTCGATAAAAGTATTGTGACTAAGGTTAGAGTTAAATTCATAAGTACTCCTCATTAAAAATGTGATTACTTACGTTTCGACGAGACTGAAGCTGAGAATGAATGAATTAGGTTTTTTTAAGAGAGGGGTGATGAATTTTCCGAATCTAACTTGTGTCTAAAAAAGGGGGCATTGTGCCCCCTATTTAAATTATTTACTCAGAGAATTCTTGATTGGTTTGGTTTACATTAGAATCTTGGAGCTCATCAGCACGTTTATCTGCTTCAGAAATATCTGTATCATCTTCAACTTCTGCACCTAAGTCAGTATAGCGTTGCGTCCCAGACTGTTCATCATAAACATCTTGATCCGCAACAGGCTGATTGCCATAGTCACTAGCATCATCTGGGATATTATTATTCATGGAACCAGGAGCCGGTGGATTACTATAATCAGAGGCTTGGTCGGGGGTATTATTCATTTGGGTTGGAGGGTTTCCATAATCCGTGGCGCTACTTGGCATATTATTGTATTGAGCAAAAACGGCGGTGGTGGTTACCAACAAACCAAATGATAATGTCTTAAATAACTTTTTCATAAATAACTCCTTGTTGAATAATTTTTATCAACAAAAAAGCAGCAAAACCTTAAGTAGCAATGAAGTAATTATTATGCTCTTAACACAATTTTTTTTAGATTTATTTTAGAACCTGCCAATAAATAAGACCTTGGCGAGTTTGAGAAGAAGTGATCAAATTCAGCTCACCTTGAAAGACAGTAGAATATTTTTGCACACGAATGGCCATTTCAGCTTGATATTCTCCAGCCCCCAATTTATTGGGCCAATTCGCATTCAGTTGAATAAATTCGGGTTGCACACTGAGCTCAGTATTTTTAATTTCATAACTCATTGGCGTCACTTCCCCATTGTTGGTTGTAGCCCCTAGGGCAGGAAAAAAGATATAGTCTTTATTGAGTTCAATATATGCTTTTTCATCGACAGTGACATCATGAAAAGTATCTAACCACTCACCTTTAATACTTAAGACTTCTTTTTTCATCTCTTGAACTTTGGAGAATAAAGTCAAGGCCATCTCATCAATTTCGTCACTGAGATCATAACAAAGATCTTCTATCTCGGGCTCTACGGTAATATCCCCGATAAGCACAGCTTCACATTCATATTTATTATAGGTATGTAGTTTTTCAAGCCTAAGATCACCCTGAGAGCGAAGAAACCTTCCTATGCTAATGATATTCTTAATCGCTTTTTGAATTTGAGGTTGATCTAAATCTTGCGGCCATAGAAAAGCCACCATTATATCAATTTCTTGTTTCTCTTGATTGAGCTGATCCAAAGTCTGTGAGCTTTGAACAACTTGCACCGGCTTTGGTTTGATTTGCTTATCGTTTCTCTCAAGCCCACAGCTGGATAATATAAAAAGGAGAGTTAAAAACTTAATCATTTATAAAATCCTATAATATTTAATGCCAGCTGCTCATTATAAAAACTATTCACTCCACTTTGGGTCACACCGTATTGCAAATTAAAATCGAGAGGAATGAGAAATTCATTTTTTAAAAATTTTCTTATCGTATTAAAACTCGCTCCGATATAGTTGGTATGAAGTCTTTGATTGGTGTCTTCCCCCATAAAATCATAGCGTTCAGCTGCAAATTTATCCCCGTCATATTCATCTTTGTCACGGAACTCTAAACTACTCCCGATGTAGAAAGTAGTGTCCCCACTCTTAAAATTCAATTGACTGGATAAACCATAGGAATCACCGTATTTAATGGTTAAATTTTCACTATCATCACTTATAGGATCGACATCTGAATTCGGAACTCTTCTTCTTTTGTTAAAGTGAAAACGTTTATGATAGTAAGTTCCGACTAATCCTTCAAAACGATCAGGTACAAAGCTATAACTTACTCCTAGTCCTTGCTTAAAACTGTATTGTTCTTCATTAATTCTTAGATCAAGAAAGTCGTCTTCTTCAAAACTCTCCCCCGCCGGAATAATTAAATAGGAATCCGTTAATAGTTTTAAGCGCTCTTGCTTAAGAGCTTGATACCTGTAGTTGACATAAATATTTGCTAAGGTGGTGATCTCTTCAGGATAATCAGTGTTGTAACCATTCTCTCTTAGCTTTTCATAGAGAGCATTTTGTGTTTTCTTCTCAATTTCTGCGGCCCTTAAATTTTGGCCCTCTGCTTTAAGGGTTGTAATAAGATTATTTAAAGATTCTGATTTTTCAAATCTCGAGCTAAATTGAGTGTTGATCGTCACCACAGGAACAATCACAAATAAATCTGCTGAGTCAGATAAACCGCGTCCCAGTAAAAAAGTCTGAGCACTACTTCTTACATCCACATTATTGATGACAACTCCAGCAGACTCATCTAATTCTTTGCCATAAACATCAAATGCTGCCCGTGCCAATTCACGATCGAGGTCATTATTCGTATCTTGCAATAAATTTTCAAAATCTAAGCTTCTAGAAAAATAATCTTGGTTGCTTACTCTCTGGCCATTACTATTATAACTTGAATTTTGTACCCCTAAGCTAGAAGATATATTCACTCCATAGGTCCACACATCTTTAGGCATAGATTCAGTGGTGAGCATTTGAAATCTATTGGCAAGAGGAGATGCCTCTAAATTAACTGAGAATATAAAAAGAAATAATATTACTGGCATTTATTAGCTGCAAATCTGCGAGCCGCTTCCTTAACTTGTTCACCAGTTTCAAACTCAAATCCGTTATCCAGCTTGGCAATATCTGCTGCTGTTAGGTTTTTAACCATAGCAAGTTGAGCGCATGCTTCTTTGTCTTTATCCACTTCAAATAAATAATCAGCATAAACCATATTGTTTAAAGGATAAGAGCTCAAACCTGTGGCATCTGTTGTTTGTTTCATGACAACATCAAAAAACTCTTTTGATTTCTCAATGCTTCCCCCCGCAATCCCAGGGACTTTAAGATAAAATATCGCTAAGGTTCTATGGGCACCGTAATGAGCGTACTCTTGTTGTTTAAGACGAATGACAGAGCTCATAGGTTTTTTGATATCTCCCATGCGCTTAATGGCTTCCCACTTACCTTTTAGATCGATATAACGAGCGGTGATAGTTCCGAAATTATAGAGAGCTTCTGCAAGGGCGGCTTGTTCAGCTTGAGAGAGTTTTCTATAAACTCTAAAATCATTGAGCTCACCGAAAATTTCGGCCCCCTCTTTTGCTTTGTTGAGAGCCGCTAACATTTTATCTTCATCATTATCTAAATAGTATTCTGCTTCAAAAAACATCAGATAACTTAAATCAGAGATGGCCTCACCTTTCAGATCCTTAGACAGATTGGAAGTCGCAATAAGATCTTTTAAACATTGCTTCCCCAATTTTAAAGTTGAGAGACTCTCACCACGTCTTTCATAAAGATCATCACAGTTTGCAAAGCTATTTACACTGACAATGGCGATAATTAAGATGATTAGATTTTTCATAGAACTTCCCTCTTAAGTTTTAGTTTTTTATGGGTATAACAACTAATAAACAAGTTGGCCCCTCAGCAATAAAAATTTTACTTAGTATTTATTGTTAAGTTTCTGAATTTATTGGTAATATACCTAAATGGATATACTTAATCAAAACCTCGACAACTACCATGCCCTTCTTTTTGACTTTGATGGCACCTTAGTGGACTCCATGCCTATTCACAATCAGGCTTGGATCCAGATCATGGCGGATATGGGAGTTCATATTACTGAGCGCTTTTTGTTTGAAACTATGGGTTTATCCAGTCAAAGGATTGTAGGAATCATCAATGAGCAAAAGAATCTTAATTTAGACCCCGAAGAGATTGCCAGGGCCAAGCGAGATCATTATTTTAAACGGCTAGATCAAGTAAAAATAGTTCCCCAGGTATTTGATATCATTAAGTATTATTATCAAAAAAAGCCACTCGGGATTATTACTGGGGGCAGTCACGAAGTCGTGGATAAGCTGTTGGCCCTCCTTAATATAGAGCTTTATTTTAATGCTGTGGTCTGTGCCGATGACACCATCACTGGTAAAGATACCTCTGCTCCCTACATGCTGGCCTGTGAACAATTGTCAGTTTCACCTCAAAATTCACTCTTCTTTGATGATGGAGACGTTGGTCTAAAAGGGGCTAAACTAACTGGTATGGACGTCATCCATGTTGATGTAAATCACCCTGACGTATTCATAGATTTTATTTAGTTCTTACATTTTTATTTTCATATTAAGTAGCTGAAAATACATAAAACATCTCAAAATTCCGGGAAAAACTTACATTTTACGGCAAATTTTCTATTATTTCTGACATTCCATGTTAGAAATGACCCGTTTTAAACAGGGGATATTTAGAAAACTTAAAGGGGATTTGTATATGAAGTTAATTGTTGCGCTCATCACTGGGCTTATATTGAATCAAGCTTTTGCTTTTAAGATGACGGATAAATACGTGATCTTTGAGCCAGGTGATAAGGAAGTAGAAAGTTTTATCGCTTACCTTAAGAGGACTTACTCCCAAATGGGGTTAACTCCCCTCGAGCGCAACGACTTCACGGAAGAGCTTTTTGAAAGGCTTGATGAAATCAATACTGCTATTCACCAAGCTTATCTCTCCCATTTTAATATCACTGCTGAAGAATTTCCAAAGCCGTATGTGGTCATAGATCGTGGTCGCAACTCCGCTAACTACGGTGTTCCCATGCCGGATCAAGTTACCCAACAAACTGTAACTATGGGAACCAACTTTATAACGATATCATTTGAGCATATTAAAAATGAAAAGGCGTTATGGACAGTACTGGCCCATGAGATTGCCCATTATTACCATAATCATATCCAAGAAAAGAATTTTTTAAGAGCGAGTTATACTCATCATCGTGAACTCAACGAGGCGAATGGTTATGGAGCTAATATTGAAAATGACATGCGACTTGCTCAAGCATTAGAGTCCATTTATATGACCTCAAATGCTTATGTCGGACGTGGTGCAAATGTTGATAGCATAACTTCGATGAAAATTGGTACCGCAGATCCTATGCTTAACTTAATTGTTAAACAATACAGTAATGTTTTTACTTACGATAAAACAGAAAGTATGGCTGATCTTTCTTGCTATGGACTTAAGAATAGAATTACTAAGCTTGCTGGAAGAGAAGCTCTCACCTTACAGGCGATAGAAGATATTGATAAACTGGCCAAGGTTTGTCCTGCCACAAAATTTGCAACCCACCTTGAGATTGTTGAAAAAATCTACCCTATGGATGTGGCCTATAAGGTTGTTCAGAACCCGAGGCAATTTACAACGGATAGAGACTCAAACAAAAGAGTTATCGCAGAAGGTATTTTGCAAGAAGAACATGCTCTAGCAACTGCGTTTAAAATCATCTTGAACTATAGAACTGAATTAAAAAATCTTGTTGAGGCGATACAGTGGGATAAACTTCAGTTTTATACTAAAGAAAATGAAGCCGATATCACATCATTTAAAGTCTTAAATGCGATGGGGTTGGCCCATTACCAGATCAGTTTTCTTGATCTTGTTTTTAATAAGAACAAATGTGTTGAGAGTCTTGAGAATGAAGCTGTAGAAGTTAATTATTTCTCCCATACTGAATTAGACACTCATAACTCTATGTGCTGGAGAGTATACCGCTCCAGACAGATGCTTGAAGGTATCAATAAAGTTAATCAAAATATTTTGCATTAAAAAAGGCCTCGAAAGAGGCCTTCATTTTTTTATAGATTTGGTCTTGTGATATAAAGGACACCATCTGTTCCAGAGATGGTAACTGTTCCAGAATCATAGTAAGGATAGGTTGACCAGACTCCATCAAATGATGCTCTATCATCTTTAGGAAGGGTATCAAGATAACCTGCTTCTACAACATTCCCACTTTCAATATCTGAGATATCTAGAATTCTAAGTCCAGCAGTGTAGTTCGCTTGGTAAACATAATCACCTTTCACATACATATTATGATCAATGGCATTGGTTTTATGCTCAAATATAGCAAAGTTTTTAATATTATCTAGATCTCTAAAGTCCCATATAAATGTTTTGGTTTTTGTTCCATACTTTTGCTCATCTAATTCATCTCCTAGAAGATAGTAGTTATGATCTTCCGTGAGCCATCCTTGGTGAGTGTATCTTACCCCATCATAAGTCGCTACTGAGATTTGATAAGGCTTAGACTTATCGGTCACATCAACAACGTTAACTGTGTCTTCGTTACTGGAAACACAAATCTCACGCCCTTGATAATCCTGATCCGCTCCACGATAAACAACACATTGAACATCATGAGTATAAGCATCACCATGCTTTCTGTTTCCTGGTAATTCGTAAACACCACGGCCAACACAGTTTACAAAACTTGGGGCCAGGGGATCTTTGATATTGATGATATGGAGCCCACCATCACAAGTTGAAGTACCAACTGCGTAAGCATAACCAGTTTCCTCATTGATAAAAATATTGTGGGCATTACCAAATTTATTATAGTGAAGATCTTCTTTTAAGATCTCGACTTTTTTACCATCTAAAAATCTCAGTCGGGTGAGATCAAAAACCTGCATCCCATGTCTAAAAGCCTCAGAGACAATATAAGCATAGTGCTTATAAACTTTGATATCTCTCCAAGTAGAACTAAACGTTTTAGTTTTTACATCAGCTAAATGAATAGGATTCATAGGATCAGTAATATCAACAAATGATGTCTTACTGTCCATCCCCATGATGGCATATTCTTTACCTGTAGCCGGGTCAGTCCAGCCCCAAATATCATTACCTCTTTTGGCCCTTGCTCCTGAACGAGTGAGGTCCAATGCATTACTTAAAATAACATTATCCGCTTGTATCTCTACAGCGAATACACTTGCATTCATTACAAGCATTAAAGCGAAAATCATTTTCATATTAAACTCCATTTAAATTATGAATTTATTATCGCTGGTTATTTTGAAATTTAAAAAAGATGTCAGTTTTTTTAAGAATTAAGCCTCAATTCCCGAGTAAAACGATTAGACAAAGCCTAGAAGAACTCACAAAGCGAAACACTCCGTTATTAAAACTTGAGAAACCGTTCCATTTATTTATAGAATACAACTATACAAAGGAATTATTTATGAAGTTATTTTCGATCTTTCTATTACTCTTTTCATTGGCAAGTTTTGCGCAGATTAATGGTGATCATATAGTGGAGACCCATTTTAGAATTAACGGGAAAGATACCAACCATGTCATGGCGGGAAAACCCACCACTATCGAAGTTTGGTACACTCATAAAGACACCGGTGAAGTTTATAAAGATTTTAAACTCATGCATGGAAAAATCATGCATATGGTTCTCATTAAAGATGATATGAGTGTATTTAAACATATTCACCCTTACCATGATCCAGTAACGGGAATTTTTCAGATTACTCTCAATTTACCTTTAAGTGATCCAGATAATTTCCATACTGCTGAAGCACTTACCAAAGGTGGGATGTACATGCTGATGGCCGATGTTGAAATTCAAGATGTGGGTATGCGTATGGGTCATAAAATGCTCCATGCCATGGGGGAAAATCCAGTAAATACGATTCTCATGGATGAAGTTAACCCCGATGGATCAATTACTAAATTTTTCACTGAAAACGGAAAAGACTATAAAATTAATCTTTTTATGGAACAGACTGCAGGTTGCTCAGGAAGCTTAGTAGAGTTCAGAGTTTCATTATTTGAAAAAGATGAAAATGAAAATTATATTCCCGCTCAAGCACTAGAAGATTGGCTGACTCAAGGGGCCCATGCGGTTTGGGTCAGCGATGGACTTATGCACGGAATGCATCATATGCATTTTGCTCATATGCACTCAGCACTGCCTGTAGATGACACCGAATTCGTCTTTGGCTTTCATGACAATAAAATTATGAAAAGTGGATTGCAGCGAGCATGGTTTCAAATTAAAGAAAACGGAAAAGTCTTAACTATACCTTTTACTTTTGATTACCAGGCCTTGCCTTCAGCTCAGTGTAGATAAACTATTTTTTAGTATATAAATAAGCCGTCCAGGCAAAAGCATTACGCTCCCCTACCTCTTCGTGGTGGAGCGTTTCTTTTTCATACTTCGATTCATCAAACTCAGGAAAATAAACATCCCCTTCTTTTGAAAAATCTACTACGGTTAAATAAATTCGATCAGAGTGAGGAACACCTAGTTCATATATCTGGCCACCGCCGCAAATAAATACTTCTGTTTCACCTTTTTCTCGTGCGGCTTCAATAGCTGCTTCCAGAGAGTTCACCACCTGGCAAACGCCGGCATCATAATCATCTTGTCTGGTGACAATGATTGTTGTTCTCCCGGGAAGAGGTTTCTTCCCCATGGCTTCAAAGTTTTTTCTTCCCATGATAATACAATGATCCATGGTGGTGTTTTTGAAATACTTGTACTCTTTGGGAAGATGCCACATCATTTGGTTATCAGCACCAATCACTCTATTTTCACCCATGGCCGCAATCATTGAAATAATCATTAGACGGCCACCACACCTTTGATATGAGGATGAGGGTCATAGCCTTCCAATTCAAAATCTTCAAATTTAAACTGATCGATATCTTTCACATCTTTATTTATTTTCAATTTGGGAAGTGGACGTGGTTCTCTGGACATTTGTAATTTACATTGCTCCATATGGTTGGAGTAGATATGCGCATCTCCGAGGGTGTGAACAAACTCTCCTACTTCTAAATCGCAAACTTGTGCCATCATATGAGTCAGAAGTGCATAGCTAGCAATATTAAAAGGCACACCTAAAAAGATATCCGCACTTCTTTGATAAAGCTGACAACTTAGTTTTCCATCGGCAACATAGAATTGAAAAAACATATGACAGGGTGGCAGCGCCATATTTTCTAACTCCCCCACGTTCCAAGCATTGACGATAAGTCTTCTGGAATTTGGATTCGTTTTGATTTGTTCAATAACATTTTTAATTTGATCATGGGTTTTGCCATCAGCCCCTTGCCATGATCTCCACTGCACACCGTACACAGGACCTAGGTCGCCGTTTTCATCGGCCCACTCATTCCAAATACGCACACCATTTTCTTGTAAGTATGAAACGTTTCCAGAACCTTTTAAAAACCAAAGTAGTTCATGAATAATAGATTTAAGGTGAAGCTTTTTGGTGGTCACCATAGGAAAGCCATCTTGCAAATTGAATCTCATTTGATGACCGAAGACCGACTTTATCCCTGTCCCGGTTCTATCTTCCTTGAGTGTTCCGTTATCATAAACTCTACTCATGAGATCGAGATATTGCTGCATATGTCCCTCCGTGTTAAGATCAATCGTGTGTATACTAAGTGTAGCAAACAGAATATTATTTGTAATTAAATAAGGAAATATAATGAGCTCAAAAGTTCTTACTGGACTCGCCAAACTGCGTGCTAGTCACGATTTACAAAGTCGCTTCTCTGGAAATGTGGGCCTACTCTGTCATAGCGCCTCAGTAGATACAGATTTTAAACATAGCGTTGAAATTTTTATCGATATGTTTGGAGAGAAGTTTAAAAAAATTTACGGCCCTCAACATGGTTTTGTAACAGATGTACAAGACAATATGATTGAAACTGATCATTTTGTGCATCCTTATTTTAAAAGACCTGTTTATTCTCTCTATAGTGAAACCCGAATCCCCACAGATGAAATGCTCCAAGATATTGATCATCTTTTTGTGGACCTCCAGGATGTGGGCACCAGAATTTATACTTATATCTACACCCTGACCTTACTTTTAGAAAAATGTAGTGAAAAAGATATTGAAGTGATCGTGCTTGATAGACCGAACCCAGTGGACGCCACTACCATCGAAGGTAATATTTTGGATACAAGATTTAGCTCTTTTGTAGGAAGACATCCCATTCCTGTCAGACATGCTCTGACCATGGCAGAAGTGGCTAAAATGCATCAAAAGAATTGGGCCAGCTCCCTTGCTAATTTACAGATCATTAGTATGGAGAACTACAAGCGTGAGATGGATTGGAGTGAAACAGGTCTGCCATACGTGAACCCGTCACCAAACTTGGCCACACCTGATTCCTGTTACACTTTTGTAGGAACTGTTTTATTTGAAGGAACAAACTTATCTGAGGGTCGCGGAACCACTCGCGCCTTAGAACAAATTGGTCACCCACGTTTTGACCCATGGAAATATCAAGCGCACTTCCAAAGTATTTTTGAAGAATTAGAACTAGCTGGTTTCCAGTTAAGACCCGTTAACTTTTATCCCATGTTTCAAAAGCACGAGCATCAAAGTTGTGGCGGTTATTTTATCCATGTTACGGATAAAAAGAAGTTTAGACCTTGGCGGGTGTCTCAGGTGTTACTCAAAGAACTAAAAACAATCATCCCTGATCATTTTCAATATAAGACTGATGCCTATGAATATGAGTTCGATAAAATGGCGATTGATCTTATCAATGGCGATGACCGCTTTAAAGCTTGGTATGACAGGCCTGATGCCTATGAGTTTTTAGACCAGATTGAAGAAGAAAATATGAACGAATATCTGGAAAAACGTCGGGAAATCTTACTGTATTAATAACATTTGTTAAAAATATGCACTCGTAAGCCCTTACAATCATTGCGTTTTAACATATGATAATGAAAACTTTTCACAAATGTTAACAATGCGTAGCAGCATTAGTTAACTTATGTTAAAACTCCTCCAACAACTTAACAAATGTAAAAAACTTTGGAGGATATATGAAAACATTAAGAATCTTAGCACTCGTACTTATTGTCATTACAAGCATCACACCTAAAAAGTCAGAAGCAGCTATTGGAGCAGCAACTGGTAATGCACCTATGGTTATTGCAGGTATTGCAGCTCCATTTGTTGTAAGTGGAACTATTTTAGCTTTTGAAGTAGCAGAAGGAGGAAGGTACCAAGGAGCACTTGCTTTTTTAAGTCTTTTTGTAACTGTTCCTTTAGGAATCATTCTTTTAGATGGTGAAGAAGAACAAGCGATCGAATACACCTTAATGGATAAAGATATGGCCAATGACATGGGTGTCACTAATGCAGAAATGAATAGTTTTAATATGGAAATTGATCAAGCTAATATTTTACTTGAAGAAGTATCAATCAAAACTCAAGAATTAGTTGAGCCAACCCCGGAAGCTGTTCGTGCTATCTGGGAAGAATATCAAGAATTTGTATCACTAGAAACTTTTAGCGCAATGGAAAAAATTGGTAGCCAGTTCGCTAAATAAATCTAACACAAAAACATATTTCACAGACCCGGTTCATTCCGGGTCAATTAACAAAGGACACACTCATGAAAAATATAAAGACACTTTTTTTAGCCCTTATTATCGCAACAACATTTATTACCCCTAAAAAATCAGAAGCAGCTATTGGATTGGCCACAGGAACAACTCCATTAGTTATAGCTGGTATTGCTGCTCCTCTAGCGGTCGGAGGAGTCCTCGAGCTCGCTGAGGGTACAGATGACATGAGAGGTATGGCGTTTTGGATTGGAGCTATCGTCATCGGAATTCCTCTTGGGATCATTCTTTTAGATGGTGAAGAAGAACAGGCCATTGAATACACTTTAATGGATGAAAAAATGGCGAACAAGATGGGAGTCACAAGAGATGAAATGAATAGTTTTAACCAAGAAATTGACCAGGCCAATGTCCTTTTAGAGGAAGTTGCCCTTGAAACGGAAACTCTAGATAACCCAACTGCGGAAGATGTGCGAGGCATTTGGGAGAACTACCAAGACTTTGTTTCACCAGAAACTTTTAGTGTTATGGAAAAGATTGGAGCACAGTTTGCCAAATAAAAATTCATTTAAAATATGACTGACCCGGTTCACACCGGGTCATTTATCAAAGGAAAAATGATGAAAAATATGAAAGCTCTTTTACTTGCCCTGATGGTAGCAACCACATTAGTGGTACCTAAAAAAAGTGAAGCAGCAGTCTCTCTTTTTACCGGAAATGGAATTTTAGCGCTCTATGGATTAGGAGCAACGGTAGCAGGGCCGGTGGCCTTTGTTGGAGGAGTGGCAGATGTAGATAGTAAGTTCTCACTTCCCCTCATCTGGGGAGGGGCTCTCTCTTTTGTAGCAGGAATTATAATGCTTGATGGAGAACAGGAACAAATGATGGCATTTGAAACATT
Organism: Halobacteriovoraceae bacterium; assembly: GCA_002713145.1. Classification (GTDB taxonomy): domain Bacteria; phylum Bdellovibrionota; class Bacteriovoracia; order Bacteriovoracales; family Bacteriovoracaceae. The sequence goes on from PAVS01000016.1 coordinate 27,493, forward strand.
ATCACCAGATAAATCAAATGCGTTGGGTCTCACAAATATTCAAAGTGAGACATTTAATGCTGAAATAGATCAGGCCAATATCATCCTAGAAGAAGTCTCTTTTGAGGTTGAACAGCTGGATAACCGAGGCTATGAAGATATACGTGGGTTGTGGAATGAATATGGCGAATATCTAAGCCCTGAAACCTTTCAAGCTATTGAAAAAATAAGCCTGCAATTGATGTAAATATTTCAGAGAGAGACGGCATCTAGCGCAGCGCGTAATAAACATGCTATAAGAGCTTAAACAAAGGAAATCATTATGAAATTAATATTATGTTTTCTACTTCTACTTACCCAAGCTGCTTTTGCTGGCGATATAGTTGTACTTACTTCACTCGATATCAAAGACAAAAAGTTAAGTAAGATTGAGCGCTATGTTTATGATTATTATAGTGACAGAACACAGGATATTAAAGTCATCCATGAAGCAGATGCGACGATACTTTCTCACTATCTTAACTCTCCCAATACTGAAAAACTTTTTTGGGTCTCCCATGCTGGTGCAAGCAGATCTATGGGAACTGGAATTAGTGCCCAAGATACAGTGCTCGATATTCATGGCAATAATATCAAAAACCTTTTTTCAACAGTTCATCCCAATTTAAATTTCTTGGCCATCGTTGGTTGTCAGGCGAAAGGGATGTTAGATGATTTCTATATGAATCATAATTATCAAAATAATGATAATATGAATCTTTTTAGTTTTTATAAAAAAGTGAAACTCTACCGTGGAGTAAAGATGGCGCTCCAGGCTTCTCTTACTCCTGATAGAAATATTTTAGTGACTAAAGTGGAAGATCAAATCAAAGCCGATGAAGTCATGCAACTCACTCTGAGTAAACAAAGTGCTGGTGTGGATAGCCTAGTTGAAATTGGAGATAAGTCATATGTATTTCCCGCCGATAAAGAAATTCTCAACATAGAAATTCCAAAAAATGTGTGGGATCAATTTAAATCAAAAAATGTGAAGCATAGTGTGCTGGAAAAAGAAATTGAAGATGAATCTCATTATGTTTTAGCACCGATCATTGTTTCGAGTAATACCTTGAAAAAGGTTTGGAAACCATTTGCAAAACCAAATGGAGAGTTACTGGGAACTTATAAACATCTCTACTTATTAAAATAAAAAAGGGAGGCAATGGCCTCCCCTTTTTTTTTTTATTTAAAGGCCTTTATTTCGCCAGATTTTAACTTCGCTTTATGCTCACTGAGTAGCCTTTTTACTACCGGCATCAATAAGAGACAGGCCACCATATTTGGTATGGCCAAAAGTCCATAAACACCATCTGAAATATTGAGAACAACTTTGAGTTGTAAAATTGATCCAATAAATACAAAGATAACAAAGATAACTCGATAAGCTTTGATCGCTTTTTCACCGAATAAATAAGTCACCCCTTGCTCTCCATAGTAAGACCAAGAGATAAGGGTTGAGAAAGCAAACATAGTAACTGTTATAGTTACAATCCAGGTTCCCACTGGTCCCATGGCCGAAGAAAAAGCCAATGCAGTTAAATCAACCCCAGACTCTCCATTATTCATATGCCAAGCCCCACTAGAAAGAATGGCCAGGGCAGTAATGGTACAAACCACAATCGTATCAATAAATGGTTCTAAGAGAGCGACAACACCTTCTTCTATAGGGGAAGACTTTGCTGCGGAGTGGGCCATCGCTGCAGACCCCATACCAGCTTCACTTGAAAAAGTTGCTCTTCGAATCCCTTGAATAATAACTTCTTTAACAACAACACCAGCAAATGCACCTTTAGCTGCAGTACCAGTAAAAGCACCAGAGAAAATTAAAGAAAACATATCAGGAACATCAGCTAAGTTAGAGAAGACAACCACGAGAGCTCCCCCAACATAAAGAACAACCATGGCAGGAACAAGTTTTTCAGTCACGTTTGCAATTCTTTTAATACCACCCACAAGAACGATAAAAGCAAGGATAGCTAAAACTAAACCGGCTACCCATTCAGGAACACCAGTAGAAGTATTGAGAATAGAAGCCATTTGATTGGACTGGAACATATTTCCAGCGCCAAAAGAGCTTAAAATAACGAAAAGAGCATAAAACCAAGCTAATCCCATGAATAATTTTTGCATCCCTCCACTATTGGTAAGAAATGTATTAGCTTTATCTTTGATCGCGTTTTTGAGAACAAACATCGGACCACCATGGGTATGTCCTTCAGGAGTGACCTCTCTGTATTTCAAGGATAGGGTAACTTCTGTAAATTTAGTGGTCATACCGATAAATCCTGCAACCCACATCCAAAAAACCGCCCCAGGTCCCCCGGCGGCAACCGCAACTGCAACCCCTGCAATATTTCCCAGACCAACTGTCGCTGATAAGGCCGTGGTTAATGCTTGAAAGTGTGAGATTTCACCAGGATTGTTTGGGTCATCGTACTTACCTCTGACAATATCAATGGCGTGTTTAAACAAAGATAGCTGAGGAAAGCCAAAGTAAAGAGTAAAAAGTAAACCAGCTCCAACGAGAAGAACAATGAGAGGTAAGCCCCACACCATTCCGACAAATTGACCGGTGATCATTTCTAACTGTTCAGTCATGTATTAGTCTCCATGTGTTAAAAAAAAAGGGCCCATCATCCGTAGGCCCTTTGTTGATATATTATAATGTAAATTGATTTGTTAGAGGCAATGGAGTTACTGCCTGCGGAAACTTTAAGCTCTTAGTGCTGTCTACTCGAACATCACTAATTGATTGTTGAGCTTGAGAAATGGCTTCACTCACACCCATATTGAAAGTTAACTTTGCTGCATGAGTCGCTCTGTTCATATTCACAATACCTGCAGCTTTAACTTTGTCTGATAAGAATTTCTTAGCATCAACAGTCCCCATAATAATCGCTTTGATATCTTTGGGTGCTAACTCAGGATTGATGTCTTTAATCTGAGCAGCAATATTCGCCACATAAGGAGCTGCTTGTGAAGTTCCACTTACCTTTAAATACTCATCCCCTGGAATTTGAGAGTTGATCAACATACCTGGCGCGGCTACATCAACCATCTTAATTCCATAGTTTGAAAAAGGTGCGATAAATTCATACTTATAAGTAGCAGCTACAGAAATAACGTTGTCCGCTTGAATATTGGTTGGACTGGTTGGAAATTCATCATTATTAGAACCATCGTTACCAGCAGCAAATACAAATAGAGTATTAGGAGCAGCATCAACCATTTTCTTACCACTCTTAATAAGTGCATTTAAAAAGATCTTCGCAGCTTTATCACTATCTTCTTTTGACGGGTCCTTAAAGAACACCGCTTTGTAAGCAATATTTGTGATCATTTTAGCTTGCTTAAAACCAGTCCCAAAAGAACCATTGGCAATATCAGCTTTATGAGTTCCTACGTAATGAGCAATTTCAGTTAATAAAGTCATTTGCTGATCCGCAAGGGCTGAAAGAGCTTTTGTTAGAATTTTCCAACGTAAGTTTTTGTCTTCAGCATTTTTATTTTTTTGAGAAAGACTTGCGATAAAAGGCTTAACCTCTGTTGGGATAAGCTTTACTGAAAGTATTTGTCCTTCTCTATTATTATCAACGGTGATGCCTGCTACGTGAGTCCCGTGAACAAAGTTTCCAAACTTTTGCATTTCAGCTAAAAACTTTTTGTCTTTTCTTTTTGCTTGAACCCACTCTTTTTCTTCAGCACTTGCTTGGCCTAAAAAAGACTTACCTTGAATTTCAAAGAATTTATATGGATCATCAGAAAAAGTACCTACATACTTTCTATCAATGACTAGATTATTACCTTCAGCGAAGTTCCAGCCATAAACATCATCTTGATATCCATTTCTATCTTCATCTCTACCATTATCGGCAATTTCCCCTTCATTCATCCATAGGTTGGTGAGAAGGTCTTTATGTTCTACATCTACCCCGCTATCGATAACAGCGATGGTTGCGGCATTAACCACACTTGACGCAATAAGCAATATCCATAATGCAATTTTCATATAATCTCCGTTTTTTGGATTGATGTTAAATTAAAGGAAATACAAGAGAATCTGTCAACTAATGTAAGATGTTGTTAAAACATAAAAAAAGGAGGGGTAAACCCTCCTTTTCATTATAAATAAATATTCTCTAAATTGTAGATTATAAGTTTGATAACTCTGGAATATTTAAGATGTAAGTCACGTCCTCACCTCTTCCAGCATCATCAGAAACTTCATTAGAAACTCTACATCCACCACGTGAAATATAGTCTGTTTCTCCTCTCACAAGAATTCCTTCAATAACACCAGTGTTAGCGTCAAATACAGCTGAACCTGAGTTACCACCATAAGTATCTAAGTTAGCAACAAAGAACTTACCTTTAAGGCTTCTTACTTTAGCGCCATCGGCAATCTTAGTAGGTAGTCCTGATGGGTGACCGATAACAACAAGATCTGCACCTTTAGCAACTTTACCTTTTCTTCTAAAATCAAGAACTCTTCTATCAGTAACTTTACGATCGAGTTCGATAAGTGCGTAATCGTCCTTATCCCAGTTACTTAGCTTCTGAGAAATGATTCTTTTACATTTGTAAACGCTATTTTTGTCTACACTAATACCTGATTGATTTTTACTTTCAAGCTTGTAGTCAAATACCCAGTCATTACTTGAGCAATCTCTTTGTGAGCGAATACAGTGACCTGCAGTTACCAGTAGGTTTTCACCTACTAAAAACCCTGAGCAATTAGCTGCTGTAGGTTGATTAGCAAATCTCTCTGTACTACAAACTCTCATTGAGCTTTGAAGAGTTTTACTACGAATTTGTACTTCACCATTTGTTTGAGCTCTTAGGTCTGAGCTAGGTATCATTGCAGCAGTAGATTGAGATAGTTCAACAAACATATTATTTGTCGAGTCCATTACATCAACACGGTTATCCTCGCCATAGATGACCTTGATTCCTTTCGTTCCGGCCATAAGCACAGAAGTTGTCGCTAACAACAATACAATTAGAGTGTTTTTCATTGGATTTCCTTTTCCCTAAAGTTTACCAGTCCAAAAATCTTATGTTTGTAGAGCTTCTCTGACAACTAACAGTTTCTTACATATTCAGTCGGTTTTTCGAAGTTTTGTATAGGTCGCGTTAAATTATCTTCTATTTTAACGAGCCAATTTCGATTGTCTGGATCGGTGAAAACCAACTCCTGATCGTTGATTTCGCATTTAAAACTGGTTAAATGCTCTTTATAATAAAAGAATTCTATATTTCTTTTAAGATTTAAAAGTTCTGCTGCATCAGTAACGCTAAGCGAGAAAAAACTTGTGCGCTTCGGAATTTTTTTATCTGAAGCAAGGATAACAAATTGAACCGAATGGAAGATAAATACAATTTTATCCTGGCTTTGAAAGCTCACTTCTACATCCAATAAAAAACTTAAAAAGTGATAAAGCTTTTCAGGATGTTTTGAATAAAGAAAAATTTCTCCAAGTTTTACTTCCATACTCAAAGTGTAATGAGCTTGTAATTAAGTGGCAAGTTTATGAATGGACTGATAGTGAGTAAGAGCATTGAGTGCAGTGAGATCATGAACCCGAAAAATGAGATTTTGATTTGAAAATTTATGCAAAAGATCTCTATAGATATGAGAGCTTAAACAATCAATCGTCTTTTGATTTTGAATTTGGGTAAGGTCACATTCTCTAGGAAAACGCAGAAAGCTTTTTCTGGATATGCCTATGAGTAGACTCTCATAGTATTTTAGTCCTGCTATCGCTTTTTCAATATTTACCAGCAAAGTGTGATTCTGAGTCCTTGTCTTTGAAAAGCCAAAGCAGGGATCAATATAGATAGGACGGTTAAACTCATTTAAGGTGCTAAGACCATCCCGAAAAAATTCATGAACTGAGCTCACGATCTCATCCTGGGTTGTATACTTCATGTGATGAGAAGTTTCACTGCGACTTGGACATAAATTATGGGAATAGACATATGAGAATGCTAAATCAGTTTGCATTATATTAATGAGCTCTTGATCGATACAACCAGAAACATCATTAAAGATCACAGTGGTCTTGGGCCAATACTTCTTTACTTCCATGAGCACCGTTTTGAACACATCTATTTTATAGGTATCAATACTTAATGTAATTTGGGGGTCAGAAGTGTTTTTTAAAAGAGGAAAGAATAAAGTTTCAAAGCGCTTGAGCTCTTCACTTATAGAGACAGGGTCATTAAAAGGGGCGGTGCTTTCAGCTCCCAGATCAATGATATCAAAATCAGAACAAGCTTGATTGAATCTCGTAGCAAAACTCTCGGGGTCGTAATATTGATTTCCGTCGGAAAAAGAATTGGGGGTTAGGTTAATAACCCCCATGGTTGAATATAAATTCATTGCTTATGCTGGTGAAATTTTTGCGTCACTTGGAATCGAGATATCTTCGCTTTTAGAATCTGAATCATCTTTTTTAGTAGATTCTTGTTTGATCTCACCTTTTGTTTCATCTTCACCTTTAAAGACAGGGAGTCCGATATCTTTTCCTTCCATGATTTCATTGATTTGTTTAGCGTCTAATGTTTCCCAAATAATCAATGCTTCTGCCATATTCTCAAGAATATCACGTTTATCTAGCAGAATCTTTTTAGCCGTTTCATAATTTCTCTTAATTATACTTGAAACTTCTTCATCGATTTTCTGTGATGTTTGCTCAGAGAAGCTTGAGTTATCAGCACCAGGGCCATGACCAAAAGGCTGATGTGGATTTTGAGAATAATGGATCGGTCCAAGTGTTGAACTCATCCCCCAACTACAAACCATATGACGAGCGATTTGAGTCGCTCTTTCAATATCGTTTGAAGCTCCTGAAGTATAATCCGTAAAGATAATTTCTTCAGCAAGCCTACCACCCAAAAGCATAGCGATTTCATTATTCGCTCTCTCTTTAGACATGCTCAGTTTATCTTCATTCGGAAGAGTCACTGTCACACCTAAGGCCATACTTCTTGGGATAACACTTACTTTATGCACAGGATCTGTTCCTGGCAGACTTAGGCCAATGATAACGTGACCGGCTTCATGGAAAGCTGTGTTTCTTTTTTCATCATCACTGATCATCATAGAGCGTTTTTCAACCCCCATAAGAACTTTATCTTTGGCGTTTTCAAAATCTATATTATAAAGCTTTTCTTTCTTCTCACGGGCCGCAAGCAGAGCTGCTTCGTTGACTAAGTTGGCAAGATCAGCTCCCGTAAAACCTGGAGTCCCTCTCGCGATACTTTCTAAATCTACATCATCACCCAGCGGAGTTTTCTTAGTGTGAACTTTGAGAATACCCAGACGCCCTCTCATATCAGGTCTACCAACCGTCACTCGTCTATCAAAACGACCTGGACGAAGAAGTGCAGGGTCAAGAACATCGACGCGGTTAGTGGCGGCCATTATAATGACCCCTTCGTTAGACTCAAAACCATCCATCTCAACGAGCATCTGGTTGAGTGTCTGCTCACGCTCATCATGTCCACCACCCATTCCGTGGCCACGGTGACGTCCAACCGCATCGATTTCGTCAATAAATATGATACAAGGTGCGTTTTTCTTACCTTGTTCAAAAAGATCACGTACTCTTGAAGCACCCACCCCAACAAACATCTCTACAAAATCAGAACCTGAGATACTGAAGAAAGGCACTCCCGCTTCCCCAGCTACGGCTCTTGCAAGAAGAGTCTTCCCGGTACCAGGAGGGCCTATAAGTAGAACACCTTTAGGGATTTTCCCTCCGAGTTTAGTGTAACGTTTGGGGTCTTTTAAAAAGTCGACAACTTCAACTAATTCTTCTTTGGCTTCTTCCACCCCAGAGACATCAGAGAAGGTCACTTTTTTATCAGACTCGTTTAGCATTTTCGCTTTAGACTTTCCGAAGCTCATGGCCTTTCCACCACCTGCTTGGAGTTGTCGTAAAAAGAAAAAGAAAATCACAAAAAGAAGAATCATTGGAAACCAATTGATAAAGATCATAGAAAGCATGGACTGCTTTTCTTCTTCTTTAAAGTTAGGGGTGATTCCATTTTCCTTGAGGATATTAAAAGTCACATCAGAAGTTGTTCCAGTAAGTTTAAAAGGAAGACCGTTCTCAAAATCATCTTTAAATTCACCTTGTATGGTGTTCTCACCTTGGAAAACGACTTCTTCAACTCTGCCTTCTTTTACATAGTCGACAAATTCTGAATATGAGATTGTTTTCACATTTCTGTCTTGCTTTTGCTCAACGATGTTCATGACAAAGGCAAGCATAAGAATAATTAAAATCCAGAAGAGAAAACTTTTTTGTTGTTTGCGCATAATTTATCCTCGCTTAAAGTTCTTAGGTATTTTAGAGGGGTTAGAGCCTAAAAACAAGTCACAGGGTCACGAGAAAGTTTAGCCTCAACACTCTGTGTCTATTACGTTTTTTAGACCACTCACGTAAAAGTCTTAATGCGGGATAGTAATTGGACTGCTCACTGCAAAATGACTTAACTTGTTCATTATTAAAGCTGGTAGCAAATTGACGTTTGTCAATATAAGGGTTTTGGATAAAAACGATGAAGGGAAAAGCTAAGTTATTCCCCTGTGACAACCATTCATTGAGATAATTTTGATACTCACTATAGCTGAATGTTTTAAAATCTTTATATTTAAAACACAATTGGGGCGCATTTTCTGCAGTTATTAACACCAAATTATAATCTAAATAGGCTTTATACTCTCCCACCAAATTAAGAGGCCCTATTTTTTTATGCTCTAATGCTTTTTTGAGTTTGGAGAGTTGAGCGTGAAGCTTACCTCTCTCAAGGGGTGCCAGATATTTTATCGCTCCCAAAACTTGATTCTCTAGCCCTGAATAATTGGTAGTGGAATCTGTATTAAACAAAAGAACAGATTGCTCTTGATAATGAACCTTGAATGAAGATTGATCTTTTTCTTTGAGATGCACCCCTAACCTTCTGGCAATTTCATTATGTCTATAAACATAATGCTTGAGATATTTGGGATGACGACCACTAAAAGCCGGGATAACTTCCTGACGTAAAAAGTTTCGTTCAAACTTGATCTGATCATTGGTTGGATCTTCAAGAAAAGGGATATCCAATATATCTGCAAACTTTTCAATTTGCGCTTTTGTGACACAGAAAAAAGGTCGTATCACTTTATGATTGACCAGGGGTATCCCTACCACTCCTTCAATGGATGAACTCTTCAAACTCTGAAGTAAAGTCCACTCAAAGCTATCATCGATATGATGAGCAAGCACAATTTTCTCAGAAGATTTCGCCCTCTCATAAAAAGCTTCATAGCGTTTTTGACGGGCCCTATATTCAAAGTTTTTATGAGGGTTCAAATCCTGAAGTTTAATGACCTCACAAGGAAGAGAGAGATGCTTGGCATAACTTTCAACCATCTGAGCTTCTCTGTCTTGCTCCACCCGGGTCCCATGGTGAATATGAATAATACGAAGCCTTAAGGAATATCCGAAGCTTTCAAGTTCGCTCATTGCCCGCACCAAGCACATGGAGTCGATGCCCCCAGAGACGGCCAAGAGTAATTCATCATCTTTTTGAAAAAGCTCATACTCAGCAATGAATTTTTCAAAGTGCTTGAGAAACTTAAAAATATAAGGATGGTATTGCTGGCCCACTCTTAACAGCGGCTCGCGAGTCTATAAAACTTCATAGATAAAGATTTACCAGAGAAAGGTTATATTATCTACTTTATACTATTCACTTTGGCGCATAGGCATAGCATCAATAGTTTGGAAAAGCTCTTGCTCTCCCATCGCCTTATCACTCATCGCCTTGACTCCTCCATCGAGCCCCACCAAAAAAACTTTTTTATCTGGATGGCCAGCAATCAGTGAATGATTGGGTGTTATGGTCAAGACTTTAAGTTTTCGCTCAATAAAACCGTCTTTATTTTTATAAGCAATTTCTTTTTGATTATCGTAAATTAAATTCTCGTCAGCTTTGACCAGTATTAAACGATGTTTCCATTGATAATCATATTTACTTTGATACATATCAGCTCCTAGCGGTGCGACCAGCATGAAAACTCCTACAAAAATAAATGATATTATATGTCCCATCTTTTTAACTCCTAAACTTTATTTCTTCTTTTTTCTCCCAAGGACCACCGAGATAGTGGTACAAATTTAAACCTAGAATCTCTCCGCTCATCGGCTGCCAATTCTTGCTAAATTCACTACACTCTTTTTTGGCTTGTCTCGCTTCTACTTTGTTTTGCAAGGTTATATGCAAGTTTTTTTTGTGAGCATCTTGCTTGGACAGTTGGTTTAAAAAATTCCCTCTCAAAGCAAGATAAAAACTTTTAAGAGGTGGTGACTCTACTTTAACCCCAAAACCAAAACCTAAAAAAACAGGTTCCGAAAGCTCTAATTGCATCACCTTCTGCTCTCTTACCCACTCTTTCAATTGAGTCTCACATCGATCAGGAAATTGATGAAAAAGAGTGATATGAGCTTCCAGATAATTTATCTCCCTTGGAAAAAACTTATCTCGAAGCTCCGTCATCGAGCTGTGTAGCTCGTCATTCATCGCTGCGGTAACTATCAAGCTCTAGCAACCCATGCTCTTGCAGATCTAGCTCCCATACGTCCAAAGATAATGGAAACAATAAAACCGATCACAAAGAGAACAAAAAGAATGGCCAAGAAAGTTGAGACACCATCAGCAACTTTATCCGCTTGAGTCGCAGCCTCTTCACCAAACTCTTCCACTCGCTCTTCTAGTTGGGGAAGATTTTGTTCCACCTGATTGGCAAGTGAGTTCAATTCACTTTTCCAATTGGAGGCAATTTGTGAAACTTCTGATTGGGATAAATCAGAATTGTTGGCCACTATTTTTTCGATCTTATCTTGAGTGAGAATACGATCCATTCGGCTTACTGAAGACTGCAGTTGATCCTTGACCACTTGCAATTCTTCTTCACGTTGATCTGGATTTCTCACGATTGAGATGGCAGCTCTTTGCATAGTATTGGTGAGTTTATTATATTCTTCAGTTACAAGTCTTCTCACTTCAGGCGCTTGGATATTTTCAATTTCTCGCTCAATCTTTTCAAGATTCTCGATTCCGATCATCTCCCCTAAATTTGCCTCAATATCGATTTTTTCAAGACCTGCTAAGCCAGTTGAGACAGCATCTCCAGTTTTCTCAATTGCTTTGCCAGCACCACTCGCTAAATTACCTACACTTTGTGAGGTAAAACTAATATTGGCCACCGACAAAAGGGCCCAAACCAGTAAGCCGTTCATAGCTCCTGCAAAACCAGAAATGTTTTGAGAAAGCCTACCCGCAATATAAGAACCAAAACCTATAGAGATGGTAGAAAAAACAATCCACCAAATTCCAGCAGTCCAGCTGGCTGCGGTAAAATTAATTTGTTCATCAAAAGTTAAAATTGAAAGACCTAGTGCTCCTCCTAAAATCATGAGGGCAACATAGGTTACAAGTGCGATAAGGGCTCCAGCAATAGCTGAGCTCCAACTAAATGATGGTAGAATTCCTGTTTTTGCTACATGAGTAGCGGTGTTTACGTTTGCCATTTCATACTCCCAGTTAAATTTTCCCTAAAAGCGTAGCAATGTCTGGGTTTTATAGAATCATCAGATGATTAAATAAATGTTATTAAATAATCAAATAACACTATGCATTTTTAAAAATAATTCTGGAGTTAAGGGTTCAAGATCGTTGACATTTTCAAGGGTTATCTCTTATTATCTCCTGCATACTTCATTTTGTGGCGACGTAGCTCAGTTGGTTAGAGCGTCGGATTCATATCCCGAAGGTCGGCAGTTCAACTCTGCCCGTCGCTACCAATTAAATCATACACTTGACTCAACCCACATTTCCTAAAATTAAAAGATGTTCAACGGATGTACAACGGCCAATGGAAGTTAACCGTTGCCACCCGAAATTAAATTGAATTTACGAACTTAAAACGAAAACATTCGCCACTTGCTCGATGCTATCTCCCAAGAGATGCACATACTTCATAGTCGTCTGAATATCTGCATGTCCTGCAATGGATTGTACGACTTTTAAGTTTATCCCTTGCTCAACCATCAAAGTCAGAGCTGTGTGCCTTAGATCGTGAAATCTGATCACTCGTACCCCACTCTTTTTTAGGTCTGGAAGAAAATAGCGTCCTCTAAAAGTAGCATGGCTAATTGGGGTGTGGTTCTGAGTTTGGAATATCAATTCCTCGTTCTCTTTCCCTTGAATAAAAGTTTTAAGTTCTTCCTTTAAGATATTATTTAAAGGAACCTTTCTTATATTCTTACCCTTAGTAGTGGCAATAATCTTATCTCTAATTAAAAGTTGTCTCTCAATATTGATAAAATTTCGCTCAAAGTTTATATCTTTAACCTTTAAGCCCCATAACTCTCCGGCACGTATGCCAGTATTTAAAGCTATAAGGTAAGCGATATAAATCCACCTTCTACTCTCAGTATGTTTGTTGTTCGCATAAGATAAAAAGCTTTGTACTTCTTCTTTTTCCCAAAAGCTCATCTCGCTTCTAAATTCTTTAAGCATGCCAAAACCTGCGGCTGGGTTAAACTTAATTCTGTTATTTCTATATGAAAAATTTAGAATAACAGTCACGGTATTAGTCCATCTGTTAACAGTTGCAGCGGCTTTGCCTTGTTTTAAAAGTTTTGATCTGAGCTTGGCTAGAAAAAGATTATTAACCTCGTAAATGGGAAGTGAACCATAGCTTTTTAAGAGCTTGTCAAGAATACCTTTTGCACGCCTAAGATGCGTAATAGTTAATTCTTGTTTTCTAATTTTAAGCCAATACTCAGCTTCACTTCTAAAGGTTAGGTTTGTAATTAATTCGTCTGCCTTAGCTGACTTTTCTTCTTTGAAGTAATCACGAATAAAGTTTTCAGCATCAATCTTTTTATCAAATCTTCGTCTTAAACGTTTAGAGTCTCGTCCTCTGGTATGGAATGAGACTTCCCATTTGATTCCACTTTTAAGTTTAATCTTTTTTGGTTTATACATAGATACCTCCTAGTTAGAGGTAACCAAACGCTTTAAGACTTCGGTTCTAATATAAAGTGATCTATTTAGTTTTAAAAATAAATCACTGGGTATATTTCTCGTCTTGCCTCGGTATTTCCAATCATAGATGGTCTTCACTGAAAGACCTAATAGATCGGCAACTTTATGAGGCCTCATAATCTCTGGTAAATTGTCAAAGAGCATATTACCGTCAAACGATAAATCAATTTGATCATACCCTTTTTCATTTTCTTTGTATCCTAAATCCATAAAATTCTCCCTACGAATTCTAATCCCCCAAACTCCTTTTCAATAAAATCTATTGGCCTTCCTAACCAATTACCTTCTTAACCTTCCCTTTCTTACAAACCTAAATCTATAAAACACCTCCTCTGAACTAATTAATTACCTCTAGACGACTTTAAAAATACCCAGCGCGCCCGAGAGTGACTCCATCTATCGAAACATGGTGAGAGAGAGGGAGTTACTTTTGGCGCGCGAAATTCATGAATAATAACGAGCTATTAGGTAATTAATAAAAATCTTGCTGGTACTTGCTTAACCCTCATTTAACTTCTAAAAACTGGCCTTATTTCAAAAAATTACCTCTCAAATTCACCTAAACTCTCTTTCAAAATCAAAAAATAAAACTCTCCCTTTCCATTCTAAAAATACTTAAAAATTAAAAAACTCAAACGATGTAACCAAACTTCAGAATCTGTGCGATAAACTGACCTCCATCTCGAAAACTGGTAGAGAGAGGGAGGTCAATTTTCGCACAGGAAATTCCTGAATGGTTACAACGACATACGCTATGAATAAAGTTTGTTGATTGCCAACGTTTGCGGGGTGATTTCACCACCTTTGCGTATGATTTCATGGCATTTTTAAATTCAATATTCACTACTCGCTCTCCTATCTTTTGCTTCTGTAATTCTAAAAAGCACCTTGGAACACTTCATTTATTTATTCAAAAATTCTGTCGAAAAAACGACTTCATGATCCAAATTGGATCAAATTCAAAGTTATTCATTTCTAACTAACCGATCTCTCAAAAAGTTGGATCACTTTGGATCACCTCCTTTCAAGGCCTTCAACCTGAGCCGAGCATGGAACATTTTGTTTGCTTCATCAAAAATTTTGCCGAAAAAACGACACGATCATCCAAATTGGATAATTTCGAAGAACTTTTTCCTGCAACCTGTTGAATGTTCGAAAATTTGGATGATTTTGGATGATAAACAATCTCAAATCTTCAAAGCTAACTTGAAATAAAAGAAATGGATTTTCAAAAAATCTGGCAAAAAAGCGACATGGATTTCCAAATTGGTTAACTTTTTAAAATTTTGCGTTGTAAGTTATTGAAGGCCCGAAAAGTTGGAGAACTTTGGAGAAATAAATAAACTACTTAGATTCTTCTATTAACACTTCTAAACTTTGTTTTATTTTCTTTTCAGATATAATTTTATCGTCTTTATCGAATAAAGTTACTGAGAAATTTATTTTGCCTATTTTATCAATTGTTAATACAGCATTCGTCAGAGGCAAGACAACCGTCCTTGAAGGTTCTTGAACATTATCAACTACAACCTCAGCAATGAGGTCATCTATAGGATCTCCACTTGCCAAAAACCTCATTTTTTTAAATTTTGATTCATCACTATTTAAATTGAAGGTAATAAAAAAAGCTAATTTTATATTGAAATTTATTTCTTTACTAGGATCTTTAACATGAAATACTAATCTATCGAGATAAGTACCGACAAGTGTATGCTTATTTCTAATTTCTTTTCTAATATCATCACAAACTATGAAGTTTACTATTTCCATTAAAGCTATGCCTCCATTTCATAATCATCGTTTAGATAACCAAACTCTGGCTCAACTTCAAAAACTCCTTCCATTGAAGCTTTATTAGTGATCGCGACAGAAGGTTTATTCCATCTCACTGTTAATTCACCAAACTCTTTACTACTAACTATAGAGTCGACAAACAACTCAGCTCCTGTTCCATTTAGACGTGAATTCAAGATATGCCCGGCTTGCCTAACAATAATTCTTTCTGTCTTCTCTTTATTAAACTTATGAGCCGCAACATCAAATAACCACGGTAGATGATCTAAAAAACTCAAAAAGACGTATGCACCAGAACTTGCACCATCATTCTTCCATCGATTAAAAGTTCTAGGAGGAATATCAAAAACTCTTTCAATCGAAGATATCGGCCCCACTTTATCTTTCAAACGAGAAATCAATGACTTTGTCGAGATACTTATAACATTCTTTTTTTCTTCAAGAAAGTTATTATCATTCAACAGACTCCCTTCATAAAATGATTCTCCGCAATCAGCGCATTCGAAAAAATTATCTAAAAAACTCACTTGTTCTCCATTAAAGAGCTTCTTAGAAGTTGTTTCAGAATTCGTAAATACATTCTCTGAGTTACAAAATGAACAAATCATATATACACCCCTAAAGCAGTCCTGCTAATTTACTAGCCATAACATTATTAACAAATTGAGGACTATCATCTGCATGTAAAGACTTGATAACCCACTTATTAGTCGTATTATTGAAGAAAAATGCAAAATAGCAAGGCTTAGAATCAACTATAAATTTGTATGAGTCTACTTTCAAATGAGGAACACCAGTATGGTTCTTTATCAAATCCCTGGTGCAATCAAAATGTTTCATAGAAAACTCACCATCAAAAACGAAGTCCATAATTTTATCCAATGTATCTAAGTTAAAGTCTTCTGATGCTCTAGCTGCAGCACCTCTGGTAACAGTAACTTTACTATTTCTTCCTGGTATTTCTCCACATATGCCCTTAAAAGTGTCTAAACAGTAAAATGGCATTAACCAATCTTCCTTCAGAAATTGTAGCACCTAAGAGGCTTCTTTTATACGTATCGTATAAAATACCACATTATTTACACAGTTTCATTATTTTTTTGTATATAAGTTATTAATATTAGACACTTAGACACATCGCTTAATTTTTCTGTATGCATTTTTGCCTATATTCCATCTAGGTTATTCTACCACACTGAAAAACGATAATCTCTAAAGAATAGTTAAGTTTTATGAATAAATAGTTATTAGCGTGTGGAATATTGGTTCGGTTTTAAAAAAGGCTACGAGGTTACGTTTCTACTAAGCTAATTTCCTAGCTGCTCAGGTACTAGCTGAACCCAAGGAATACAAGTCTATCTCTATTCTCACTCACCTCTTTAGCTTACCTTTAAGATAGTCAGAGGCTACTAAGACCACCTTTTTCTTTATGTTTGAGGATTAAAGTAGTTCAGCGTTAAGCCCAAGGAAGCAAAAAAATTTTTATCCATCTCATAAAAATAAACAGGTTCCATTCTCAAAATCTGGTGCAAAATAAACCTCCTTTTTGAGTGTTATGTAATTTTCTCTTTTGCTTTAGTTGAGTGTTAAGCAAACTGTACCCAAATTTTTAACTAAACATAGAGAAAGTTTATATGTATATCTTTGCAAGTGGCTTCCAAATGTAAAGAGAGAGCTTCGTAAGCCATCTTTTTAGCATGTTCAATATTCTCTCCGGACGTATGACAACCTTCTAGCTCTGGAAATATAACCGTGTAAGAAGCACCATCTTTTAAAATCTTTGCTGTGTAAATATTCTTTTCCATTTCTGTCCTATACTCAAATATTATAAAAACTTAAAAAGAAGAGCCCCACCAAATATTGGAAGTATTGCAAGATAATCAGTGGAAAAAACATAAGTTTATCCATGAATATAGTTTTTCTTATTTTTGTACTTACATGAAATATTTATTTTTTTGAAAAATACCAATCTGACTTCCCCTTGGCTAAATAATAGATTTTAAAACCTTTAAAAGAATCAGTGTTAATAGACTTACATATCCTATATCCTTCCAGAATAATCAATAACAAGATTATTATTTTCAAAGAGGCATACTCATCTTCTTAATACCAATCATTGAATCGCACGAAGAATTTCTTTATTAGTTTTAACATAACTATGATTGATCTCATAAATCCATATATTTATAAAAACACATACACTAATCCTACTATTAGTGTGATTGCTAGCGTTCCAATATTAGCATTTAGAAATGTGTCATCATCTAAAACACTTTCGAATGTTCTTTTTTTATAATGAAATAACCATCTTACAAAAGCTCCAGGTACAATTAAAGTATATTTCAGTGCTATCAGTAGGAAAGTTTCCATTTAAATTACCTTAAAAATTATGAAGCAATATCCATAATATCCCTGTCCATCATTGAAACCTTTGATTTATTAACATAGTTTTTGAGTTTGTATTTATTGGTTATAATATTAAAAAGTGCCTGAGAGCTTACTTCTGTTTTCCCGGGCCCGTACAAATTACTGCAAAGAAACCTATAAGTTATGGTTTTAGTCTCTAGATAATAAATATTTGTTGAATAATCATATTCGTGTGCAATTAAATCATTAACTCTATAAGTATATTCTTTAGTAAATTTATTTTTTCTTAATTTTATTATTACCTTTGATTTACCGAATTTTAACGAGATAAGTGGATTCAGGTCTTTTTCTAATATAAAAGCTAGTAGTGAAAAAGGAATAGTTGCACAGAATATTGCTATATAATGATTACTAATATTATTATAGAACAATACACCTATAAATAAAGCAATAGATGTGAACGTAATAATCTTAATCCAGTTTCGTTTAATTACATAGCTTTCCATTTAGAATAATTATAACATGGTTATAACTTAATAAAACTTAAACTAAATAAGTTGTTCACGAGTGTTGTACACAATTCACCTATTTTATTTGAGACCTTAGCTTTTCACCTGCGCCTCATTCACGATTATGTACAACATGTGTACGACAGCCACCAAAAAAGACCCGAAATTACCCAAACTAGAACGAAGTCAAAAAGTATTTAAGTTACCGGTTTAATTAACTTTTTCCTTTAATTTCGGAAACTTGGAAATTTGAGTGAGCGATTTCATATCCCGAAGGTCGGCAGTTCAACTCTGCCCGTCGCTACCAATTTAAATCCAATAAAACATTACTGTGTTGTAAGGAGATTCTCTTTTGGGATTTCTGTCCGAGTTTTGTAATGAAGAATATTTTCCAGTGAGATTCTTGCGATATTTTCAAGAGCTTCTTTGGTAAAAAAACCTTGATGTGAAGTGACCAAAACATTTGTAAAACTCATGAGCCTGAGAAGCGATTCATCAGATATACCCTTTTCAGAATGATCATAGAAAAAGACATCTTCTTCATGCTCATAGACATCTAAACCCACTCCCCTTAATTCATTCTTCTTAAGCTTAGCAACTAGAGCACTTGTATCGATTAATGCTCCTCTACCAGTATTTAATAAAAAAGCAGTCGGTTTTAAAAAATCAATTGTTTTAGAATTAATTACGTATCGAGTTGATTCATTTAAAGGACAATGGAGACTCACAATGTCTGACTGGCTTAATAGGTCCTTTAATTCATTCACATAGCTGGCCTTTAGCTCCTTTTCAAGCTCATTATCTTTATGAATGTCATAGAGAAGAATTTTACAGCCGAACCCTTTCATTATACGAGCAAAAGCACTTCCAATTTTCCCTGTCCCAATGACTCCTACAGTTTTACCAAAGAGAGTCAAACCTTCTAGTCCATCTAGAGTGAAATTAAAATCTTTTACCCTTTGGAAAGCTTTCATGTATTTTCTATTTAAGCATAATAAGAGTCCAACAGTATGTTCAGCAATTGCCTCTGGAGAATAGGAGGGAACTCTGGTGACCATAAGTCCTATCTTTTGAGCATGGGCGAGATCAATATGAGAGTATCCCGCTGACCTAAGTGAAATAAGTTTTACTCCAAAATTTTTTAGTTTTGTTAAGACATTTTTATCTAGGGTATCACTGGCCCAACAGCTGATACAATCAAATCCCTGAGCGAGCTCGACGGTGTCTTTATTCAGACTGGTTTCGATATACTCAACTTTTAGGTCTAACTCGTCTGCCCAATGAGTCAGATATTTTTGTTCAAATTTATGGGTGCTAAAACATTTTATCTTCATATTCCCTTCATTTACAGCAAAGTATCTTATAAATTTAAAGAATTTTATGATCTAGAAAATGCTAATAGCTGATTAAGATCAGTATTTAAAGAGTATAGATTATTGTGCCTTCTCAAAGCCTGAAAAGTCATCCACTGATTTAAGGCCGTCATTGACGAAAATATAGTTAATTTGATGTTGATCTACGACATTTGGAATAACATGCTTAAGTGAGCCAATTTTTAAAACCATATCGACCTCAATGATCCTCTTACAGCTTTTTTGTAATTGAGATTTTAAATGGTTTAAATCTCGTTGGAGTCTCTTTTTGAACATATCATTTGTTTCTATCACACATCTCCCCTCAACTTGATCCACATGATAGGTTTTAAGCAAGAGGATTTTTACTGGTTTATCCCTCATCTTTTCAATGAAAGTTTTAAGGAGGAAGTCTATGTTCTTGTTGAGATCAACAGGGTACAGAATATTCATACCTCTATATTAGTATAAGCATACTAACATAAATATGATTTAAGTCAGTAATCCTGGTGAGATAAGCCCTGACTATCTAGGATTTTTATTTGTCGCCCCACAGGCTCGATAAGGCCATCTTTTTTAAAATCACTTAAACAGCGAATAACTGTCTCCGTTGTCGTTCCGGCCAGTGAAGCTAGATCATCTCTGGTGATCTTCAGAGTATCGGACTTTGCTCTTTGGTGTAAATCAATTAGCGCCTTTGCAATACGAAGCCTCACAGTATCATAGGCGAAACTAAGGAGTTGCTCTTCTTTAGCTTCAATATGATTCGCTAACATTTTTATAAATTGATTTGATATATCCCTATTGGCCAAAATAAGTTTTAAAAAATCTTCTTTAGGAAGCTTGGCCACTTGGCTTTCTTCCAAAGCGAGACAGCTACTCATATATTTATCACCTCTGAGCAAACTTGTTGTCCCGCAAAATTCATTTTTCTCGATAACTTCAACTATATATTCTTTTCCGTCATTATGATTTTTAAAAACCTTTAACTTACCCGATATGAGAAAATAGACAAACTGAGGTGTGTCCCCTTCATTAAAAAGAATTTGTTTCTTTTTAATGCTAGTCGCTCCAAACTCTTTAGCTTTTTCCGATAAATTAACTTTTTGATCTACTTCCGCTAAAAAGCCCTTCAGGGTTGAGTGAGAGTTACTGTAATAATCTTTTAATGACTGCAGCTTTTTCAAACGCATATCAATAGCACTTAATAGCTCTTCATCATCATAGGGTTTCATTAAATAATCATCTGCCCCTAGTTCCATACCTTTGCGTAAATCACTTTTTTCTGCTTTGGCGGTGAGAAATATAAAAGGAATCGTTGAGGTCGCTGGTGACTTGGCTAAACGATTAAGAACTCCATAACCATCAAGCTTGGGCATCATGATATCACAAATAATCAAGTCTGGTTTTAACTCTCTTGCTTTGGCGCAGCCGTGTTCACCATCTTCAGCAGAGTAAACAGTAAAGCCAGCTAATTCGAGAATTTCAGCTGTATTTTCCCTCATGACTTTATCATCTTCGATTAAGAGTATTTGTTTCATTCAAGCTCCGTAGGTAAGGTTATAGTAAAGGTTGTGCCTTCGTTTTCAACACTGCTAAATTCTATTTTACCAGAAATAAAATCTAGATATTTTTTAACAATTGAGAGTCCCAACCCGGTGCCTTGAATATGAGTAACATTGGAGGCACGATGAAAACGAGAAAAAAGTTTTTCCTGGTCAACCTGAGGGATGCCAATTCCAAAGTCCTGAACAGATATCGACCACAAGTTGTCATTAAACACTGAAGAGATCACTATTTTTTTTGAATGATCACTATATTTAACTGCGTTTGATATAAGATTCAAAAGTATATTTTTTAATATTTTTGGGTCTTGATAAACTTTCTTATCCTCTCCCTGAAATTGAAAGTCGATAGTAATTTCATCTGCAAGGGTATTCTCTATCTCCCCTATTATTTTTTCCAGTTCAACTTTTGCAGAAAAATGATGAGCTTCAGCACCCACAAGACCTTGTTCTAACTTATCTAGGGATAAGAAATCGTTTAAAATAGAAGTAAGGTTGTTAACTGATGATTTAATCGTATTAATATGCTTATCACATTTTTCAATCATACCCTTATCAATATATTTTTTGATTAGACTTGTGGAACTTAAAATTCCACCGAGAGGTGTGCGAAACTCATGAGATGCCATAGAGACAAATCTTGATTTTAAGTCATTTAACTCTTTTTCTTTTTCAAAAGCTGCTCTCACTTGAGCTTCGATTTCTTTGCGTTTAATTATTTGCTGTTCTAAATCTTTATTGACATGATTGAGTTCAATTAAAGCATCTGAAAGGTCTCTGGTTCTATCATCAACTTTTCTCTCTAGTTCTACACTATAAGCTTTGAGCGCATCTCTATTTTTTTTGGACTCAGTTATATCATTGATAAAACTCACCACTCTTAGTTCATTATCATCCTTAAAAAATGAAAGGGAGACCTCAACATAAAACTCTGCACCATTTTTTTTAACGGCTTTAAGATCTCTCCCTTCCCCCATAGGTCTATTTGTGGGCTGAGACATGTAGTTATTTCTGAGTTGGATATGCTTAGTTTTTAATTTTGCAGGGAGAAGGACTTCAATTTTTTTATTAATCAACTCGCCAGCATCATAGCCGAACATAGATTCTGCAAAAGGGTTAATTCCTACAATGCCCCCAGAGGGGTCAGCAATAATGATTCCTATATTGGCTTCTTTAAATAGTATATTTTCTGAAAACATAGTTCTTTATAACGCAGTCCTTAAAATACTGTCAAACGGTTATGCTGTAGAGCTAAAGTTCTTCCCCAAAGCTCGAGTTGACCGAAGATGGCCATCAAAAACCGAAGCAATATTTCTTAAAAAGGGCTTTCCTATTTCAGTGACACTAAGACCTTCATTGGAGAGCTCAATAAGACCATCTCGTCTGAGCTGATCAATCTCTTGAATGATTTGATTATTACGTTTGAACCTTTGATATTGTTTAGGCTCAATTCGGCTATAACACATAAGCTCAGCGATAATCTGTGCCTCCAGCTTTTCATCTGTAGATAAATAATGACTTTTGTTAATTTTGATTTGGGAATTAGCTATAGCATACTGATAAGTTATAAGATCTTTAGGGTTCTGTACAAATGACTCAGGGGTTTGAGATATCGCTGATGCACCTAGCCCTATTAAAACGTCAGATTTTTTATCTGTATAACCCATAAAACTTCTGGTGAGAGTTCTTTTTTCTTTGGCCTTGCCCAAAAAAGAATTCGGCATTGCGAAGTGATCGAGCCCGATTTCTTGATAACCAAGATACTCGAGTCCCATCTTTGCCTTTTTATACAATTCCTGTTTGGCCTGTGGACTTGGTAGGTCATCTTCATTGATTAATTTTTGATTCTTTAACTGGGTTGGCAAATGAGCGTAGCTATAAAGGGCCATAAGATCCGGTGATAGCATTTTTACAAACTCTAGGGTCTGTGTGATGCTTTTTGTATTTTGTTTGGGGAGACCATAAATTAAATCAAAATTGAAACTTTCAAAACCGATCTCTTTTATCCAACCACAAATGACTTTAATGAGCTCGAAGGGCTGCACACGGTTTATGACCTTTTGAACCTTAGGATCAAAGTCTTGAATGCCCATGGATAATCTTTTAAAGCCATATTCTTTTAAAAGATACAAAAAATCTTTATTTAAAACTCTAGGGTCAAGTTCTATTGCCCCAATAAAATCTGAAGCTATATAAGGTTTAAAAAAAGCCAATAATAATGAGAAGTTTTCATTAGATAAATTATTGGGAGTTCCTCCGCCAAAGTGAAGTGATTTAATTTTTATAAGGGGATATTTCTGAATATATATCTTCCATTCATCCATTATGCTTTGAACATATATTCTCATTTTTTCTTGATCTTTAGAGATGACTCTATTACAGCCGCAATACCAACAAAGTTGCTGACAAAAAGGTATATGGATATAAAGATCGACCCCTTGAGAGAGATCATATTGAGACAAAATATCAAATCGATCTTGCTCACTTATATTATTTTTCCAAAATGGTACTGTTGGATAGCTTGTATAGCGAGGTGTGGGTATATTATATTTTTTTAAAAGTTCTGCTGGAGTCGTCATTTATGGTCCTAATGGCAAGATTGTCCAGTTGCTGCATAAATATGGTTGAGTCTGAAGACAATGGTTATTATGCCTATGAGCACTAAAGCCATTGAACTTATAGCTGGAAGTCGCTGACTTAATGGCCTTAAAATCTTAGTTAAGATCAGGGGAGCCGATGCCATTAAGGGAAGTGTTCCCCCCCAGAAACTAATCACACCACCTACAGCTATTAATGGGTCATTTAATGTTACGAGTGCCAGAATCAAAGAATAAAGCAGACCGCAAGGAAGAAAGATAGTGAATACACCAATAAAAAAGCTCGTTTGAAAGCTCTTATCCTCAGCATTTCTTTTTAAAAGTTGCCCATAAATTTTAAATAGGCTCTTGGGCATAAAGCGAGGTATGGTCTTTTTTAAACCTTGTCCATAATAGCTTTTAAGCCCTATCCAAATCAACATCGCCCCCATAAGGACACCAAAAAAGCTCGTTAATCCTGAGGCATTCATAGCGAAATCAAGCCCCTTACCTAAACTACTGGCAACCAATGCAAGGGCCATATAACCAAGTAATCTTCCTATTTGATAAGCGACATTTTTTTGATGTGATCTTGAACACGCAAGAGCGATTCCACCACACATCCCAACACAGTGAATACTCCCCACAAGTCCGACTACCAATGTCGTCCACAAAACGAAGTAAGGAGTCATATGCGCTAAATTATTTAATTGGTCCAACAAGGATCACCTCTTTAGTTTTTAAGATTTCATTTGTTTCCACATTCATAAAATTAACTTGTATGCTGCGTTCACCATCTTCCAAAATAGTCTTTGGAAATTGAAAAAAATAATTTACTTTTTTATTATCCTTATCCATCACGATTTTCATTTCATTACTAACAAGTTTTATACCCAGGTCTTTGTATTTACCATCTAATGCTAAAATAATTTCCTCATCATGATGTCGATAATAGCTAATGCTGATAATAAAGTGATTGACGATAGTATCAGGTGTATTCGACTTGGTAATAACCTGATACGGCACGCTACTTCCCCGTAAAAATTGTGCTCTGAATTCTTGTCTTAAATTAACTTGGGTGATGGCAGCAACCAAAACTATAAATAAGAGTGTTAAATAAATATAGCTTCTGGTTTGGACACTTCTTGGCTTTCCTTCTAGCTCATTTTCACTGGAGTAGCGAATAAGACCTCGAGGTTTTTTGACTTTGTCCATAATAGTGTCACAGGCATCAATACATGCAGTACAAGCAATGCATTCCATTTGAAGTCCATCTCTGATATCTATTCCAGTAGGACAGGCTTTAACACACATACTACAGTTAACGCAATCTCCCTCTTGGGCCCTAGTAATACCGGGATTTCTTCTAGGCTCTCCTCTTTTTTCATCATAGGCCACAATTTTTGAGTTTTCATCCATGGCAATACTTTGAAAACGGCCATAAGGACAAGCAATAATACAAAACTGTTCACGAAACCACCCAAAGTCAAAGAGAATGATGAAAGTCATCACCAGCATAGTTATAAATAATCCCATATTTTCAGTAGGTGCTTGGAGACTGATCTCAATAAGGCGATGAGTTCCTACAAAATATCCAAGGCCAGAGTGCACGATATGCAAAGAAACTAAAATAAAGAGAAACCATTTAACACTTTTCTTAGATAACTTTTCAAAATTCCAGGGCATTTGATGAAGCTTTTCTCTTCTCCTTGCCCCTCCTTCAACAAAGGCTTCAATTTTTCTAAAAATTCTTTCAATAAAAACAGTTTGAGGACAAGCATAGCCGCACCAAACTCTCCCCCAAACACTTGTGACAAAACTTATGAAAAGAATAAAGCCTAATAAAAGAAAAATGAGAAGAGGCCCATCATGCCCATAGAAAGTCGTTCCAAAAAGATAAAATTCCCGCTTGGGAAGATCTAATAAGATCACTTGCCTACCATTAATATATATCCAAGGAACAATTAAATATATAGCTATTAAAAACCAAGAGGTGTAACTTCTAAGAGTTGCCCAATAGCCTTTCACTTCAATAGGGTGAACATAGACACGATATCCTTGCTCATCTGTGGTTGAAAGTCTTGACTCAGGCAACTGCTCATTCATATCTATTCAACCTTTTTGCCTTGGGGCTCTTTACCACCCTCCACATGAGTATTTTTCATCTCTTCTAAAACAGTAAGTACCGCGTAAATGCGCTCTTTACCCAAAGATGTTCCCCATTCAGGCATTCCTTTATCCACCACACCGTGATAGAGAACTTCATAATTACTTGCCACTGATCCATCTCCATGAATCCAATATTCATCTGTTAAATTAGGACCAATGCTTCCTCCCCCGTCCGCAAGGTGACAGGCTTTACATTTTCTTTTAAATGTTTTTTTTGCAAGCTTAGCTGTTCCAGGATCTGATTTAACTTTCTCATATTCCGCAAGTATAAAGCCTCCTTTGCGCTTGAGGTAATCTGCTTGAAGCTCAGAAACCTCGTTCATGTCTTCTTTGAATTCTTCTTGAATAGTTTTAGCTCCAAAAAAAGTGTGGGCTAGATAGTAAGGTACAGCATAAGCTATTGTTAAATAGAATGTAATGAGCCACCACTTGGGGAGAGGATGATTTAACTCTTTGATACCATCATATTCATGATCCATAAGAATTTTTTTCTCATCTTCAAAAACTTTCATTTCATCATCTTTTCTATGATCGCTCATTTCTTTTCTCCTTCATCCAAAGGTAACTCGGAGATATGTTGATATCTTTCATCACGTTTTTTATTAAATATATAGAAAACCATGACTGAAAAAATAGTGAAAAACATCAACAGTACTAAACTTGGCATCCATATTTGACTAAATTTTGATAATACGAGAGATTTCATTTCTCACCTCCTAAATCTACCCCTAGCCTTTGAAGGTAAGCGATAAGAGCTATAATTTGTTTATCTTGCATTTTTTCTTCCACACCAGCATTAGACATATTTTGAGTGATCGATAGTGCTTGTGCTTTAGCATCAGCTACAGAGTTTTCTATTTGTGCCTCCGTATAAGGAACACCTATGGCCTTAAGCACTTTTAATTTTTTAGGTAATACCTCGTAGCCTGTTTTCTTTTTAAACAACCAAGTATACTCTGGCATAAGAGAGCCAGGAGTCACTTTTCTTGGGTCAAGCATATGAAAATAATGCCAAGAGTCCGGGTATTTTCCTCCCACTCTCGCTAGATCAGGCCCCGTTCTTTTTGAGCCCCACTGAAAGGGGTGATCATATATAGATTCAGTCGCCTCACTGGCCTTTCCATAACGAAGGACATCTGAAGCCATAGGACGAATCATTTGAGAGTGACAGTTATAGCAACCCTCTCGAATATAAATATCTCGCCCCGCGACCTCGAGTGCTGTATAGGGTTTTACTTTTTCACTTACCTCGATAAATTGATTAGATAGAAAAGCCGGTACAAATTCTATTATTGTTCCCACCAAAACAGCAATCGCCGCCAATATACTGAAAATAACAGGCATTCCCTCTAGTTTTCTGTGTCCACTTTCGTCTTTTGAATCATGTCGTGGGCTCGCTTGATAAACATCTTCAGTTTGTTCTTCTTTTTTAGCAGATTTGATAGTTTTATACATATTGTAGAGCATGATGAGCATACTAGCGAAGACCATCAGCCCACCAATTAACCTCACCCAATACATAGGGACAATTTTATCTACAGTCTCAACAAAGTTGGGATAGACAAGTTGACCATTTTCATCAATCGCTCTCCACATAAGTCCTTGAGTGATACCGGCCACAAGCATAGAGACGTAGTAGAGAAGAAGCCCAATCGTTGCGAGCCAAAATTGATTGGCAGCAAGTTTTTCACTATATAGTTTTGTTTTCCAAATTCTTGGCACTATATAATAAAGCATCCCAGCTGCGAACATATAGTTCCAACCGATTCCTCCCCCATGAACATGCCCAATAATCCAATCAGTATAATGTCCTAAAGAGTTTATAGATTTTATAGAGAGGAGTGGCCCTTCAAATGTCGACATTCCGTAAAAAGTGAGAGCAGTTACAAAGTATTTTAGCATTGCTTCTTTTCTCACTCTATTCCATGCGCCTCTTAATGTAAGTAGACCATTGATCATCCCTCCCCAAGAAGGTGCCCAGAGCATGATAGAAAAAACCATCCCTAGGGTTTGCGCCCATTCAGGAAGCGCGGTATATAAAAGATGATGTGGCCCTGCCCAAATATAAATAAAAATCAATGACCAAAAGTGAACGATAGAAAGTCTGTAGCTATAAACCGGACGATTAATAGCTTTAGGGACATAATAATACATTAGCCCAAGGACCGGTGTGGTTAAAAAGAATGCCACCGCATTATGCCCGTACCACCACTGCACCATTGCGTCCTGGACACCAGCGTAGACAGGATAACTTTTCATAAAGCTTACAGGGAGCTCGATGGAGTTTACGATATGAAGTAAAGCTACTGTCACGACGGCTGAGATATAAAACCAAATTGATACGTATATATGCTTTTCTCTTCTTTTGATAATTGTTCCAAAAAAGTTCACAGCAAAGACCACCCATACCACTGTGATAAGAATATCTATAGGCCATTCCAACTCAGCATATTCTTTCCCAGAAGTATACCCTAGTGGAAGGGTGATCGCGGCTAGCACGATAACAAGTTGCCACCCCCAAAAATGTATATTGGCCAAAAGGTCGCTATACACCCTGGCTTTACACAGCCTTTGCAATGAATGATAGATCCCGCAGAAAATACTATTTCCTACAAATGCAAAAATAACGGCATTGGTATGGAGAGGCCTTAGTCTGCCGAAGGTAAGCCATTCTAATCCAAAGTTCATCTTCCAATGGGCAAGTTGAGCGGCAAGCAATACTCCCACTAACATCCCCACTGCACCCCAAAGTGTTGTAGCAATTGCGAATTTTTTTACAATTCCATCATTGTAAGAAAAACTCTCAAGTTTGTGATCGTTCATTTTCTTCCTTTCTTCTTTTTTTTATTTTTAATTTATCTTCAAATAAAATTTTATGTGCAGGGGTTTCAAGATCATCGTATTGTCCCTTCTTTACAGCATAGATAAATGAGAGCAAGAAAAATCCAGCTATGACTAAGGCAAATGGGACAATAAGAATAATCACTTCCATAAGATAATCATAACTTTTCTTAAGTTTATTAATATGAGTCATATCAACGAAACTTAAGAAAATTCAGTCATAAAATATGATTTAAATCATGTTTAGCGAGAGGGTCTTTTTAAGACGATAGAAGAAAAATAGGGTCATCCCCAAGACTGTTAATGAACTAAGCGGCATTAAGATCGCGGCAATAAGCGGAGAGGCTATTCCCACAAATGTAAGATAAACGCCTACAATATTATAAAGCAGTGAAAAGAGAATATTAAAGTAGATAAGATAAATAACAAGTCTTGTCCCGCGAAAGAGATGATAAAGATATTCCACCCCTCGTTTTGACATATAAACATCAGCAGCTTGAAGACTTATATCAGCACTTCCTCCAACAGCAATACCTACATAAGCGTTTTTGAGGGCCATAGCATCATTAATACCGTCTCCAACCATAATACTCTGGGCATGTTTTTTTACAATCTCATTTTTTTCTTCAGGTTTTTTATCCGCAAAAACCTCATTACTTGGAACTCCCAAAAGACCTGCCACCCAACTGGCGTTTGTCAATTTATCGCCGGTGAGAATAGCAGGCTTAAGCTCTATTTTTTTGAGATAATCAATAACATGTAAGGCCTTGGGTCGAATTTCATCTTTTAAATCAAGAGTGTGTATTAAGTTACCATTTTTAATGAAGTCAACTTTATGGCCATAAGCGTTTTCTGCAACAATCTGAGAAGACTGAATTTGATAATGATCATTACCATAGCTTCCACTTACCCCCACACCTGCAATCTCTTGAAAGTCTGTGATTTCTATCTCGGAGATATTGAACCGTTCCAAATGTCTTATCAAGGACTTTGCTATCGGATGATGACTTCTTTTTTCTAAAGAATATAAGACTGCTAGAGTTTTGGGTGAGAGTTTTCCTAAATCACTAAAAACCGTAAACTCCCCGGTTGTGAGAGTACCCGTCTTATCTAAAAAAATCTTATTTGCATTGATTATATTTTCAAAGGTTGCTTCTCCTCTAATATAAATGCCTTCTTTAGCAAAAGATGAAATTCCCATAATAAAAGCAAGAGGAATAGTGAGACCCAAGGCACAGGGGCAAGTGATCACTAATAAAGTGAGAGATCGTTCAAAAGCGACAATAATATTTTCAGTTATCAAAAAATAAACAAAGAAAAATGAGCCTATCAACAGAGAAGCAAACACAAAGTTTTGCGCCAATTTTCTGGCAAACTGAGAGGTTGCACTTTGCTCTTGTCCACCTTTAATTTCGTTGAGTATGTGAGCGATACGGCTCTCTGAATAAGTTTTCTCTACAATAATTTCAAGATTTCCAGTCACATTTTCCGCGCCGGTAAAAACGGGATCTCCGCTTTTAACAATTTCTGGTAGGCTTTCTCCTGTTAGTAAGGAGTTATTTACTGAAGACTCACCTTTTACAATAATACCATCAGCAGGGACAAGCTCTCCGGGCAAAACGAGAACGCGATCCCCTTTGAGCAGATATTTGATTAAAACTTCTTGAAAGTCACCGTGTTCATTTAGCTTTCTAGCAGACCTTGCTTGAAAAAGATTCATAAGATCTTGAGATTGAATTGTCTTTTGTTGAACTTTTTTGAGTAGATAGCGTGAAGTTGAGAGTAAAAAAACTAAAATAGCTAGAGTATCAAAGTAAATGACATCCATATCATTAATGAGTCCAAGCACCCCCATTACAAAACCAGCAATTAAAGCAATTGAGATAGGGATATCAATAGATAAGTTTCTTGATCGAAGAGATGCTAAAGCAGATTTATACAAGGGATAAGCACTATAACTCAAAACCGGAAGAGAGCATAAAAAAGAGAAAAAATTGAAATATTTGGCAAATCCACCAGTTGCTCCTGCATAAATAGCAAAGCTATAAAGCATAATATTCCCCGCACAAGCAAATGCAACACCTATACGTAGTAGATCTTTTCTATCCTCTTTGAGAGCAAAGGCTTGTTCCTGTTGATCATTTAAAACAGGGTGAGGAATATAACCTAAAAACTGAATCAAACTTGCTATTTTTGAGAGGTCAACACCATCATACACGACCGTTAAAGTGTTTGTGGCCAGATTTATTTTCGAGCTTAATATACCATCATTGAACTCAGGGAGTTTTTCTAATAGCCATATACAAGCGGTGCAATGAATCCCTTCGATAAAAAACTTAAACTCTTGCATACCTTCGTGAGAATGAGTAAACTCAGCTTGAAACTCTCTCCCATCAAGATAAGCAAAACTCTCGCTTTTAAAATCAACAGGTCTTAAATCTCTATTATCTTTGAAGGTATAATATTCTTGAAGATCATTCTTTTTTAAGATCTCATAGACTCTTAAGCAGCCGGTACAACAGAAATGCTTGATTTCCTGCCCCACCCCTAAACTGAAGGGATGTTGAATAGGATTATAACAATGATCACAATTAATAATATGCTCCGGTTTCAAATCAATACATTATAATTCTATATTTGGTTATAAAAAACATGATTCAAATCATAATGAGAGCTCAAATAGATCATTTTCTTATTCTCACCTACCTCGTTATAATTAAAGAAAAAGGAGTTTTTATGAGTACTTTTATACCCATTGATGAATACACTAGCCCGATAGAAGTGGTGTTTAAACAAGATACCCCGCTCATTGAAATTGAAAAATTCTTTGCTCAAGGAAATTATCGCCATGCCCCCATCGTTCATGACGGCAAGCCGGTAGGCCTTGTGTCTCAAAGAGATCTCTATCGAGCTTATGCCACCAATAAAGAAGGTACTAAAGTCGCCAGTGATGTTATGGTAGAAGATCCACTCTGTGTTGCTCTGGGAACAGGACTAGATACAGTGGCTTTTAAAATGGCAGAGAAAAAGATTGGCTCAGTTTTAGTGGTTGATCAAGAAGGTAGGCTTGATGGAATCTTTACAAGTATAGATGGCTTTAATGCCTTAATAGAAATTTTAAGAGAACAAATGAAGGAGTTTTAATGAATTTAAATTTATCATTTCGCCATATTGATCCTACAGAAGCTATCAAAGACAAAATTGAGCAAAAAGCACAACACTTAACAAAACTCATCCCAAATCATGCATCGATTGACTGGACTTGCAGTGTTGAGGGCAATATCCATAAAAGTGATGTCCTCGTTCATGCCCACGGAAATCGTTACCATGCTCATGCCGTTGATGATAATCTCTACAAAACTTTTGATAAGATCATTACTAAACTCGAATCTCAAATATACAAACAACAAAAAGCCTGACACTCTGTCAGGCTTCTCATTTATAGATAATATTTTTTACTCAAGCACTATTAATTGATTTACCGATCTTCCTTGCATGGTTCTGACATGGAGTAAGAGCCTACTTACTTCAAGACTTTCAGGCACTTCCCATTCATAAGTGAAAGGTATCAGCTTTTTAGGACAAAACTCTCTCACTTGCTTCATTATAGGAAGAACTGAAAAAACGTTCTTCTTATTATGTTGATACTCTATTCTATCTAACTCAAGACAGTCACTTGGATTGTAACCCTTTATAAGAACTTTTCTTGTTCCTTTCACTAACTCCACGTGGCTAGCATTTGCATACATAAATTCATCAATATTTTGAGTCGAACTATGTGAGATCGAAATTTGAGTCTTTTTCTCCCATTGAGAGTTTGAGTTGATTTTAAGATTGTGAAGCTTTGCTTTGAGAATCCCTAAATCTACAGAAAGTGTAAAAGGTACAATGACTTCAGGACAAAAAGGATTGGATTCATGATAATGTAGGGATGTGACTTCAATCTCAATTTTATTTTCCTTTTTTTTAACCACACTTTTAGGAGACTTATGACATAAATTTGGCAAAAAACCTGAAATAATCACTTCAGTTGAGTCATTATCGTCAAACCCATTGGGTACAAAAACATCATCCACCGGCACCATTTTCTCAATAGGTGTACCCGCAAATAAATGACCTGAAATAAGTAATGTAAATAAAAGTTTAATCATAATCCCTCCGTATAAGTTGATATTTTATCCACTTTAGGAAGGATGCTTTGCTTTAGTTATGCTTTATCACAGAATTAAATATGATTTATATCAGTATTAAGGTATTTTCACCGCTACCAATTATGTTGCCGGAATCTTCGCTCGCAATATTTCTTCATTTCTTTTCTTTGGTAGTTTAGCTTTATCAACATTTGGACCCAAAATATAGCGAGCGCTATTGGCATCATAGAGTTTTTGACTTGAAACAGATTCTCCATTTTGATCTATCAAATTATGACAATCAAAAACGAAGCTTCTATTTTTAGTTTCGAGATAGTATTTATTGTTGATATCGTTATATTCATGAGCGATAAGTTCTTCTGGTGTGTATCTAAAAACCTTGGCCCGAATGGAGAATTTTAGTTTGATCTCAATAAAATCTTCTGCAAATTTTAAAAACTTATGGGATTTGCTTCTTTACTCAAATAAAGTAGTGATAACGTTAAACTTACGGGAACCACCAGCAGTAGGTAAACAGAGGGAAGAAAAAAGAACGTGAATCCGACAGCAGCTACAAATGCCATGAGAGCAAAAAAATTCTTTAAAACAGGTTTTTCGACCTTATAAGTATCCATCGCTTAGAGATTAAAATAAAGGATTCCAAGCACCACAAAAAAAGCAATAATGATGGCACTCATAATCGCTATTCTCGTTTTGCCACCTTTGCGCATCTGACTGTAGCGTGAATACTTCTCATTATCACGATCAGTATAGCTGGGATAACCAGGGTCAGCTGTGAAGTCATTTCTAGATGTATTGATTGTTTTTCCCATAAAAAACCTCCTATAGAGAGGTTAACTAGTTTTTGAAAGACAGTGGTCTTTTAGATGAGAATTGTATGTAAAGACTTGTTAACAAGTGGTTACAAAGATGCTTCTTTCTAGGTTTTATCAAAGAGGTCCTAGAAAACGATTGAACATAAGGTGTTTACTTAGTTGTTTATTTACCAATTTTAAAATAACGCCGGTGTCAGCGCAATTATTTTTTTGTGCATCTGAATAACGCTTATAGAGGTTTTGGCGGGTCAGGTATTTCTGAGTTCCTATCCTACCCACAAGAACAATATTAACCCCACACTCACTGAGCCTAGCTCCTGCTTTTAAAAAGCGTTTACTTATTTTTTTTGAGTTTTCAAGCATGACTGAATATTCTGATATTTGCTTAGCATACAAGTTAATTTTTTTTACCTTAGAGTCATACTTACAGGCCACCACACATTTGATAAATTCCGCTCTAAGCTCCAGATAAGCTTGTTCTAAATGGAAGTTTGAATTTTGAATTGATACCTTTGTCGAAAATTCAGGCACCATTATTTTAGCGGTCTCAACTGGAGCAGCAAAACAACCAAGAGTGATAAGAAAAGTAAGGATGATAAGAAAGAATTTTTTATTCACGAACTCCCCCTTTACTTAGCACAGTTATTAAGTTCATTACCAGAGCGATCACAGATAGCAATGACACGTCCCTGTCCACCACACTTAGGGTAATGCACTAATTTCCAGGCTTTTTGATCGGAACATGTTATCTCTTTGAGAACAGCATCACCTTCAATGGGAGATAATTTTAGTTTTTCTACCTCATCCCCATCTTTACTTAGATCAATCCATTTATGGTAACGATTACTTACCATGGCGTATTTTCCGCACACATCATAAGGGTCATTCATATGAAGAGAGTCGTGGGTGTCAACGAAATCCCATCTTCTTCTACAGCCACTGCCATTAAGTAACCCTACATAGCGATGAGCCTTTTTGCCTACATAAGGAAAGCTTTTCGTATCTTTAGGAAATCTTCTGTTATTGATAAGCTTGATCTGCAAAGTGACTGTTTCTTTGAGATTATCTTGGTCAGAAAGAGTGACACTTATATTCCATCTCCCTCCTGCAGTAAAAAAGAACCTTGAAGCCATTCGTCCCATTTTATCCAGATAATTGAGATGAATCTCAGGCTTAGGTGCTATAACGTCAGCATCCAGTGCTTTTAAATTAACCTCTACTGAGTCTTTATCTTCTGGAAAAGGAATTTGTTTTTTAGTTTTATTATCAATAAGTTTTATATGAGTGATGGACTCTGAGAAAACATCAGGGCCTCTGGTGAATTCCATGACCATGGTGGCCTTAAATTTTGAAAAGTTAAATTCCAGAGTTTTAGCAAAAACACTTGTAGATAAAAGCAAGAATAGACAACATAGGAGTCTCATAGCTGACCTCAGTTTGAGTTTAGTTAAAGTTATTACTTTTTATGAAATGAGAGGAAGATAGACAAAGTTATTCTACAAGATGTGTAATTATTTCAAAGGGAGAATTATCTCTATCTCAGTCCCTTCTCCATATTCTGAAGTTAAGCTTATTTCCCCTTCATGTTCCTTAATGATATTATAGACAAGTGAAAGGCCTAATCCTGTGCCACCATCTTCTACCTTTGAAGAGTAAAAAGGCTCAAAAACCCGTTTCACTTTCTCTTGAGGTATTCCACAACCATTATCAGTTATTTTAACAAATACGGAATGATCTTTTGTTATAGCTTTAACATCAAGTTGAGGAGAATAAGAAGTATTTTCTCTACATTTTGCCCGCAGAGCATAAATTGAATTCTCAAAAATATTGATGAATACTCTTTGCATTTTTTCTCTAGCGGCTTTTATGTTTATGAGCTCAGGAGCTTTAATTTGATGATGCAGCCTAAAATCATTATCTGAATTCCCATGCATCGCTAATTTCATCGCCATCTCAATGATCTCAGTTAGGTTCACATCTACTTTTTCTTCTCTATCTTTAGAGCTTCCTAACATATCTTTGATGATATTATTGGCCCTGTTTGCAGCGTCTTTAATGACAAAAAGTAAATTTTCCAAAGATTGATCTCGATTTTGTTTTTTCTTATGGATCTCAATCAGTGCCTCATTTGAATTTAGAATGAGGTTAAGAGGGTTTTTAAGCTCATGGGCCACCCCAGCAACAATAGTTCCTAACCCTGCTAGTTTTTCACGCTCTACTAAAACTTGTTGAGTGTCTTTCAGTTTTTTTAGTGTTTTCTCTAACTCACTGGTACGTTTTTTGACTTTAAACTCTAAACTTTCAACCAACTCCAAAACTTTATACTTCTCGTAAACCTTGCCTAAATAGTCAGCTATCGAGTTGATAAAATATCTTTCTTCGGAACTCCAATAGTCTTTTACTTCAAAATATTCTATGCAAAGAACGCCAATCATTTTTTCGGCGGTTCTAATGGGTGCATCATACAATGATTCAATGGCCAGTGGTTTAGAATAACTTTCACTAAAGCATCGGGTGGCTTCATGAGTATGAACATCGGGTGCGAGAATAAAACGCTCTTGTTTAAGAGTGTTAAAGTATTCGGCATAGTCTTTTTCTAAAAGAACTTGTCCAGAAGAATGCTCTTTGGCCTTTTGACAATAGAGTGATTTACAGAGGATGAGATTTTTTTTAGCGTTATATATCCAAATACTCACTCGAGTTGAAGGTATAACTTGGCAGACTTCATAAGTAATTCGATCTAATTCAATTTGTAAATCTGAAGTAGAGTCAAGTTTAAATCCCCTCGAGATATTCATAAATGTGTTATCAAAGGATGTCTTCATTGCTTTATTTTACCAAAAAAGCGAGTATTCACATACATAAATTAAATGAAATTATTTGGTAAAATCGAATTCAAGTGATGTTTCTTTTATTTTTGTACACATTTCAAATCTTTAAGTGAAAAGAGTTTGGTTTTAGTTTAGATTAATCTTAGAAAACTTGGAGGAAGAAATGAATAAAAAGTCATTAACAATATTCTTAACCTTAGCCTCACTCGTGAGCTTGTGTATGAGTTGTGCGAGTCAACGCTCAGATGCAGTAAAAGAATCCTACACCAATGACCCTGTCACTATAACGGCTAAGCAAAAAAAAGTCTCACAGCTCATAGAGAGCAATGACAAACTAGATGCCCAACAAAAAAATAAATTAAAAGAAGTTTTTAGCACCAGTTTTAAAAACTCAAGAGATCTCTACATGAGGGAATCTCAACTCATGCAACAAATCATTGAGAATTCTTTGAAAGAGAAAAAAAATAATAAAGAGATCGCTAGTCTTGAGTTCGCTCTGAAAGACTTGTACAAGAAGAAATATAAAAACATAGAGATCACCGTGGATAAAATTGGGGATATCATTGATATTGAAAATGATCGAAGAGACTTTATGTCTCAGCTCCACCCAATGGATGTATTTTACTTAAATGGAGGAGATCGCTAACCTCTTTAATTATGTAAAAAACTATACAAAATATAACTTAATGTAGATTTAGAATTTATATATATTGTCTACCGTGGGAGAGGTTTTCATTTATATAAAGGAGATTTTATGAACCGCTTATTAACCGTGACAATCATGCTTACAATGACAATAGGAAATAATGTCCTCGCTCAAGAAGAAGATGCTCCAAATGAGAATCGAAGTACGACAGAGATCCAAGGGAAAGCCTCAGACGCCCAAGATAAGGCAGATAAACTTATCACCAACAGAAGATTTCGGGCACAAACAGGATCCCTATCAAAACTGAGTATGAATATGAGTATGAGCTATAATGGGGGATCACTTGCAAAGCCATTAGCAGCTGACCGACCCAATATTGCTAATGCCGGTGACACCACGAGTATTTCAGGAATTAACGGAACAGTTAATGCTAGTTACAGACTTGATAAGCTTAATCGTTTAAACCTCGGAACAGGGCTGCAAATGCTGGCCCCCTTCAATGATACAATTGAAACAGATGATCAAAGAGCAGAGCGAGAATTTGAAGAGAATAAAGGTGATCTAGACGCTTCTAACCCTTATCTTTCTTATACCCATATGAATCGCTTCTTTGATGTTCAGACTGTATTTACCGGTGGGATGACTCAATATACTGCGAGTAATTTAACAGATGTTGGGTATCAAAACTCTGCAGATTTTAGCCTCAACACGATGTATGACTTCGGCGGAAGTGCCTTTTCACTAGGAGCACTTGTTCTCTACAATCGCTACTTCTTTGATAAGGATGTTGAAGAGTTTCTTGCTTTCCAAAATAGAGATGTCTTTGGCTTCTTACCTCAAGCTGAATATGTCATAAATGATATGTTTAATCTGAGAACAATTATCAGAAGTAATTGGTATCAAAATACTGTAGCTGATGTGAATGATTATGAACAAAGACCTATCACTCAATCTGTCGGTCTTGGGATCTCTCTAAACAGAGATGTATTTCTCTATCCAAATATTCAATTTGCTTATGAGAATTTACAAGCTGAAAACACAAACGTTGGATTTACGGCCAATATAAATATGTTCTAAAATAACAAAAAGGTGGTTTTATGAGAATAAGTAATCTTATAGCTTTAATTTTTATAAGTATGATATCCTTGTCTTGTAGTACTCATAAAAATGTCTCTAAAAGCCACCTCACTCTAAATGATTTAAATGAACTTCATCATGAGGCCAAAAATATGCATGCAGATGTATTGGCCTTAGCAGAGTATCAGCGAGCGAATAATCTCAGAAAAAAAGCCATTATCGCTAATACTCGTGGAAGTAAAAACAACAAAAAACTCATTCGCCAAGCCATGAAAGCTTACATAGAAGCAGAAAATAAAGCCCTGAGTGCCAGTTTTACTCCTCAAGATATACTCGTAGCGAGAGATTATCTAATCAGTGGAAAATATAAGAAAAATGAAGAATTATCTAAAAGAATTAAGACTCTTGATTTAGAGCTCTATGATGAAACTGACATGTTTCATAGACCTTTGAGTGAAGAGAGAACTGAATATTATTATAACCAGTATCATATGCTAGAGTTTGCAGCTCTTGAAGAAAATTTAAAGCTTATCGAATCAAAACTAAGTAATAAAAATATCTCTTCTGACCTTAGAGAGAGACATTCTCAATTAGCACGAAAGTATCAAGAAGCAATCACAATGGCCGAAGCTTCTGCGAATAATCCTTGGAGTATTATGGTCAATCTTCATCGAACACTGCTTTCATCCTCACTTTTACTAGAAGTGCTCGATGGGGCTGAGATGGAAGAAGAAATCAATAAAAATGAGACTAAGCTTAGCGAATAAATTAAACGTCTAGCATGATATAAAGACCATATTTATACTCATCATCTTTATCTAAGGCTTCTGAAAATTCTGTCGAAGTTGTAAACGCGCCAAATCGCAAACTCTCATCAAAATAAGGATAATAGTTTAGTCCAGCCGTGGTTGAATTTGTCACTCTTTCATCACCGTTGCTATCTTCGTCTTGAGTAAGCTTCTCCGTAATCAAATAAGGGGCCCAATGTCCGATATAAATTTCACCTTGGATATAACTTCCTACAGAATCCGTTAAAATATCTTCTTTATTTTGAGCAGTTAAATCTATGAGATCATTTGAGTAACTAAAATGTTCGGCCAAAATTCTAAAATATTTATTCGCGTATGAGAGTTCAACGTTTTGCAATTTTCTTGAAAAATTAAATTCTTGTAAGCCACCTGCTGTATTTTCCACTTCAATACGATCATTGAGAAATAGGCCATACCCAAGTGAAAAGGTATCAACCTGACCATAGAAAGTATCTTGGGCTTTATTTTTGGAGGCGTCACCTATGAAGAAATATCTAATTTTTCCTCCATAAGTTAATTTCTGTTTTTGAACTGAATCAATTTCATTACCATTTAAATCTTCCAAGTCAGAGGACTGAACACCATCTGAAACCACGAGCTGATAAGCCGCTTTGTGGAAGTTTCCATTAAGCTGAATATTATTGGCCCGTCTATTTTGCACAACAAAATCTGATGCCAGTTCGGCGACAATGGTTCGTTCAGGATTAAATAAGTTTTTTGAACTCGAAGTTTGAGAATAAGAAACATCAACTTTTGCTCTAAAAAACCTTATATTCTTTATTGTGTATTGATTGATATCTCTTTGCCAGTAAGCATCTCCAATAGCAAACTCTCCATCACCTCTATCTTCCTGATTAGAGTTATCGTTACGAATATCATAAACAATTTTACTTTCATCATTTAATTTATAACTAATATTAAGTCGAGTTCGCCTTAAAAAGAAATCTTGATCATCTTCAGAGAAAGTCCCCATACCTTGCAAACGAGCACCAATTTTAAAATTTTCAAGTTTTAGCTCATCTGCAGAAGAATTAACAACGAGCACAATTGATAAAAAACCAAGAAAACGAATGAACATATTAAATCCTTAATAAAATTTTAGCTTATCTTTCTTTAGTATAAAAAATGTAAAATTATGGCAATAAAGAGTTAATCCCAAGTTGAATATTTTTTAGTATTTGCTCGTTATATTGGAAATGAGTGAACTTTACATAAATTTCTAACAGTTTATTAACAAAGGATGTGAGCATGTCAAATATTCAAAAGATAACAGAACTGCAAAAGGGATCAACCCCTGTTTTAAGTCTTTTCCATAATTGGTCAGATGTGGATCATAGCTTTGAAGAAGTAAAAACCGATTTAAAAAAAGCTAAAAGTGAATTATCTAAAAAAAATATTCAGCTTAAGATTATTGACAGCATTCTAGACGATCAAAAAGTCCAGGGACAAGAGTTGAATTTAAAGAATGAGGTGACTCTTCAAGATGAATATGTCGCTCTCTATTTCAATGATCAAAAAGTTTACCCCAATAATATTACTGTGCCGGTAAAAAATGATTTTATTATCTCAGACAAGCCCTTCGTGCTCCCACTTATAGCATCAAATGACAGCCCCAAGTTATCTGTGATTTTATTAACCGATGAATATATAAAACTTTATTCTTATCAAACCCAACTTAAAGAACAAAAAACAGACCTACCAGCTAGCTTAGAAGCCTTTGTAAGAGAAAATAAAACTTACACAGAAGAGGAACCCACTAATACCATAAAGCTCAGCAAAGAATCATATGAAGATTCACGTAGCCAACTTTTAAAAAGATTGCTCAAAACAAGTGAGCAGACTCAGCATGAAACAATTCTTTTTGCCAGCAGTCATTATATAAATCATTTCTCTAAACTCAAAGACAGCACTAATCGTGTTCAAGCTTATGAGTTTAACCCAAGTGTATCTGATAGGCAGGAATTGATACCCGCTCTATTAAAAAAACTTGAAGGATTAGAAAAAACTTCAAGAGATACAGATGAACGAATGGAGCGATCTAATGATTTTCAACGAGTCATTGCTTTAATCAAAAAACATGAAATCCGTGAACTTTCGCTATCAAAACCTTTTTTGATGTATCACCTTGGTTCCTGGAAGATGATTAATGAACTTATAGAAATCAATGGTTTTCTTCTCAGACATCCGGAAGAGATGAAAAGCTTCAGTGATCGGGAACATCTATTTCAATTTGAACGTAGAGATAATTTTAATGATGAATGGACTCAAGAGTTCGTTAAAAATGATTTAGAGAGCCAGACTCTGGCCAAAACTTTTGAACACTTATGGCAAGATTATTTGCAAAATGGGCGGCATTTATACTAAGAAAAGCTAATGTGTTCATAACTTATCTTTACATAGGCAAGTTATAGTTTTATGTATGTTTTGGCATGAAACAAGTACAACTCTTTGTAATTATTCTATTTTCTACGATAGAGATATTATTTGCTGCAGAGCAAGTGTGTGATGGTCTCTACCTTACCAGTGAGCGTGTAGAGTTTAGCGAGAATGAAAAAAAGCTTATCTGTGATGGAAAAACAAAGGGTTGGTCCGTCATTCCTATTAATCAAAAAAAATTCCAAATCCAAACTTTTCTTCAAAGTCGCGGTTATTACCAACCAAGTTTTGAACACAAAAATCAAAATCTCTATGTCGATATTGGAGAAAAAGTTAATATAAAAAAAATCAGCTTTGAGGGTGTCCCTGAAAAATTTTATGACGTGCAATACACCGGTCCGCTGGAAGAAGAACTCACTCCTGATAATTTAAACAAAATAAAAGCTTGGACGACTTCAAGGCTGAACCGTATTGGCCATCCCTGCGCTGACATAGAAGGAAGGGCCTCTTTTCTGACAGGAGAAGTAAAATTACTCGTCTCTGTTGGAGAGCGCATAAAAATTAAAACGATTAAGAGAGAAAACAATACAGAGTTCATACCCACTATTTTTTCAAGATATGATGCTGTAATTAAGAACAGCGTTTATAATGAAGACTTTCTCAATTTAACCACTCAAAGAGTAATTCAATCAGGGCTCGTGACTTATTCTTATTTCGAACACAACTGTGAAACCCCTCATGTTATTGAGCAAAAGTTTCTGGATAAAAAGCCTCACTCCATCATCTTTGGTTTTGGAGGTTCATCGGAAGAAATTCCTATTTTCGAAACTCGCTATCGAAATACAGGTTTGGATGATAGAGGCTCACAGCTCACTTCAAGACTCTATTTTTCCAATAGAAAACAGCTGCTAGAGGTGGGTGTAAATTATTATCCCATTACCTCTAGGCCACGGTTTTCTATTGTCCCTTTGGCCCAGTATGTAAAAAACGTAGAAGATATTTTTGAATCAGAACAAAGAAGTTTAAGTGTAGGTCTCATTCAAACCAAAGAAACTTATTGGTCCCAATATGTCTATGAGTTTGAGCCTGGTATACTCAGTGAAACCAATTTCAATAGTGATCTGCCAGAAAACCTAGAATTAATCACCCTAAATTTACGTGGAAGTAAAACAACTCATTATTTTGAATATTTTCAGGCTTCCCCGCGAATGGGTCATAGATGGGGTGTTCAGGCCAATTACTTTCAAGGTTTAAATGAAGACGAGAAAAATAATGGAACTAAAGTTAGTGTGAGTGGAACTTATTTGAGTAATTATCAAAACTTTGCTCCCCCCAAAACGATTTTAGGTGTTCGTTTTTTTTATCATACTCTTTTTACCGATGGCCTTGAAGATGTTCCCCAGGCTTATCGCCTGTACTTAGGTGGTCAAGATGATATAAGGGGCTTTGGAAGAAAAACTATTAATAATGATGAAAAAGGTTTTTTAACCACTGCTCACCTCTCCTTTGAGAGTCGCTTTAATCAAATCCTTCCCTATCAACTCCAACCCTATCTCTTTTATGATTTTGCCAAAAATGGACTGAAGACCATGCAGTTTACAGATGTACTCTATCATTCCCCGGGGATTGGTTTGAGATTTGAGAGTCCAATTGGAAATTTCCGCTTGAATGTGGCTTATGGGAACACAACACCTCATGATCCCTTGGTAAAAGAAGGAACCAATTTATATTTTAGCTATGGGAGAGAGTTTTGAAAAAGTTTCTGGGACTAATCCTTTTCTTTATTTTTGTTTTCATAGGGCTAGCTCTGTATATATTAAATTCAGGTCATCTTATCTGGGAAGGTGTCAAATATGCTAATGATAAATATCTAGAGGAATATCAAATCAACCTAGAGGATATAAATTTTAGCTGGGAAAACGAATCTTTAACGCAAAAATTTATACACATTCAAGGAGAAGATATTTGCATCAAGCTCATGGGTAATCACCCTTGTTTAGATCAGCTAGAAGTAGCAGTGCGTTTTGATTTACTTGATCTTCCTCAATTTGAAATTGTAAAAGTTCATGCTGCTTCTGAAAAGATAGACTTCACCCTCCCTTCTACAGAAAAAGCACCGAAGCAAGAGAGTGCGCTCATCGACATAGGTTATTATCTGGAAATGATAAGAGATCAGCTCAAGAGTATTCCCGCTGAAAATATCTTTTTGAGTTTTCCACAGATCCAACTTAGATCAGGTGAGAAGATCCAAACGATTGCCCTTGAACTTAAAAGAAAAGAGAATCAAGATCAATTGCAAGGTTGGCTTCGTTATAAAACAAATAAGCTAGCTATGAGCACCCCCATCAATATACAACTGGGTCAAAAGCCTGAGGTAAAACTTAATCCTGAGCTCTCGATGGGTGATATACACTTAAAATCAATGATCGATATGGACTTCATGCCAGAGCAGTTTAAACTTGATTTTCAGCTCAACAAGTTTCATTACACTCAAAAATATAAACTAGGTGGTCTACAGTGCCATTCTAAGTTTGGCTACCAAGAACAGATAAAGCTCAACTGTGACCAAGGAGACTTTAGTGCCTTAATCAAAAAGAATTTCAATTTTAATATTCAGGCTGATATTGAGCTAGCAAATAAGATCAATCTTAATAACCATGAAAACTTTATCATTCTCAACGCCAGAGGAGAGGGAAAGAAGTCTAATGCATTTGACATTGAACTCAACTCTCAGCTCTTTTTGAGCTTTAACTCAAGCGAGTTGCAATATAAGCTTGAAAAGCTCAATGTTCTGGTGGATATCAAAAAATTTCAAAGAATTGAAAAAGAATTGCGCTCAACTCCTTTCGCTATTCCAGCCCCTTTCAACAATCTACAAGGACAAGTCAAACTTACCGGAAAACTTGATGAGAAACTCAATTATTTCGAGTTTCCTCTTGAAGCAGAATTTGATTTATTGCAAAACAAAAATGTCCAACTCAAAGGAAGATTGGAATCTTATGTTAAACTCAATCAGCAATACCAACCCACCCTAATAAAGGGAGATTTTCAGCTTGCACGCTTAAAGTTCTTCGTGCCGGATATTGACCCACTTTACGGAATTCCTAATGTCGCTCCATCCAGTAAAATTAATAAAGAAATCCGTTTTGAAAAAAAGAAAAAGTCATCTCTCGACTACGATTTAAAAATTGTAACGAGCAATAATGAATCCATTCAAATACATAATCAGTTCTTTGAGCCTTACTTGGCATTAGGGGCAAAAATCCATGTCACTCCTCAAAAATTAACACTGAATATCGATGCGAGTGATAAAGCAAAACTTGTGTATCTAAAAAGAGAACTTCTCATCAAAGAAATTAATGTTTCTAAAGAGAGTAAAAGCACCTTGATTGATCTTACCTTTGAAGACGAAATACAAGGATATAAAATAATATTAAATGTAGTAGGCTCCGCTGACAAACCTAGACTTCTTCTTTCAAGCTTTCCTAGCCTTCCAAGAGAAGATAATATTTCACTACTCCTCTATCGTAGAAAGTCTAATGAACTCACAGGGCTCG
Organism: Halobacteriovoraceae bacterium; assembly: GCA_002713145.1. Taxonomy (GTDB): domain Bacteria; phylum Bdellovibrionota; class Bacteriovoracia; order Bacteriovoracales; family Bacteriovoracaceae. The sequence goes on from PAVS01000016.1 coordinate 72,053, forward strand.
ATCAGGCCAGTGTGGGCAGCACTCAAAATGCAATTTCCAATCGTGCCTTGGGGCTTTTTTCCATCTGGGCTTTTGCTTCCACCCCCATTGATAGCGTAAGTTATGACTCCGAAACCAACACCTACAACGCGGTCGTTGGGCTACCGGGGGGAGCAAGTGTGAGCATAGGGACAAATTGGGACCAGGTGAATAACCTCACTTTTAGAAAAAGAATCACCAATACTTGGGCAGTTGTAACCACTTTTGAGCCAAAAGATACGGATTCTAAAGAAACCATCATGTTGCAAAAAGAAATTAGCTTCTAAATGTGAACTTTGCTACACAAAAGATACATATTTAAATCATACGAAAGTAAGAAGATTTATCTTCCACAACCCCACAACTTACTGCAACAATATGTGTAGGTAAACAAGTGAGGTTTATTATGGAAAATAAATTCAGTGTCATCATTGCAGAAACCAATCCTGAAAACGATCTTTATGTCCGTTCATTAGTGGGAGATATCTGTGAAGAACCCATTTCGGTTTTTAACATCAATTATATCATTGATTTACTGACCTTTAACTTAAATGCAATTTCCGCTAGAAATGAATACATTTTATTTATTAATGAACGCTTCACGTTACTTCCTTCCTTTGCCAAACTCATGGCCTTTATTGAATTATTTCCCAAAGGTATTCGCCTGGTTATGATCCGCGAAAATAGAGCACCGATTAAAGTCGAAACTATTATTCCCAAGTCTATTGCTTTCGAATCCTTTCGACGAAATGAATTAACAACTGCTTTTCCTCAACTGGAAGTCTGCTAAACCAAATTTTAATAGGAACGTATACTGATATCAAATTGACCTTTTCTAGGTCCAGAAATGGGCTTTCCTTGAGCATTCACTGCTTTTTTGAAATCGACAGTAACATTGTTTTGCTCCGTAACGCTTAAGGACTGCAAAATTCGATCTTCAGCATTATAAGGATCATCTTTAAAATACACTTGAGTGGTAAGTTCCTCAAATCCTCTTTTATGAACTTTCATATGAATATGAGCTGGTCTCATCCATGTGGATGTTGCCTGATAATGGCCAGGCTTAATAGTTTTAAATTGATACTCTCCTAATTTATTGGTCACCGCTCGACCCCAATATTGAAAGTTAGGATCTAACTTCGCAGGATTGGGGTCTCCGGGATGATTGTATTTTCCTGAAGCACACGCTTGCCAAATTTCTACCATTGCACCTGTAACGGGCAGACAATTTTGGTCTGTCACTTTTCCATACATGATGACCACTTCTCCTTGTGCCGATTCTCTAGAGCCACGCACCTGGGTGAGATCATTGTCTTTATCGTTTTGATCTTCGATAGGATAAAATGGGCCTTCTGTTTGAGCAGGTGTTAAAGAGCAAGTATTCGCTTTGACTCTTCCAGCGAATAAAAGTGTCCCCGCTGTCATTAAACTCGTTTTTAAATATTTTCTGCGTGAAACATCTTGCATAGCTTTCTCCTTTACTGATGTTATAGCTAGTTATAAATGACAATAAGACATAAATATAATTGTATATTTTAATTTCTGTGATAAAGTATTTTTATGTCTTTATCCCTTGATGATATTAAAAACTTTCTAGCCGTCTGCAACACGCTCAATATCACTAGGGCTTCTGAAGTCTTAGGCATGACTCAACCAACACTTAGCTATTCCATCAAAAGACTTGAAAGCGAATTAGGTGCAGAGCTTATCACGCGACAAAAGAATGGAGTGCAACTAACAAAGGTGGGGGAAGAATTTTTAGGCAGGGCCAAAAAACTCGTTCTTCTTTGGGAAGAGTCACAATCAATCCTGACGACAGATAATGAAAATGCGAGAGGAGAATTTTCTCTGGGTGTTCACCCTTCAGTGGCCTTATATACTCTCCATCTTATTTTCCCTAAATTTCTTGAAAAATACCCTTATATAAATTTTAGACTTCATCATGGTTTATCCAGAGAAATCTCAAAAAAAGTTATTAACTGGGAGATAGACTTTGCTCTGGTTATTAACCCTATTGAGCATCCTGACCTCGTTATCCATCCTCTGGGTGAAGACATAGTCACTCTCTTCGGGGCTAGAAAACAAGCACAAAAGTTAATTTATGATCCTGAACTTGCTCAGTCTCTGTTTATACTTAAAAAGCTGGGAAAAAAATCAACTCAGTATAATGGACATATTCATTCTGGAAATTTAGAAGTGATTGCGAAATTGTCAGCGAGTGGTTTAGGCCATGGACTTTTACCTACGCGAGTGGCGCAGAATTTTAAAAATCTCAAAGCGATCTCTGGAGCTCCCACATTTAAAGATAAAATCTGTCTTATTTATAGAAAAGAAAAGCACACCAACCCTATCAGTCAAAAAATGATCGATATTTTTAAACAAACAAAATTATAAATTAAGGACAGCCTGTGCCACCAGTAAGGGCCCCTTGATTAGTGCAGTTTGTAGCATTCTCTGGGCAGTTGAGTCTAACATGAATATGATCGGCGTGATTTGTGACGTGCCTGAGACTTCTTAGAACTTCTCTATTATCATTATATTCACCACGGGCTTTGGCGTATTCACATAATGAGTTTTTTAAGGTCTGATCAATAAAGATTCGTGCCACATCCCCATAACGATGAAGCGCTTTCATAAGCTCCCAGTTCCGCTCTAAATCAAAATTACTCGATGTTTGACCGTTCACCACCATGGAAGGAGCATAAGGTTCATTAGTGGCCACGGGATCATGCTCAATACAATCTTCTCGATAGAAACCTAGATCCACATCTAGACCATTTTCATGAGATTTGTGACCATCTACATCTCCCCCATTCTCAGCACTTAAGTCTTCAACTTGGAGGCGATCACATCCGGGATAGCGACGTCTAATATCAGCTGCTGCGTTTTGAATCATGGATATCAAAGGGTCTGTCCCCCAAATTTTAACCCAGTCTTGTGTGAGACCATGCCATTCCATATACTGTTCATTAAGGTGTTTATAACCACAACCATGGAGAGGAAGCGGCACAGAGTCAATGATAGTCCCATCCCAATAGACACCAGTGGGTCTAGCATTTTGAGCAAAAACCTGAGAACACATAACCATAAGGATGTATAAAAGAATAAAATATTTCACTTCTTTCTTATCGGACTGTTTTAGTAAAACATTAATTTAGAAATAGAAGTCACTTATCTGATCAAGTGATTTTTGTTTAAGCACTGGAACTTCAAGGTTTTCCGGGGGGATTCCTGCAACAATCATCATAAAAGGTTTGAAATCTTTAGGTAAGTTGAGGGATTCTCGCATAAAATTCATATTTTTAGGGGTATAGGTTAAACAGGAGACCCCACTTAAATGAAGTGCGGAAATAAGCATTCCTGTGGCCAGACCTGTGGACTCTTTAGCGTAATAATTTTTCCCCTCTTCATCAGTGTTGCGGTAAAAAACACAAATATAATGGGAAGCATGTAAAAGAAATTCCTTATCTTCGTTGGTGTGAATATGCTTGAGATCTTTAAGCCATTGTTGATTGGGCCGATTGATATAAAAATCTAGTTCTTGTTTTTTGGCCGCCAGCCGTAAATCGGATTTAATGTTTTCATCTCCCACACTTACAAAGTGCCAGGGCTGCTTATTAGCACCGCTGGGGGCTGTTCCTGCCACGCGAATCGCATTCTCAATAATTTCATCATCAATTTTTTCAGACACAAAATCACGGGTGCTTCGTCTCGCACGAAAAATATCTAAGAGTTCCTGAGCTATAGCGCGAGATTGTTCAACTTGAAATTTTTTTCGTTTAATATGACTTAACATTATTTCCTCGGAATTTTATTCTTTATCCATTCTTTAATCACGGCCAACTCTTCAGCTGAAACTCTTTCAAGTTCTGACCAAATCGGTGGCATAGGCTCTACTGGATCAGTGAGCACTTCAACTAATAAACTATTCTCCACATCTTCAAAATTATTGAGAAGATAGTCTTGGTTTTTCACAAAGTCTTCATACTTATCCAATGGGAAGAAGCTCGCTTGTCCATTCGGATTATGACATCGAACACATTTTGGGAAAAAGACTTTTTGCGACAACGATTCCCAATGGGGTGCAAGTTTGATCTCGTCAGGTTTTTGATTCTCTACTGAGAAAGGTGCTCCTGCACTCACCCAAGAGTTAACCATTTGCTTTAATTCTCTCGTAAGCGGTGATTGATTCTTTGGCATTCGATTGTTTTCAATTTCTTCTTGTATTTGTTTACTTTGATCAAAGACAGCTTCATACTGAGAATAATCTCTATGACAATCTATGCAATGAGGAGTTAGTATTTCTTTTTTTATCTCTGCAAAATCAATCGAACTTGAAAGAGCAAAGCTTTGTGAATCAGCAAACTCTAAATCCGATCTCTCTTGAATGATCAGTTCTAAGTTACAACTTAGCATTAAGAAAAAAATGGTCATCAATAAAGTTTGCTTCATCTTCATTTCTCTTTTAGTTAGAGTCGTGGGCTTTCACCGGAGATTCTTTTCCAATGAGCATCAGCTTGAGCAGCATTACCTTTAATGTCACGGTCAAAAAATCTCTTCGCTCGGCTGTTGACGAAAAAGAAAATTCTACGTCCATCAACGGTAAAATACTCGGGTTTAATATCTATCTTACTTCCAACCACCATGGCCCGGGCACACCATCCCCCATAAGTGGGCTCATACTTGAGAGGATCTGTTAAAAAGGTTTTCATATTTTTTGCATTGGCAAAGAAATACTCTACTTGATCATACATAAGAGCAAATTCTTTCTTACCTATAAGTGGAGTGCTTCCCCCTTCAGGGAAAAAAGAAACGGGATCATAGACCTTGCCATTGATATGGTGAAAAAGCCCCACCCCTTGCTCATTTAAATTGTACTCCGAGACATTTCTTCCTTCCTGGGCCATTAGTTGAAAAGAAGCGATGAGGAGGATACAACTGAATAACTTTTGCATAATTTCTCCTTGAGTTAGTTCCTAAAGATTTTTTAACAACTTTTGACATATAAATAAATTGACTTTTAAGACTATAGGCCATAACTAATGGCTATATGCTAATAGATCATCTCGAAAAACTTAATTATTTCTATGCCATCGCCAAAATGGGCTCATTCAATAAAGCAGCTAAAAAGCTCTATATTACTCAGCCCTCCCTTACCAAGTCGATCAAAATTCTAGAAGAGGATTTACAAAAAGAGCTCTTTATCCGAACTCCCAAAGGCGTGAAGCTCACGGTAGAAGGAAATATTATTTATGAATATTGCATGATTCTTTTCTCTCATATTGAACAAATGCAAGACGACATCTCCAAAATGGAGAATCCAATGAACACCAGTGTGACTATTAGCACTTATGATAGTATTGCAGTTTATTTTTGGCCTAAGTTTATCAACTACATCAATAAAGTTTATCCGGAATTAACCATTCGACTACTCACAGGTCGCAGTAATCAAATGCATAAAAAGCTCATTGATGGGCAATGTGATCTCGCTTTTATTATTGAGCCCAAAGAATCAAAACACACGATAAATGAAAAACTCGCTGAAGATAAATTTGCTTATTATGAGTCAACTGATACAAAAATTTATAAAGACCACCAATCAGCCCCTTTGATCATCATGAATCAAACAGTAGAGCTAGCGGATCAAAAAATTGGAACCTTTCTTAATAAATACCGAGAAGACAATCATCTTTATGAAGCATCTAGCTTAGAAACGGTTAAGGCCCTGACCAGTGGTGGTGTGGGCATAGGTATTCTTCCCACTCAAGTGGCCAGGGATTTAGTTAAAGCAAAAAAGCTCAAAGAAATTAACCCCACTAAATTTCCCAAGCTCACCAAAACCAAACATAATATTTCGATTTGTTACTCACGTTATAAATTTGGTTCGCCATTAATCAATAACTTAGTCAAAGAGCTGGAGCTATTTACTCGAGAGTTTTACTAATTTTATTTGAGTAGGGTTTGCCCCACCCCATCATAAGATTTTTTACTAATACACCAAATAGTTGTTTGCAGCTCGGCCAACTCTCCCAGTACCATAAGATCTTTATTTTGCAGCATTCGTTTTTTGGCCACTTCTGGGACGATGATAAAGCCAAGCCCTCTCTCACACACCAATTGTAGCAACTCGATATCGTCTGCTTCTCCAATCACTTTGGGTGCGAGACCATATTTTGCAAAATAAAGTTCTATTTCATAGCGAAGTTGAGAATCACTGGTGTATTGCATACACGGCAGCTCCCCAAGGCTCTCAGGAAATGACTTTTTGTATTTTCGAAATTGTTTATGGGCAAGAACATAAGTCTTATTGACCCCAAAGCGATAGGCATTCATACTTTGACTCAACCCTTCGTTGCTATCTGAGAAGATAAGGTCGAGTTTTTCCTCCTCTAATTCGGCCAATAGCAAATGCCTAGGTTGCTCAGTGATTTTAACCACAGCTTCCCCTGTTTCTAGCAAAGGAAGTAAACTATCATAGAGAAAGAAATGACTCATATGCTGGGTAATTCCAATATCTATTGAAGACTTAGGCAGCTGTAATTTATTTCTAAGACGCATGGTGAGCTCTTGACCTTGATCAAAAATATTTTGAGCATATTGGGTGGCAAGCTTTCCAGCTTTTGTCAGTACCAAGGATCTATTTCTACGTTCAAAGAGTTTGGTCTGAAAAAATTCCTCTAGCAGTTTTATTTGATCACTAATAGTAGGTTGAGACACATGGAGCTTGTCCGCAGCAGCTTTGATCGACCCTTCTCGGGCAACGATATAAAAATAATAGAGATGGTTGTAGTTAGGTTTTTCCATAAAATCTCACTTAGTTTTTTCCTAACTATTATAGCAAATAAAACGATTATAACATAATAAAAAAGTGGACGATAATACCCTATATCAGGAGGAACCTATGATGAAGTTTTTAATTCTATTACTAGTAACAGCAAATGTTTGGGCGAATAGCGAATACGCTCAGAGTGACTTAAATCTCGACTCAGATAACGAAGAAATAATCGTAGAAGATGATAGCATGCCAGTGTCTGATGAAGTGTATGAAGAAGAAATTACGACTTCAGATTCAAGCGCATCTGACGAAGATTACTAAAATAAATTTTTAACTCAATAAGGTCAGCTTCATGCTGACCTTTTTTGTCTTCATATTTTCAAAAGCTCTCACACACACTCCCATGGCCATCAACACAATTTGAGCGACCTTGAATTTAAGGGAAAGCCCAGAAACCTTTGCAAATAAAAACTGGAATAATCTATACCTCAAAGGAATAATCTTAACTTTATCATCTTCACAAAAGATGACCCTATGAGTGGCCAGCCCAACTAGTTCAAAATCAAAAGGGGGCGCCAGTTCAGCTTTAGCGTCACCTTTAAAACCTGAGCTTATCACCCGATGAACAAGATGTTTTTTAAAATGAGGCTCTTTAAAGACAATGATATCCCCCAAGAGAAATAAATCATTTCCTGGTTTCTCCACTCTAACTAAGTCGCCTTGCTGCAGATAGGGGTGCATATCATTATCTGTGATTTTAATCAGAAATGTCTGCTCATCAAGCTCTAGGTATTTCACACCTTATTAAAGACAAAGAGATTCTAACTTAGCTAAAAGAGCCTGATCACTCTTGTATTTCCAAACAACGTTTCCATTGACCAGAGTGAATAAATCACGATTCACACCGCTACAAACTTGATCAGGGAAATGAACTTCAAACTCTCGATTTAAATCTGCCAGAGGTGAGTACCCCAAAGTAAAACCAAAATCGAGCCAAGTATGATCGGAAGAATAGACATTGATCCCACCCAGATTATTTCTATTCACACTTGGAGATTCCTGCATATCGAAGCCAATTGAGTCTATAACTTGAGCATTTTTTGCATCAAAGATCACTTGGTTTCCATTAGGAAGGGTCAAGGTAACGAGGGCATCCGCTAGCTGATAACTAAAAGGCTGTACTCTTGGGAGGTGTAGAAAAACTCTTGCCCCTGTATGGGTGGCAATAGGCCCTGGTCCAAATGAATTAAAAACCATATGCTCACCTAGAGAAGTAAACAAATGGGATCTATAGATAAGATTAGGTTTATATTGTTTTGAGAGAGAGATAAAACATCGCCCTGTGTCTGCAAAAATACCCGTTTGAATTTGCGTATTAAAATAAACTTGATTTTTATGAGTACAAATACTCCCGGCAAAACTACTAGAAAGTGACACTAGTAAAACTATGATTGCAATCTTCATAAGCTCCTCCTAAAATCTATTGTAAAGGACATGTTTATGAAATGGCTATTATTAAGAGGCCTTGGTCGTCATATTGATCACTGGGGTAAGTTTGCAGAGGATTTGTCCAACTCCTCAGATCAAGTATTGCGACTCAACTTTCCAGGGATAGAAAAAGGACATCAAGCTCAATCCATGAGTATTGCTGACATCACCGATGAATTGAGAGCTGAATTTCTAAAATCTCGCACTCAGGGAGATGATTGGAGCATTTGCGCTATTTCACTAGGAGGAATGGTGGCCATTGATTGGGCTCACCGCTATCCCCAGGATTTTAAAAATATTGTGACTATCAATAGCTCAGCAACAGGAGCCTCTAAATTCTACCAAAGGCTCAGACCTTACGCGATCAAAACATTTATTGAACTCATGTTTGAAAAAGATATACGCAAAAGAGAAAAAAAAATTTTAGAACTCACAACGAATATGATTCAGATTGACGAAAAAAGATTAGATTGGTCTGAAGAAATTGCTCGAAAATATAGCTTAGAAAAAAAACTGGTCCTCAAACAATTAACTGCAGCTGCAAAGTTTAGACTTCCCGGCCACCTCAATATTCCGCTTTTTGTCTTGGCCAGCAAACATGATCGCTTAGCTTCTTCTCAATGTTCAAAAAATATAGCCAAGCATTTCCATGCCCCATATATTGAACACCCCAATGCCGGCCATGATTTACCGTTGGATGATCCCCAGTGGGTCTTAAATAAATTAGAGAATGTTTAGTTTTTTCATAAGATGATCTGGAGTCAGATCAATTGCTGGTTCAGCTGAGGTATCGGCCCACTTGAGATCTTCTTTCATTTTTACGATCTCTTGTTCCAGTTGAACGATCTTTTCTTCCTGTGCTGATTTAGCTAATTCCGTTATCTGTGAGAGATGCTTATTATTGATTCTCGTCTCGGCTCTTTGTCCCTTGAGTTGCTCTTTGAGATCTTCTACCGCCTGCAGAAATCTTTTGGAATGGGTCACACTTTTTACATACTGATTATCGCTCATATGAGACTTGTCGTCCTAATTAGCAAAACACCTGAGCAAATTAATCAAAAGACTCGTTATTTACATAACTTAGCCGCTTTACTCTCCCTAAGACATTGGGCCTTGAGAGCGGATTTATACTTAACCACTCTTTTGTCCTCATCACTTGTGAGACTAAAATATGTCATTTTATCTGAATCTTTATCCGCTCGTTTAAAATAAACCTCATCATCGACAATATAAAAATAATGCTCACAGATTTGAGCGGTGCCTGAGCTGTAGTTTGGATCTTTTACACAAAGTACAGAATGGGAACCTACATGAGCAACTTTATAAGCAAGTACCGCATGGGCCCCGGTGAGTAAACCCTGCACTCCTACATAAGGCATCTCTCCGCGCTCTACTCTGCTTTTAATCTCATAGAAAGTGTTGAGCTGAGGAGTTTTATAAGTTTGATTTTCTATTTTTCCATTTCCTGCTCTAAAGCGACTGGATGTTCCTGCAACAATGCCTCTTAAAATGGGGGCGATTTTGGGGTGCTCAGAAAATTCGTACATATTGCTAAAACCTTTAAAGGTGTGGGTTTTAAAATGTAAAATTTTATTAATCCCCTCTCGATATGTTTGCACACATTCAAGTTGATCTAAATCACAACCAGCAGTGGCATCAAACTGAGCTAAGTAAATAAGTTTTTGTGTAAGCAGAGCATGACCTCTGCATCTTCCGATTCCTCTAAAGCCAAAGTTCTCAAATGCGAGATAATTAAAATCTTCTTTATTTGTTTTTTTAAGTAGATTAATGGAGCAATATTGATTGCATTTAATTAATTTTTTAGGTGTTCCTGTTTTAACTGTTTTCCCAAAGCTGACACTCATTTTTTTAGCATTGATCGCTCCTGGTTGCGATGAAACAGACCCTTTCTCAAAGGTACAGCCGGCCAGTAAAATGATAATTACGAATTGTAAAATTTTCATAGTCATCCTTTAGTTTTACCTCTCTCTAGTGCTCTTTTACTGTGCAAAACACAGTCCATAATCATAGCCTGCAATATTCATAACTTGCAAAAATTATAGAGTGACCTTTAGCTACTAGCTAAGGCAAAAATGGCACTAGTGACAAGTCCTGTGGCCAAAAATATGATCACTAAATAGCCCATAATATCTTTTAATTCTATTTTCGCAATACTTAACAAAGGCAGCGCCCAAAAAGGTTGCACCATATTACTCCAAGCATCTCCCCAGGCTATGGCCATCGCCGCCTTAGGAAGGCTCACTCCCAACTCTTTAGCCGCGGGTAGAATGATGGGCCCTTGAATGACCCATTGTCCACCCCCACTGGGTACAAAAAAATTCACAATCCCAGCACTTATATAGGTGTAGATCAAAAAGGTTTCGCGACTAGCGAGAGAGACAAAAAACTCACTCAATGCTTGCGCCATACCTGAGCTGGCCATCATCCCCATGATTCCTGCGTAAAAAGGAAATTGTAATATAATACCTGCACTCTGCTCAACCGAAGTCTTAAAACTGCCGTAAAATTTACTGGGTGAACCATGGAGCAGTATTCCCAGCATTAGGAAAATAAAAATAATCAGATTAAAGCTTAGGCTTCCACCGGTGAATAGAACCTGAAGAGCATATATCATTCCTAATGCCCCAATGGTAAGACTTAAGAGTGGGGAGTCCTCTAACTTTTTAGCTCCTTCTTTGGGGGCAAGAGAATCTTTCTTTTCAACTTTCTCCTCTACACTAAAGTTGGCTTGGAGATTTCTCTTATCTCTGCTGAAAAAATAATTCAACACCAGGAGGGTGAAAATTGTCATAAAGACAATGGAGATATTCATAGAGCTAAATAAGGTCTGACTCAAAGGAAGGGCTTCACTTTCAATGATCGTTTTCATCTCCTCAGAGGGATTTGTCAGCTTTAGAGGTATAGAACCAGAAAATCCACCATGCCATACTAAAAAGCCTGAATAGCTAGCCGCGATTAACAGCCCAAAATTAACCTTCTCTACTTTTTTTGCAACCTCAAGAGCAAATAAAGCGGAAACAATTAATCCAAACCCCCAGGATAACAAACAGGCAAGACAGCTTACCAGTGTCACTAATAAAACTGCAGAAGTATTATTTGTGGCCAGTCCTGCGGTTTTTGTGAGAGTGGCATGAACCCATTTTGTTTTTGCAAGGGTAAATCCAAACAAAAGGATCAAAGTCATTTGCATAGAAAAGCTTAACAGATTCCAAAAGCCGTCTCCCCAATATTCGATCATCACCAAGGGATTTTTTTGTTTAAAAATCACCCCACTTAAAAAAACAAAAAGTGTGAGTAACAGAGAGAAAACATAAGCACTAGGAAGATATTTTTGCGCAAGACTTGTAAAAAAATCTGTTATTTTATTCATCAGAAAAACTCCAAAATTTTAATCTTAAGTTTAATTTAACAATACCCATAAAATAAACACACATTGCACTGCGTACTTCTGGCCAAAAGTATTAATTTTCTATAGTCTTAAGCCTGTTTTTTTAACAAATTTCTCACAAAAAGGAAGTATCGATGGCCGGATTGGATAAAGTCGTAACATCTTATGATGAAGCGCTGAGTGGCATCTCAAATGATATGTGGATTATGGTGGGAGGTTTTGGCCTCTGTGGTATCCCAGAAGGACTTATTCAAAAAGTAGCCGATAGTGGCGTCAAGGGTCTGACTTGTGTCTCGAATAATGCAGGTGTCGATGGTTTTGGATTGGGAAAACTTTTAGAAAAAAGACAAATTAAAACCATGATTGGATCTTATGTAGGTGAAAATAAACTCTTTGAAGAACTTTTCCTCTCAGGTGAGATGGAAGTTATACTTACTCCCCAAGGAACATTAGCTGAAAAAATTCGAGCGACCGGTGCAGGTATCCCCGCTTTCTATACGGCCACAGGCTATGGAACAAAAGTCGCTGAAGGAAAAGAGACAAAAGAATATAACGGAAAAATGTATGTGCTTGAAGAAGCTTATCCCAAAGCTGATTTTGCTCTGGTTCGTGCCTGGAAAGCAGACCGTTACGGAAATTTAATTTTCAGAAAAACCGCTCGAAATTTTAACTCTATGATTGCAACAGCAGGAAAGATTACCGTCGCAGAAGTGGAAGAGATTGTAGACGTTGGTGAACTAGATCCGGATCAAATTCATATCCCAGGAATTTTTGTTCATAGAGTAATTAAAGGTTCATTTGAAAAACGAATTGAGCAAAGGACGGTGAAGTCATGAGTTTAACTAAAGAACAAATAGCCCAAAGAATCGCCAAAGAACTTAAAGACGGTTATTACGTAAATTTAGGAATTGGTATTCCAACTCTTGTGGCCAATTATGTACCTAAAGACATAGAGATTATGCTTCAGTCAGAAAACGGACTCTTGGGTATGGGAGAATTCCCGACAGAAGAAAATGTCGATGCTGATCTAATCAACGCAGGAAAACAAACGGTAACGGCAGCACCTGGTGCTGCTTTCTTCGATTCGGCAACAAGCTTTGCTATGATTCGTGGAGGTCATGTTGATCTCACTGTGCTTGGTGCTTTTGAGGTAGACGCAAAAGGTGATCTGGCTTCTTGGATGATCCCTGGTAAGTTAGTTAAAGGAATGGGCGGGGCCATGGATCTTGTGGCCGGAGCAGAAAATATTATTGTGGCCATGACTCATGCTAATAAACATGGGGAATCTAAAATATTAAATCAATGCTCTCTTCCCCTTACCGGAGTGAATTGTGTGCAAATGGTGGTGACGGACTTGGCAGTGATGAAACTGGTCGATGGTGTTTTTCACTTACTTGAGCGCGCACCAGGTGTGAGTGTTGAAGAAATCAAAGAGAAAACACAAGCTCCCTTGAAAGTTGAAGGTGATGTACCTGAGATGCAATTTTAGAGTTCAGAAATTTCTCTTGCCAATTCTTTGGCCGCTAAAAAACTAAAACTAAATCCATTTTTATACAGACCACAAACACTAAAAAGTTTGTGGTCATCAATTTTGCCCCAAAAAGGTAAGCGTTTATGACCTTTATGCCTTACTCCACAATGAGCTGAGAAGCTTTCAAAGATAGGGAGTTCAAAATTTAATTGGGCCGAAACATCATGATAAATTTTTCTCAAAAGATCTTTATCTGCAAGCTCTCTTGATTCTAAATTAAGGGATGTTGAGCCGATGTGAATTTTATTTTCGGCATGTCTATAAATAAAATGGTATTTCCCTACGGCAAAATTAAAACTCTCCTGCCACTTGGGAAAATGATCTCTTGCATGACTCAATTCCAAATAATCTCCTACCACCGGTTTGCAATGGTCTAGGTAATAAGCAAAAGATTCGTCTGTATTTGGGGTCAAAAACCGTGTTTGAAATCCACAGGCCAAGACCACCATATCTGCCTGATAGTCGCCATTGAGACCATTTAGTGTGTACTCATTTTTATTTAAACTTATCTCTGTTATAAAGTCACTTTGTACTTGAGCATGAGAATGATCCAAAAGCCACTTTCTTAGCTCTTGAGGATTTATAAAATAAGCAGTATTCGGAACATAAAAAGAGTTCCGTTTTATATGCTGGGAGAGAAAAGAATCATTTTGAACTTGCAGAAACTCCGGGTAACGTCGCACCCATTTATCATGATCAAGTTCATTCCAAATTTGATACTCATAGCCTAAGTCCACCCCCTTAGGACTATGGGTTTGGAAAAAATTTTCAAATTCATCCATTGAATCACAGATCAAATCCCCTAATGAACTCACTCCCCGCTCAGTTCCTCTTAGACAATTAATAGATGTGGAGTTAAATGAGCACGTGTGATTATGCTTTGCTCCACTGATGATTTTCACTGAAAACTCACGCAAATAAAAAGCAAGTGCCCAAGCAGCGACCCCATCCCCCACAATTACAATATTTTTTGTTTCTTTTCCCATCTAATCTTATTTAAAAACCCAATTCTTTCGTTGTTTCTATTGATTAATTTTAGTGGTTTCTTATAAAATTAACAAATTCGAAAAGGAGACAATGAATGTCATTAGATAATATGGCCTGTGCTTATGTAGTAGAAAAATCAGGTATTGCCGTTAATAAAGTTATATCCACTCTCAACTTGTTGATCACTGAGGAGTGCACCATTCCCTTTGTGGCCCGCTATAGAAAAGAAGCCACGGGAAATTTAGATGAAGTTCAAATTCGTGATATCCAAACATTTTATGAAGAATACATAGAACGAGAAAAAAGAAGAGAGTATATTCTTGAGACCATTAAAAAAATGGAAAAGCTCACTCCTGCTCTTGAAGCCAAAATAAAAAAAGCAAGCACCCTTAATGAGTTAGAAGATCTCTATGCTCCCTATAAGTCCAAAAAGAAGACGAAGGCAATGGTGGCCAGAGAACTTGGGCTTGAACCTCTTGCAGAGAATCTCCTGACCAGTAAAAAGAATTACCTCGAAGATCTCGATGCTCTGACGACAGAGTTTGTAAAAGATAAAGTGAAAGATATCAATCATGCGATTGAAGGGGCTTGCGATATTATCGTTGAAACTTTTGTTCATCACCCAGAGACAAAAGCAAAAATCAGAGAAGAATATTGGCGTTCAGCTAAAATTCGATCAAGTAAAAGAAAAGATGCTGAAACCATCAAAGATCATATCAAATTTAAAGACTTTTTTGAGTTTGAAGAAGAAATTTCTAAAGTGGCGGACCCAAAAAACTCTCACCGCTTTATGGCGATGAGAAGAGGTATGAATTTAAAAGTGCTCAAAGTAGAAGTCGTTCTTGAGAGTGATTACGGAGTCCAAGTCATCGAGGCCAATCAATTTGCCGATGGTGAAAAACTTGGAAATTATGAGCTGCTGATGAAGCTTGCTCAAAAAGCCAATAACCTCATTGGAAGTTCCCTTGATTTGGAAGTTAAAACAGAGCTTAAAAATGCCTCAGATGAAGCGGCCATCAAAGTCTTTGGAGTTAACTTAAAAAACCTTCTGCTACAACCTTATTTGGGTTCAAAGGCTGTTTTAGGAATTGACCCTGGAGTTCGAACAGGTTGTAAAGTCGTTGTCATTGATAACACTGGAAAGTATATCGGTGATCATGTTATCTATCCTTTTGAGCCAAGATGTGATGTGGCAGGATCTAAGCTCATCATTGAGAAAATGATAGAAGCCTTTGATATAAAGTATATAGCTATTGGAAATGGAACGAATGGACGAGAGACCCTAGAGTTTATCGAAGATAATATCAAGGCGGTTCAAGATGATAAGGTCAAAGCCACTCTTATCAATGAAGCTGGAGCATCCATTTATAGTGCCTCTGATATTGCAAGAGCAGAATTTCCAGACAAAGATGTCACAGTAAGAGGGGCCATCTCTATTGCGAGAAGGTTTCAAGACCCCCTGGCAGAGCTAGTTAAAATTGACCCTAAATCCATTGGTGTTGGACAATATCAACATGATGTTAATCAGGCGCGATTAAAAAAATCTCTTACAGGTGTGGTTGAAAATTGCGTGAACTTTGTTGGAGTGGATCTCAATACCGCTTCAGCTCCTCTTCTTTCTTATATTTCAGGTATCGGACCTACGCTTGCTCAAAATATTGTTAAACATAGAGAAAAATCGGGAAAATTTAAAAACAGAGAAGAGCTCCTAGAGGTCTCAAGATTTAGCTCAAAAGTCTTTGAGCAGTCAGCGGGTTTTTTGCGTATTTATAATGGAGATAATCCATTGGATGGAACTTTTATTCACCCAGAACGTTATGGTGTACTCGAGAGTTGGGCAAAAGATAATAGCAAAGACCTTGTAACCCTTGTCAGTGATAAAGAACTTATATCCACTCTCTCTTCTGATTCAAAACTCAAAGAAGAAATTGGAGAGCTCACTTTCAAAGATATTGTGGATTCTCTTAAAGCACCTAAACAAGATCCTCGTTCAGAGTTTAAGTCCATTGAGTTTAGAAAAGACGTGCGCAAGATTGGTGATCTCAAAGTTGGAGAATGGTACACAGGAGTGGTGAATAATATCACAAATTTTGGAGCCTTCGTTGACCTAGGGGTAAAAGAAAGTGGTCTTTTGCATATTTCTCAAATCAGCAATGAGTTTGTGGAAAATCCCCTGGATAAACTCAAGGTTGGGCAAGAGCTTAAAGTTCGAGTGACTGAGGTTGACCTGGATCGCAACAGAATTGCTTTGAGCTGTAAGTCTGATTCTGAAGTGGTTCATCAAAAATCTGGAAGTCGAAATACCTCAGGTCCAAAGAAAGGTGGCAACAGGTCAACTGGTGGAAGAGCAGGGGGCAAACCTCAAAGACAAACGGATATTCGCAATAACGCCCTAGCAAGTCTTGCCAATTTGAAGTTAAAATAGCTTTGCGTTAAAATAAGTATATGGGTGCAAAAAAGAAAGATTTAACCGTGTCTTCTAGTCAACTTACACGTCATGATGATGTGGACGAGAGGCTCTATAAAAAGTTTCAAGAAGCTGAACATCAAAAAATCAAAATCCAAGATTTTATTGAGGATTTTATAGGTCAGTTTATCTCTAAGCAAACCCAAAAAGCTTATGTGGGTGACCTCATGAGTTTTTTTAAATTTTTGCGCTCAGGGGGCCTATTGGTTTCACACCCCAATCAAATCAAAGGTGCACACTTCCAAATCTACCGAGATGAACTTTTGGAAAAAGGCTATAGTTCAGCCACTATCAATCGCAAATTGGTTGCTGTTCGCTCTTTTATGAAATGGAGCCTGGCCCAAAATTTAATTGAATTTAATCCCCTGGATATCGTCAAGCTCCCGAAAGTTCAAACAGAAAGTCCAACCCTTGCTTTTGACGATGTAGAAGTGGTGGCGATGATTAAGGCGCCTGACCTCTCAACCAAAAAAGGTCATATGCATAGGCTTGTTATGTATCTCTTATTTTCCTTGGGGCTTAGACGGAGCGAATTGGTGAAAATTAGAATCAAAGACATCTATCAAGAACGCTCTCATTATGTGGTCAAGATACGAGGAAAAGGTGATAAGGATAGGCATCTCCCTTTAAACCCTGATGTGCAGATGGCCTTAAAAAACTATATGGACGCTATGGCCAATTATGGTATTCAATTCGAAGAAAATGATTTTCTGATTCAGAGCACCCTTAAAGGTAAAAATACAGCCCCAATGGATGGCTCAACGGTTTATCGAATTATTGAAAAATATGCTAGGCTCTGTGGCATTACCAAAAAAGTTTCTCCACACAGTTGCCGTGCCACGGCTATCTCCCATCTACTAGACACTCAAAAAACACCCATTCGGGATGTGGCCATATTTGCAGGGCATTCTAAAATCACCACAACTGAGCGCTATGATAAAAGACGAGAAAGTCTCGATAATTCAGCTGCCTATCATGTAAAGTATGAAGACTAGGCGCTAACTAAATACTTGAAATAATCATCTAATTTAGCGGAAAACTCCATAAAGATATGAGGGATATCACTCTCCAACATATGACGATAACGACAAAATAAGAAATACTCATTGGTTTCATTGGATTGAAAACTGAGGTTTTTTTGAATCTTATTTTCTTCGATAAAAAAGTAACGTAATTGATTTTCTGAATAAAAGAAATCATTTTTTTGATGTGTGGTCTGTAAATTATTATTCACAAAATCTTTGAGACCTCGAGTGTCCATATAGAATTTTACCACATCTGATTTGGATAACTCTTGCACCGCTAAATCATCTTTAGTAGAAAATAAAATTCCCGTGTCTGTGATTTGCTTCATAGCAAAAGTCGTTCTATGCTCCATTTGCTCACCAAATTCAACCAACAAAATGGAGTGAGTTTTGACTCTGTATTTACGCGTAGGCAATTTATTAGAAATAAGACCACTCATGATAAATTGATTGA
This sequence comes from Halobacteriovoraceae bacterium, assembly GCA_002713145.1. Lineage (GTDB taxonomy): Bacteria > Bdellovibrionota > Bacteriovoracia > Bacteriovoracales > Bacteriovoracaceae. The sequence goes on from PAVS01000016.1 coordinate 90,207, forward strand.
TCAATCTTTCATTGAGACAATTGATAAGTGATATATTGGTAAAAGGTCCAGTAGGCCCTAAGAAAGAAACTTCGTTGACATTAAATAGTTGATCTTCAAAAGACTGATCTTTGAGATATTTTAAAAAGCATTGATAAACATCCAATAAGCTCATTTGAATAATTTGATCTGTGAGCTTCACCCAAAGCTTCACTTGAGATTGTCTGGCTTCAAAGCTTAAATTCTCTAGGTATTGGGTATGTATGTCAGTGACACTTTTTACTTCTGATTGAATAAATTTTGTGATGCTTGAGCAATCTTTGAGTGAGAAACTAAAGGGAGCATTTTGGTCAATTTTATACTCTTTATGCCAAGCTCCTGATAATACATCTTCTAAAATCCATCCATTTGGTCTAACTTGCTCAATACTCATAAACATCCCGTTTTTTAGTTGCTAAATAACATTACGGAAATTTTTGCCGCAAGCTTTAAACAAATGTTCAAAAAAAATGAAATTTTTAACTGAGTTTTCTGATCTGAGTTAGAAAAGAAAATTGCTCTTTTTTGAAAATTCTAAAAGTGTAAAAAGTGAATAAACTCGCCACAGTATAAGGAATAATAAAGGCGACAAATGTATTGGACCAGGAGAACTTCACAGGGATATTTCTCTCAACAAATTGCTCAGGCATAATCATGATTTGATTGGAGTCTAGTAAATAAAGAAAGACAAGCCCAAGCCCTGCACCAATGAGACAAAATAAAACGGAGAGCAATTGACCTAGAATATAAATGAGGCGGTAGATTTTATCTCTATTCATCCCCATAATCCAGAAACTAGCGAGGTCTAATTTTATTTTATTATAAAAAATAAGAAAGCCTGAGGTGATACATATTCCTATAAGAAGACTCATAGAGGCAAATATAAATAGCATCACTCTTGTCTCTAAATTTAAGGCCCACACAAGCGTTGAATGCTCACTCTCCCAACTGATATATTCCACGTCCAGGGAGTTTTGATAAGGTTGAATAATTTGAATTATTTTATCCTCATCTCCGTCATAAAATCTCACTTTATTGATCGTCTGCTCTCGAACCAGGTTATGCAAAAAAGATAACCTCACCCAACCATGAAGTGAATCAATTTCAGGCAGCTCACTGGAAAAGAAATCACTGATATAACTGGTTGATTGTCGGGGAATTTCTTCAAAAATAAAATCAGTATGGGCCGGTGAAGTCACTTTTATTTTACTGCCATAATTCGCTCTGAGCGCCCGTGCGAGATCTCCGCCGAGAACTATATTAGAAGTGTCGATGGCAATATCTTTTTTAGCACTTAAAAAGGGTGGCGGATGGTCAGTATCGATACCATGAATGATAATCGGAGAAACATACTCTTTATTTTGGATCATGAGCTCTAACTCTAGCTCATAATAATAAGGAATATTCTCTTTCTGAAGTTCATCAAAAATTGATTGTAACTCAGAGTTTTGCAGATCAATATTTTTAAAACTCAGATAACCACTTCCAAGTACATTTTGTGAGCGCTGAATCAAGCCAGATTGTAACCCACCCATAATCCCTTGCAATACTGTCAAAGAAAAAGAAGAAAGGGTCAGCCCGATGATCGCCAAAAAAATAAGCTTTTGTCTGGTCTTAGATTTAAAAATATAGCTGAAAAAATAACGAAGAAAAGATGAATTCATTAATCGTAGAATTTCTTTTTCTTTTCAACCAGCTCTTTTAAATAAGGATGCAGTTGATAGCGTTCAGCACTGACTTCACTGCTAAATCGCTCAATGGCCGTGCTTATACGATCCAGCCCCTCATTATCAGCATATCTCAAGAGTCCTCCGCGAAAAGGAGGAAAACCAATACCAAAGATAAGTCCTAAGTCTACATCTGCTGCGGATTGGACAATATTTTCTGATAAAATCGCCGCCGCCTCATTAATCATGGGCAACACCACACGCATTTGTATCTCTGTTTCATCTAACGTTTTTGTATTTTGAGGCAGAAGTTTTTCCATCTCTGGGTTGACCCCTTCTGACTTACCTTCTTCATCGTAGAGATAAAATCCTTTTCTATTTTTCTTACCCAAAAGATTTTTTTCTACCGCTTTTTGTGAAAGCTTATTTGCTTTAGCACGAGCACCTAGCCCCTCTTCCATAATCTCACCAACGTGAGCGCATACATCCAAGCCTACTTCATCCATCAACCTGCAGGCCCCCATGGGAAAACCGAAATTAAGCACCGCTTTATCTATTTGCTCTATCTTCACTCCTTCTTCTAGAAGATAAGCAGATTCATTTAAAAAAGGTGCAAGAATTCTATTCACTAAAAAACCAGGACAATCGTTGACCACCACCGGTGTCTTTCCTACCGCTAACACCCACTTGTAGAGCTGGTTGATTGTCTTATCGCTGACATTTTTATGTCTGATGATTTCGACTAATGGCATTTTATTCACAGGATTGAAAAAATGTAGTCCAGCAAAGCGAGAGGAGTCTTCTAAGGCACTGGCCATCTCATTAACACTTAATGAAGAAGTATTAGAGGTTAATAAGCATTCAGGTGTGACATGTTTTTCAACTTCTGCAAAAACTTTCTTTTTCACATCCATATTTTCAACCACTGCTTCAACCACTAAATCAACATTTTTAAAGCCAGCAAAGCTCAAGGTAGGCTTAATAGATCTTTGCTTGCGCTCAAAATCATCTTGGGACATTCTTCTGCGCTTCACAGCTTTTGAAAAAACACTGGCCGATTGTTTAAGCCCAAGAGTGAGACCTTCTTGGTTAATATCTTTAAGTATGGGAGCCTGATTTTTATTGGCCATCAGCCAGGCTATACCACCTCCCATAGTTCCTCCACCAAGAACAGCTCCCCTACGAACTGATTTTACCTGGTCTTTATTTTCTAATTTTTTTGCATTGTCTTGTAGAAAGAAAATATGTTGTAGCGCTCTTGATTGAGAAGATTGTGAGAGTTCCCCAAAAGCTTTAGCTTCGTTCGCTAAATAAGTATTCCGATTTTTTCCGTAGCTATTTTCAAGATGCTCTAAAATTTTTAAGGGAGCTGGATAAAATCCTTTTGTGGTATCAAGGACTTTACCTCTCGCTTTTCTAAATATAACACTTCTTGCAATGAAGTTTTCACTGGCTTTTTCTGTGAGGGTTTCTTGAAATGACTTTTCATCTTCATCTTTTTTGAAAAGATATTCTTGGGCCACCTGTAAAAGCCGCTCTTGAGGGAGTACATATTCAACGAGCCCTAGTTTTTTTGCTTTTTTTGCTCGTAGTTGTTTTCCAGTGAGTAAAATATCGAGAGAGTTCACCAAACCGATTTTTTTAGGAAGACGATAAGTTCCCCCAAAGCCGGGTAGAACTCCCAGCATGACTTCAGGAAGACCGAGTTTCGTGCTAGAGCTATCTGAGCACATAATTTTATCACATGCCAGAACCATTTCTAACCCGCCGCCTAGACATACACCATCCACCAATGCCATTGTCGGAATTTTAAGGTCCTCTAATTTGTTGAATACTTCTTGCCCTTTTTCACAGCCTTCCGCTGCTTCTATTTCTGAGCCTAAAGATTGAATAACACTGACGTCCATTCCGGCCAGAAAACAGTCTTTTTTATGAGAGAATAAAACAAGTCCTTTGGCATTTTTATCAGCTTTAATCACATCAAAAGCATCATTTAATTCCAATAACGTTTTCTCAGTGATAACCGTCAAGGACTTCTCTTCATTTTTACCGAAACCTAAATAATAGATTCCTTCTTTTATTTCTAAACTAAATTTTTCGTAATTCATTTTTATACCTTAAGCTAAATTCTCAATTATTACCGCGCCACCTTGGCCACCACCAATACATAAAGAAGCTGCACCATACTTAGCACCTCTTCTTTTAAGTTCATGGGCAAGTGTCACAATTAACCTAGAACCAGTTGATCCTACCGGATGTCCTAGAGCGATCGCTCCCCCGTTCACATTCAGTTTATCTCTATCCAGCTCTCCGATGGCATTGATTCCCCATCGATTGGCAAGTTTTTCATCTTTCATCACCTGTAAACAAGCAAGAACTTGTGCCGCAAAAGCCTCATTAATTTCCACTAAATCCATCTGCCCCAAACTCATATCACATCGCTTTAAAACCCCTTCAAGAGCAAGTGCAGGACCCAGACCCATACGTTCAGGCTCTAGACCATGAAAATGATAATCAACCAGACGGGCCATAGGTTGAAGATTGTATTTTTTAACCGCTTCTTCTGAACACATCATCCACATGCTTCCCCCATCGGTGATAGGACATGCATTACCTACGGTGACAGAACCGGTCTTCTTCTCAAAATACGGTTTCAATTTTGCTAGTTTTTCCATGGAAGAGTCGGCACGTGGCCCATCATCTTCATACATTAACTCGTCTAATTTTTTTCCTTTTACAATAGGTATAATCTCATCAGAAAACTTTCCTTCCTTTTGAGCAGCAATGGCACGGGCATGAGATTCATTGGCAAAACGATCTTGCTCTTCTCTCGAGATTTCAAATTCGCGAGCGAGTTTTTCAGCTGTTTGCCCCATGTTCAGACCACAAAAAGGATCTGTTAATCCTTGCACAATAGAGATGACAGGATTAAAAAATTCATGGATTTTTCTAAATTTGGCAATAGTTCTCAATTTATCTTGAGGAGTCTTGGCCATGGCAAGCTTAGCAAAAAAATCTTTAACATCCTCACCATAGATCAAAGGCATATTCGACATGCTCTCTACACCTCCAGCGACAATCACATCACTGCGTCCACTGGCGATTTTTATAAAGCCCTGAGAAACCGCCTCCATACCTGAAGCACAATTGCGGTGAACCGTATAGCCGCTGGTCTTTTTGTCTAGCCCTGCTTCCAATGCAATCACTCGTCCCACGTTTGGGTATTTGGGAGGATTACCCACATTACCTATAATGACTTCATCAACTTCATCATTGGGAATATTACATTGATCCACAAGATCTCGAACTAAGTAATGACCCAAATAAGGGGCTGCTACATTTTTTAAATTTGATCCTGCTTTTGACTGAGGTGTTCGATTTCCCTGGACGAGATAGACCGCTTTCATAGTGAACTCCATTTCATTAAATTTCTTATTATTTTACTGGTTTATGGTCCACATGAAAATAAAAAAGCTCCTCATTTCGAGGAGCTCATACTTTATTCACAATTTATTTTATTGTTTAGAACTGGACTAAAAGACCCGCGTATAGGGAAAGAATATTTGCTCTGGACAATTCTTCATTCAGATCTTCAAGTCGCTGCTGGTCTGGAGCATTAAATGGATCAATTCCATTATCTGAAGAAATATTTCCACCAATTCCTCGCATATAGTTAAACTCTAAAATCATACCAAGTGTGTCAGAAAAGATGACTTCCGATCCGGCCATCAGTTCAGCGTTAAAAGAACTGGTAATAAGCTCTTCATCACCAAATTGGTAGTTATAATTTCCATAGCCATAACCATAAGCTCCAGAAAAAGAATTATTGTCGTTATATGAGATATTCGATCTATTATAACCAACACCTGCACCTACATAAGGTCTAAATCTATTCTTCTTCACAATAAAGAACTTAGAGTACATATTGAAATTCATATTGGTAAATTGAATTTCTCTTCCGTTATAAAAATTATTATAAGCATTATTATAACAAGTATAACAAGCACCTGAGCCATAACCTGCTCCAAAATAACTTCCATTACTACCAAAGTCTTCCGTCGTCATCGACGTATAATTAAACCCAATACCAACTGAGAATCTTGAGTTGATATTAGACTCAACTTTAATTCCCGCAGAAATATTAGCTTCAAGATTTTCATTCTCACTGTCAAAAGTTGTGAGTCCTGTGTAAGGCAAGACCTTAATGGTTTCACCAAAATTATCACCGTAGTTGGCAGGCTTTACGTTCTTTTCAACAACCGGTGCCGCTTGGGCCACCTGAACTTCATCTTGTACCACTTCATCTCGTCTTTTCTTTTTATTATAGCGATCACATTCAGGACCTGAGGCTCGTCCCATCATACAATCGATTTTCTTATTGTATTGGGCCATTTCTTTTTGAGCTTCTAGTCTTTCCTCGATCATCTCTTCTGAAGACTCTGAGAGTTTTTCAGTTTGATCGACGAGTTCTCTATAGGTACGAGCTTTTTTCTTATTAATATGGGTCATATTTTCTGCTCGCTGCAGATCCCCACGAATTGTTTCTAACTCTTGATCTGTAGCTTCAACCTCTGGCTGGACATAACCGTTAATGTTTATTGGCTCAGAGTTAAGATACCTTTCATCATTTGCCAGGACCTTATCGGGACTCAATGCAGCAAGGGTTAGACTTAAACCCATAATCGCACCGGCAACTTGAAATTTTAGTGTTTTCATTTTTAACTCCTTAAAAAACATATTTCAGGCATAGTCTACCAAATCTATTGACGCGATACATTATTTTGTGGATTACCTGTAAAAATTACAGATTTTGGCCCAAAATTATTAAGTTACATGTGAATTTTCAGGTACTTAACGTCTTATTCGGAAATACTTAAAGGCCGAGTTGGAAGAAATACTGTTTTGAAAAATAGATTGAAACTGCCCTTGAATACTGTTCGGACCTTGCAGAAAGTATCCCTCTAATTGATTAAATACACTCATCATTATGGAGATTATCACCGCCATGAGAAGAATATACTCCACAGTCGTCTGACCTTTTTCATTTTTCATATAGGTATTTTCGCTTATTTTAGGCAGAAATTAAACTTCGGAAAATAAGTCTATTAAATAACCATAAAAACCTAAGATTTGGCCCCGCTCGGGTCCCATAAAGTGAAGGTTTTTAATTTTTTGGTCTTCAAAATAATATTGCTGATGAACGGGTTTAGGTGATTTGGGGATCAAATTCATTTTTTGTAGGCCAGGATATTCATACCAAGAGTCCAGTCCATTTTTTAACTCTGCTGCGGCAAACCAGTGATCCCGGTCCAGTCCAGGAAAAATTCCAACCAAAGATTGGTACAAGTCTTCCAGAGCTTGGTTGTAATAAAAACTAGCTTTTGTTCCTAATTGATCGGTATAACTATATATGGCTTGCAGATGCCCTAGATGATCGAGAGAAAATTCCCAGTAGGGAAAATCACTTCCCATTTTTTTATCATCATTGCAGATTACTCTTTTATTGCGAAAATAATCAGTATAAGGATGGTCTAGAGCGTAAGAAATAATAATCGACGAAAATTTATTCACCTCTTGGCGCATTTCAAATTTCGGTTGGAGATTCAGCTGACCGTAATAGTAGCAATCCGTAATCTCTGTGACCCCATCAATAGACTTTAATAAGACATAATGAATATGTTCATCTCTGATCCCCCAATCGCTTATTTGAGTGGCCTTAAGATCACCACCTAGGCGAGTGAATTCTTGTTTTAAATCTCTCATGAGTTGATTATTGTCGATTTTATAGCGCTTCGTAAGCAGGGCCAAAAATAAATAGCGATTCTCTAAATTGATAACCTCATTAGAAAATATATTTTGAAAGGACATTTGCAACACAAAATGGAGCTGTTTGGCCAAGGGATCATCGGTGTTGAGGAAATCAGAAAAATATTCAAAAAGCTGAAAGGTATAAAATTGGTTCATACTAAACACAGTATTGAGCTCTTCTGGATTTTTACAGTGAAGGGAATTTCTTTTGATGGTATCTAATAAAATATCCATTTCTTGGTTGAAGCTGGTTTTATTCAAGTTTTCAATTTCGTGAATAAAATAATCCTTGAGACATTCGGGAACCTTTCGCGCCAATTCTTTGAGATTCAAAAAATAATCATCTGAGAATTCAATAATCGTCTCATTAAGCCTTAAAATAGTATTTTCATTTTTTAAGTAACTTTGAATATCTTTTAAAGCCGAAATTTCAAATTGAGTCCCTATCTCTTCGAGCACCCCTTTTTCTAACTCTCCAATATTGAGAAACCACTGATTCGCAAATGAATACTTGGCATCGTCAATAATAAGAGCGGACTTTCCTGTTTTTAACTTCGCAATACCATTGATAAGAGAAATATAATTGAGTCCTATAAAACATGAGTCATATTTTTTATTTAGCATAACAACCAACTTAGGATTTCATTTTGGGTTTGAAGAAATTGCTCTCGGTTGTGAGAACTGTCAGATAGATTCTCTATTGATGTTTCATCAAGAGCGCTTAAAACTTCAGAGTAATCGTTTACAGATTTGATTCTATCGGGATGATGATCTTTAATAAATTGTAATTCTGCAGATCTCTTATGCACAGGACCCACCACAATAAAGTTTTGCGCAAGAAATGGCTCCATCACACTATGGATAGACTCACCAAAGCCTCCCCCTATATAGGCATAGCTGAATTCATCATAAAACTCACAAAGAATGCCTTTGACATCCAGAATCCAAATCGCTCCTTTATGAAAATGCTCATCTATAGATTTTTTTATCTCAAATGAATTCATTTCTTTACTCACCACAATCGCTGGTAGCTCATAATCATTTAAATCATCTTTGATCATTTTAAGGTTGAGAGGATCTAATTGATGAGGAAGTATAAAGATATGCTTCCCTGCAAGTGAGACTTTACTTTGAAGAAAGATCTTAGTCTCTTGTGGCCAAAATGAGCCCATAATCATCTTTTGTTTTGGCCCTAGTTTTTCTAGAAAATTTAAAATCTCTTTAAAGGCTGGCAACTTTTTTTCATAAGTTGTCTGCTTTTCATCTTGTCTTTGATAGATGCGTGGAATTCTAAAATCAAAAACAGCAATTTGACTGGGCGAGAGCCCGATCGTTTGCACAAATCTCTTTTTATCACTTTCGCTGACACACACAACTTTATTAAATTGACGATAGCATTCAGTGAGGTATTTTTTTTGCAGATTGTTTTTACTTGAAAAATTGATCATGGTCGCCGAGAGAAGCACTGAAGTTCGACATTTCTGTGCGTACTTCATTAGTTCAGGAAAAAAATCGTAACGACATAAATAGATTTCTTCACAAGTAAGCCATTTGAGTGGATTAAGTAATTTAGATAATGGGTTAAACGATAAAATCGGATAGCGATATAATCGAATATGATCAGGATGCTTTTTCTGTAACTCTAAACACTGGGACTCTACACTGGGTGAGCAAAAAATAAGCTCTACCGTTTTTCCAGCTGCGATCAGAGCATTCAACACCACGATGACTTGTTCCAACTCTCCTTCAGAGGATAACTCGATTCCTACCTCAGCTTTTTTCAGGGATTGAATATGAGTATGGTTTTTAAGTTCGAAATCAATTCGCTTCTTGGCCTTATTTGATACCAAGGGGAAGAGGTATCTGAGGATAGGAAAGCTTAGGATTCTCAAAAACATAAGACAGTTAAGCATTCTGAACCTCTAAGATAGATTTTATTTTATGATGGACTTCTTCAGGTTTTATCGCAAGCATGCACTCATGTGTAGGTCTATGACAGGGCTTAGACCCTGTGACAGAACAAGGAGAGCAAGAAATATTCTTATACATATAGTCTGAATGCACAAGGTGCGGTCTGAAGCCAAAGCTAGGTGAAGTGGAACCAAAGAGTGTAATCGTTGGGATATGGAAACTCTCTGCAATATGATTCATTCCTGTATCATTGCCAATTAAAAGCCTGGCACTCGCAATCAATGAACATGTTTCATGTAAAGAAAGTTGACCTTGCCTATTTTGAACGAGTTCATCTGAATAAGCTTGTCCTAGCTCAGAACAATAGCGATCCTCAGGACCTGCTATAATTTCAATTTTATATTGAGAAAAATAGGAATCACTCCTCAAGAGTTTAATTAATTGCTCATAATGCTCCATAGGCCAGATCTTAGTTTTAAAAGATGCAACAGGGGCAATAACAAGTATCGGTTTTTTTTGCGTTAAAATTTGATCAAAGTCTGCGGAGATTCGAGTTAATTTATCACTATCATTAAAGACGTCTAAATTAAAAATTCTCGAAAAGTCTTCTCTAATTCTCAAATGTTGAGGTGATTGTTTGGCCAGAAAATCTTTTTTGGTTAACACTAATAATTTACGCCAAAAAGAGCGTTTATTTACAACCATATGAGGAAGACTTGGAGTCAGCAATCTCATCACTTTCGATCTCAAAGTGTTATGAAGATCGATTATCAGATCGGGGTTGGTCTTTTTTATATCAGATATCAGCTTTAAAAGTTGGTTCAAATCTTTTTGCCCGGACTTTTTTTCATAATAAAGTGTTCTATCAATATGGGGATGATTATCCAGGAAAACTCTATTTAATTTTTGAGTCACAAAGGTAATCTCAAGCTGAGGGATATTTTTTTTCAAGAACTCGACAAGTGATGTTTGTATAACCACATCTCCCATGCTTGAAAATCTGACTAACATAATATGCATTAGTGGCTTAGCTCACGAGCATAGTACTCAGAGAAATAACTCAAAATCATACTGGCACCAGCTCTTTTAAATGAAGTTAATGTTTCCGTTATGGCAGCATCTAAATCAATCAACCCCGCAGCTGCACCATTTTTAATAAGCGAATATTCTCCCGACACATTATAAACTGCCACTGGCACTGAAGAATTTTGTGCTAACAGCGCTACAATATCCAGATAAGGTAGCCCGGGTTTCACCATCACGATATCGGCGCCTTGGGTAATGTCCCCTTCCATCTCCTTGAGGGCCTCAACTTTATTTCGGAAATCCATTTGATAGGTTTTTTTATCTCCGGCTTTAGGAGCTGAATCCAACGCATCTCTAAAGGGACCATAATAGGCAGAAGCATACTTTGCCGAATAGGACATAATTAATGTGTTAGGATAATTATTTTTTTCTAATATTTTTCTAATGGCTCCTACTCTTCCATCCATCATATCTGAGGGACCGATAATATCTGAGCCAGCTTGGGCCTGCAGCAAGGCCATTTGCGCTAAAATTTCAACGGTACTATCGTTTTCAATCTCTCCACTTTCTGGATTTACAAGTCCATCATGTCCATCTGAATTATAGGGATCAAGGGCCACATCACTCATAACCATGAGATCAGGACAGGCCGCTTTGACTTTAGCGATAGCCTCGAGGTTGAGATTTTCAGGATTCAACGCTTCTGTGGCTTTAGGGTTTTTGAGTTTTTCATCTATACAGGGAAACAGAGAAACAGATTTAATGCCCAGGTCTTCTAGTTCCCGAGCTTTATCCACCAAAAGATCCAAAGAGTAGCGGTAAATATCTGGCATAGATTTGATTTCTTCTTTAACGTTCGAGCCTGCTTTAAAAAACAAAGGCATAATCAAATCATTTTTTGACAAGCTTGTTTCGGCAACCATGTCCCTAAGGGAATGGCTTTTTCTTAAACGACGTGATCTTTTAGAGATGATCGGCATTCATGATTCCTTTGTCTGCGAGGGTTTTATAGACCATGGCATACATCTTCACTTGCTTGAGCATACTCGCTAAACCATTAGTTCTATTCATTGAAAGATGTTCTGTGATCCCTATTTCTTTAAGAAAGTTTGACTCTGTCTCGAGAATGACTTGTGGGGATTCACCAGAATACACGTATGTTATTAACCCCACGATCCCTCTGACTAAAACCGCATCACTGGTGGCCATAAAATTTATTTTGCCTTCTTGGTATGCGGGTCTGAGCCACACCTGAGACTGGCAACCTTTCACTTGATATTTTTCTATTTGAAATTCTTCAGGCAACCCCTGACTTTCTTTGCCAATTTTGATCAGCTCTCGATACTTATCTTCCCAATCAGAATGTTGATTAAAGCGCTGCTTTAACTGACTAATTCGCTCAGTAATTTCCATAAAATTAACTCCTTTGGGCCCTTCAATTTAACATATGAGGCAATATTTTCACAATCAGAATTGTTCCCATCCCCTTTTTTAAAGTTTTTGCTCACGTAAACCGTAAAGTCAGTTGAGGAAAATGAGTTAAAGATATGGATGACAAAAAATTCAACATTGATCTGAAACCATTAACTGACGAGGATATCAAACAAGGTCAGTTCACACTAAGAGATTTGTGGATGGTTAAATTAGCTGGAAAGGACCCTGTAGGGCCCTATCATACCCATCAGCTAAAAGAATATGCTCATAAATTTCAAATGATGTTTGAAGATGCACAAGTGTATAACCTCGAAGATGATAAATGGGCCGATATGTTTAAGGTCTCGGCTTTCCAGAGAAGAAAACCACAGCTGGTATCTGTACAAAACCTTATGCCAGGACAAGACTTCTACGTTCTGTATAATGGACAAAAAGAAGGTCCTTACGGACAAGATAAAATCCAACTTCTCTTAGATAAAGGTCATATCCACCCCAGTACCCAAATATCCTTAGATAAGGGTAAATCGTGGATTAAACTTTATGAGCATCATGCTTTTGACCGCAGATCTAAAAAATCAAATCAAGAACTTCCCTTTAAGCCAACAGAAGATATTTTGGCCAAGGTGCAAAAAAGCAAAGATAAAATACTCAAAAAACAAAAGTCTTCAAATGCTGCTAAAGATGCCATTGTAGAGCTGGCCTATGTGGGTGAATCCTCTATGAAAATTCAGCTCGAGAAGAAGTTAAAAGATAAAACACTTACCAAGCATAATATTCCTGCGGTTATCAAGAAAAGCAAGAGAGTTAAAAGAGAGCAAAAGAAAAAACAAAATTTTATGGCCTGGCGAACAGCGGCCATCTCCTTCTCTCTTCTTATTGCGATGGCCTATATTGTGAATAAGCAGACTCAAGATACCACGGAAATTAAGCCCATTGCCGAAGCCCCTACCCAAACAAGAGGAATTGATAACTCTGAGCGCTCTATTATCAAAAGAGCACCCGCTCAAGTAGAGGAAAGTTATGAGTCAAAACAACAAAAATCTCTTAAAAAAATGCAACGCTTTAAAAAAGCGAGGGCCAAACGTAAAGTAGCTCCAAAGAAAATTGAGCGTCTTGAAAGCGTACAAAAAAGAGTACGTCCTAAAAGATTTGTAAAGTCCCAAGGGATGAATGAAACTTTTGAGCGCGATATCGAAAATATTGATATCAACGATCCTGAAATCCAAGATGAGCTTACTCGTCAACTGGCAGGTGAATACGAAGAAGAAATGGAACGAGAAGGCGTGAATGATTATGATAGCCGGGATGAAGAGCCCGTTGGCTATGATGATTATGACCAAGCTGAACAACCAGAACAATTAGCACCTCAAGACGCTTACTATGACGACGAACCGCAACAATACGGTGATGATTATGGTACTTTTGATCAAGAAGAAAATTTTGATCGCGCAGATTACTAAGAATTCCATTCGCAACCCTTAGATATAATGCTAGAGTGAAGCTATGAATAGCTTTGATCATTTCACCTCAGCTCCCACCCATTCGAGCAGTCTTTTTCTCTCTTTTGAAGGGATTGAAGGCAGTGGAAAGTCCACTCAAATTGAACTGGTGGAGCAGTACTTTAAAGATAAAAATTATCAAGTTCTCAAGCTACGTGAACCCGGAGGAACGAGTTTTGGAGAAAAACTTAGAGAAGCCATTCTACATTCTGAAACGCCCCTTTCCAGTTTAGCAGAGGCTCATCTTTTCGCCGCTAGCAGAGCGCAATTGCTTAAAGAAAAAATACTGCCTGCTCTGGCCCAAGAAAATACCATAGTTATTGTAGACCGCTATATTGATAGCTCCATGGCCTATCAAGGTGTCGCCCGAGGGCTTGGGTCTGAAGTCATAGCCGAAATACATAGACACTCTCCTCTCAATTATATGCCTCAGATGACTTTTTATCTTTATATAGACCTTGAGACTTCTCACCAAAGACAACAAGCTCGAGGAAACACAAAAGATTATTTTGAAAAAGAAAATCATAGCTTTTATCAACACTTAATTGAAGGCTATGACCACTGTGCGAGTGTTTTTCCTACAAGAATTAAGAAAATCGATGCCACTCAAAGTGTAGAGCAAGTCAACCAAGCTATTTTAAAGGAACTCCCACACCCATGGAATTAGTGGACATACTGGCACATAAATATTCAATAGGACAAATGCATAATCTCTATGTGCTAGAAGCCAATAGAGTTGATTATCATCATTTTCTCAGTGACTTCACTCACCAACTGCTCACAAAAATAATTAAGCAACTCCACAGTGGACAATCAGTTACCAATCACCAGGATATTTTGCAGGTCAACCTTCCTGAAGGAAAAAAATCTTATTTAGTCGAGCAGATCCAAGAGATTATCAAATTTCTCAATTTCAGACCTACAGAGCTATCTAGAAAATTCGTGATTATGGATGATGCACATGCGCTTAGCATTATTGGCTGTAATAAATTACTTAAAACCTGGGAGGAGCCAGAGGTCAAGGCCACCTTTATCTTATTAAACCCCTATCGCTCAGAATTACTCCCCACTCTCAAGTCTCGTAGTATCACCATCAGAGTGCCTATTGAAAAGAAAGCTGAATCCCATGAGATCGATGTATTGGCCTTATCTCAAATGAGCTTTCATAAATTCTGTGAGGTGTGCCAAGAAGAAAATTACTCAGACTATCAAATACTAGGAAGTCTCTATCAAAAACTGGTCAAACAAAACCTCAGTGTTGAATTGATTGATGACATGCAGAGTAAAACCCAAGAACTCTCAACTCTTAAGGAATTCAATAGCTCTCAGAACACAAAGCTTTTTACGTTGTACCAGCTGGTGAGAGAACTAAAATAGTGCAGTAAACATTGACTGTTACCGTAATCCAATCGAGAATAAGTCTTTAAAATAATAAAGAAATACATGGAACATAATATATGAATGAATCAAATTCTTCCCTTGAGTCTGAAGAAGACAGAAGTGAAGCCAAAAATAGCGAATCAAAGAAAAAGAAAAAACATACCAAAGATGAAATCACAGCAGATAACTGTGACTTTGAAGTGGGCCAAGAGTTAAGTTTTACCAAAGTCCGTTTTCCTGGACATGCGAGAAGTTATTCCTTTTTAGTCGGCAATAGAAACCTGCGCTATGGGCAAAAAGTTGTGGCCATGAGCGACCGTGGAATGGCGGTGGGTTATATCAATTCTTTTCCTTATAAACTTCCGTTTTCAAAAGACATGCTCCCCCTCAAAAGCTTAAGTAAAATTGCAAATGAGCATGATATTGAAAAAGAAAAAGAAGTCTATAAAAGCCAAAAAGAAGTTGAAACTTTATGCCAAAATCTGATTGAAAAGCATAAATTAGATATGAATTTAACCCATGTTGAGTTCACTCAATTTGGAAAGAAAGTTGTCTTTTACTTTGTCGCACCGGCCAGAGTTGATTTTAGAGGTCTCGTTAAGGATCTAGTCAATGAACTAAAACTTAGAATTGAACTCAGACAAATCTCAGTCCGTGACAGAGCCGCGTCCATGGGTGCCATTGGACCTTGTGGGAGAGAGTTATGCTGTTCATCTTTTTTGTCTAAATATGGAAACGTATCCATCAAAATGGCCAAAAACCAAAACCTCACTCTGAATTATTCCAAGTTAAACGGAGTGTGCGGGCAACTGAAATGCTGCCTCTCTTACGAAGAAGAAGTTTATAGCACCAAAAGAGACCGTCTTCCTAATGAAGGTGATCTCATTGAAACGAAAAACGGAGATTTTGGTAAAGTTAGAAAGCTTAATATCCTCAATCAGCAATTTGATATGCTCACAGACAAAGGGGTGATTAAGCGCTATACACATGATCAGGTCAAAGGTAAAAATCCGCAAAAAAAGTTTCCACATAAATTTGATAATATTTCTGACGAAACTGCGAATGTTATTGGAGAAAAAGAAAGTGCGGCTAGACGTGAGCGCTATCTCCATAGAGAAAATGAAAAGGCCACAAAAAGAGCGGCGAAATTTGCGATTGAGAGAATTATTGAGCTCTCTGAATACTTTCCAGAAAAAGAGGAAAATGAAAGAGAACAATTACTCGCTGAGGCTAATAAAGAAATTGAAGAGTCCCTAAATGCAAAAATCGCTAAGGACTATAATCCCTACCAACAAAAAGAAGAAATAAGTGTTCAAGAGGGTTTTCAATCTCCAGATGAACAGATTGACCATGAACCAACAAGCACTTTAAAACAGCCTGAGAAAAAAACCGATAAAAAACCTTATCGCAATAATAAAAGAGGCCGCAGAAAAAACTTTAAAAATAAAAAAAGAAGTCCTCAATCTAAAAAAGACAGCTAATGGCGAAAATTCGTCTCTTGCATACATCTGATTGGCATTTGGGAAAAAGGCTTTTTCAAAAGGACAGAATCCCTGAACAAAAAGCTTTTCTCGATTGGCTCTACCTAGAATTAAAGCAAAAGCAAATAGATTACCTTATTGTGGCAGGAGATATTTTTGACGTGCCTAATCCCCCTAACTCGGCACTCAAACTTTTTTATGACTTTATCTACAAACTAGGTAAACTTTCTAATTTAAAAACCATCATCATTGGCGGGAATCATGATTCCAGCTCCTTACTCGAAATCCCTGAGAGTTTTTTTAAAGATGTTCATTGCAAGATTTTTACCGGCTTAAGTGACTCACTAGAGGATATGGATTTTTTTGATGAACTGAGAGGTTTAAAATTAGGTTTTAAAACACTACCCTATTTTAAAAATTTTGAACTGATCAATCACCTAACTGATCAACACAATAAAGATGAATTCAAGTCTCCCCATAAGATAAAAGAGTTCTTTCAATCCTTTTTTAAGTCTTGGAAGTCTGAATGCGATTATAAGTTTTTAATCTCCCATCATAGTTTCGGCCATAGTGATATGAGTGGAAGTGAACAGGCCATCTATTTATCTGGAGTAGAATCTTTTCCTCTGGATTGGATCCAAGAGCATTTCGATTATGTTGCTCTAGGACATATCCATAAAAAAATAGAGCTATCAAAGACTCCCCCCATCATATATCCCGGCTCACCTATCCCTATGAGATTCTCTGAATCTAATCATAAAAAGCTGATAGAAATAAATATTGAAGATCAAGAACTTCGCTATGAGGTCAAAGACATTCCTGTGTTTAGAGAGCTCTTTCAAATAAAGGGTGATAAAAAATCAGTAGAAAAACAGATCAATGAACTCCCAGAGATTTCTGATCAGGTGCTCACCCCTTTTGTAGAAATTATTATCGAATTAGATAAGCCAAAATCAGGACTCGCTGAAAAATACAAAAAGAGTTTAAAAGAGAGAGGTTATGAATTGCTTTCCTTTATACCGAGCTATCAGACTACGGCCCAACAAAAAAATTTAAAACAAAAAGATTTGATGGGATTGGGGCTAGAAGATATTTTCAAAAAGTATTATGAATACAAGTTTCCGGAGACGGAAGTCCCAGAAAAGCTACTTAAGAACTTCAATGAAATCATCGCGGATATAAAGCATGAAGATTCATGAAATTTTCATTGAAAATATAGCCTCCCTGAGAGGCAAACATCATATCAATTTTGATCATATCGCTGATGATTCAAGTCTATTTGCGATTACCGGTAAGACGGGCTCTGGTAAATCAACGATTCTCAACTGTATATCACTGGCCCTCTACAATAGTGTCTACAAAAAAGATTCCCAAAGTAATGACTTTGTAACCCTAGGAGAAGATCAAGGAAATATTGAACTCGAATTTTCTTCAGAGGCGGTAAAGTACAAAGCCGTTTGGCAGATGCGCTTAAAAAAGAAAAATGGTGAATACTTAAAAAAACCAGACTTTACTCGCTCTATAAGTGTTTATGACGGACAAAAATACACCGCTATTGAAACTCCAACAGAAGATATTCTCAACCTTACTTTCGATCAATTTTGTAAAACTTGTATTCTCAACCAAGGTGAATTTGCTCGTTTCCTTACCAGTCCTTTTAAAGATCGGAAAGATATTTTGGAGAAGTTTTATTCTGGCATAGATCTAGAAAAGATTAATTCACGCATAAATGAAAAACTTAAAAGCCAGAAAGCCGAGATTGAAGTTCATGAAAATCAAATCAAAGGAATTGAGCGAAGCATAGAGAACATAAATATCACACAAGTTATGATTGATGAACTCACAGAGTCTTATCATCAATACGAAACGCTAGACCACTACACGCAAAATATAGCTAAATCTTTAGAGCTTATCAATGAAAGCCTCAAAACAATACACACAAACTCACAGCGCTTAGAGCAGGTACGAAATCAACTCAAAGAGTCTCAAAACCATTTAAATAAAAAACTCTTAGAAAAAGAAACACTGGATAAAAAATATCAAAATGAAGTACTTACTTATAAAGAAAGAACTCCCATCTTGAGAAAAGTTATTGAAAATGAAAAGTTGATCTCTCAAAAAGAACAATCCCTGACAAGTCTTAAAAAAACTCACAAGCATCTCACTTCAGATAGTGAAGAGTTAAGTTCAGAACAAGCAGCTCTCAACCTTGTCATCAAAGACAAAAAAGACCATATAGAGAAGCTGCTCAAGGACTACAATCAACTCGAACAATACAAATCCCTTGACGCTCATCAATTATTTAACGAACAAGTGAGGCTAAACGAGTATATAAAAAGCCTAGATCTTAAAAGCACTGAGCTCTCCAAAGAGATTCTAGCTCATACAGAGGAAATAAAAAACTCACAGAAAACCTTAAAGCAGAAAAAAGATCGCAAGGATCAGCTTAAATCTTTAAAGCTTGATCAAGAAAAACAAAGCCTCAATGAACTCATCAACAAACTTGAGAATATTGAAAACCAACTCAATCTTGCCCTCAAAGAAAAAGCCACGGGGCAAGAGGAAATCAAAAGCAAGCAAAAAATCTTGGCCGACACCACAGAAGAGCTTCTAGCAAAGCAGAATGAACTTAAAGTTGTTGAGCAAAATATTCAACTCAATCTCTCTTCACAAAAAACCCTCAAATTAGAAGAAGCCATTGAGCTGTGCCATATCCACTCGGCCCAAACAGGACAATGCGTGGTTTGCGACTCTAGCTACTCAAAAACGGCCACCAACACGTCACCCCTCAATGAAGAAGAGCTAAAGTCTAATCTAGAAGCCAATCATCTGCAGAAAAATCAACTCACAGATAAAATCTCTCAGCTGCGGCTTAAAAATCTCTCTTATCAAGAGAGTATTAATAAACTTAAACAAAAAGAAAGTGATCTATTAGGAGACCTGCTTAAAAACTGGAATTCAGTTGCAGAGTTGCCCCTCTCTCAAAATGTTTTGAGTGAAAAATCAATTTTGCCTATCAATCAGCTTAAAAATAAAAAAGAAAGTCGATTGCAGGAACTAGAAAGTAAGATTCTCGAATATAACTTGGCCAAACAAGACACCCAACAAAAAGAAGAATACATCCAGGAGCTTCAAGCCAAACTAGAAAAGAAAAATCAAGATTTTAAGACCAATTTAAAGCACTACCAGGAAAAAATTGAGATTTATAAAGATAACTGCCAACAAGTGGGAGTGGAGTATTTGAAAGATCTCTCCCAAACACAACCTCAATTTGAACAAAAAGTCGACGCCATAAAGAATTACCAAGAACTCAACAAAGAGTTAGATCAAAAAAATGATCGATTAAAAATTGTTCAAAAAAGTATTAAGCAAAATATCCTGCGCCTAGAAGAAGTCAATGAGACGATTAGCTCTGAACAAAAGATTTATAAACAACTTAAAGATTATAATATTGAAAACACTCTTGTGGATAAGCCTGCTCATATAGAATTACAACAACTCGAAGACTCAAAAACTCGTCTCGAAGAACAGCTCGCTGACATTCAAAAACTGATCAACCAAGAAAGTATAGTTCAAGCAGAGGGGAAGTCCAAAAGCGAGCATTACCAAGAACAAATTAAAGATTCACACCTCTTTATTAGTAAGGCCAAAAACGCCATTAAAACTCATCATGAAATAGAACGAGAGAATTTAGGAGAGATTTCACAAGTTACGCCACTCAAATCACTGATTAAAAAGGTTTTAGCAAGTGAC
Organism: Halobacteriovoraceae bacterium; assembly: GCA_002713145.1. Lineage (GTDB taxonomy): Bacteria > Bdellovibrionota > Bacteriovoracia > Bacteriovoracales > Bacteriovoracaceae. Next base: position 110,184 of record PAVS01000016.1, read on the forward strand.
TTCAGTGAAAGCTCTGTCTCTGCTCTTTTTGAAAATAGTCTGACTCAATTCAGCACTTATTTAAATGAAATCAAAAAAGAATTCAACTCACTCAAAGAAGAACTAAGTTCTAAAAAATCTCTTTTTTCTCAAAAACTAAAAGCACAGGCGGAAATAAAAGAACTTCAGACCAAACGGACAAGTAGTCAGTCTAAACTCTTCGAATATGAGGAGCTGTACAGTCTTATTGGAAAAGACGAATTTAGAAACTACATCTTGGCCATCATTGAGACCACACTTATTGATCAAACAAACTCAGAGCTAGAAAAGCTCTGTCAGGGTCGCTATCATTTAAGTCAAAGCAATAAAACAAATAGACTTACAACTGAATTTAAAATCATCGATCATTTTGCTGATGCTCAAATACGTAAAGTCTCCACTCTCTCGGGAGGTGAAACTTTTTTAGTGTCGTTAGCCATGGCCCTTGCCTTAGCTGAACTCACCAGAGGACAGACAAATATTGATTCACTTTTTATTGATGAAGGATTTGGGACCCTAGATAAAGAGACAATTGAAGAGGTTTTTGAGCTTTTAATCAATATTCAAAACAGTGGAAAACAATTAGGAATTATATCCCATGTTCATGAGCTCACTTCGCGAATTCCCATTAATATCGCTCTTAACAAAAGTACCATGGGACACTCCACCATTGATATTGTCTATAATTAATCCCCTATTTTGATTCCCCAATCTTGATAGATTTTAGAGCGCTCTAAAAATTCATTAAAAATACAACTTCTTTCTTTAAATGACTTATTTAAAAATTCTTCAGTTATAACTGGTGTCGACGGCCCGCCTTCTTGAATACTTTGCAATTGCATACCATAACAATAGTTTTTGTACACTTGCTCAGGCCATGTGGGTAGAGAAGCTAGCAACAAGCACATATGGGCTCTGTCTGTGTGATAAGTTTCTTGGATATAAGCGTCGGGGCTATTAACGAGATGATTATTATTCTTAAAAAGTTGATTAATATGGTAATCAAAATACTTTCCGAAATTAATCATATTATTCATGGCAATGGGCTTGGCCTTTTGGAGGTCAAACATAATTTGAGCATAATTATCAGTCCCACTAACCACTTTCAGTGCATCTAAATAAGAATTAGCGGCCAGCAGAGTTGTGATATGTCTTTGATCTTGAACTTCTGCATTTTGGATGTATTGATCAATGGCCACTCTGATAATTGTCTCTAGTCTGTTTTGAAAAACAATCACGCCGGTCTCAAGCTGTGCTTCATTAAAAATAATTTCTATCGCCTTCAGTTTTAGGTCACATTCACTGTTTTTATGAGAGAAAAACTTACTTACTGATTCAAAAGAAAAACCTTCTTCTAAACGATTTTCATCATCACAATTAACCTGAGAGCTATTTTCACCTTTAACAGCATTATAAATATTGACCAATTTATTGATGGTGGAAGTATAGAGTTCATCAAAATTAGCATCCACATTCTCAGGTTTGTTATCTTGTATGAATTTTATAATATTTAAGACAGCCTTTTCGGGGGATTTTTTCCACACATTACTGGTGCGCTCAAAGAAAGTACTGAGTATCTGGAGGGGATCTGGTTGGGAGACAATGCTGTATTCCTGGGTAACCCTGGCTTGGGCATCAGTCATCCATTTTTCATATCTTTGTACAAGGGTTTGAAATTTAAAAGTACGCCCTGGAGCATGTTGTCTGGGATCAAAAGTATCCCAGGGGATAGGCTCGCCAGTGCTGGTAGATGGAATCAAATCAAAGCCTAGAAGATAATAAGGAATAAAGTTGAGTTGTACAATATCCGAGAGAATACTACTTCCACCTTGCAATGGGCCTGTGGTGAGAATTTTATTGATCACTGATCTAAGCACTCCAAACTTGGTATCCACATCTGTGGCCGAGTCATAAAGAGGTCTGCTCTCTGAGAAAAAACCCTGCCCTAAAAAGACTGCACTTTCTACCGTGGCCCTTCTATATATAATACTACTTCTTCGTCCAGCATCTGCTGAATTGGCTGCAGGTGCCCCCGCTTTTACTTTTTCTAGCCAATTAAGCAAAACGGGAACATCAATATCATAGAGATCAGAAATGACATTAAGTTCAGACTTGATATTAATTTCAGATCTATTTTTACTTGCTTCAAATTTTAAAAACTCTTCGGCTTCTGTAATATCACACCAGCGTTTGGTCAATGACTCCATGGCACATTTAAGTCCTTCGAGCACAGTTGAGCCATTAGCAATATTTCTTATATTAAAATTATGTCCCCGTGATCTAAAGTACTCAACGGTGTTTCCAATAAAGTCTGTGATCGTGGCTAGTCCTAGACCTAGAGCTGGATTCACCATGGCCGAACTGGCTGCAACCGAAGTTGAAAGGGATGTGACTGAACTGAGTAGACCTGGGTGTTTATCTAAGCAAAGTTGATTATTAGAAATAGCTTTAAATGCTGTGGCAGTTGAGTTGATAATAGTTGAATATAAATATCTTAACTCTCCCCCATTATAATGAGTGTACTGATTATTCAGGGCAAGTTGACTAGCTTTTTGGATCTGAATTTCTCTCAGCGTTCCTTCAAGTTGAATATTTGTGTCTGTATTTTCACTGACTGATAATTGAGAAAGGATTTCTATTTCTTGAGCTTCAAGAGCAGCAATTTCTTTTTGGTAGGTGTAATCATAAGACAGAGCAGTGAGTTTATTCTCTAAATTCCCTAGTTGTGAAACGGCCCCCGCAACTGATTTACAATCTTCATCATCTCTAATTGAGGCAATGACATCCATCAAGTTTCTAGCATCATTCAGGGCGAGTTGAGTCCAGTTTCTTTGGGATTCACAGGTCGCACTAAAATAATTGAGGAGGTTTTGACCAGGATTAGCTTCCGCAAAAACGAAGTTGCTTACACCCAGAAGAAAAATGGCAAATATTTTCATGCTTACACCTAAAATTATTGATTTCATTAGGAAATACTTCTTAGGAGATTCAAAGACAATAAATGTGATAAAGTTTACACACTTATCAATTATTCTAAGTCATGAATATTATTTGATAACTTTGAGGGCCTTAAGCTCATCGAGTTTGTCTTGCTCTACTTTTTCAATATATTTCGTTACATAAAGAAAGTGATAGTTAGCATACAACTGTAAGAACTTTTGAATGGTTTTAGATTTTTTGACTCTTCTAAAATAGTCTCGAATTTCATAATGACGAAAGTCCGTCATTTCATCTGCAAAGTAGTTGATCACAAAAACCTTGGCATTCGCTAAACGATTTTTTAATTTTTTTGTATCTACAATGACTGAACTTTTATCTTTTTGGGAAAAAATATTCACCACTAATTTACCAGAGTCCACAACACTTTTGAGACGTTTTTTTAAATGTTCAGTTTGAATGCTCATACCATGGAGGACATAGAGGTTTTCAATGAGTTTAGATCGACTTGCTTGAGGGGTGGAAACATTATATTTTTCTGAGAGTGAGTTTCGATGATAACTGAAGAGATCTCTATAGAGGATAGACTGATTCACCACTTTGAGCATAAAGGGGTCTTTCATTATTTTATTAATCTCTTTAATTTCAGCGGGAGAAAAGTTTTTCTCTAATTTATTTTTTAAACCTTCCACAAAGTCTTTTTCGTCAAAATAATACCACATGTTTTTTTGTGAAATCAGCTTTTTGAGGTGATAAGACTTCTGATCCAAATGATCTGCACTTTTCGTCTCTTTTATATAACTGAGATGCTTTGCAAATTCACTCACTTTGAGGGTATCAAGCAGCTCTGCGACTGCTTGATCAACAGTAGCCTGGCCCAAAACATTCGTAAAAAGCGACGCTAAAAAAAGAGTGAGAAGGAGAAGTCTCTTCATTAAAAACTTATGCTTTTGGGAGTCCTAGCAAAAGGTATAACATCCCTAATATTATTAACACCAGTAATATACATGACGGCCCGCTCGAATCCGAGCCCAAAACCAGAATGGGGAACGGTTCCAAAACGACGAAGGTCTAAATACCAATCATATATATCTTTTTCTAGCCCTAGCTCATCCATACGTTGTGAGAGCTTATCAAGTTCCTCTTCACGCTGAGAGCCTCCGATAATTTCCCCTACCCCAGGCACAAGGATATCCATCGCTCTGACGGTTTTACCATCGTCATTTTGTTTCATATAAAAGGCTTTAATTTCTCTTGGGTAATCTGTGACAATAACAGGTCCATTGAAATGTTGATCTGTGAGAAAACGCTCATGTTCAGTTTGTAAATCACTTCCCCACTCAACAGCATACTCAAATGACTGTCCGCTTTTTTGAAGGATATCCACAGCTTCGGTATAAGTGATTTTGGTGAATTCAGAGTGGGCGACTTTTTCAAGGCGCTCAATGAGTCCCTTTTCAACAAAGCTATTAAAGAGCTTCATCTCATCTGGGCATTTTTCTAAGGCATGCTTAATCATATACTGAATATACTCACTGCCTAATTCTGCGATTTCATCAAGATCTGCAAAAGCCACTTCAGGCTCAATCATCCAAAACTCTGACAAATGTCTGGTGGTATTTGAGTTTTCAGAGCGAAAAGTAGGGCCGAAGGTATAAACACTTCCCATCCCACAGGCAAAGGCTTCAGCTTCAAGCTGTCCTGTTACACATAGAAATGATTCCCGGCCAAAATAATCTTTTTCCCAAATCACTTTTCCCTTTTTATCTTTCGGTGGATTTTCCGCGTCGAGTGTGGACACTCGAAATAACTCTCCCGCACCTTCAGCATCCATCGCCGTGAGAATTGGAGTGTGAATATAATAGAAATTTTTCTCAGAAAAAAACTGATGAGTGGCCTGGGCCAGTTCATGTCTCACTCTAAAGACAGCGCTAAAAAGATTCGTTCGTGGTCTTAAATGAGCAATCTCTCGCAAAAATTCTCTCGAAGTTCCTTTTTTCTGTAGAGGATACTCTTGAGGGGTTTTCCCGATAATTTCAACTCGAGAAGCTTTGACTTCAATAGCTTGATTCCCTTGCGACTCAACCAGCTCTCCTTCAATACTCAGAGCACTTCCGATGAGACATTTTGTAAATTCATCATAACCATTTAAATCGTCATTCGCGATGATTTGAATATCTTTTTGAGAACTTCCGTCATTAAGAATAATAAAAGAGAAAGATTTGTTTTTACGTAGGGATTTGATCCAACCTTTAATGAGAACTTTTTCTCCTAATGGTTTTTCATCATAGAGCTTTCTGATTAAATTTCTTTTCACTTTACTCATCCCCTTTATATTTACGTAATACATCTTTGGTTTGACTCCAACTTAATCTGGGACCAAATTGAGTGACGACTTTTGAACTCGCTAAAGAAGCCAGTGCACCCGCAGCAGCATAGCTATGGCCATTGGTGATTCCATACAAAAATGCCCCTGCATACATATCCCCAGCTCCATTGGAATCCACAGCATCCACCACATGAGGCTCTATATCGACAAACATGGTTCCGTCCCAAATAAGAGCGCCATTTTTCCCTTGAGTGATTACAAAAGTATGGGCATATTTTTTCATGGCTTCTCTAGCTTCGGCGATATCCTTTGTATCTGTAAAATGCATAGCTTCTGCTTCATTACAAAAGATAAGATCTAATCCATCGCCAATGATCTCTAACATATTCTCTTTAAAAAACTGCACCATATTAGGGTCACTCATCGTCAGTGAAGTTTTTACTCCAAAATCCTTGGCAAGTTTAATCGCCTTCACAGCAGCTTGTTGTCCCGTAGGCGAAGCCACTAAATATCCTTCTACATACAACCACTTTGATTGCTTGAGGGCTTCTTCATCAATTTCATTTTCATCTAAAGTGGCGGTAATACCTAGGAAGGTATTCATTGTTCTTTCTGCATCATCACTAACCATAACCATGCACTTACCAGTGATGCCATCAGGTAAAAAATCCTTAGAGTGCTTCGTCTCGACTCCATTTTCTTGCATGTCATTTAAATAAAAAAGACCGGTTTCGTCGTTCGCAATCTTATAGGCATAAAAAGATTTCCCTCCAAATTGAGATACGGCTATCACTGTATTGGCAGCACTTCCACCACACTGTCTTTTTATTTCTTGGTTTTGAGCCGAACTTAAAACCGAGAGGAGATAGTTTTGGCGCTCTTCTTCTACAAGAGTCATCAGGCCTTTTTCGATTTGATGCTCATTCAAAAAGTCATCATTGATTTTAAACTCCATATCAACTAGAGCATTTCCAATACCAAAAACGTCGTATTTCATTATATCATTCCTTTTTAAACAATTTATACATTGATATACACATCATAGCGAGTACTTTTGCCTCGTATCTCATGAGAAACATTAGGTAAAATAGCTTTTGATTTGATAGGACGTTTCACCACAAAACGATGGCGAGCAAGGACCATTAATTTTTCTGCCTGATCAACACTATCTTTATCCTCTCCAATAACATCCCTTAACACTTTCATCGCCTTTTTAGGAGCGGATTTCGTATTTTTATCTTCATACATGGGGTCAAAATAAATCACATCATAAGGAGTCTGTTCATTCATCGACTCACTTTGAAAATGAAAATGATACTGTGACCTCTGCAATGCATTACTGATCATAAGACTGGGTATCACCTCCCGCTCATAAATAGTGAGGTCAGTTATTCCTAACGAAATAAACATTATTGAGTCACTTAAAAATCCACCGGTTGCATCACATAAATTTGTGACGGGAGATTCTTTTTTATGGCCTATGGCCCGGGCCAATAATTCATTATAGGGAGAATTTTTATAAAAAAATTGCAGATGCCTCTTCACTTCCTGATCAATATCAATTGAGAAAGGTGAATAGTCAGAATACTTTAGAGACAAGGTCTCTTTTTCTAGGATCAGTCGAACATCTTGGTAGTTGGAATGGTCCCATATTTTTTGCAAACTGGGATAAATTTCAAAAGCCTGTTGTGGTGTGAGAATATGACCGTCTTTAACTAATTGCATAATTGATTTTTGGTTGAGCCTTTTTAAGTAAAATATGTTAAAAAAAAGCATACAAAAGGACAATGACAATGACGAGTAAACGTGAAAAATTCCCTCATTATATCGGCGTAACCAAAGATGAAGAAAAGCAAATGCTCTCCCATCTGGGACTTGAGTCCTTAGAAGATCTATTTTCCCATATCCCCAAAGCGGTGCAACTCGATGAAATGAATATGGAAAATGGGCTTGCTGAGCCAGAGCTTAAAGAGCGAATTAAAGCTATTAGCCAAAAAAATAAAATCAAAACCAGTTTTTGTGGTGATTCATTACAAGACTTCAAAGTCAGAGAAACCGCTGGGCGCGTATCCGCCATCCGGGGCTTAACCACTGCTTATACCCCTTATCAACCGGAAAGAAGCCAAGGGACATTACAAACCCTTTGGATCTATCAATCCTTAATTGGGAAATTAACGGGCTTTGAAGCTGTGAACGCCTCCCTTTACGAGCGCTCTACTTGCTTATATGAAGCGATGGCCTGTTCCGCTCGTATTAAGCGTAAGAACACCTTACTCGTAGCAGATAATATTTTACCAACTGATAAAGAGGTCATTGCGACCATGGCCCGTCATACCGATATGAAGATCGTCTATTCGCCTATCACAAATGAAGGCTTAATAGACATCGAGCAAACCTCCAAAATTTTTAGTGAGAACAAAGATATTGCTGGCTTTGCTTTTAATCAAATTAATTCATTTGGTTATCTTGAAGATGTGGATGTCCTAACAGACCTTGCTCATTCTCAAGATGCACTGTGTATTGGAATTATTGAGCTGGCGACCATGAGTAATAATGGTTTAAAAGAACCTGCCAGTTGGGGAGCATCAAAAAAAGGCGCTGATATATTCGTAGCCGAAGCTCAGCACCTCACCATCGCTCCGACTTTTGGAGGACCAGGTCTTGGAGTTTTTGGTATTAGATACAATCAAGAAAATAAAAATAATATCAGACAGACCGCGGGAAGATTTATTGGCCTTGCCACTGATCTCAAAGGCAGAAAATGTAAATCCATTGTTCTTTCTACCCGAGAGCAACATATTAGAAGAGATAAAGCACATTCAAATATCTGCTCGAACCAATCTTTTTTGGCTTCTCTTTGCGGGGCAACTCTCCTTGAACGAGGAAGCTCTGGAATGGACCAATCGTTTAAAAGCGCTTACGAAAACACACTGAAGTTGGTGCAAGAACTTACAACACTTGAAGGTGTTGATTTACTTACCACCAAAGCTATTTTTAATGAATTCACTTTAAAACTAAATATGAAAGTTTCTAAACTCATTGAACTTGGGCTTGAAGATAATCTTCATATTGGTGTGGATATCACTGGTCGTTGTCAGCTTAAAGGAAATTTATTAAAAGTGAGTCTTTCTGATAAGCACACATCCCACGATGTGCAAGAGATGATTAATTTCTTTAAAAGGCATTTTAAGCAAGGAAGTATTTCCAACTCCATCAACTCTATTCATACAGAACAAAAAAGAGTTCATAAGTATGAACTCAAGAGTTTTGGTGTGGGAGAAATAGAAGACTACTATCGCAAACTAGGAGAACAAAATCTATCTCCTGATGATAGCATCTACCCTCTTGGGAGTTGTACGATGAAGTACAACCCTGAGTTAAATGAGTGGGCCGCAGCTTTGGAAGGTTTTATTCAAACTCATCCTCAAGCCCCTCTTGCGGATAACCAAGGTAACCTGCAAATACTTTTTGAAATTCAAGAACTCTTTAAAGATATCACTGGTCTTCCTGGGGTCACCACTCAACCTGTAGCCGGTGCCCAAGGTGAATTGGTGGGGCTTAAAATGTTTCAGGCTTATTTTGAGAAAAAAGGTGAAGATGAGCAAAGAAACATTATTCTTATACCAAGATCTGCTCATGGCACTAATCCAGCAACGGCCACTATGGCCGGGTATAAAACCGGGAAAAAAGACGGTGTCCCTTACGGCATTATCACTATTGATGCTGATGAGAAAGGTGAAATCAATTTTGACCAATTCTCTAAAATCGTCAAAGAGCATGGAAAAAACATTGCTGGTATGATGGTGACAAATCCTAATACAGCAGGGATTTTTGAAGCAAGGTTTAAAGAAATGAGTGATATGATCCATGAAGCCGGAGGACTGGTTTATATGGATGGGGCCAATATGAATGCTATTGCGGGTTGGATTGATCTTGGAAAACTTGGGGTCGATGCCGTTCATAATAATCTGCATAAGACTTGGTCAATCCCTCATGGGGGTGGTGGACCAGGAGATGCCATTGTTGCTGTAAGTGAGAAACTTATCGATTTCCTCCCAGGGCATCTTGTAGAAAAAGAAGCTGAGAACTACAAGCTTGTTAAGCCTAAGCATAGTATCGGTTCGTTTCACCGCCACTTTGGAAACTTTGGTCACAAAGTTCGTGCTTACACATATTTAAAAACTCTTGGGAAGGATGGAATAAAAAGAATGGCCGCTATTGCCACCTTAAGTGCCCGCTACCTCTACCATGAACTTAAAGATGTTTATCCTGTATTACCTAAAGGCTCAGAAGATAATCCTCGCATGCATGAGTTTATTCTTACCTTGAGTGATGATACGTTTAAAAGAATTGCTGAAGCTGGTACTCCTAGGGCCCAAGCTATCGCCCGAGTGGGAAAACTCTTCTTAGACTTTGGCTTTCACGCTCCTACTGTCGCCTTCCCAGAACAATACGGTCTGATGTTAGAGCCTACAGAGTCTTATACTAAATCAGAATTAGATGAATTCTGTAGCGTCGTCAAAACGATTTATAATGTAATCAATGAATATCCTCATGTGCTTCAGACGGTGCCTCACTTCACACCCATTGATCGTGTGGATGAAGTTGCGGCCAATAAAAATCCAATCTTAAGTGAGGATATAACCGACACTCTTTGTGAGATCATTCCGGATAGAGTGGCAAGTGAGAAACTCAGAAGTTTATCCAAAGAAAATCTCATTCAAGAAATACTCAAGGCCCACGAAGCCAAGGTATCATAAAAAAAGGGAAGGCCTCGCCTTCCCTTTTACTTTGCCATTTTAAGATATTCTAGTTTTCGTTTTCTAATATCCAATACTTTACTGATTCTCCATTATCAGTTGCATCTGCAATTAAATCGTGAGCATGTACACTTGATAAAACTAAAAATAGACCACATAAAATAATTAACTTTTGCATAGAAACCCCTCCTTAATTTGGGTTAGTTGCTTTATACATTGCGAGAATGATGCCAATATTTTCATTAATATTTTCGGATACTTAATAGGTTCCAATGGATACTGGTGCCAGAAATGACAAGGTGCGTTATGACTCTAAAGCTTTCCACCCGCTCCCTTATAGTGGTGATAAATTTCTCAAAGTTAGCAAGGAAGCACGGTTAGTGCTAAGAAATCTGATTTTAGAGACGCGCGAGTCAAAAATTCTTAATTAGAAACTTCCATCTTGCTACATAGTTGAGCGAGGGTGCCGGGATGGTTGGTAAAAATCCAATCTATATCCCGGCTCAATTCTTTTTTTAGGGGTTTCATCGTTTTAGGAAAACCTGTACCCACCTTTTGGCCATGAGATCTATGGTGCTTGAGCATTTCGTCATCAATAAAATGATAATGACCACAGATTCCCCCCCAAGATTCGTCTATGGCCAGCTGGCTCATTTCTCGAAAGTTTTGATTGGCCACTAAGAGTACAGAGCTTTTAGGAAAATCGCTTAAGAGTTCTAAGGGCCCTTTTTTTAAAACCAAAAAATGAAAGTCTTCTTGAACTTTCAACTCTTGGAGAATTTGCTGTAAAGTTTGTTTTTGCTCAGAAACTTTGAGATAAGGCTCATCTTTAAGCTCAATAAAAAAATGAATCTTTCCCCCATATTTTTGAACCACTTCACCGAGGGTGGGTATAAGTGGGTACCTCAGTCTTAAATCAGAGAAATTTATATCAATGATTTTTTGATCACCTTTAAAAACTCTCCCCAGCTTTGGATCATGATGGATGACGGGAACTAAATCTTTAGTCCAACGCACATCAAATTCAATACCATAAATATTATTCAAATAAGCCAGATCAAATGATTTAAGGGTATTCTCAAACACAACTTTATTATCATGCCATCCCCTATGGGCCACAATTTTTAGATTATCGATCTGAGCTTTTGATGGCGAAGGTACTCTTGCAAATAGATAGAGCCATTCAATGATTTGCTGAATAATTTTAGACAAAGTGAGCAAAGCGGGCCTTTTACAAGTTAGATACATTTATTTATTATATCGAGGTCCTATTATATGACATAATTTTATAAGAAGGTAAATATGAGCGAAACGAAGCGAACCCCCAAAGGTGAACTGGCCATTAGAGTTCTGGCCATGCCAAGTGACACCAATCCTGCAGGAGATATATTTGGAGGGTGGGTCCTCTCCCAAATGGATATTGCTGGTGGTCTGGTGACGGCCAAGGAATGCAGTGGAAGAACAGTCACCATTGCTATCGACTCTATGAATTTTCACAAACCAGTCCTGGTGGGAGATACCCTTTGTTGTTATGTAGAGGTCACTCGTAGAGGTAAGACTTCCATAGAAGTTAAAATCGAGTCATGGGCCAAGCGTCAATTTGAAGACGATCGAGTTCTTGTTACTGAAGGCGTCTTCACCTACGTGGCCGTGACTAAAGATCGAATTCCTAGGGCAATTGACTCAGAATACATAGATTCATCCAATTAATAGCGAACATTTAACAGAAAATTGACAATATTTGTGCATTGTTTGATAAATTAATTTTGTCATGAAACTCGATACCGTACTGTTATTATTCGCCTTTATCCTTGCCTTTCTTACGGGAAGTATTACTTATCAAATAAGAACCGATGAAGAAGTCGATATCAATGACATCAAGGAGCTCAATGAAATAAACCGAGATTTACAACTCAACTACAACCCTATTCTAAGGCTTGATCTCAATAATGATTACCCCACTCCCAGCTCACTCAATCTGCTGCGAGAACAAACACCCATCACGGATAAAAACCTTATCCTTAATCCGAGACCCACTGATTGTTTAAAAAATAAATTTAATCAAATGCAATCGGATTTTCTAGATAAAGAAACACTTTGGACCAGTTTTTTATGTAAACAGATTTTACTCCTTCCCAGGGATTTTTTTAGTATATCCCCCTACATACATCCAAGTGGAAAATCTTATGCTTTTATGTATTACAACCTGCTTCCCTCTTCCTCCAAAAAACAGGTTTGGTACAAACGAAATGCCCGCTTTATGCATATAGAAGAATTGAAGGCCATTGGCTGGCCTCTCTCAGAAAATGCACAGTTTTTAAATTCCATCTCTCAAGATAAAATTGATCGCATCCTTGAAAATGAAAAAGTTATTCTCACTGAAGATTTCTATCTGCTGCGCACAGGAAATCTAAAATACTTTGTCCTTAATGCGGACAAAGCGGCTAATTATTTTAGTCGAGCCGGGTATAACCTGACCCTTAAAACTGATAATTGCTTTATTAAAATTGGGAATGTGTGTTGGGAGAAAAAGCCTCATAACCTGATCAGCTTTTTAGGCCAGTCTAGTATTATTCTTTTTGCCGTCACAATTTTTATTTTTCTTCTCACTGCCAATGCCCTCTACCAAAGAATTAAATTAAAAAAAATGGAAGAAGAGAGAAAAAAACATGCCTTAAGAGTTTTAACTCATGAATTGAGAACCCCAGTGGCTTCTCTGCTGCTGCAAATCGAGGAGCTGACTCGTGAGACCACCCAGTTACCTAATGAGACGGTGGAAAATATTTATAAAATTGAAAATGAAATTTACAGGCTTAAGCGTTTAGCAGAAAAAAGTAAGAGTTACCTGCAAACTCAAGGTGACTCAGATATGCAGTTTCATAAAAATGAAATTAAAGTGAAAGAATATCTTCAAGAGATAATTGATGAGTACCCCCAAGTGGAAATTCAGTTGTCGGTCGATAGAGATTTTTCAATCACGACCGATCCTTATTGGCTAAAAATGTGCATCACCAATTTGATTGAAAACGCTATTCGTTATGGGAGTGCTCCTATCAAGATTGAAGCGGCTCAAGATTCAGAGTATTGCTTTTTTAAAATTACTGACCAAGGAACCATTCAATATCAGAGCTTGAAAGAGATCGCACGTAGTAAACACGAAAACTCAAAAGGCTTGGGCCTGGGTTTAAAAATTATACAAAAAACTTTAAAATTTCTGGATGGAGAATTGCATTTCTCTCCAAATCCAACAACTTTTACCATCCGCTTTAAAAGGACTGTCGTATGAAAAAAATATTACTTGTTGAAGATGATGCAAGCTTGGGCCCTGCTTTAAAGAAAACTCTTGAGAACAATTCTTATCATGCGGACCTGGCCACCAACCTAGCTGAAGCCAGGACTAAAAACTTTACCGACTACGACTTAATACTCTTGGACTGGATGCTTCCAGATGGTCAAGGAATTGATCTGCTACAAGACATCAAAGGTAAAAGACCCGTGATTATGCTCACGGCCAGAACCGAGTTAATCGACAAAGTGCTAGGCTTAGAGAGTGGGGCTAATGATTATATGACTAAGCCTTTTGAGCCGCGAGAACTCGTGGCAAGAATAAGAGTTCAATTAAGACAACCTCAATCCATAGAAGCAGACGGTATTCAGGAATTTAAAACAGAACATCTTTATTTTAATTTAAGTGAACGTAAATTTAAATTCAAAGGGGAAGAAGTCATTTTAACCAAGATGGAATACGATTTACTTTATTTACTTGCCACCACTCCCAATCAAATTTTTTCACGGGAGAAATTATTAGATAAAGTTTGGGGTTATGAGAACTATCCCACAACCAGAACTGTCGACACTCACGTGCTTCAAATCCGTCAAAAGCTTAATAATGATGTGATTGAGACTGTGAGAGGTGTAGGTTATAGATTCAATCCAGACCATGACTAAGCGTATTATTTAATTTACAAGAACCTGACATAAAGCTGATTCTCCTGACAAAGACCTTTGATAATCTTATTTTAGATCTTGAACGAGGAGAATCAATTGAAACAAATTCTAAGCTTATCAGCACTTATAACCACAGCGATACTTATAAGTGCTTGTTCAAATTCAAGTAAGATAAGTGATGAACAAGTTTTTAAGGCCCTTGAAAAAGATCCAGACAGATTACTCACTGTCATTGAAAAAGCTGTGCAAGATGCTCGGGCAAATGATGAGAAAAAGCAAGCACAGGCCATTGAAAATGAAATCTCCCTGGCGATTAAAAATCCTCTTGAGCCTCAAATAACTTCTGCCCAAATTATCAGAGGCCCTGAGGATGCGCCTATTACCATTGTAGAATATAGTGATTTTGAATGCCCCTTTTGCTCGAGGAGTAAAGCAACTCTCTCAGCATTAGAAGATAAATACCCTGGCAAGATACGTCTCGTCTTTAAGCACTTGCCTCTTAGTTTTCATCCCAATGCTATGATAGCAGCGAAATACTATGAGGCCATTAGTCTCCAATCCCCAACAAAAGCGTTTGAGTTTCATGACCGAATCTTCAAAAACCAAAGTGCACTAAAAAAAGGCGAAGCGTATCTTGCTCAATTATCTGAGGAACTCAAAGTAGATATGACCAAATTAAATAAAGTCCTGCATACAAGTCTTATAGAAGAGAAAATCCAGGCTGACATTGCGGAAGCCAATAAATTTGATTTCACCGGGACACCTGGGTTTCTTGTCAACGGAGTTCCAGTCAAAGGAGCTTACCCCCTCCAACATTTTGAAATGATCATTACCCAGTTGCAAGATAACGGCAAACTGGTGTTATAATTTCTTCTCCCTTCCTTACCTATCAGGCTTACTCAAGTGAGTGAGCCTGATTTTTCCATTCAAAATCAGGGTTAATCTTAATGTCTTTTTTGGCTAGCTGAGAGCGAAGATTTTTAATAAATCCATAAGGCCATTTTTTTTGAACGATATTGATGATCCATGTAGGAATATTGCCTCCAAAATCATTCATAAACCCCATCTCAACTCGAGTCGTATGATCATCCAGTGCTTGGATAATGGAATATCCCCCATAGGAATAACCTCTCACTGTACTCTTATCTTCCCGTCCGGGATCTTTAGCATGCTCAACAGATTCTAATTTTACTTTGACCCATTTTTCTTCTTTATTTACTTCTGCCAAATTCCTGATGACAAAGTCCCTATCTAAAAAAGGCCAGGGAGAAGAATATCTATAATAAACAGTAAAATCAGAAAGGCTCTTTTTCTCTAAAATCTTAGTTTTTTCTGTTCGAGGCAACCATTCTTTTTTGCGAGTATCATCTGCAAGCACGGAGATAACTTTTGAGGCATGATGATTGAGAACCCCTTCAAATTTAATGGGTACAATTCCAGACTTATGATCAAAGCTTTTCGGAGTGTAGACAGTTATTCCTTCGGCCTTAGATGCGACTTCCCATTGCAAATCTTTAAAAGATATGCTTTGTGCATGCCAACTTAACAATAAAAAACTGATCGTTAAAAAATTGAATCTCATTCTTCCCCACATTACCTTGCTTTTTTAGCTTTAAATTTTTAATATCACAGCATGAACAATAATAAACCCAATAAAACTAAATTCTATGTTACCTGGTCATTGGTGGCCATGTTTCTCGTCTCATTAACGATAGCTTTGGTGATGGTGAGTAATTATAAAAAAGATGATTCTAAACAAAGATATAAGCTCACTCAGATCTACAAGGATGTTAAAGACAGTGATTACCAAATAGATATGAAACGTGGTGCTGCTGTTTATCAAAATTATTGTCTTCAGTGCCATGGTCAGCAAGCTCAAGGCTTGAGACCCTACCCAGCACTCGCTGGCTCCGAGACTCTGCAAGGGCCTATGCTGGTGCCCCTTAAAATTGTTTTACATGGAATTAGAGGTAATCGCGGTATCATGCCTGGGTATAAAAATTTAAACTATCTTGATATCACCCATGTCCTTAATTATGTCAGAAATAATTTTGGCAATCATGCTGAAACCATACACCCGGTGGAAACGATTAAAGCTAAAATTGACACTCTCTCGCGCAAAACCCCTTACACCAGAGATGAGCTCAACTCAAAATAATGCAACACACCAGACTTGCCAAAGCTTATGAGTCACGCCACAATTTTTACTCATAACAAGGTGATATAGAATGACATTGATATTAAAACAGTTATTTAACTTTATAAAAGTTTTGAACTCCGATACCGGAGAAAAGCAAATTGCATGTGGGATTGCCTGTGGCCTTATACTTGGCTTTGCCCCGGTACTCTCTCTCCAATCACTTTTAGTTTTTATCATTATTTTTCTTTTTAGAGTTCAAGCTGGAGCTGCATTTGCCTCAGCATTTTTCTTTGCTCTCGTGGCTTTCATCCTCGATCCTGTTTTTGACATTTTTGGAGCATGGATCTTAGACCTAGACTCACTTCAAGGTTTATTCACGACTATGTATAATATGCCCATTATCCCTTTTACTAAGTTTTATAACACCATCGTGATGGGTGCAGGTGTTGTCTCACTTCTTCTTTTTCCCCTAGCTTATATCTTAGGTAAAAAATTTACCCTTAAATATCGAGTGGTGGTGGTTGCACGTTTAGAAAACACCAAAGCTTTTAAAGCGCTTAAAGCGACTTCCCTTTATAAATGGTATGCCAAATACAACGAGTACTACGGATAAAATATGAGTCAAAATACAGAGAATTTAATAAAAAATAAAAAGAAAAAAGGTATTATCCGTACTGAAGCAGTTATCCCTTTGGTTATTTTCATCGCCATCATTGTCGTCTTTAATATCTTTTTTCTCGATACCCTGATCAGAAAGTCTATTGAGTTTATCGGAGAGAAGGCCAATGGAGCAGAAGTTAATGTTAGCTCAGTGACAACTAGTTTTAAAAATCTAAGTGTCGATGTAAAAAGAATACAAGTGACTGACAAGTCTAACCCGGACTTCAATACTTTTGAAATCGGTCAGATGAATTTTAAAATGCTTTGGGATGCTCTGCTTAGAGGAAAGGTTGTCATCGAAAAGGCTCATATTGGCAATATACTCGTTCAGACTAAACGTGCCAGCCGAGGATATGTCATACCCGCGCAAAAAAATGCTCCTGGAAAAACCACTCAAGTTCTGAACGCAGCAGAAAAGGAATTTGAAGGTAATGTTTTTGGTGATATTGCCGCTGCGGCCAGTGGCAAAGATCTTGGTATTGCAAAAGACAAGATTAAAGGGGATCTTGCCAGCCAAAAAGGACTGGAAAAAATTAATCAACAGATTGATAAAAAAAACAATGAGATGCAAAAAGCTCTCAAAGCTGTTCCTACCCCAAAAGAGCTCAAAGATCTTGAAAAAAGATTACGTGATATTAAGTGGAGTGACTTAGGAAATTTGGCCAAAGCCCCAGCGGTTCTCAAAGAAGCGGATGAGCTCAAGCGTGACATAGAAAAAGCTAACAAGGCCGTAAATCAGGCCAATAAATCCGTCAATGAGAATATTAAAAACTTAGAGAACTCTTATGCTCAAACTAAGAATTTAGTTAATCAGGATATAGAGAATATTGCGAAACGTTTTAATCTCCCTACCCTAGATCCAAAATCTATTGCTAAAATGATTTTTGGTAATGAGCTGATGAGTAAACTCAAAGACATGAACCGTTACAAAGCAATGGTCAAAGAATATGTGCCAGAGCGTAAAAACAAACCAGAAGAACCCTTGATCAGACCCCGTGAAGATGGAAGAGACTTTCACTTCGGAACTCCAAAATCTTACCCAATCTTTTGGCTAAAATTGGCCAGTATCGACTCTAAAAATGATCAAGGTATGGTTGCTGGTAAATTAGAGAATATTACAACGAATCAAAGACAAATTAATAAAACAACCACGGCTACCATTAATGGTGATTTCCCTGCTAAAAATATAAGAGACGTCATGCTCAAAGCTGATTTAGATCTGAAAAAAGAGCCTATCCTTAATATCAATTCTAAAGTTGGAAATTTTATTGTCACAGACAAATCTCTCTCAAACTCAAAAGATGTAACTTTTAAAATTCAAAAGGCCAATACCGAAAGCTTGCTCAAAGCAAAAGTGACTCCAGAGCATGTCTCCCTCAAACTTGATAATAATTTCAGACAAATCAACTTTGAAACTAAAGCGGAGTCTGAAACTGTGACTGAAATTCTTAATTCAGTGGCCCAAAGAACAAAAGTCCTCACCTTGGATGCGAGGGCCAATGGAGCGTGGGATGATATTAAATTTGAAATTAAATCAAGCTTAGCTGATGCCATCATCAGTTCTACCAAAGCCTTAGTCCAAGAAAAAATTGATAAAGCACGTGCTCAAATTAAAGCTGATATCGAGCAAGAAATAGCTGCGAAAAAATCAGAAGTTGAGGGGAAAATCACAGGACTTAAGTCTCAGTATGAAAAAGAAGTTAAAAAAGCTAATGCAGAGCTGGATAAACTTAAAGGCAAATTAGAAAAAGAAAAGAAAGCTGCTGAAAAGAAAGCGAAAAAAGGTCTCGGAGGTGCGTTAGATGGGGCACTTAAAGGGATTAAGCTCTAAATAAACACATATGTGATCATTTTTTAACATAATATAAGTTTTATCTAAAATTATAAGCTTCCTAAATTCTCTATTATAAATTTGAAACTTAAAGTATTTTGCACATTTAGGAGGCACAATTGAAAACTTTAATCACTTTTATAATTTTACTACCAATACTCGCCTTGGCCAATACACCCGTGACAACTTTTGTACCCGTAGATGAAGTCTATGTTCCACGAGGATTTGATGCCAATGACAGTGCTGAAATTGTCATTGCGGGATGGCTACCTGATCTCTGCCATAAATCACCAAGAGCATCAATTACCGTCAATGGAGATACTGTACGAGTTAAAATGAGATCTCTCCTTAATCAAGGAGAAAATCTTATCTGCGCCGATATGGTGGTTCCCTTTACTAAAAATATCAGCCTAGGAGTACTTCCCAGTGGTAAGTATAAAATTCTTGTGAACAAAGGGACACGCTATGAAAAAGTCTCAGAAATCACAATCCAAAAAGAAAATAGCTTTGAAAAAGATGATTTTGTTTATGCAAACGTTGAATACGTAGAAAAACATCCTGAGAAAAAAGAAATTGTACTTAAAGGTCACAACCCAAGTGATTGTTATAAACTTAAAAACATAAAATTTATTAGCAATACTAAAAACACTTATTCAGTTCTTCCCATCATGGAAAAAATCAGAGAATTCTGCCCTCTCAAAATGCAACCTTTTTCTTATAAAGCAGAGCTTCCAGAGAATATAATTGATGAAAGAGTCCTCTTACACGTTAGGGCCATGGATGGAAACTCTATCAATACAATATTTGCCACTGATGATAAGATCTTTAATACCGACCAATAAATTTAATAACTTGAGGGTGTGTCTAAAGTTTATACACCCTTAAGTATTCTTTTCAACGAAATGGCCAATAATAAACACTGAAGTTTATAATCATTCTATGATGAAATATTTTATAATTAGCTTACTTACTATGTTCTCTGTTTTTGCTGCAGATTTTTGTCCAACAGAATATGAAAACCTCATATTGGCGCAAGATAAAACGGATAAATCTCAGCTAGTCCAAGAATTAAAAGAAGATACAGTTCTTTTAAAACAGGCCATTCACAAAATTAAAAACTACCAAAAAGTTTTTCAACTTCTCAAAAATCAATATTCTCGCCATGAAGTTATGGTGGAAATTCAGCATAATCAAAGCCTTATTGATGCTCTTAAATTTGAAATAAAAAGAAATAAGACCCTCTTAAAAAAAGATGTCAAAGCCGACGATCAAGTTCTTAAAATATCTGAGTGTAGAAAAGAGCTGATTCAAAATAAATTAGAGCGCAACCAATTAGTAAAAAATAAAGATAAGCTCTGTCATCAAGCGGCAAAGCTCCATATATTTTCCCTGTCATGTGCCGTCAAAGCTGCCAGAAATGGATTAGAGAGCGACAAGTTGCAGGCCTGTGCAGACTCTACAACTCTCCATACTAGTTTTTTAAACTGCCTCGACCTAGCGAGTGAGCTTAACAAACACGAAATTCATCAATGTGGAAAGGTGACAACGCCCACAGATTACCAAGCATGTCTCCATGGACACCTAACTCCACTATATCCAAAGTCCAAAAACACCCTTTAAGCTATGCAGAGCGTTGCAAATCATTAAAATTTAAGCTTACACTTTGTTAGGGAAAAGTTATCATTTAGACAAATCTTGGAGGTTTAAATGAAAAGTTTATCAATTATGTTTATTGTTTTAATGAGCAGTGTGGTTTTTGCTGACTCAGTTGTTGTACTTGAAGAGAGAATTTCTAGAAGCTATCAACGACCAGAAGTTTCATCAAAGTTTTTTATGGACACTACAACTTCAGAAGGATTTGCTAAAATCTCTGTTGTTGAATGGGACCGTGACCTTAACCCAGGACCTATAGGTTGTGATCAATGGGGGCGTTGTTACCCAAGTCCTAATCCTATGCCAAGAATGAGAACTCTTCTTGCGGAACAAGTTGAGATCCCTAACCTTCGCCTAGAAAATAAGCAAATGATCTACACTAAAGCTAACGGTGAAACAGTTAATTGTGGCCGCTTAGGCACTTCTCGTGTGTTAAGAGTTCCTACTCTTTATTTAAGTGGTAACTGTGAGCTCGTAAATATTCTCGATTACGATAAATTAACTGTTATTTTCAAAACAAAATAATTAAAGCTTTAAGGGGTGATTCAATAATCGCCCCTTAAATACTTGAAATTCTAGAAATTACGCATTGAGTAGTTTTTTCACTCCCCCTCACTACCGTTCCGAAATTCTGATATATACAGGCCATTAATCTTTTAGGAGGAACTATGAAGTCACTTATTCTTTTAAGTACCATGCTTTTAAGCTTTGCCAGTTTTGCAGAAACGATCGTTGTGATGGAAACCCATATGCCAAGAACAATGAACCGCCCCATGATATCTGATAAATTCTTTATGGATACCAACACTAATTTAGGTTATGCGGATATTAAAGTCACGGTAGAGCAGTATCGCCCTGAACCCCGTATGCGTAGAATGTTCTGTGACCATAGAGGATATCGTTATGGAACCTACCCTGGGGTAAGACCTGATTATATGCGTAGATGTGAGCCCCTTTATACTAGGCCACTGCCCATGATCAGAACAATTTTAGACGAGAAGATCGAGATTCCAGGCCTTGAACTTGTAGGTAAGGACATGATCTATTATGGCGTTAACGGTGAAGTTAAATGTGGTAATCTTGGTCGCTCAAGAGTATTTGGTGCACCAACCCTTTATCTTACTGGAAACTGCCAATTAAAAACAAAAATACGTAGAAATAAACTTATAGTAGAGTTTACAGCAAACTAAAGATAACCAAAGCCGGCCAAACCTTTGTTTGTGCCGGCTTTTTATAAGTCGCTATTCTATTCACCTATTTTACTAGGAATCCCCCAGATATTCGACCTTGTGTAAAAACCTTAAAAAAGGAACACACTCCCATGATGTCATTTTACCTTCAAAAACTTAGAGTTTTAACAATTGGAGGTTTATATGAAAAAGACCATTTTATTTATCGTATTATTAATGGGTTTCTCAGCATTTGCTGAAAGCGTAATCATTCTTGACACTCGCATTGGCAACCGAGGCTTTGGTAACACTGATGTAGACACTAGATTCTTCATGAATACCAACAACGGTCAGGGTTATGCAGATGTAGAAGTCAGTGTAACAGATTACCGAAGAGACCCTTTCCCACCTAGAACTTATTGTGACCGATGGGGACGTTGCTATCCTAGAAGACCTTTCCCAAACCCTCTTCCAACCACAAGAGAAATTTATGATCAAAGAATCCAGATCAATAATCTCAAACTTGTTGGAGATCAGATGATTTATTATGGAAGAAATGGAAGAGTTAATTGTGGTCGTCTTGGAGAATCAAGAGTTCTCAGAGTCCCCACACTTTACCTAAGCGGAAATTGCCAATTAAGAGGAAGTATTCGAGGTGGAAGGTTAACAGTTCGATTTACAGCAAATTAAATCACACTTATCTTTAAAAAGAGGAGCACAGCGCTCCTCTTGATAAAGATCTCAATTTCAGGTTGACCCAAATTAGATCAAAAGAGTAAAATAGGGTGTGGAGAGAAAAGCCTTATTTGTTAACAATTTTACTGAGAAATTATCAAACAGTTTCCCCTTTGAACTTGCTCTAAATAACTATGATAAAGTATTTGCATTTAATGCAAACAATCTACCAGAGGGCTTGATTTTATTCCCCAGAGAAGTGCTTATTAAAAATATCGCACTTGGAAACCCATGGATAAGAGATCATAACTTTTGCTTTGCTGGCAAAAACTTCCAAAAGACTGACGAACATGGTCACCCTTATTTTTTGAACACATATTTAAAAGAATCAAATAACATCAAGTTTGAAAATATACCCTTCCAGATCCAAGGAGGACAAGCACTGGAAACCAAGAGACATCTCTTTTTATCTGAGTCAATTTTAACGCGAAATAAAAAGTTCAGGGCCAATGAAATCATCGATTTTTTCAAAAATAGAACAGAGAAAGATGTGATATTTGTCCCAGAAATGAAATCAATCTTTTGGTCTTATCATCTTGATCTGCTTTGTTGTAACTTTGAAAATTTAATTTTTATTGCTGATCCTTTTTTAATTCCAAATCAATTGGACCTAAGTTCAAAAACAGCTATGCAACAAGATTTGAGCTTTTATAAAAACTTTTTCAATAACCATGGCTATGAAATTCACTCTCTTCCTCTCTTACTTAAAAATGAAAAAGATAAACCAAACTTCATAACTTTTGCAAACAGTCTAATTATTGATCAAAACATGATTCTAGCGGTCCCTGAAGGTTTAGCAGATGACCACTTTGGTGGCGAGGCCATATGGCAAGCGAACCAAACGGCCGAAGAAAATAATCTTAAAATTAAATTATGCCCCCTACCAAACCAACTCCTAGGGAAAAATGGTTTTATGCATTGTCTTTCATCCGAGTTGAACATATGATACTGATATAATGAATATTACACATCCTAAATTTTCATGGGAAAATCGATACTCTGAGGAAGCTTTAGAGCATTTTAAAAGCAACGACTTTATAGTATTTAAAAACTTTTTCCCCGCTAAAGTTTTAAATAGCTTACGGATTTTAGCGAAAAGCCATGAACTCATTGAACTAGATCATACAGATATTGAAAAAAATGTTTCTGGTATAGACTTAAGGCTAGATACACCTAAAGGGGTGGCAGCACCTTCATTGGTTTTTGGTAAAAAAGAATATATTGATTACGCAGCTTATCTTACCCAAAAAAATATTACGATGTTTATCGGTAGAATATATTTTTTTAATAGTTCTTCTAATCACAGCTGGCACACTGATAATGCACTTGGAAGAACACTCGCCATCTCTATCAATTTAGGTCTACACTCCTATGAAGGAGGTGAATTGCTGATAAAATATAGAGATAACTCAAAAGAAATGAAAAAAATCAAACTCGATGAAAATGAAATCATCTTTTTTCGTATAGATGAAAATATCCTACATAAAAGCAATGAAGTTCAAGGAAACTCTATTAAATCTCATATTGCTGGATGGTTTATGCGTAAAGAGTGTGATTAACTAATTGAGAGTCGATTTATTTTGTATAGACTTAGCCTTTTCTCCCTATACAAAATATACTTAATTATTTCAGAAGCTGGAAATTCAATTTTATCATTCATCACATATATTTCTAATTTATTTAATCCCTCTTCGACTTGAATCTCTTGGCCAAGATTGTTATCTGAAATACAACCGATCTGTTTACCGTTAAGTCTAACTCCCAAATTAATATCTTCAAGATAAGGAATGATGGAAATTTCTAAAAAACCAATCATCTTTTCTGAGTAAAAATAGACTGAGCTTTTGTCATCTGAAATTTCAGGAAAATATTGGTATGAGTATTTATTATTAAATGAGGCTTTATAAAAAGTTGAACTAAATTCTTTGCTCAATAAATTGTTATTCTCTGCTATTGAGATTGTATTTTGAATGGAGGTTGGTAAAAAGTCTTTCGGATTTAAGAAATCAAAACATTTTTTAAATCTAATATCTTTCATTAAATCCCAATAAAGACTCTTTTGTGCTAGAGGTTTTCCACAAAAAAGATCGACAACTTTCGTTTTAATATGTGAATGGTGGGGATTAATATATAAGTCAAAAAAATCCTCTACAATTTCTGCCATATCAGACTCGATATTTTCGAAAGCATTTACTTGTATTGAAAAACTTTCATTGAGTTTAGATAAAGTTTTTTCTATACCGCTTATGCTTAAGTGGCAATAATCAATAAAATCTTCGCGTGAATTTAAGAAATCTCTTAAACTTATAAAATTATACCCTGCCTTATTGAGAGTTTTTTCAAATGCATTGATATGGGTGGTGCCGATCCCTGGGAGGGATCTCTCATAAGAAAAGCCAAGGTTCTTTGTTGACTCTTTCTGTTCACGTTGGGAAAGTCTCGTAAAGGTATTACCCATTGGAACACAAAAGAGCAGCTCAATCTTCGGATTATCAAGTAAAGTTGAGATTTTTTCCAGAACTGTTTCATAGTAGAAATGGTGCAAGAGATTTTCAAAAACTAGATAAGGGTCACCATATTTCCTCTCAAGAAAGCTCAAAACAAACTCATTAAAAAAATTAAACTCTATTTTGTTATTTCCAACCATAAAGATTATTTTTTTAGGATTTATATCTCGTACAACTGGTAATATATCAAAAAGTTCAAAAATGCTTAGCCCAATTTTCGATAAATCGATGAGTTTGTCATCCGATATTAAATTCGCAAAATTTAACTTTGGGTCGTAGCCGTAGCACCTTGCAATTGATTCACCAATTAAAATAGTGGAGTTAGGTTTCACATCCTGTTGGATACGATCAGTATATAAATAACTACTAATAGACTGCTCAAGAACAACCTTATTCCCCTGCAACTTGAAAGCACTTGTTTTTGGTCTATAGCTTTTAATATTGTCACTAATGACTTTAAAATGTTCTTTGAGTACAAAAAGAGGATCAAGGGATTCAATATTATTTTTTATATTCATAGACATAATTAAAATGTATACCCATCTCTATTTGCGTGTCTGTAATCCTTATAATAAGAATTAATAAAATCGTAGTACTCGGGTTTTAGCTCCGTAATAGCATATAGGGTGTCATTTAAGACCAAATAATCTATTTTACTTCTTACAAAGAAAAAAAAGGCATCTAGCTCAGTCTCTACAATAGGCTCAGTATTCAGGTTCATTGAGGTATTAATTAAAGCAGGAATATCTGTAAGGATATTAAAGTCCATTAGAATTTGATACAAAAGCATATTTGGATCATTTACACTCTGAACTCTAGCAGTACCATCTACATGCAAGGCTTGAGGTATTTTTTGTTGAGCAATCAAATTACTTTCAAAAACCATTGTCATATAAGGACTTGGATAAAAGTTCTTAAAATATTTATATCCGTACTTTTCGATAATTACTGGAGCAAGTGGTCTAAAATTCTCACGAAGTTTTATGTGCTTATTGATTTTAGCTTTCATTCCTGTAAGGTTTGGATGAGCCAGAATTGATCTCGCTCCTAAAGACCTAGGCCCAAACTCTGCACCTTCTGAAAAAAGTCCTACGATTGCTCCCTTTTTTAACAAGCTTGCTATCGTTTCAGATTCGGCAGGCCGTGATGTGAGAAAATATTGATCCAGATTATTCGTTTGAGAGTAAACCTTCCCCAAATAAGGTGTGCTTTTCTTAATAGTGAGCCCATGTTTTCTAGCCCCATAAAAAGCAGCACCAATGGCACCTCCTTCATCACCACAAGCATAAGGCACAAAAACATTTTTAAAAGCGCCACAACGCTTAATAGCTAAATTTGCCAAACAATTAAGAGCGACTCCCCCTCCTAGCACTAAATTGTCCACATCCGGATACTTTCTTTTAAGTTTCTGAGTTTTATTAACGAGTTCATCTTCAAGCACTTTTTGTACTGAAGCCGCTAGATCTTTATGAGTTTGAGTAATTTCCTCGTTCTCATCTCTTGGTTTTATCCCAAGATGCTGGACCAAGGCCTCGGTAAAGAGTGAATTCTGATTTGCCTGAAAAGTAAAATAGTCTAAATTTAGCATGGGCCTATTATTTTCAGTATTAGAAAAAGTATTTTTTAATTTATCAGTAAATTTAGGGCGTCCGTATGCTGCCAACCCCATAACTTTATATTCATCGCTGTTTGCTTTAAAGCCTAAATATTGAGTAAATGCACTATAATAAAGACCAAGAGAATGAGGGAATAAATCGGTTTCAAAGCTTTCTATAGATTTTTCGTCGATATACCCCGACAAGCTGCAACTTACCTCACCCACACCATCAACTATCAGAAAACATGACTGTTTAAAATTAGCTTGGTAATAACTATGGAGTAAATGTGAAAGGTGATGTTCTGAGTAGTGAATTTCAATCTCTTTGCCGAAGTATTTTTGAATATAATATTCCGCCTGGAACAGAAGAGTATATTTTTTTGATAGGGCAATATTCTGATTTGACACTTTTTCTTGTCGTTGTAATTTTAGAAATGGTGACTCAAAAAAAACAACACAATCAATATCTGAGGGAGTTAAATTTTGAGCATTCAAAACGTAATCAATGGCCAATGCGGGAAATGAACCATCGAATTTTCGACGCGTTAGCCTCTCTAGCGAGATAGCTGATTTGAGAGCCCCATTGACTAAAAGAGCCACGGCAGAATCATGATAGAAAGATGTGACCCCAATAATATTAATAACTTAACCTTTGCTTAGGATTTAAAGGTGTCTTTAATTCTGTATAATATATACAAATAATGATACACTATATTAAACAATAATTTTATTAAAGTAACAAATAGTAGGAATTATGAAGGACAAAAACGACTTAAAAACGAAAGATGATATTGTCATAGATTTTGCTAAAGAGTTAGAGGTTGAAGGCCTTGGTCAATTTATGATTCAAAATATCGAAAGTATATTCGATGAAGATGACTTTCTGGCTTATGCAACTTTCAGTGTGAGGAGGTTTTAGTTTGGCCTACACAGTGAATGATGAAGTCTTTTATAGTGCTATTGAGGATAAAATTAAATTTGTTTCAATTAATGCTGAAGACAATAATATTTATACACTTGATGGTGCTGCGGCGGAACTCTTTCAGATTTTAGTTGGAGATATTTCGGATTCCTCTGAAGAAGATTTGCAAAAAAAATATTCTCTCAATGAAGCCCAACTCACTCAATTTAGAAAGATGCTCGTTCGCACTCTTACCGACAAAAATATCCTTCTTAACACTTAATATCATTGACTCATCACTTCCAGGATTACATTCCAGAAATCGATGCCCTCCGAGGTATTGCTATAACTCTGGTGCTCTTTTTTCATCTCCAGATTCCTTTTTTTCAGGGGGGTTATATTGGAGTCGATATTTTTTTTGTTATAAGTGGTTTTTTAATAGCTAACTCTCTTACCTCCAAAAAAAAAGTTTTTAAAAAATCATTGAAAGTTTTTTTTATAAAAAGAGTTATTAGACTTTTCCCTGTGTATATTTTCGCTCTTATTTCCGTTATTGGAATGAGTTTCTTTTTAGGGATTGAAACAAGGAGCTTAGACAAACTCTTATTTAATATTCTATTTATATACAATTATTATATTTATAACCTACATGACGCCTTTTTAGCGCAAATGGGAGAATTCCCCCTGGCCCACTTTTGGTCCCTATCAATTGAAGCTCAGTTTTACTTACTCTCACCCTTGCTCATTTTTAAATTGATTCCATTTTTTTACAAACACCTTGGATATTTTAGATTTCTTTTCACAACCATCTTTTGGATATTCTACGTCTGTATGAACCAAGTAAATGATGAGTTCGCGTTTTTTGATATAAGCTCTAGGTTATGGCAATTCTTATTAGGAATTGAAGTTTATTTTTACAGTCTTGATCATACTTCAAAAACAAAAAAACAATTTTTGTGCTCTCAAAATAAAATCATCATGCTGAGTTTTATAGTTTTGATTATCGCATGTATAGCACCATTTCCTACTCAGTTTGAAAGACTTCTGAGAACTTCTCTGGCAAGTATATCGACAGCTTTAGTTTTAATTGCTTTAACACGAAATCAACCTATTGAGCTCAAAAGCAAACTCCTCAACATGAACATACTCATATATATTGGTAAGCTATCTTATTCTATTTACATATGGCATTATATTATTATTATACTCCTCGGGTCAGCTATTGCAAGTTATGTTCAGGTCCCATTTTTTTCCAAGGTACTAGTATTGATAATAACATTTATGATTTCCATCATGAGCTATCATCTGCTAGAAGTGAAAGTAGGCTCACTATTAAAAAATTCGTTAAGCTTAAAAAAATGTCTTAAAATCTGAGTATGAAAAAGCATTTAATATTCATTCAACAACTTGATCAACGCTTTTGGGGCAGTTGTGATGAAATTGAGCAAGCTTATGAGGATGTTTTTCCACACCTTAGTCTTCATTTTGAAGTTTTAAAATTTGAGTTTAATTTCACCAAGCTCGATCATGCAATTAACCAGTTAAAAGACCAACTCGCTCACATGAAAGGCGAAATTATTATCTATTTCCTCTCACATAATATAGATTTTAATAACTTTTTAAAAGAACTCGTACAGTATAAAGAAAAAGTGAAAATATGTATTCCTATTTATGGAGATATGACTGTTGAGATTGAAAGATGGCATAAAGCCGAAGAGATTTTAAAAGGGTGGTATTGTCATTTTATCGTAGCTTCTCATGCTTCTAAAAAGCAAATTTTGACATTTGCAAACATTGACCAAGACAGTATTTCAATTTTAAGACACCCACTCAATAAACCATATTTTAAATCAAATACTTTAATAAAGCCTTTAAAAGAGAGTTATATTTATGCGGGTAGAATTTCTTATGGAAAAAATGTCTTCCAGCTTATCGATACCTTTCACAAAGCGATACAGATTAATCCTCAAATCACTTTAGATATTTATGGTCATGTGGATGAAATTGGTAATAAGTTTCACGGTATCTCACCTACAATAGATGATATGACTGAAGCATTCAACAAGCTAATTAAAAACTCTCATGAAAATATAAAATACCATGGGCATGTCACTAGTGAAGAGATACTCATGAAATACAAAGAGCATGAGTATTTTGTGTCTATGAGCACTTATCATGACGAAGACTATGGTTTGGCCGTCGCCCAAGCTCTGGCCTGTGGATGCACACCAGTGCTATCAAACTGGGGTGGATTTAAAGATTATGAGCCTGCACACCTCATAGCCACTGAAATAGACAAAAATGGTATATTTACTTTTAACGAGAGTAAGTTATTAGAGGCTTTACTTCGTCCTAAAAAAAATGATCAAAACCATAACCGTGAATACGCCCTTGCATACACTCCAGAGCAGATTTCAAAAAACTTGGGCACAATATTAAATCAATGCTTTAATAAATACCAAGGCCAATCTGAAATATTTAAACATTACTATTTAAGCTATCACCGCTTTAAAAACAGGCCATTTATGGACATCTTAATTGATGATAAGATTTTAAAATTGTATTTAGAAATATATAAAGGCTACTATGAGTAAAAATACACTATTGATGCTAAAAGATTTTAGTCAAACGAAACATACGTCCCCTAGCTATTATTTTGATCTGGATGGTATAAAAAGATTCTATCAATCAATCAATGATCGTAAAATTTCTAATTTAAAAGTTCTTTTTCCAGTAAAATCATTTCCATCAAAGTATTTCCTTGAGGCCATTAATCCTTATATTGATGGTTTCGATATCTCCAATGCAAACGAGCTTTCCTTGGTTGAAAAATACGACAAAATTCTTTGGTCATCCAGCCCTATGAACTATCTCGCTCAAGATGAGAGGGTTATATGTGACATCTCTGATATCTCAATGATCACTCAAGCTAAAAATTACTCTCTAAGAATTAACTTAAGTGAAGCTTCAAGGTTTGGTGTCCCCCTTTCTGAAATTAATAGGGAACATGTTCAAGATGCAGCTGGAGTCCATATCCATAATCAAGGCTGGGGAAAAGATGTTATGGACGAGCTTTTTAATGATGTTAAAAAAATCACGACTCACTTTACCGAAAAAGGAATAAAAAGATTTAACTTAGGAGGTGGCTTTTCTAATGCAACTCTTTCTGACTTTCTAGCTGGCCTAGAAAAAATATGCAACGATTTTCCTGATATCACTTTTTTTATTGAACCGGGAAGAATGGTTATCACACCCAATGGGTTCATATTTGGTAGAGTAAGTAATATCCAAAACGTTAATTCACAAAAACTAACACGCGTCACCACAACCATTTCCCCCTTATGTCACTTAAGATGGGAATTTGAGAGTGCGAAAATTAAGTTTTTTACAACGACGGGATCAAAAAAAACAACTGCATACAAAAATGCTATCGTTGTAGGTGAAACATGTTATGAGGGAGATATTTTACTGAAGACCGAAAATTTACCGCTACTTGGAATCAATGATATAGTATCCGTAAGTAATGTGAGTTCTTATGGAGCTGTCTGGAACCACGCCTTTAATGGAATTGAGAAAGCACAGTTAAAACTCGTAGATGGAGGCGAAATTGTTTGCATTTGATAAAACATTGAAGCTTAAACTTGCTGAGTCGAATTATATAAATAAACACTATGCTTCGGGCAATAATCCCATAGACAAATATGATTCATTTGATTCTTTCTTGGAACACAGAAGATCAATGTTCACCTATATTAGATCTCAAAGTTTTCTCAGATTTCAATACCCGATCACTCACCCGACCAACTGCCTAGAAGAGTGGAACGGGATCAAACTGATGTATAAATACACTCGACAAGCTTTAAATATTACTAATCCACTAGCGGCACTGTATGGAATTGTTGGTGAAGATGACAAGGACTCCATTTGCTTTATGACTCAGTCAGGTCAGGCTGCCAATTTAAATAGTATTCTCACTTTATTATCGAGTTACGAAGAGCTCACAATTGATTATTCAGAAAAGATGTTTTTTGAATCTATAGATGTCTTAACTTTTTATAAGGAGAAACTTTCGCAGACTCAAAAAGTGAAAATTTATTTTTTCGATTCTTGTGATGTTAACTTTGTTTATCCTCAAACGCTATCGAAAGACTCAATCTATATCTTCGATACCACTTGCATTATTAAGGGCGACTCGGAGATGCAAGACTTTATACTTAAATGTAAAAGCAATAATATTAAATTAATTTTAACCAGAAGCCATATAAAGCTGGATTCACTAGGCTATGAATATTCCCTACTTGGATCAGTATGCATACTCAATTATGAGTATTTCCCACAACCGACTGTAAAACTTGCACAACCCTTTAAACATTTTCATTTCCGAATGCAAAAAGCGATTGGTAATCATGCTCATTTTGCTACTTTAGATCAAATCTACCCTTTTCTGATGGACAAAAAGTTTAATCATTTTATCAACGAAAAATACAAGAGGGTTTCTCAGAACTATGACTTATTATGCGAAACCCTCAAGGCCAACGCTATTTCATTTGACCATTATCGCCATAAGCAATTTTTAACTCTAAAAGTTGTAAAAAACGTAAACAACATTGTCGATTATGAAATTGAGAAATCTCAGTACATCACTAAAATGCGAAAAAAAACAAATTTTCCTATTTACTACTCTGACAGCTTTGGATTCGACTATTTCGCAGTGACTGCATTCGAGAAGCTAGATCACTCAAATAACCTAAATGCTATCTGCCGATTATCAATGGGTGATATTGAGCCGAGTGAATTCAGTGTCTGTGTCACAGTTCTTTTAAAAATAATTAAAAACCTTACGGAGTAGCTTTAATGCCAATCAAGAAGGTTATATTTATTTCTCGAGAAAGTAATTAAAAAATTTACAATTAAACACTTCTAACTTATTATTTTTACGTGAACAAAGAACTCAAACGCTGCACATTTGCTATTTATTTGCATTTCTAAGGCTAAGTAATCAGATTAGTTAAGTTTTTAACCACTCTCATAGTTAAAACCCCGAAAAAACAACGTACCACAAAAACTTTTTATTCAAATTGGAATTACTGCTATAATAAAATCATGAAGCTAATTTTAATAACTCTTATCGCTATTTTGTCATTTTCCTACAAGTCTGTTGCAGTTGAAGGAAGAAGGAAAGTTCATATTGTAAAAGATCATCAGTATTATTTTTGTCATAAAAAATCCGAAATCGAACTTCAAAAGAGTCCAAGAATTACTATACCAAAATGTATGATTGAGCTTTCAATTTCTTTTGATAATAAAAATTCACACCTAATAAAGCCTTTAACTGTAAAAAGTGTAACTGCAGAAAATTTAACTATTAGCCATGAAGATTTAGCAAAAGACATTAATGTAAAAAAAATCAGACCTTGCTACTCCCATAACAAATAAGTTATTTTCATATTTATATACGTGGACAATAATCAGCCCAATCTTTAATCTTTTTACCACTTAGTGTTTCTAGATTGTTCACATATTGATAGCTAGAAGGCTTCTGAGAGAATTCTATTTTTACATAACCTTTATCAATTACTTTTTTATAAATTTTTTGATTTAGAGTATGAATTTTAAATGGGGTTATAGATTCAGGATTAGGCTTACTGCTATTTAAAGAGCAAATATAGGGAATTCTACTATCATTCGTTCTGTCACCACTATCAAAATCTTGATATCTTATTACATACTTTCCTTTATCCGTTTCGTTCTCATAAACTCCCCCAACACCTGCCCCTGGTAGAATAATTCTCTCTTTCCCAGATTCAATTGTAACAGCAGATGCAATTGTGTTTAACTTAAACCACATTGTATCAATATCTTTACTTGTCGTTGTTTTCATCTCATCGTAATCAAGTAATTTAAATTTGCCCCATTCTCCTTTCAACTCAAGTAGCTCATATAGATTAAACAAATGTTCGTTATTACTTGATAGATCAGGCAGCCCGTTACAACCTAAAATAACCGCCTCAAAATTTGGAATTTTAGGCTTCAAGTAGGCTACGTTTGAACCAACAAGACTACAAAGTCTATATTTGTATCCAACTTGTATATTCGTTTTTTTTGTACTTGGTTTTCCATACTTATAAGGATGAACTTTTTTTAGTAAATAAGGGAGATGAGTTTTCTTCTTTTTTCTTATCCCTCTGCCAAAGCCAGTTACTAAATAATTTATGCTTTTCCCATTTTTATTTTTGTGTATCAAGGTATGTTCAAACAACAAGATACTTTTGTTAGGTTGAACAAAATAATTATGTTTATTAATAATATACTCAAATTTAAAAACATCATTTTCAAAAAAATCTTCTATTGTTGGTTTTTTGAAATCGGGCTCAGCAGCTATGGACCCTAAATTAACCACTATACAAAAAAGTAAACTTGAAAATCTAAAATTACACACTTAAAGTGATCTGCCCCCCAAATTTACTCACATAGAAATTGGTACTATAATACCAACCAAAGGAGTCAATTTATGGGAATGGTTCGCTACAAAGAAGAGCAAATTATTGCTAAGTTAAGAAAGGCAGAGCTTCTATTTTCTGAAGGAAAGAATAAAGGAGAGGTCTGCAAGGCCCTAGAAGTATCACCGGTTACTTTGTCTCGCTGGCAGAAGAAATTTGGCAATATGACAAAGTCTGAAGCCAAAAAACTCAAAGAACTAGAAAAAGAAAACGCACGGCTTAAGAAAATTGTAGCCGATCAAGCCCTAGATTTAAGTGTTTTGAAAGAGTTTGCTAAGGGAAACTTATAAGCGCTGAGCGGAAGCGACAAGTGATCTCAAACTCTATCAAAGTGTTTAATTTATCTCAAAGGAGAGCTTGTCGTATTTTTGATCAATATGTTTCTACTCAGCGCTATGAGAAAAAACAGAGTGACTTTGAGTTACAAGTTAGGCGACGAACAGTTGAACTTGCTTCAAAATATGGACGTTACGGATATCGTAGAGTCACAGCTCTTTTAAATCGAGAAGGGTTTAATGTGAACCATAAAAGAGTCTATCGAATTTGGCGTCAAGAAGGTCTTAAAGTGCCTGAGAAGCAGCCCAAACGCTCAAGGCTGTGGCTTAATGATGGTAGTTGTATTCGTCATAAGCCTACTTTTAAAAATCATGTTTGGTCATATGACTTCGTCATGTGCAGAACTGAGGATGGACGGGCATTCAGAATATTGAATGTTATTGATGAATTTACTAGAGAGTGCGTTGGCTGCCTTGTACAGAGGAGAATTAATTCTTTTGATGTTCTTGAGTTTTTAGCAAAACAATTTTTAATACGAGGACAACCTAAGTTTATAAGATCTGATAACGGCCCTGAGTTTATCGCTGAGAAGCTTAGAGAATGGTTAGCAAGTCTTAAAGTTAAAACTTTATATATTGAACCTGGAAGTCCTTGGGAGAATGGATACTGTGAATCTTTCAATGGAAGAATGAGGGATGAATTTTTAAATGGAGAGATTTTTTATTCACTAAAGGAAGCACAAGTTTTAGTCGAGATGTGGAGAAGAGAATATAATCAATTTAGACCTCATAGCTCACTTGGTTATAAACCTCCAGCTCCAGTTGCTGTGTTACCTAGCTATGAGAAAGATTATGTGTTAGAAAAGATACATTAACCTGTGAGTGAAGGTGGGGGCACATCATAAATTCTTGGGAAAAAATGCTTAATAAGTGTATCGGTGATTTGCGTGACAAATATCCTCGTTTCAATGATGGCCAGATAGCAGACAAAGTTAATATCTCAAGACCTACATTTAATCGGTTAGTAAAAATGCAGAAGACACCTAGACTTGATAATATTTTGAAAGTTGTCTTGGGGTCGGGAAACCAAAAAATTTTGGGTGAGATAGTAGGATTGTTCGATGAACATCTAGGGCATTCTATTAAGACAACATTATCGGTGGCCCTAGAAGAGAGTGACAAAATTTTCACACACGGGGAATTGGAAACAATCTTAGATGACAGAGATGTTTTCATTTCATACATTTTGGCCTGCAATGTAACTGGCACAACTAAGATTCAATTGGTTGAGGTACTTGGCAAAAAAGGGCTCTCAGCTATTAACACTTTATTAAAGAAAAACATTGTTAAAGAAGAAGATAATCGCTACATATTAGTTGAGCGAGGTACAATTATTCGATCTTTTGACAGTGTTAAAAGACATATTAATACCTACTCTAAATTTTACAACCCTGAGCACGTTGGAAAAGAAAGAAATTATGTTCACTCCCTTACTGAAAGCTTAAACAGTGAAGGGATAAAGAAAGTACAAGCCGCTCATCGGAAGCTCCACCAAGAGCTCCAACAGATTTATAGGAACTCAGAGAATCACGGATCCATGCCGTCTTTTTCTGTAGCTTTTTGCGATACTTTTACAAATGACAAACTATATAAGGAGGACATGCAATGAAAAACTCAGTAGTCCTTAGTCTATTATTATTAGCATCTTTTTCAGCCTCAGCTGGAGACCTTAAGTCTTTTACTCTTGAAACTGGTGAAAAAATCTCTGTCAAAAAAGAGATCAAAACAATATTTACAGGAATAAACAGTCAAATTGAAATGATTGAACTAAAAGATGGTTCAATCATTTACGATACCGAGATCCGTTCTTTGAATTTTGAAGATAGAGTACAGAATTCAGGTACCTTTCAAAACGGTGGCTCATTATTTCTATCTGCGACAGGTGATGGTTCAGGTGGAGGATAATATATTGGTCATAGGTCAAGATGGTGGTGGAGGTTAGATCTTTTGTGACAACCTACTCGATCAAAATACAGATTTTATCTTGATTTCAGTCAATACATTAACTGGCAAATTAGCTGTTACAAATAGATCGTAGGTCTATTTTCTATAATTAATATCTATATGACATTTACTAGGTAAGACTTTAAAATTATTGTGAACTTAACATGATTTTGGGCAGTTACACATACAAGAATAGAGTGACCAAAGTTTTTACAGTAATCCTTATTTTACAAACTATTTTATTTTACCGTGATGAATGTATATTATTAAAAAATGAAAAGAACTAAAAATTACATTTTTTTAACTACCTTACTTCTATTTACAGGAATTGCTCATGCCGACATAACCAAAGTTGTCGACATACTCAAATGTCGTGATGTCAAAACTCTGACCTCCAACATAACAGAAGATGTCTACCTTAGAAAATGTCATGATAATACCTACACTATTTACACTCAGCCGGGCGCTAGAAGTAAATACAATGGTGTCTGCGGGCCGACAGTCGCGACAGCTCTAATGACAAGCTACTGCGGAAAAGCTTTTAATCCATATGATGCCCAAGAACTTGGATACTTCTCTGACATAACTCCAGGAACGAGACCCGGTACTATGGAGTCAAGCTTAAATGATTTATTCCGTGAGAATTCTAGATACTGTCCAAGAGGAAGGTGGAAAGTGTATGGTGCTACAGACGGCTACCAATTCTTGAACCTATCTTTAAATCGAATGAAAAGAGGACGCAGCAAAAGTGAAAAAGACCCTTTTGTTGTCTTTGTTAGAAGCAAAAATAAAGACCTTCACTACTTCCCTTTAGTTAATATTTATTTCGTTCAAAACAAAGCAGCAAGAGTTAGAACATTGACGTCTACCCCCGGACTAAGTGGCGCTGATAGAGCTAGAAATAGAAGTCAGTGGCTGAGAAACAGGAAGCTTATAACAAGAGCACAAAGACCGAGCGAGAGTAGACTTACAAATCAACCCACTAGAGTGACTAGGGATAATATTAGTCAATGTAGAATTGCAGTAAATGATTATAGCGTTCAAAAAGTTTATACCTGCTCCAATTTGCTTAAAATGATGCGAGCAGCAAATGATATATATGGCCTCTCGGCTCTATATAAGGATTACACGTATATAGTTTTTGAATAGAAGAGAATCTCTCTCATTAATAATATAGAGAGTAAGCTACAAAAGATAAAACAAATTCCTACGAAGTTATTTAATCCAACTTCGTGCACTTTCAACTTTTGAAATCGGGAAAAATCTAGCCTCGTCTGTTACAAAAGGCTCAGATATTGTTGCTAGCACCCCTCTGTCATCTTCATTCCCAATGATTGCAAATTTCCTAATGACTCTAAAGTTTTTAACATCAAACTTTAAGTCTTCCCACATAGCACCAAATGTCATTTTATCTAAATCAGACATATCAACGAGTAGGTCAACCTCATCAGTAAACTTTAACTTATCTTCCAGCTCAGTCAAAATCTTTCTATATTCTGCCTTATCTACTTTGCCAGTAACCTTAACATCTAAATAATTTGCACTGCTTTCTTTAACTTCAAACATACTCCTCCTTTTGGTAAAACTTCTTTTCCTGTTTAACCGTATTCGAATATTTTATATTAGTATTCCAAAGATTGTGTTAATCAATATATAAATCATGCAATAATTTTTTTCTCAGATTCAATGCTTTATAAAGAATGAGGGCTTTCTTACAGTTAGCACCAGTAAGCCAACTAATGAGATCAGGTAGCCGGAAAAATCAATTATACCTGGATTGCTTCCAAAC
>PAVS01000017.1 GCA_002713145.1 Halobacteriovoraceae bacterium
AGACACTGTTTGAGAAAAATTATCTTTGTCTTCTGGCAGACCAGACACTGTTTGAGAAAAATTATCTTTGTCTTCTGGCATTCCAGACACAGTTTGAGAAAAATTATCTTTGTCTTCTGGCAGACCAGACACAGTTTGAGAAAAGTCATCTTTGTCTTCTGGCATTCCAGACACAGTTTGAGAAAACTCATCTTTGTCTTCTGGCAGACCAGATACAGTTTGTGGCTGCATTAAACTCTCAAACACATCTGCATTGACATTTTTCATGAGCTCTTCTGTCAACTCTTCACTCACAGAGTCACTGGCAATCTCTTCAGGATCTTGCTCACTCCCTTGTCCGTGGATAGTGTTTGTATCCATCTCCATGGCGGCCAGAACTTCTTTTTTCTGCATGCGCTCAAGGAGATGTTCTTTATCTTTTTGATTGAGTTTTTTAGCTAACTCTTGGTCAGGGTATTTTTCCAAGACTTGGTCAAATACTTCCACGCCAAAATCAGCGATACTTGTATCTGGAAATTCCTCAGCAGCAATTTCCGAAAGTTCTTTGACCGTTTGTCCCAGTTGTTCGGGTTGATCCTTTAAAACTGAGTTTTGATCTAAATTTGTTTGTAGCTCTCCAAGGCCTCCAGGAAGTTTTTTATTTTTCAACTCCTGGACCTGTTGCTCTTTTTGAGCTTGAATATCTTGCTCTGGTTTGTATTCTTCAATTTGTCTTTCTACTTGTTTAAAGACTTGTTCTGTTGTCATAATATGGTGAAAACCAATCCCAGAGACAAGTTTGTTTTTTTGATCTTTATTCCAGAACCCATTTAAGACAATTTTATTTGTTTCTTCGAGATAAATAATATCAAGATAATCGCAGCTTCTTCGCATGACCCCTAAGAGGTAACTAAGTGGATCTGCGGGGTTTATATCCCCAAAACCATCTAACAGATATTCAGCGACAAAGTTCTTAACATTCGCTTGAATATTAATAGCAAAAAGATCCTCTTTAGCGCCAAACTCCACCTCAAATGGAAATTGAGAAAGTTCCGCTTGTTTTAAATAGGTCAAATAATAAATGGCATGATCAAGATACGACCTGATGGGGATAAAACTGAAATCTCGATCAAATGCGTAGAGAGAGAGTAAATCAAAACTTCTTCCTGTCGCGAGATGATCAGTAATAGCAAATTGCTGAGTTTCTTCGAAATACCCATGATAAGCTGAACTCAAATGAATATTATGCTTTTTCAAAAAGAATTGTTCGAGAACAAAATGCAATAAATCAGACTGCTGTAAACTTTTATCCAGGACTAATCGCCCATTCAGAAGTAGAAAATCTTTTATTTCTTTTATATTACCTAAACTGATAATTTCAATATCATTTTTAACAGTTAAAAAATCATCAGCGACATCTCTAGCTTGTGCGAAATTGAGAACGAATATAAAGTCCAAAGAACTGGGGTCATCTAAAGAACCACGCTCTATCAGCTGAAAAGTCTCTTGCTTAAAAAACGTTGCTACACTCTCTGGCAACTCACCGGCGAGATTAAGAATTTTCTTTTTATTGATTTCACTCATGAGGCTTGCTCCTCATGGGAAATATCTTCTGGATGCTCTTGCTTCCAATCCTTTAAGGCCCAATTAAAAATTTTCTGCCAATTATTTAAAATTTTTGCGATGGGAAGTGATTTTAGGTTTTGTTCTTTATAGAGTTGAATAAAGTAATCAAAAATAACTTTTTTTCCGTCGCCTTTTGTAAAATGATGCTCTTGAAAAGGAATCATATAATCACAAAAAGTGAGAAGAGTTTCAAAGTCGCTCAGAGCAGAATAATGTATCCCCTTAGGAAAGCCAGAGCCATCATATTTTTCATGATGATATTTTATCATCTCAACTAAATCAGGGTTGAAAAAATGTTTATTATGCTCCTTAGCGAAGTCATAGCTTATTTTTGGATGATGACGAAAGACAAATCTCTCAGAATCATGAGCACGGTATTTATCTAAAACCTCAAAACCACTATTAGGCTTGGACCTTTCTGCCTCACAGGCCATCACGAGTCTGTAGCTGATCTCAGAATAATCAACCAACCCAAAATCCATAAGAAAGCATGTATTGTAAAAATCTTTTAAGAATTTGTAATCTAGATAATTGTTAGTCGCTGCCGCAAGAACTGAGATGGTACTCATAAGTAACGTTCTTGAATAGAGATCAACAGAGTTTTCTTGGTATTTATGGATCACCATTTCTGGAAGAGAGTAAAACTCATTAAAACAGGCTATAACGAGATCCAAAATAGAAGCTTGAGAGTTATCATAATTTTCGGCAACGATATGCTTAATAAATTGATCTCTAGCTGCATATTTATCATCTTCTGTTTGTGCTTTTTTAAGATCAAGAAAAATGTTTTCGTACTTAACAATACTCTCATTTGATACCACAGGGAGTTCAAATATGGTGGTTAACCCTTTTTGGTGAAAGTGATTGATAAACTCTTGGTCAATATAATCTCCTGCTCGAAGCAGAAGCATCGCTTTTTTATTTTGATGAAAAAGATGAATAATATGAGACCTTGCAATAGTTTGCACGGGGAGATCTTGCAGAGGTTTCTCTACCAAGTCTTCAAATTTAAATGCTAAATTTTTAAGTTTGTAGTCCAAAAATGTTAACCCAATTCTAAATTATTCTTCTAATCCTAAGTAACTTATCGGAATTGCGAGAAGATAGTTTAAAAATGGGCGTAAAAAGTTTGTCAAATGTGCCCGCCAAAGCTACTATCTAAACACTTGTAATTATTGGAGTTTCTTATGGATAATATCCATGTCATAGATTATACAGTCATGTCCGTCTATATTTTAGGTATCTTCATTTTAGCATTCTACTCAGGTAAAGCTAAACATGGTGCCAATTTAATTCAAGATCAATACCTCGCGGGTAAATCCCTCACATTAATGGAATCTCTTTGCTCCATCATTGCAACTGAGGTCTCTGCCCTCACTTTTTTAGGTATCCCGGCTTATGCCTATGGAGGAGATTATTCTTTCATTCAAATTTATATGGGAGCCCTCTTTGGAAGAATCATTATTGCCTTTATCATGCTGCCTAAAATCTATGACCAAGGTTTAACCGTCTATACCGTTATGGCCAAGCTTGGTGGTGAACAAGGTCAGAAAGCTATCGCTTTGTTTTATTCCTTAAATAAATTTTTGGCGGTTGGAGTTAGGTTATTTGCCGGCTCAATTATTATCTCAGAGTTTTTTGATACCAGTATCTATATGGCCGTGGCCATCATTTGTATTATGACCTTTTTCTATACTCTTATTGGTGGTCTAAAAGCAGTTGTTCGGACAGATATGGTTCAGATGGTTCTTTTCATTGTCGGTGGATTGACTGCTCACTATCTCATTCCTCAAGTGGCGGGGGTCAGTTGGACAGAGCTTATGGGAGTGGCTAGCAGTGCTGACAAAACCAGCTTCATCTCTTTTGCAAATCCCCTTCCCTTTGTTATCGGAGTTCTTGGTGGGATTCTTTTTGATATGGCCACCCATGGTGTCGATCAGGATTTTGTTCAAAGGCTGACGGCAAATAGAAAAATGAAAGACGCCCAAATCGCCATTATAAGTTCGACTTTTGTCTCTATTGCTGTTGGCCTTTTGTTTTTAGGTGTTGGAACACTTTTATGGTCTTATTACCAAACAAATGTCCATCCTGGAGTTGCGAATGATAAGCTTTTTGCTTACTTTATCACTCATCACTTCCCTGTAGGACTTAAAGGCTTAATGGTAGCAGGAGTTCTGGCGGCTACTATGAGTACTCTCGATTCTACCATAAATGCTCTCAGTGCTACTTTTTACAATGACATTTTTAAGCATAAAACGAAAAACATAAAGCAAGTTCAGAACTTTTATAAAAGAGACACACTTATCATTACTCTTATCCTTATGCTTATTGCGTTTATTGCTTCCAATAGCGAAGAGCTACTATTATTTGGCCTAAAAATTACATCATGGACAGCAGGATCTCTGCTTGCAGTATTTTTCAGTGTTGTTATATTTAGATTTGCAAAACTGAGAACTTGGAATGTGGTGATGGCCTATATATTTGGTGCCCTCGGTGTTTATGCGAATACATTTCTCATCGAATGGGATTGGAATTTCAACGTCTATATCGGATTTAGCCTAGGCCTATTGGCCATATACATCACTGAGAAAATCTCAAGTAGAAATCACTGAGACTGTTCTGCTAATAACTCTTTGGGTACACCTTTAGGAATCGCCGCTAAGAGTTTTTTCGTGTATTCCTTTTTAGGATTGAGATAAACATCGTTCGCAGGATCAAGCTCGACAAACTCACCTTGATTCATCACAGCCACTTCATCAGAGATAAAGTTAACCACAGAAAGATCGTGAGAGATAAAGATATAAGTGAGGCCAAACTCAGCTTGTAAGTCTAATAAAAGATTGAGAACTTGCGCTTGAACTGACACATCAAGAGCAGAAACTGATTCATCACAAATGATAAACTCAGGGTTCACGGCCAGTGCTCGAGCAATACATATTCTTTGCCTTTGTCCACCGGAGAATTCATGAGGATAGCGGGATAATTGATTACCACTTAGCCCAACTTTTTCCATGAGCCACTTTGCTTTTTCAATTCGCTCTGATTTATTAGCTCCGATATTATGCAAATTCATGGGTTCAAGTAAAATTTGTCCGATCGTCATTCTCGGATTGAGTGAAGAGTATGGGTCTTGGAAAATGATTTGCATTTTCTTTCTCATATTTCTCAAGCCATCTTTATCAAGAGCTGTCACATCAACGCCATTATATTTCACCTGACCACTGGTTGGCTCAATGAGCCTGAGGATAGAGCGACCCAAGGTGGTCTTTCCACATCCCGACTCTCCAACGAGTCCTAGAGTCATCCCCTTTCTGAGTTTAAAAGAAACTCCGTTCACGGCCCTAAAGTGATCCACCACTCGCCCAAAGATTCCACCTTTAATAGGGAAATGTACATGAAGATCATTCACTTCTAAAAGAACAGGATTTTTCTCTTCAGTGAACTCAAAAACTTTATCAACTTTAGTCAGTTTTTTTTCTTCAATTTTTATCTCATTTCCTTCTTTATCCATAAAGTCACTTACCGTAAGTAAACGCTCAGGATTTTTATCTAAAGCAGGACGACACGCAAGTAAACCTTTCGTGTACGGATGGGTCGCATGAGTAAAGATTTTTTTACATGTATTTTGTTCCACAAGATTAGAACGGTACATGACGACGACATCATCTGCTATATCAGCAATAACTCCAAGGTCATGAGTAATAAAAAGCATACCCATTTCATATCTGTCTTGAAGTTCAAACATAAGATCAAGAACTTGTTTTTGAATGGTCACGTCAAGAGCTGTTGTCGGCTCATCGCAGATAAGAAGTTTTGGCTCACAAGCAATAGCGATTGCGATCATCACTCTTTGCTTTTGCCCTCCACTCATTTCATGAGGATATTTATGAGCAGATCTTGCAGGGTCAGGAATCCCTACTTGGTTAAGCAGTTCAACTGATCTCTCCCAGGCTTCTTTTTTATTCATACCTTTGTGAATTATGAGAGACTCTGATATTTGATCACCAACCTTAAAGACAGGGTTGAGTGAAGTCATTGGCTCTTGAAAGATCATCGCAATATCGTTTCCGCGAATCTGACGCATTTTAGCTTCGCTAATTTTGGTAAGATCCTTACCATCAAACATAATTTGTCCGCCAGAAATGATTCCAGGAGGATTAGGTATCAATCTCATCACAGCAAGAGAAGTAACTGATTTACCAGAGCCCGACTCACCTACGAGGCCAACTGTTTTTCCCATGGGTACATCAAATGAAATCCCATTCACGGCACGAACAAGTCCCTCCGGGGTATGAAAATCAACTGTTAAATCTTTGATACTTAATAAAGAATCACTCATGCTTTATTTTCCTTTAAGCTTAGGATCAAGTGCATCTCTTAATGCATCCCCTAAAATATTAAATGCTAATACAACGATAAACATGGCAACTGTCGCTCCTGCAAATTGCCACCACACCCCACGGGCCAATTCAAGCTTGGCATCATCAATCATAGTCCCCCAACTCGGTTGACCAGAAACACCAATCCCTAAGAAAGATAAAATGACTTCGGCTTTAATAGCTATTTGAAATTGAAGTGAGGTTCTAATAATCACAATATGAGTTACATTGGGAAGAATATGTTTAAACAGACGAGTAAGCTTTCCTACGCCAATTGATTCTGCGGCTTGAACATACTCACGGTTTTTATGTTTCATGACTTCACCACGAATAAGTCGACATAAGGCCACCCATGATGTTGCACCAAGAGCAATCCAAATTGAAGTTAAGCCTCGACCTAAAATCAGAGAAAAA
Organism: Halobacteriovoraceae bacterium; assembly: GCA_002713145.1. Classification (GTDB taxonomy): domain Bacteria; phylum Bdellovibrionota; class Bacteriovoracia; order Bacteriovoracales; family Bacteriovoracaceae. The sequence continues at coordinate 6,399 of PAVS01000017.1, forward strand.
CTCATAAGAAGCATAATATAAGGAATAGAAGAAAAGGTGGTATAAAGCCAGACAATAACTTCATCAACTTTACCACCGTAATAACCAGCGATAGCTCCTAGCCCCACACCGATAGGAATAGCAATCAATGATGAAACTAACCCCACACTCATGGCCACTTGAGTTCCATGAATAATCTTAGACATAACAGAGCGGCCGAAGATATCAGTACCCATCCAAAATTCTGCTGAAGGTGGAGCATAACTTGGTCCCACTTCTTGACTCCAGTCCGCAGCGATTATACCAAAGGCACTTAAGAGCCCTATAACTGAATAGACTGCGACAATGATCACTGAGGTCACTGCAACTTTATCTCGGCACAATCTGTACCAAGCATCGGCCCATAAAGAGCGATCTTTTATTTGAACATCTGTGTTTGAACTAGCTGAATTATCGACACTCATCTCACTTGTTGAACTTGTATTCATATCTATCCTATTGCAACTTCACTCTAGGATCAACTACTGTATATATAACATCCTGCAATAGTGTAAACAACACATAGGCAATGGCGGTTAATATGGTCATGGCTTTTAAGACCGGAAAATCGGAAGCGTTAATAGCATCTACGATGATGCTTCCCAATCCAGGAATAGAGAAAAAACTCTCTAATAATAATGAGCCCATAATTAAAAAAGGAATCTGAACAACAGTGTAAGTGATGATCGGAATCATGGCATTTCTCAAGACATGCTTGAGCAGGATCACTTTCTCGCTCAAACCCTTGGCCCTCGCAGTCCTAACATAATCTTGGTAAATTTCATCCAAGATCAATGTTCTATAAAACCTAATATCCGGTCCAAGAGTTAAAATCACCCAGATCAGAATAGGAAGTGATACGAAGTACATAAAGTTTGGAAAGCCGTATTCATAGCCTGAAATTTCAAATAATCCCCATTTAAATGCAAGTAAGTGTTGAAACATGAGGATATAGGCCAGGGAAGAGATACTCATCATGGCAATACAGGTAATACGAATCACCAGATCAATCCCCTTTCCTCTATAATAAGCAACAATTAAAGCAAAAATGATACTGGTAAAAGTTGATATGATAAAAGCAGGAACAGTGAGAGTTAAAGAAGGGATCGCCCCATTGATGATCATCGTGGAAATCTGTTGTTTGGTGGCCCAACTGCGACCAAAATCAAAAGTAAAAGCTGATTTCACCACATCAAAATACTGCATCAGCAACGACTTATTTAAACCTAGCTGATCTCTTAATTCTGCCATCTGTTCAGCAGAGGCATGTTTTCCCAATAAGATCGCTGTAGGATCTCCTGACACAACATTAAAAAGAAAAAAGATAATAAAACAAACACCAAGAAGGACCGGTATCATGTACAAAGCCCTTCTGATAATATAACTCCAAGATGCGTTCATAAACTATTCCGCAGAAGCTGTTTTATCAGCGTCTTGGTTGAGTACACCTGACTTAATCGTCTTTTCTTTTTGTTCCATATCCACATCATAATATTTTGCATGTCCATGGTTAAAAGTTGAAAATTTGTAGTTCTTTAACCAAGAGTGTTTTGTAACAAACATGGTTCTATGAACGCCAAAGATAAGAGGAACTTGCTCTGAGACATACTGATTCAGTTTAGCGTATTTCGCTGCACGCTCAGGACTTGGTTGCATATTTTTGGCAGTAACAAATTCTTTATTGAACTTCTCATCATCATAGTTCCCACCGTTTGGCCCTGGTGCAGAGTTTGGTCCCCATAATAATTGTAAAAAGTTTTCAGCATCCGGATAATCTCCGAGCCATGCCATACCAAACATTTGAACTTTTCTATTTTTAACTTTTTGCGTGAGTTGCGGCCAAGTGTTTGGATTAACTTTTATATTAATTCCAATTTTTTTCATGGCAGTTTGAAGAAAGTCGGCCATTTGCCTGGCTTGTGAAGTTGAAGTGGTGTCATAAGTAATAGTAGGAAGACCTTTGCCTTCAGGGTAACCAGCTTCTGCTAACATCTTCTTCGCTTTTTCAAGATCATATTGCATATAAGGATTTTTGTATTTTTTATCATAACCAGCAATTCCTGGGGGAATGATTCCTTGAGCAAGAACTCCAGTGCTATTGTAAAAAAGCTTGTTGGCTTCAGCATGATCATAAGCCATGGCCATAGCTCTTTTTAATTTCACATTATTTTTAAAAAGTGGGTCATCGTGATTAAAAGCGATATAGGTAATATCGAGATCTGGAACGGTCTCTAAAACAATACCTTTTTTAGCATAATCCGCAGTGATTCCTTTCCCAGGAACAACAACAGAATTAAAGTTATCTTTATCAACTTCAGCGAAATCTAGATTCCCTTTTTTAAAGTTAAGCCATCTGGTTGAAGACTCAGTTTGGATTTCCACTAAAATCTCATCAACAAGAGGAAGCTTTTTTCCTGCAGGTTTTAAAAGTCCTGCTTCTTTATCTCCTTCTTCACCTTCGGAAGGATAAAAGACATCTCTATAATTAGGATTTTTAACATATTTAATAGTATTTGATTGAGCATATGTCCCTGTCATAAACGCACCGGTTCCAACAGGGTTATTTAAAAATTCTTTTCCATACATCTCAACTGCTTCTCTAGGGACTGCATAAGTATAAACCATGGCAAGAGAATATAAGAATTGAGGATATTCAGAAGTTAATTTAAATTGAAGAGTGTAATCATCCAGAGCTTTTAGTCCTTCGATTTCATCATCATAATTTGCGACTTTACCGTTGTATTTATCTCTCCACTCATTGAGTCCTTTGATACGACCATCCAAAAGCCACCAACCAGTCGAGATATTTCTCATATCGGCCATTCTTTTAATAGAGTAAACAAAGTCTGATGCTTTTAGCTCTCGCCCTTTTCCATCTTTAAAACATTTATTGTCATGAAACTTAACACCTTTTTTAATTTTAAAAGTATAAGTCAGACCATCTTCAGAAACCTCTGGCATACTTTCGGCTAAATTAGGTTGAAGGGTATAAGGTCTTTTTAGGTAATGATATTCTAAGAGGCCTTCATAAACTCTTGCGATCTCTCTTGAAGAGTAAGTATCTCCTGCATTGACAGGATCAAGCCCTTTAACTTTTGCCATAGTGACGACATTCAAAACTTTTTTATCAAAGTTCTGTTTTTTAGTACAACTCACAGCAAAGAGCGTAAGTAATAAAACACATACGTTTAATTTTAACATCTAAAAGTCCCCTTTTTAGTATTTTTAAAATTTGTAACCAATCCTAATTTCTTTGACAACTAGTGCAATTTGGCACTGCTATTTACTCAAGTTTTTGGTGTCAAAATGTCATTTATTAAAACATTTTCTAACAACAAATTCCATTTTATAACTCTGATTTTTTTTTGATTGATACCCTATCACCATTTTCTTAAAATAACCTTCTGCATCAAGGGCATTAAATGAAAGCTGAGCACTCTGATTTTTATTCGTCGCATACAAAGTGTTCTTTTTAATGGTCCAGTTAAAGTTAAGTTTATTCTCATTTTGATTTTGAAGCTGAACTAAATCTTGTAGATAATGAACAATGACTTCAGTAAATTTATCCAACTCCATAGGGTCGATATTTTTATTTTCTCTTAAGATTTTTTGATCAATGGAAGAGTTAAACTTAAATTCCTTATTCTCACTCCAATCGATTTCAAATATCTCTGTGGGATGAAGGGGAAAGTCTAGTTCAAGTGACCACTTGTGCTGCTCTCTATCCATCAAACTATCATAGCCAAAAACATACTTGCGGCCATTTACAACTAGTCGACCATTCCCTTCACTATTCATACAAATTTTTTGGGATTCTTTATTGATATTAGAGCTTAGGGTGTAGGTAGCACACCCTACTAAAAAGATGAGACACGATGTCAGTAGAAGTTTCATTCACATATTCTGTCTTTAAATGAAATAGATTGCAATTAATTTTGTGGCACTATTTCTTTAAATGATGCAGGGATACGATCCTGTTCTAGCTCTTTAAGGACTGAGTTCAACTCTGCCACTTCTTTAGTACTTGAAGCTTCCTTGAGGGCTTTTTTGATATAAAATTTTGCCTTAGTAAAATCTTTTTTACTGCTATGAACAACAGCAAGATGCTTATTAATAGAGACATCGTGAGGAACTGACTTGATAGCCGCATTCAACTCAACGAGGGCCTTATCGATATGACCTCTTTTATAATAATACCAACCAAGTGAGTCTCTTATATAACCATCTTCAGGACTAAGAGTTATGGCGCGTTGTAAATATTCGTAAGCGTCATCTAATTCAACCCCTCTCTCTACTAATGAGTAACCCAAGAAATTCCAGGCATGAGCGTTTTTAGGATTGTATTCAATGATTTGTTCTATAATTTCGGTTGATTTGTTAAAAGCTTTCTCTTTTTCATAAAGAGTTGCAAGATAAAACTTATGATCGTCATTAAACGATTTATTCCCTCTCACCACTTCAAGCACATCAATAGCCTCATCGTTATCATCTAAAGTTTCAAAGTAGCTGGCCTTAATAACGCTAAACTCCACGGTGAAGGTTTTAAGCTCCTCAATTTTTTGATCTATATAATCAACGAACTTATCATGTTGATCTCCTCTGGATTGATCATTATTAAACTCATTTACCGCTAGTTTCGAGAGCATTTGTGCTATTTGCAATGAACTGTCTTGGTAAAGACCACTTTTTTCATCAATCTTGGCAAAGTACTCAATCGAATTATCATAAGATTTCATTTCTTGGTAAATAGCTCCAAGATAGTAGAGGATCTTGTCATTATCTGGGGCGTGGACCAGTAGATTCTTAAAGGTCCTAATCGCTTTTTCATATTCTTGGATGTCTGTGTAAAGAATCCCTAGTTTAACTCTAAGATTGAGATTATCTGGTTCATAATCACTAAGCATCTCAGCATACTGAATAACTTCAGTGAACTCTTCTTGTGTAAACATAAGTTGCACAAGTCTGGAAAGAACCATGGTGTCTTGAGGTTTCGATTTTAAATATTTCTTATAAGTTTTTTTAGCTTGAGTGAATCGACCGAGTTCTTCATAAATAAGCCCAAGAGCTAAAATTCCTTGAGAAAAGTCAGGCTGAAGCTTAACCGATTTCTCAAAATACGTTTTAGCGGAAGTGTATTTTTTCGACTCGACAAATATTTTTCCAATATAATAGGAATAGATTCCTTTTCCTTTATTATCCTTTTCACATTTTTTTAATAAGGTGATGGCTTTCGACGTTTTTTTCTCTAGAGCATAAGACTTACTAAGAAAGATACATGCTTCTTCACTTTTCGGATGAGCTTTAAGCACTGCTTGGTAAGTTTTTCTAGAATCTTGGATTTCCCCTAAGCTTCCATAAACACCGGCAAGAACCAATCCAATTCTTTCATCTTTATTTTTAGAATGAGCAAAGACCTCTTCTAGTAGAGTTTTTGCTTCCTCTAACTCCCCTGTGCGAATAAGGCTAATAGCATATTTTTGTTTAATAAAATCATCTTTTGGATCCAACGATATAAGGTGCTTAAAAATAACATTGGCCGTTTGATAATCTCCTTCCATAATGGCAGCGGAGGCTTTGAGGTACATGTCATTGGCCAAGAACCTCACCTTATCCGGTCCTTGAGCTTTTGCCGCAATAGATAGCTCTTCTAATCGCTGAGAAACTCTTGCGACAGCTTCTTTATTCATCTGCTCAATTTCAGCATCACTGAGATTTTTCTGGGATGACGCTTCTTTTTGGGGTGAACTTGCACACCCTATCAGTATGATTGTGGTGATGAATAAGCTAAACCATTTTGACATTACTTAAGTCCTTGAAATTGTTTACAAAACTAGTGAACTAGCTTTTAGGACTTATCGGTCTGGGAAATAATTAATCAATAAATATCTCTTTATATACTCTGCATAAGCAGAATTTTCCGCGATGATTCATATCACCTAAACTACTGAAAATACTACACACGTAAATAAGAATTTTTTTGCGCAATGAGTAAAAACTACTGGTTTTTGGACTTTTTTCGCTATATTTCATTTTTTTTGACCAAACGAGTTGACATTTTTCGGTTTTGACATGTATGTAGAGGTCACAAAAAATAGTTGAGCACTGGCGTTATTTAGTCGCGCCGAAGCAAAACAAAATAAATATAGCATCCGTCTAAAACTGGATGTTTTTAGAAATAGGGGAATACTGATATGAAAGATGTTAGAATTATCAAAAGGTACCAAAACAGAAAACTGTATGACACGTTTCAGTCTTGCTACGTAACACTTGAAGAAATCTCTCAAATTATTAGAGAAGGTAATGAAATTCAAGTTATCGACAACAAAACTAAAAATGACATTACTTATATGACTCAGCTTCAACTTCTTGCTGATCAAGAAAGAAAATCTCTTAAGCCTGGGGACACTGAGCTTTTAAAGAGAGTTATTAGAGCTGAAGAAGGTACTCTAACTGGTTACATCAGAATGTTAGAAGCTCAGCTTAACCTTAACTACCCAACTTCTGTTGCTAACAATGAAGCTAACGCTCCAATGACAGAAGAGAAAAAAGAAGAAACAAATATGCCTGGTTTTATGAATAACAATGTTAACTTAAATAACGTTGAACCAAGCTCGACAACTTTAAACTAATTTACTAAAATAATAATATGACAAATATTATTGCAAAGCTCATGGTCATCGCCATGAGCTTTTTATTTTCTACTCCACTATTTGCTGATGAGGCCCAAAAAGAAGCGAAAGCTGCTGAAAAAACGGTCGTGACCAGCACTCAAAGAGAAATTCATAAGCACGCTATAGGAATTGGCCTAGGCCAGACATTTCTTATGGGACAATTTGAATCATTTGGTGATAATGGAATCACAGCTGATCTTCTTTATACCTACACTGCAAGCTACTCTTTTGACCTTCTAATCAATATTCATCAGTCAACGCATGAATACAGAGAGAAAAAAGTAACGCTTCGAGGCTATTCCATGGGAATAAAAGGGAGATCTTATGAGTTTGATTCATTTTCTCCTTTTATTTTGGGAGGATTAGGCTTTTACCTACCGCAAATCACAGAGAGTGATGGAGACACCTCAGAGTCAAAGTGGACCTTTGGTTTTAACGCTGGTGGGGGTGTTGATCTTCGTCTAAACGACAAAGTTGTGACGGGTCTTTTAGCTCAATTTCACAAGCCTTTCGAGATAAAGCAAGATGAAACAAAAGATGTCTCAGGTTCTTATTTTAAACTTTTACTAACTGTAATGTATTTGTTTTAATCCTCTCCAGGATATGGACGCTTACAAAAGACTATATATTGTCACTGGAAAAGGTGGAGTTGGTAAAACTTTAAATGCTCTAAGCCTAACTTCTTATCTTCAATCCCAAAATAAAAAAGCTAAGCTTGTTTTCTTTTCTAACTCAAAATTAGACCCTAAAGCAGTTGAATACAGTGAAGTTAAATTATTAGCTGATCAGGCAAATATAGATTATCTGGGACTTGAGCTCATTGAATCTTGCCGACAATATATTGCTTTAAAATTAAAGTCTCAAACCATAGCAAGCTGGGTCATCAAAACTCCTTTCTTTAAATCTCTGGTGAATATGATTCCTGGATTTAATTATCTTATCTATATGGGGCAAATACTCGATGATCTTAGTTCTGATCCAGATCTCATCTATGTGTTAGACTCCCCTTCTTCTGGTCACGCCTTAACTATGTTTGAGGCGACTAAAAACTTCAATAAAATTTTTAGCAGTGGTGTTCTTTATAACGACACCCAAAAGATGTTGACCTATTTGAGAATGCCTCATTTTTTAAAAATTATTATTCTCACTCTCCCCACTTCTTTGGCCATCAATGAAGCCATGGAACTAAAAGAAAATTTAAATAATTCTGAAAATTTTGATATAGATGTGGTCTGTAACAACACATTAATGAGCTTTCAATCAGAACAACTTCCTGCCCCCATCAGGCATAAAATTGAAAATGAAGCGAAAGCTCTAGAGCAACACAAGGAAACAATTCAACAATGTATTCCATTTTCTTTGGGAAGTAACACCCAAGAACTTATAAAAGATCTGTCTCCTTCGATGACACAGTTAGTTTGATAGGTAATAATTTGAGTATAACGAGCAAAAAATTTGAGATATTTAGTGGCACTGGTGGAGTGGGAAAAACGACTCTTGCTACTAGCCGCGCTATTGATCTTGCTAATCAAGGGATGAGAGTTCTGCTTATTACCATAGCCCCTGCCAAAAGACTTAAAGAGCTAATGGGTCTCAATGATAGCCAAGCCGGAGAGGTCATCACTTTGAATAACCCTTTTCAAACAGATCAGGATTATTCAATAGATGTACAGCTCATGAATCCTCAAAAAACATTTGAAAGAATTGCGATCGGATCCAAATGCCCTGAAGTTCTTGATAATCGAATCCTTGAAATTCTCACCCGCCCTTATGGTGGACTCAATGAGATATTGGCTTTAGTAGAACTCAATATGCAAAGTCAGAGCGGCCACTATGATACTATCGTTTTAGACACACCTCCGGGGAGTCATTTTTTAGACTTTCTGGATAGTGCCCAGAGAATCAATGTCTTTTTTGACCAATCATTTATAGATATTTTTAATGTCGTAGGCAAAAAGCTTGATACGTCATCTTTAAACTTTGGTAAGAGAATCTTCAATAAAATTGTCTCAAGTGGAGTCAAAAAGCTTTTAGGTTACCTCAATAAAGTGACGGGTGAGAAATTTGTCGAAGAGTTTATAGATGCTATTGTTGCGATTTATAAAACAAAGTCTTCTTTTTTAGATGCTCTTAACTTAGAAAAAAGACTTAAAAACCAAAAAGAAGCTAATTGGTATCTTGTGACCAGTGTCGAGCAAAGCAAAGTTAAAGAAGCACTCGAGCTCCTTCAACAAACAGAAGGTGTCATGAGTGAGCATTCTTACGTTATTATTAATAAATGCCTTGAAGAGACATTAGATAGCTGGGAAATAAGCTCTGAGAGCAAACTTTCAAACCTCAAAGAAACACTTATTCAAAAAGAAAAAACTATAAAACATCAATTGAAACCTCATTTTCAAGCAGTTCTAGAATTTCCTGAGATAATAAGTTTATCTCCTGTTGATCATATAAATGAGCTTGTATTAAATTGGAAAAAAATTTAGGAGATAGAGAAGAATGAAAAATTTTCAAAACACTAACATCATCTCGGCGATAGGAAATACTCCTATTATCAGACTACAAAGCATAGATAAAGAAGTTGAATCTGAAATCTACGTTAAGCTTGAGTATTTAAACCCTGGTGGGTCTATCAAAGATCGTATGGGTGTTTATATGTGCGAAAAAGCTGTTGAAAACGGTGATATTGCACCAGGGGGTACTTTTATTGAATGTACTTCCGGTAATACAGGGGTGGGAATTGCTTTATATGCAAATACTCACGGCTATAAATGTATTTTTGTTATGGCCGACAAACAATCAAAAGAAAAAATAGATAGCCTCAAAGCTTTCGGGGCAAAAGTCATTGTTTGCCCAACCAATGTTGAACCGGAAGACCCAAGAAGTTATTACTCAGTTGCGGCAAGTTTAAAATCTCTCCCCAACTCTTTTCATATCAATCAGTATGAAAATATTTATAATTCAGAATGCCACTACCTCCAAACGGCACCTGAAATTTACGAGCAGACAAAGGGTGAATTTGATACATTTATGGCCGCCGTAGGAACGGGTGGAACGATTTCAGGGATTGGGAAATACTTAAAAGAAAAAATGCCGAAGGTCAAAATTGTAGGTGTTGACTGTAAAGGGTCTATTCTCGCCCATTATAAAGCGACAGGTGAAATGGGAGAAGCTCATTCCTATGTTCTTGAAGGTATCGGGGAAGACTTTCTCCCTGGTAATGTTCACTTTGATGTCATTGATGATTTTGTCGTTGTTGAAGATGAGGAATCATTTCAAATGACGAGACGGTTAGTTAAAGAAGAAGGAGTCTATGCAGGTGGGTCATGTGGAGCTGCTGTACTTGGTGCCTTGAAGTATGCAAAAAAACTTGATAAGCCTGAGAAAATTCTTCTTGTCCTTCATGATGGAGGCAGTAAGTATGCTTCGAAAATATATAATGACGCTTGGATGCTAGAGAAAAATTATCATGTGGACAATTCACAAGATGAAACAGACAAAGCAATATTAGACATAATTAAAGATAACGGGAAATTAGCATGAAAAATAAGAGCAACAAATTCGCAACCAAAGTCATCCATGCCGGTGGACATCCAGATAAAGAAACAGGAGCGATTATGCCTCCTATTTTTCAAACATCGACTTATGTACAAAAGAGCCCTGGAAAACATCAAGGTTATGAATACACTCGAAGCCATAACCCTACACGGACAAGACTAGAAGAAAATTTAGCTGCCCTTGAAGAAGCCAAATATGCCTTGGTCACAGCTTCCGGGTTAAGCTGCATGAGTCTCATGATGCATGCTCTCCCAGAAGGAAGCACTATCATCAGTGGTGATGATGTTTATGGGGGAACTTATAGACTCTTTACAACAGTTTTCAACGAAAGACATCAATACAAATTTATTGATACAACAGACCTTAAATTAGTTGAGAAACATCTTAAAGAAAAACCAGCGATGATTTGGTTAGAAACTCCAACAAATCCATTATTAAAAATTTCTGATATTAAAAAGATTTGTGAACTCGCTAAAAAATACAAAGTCATGACTGTTGTTGATAATACGTTTATGTCACCTTACTTCCAAACTCCTCTCGTCTTAGGAGCTGATGTGGTTGTGCATTCACTCACAAAGTATATCAATGGCCACTCTGATGTTGTGGGTGGAGCCATGATGACTAATGATAAAAAGTTTTATGATAAAGTGTGGACCCTACAAAACTCAATTGGCCCTAGTCAGTCACCTTTTGACTCATGGCTTGTGCTTAGAGGAATTAAAACCCTCGCCGTTCGCATGGAGCAACATCAAAAGAACGCCCTAAAAATTGCGAAGTGGCTCGAAGAGCATAAAAAAGTCGATAAGGTTATTTATCCCGGGTTGAAATCACATCCCCAACATAAACTTGCAAAAAAGCAAATGAGCGGATTTGGTGGAATGATCACTTTCTTCGTGAAGGGCGGTCTCAAAGAATCGAGAAAGTTTCTGGAAACAGTGAAGCTCTTTGCCTTAGCTGAAAGTTTAGGTGGTGTTGAATCCTTAGTTGATCATCCAGCGATTATGACCCATGCTTCGATTCCTAAGAAAATCAGAGAAGAGTTAGGTATCTTTGATAATCTAATAAGACTTAGTGTTGGAATTGAAGACTGTGATGATCTTATAGAAGATCTGGAGAAAGCACTGACCAAAGCTTAAAACTTTGGTCGACTCTCATCTTCTTTTTGATCTGCCTCTTGAGTGCCCTCTTCTTCAGAAACATCTAGCTTACTAGATTCTGCTTTCTCCTCACTCTTTACTTCCATTTTATGGGGTGAAGACAAATCTTGATGAGAAGACTCTCTCACTGGGCTTTGTTCTTTTGTTTTTGGCTTGGTTGAAAAAATATTATTTGCTTTCTTAAACTTAGAGAAAAGAACCCCTTCATCTAGGTATTTTTCTAATAATAAATAGGTACAATAGGTTTGCCCATGGGCACTTTTTAAATTCTCTCGAGCTCCTTGGGCATAGATAAGGCCATAGTTTTCTAAGTTTTCCTTGAGTTCCCCCCAGTAAACGCAGAACCTCTGATTATCTTTGCGCTCTCCTTGGCACTCTTCGACTCTTTTATAAAAAGATTCGCTGCCTTTATCTGAAACCTTGAGGTGAATAGGTTCACGACAAATATCAACCTTCCACGTTTTGTCCAATAACCACTTTAGTTTTAAAAACTTAATCTCAAAAAGACAGCCGTCCTTTTTGATACTTAAATCATTTTTTAAAAGTCCAAAAAAACTTCCACTATTCACTATTTCTGTTTGAAACTTTGCCTCTTTACATTCATTTGAGGTAAAAGTGCTGGCATCAGCGAGACTTAATACGCTATATATAAGAATAAAAAAACTAAACCTGAAGCATAACATTTTGCTCTACCTCCAAAATTATTGCTGATGCATCTGAATTTAAAAAACCTTGGTCCGAATCTTTTTTGAGTTGAAAGAAGACCTCGTCTAAAATATCCAACACCTTGACTTTCTTATCACTCACGAGTTGCTCAATCATAAAATTTGGTGTGAGTTTTTGCCAATTCATCACAAAGCCAGGAGAGCATAGCATAAAGCGCTCCCCTCTCTTCATTTTAAATTCAAAATGTACTTGCTCTGCATTCATATGGATTGAATTCTCAGAAGTGAGATTTTTACTCATCTGAGAACTTATAAGTTTAAAGATACCAAAAGCATGACCACTTATTAACATCGTTTTTGTATCTAAAATGCAAGTCATGACTTGAGCGGTCACATCTTTTTTCTTTGTTTTCGTCAATTCACTCATCTGTGATTGAACTTGGGAGATAAACTCCAACTCTTCTGCCTTGCCAATAGAAGGCTTGTGCTTTAATTCGGTAAACAACTGTAGGATGGCACTTGAGGCTAAGTACGACGAAGTGTTACTCATCATAATAAATACTTTATCCCCAGTTGAAAAAAGGTCAAAAAACTCGCCCCCCATATTTTCACCTGGTGCATATTTTGAGTATATCTTAAAGCCTTGAAATTCTTCTAGGCGTTTAGGTGCGACTTTTTCATAGGCGTGTTTAACTCTAAAGAGTTGAGACTCAACACCTTCCATCAGCTCTGTTAATTCATGATTCATAGAATAAAGTTGGGACTTTAAAAAAAGATTATTCTTAATCATGGCATTAATATTATTTAACTGAGTTGTCATAAGTTCTTCAGAGAACTGTGGGCCAACCCAACCTAGAAAATTCAAAGGAGGCTTTGTGTTTTGATTTATATCTTGAGTATAAACAAGCACACCAATAGTTTGATTGAGTTTTTCTAAGAGCTCAGGACCCATATCACTCAATATTTCCTCAGAAACAATCACTAGGTCATCGCTTAAACCAGAAGCCACTTCAAAAGTCGCTAAATCAATTCTTTTACTGCCAGATTCAACTCCTTCAAGCTGCTCCAACCAGTGAGAAATAGTATCTGTATTGTCCAAAACTATCAATTTTATTCCTTTTAATTCAGGCACTTAGCTTACTTAGCCATGAAGACCATTCTACATTTAAAAATAAGTAAAAACAACCGATCAGTATCGTGAAGATAGCTTATCGGAAAAACGAGAGGAATATGGATAAAAAATCATCAGCAAAGATAATTAAATTCCCAGAGAAGAAAAAATCATCTGGAACAGAAGCCTCTGTCGTTAATATGGCCCACCGAATTGACCAATTAAAAACTGAAAAGCACCTTATTTGTGAAATGGCAGCGAGAACGATTTTACAGGCCCTAGACGCAAAAGATAATTATACTTTTAAACATTCCATGCGTGTCTGTTATTTTTCTATGGTCATGGGTCGAGAATTAAAACTTTCTGATCGAGCTATGTATGACCTACAACTGGCAGCGCTCTTTCATGACATAGGAAAAATTGGAACACCTGATGCTATCTTAAATAAACCAGCAAGACTTAATGAGGAAGAGTTTAAGATTATGAAAAACCACCCTCAAAAATCATACGAAATATTGAGTGGGTTTGAAGTTTTTCAAAAAGCGGCTTTGTACGCTAAACACCATCATGAAAGATATGATGGCCGCGGTTACCCCGATCGCCTCAAAGGGAGCAAAATCCCTCTTTTCTCTAGAATATTACTTATTGCAGATACTTTTGATGCCATGACTTCCACTCGTGCCTATCGCAAAGGTCTCCCCTATTCAGTTGCCTTTAGAGAACTGATTGAGCTCTCTGGGAGTCAATTTGATCCAGGACTGGTGAAGCATTTTATTAAAGGAATGAGAAAAGAAGAAAGCAAAAAAGAAAAAGAATTTTTTGTCCCTCTTATGAATCGCTATTTTGATAAAAAAGCCGCTTAACTTTAGGTAACAACGAGAAATAAAAGAGTCCATACAAGATGATGGCCAGCCAAATCATGGGGCTGCCATTATAAATAGGTAAGCCTAGAACATAAGCCACCACTAAATAGACGGGAATAAAAAAGTATATAAAGTACAATTTGTGCCCAAGAAAGAATCCCAAACTTTTTCGACCAATATTCGTAAAAAAAGGAAGAATCACTGGTCTTTCTTTCTTTTCTAAAACGCATGCCAAACAAATAACGCTACTGATAGTAAACCAGACACATAAACTCCCCAGCCTATGAAACGCCCAAAAATATTCATGCAGAAATATATCTGCTTTATCAACGGGATATAGGGGAGCCAGATGCATAAAGCTCATGGCGCCTAGAAAACTAAGAGAACCTATGAGTTTAAGTTTTTGGATGTCTATCTTGTAATAGATGAGACCAAAGAGATAACCTATAAGCGCTGAGTAAATAAAAACCTCTGCCCTAGCTTCTAGATCAATAAAGACATTAAAATGTTGGTAAAAATTGACTTGAGCACGCTCAAAAATCTCTCGCCAGGGAGCAAAGAAGTTAACACTGCCAATAAGCAAGGCCATAATAATGGTGACATATTTCCCACCATAAAAATGACAGGTATTAAAAAAGAAAAGAATCATCATCCACACCATGAGGGCATTAGGAGAAAAGACCTGGCCAATAGACCTTGAAATCAAAATATTTTCTAGAAAAAAAGCAAAAAACAAAAGAGCAAACCACTTATTATTACGCTTCATCTTCTCTTTGGTTAATTTGTCGGCTTTCATACCAAGATTAAATAAGGCCAGAGCAATATAGACTTGTGACACCCAAGCGCCAAAGGTTTTCATAAACATATAACTTAAATGATCCATCTGGAGTTTATTTTGAGCACTTAGATTATAGACAAAGGAAAAGTCTTGAGGAGTGAAGCTATAATGATAATCTAGAAAAAGAAAATTAAAAAAATAATTATAGTGCTCATACAGAGCTAAGAAAACAAAAAAACCTCTCAAGGTATCGAATGTGACAAGTCTTTTATCTGACAATAAAACCTCGCGCTGGTTTGAAGAGACTATGGATGGGAGCTTTATGAATATCAATCGTTTCAAGTTTACCAGAAAAATCCCTTAGATTGCTCAAGGTTCTGAGATCAAACAAATCTAAATAAGACTCTCCTTGTTCCGTTTTTTCAATTCTCTGAAATGAGTTAAAAACAAATGTATCATGGTCACCAATTAAACGTTGAGATGTAAATCCTGCAAACTGTAAACCTTTAAGGACAATCGCAAGGGGTCTATCATTCCAATGTTCTTGGGCGTAAATAGGGAAATCAAAAACAAATTTTCCCTGCTGTGAAAGCCTCTTCGCCACAAGTTGATAAAACTCTTTTGTGTAGAGCTTTGATAACTCAAAGCTTGTAGGGTATGGAAAATCCGCTAAAATAAGATCATATTGCTCTTTGTTTGTTTTTAAAAAATGAATGGCATCGTCAATTATAATACGGGTATTTCCTTCTAATTTTTTTGTATTCACGATTGTATTTAAAAAGGGACCATACTTTGCTGCATCTACTATCTTAGCATCTAATTCCACCACAGTAACTCGAGGCTTGGGCTCTAACCTGGATAATTCTCTTGCGACTCCTAAGTCACCTCCACCTAGAATGAGTACATTTTTAAAATGTTGATTAAAGTATAAATAAGGATAAAGTCCCATTGTTTGATGATAAATGATTTCTGAATGGGAAAAAAATTGAGGTTTATGATTAATGTACATTCCCCATGATCTTTCCTGAGCATAGTGCTGATGAATAGCAGCTGGTACAAAATCAATTTTTTGATAAGGACTTTGTAGACTTAATATCTTCGCTGACTTTCGACTGTATTCCAGAGCTTGTTTCAGAGTCTTATTCGCGAGATGAAGATAATTTAATTTATAGATATCTTTATGGTTCTCTTTATAAAATTGAATATTGAACACAAAAAGAGCCGCTAAAATACAAAAAGGAAGTATAAATTTATATATTTTAGTCGAGGAACAAATAAGAAGGAGTATAACAAAAAGAGTATTCATCAATCCTAAATAATAAAAACTTTTGTATACCTCTATATTTTCTAATCCTATGTAGATGATAAATCCAGCGATTAAGGCTCCCAAATAATTCAAGAACAGTACTTTATTTGTTAAATGAGAAAATTCATGCAAATAAAATGGTAATTCAAAGCCAGAAATAAGACCCACGATAAATATGATAACAGAAGCAAATATCGCCCAATTCCAATCGTAAAAATTTAATCCAATACTGAGGAGCAGTGGCAAAATAATCAAAATTAAACAAAAAAATGTCTCCATGAATAGAAATAACTTCAGTGGCTTTTTTAAAAAATGAGCTATAAATGAGCCCAAACCGAGTCCAAGAATAAAGACTGTAGTAATCAAAGTTTGAGCAAAAACCTCCTCTCCAGAAGCGTGGGCGAAGACCTTGCAAATAAAAGAATAGGTACAAAAAGAAATGCTAGAGCTTAAAACAATGAGGGGTGATATTTTTTTAAATTCCAAGATAACCTCTTGCTAATAATTGGTTGAAGTCATCAAGGTGAAATAAGATAATTGCAGGAAAAATTAGAAACACAAAGATCCATTTCTTTTTACTCTCATGATAATGAAGGATGACGGCCAAAAGAAAATTAAGACCTCCAATAAAGAGTGCTGTTTCCATGAGCCCAAATAACGGAAGAAAAATATAGCCAAACACAAGCCCTGCGAGCCCCATTCCCAAGTAATCGATACCAAGAGTCTTTAAGGGCTCCTTTGAATGGGCCAAAAACCAAGGAAGTTCTATCCCTGTGAGAAAAGCAATAGTGATTATAAAGAACATTAAAAGTGAAAAGCTGATACTCTCATTAAAATTAAAACTCATGACTGGCAATAAAATAATAAAGAGTGACAAACAACTGAGAAGATACTCGACCTTAAAAAGCTTGATCTTTTTTAGCTTCTGATCATAACACCAAGCACCTATTCCCATAAAAAATATAAAGCAGCTTGTAGTGAGAATATAATGAGTGACGAGATCTCCAAATAAGATACTTAGTGTGTGTGAGAGCACAAATTCGTAGCTCATACTCGCAAAAGAAAGTATAAAGATGAATAGGTTCATCATGCTTCTCTTCATAGAATCCTACTCATTCTGAGATTAAAGCGAAGGTAAGCCCCCACCACAGGAAGGGTTAGTGTAGTCATTGATGCAAGCATCATCACAGTCATCACCATCTGAGTCATAGGGAAGCTGACAAGATCCACATGAAAAAGCTGGGCATCCTCCACCTTCATCCGATGTGGAACTTCCTCCACTCGAACCAGTGGCCGAGATCGATCTCTCGCATTGAACGCATGAGTAAACGGGGTATTCTGTATTGGTCGTACGAACACATTTCTTTCCACAAGAACTTGCAGTTGCTTGATTATAGTAACCTGAAACAATAATATCATAATCGTTACCATCAGTTGGACACCCCATCGTTCCGGTCAAAGGATTACTAAAAGGCTTACCAGCAGGTCCAGAAGGCATATAAGCTCCCCCGTAACGACAATAACTAGGAGGGTTCACTGGATTGACGATACAATTTTCAGTGTCTTCATCCCATACATAATCAGAAATTCCATTTCCATCAAAATCCATTCGCTCACATAAGCTTTGCATGGCGGTGAGGACCGCGTCACCTTCCGCACTAAAACATCTGTCCACTTGATCATTAGGTATAGCAGGTAGTCCAGCTACCGCGAGTCCAGTTCCCATTTGGGCTTCTAGATCAACGAAGTGGGATATCTCTCTTTCATTATCAGTACAATTGGCACAGTCTCTTTTTGCAAAAATAAATTCAAGTTGAATTTTTGCATTCTTAACTCTTCTTCCTCCAGCTGGCTCTGGTTCATAAGCAGAAATTCTCGCATCATAAAGCACAACTCTATTAGCGTTTTTCCCCCAAACTTTTTCTTCTTCAGCTGGCGTTGATGCTCCTTTCTCAGTAAACATCATATCCATATTAACCCCTGTGACAGGGTTAGGTCTTTGGATCTTTGTGATTTTTTGATAGGTTCCAGAGTCGTCACCCAGAGTTCTGACATTTAAAGCCCCTCCTAAAGTTTCCATCGTCGCTTTACAAATGTCTTGATTATAAAATAAGGAGTTAATCATATTTCTTGCATTCATAAGCTCCATATTTCTATTGGCTTCTGTCTGCATATCAACGGAAGATTTTTGCAATTGCATAAAACCTAAACTAACTGCTCCCAGCATGGCCATGGCCATGACAACTTCAATCATTGATAAACCATATTGATTGAGAGAAAATAGTCTTATGAATGTTAAATTTTTCTTATTCATTTTTATTTCCCTACAAAGTATTAATTTATATAGCTCACCCATTGTCGAACTTTCACCTAAGCTTCAAAACTATTTTTGGTCAAAGTATTTCAAATGGTTACCTAATCATTTTAAAACATCTCACGATTCAAACAAAGAACTAATAAAGCGGCTAAAGCTGAATAAAGAGCTCAAGAGTCCCTATCTTATTGAATTTTCTAAGGGAGAGGCGATAGTTTACTTATCCTCTCAGTTTATGAATTTTCCTGAAGTTATTTCTCTATGCCCTACTTCGTTGGCAAAGTCTTATAAAGCAAAACAAAAATGCGCTCAGTCTGAAACTATCACTTGGCAAAAACGTGACTGCCCTAAGAAGCTGAAGTTACAAAAGTCTTACTATAATAGATCAGAGCAAGCGCACTGTTATTATCATAAAAACCAGGTTTTTATTTTTGACCACTTCAAGCCTCATATTTTAAATGAATTAGAGCTCGAAGTGGTTAAAAAACATTTAAATGAATTCAATCTCTCTCCTACTCTTATTGGATTTGAACATGACACTAATGAATTAAGCGTTTATTATTATTAAATGAAAAAAATTTGGAAGAAGCACAAAGAAACCATTGTTGTTATTGCTATAGGCCTAGGCGTGACTGTGTATTTTTTTTCACAAACCAGAACTTTTCAACAACCTGAACCTGTTCAATCCTATGTTCCCCCAAAAAGAACACTCAAAAAAAGCTCTGTTAAAAAATCAGACAACAAAACCATAAGCGCTCTTAAAGATTTAGATGAAGCTTCACTCAAAAACCTCGCAAAAAAAGTCCGAAATATAAAAAAGAAAGAGTCTAAAAATGCTCTTATCCAACAGAAAAAACTTCAAAAGCTGATTGAAATTGAAAAAGCCAAGCAGGAGATGAGAACAATCAAAGAAAAAGCTGGGGTTCAAGCTTTTGCCCCGGAAGAATACACACCGAGTCCACTACCAAATAAATACAGCACCGTAAACGTTGTCCAAGCAAAGCATAAATCAAAAAAAATCACCTTAACAACCCTCGTCTCAGAAGTACCGCTAGATGAAGATGATCAACTGCTGGCGGCCATGACTTTATTTGGAACACATTCCGATTTTTTTGAGCCGGTAGAAGATCATGGCTTAGAGCACCCTGGAATAGAGGGGCTTCAAGTGCTAAGTATTGAGGGAGATTATTCTGCGTATGTGATTCAAGGGGTGAGTAAGTTTACAGGTAAACCCATTTTTTATTCAGTTGATGGAGATGGTGCTGATATTCAAGCTGAAATCTCAAAACTAAAACAAGAATTTTCTAAACTCGAAATTACAAAACCAAAATAAACTTAAAACTAGCGACAAAAGTTAGTTTCAGCTACAGAATCAATTTTTTCTTGTTGAAGAAGTGCGCAGTCATATTCATTTTCAAGAAAGGCGACGGGGTAACATTCAAGAGGAATGCCTTCATTTTTATTCCATGAATAGTTCTCACGGCAAGTTTTATAAGATCCTTTCTCAACACATGCCCAGTGACTTCCTTTGCAGTTGTACACTAACCCCATACCAAGGGCATCATAACTAGGAGGGTCGGTAGGTCTCGTCACGGCCAGGGTCTTTTGTGCTTTTTGTTCATCTTTAAGTTTTACTTCAAGATCTTCGAGGAGTTTTTTTGTAATTTCACTTGAGATATCAGGTTGAATATCTGGCTGTGGAATGATCTCTTCATCCATTAACTCTTCATTAGAATCGTTGAGCGAAATATCACTATCCATAGCATTAGAATCAAGCGTTGTCGGATCCTCATTTGAGCTCTCAGTGATCTCATTATTCTCAGCACTCCCCTCCGTCTCTGGTGAAACTTCTGGCGCTGTTAATTGATCCATGTCTAAATCACTGAGTTGATCATCTGCCACATCTTCATTGGTAACCGTCGTGTTTGAATCATTAATGTCTGTACTCGGAGTCTCTTTGACTTGAGCAGGCTCATCAATCTGGGGCTTTTCAACTTCTGTATTCTTTAAATCATCAAGATTCATATTTTGATTTTTCGTGATCTGGTCCATTTGCTCGTCGATCTCTTTATCTAACTCAGTGGTCACCTCAGCAGGTTCATCAATGACTGGTTCTTCAATCACGGGCTCCTCAATCACAGGTTCTTCTTCTATAATAGGCTCATTCTCAACCTCTACAACTTCTACTGGTTGTTCTGGCTTATCTTCAACTTGCTTAGGTGCAACTTCGGGTTGAGTCGGCTTTGCTGGAGGAGCTTTTTTATTTTTAGCTGTATTACTTTTAAATTCACTCGGAGGAGGATCTTCCACTAAAAAAACAACGATAAGCCCAATGGCGGCTAATCCGTAGATGATACCTTTTTTAACTTCGATTTTGCGTTTCGGTTTTTCCCCTTCAAGAACAATATTTGAGGTATCAATTTCTTCAGTGGCATTAGATGAAGCTTTATTTTTTTTCTTAAGAATATTGGCCAGAGCTGGTAATTTTTTATCTACAAATGTTTTAACTGTCTTCTCAACATTATGAAGACCCGTTTTCTCTTTGACGGGTTTTGGGGCGGCTTTTTTATTGGCCCCCGCACTCTTTTTAATTTTAGCCACAAGAGAATTAAATTTCTCTTTAATTCCGGAGCCTTCTATAGTGGGTTCAGCATCAAGTTCATCATCTAAGTCTTCATCTTCGTCAATTTCATATTCATCATCGAGCTCGTCTTCCACCAGTAGCTCGTCTTGGGCATTGAAACTGACTTGAGATTGAGGTGAGTCTAATAATTGTGCCTCTAATTCATCTTCACTGAGAAGAGCATCAAGGTCATTTTCTATAGATTCCGTCCCATCGTACTCTTCGATCTCCAAATCTTCATCCAGAAGATCATCTTCAATAAAGTCATCATCTTTTTTATCAGTGATAGCCCACCCCTATTTAACTTGTTATCTATCTATGACATAACTATAATAGTATAAACGTGATTCGTTCATTTTCAAAAGATTTAGTTATGGCCAACACCGCAAATAGTGGAATTATAAAATTTAGATTTAATCTCAAAATGTCGTCCCCCATAAATGAAGAGCATTTTCTTCCTATAGAGAAGTGGAGAATCATCTTTCATAAAATGAATCTTATTGGGGAATACAAGACTACAAACGTCGGCTTTGGTAATCTCTCTAAGCGACTGCTTGTAGGTGAAGAACCTTTTGTCATTACCGGAACTCAGACAGGCCATTATCCCAATCTTAATGGAATGCAATACTGTAAAGTCACAAAATGCAATATGACGAAATTGATTATTGAAGCGGTAGGACCCATTGCACCTTCCAGTGAGTCCCTTACCCATCATGCGGTTTATTCAAAAAATCCCAAAATTAATTTTGTCTTTCATATTCACCACATTCAATTGTGGAACTATATGCTAAAAAATAAATTTCCCAATACTCCAGAAGATATTGATCACAGGTCCCAAGCTATGATTGAAGCTGCCAAAAAATGCACACAAGAAAATGAGGTAGGGATATTTGCCATCAGTTCTTCAGAAGGAAGTGTCATCGCCTATGGTAAAAATGCGGAGGATGCTGGAAAGCTTATTTTAGAAACTCTTAAAAAAAGTAGATAATTTACATATTTGCCCTATTTATCGGTCAATGGGCCAGGTGACCACCATTCGTCGAGGTTCAACTTATTAAAATCTCTTTAGATTTCATACATATGTTATTATAATAATCAAATGAAAAAAAACTTAAATAGACGAAAACTCATTCAGTTAGCCGTGAGTGGCTTCCTGGCACAATCCTGTAAAATACCTGGATTAGGAAGGGATATTTTTAGCTTCTTCGATAAGGGGAAAGAAAAAACATCATCTAAAACTAATGAGTATATTTATTCTGGCTATCGCGTAGGTGAACCTTATAAAACAGAAGAAGTTGGGTTGCATATTGGGGGAGTTAATCATTCCTTAAATAAAAAAGTAAAACTAAAAAATGAAATTCACTCTATTGTTTATTCCCCCCAAGATGATTCTAAACTCTTTATTTCTAAATTAGACAAGTATTCCTACTGTCAACGAGGAGAGGGTGAATTTATAGAGTTCTCTGCTGTTAAAGATCATTATTTTTACGGTCATGCAGCCTTCGATAATCTTAGAAATGTCATTTATACGACCCAGGCTAAGATCACTAAAAATAGACATGATGAAGAACAAGAAAAGAGCCTTGGAAAAATTTTTATTTATTCAGTCGATACCTTAGAAGTCATAGGTGAATTTGAAACCTTTGGCTCCGATCCTCATGATTTAAAAATTGTTAATGATGAGCTCGTTGTTTGTAATGGCGGAGTCGACTCCAATGTGGCATTTATTAATTTAGAAACAAAGAAATTAGTTAAAAGCTTTCCCATCAATGAAGAAAATATAAGTTTACGACACTGCGAGATTATAGATAGTGAGAACTTTATCATTGCAAGTCTTTCTAGAAATATCGTTTCTCCTTGTGGAATTTATTTATTAAATAAAGATAAAGGCTTTATCCAGTATCGAATGCCAAAAAAGTTGGAAGAAGCCCTCGCTTTAAGACAATTTCTGAGTGTCCTTTACTATAACGGTGTTGTTTTTGCGACATGTCCAGCGGCCAATAATGTACTGGCATGGAAACTCACAGGAGAATTCATTGGCGCTCACAGTATAACCTCAGCTAATAACCTATCTTACTCCCCTACCTATAAGGGAGTTATTGTGGGAACGGGGCTTTTAGGATCACATGCCCATCTCCTCAAGGTTATTGATCAAAATGTCGTTGTCTCTAAACTCAATCATTTAAAAGACCTAACGGGATCACATGCAACAATCATCTAAATTAAATCAATTCGGTTTTAGTATGGTTGAGTCAACTATGGCCTTAGGCTTTATTGCGATTGTGGTTATGATTTCTCTGTCTATAAATCGTATGAGTAATCAATCTCATATGAAGATGAAAAACTCTGATGAGTTAATTTCACTCAATAAAGAAATTAAAAATTTACTCTCAGATACGTCAACTTGTTATTCTAGTCTTTACTCTGCAGGGCAAGATGTAACTGCGGGCTATGATGTCGATGAAATCCTTGATTCAAGTGGCAATGTTCGTTTTGCTGTTGGAAATACCTATAACTTTCTTGAACTTGAAAGCATGAAGATCGAACCTCCTTCCCTTGGTACAGCAACTCATATGAATAAGCCAGGAACCGGTTTTCTCACATTAACATCTTCGTGGAAACCTACTAATAAAACGAGTTTTGACCGTTCAGTTCTGAGTCGACTGAGAATATGGATGCAGGTTGATAATACTGGAGAGATGCTCAATTGTGGCTCTATAACAATGAATTTGAGTCATTTATGGAGAAGATCATACGTTGATGCACGGGACATCATCTATATGGATGGTTCGGTATCAGTGGGAACGGAAAGTACAGACGCAAGCTTCGTCGTGCAAGGAAAAATAAAAGCTACACTCCCAGACTTTGGGGATAGTGTCGAGTTAGACCCCGGCGATGTGAATGGATATTACCTCAACTTTCTTAGTGATAAGAAAATGGTCTTTTTTAATCAAGCGACACTCAGCCTAGCTGAACTTCAAGTAAGAGACCTCGACCTTACAGGTGAGCTCATCAATTATGGTACTCCTCCGGCTTGCAGTCTTGCCACACTTGGAGCCATACGGGTGAATCCTAGCATAAAACGTCTCCAGTATTGTGGTCGCCATGGGGGAACAGGAAGGTGGTTTACAATTGAAGAATAAAATACTTCACCATTATGGAATAAGTTTAGTTCAACTGACAATAGGCATTGCCTTGACAGGAATCATAAGCTCAGTGTTAATGCGCTCTCTGCTCGTTAGCCAAAAAGCAAAAAAAGACTTTTTGGTCAACCAAGAAGTCAGAGAACTCACCAATAAAATTGCTGTCTGGCTAAGTAATAATAAAGCTTGTGAAAATACGTTTGCGACAATGGATCCTAATGGAGAAACAGGACTTAAAGTGATCAAGGATCAAGATGGAAATGAAATGTGGAACTCAGATAATGATAAATACGGAACCCTCGGACTTCAAATTGAAGAAATGAGTCTTATAGACTTTGCAGGGATGGAAGATGGATCCAATTATGTTCCAGGAGAGATGGGTTCCACAAACTTAATGATCTCTTTTTCAAAAGTAGCTGGTAGTAATTATGAAGGCAGAGAAGTTCAGTCTAAGATCAGATTATCTATTCTCACTGACAGTGGTTCAGGAGAAATTATTGACTGTTTTACCTCTGAGTCTTCAGTTGGTTCATTATGGATCAGAAGAGAAGGCACACCTACCGATATTTTATATTTAAATGGGCGCCTAGGTGTTGGAACTGATCCCACCGAAGGACTAGATGTAGTAGGAGCTGTTCAAGTTGAAAATATCGCAGGACAAGAGATGAAGCTTGATGTCAACACCACAGAATACGAAATTGAAGTCAATGTTGATAAGCCTATCGTTTTACGAAATATTTCTCAGGGGAGACGTGCAGATTTTGATGCTGGGTTCATAAATTACTCAAGGTATTTAAAACTTGGAAATTCTGGAATGAGTTGCACTAATCCTATTACAGGGACATTACGTTATAATGGCTTTGCCTTACAATACTGCCGAGATGGAGCTTGGAGGACACTCAGTTATGAATAAAGATTTTAAGCAAAAAGGTATAGGATTTATTCAAGTACTGGTTGGACTTGCAGCAGTAGGTGTCATCGGAACTTATTTAACTCAAACTATCTCCAATGATTATAAATATTTTAAAAGTGAAGAGTATAAAAGTGAGATTGATGAATATTTAGGCCAAATGAGTATACTCTTGAGTAATCGAGAGGCGTGCATTAATAGTTTGGCAGGTAAGTCCGCACTTAATTCATCTGATTTTACTGAACTCAAAGATAATACCAACGCAACTGTTATCAATGACGATTCTCTTTTTGGCGTCACTGGAGTTCAGATAGATTCTTTTAAACTTGAAGATCTGCCTGGTATGGATGACGGGGTAAACACAGTGCTTGGAGGATTTGGAACAACTCATTTGGTAGTTAATTTCGCCGTACGCCATGGTACTTTTTTTGTTAAATCAAATGTCACGAGAAAATTAAAAATAAATACCAGAGCAAGTGCTACGGGAGAAGTTGATTCAACTTGCTATGCGGCTCTCTACTCCCCCGCTGGAGCTCAAAACAATCAAGGCACTATTTGGCAAAGACAAGCAGCTGATTCAAATAGTATCCACTATTCAGAAGGAAAGGTTGGGGCACAAAATCCAACGCCAACGATAGAATTCGATTTATTTGGAAAGCTGCAGATACAGCAAGATGGGCAAAACGAAACTCCTGTCATTATTCCTCCCTACGATAAAATGCTCATTGATAGTGTCGCTTCTAATTATCTCTTGAATTTGAGTGCAAATAAGCCGCTTATTTTTAATATAGAATCGGGAGGGCAAGCAACACTGGCCGCTCGTATTGCCTCGACAACAGGGGCGATGATTTTAGGAAGTGGTGGAACTTGCAACGCCTCAAGTGAAGGTGCCATCCGCTATGGTACAGCTTCAAGGAGGGTTGAAGTATGCCGTGGAGGAGTCTGGCGCAGAAAAAAAGTGATCCGTTACTGCTTGGCCTATGACCCAGATAGAAATCCTGATGATACAGCAGTGAATGAATCTCGTTATAATAATGATGAAGGTGCGACTTTGAGTAACACCATCTATGGTGTTGAGGGAGAGGAGTGTGGACGTCATCAAGTCATTGATCCTGACAGTCCCGGAGGAAATTTTAAAGGTACAGATAATAATCTCCACATTGTTCATGGTGATCCTGATGTTCCTAAAAATTTAGGTTCAAGAGATTCCGACCAAGTCTTGCGTTTTGATGACTCTGATCACTGGACACCTTGTTATAACACGAGAAACTGTCGCGACTGGATTCCCGCACATCAATAATGTTGGGCGAGTTCATCTAGTTGATCAGAGTTTGATCCTACTAGAAAATACGCCTGAAATTTATTATTTTCTGGAGACAGTGAGAAAACTTGCGAGCTATTTTCAGTTTTTAATTTTTTGGTCGATAATAAAAAATGAACATACTGCTCATTGGGGAAATATTTTTCTTTAAATCTGTAGGTAAAATAGCCCATACTTTTTCGCATATTAATTTCACTTATAGGTTGGAGTTTTACCTGTTCATCCTCTAGATAGTAAAATGAATCGAGAGAGCAAACTCCAGGATAAAACCTAATCAATTGAAAAACTTCTTTAAGCATTTTTTGATAAAGCTCATGTTGAGATTTGACTGGGTTTTCAGGGGTGATCCGAGTGCCTTTATATTGAAAGCGCCTATCGACAAAGTTTTCATAACAGCAAAGAACCTGATTATTTTCTATAAGCGTAGAGAAGTCACTCACTCTGTTTAGCTTCTTTTCTTTAATTAATAAGTGGTTTTTGAGTGCTGATTCACATTTCGTTTTATCTTGTGGATATTGGTAATGGCCGAGACCTGAAAAAGAGTAAGGAAATTTGTAGATATACCCCTCTTCTAGCTCTCGGGGATGATCAATCAGTTGCACCTCGTGTTGTATCAGTCCAAGATCTTTAAACTTCAATAAGATGGTCTTAGATTGGAGCTCTTTGACTCTGACATCAACATTATAATTTTGCCCCCAAGCTTGTACATTTTTTTTATCTTGAGTGGTTTTAAAGGATTTGCCTGTTATTTTCTCAAAGCGATAAGAGAACTCATCATCGTAATTCTTGAGAGTATATATTTGGTCATCAGGATGCAAATAGTTGATCAGGTATTCAAACTCTTGATTGAGAGCAAGGGACTGAAAAGGTTCAAATGGACTTTCAAATAAACTCTTTTCAAAATCAGCATTAAAAAACCAGGTTTTCACTTCCACTCTTTTCTTTGAGTTACAGTAAAGTCATCCTGATAGGATTGGATCCATGAGATGAATTCCTGATCAAGTTTAGCCCGCTCTCGAAGACTTGCTTGAAAAAACTGGCCTTTTGATCTGGCCGGGGTGAGGTTTCCCGGTAGATTAGATTGATAATATTCAATAAGGGACTTATCCCCTTTTAATCTATTTAAATAGAGAGCTCCGAAACTGACGTGAGAGATCTCCTCTTTTAATACAGTCCCTAGGATTTCACTGGTTTTAAAATCATCTACTTTTTTAAATTCTTGTTGATAGTGAAAAGCAAAGTCTAGGTTTGCCGCTTCGAATGTTAGTGCCATAACACTGAGATACTGTGCTGGTGTTTTCAACAGCTTCATCTGCCGCCAAAAATAATCATTGAGGACAAAATCACCAAACTCGAAGCCCAATTCATTCAGCCTTTGCACATAGAGCTTTAAATGTTTTTGCTCATCTTTCAAGGTGCTCAAGATTCCTTTTTTAAATTGTTTGAGTTCAGGTGTATGATGGGGGTAAATCAACAACGCACAGGCCATCATTTCAACTGCCAATAATTCATGATTAGCAAAACTATTGAGCGCCATGGCTTTTTTTTCATCCAAATTAAAATGACCTTTTGGAAATTTCGCATTTTTAGAGCTCATGGCAATCTGAGCGGATCTTCCTGGACGAGTGGGAACTTCAAGACAATCGAAATCATCAAATTCAATAGAACTAAAGTCTATGGTTTTATCTTCTAAATTTTTACCAAGTAAAATATTTTGTGCGAGCTGTGAGAGTTTCATACAAAAGGCTAGCCTCTTTTAAAGGCATCTGCTTTGGACTTATTTTTTTTGCCCTTACTTTTTTTCTTCCCTTTAAAATTTCGGTCTTTATTGAACTTCCCTGAACCTTTGTTAGGTCCTTTGCCGGAACTTCTCCCCCCCCCACTCGACTTTCTTTTATCACCACGACCTTCTTTATTCTTTGTGTTACGGGGTCTCCCACGATGGGAGCGTCTTTCAGCAAAACATGTCTCACAAATATTATATTGATGATCATCAGGAAGCTTGCATCCACATGAAGAGCATTTTTTTGAGATTTTCTCTGAAAGCAATTGATTGAGTTTTTCAATGGCCATCGATTTATTTTCATTCAGTTTTTCTATATCAAAACTAAAATAATTATTATCAAAATGTCTGGCGAGCCACTGATAGAGTTCAACGCATTTAATTGCAGTCTCAAGATAATCAATATCTTCATTCTCAGTATCGATCTCTTCATT
The DNA here is from genome assembly GCA_002713145.1 of Halobacteriovoraceae bacterium. Lineage (GTDB taxonomy): Bacteria > Bdellovibrionota > Bacteriovoracia > Bacteriovoracales > Bacteriovoracaceae. Next base: position 35,051 of record PAVS01000017.1, read on the forward strand.
CACAATCATGTTTTTACCTACATAATGATTGAGAATCCACACATAATATTGAACATGCTCCATTAATCCTTGATTAACAGGAGCACAGGCAAAGCCAAAAATCTCGGCATCGCTCAAACTATTCATGGTGTCCGCATCTTCTACCATTTCTGCTAACTCAATCATTTCTTTGAGTTCAACACAATAAAATGGTTTTTCAAACGACATGGTGTTAAAAAGTCTTAAGAATTCAGAGAGCGATAAAGTCTGTAGATTGTTTTCTTCCAGGGCCAAGTTCACTGAGCGGAAAATTTCAAGGTCCGGACCCACCATGGCCAGTTCTTTTTGATCCAGGTCATGATGAAGTGCTGCTGAGATAGTTTCAAGCCCCTCTTCGACTTTGGCTAATGTTGTTACATACCCTTCAGGAAATCTTTTATAACGCCCGGCTCTTCCTGCTATTTGTTTTAACTCTGAGTAAGTGAGAGGGTATTCTTTTCCATCAAAAAATTTTGATATAGCAGAAAAAACTATTCGTTTAATTGGTAAATTCATCCCCATGGCGATCGCATCAGTGGCCACCATGATATCAGTTTCACCTTCATCAAATTTTCGAGCCTGCTCGCGTCGAACTTCCGGTGACAGTCGTCCATAGACAATGGAAACTTTAAATCCTAAATTTTCGAGATCTCTTTTATATTTAAGTGCATTACGCCGAGAAAATACGATAAGCGTATCATTTTTATCCATATCAACCAGACGAATTTTTTTATCCATCACACTGAGCTTTGTTTTACGCTCATAATTATGAACTTCTAACTCATCCCCTGTGAGTTTTAAAATTTGCTCAACAAGTTCATAAACAGAATGATCTCCACAGAGATGGATTTCATCCGCATTCATATTCACCAGAGCTCTGGTCCATGCCCAGCCTCTTTGAGGATCGGTTATCATCTGTATTTCATCAATAACGACACACTCGAATTCATCATGGAGCTTGGCCATCTCAATAGTGCTGGAAAAATGAGTGGCCCCTTCCACTTCCACCACTTCTTCTCCTGTAAGTAGAGTGGTTTGGCAGCCTTTATCATTCAAAGTATCAAAAAGCTCACTGGCCAGCAGCCTTAAGGGAGCCAGATAGCATCCGTTTTTTGCTTGAGAGAGAGCTTCGATAGCATTATAGGTTTTACCCGAGTTAGTGGGCCCCATATGGTAGATCACTTTTCTTTTTTTCTTGCGAGCATCAGAGTGAATCCAGAATTGACCTAGATAGTCTTTAAGAATCGTAGCTGAAATATCTTTTCGCTTAAAGGCAAGGATACTTTTTACTAATTTAAGAAACTCTCTTTTGAGAACATGGGGTGCTTTCCAAAGCCCCACTCCCAATTGGGAAAAGAAACGATCATATTCATTATCCGTAATTAGATCGGGATGATGTCCTTCTTCGTCCAAAAGTCCGTTAAAAAAAGCGATTAATCGCTGTCTATAAATAAGGGATAAATCAGAAGTGTGACCAAAGCTTAGTTTAAAATAGTCTTTAATCTGTGAGTCTAGCTTATTAAGGCTTCCTCTTTTGAGTTTATATCTCACTCGTCCTAAATTTCTTTCAATATTTCTTTTCAGCTTGGAAACACTATCACTGACATAGGCAATATCACGCTCTAAAATAGCTTCTTCTAGGTTCTCAGCAGCCTTATCAATGAGTTCTTTTTGTTGATTAAAAACAATATCTCTTAGCCTGGCCCGGTAATCAGCGATACATTTTTGACACTGACAACCTAGTTGAGACTGTTTCAGCTCAAGGGTAAAGCTCTCTGAGAAAATCTGCTCTTGTGAGTTTTTGTGGGCATTAAAGATGCCGGTACACCAATCCTTATAAGAAGCAAGATAGTTGTCTAATAATAAGGGGTCTATTTGCTGCCCAAAAGGTATAGGAAATTCATTAGCTTCAGGAATAAGATACTCTTCTACAAAACATGTACTAATCAAGTTATCTCGACTGGTGATCGACTTAAAAGTACCAAATTCTTTTTCTATCAGAGTTTCGAGAGAAGGTGCGTTTTTAATAAATTCCTGAGTGTAGTTACAGAAATCTTTTAAAAATTTAAGGATGTATTTTGCTTCTAAAAGAGATCGAAGATTATCAGCTTCATCATCAAGTGTTTTCTTTTGAAAAACACTTCTTGATATTTCTAAATTCTCTTCGACCTCTTTGAATAAACTATCTAATTTCAATTAAGTTTTATTTCCCCATTTCCACAGCGAATGCAATTCCTAGCCTTGCAAATTTTTCTGCATGGTCCGCTGTTCCGCCTGACCCAGCTACGTCAATTGTATCGTTTTTGGTATGGATATGACCATTAATATCTTGCATAGTAGATTCAAATGGCATTGAAGCTGGATACCCTGCATTATGCCAAGAGGCATGGTCTGAACAACCATATCCACACTTAGAGTAACCCCAAGATACACCATCTACGTAAGTATCAATCAAGCTTCCCATAAATTTCGTTTGAGCTTGATTAGTGAAATCTGTCATAAAAACGATATCGAGGTTTTTTGACCCTTTATGATTAGTCATATCGAGCTGAACGACACCGACAACATTTTTTCCTTCACTCTTATATTTATTAGCAATTTCTTTTGAACCTAAAAGTCCTACTTCTTCTGCTGCATAGGCCATAAACTGAATAGTTCTTTTAGGCTTATAATTTGCATCCGCTAGAACTCTCATGATTTCAGTTATAGTAGAAATTCCAGAAGCGTTATCATCAGCACCCGGTGCTCTGGCACGACTACGTCCAAAAAAACCAGCGATTGAATCGGCGTGACCACCGATAACAATAACCTCTTCAGGATGATCGGTTCCCTCAAGAGTTGCAATAACAGAAGGCTGTGGCCAAGCTGAATGCTTAAAGTATTCAACTTTTGCATCAGTTCTTGAAGCCATTATTTTTTCCCAAGTGGCTTTTACAAAAGCCTGAGAATCAACACCCGTCTGGGCTTTATAATATCTGTTATGAAACTGAGATAATTTTAAAATCATATCTCTGATTCCAAATTCACTTACCTGTGAAACCATATTGCGAACAGTTTCACCTTTCGTAATTGTGTAGTTAAAAAAGTTTGTGCTTTTAGCCGACTTTCTGGTTTGGTGATCAGCTAAAACTCTCAAAGCCTCTTCCTTCGATTCATGAACAATGAATCCACCACATCGGTTGAATTTATCATGCATATGCTTTGATAAATAAGGGATTTCTTTTTCATTTACTTTGAGTACTGAAATATCACTATTCATCTTGATAGTTGATAGAGATTTCATAGATTTTTGTGAGCTTGAGACTGCGTCTGATCCAATAGTGATATAGATTTCCTTAGCCACTACGGATAAACTCGCCAAACTCATTAGTAGCGCCATGACGACTATACTTCTCATAACAAGTCCTTTGGTTAGATTTTCATTGCTAAGTAAACCATAGGGATATAAGAGTGAAAACAAATAATAACTAACATGTTGAATTCCCAATTGAACGTCCGATAAGTCCATATGAAAAAGAACATACTCGACTTAATTGATACACTTCTAGACAAAAGTGAGAATAGCCTCAGCTTAAGGGCACTTGAACAAGTTTTAAACTTTGGCATTCCATTCAACACGCCACATAAATTTAAATTCAACGAGATGTCCGAGCAAAAAACTCGGCTGGAGCTCCCCTTTATTAGGAAAAATAAAAATCATCTCGGTGGCATTCATGCTTGTGCCATAGCCACCCTTGGTGAGTATACCGCTGGATTAAGTCTTATAAAATTTATGGGGATCAGTCGCTACCGCTTAATCATGAGTCATCTTGAGGTTGATTACTATAAGCAAGCAAGGGGTAAGGTTTGGGGGGAAATTCAAATTGAAAGTTCTCTTTTTCAAAATTCACATGCAGAGTTAAATGAAAAAGATAGGGTGGAGATTGAATTGGCCACTCATATACTCAACGAGGAAAATGAAATCATAGCCTTAGTTAAAACGAAGTGGCAGTTAAAAAATTGGCAAAAAGTCACTTTTAAAGGCTAGCGATACACACACTCAAAAAGGGCTTGTTCTACTAGAGGAAGATCTTCCCTGACATCACCTGAAATTTTTATTCTCTCAAGGGGTCGCATAGAGATAACAGGAAGATCAGCGATACTCAATTTATGTTTGATATACTCTTTAGCCGTTCTCTCATTGCCATCAGTAAAGGGATGAATTTCGATAAACCCCAACCAAAAAATGGCCAATGATTTTATGAGCATTTCTCCAGCTTCAGAGCGTTGGCATAAAGTAAAAACCGTCTCCATCAGGGTGTCTAATTTTTCTTCTATTTGATCTGGTCCAATATAGAGGACTTGCTTTCCACTTTTAGTTAAGCAATACATATTTTGTGTGCGAAATAAATTTTGCTCATTATCTATTTTGAGCACAGCTTGATTGAGGAGCTTCAAGCGATTGATTTCTTCTGTTCTCATAAAATGTCCTAGATTGTTGCTAACAGTTATAAAGCCTGATGTTTTTAATAACAACCTAAGACATATTATTTGAAAAATTTACTTAATCAATCTTAAGAGAAAATAACAAAAGTTAAAAATGAAAATACATACGCCATGGCCAGAGTATAAGCCCCAAACACCAGCGGCATTTTGTAGCTATTGGTTTCTTTTTTAAGGACTCCAAACGTAGCGATACATTGGGGAGCAAAAACAAACCACATGAGTAGCGCCAGCAATGTCGCGAGAGAATAATTTTTATTTAAAGTTGAGGTCAAGCTGGCGAGAAAACTCTCAGACTCAGTGTCCTCCCCCTCAACAGCATAGACTGTTCCCATGGAAGCCACCAGTACTTCTCTGGCAGCAAAACTTGGGATAAGGGCGGTGGTAATCTTCCAATCAAAGCCAAGGGGTCTAAAAAGTGGCTCAAAAGTCTTGCCCACTTGGGCAGCATAAGAATAATTGATATCAGGTTCACTGGCATTTTCTGGAGCCCCAGGAAAAGTCACCAGCCCCCAAATTATAATAGAAAGAAGAAAAATAACTGTTCCCGCTTTTTTGACAAATATCCATCCCTTTTGCAGCGCCCCTCTTAAAACAGTCCACACTTTGGGCACGCGATAGGCAGGGAGCTCCATCATCAAATAACTAGGAGAAGTAGGAAGAAATGTTTTCTTTGCAAAAAAAGCCACTCCAAAAGCCCCTAGAATCCCAAACAAATAAAGACCAAACAGAACTAATCCAGGAAGCTGTAAAAAACCTAGAACAGTAATATTGGGAATAATCGCTGCAATTAATAAGGTGTAGACAGGTAATCTCGCTGAGCAAGTTGTCAGGGGAGAGATCATCATAGTGATCAATCGCTGAGTTGGGTTTTCAATAATCCTAGCTGACATAATCCCCGGAATCGCACAGGCATGAGATGAAAGCAGAGGCACAACTGCTTTGCCAGGTAGCCCCAGTCGTCTCATGGTAAAGTCCAATAAAAAGGCAGCTCGTCCCAAGTAGCCAAAATCTTCTAAAAAATAAATAATGATAAAAAGAAAGATAATATGGGGAAGAAAGACCAGAATCCCTCCAACACCCGCGATAATTCCATCTACAACTAAACTTTGTAAGTATCCTGCCGGAAGCAAAAGAATCGCTTGAGCTCCTAGCCATTCAAATCCCATCTCTATCATTCCCATGAAGGGATCAGACCAAGCAAATAATAATTGAAAGATGACCACAAGAATAGAGAGTAAAAGGATGGGGCCTAAAATAGGATGAAGAACAAATGAATCTAATTTTTCAGTGAAAGTATCCGCTTTTATTTTTGTGAGGATGACTTCATCTAATGTTTGTTCTACCAGACTCAATTTTTCTTTTATATATTCTCTGGTTTTAATTTTTAATTGATAATCACTAGGAGCCTCAAATTTTTGCTCTTCGATTTTAATCATTTTCTCAACAGAGCTCAAAAGCTGAGAGACCCCCTCCCCTGCAACGGCCACAGTGGGAACAACGGGAGCGCCTCCTAATTTATTAGAAAGAGCTTCCACATCTAAAACTTGGCCTCTTTGGCTTGCGATATCCATCATATTAAGGGCCACGACAAATTTCTTACCTAGCTCTTTGAGTTGAAAAGCCAGATACAATGATTTTTTAATATTTGTGGCATCCATAACTAAAACATACACATCTGCGGCGTTGGCTTGAGTTTTATTGAAAATATAATCTCGCGTGATTTTTTCATCTAAAGTTGATGCATCGAGGGTGTAGACTCCAGGTAGATCGATCACTTCCATATTTTGATTATTAAAAGTGAGCTCCCCTAGTTTTTTTTCCACCGTGATACCTGGGAAATTAGCCACTCTCTGTCTATTTCCAGTTAATGTATTGAAGAGAGAAGACTTTCCAGAATTGGGAAGTCCAACGAGTGCAATTAATGACATGGTCCACCATCTTTATTTACGACTTTTATGAGTTGAGCTTCAGCCTTAGTAAGGGCCACTTGACTGCCCCCCACGCTAAACAGAATGGGATCACCGAACAGTGGGGCTTTTCTGATGAGCTTTATAGGCATACCAGGATAAATACCTAATTTGTAGTAACGGGATACAACATCCTCATCCTGAGAGAGAATTCCCTCGATGATATGCTCATCCCCTTTTTTAAGCTGATTAGAAAACATAAGCCAACCTGTTTGATATATAAAACTTATAGTCGTTATAACGAACAGAGGGGTTAAAGTCCAGCTTAATCTACATTATGGCGTTATTCTCTAGATTTGAGGACCTAGAGAGCTGTGAATGATCCTCATGAGCCTGATCCGCTTCACTGATCTGCAAAATATTTTTTTGGAGATTTTGATGAGCGAAATATAAATCTTGCAGCGAGCTTATAATTTCACTTTCTTGAGAATGAATCATCTCACTCATATTGATTTTTTCAACTCGACTCAGCTCAGATTGAGAGTATTGAACTTGTGAGAGTTCATACTCATCATTAATTTGGATAATTTTTTCTTGGCCGCTAGATACAATCATATGAGCTTTACTCATTCCTATCTCGAGACCAGAGACCTTACGGTCTAGTTCTTCACTTTGACTCATTAAAGATTCAAAAGCCCCGGACAATTTATTCATCTGTCCAACTAGCTTTTGTTCCCCTTTGGACTCGATCACTTTTTTCAACTGGGTGATCTCAGAAGCGAGTTTAAGTTTAAGCTCAGCTTGAGTTTTTTTACTCGCCTTCATTTCCGCTTTCATTTCATCAAAACTAGGAAGTGAGTTGGCCATCTCAAGGGTGGTCGAGCGTAAATTTCTCACCTTTGTGGAACTTGCTTTAAGAGCAGCAATATTAGTGCATATAAGTTCACGACTTCTCTCCAAACTAGACATAAGTGTTTTAGCTGCCTCCGAGAGCCCAATCACATTGGTTTTGAAGTTTTTCAGCGCCACTTTTATAGTAGAGAGTTCAGCCTTACTTGCATCATTGGTGGCATAAATAGAATCTACAATTTGGCCTAGCTTATCATACTCAAACTCTTGTCCTTTGAGTTTAGCGATAAGTTCATTTTCACTGTAGTAAATATTCTCGTTGAGGGCGATGAATTTTTCATACACATCTTCAATACCTGCAATTTTAAACTCGTATTCCATCTGCTCGTTGGCCACAAAGTCCCCAGCGATAATACTATCAACACTCTTTTTAACTGGATTAAGGATGCTTTTTGATTGGTCTTTGATGGTTTCTTCTAAATTAGTTAAGTCGTAGAAGTAGAGCATGATCTTGGTTTCGTCATTGACTTGAATAGGCGAGACAAACATTTCATAAGGCCTAGCCTCAATATCATCATTTGCTTTCATCTGAATTTGATAGATTCCGGCAATATTATTTTTAAGAGCTTCCATGATAGGGTCATCGCTCCCAATATTTGTGAGTTTGTTAAGATAGTCCCACGACATGTATTCTTTTTTAATTTCTTCTTTGGTGATTTGCCAATCGTCACAAAATTGAGCATTGGCCCACATCACTTTGAGGTTTTTATCCAACATGATGCTGGCAAAAGGAAGACTCTCTTGAAAGATTTTTCCAAAGCTCATTCTCTTCGCTATATAGCTGGCCATGCGGTTTGAATAATTTTTAAAATCTTCATTTGAGTCAGCATAGACACTTGCATCACATTCTAAAATTCCCAAAGATAAATAGTTCTCAATATCTTGTTCTAATTTTATTTTAGCGGAACGGAAATACCATCTGTTAAATAAAAAACTCATGAAGAATAACACCGTGACCAACCCTACGATCCCAAGCATTGCCAACATATACGTTTTACCTAATTCTTGATTTTCAATTTTTCCCATGGTGATTTCTGGGGAGACTTTCGCCAGCCAATTTTGAACGGAGTTTTCAAAACGCGAAAAGCGAGTATCAAAACGATCTCGAGCCTGAGAGAATTTCGAGAGCATGATCATTTCTGTTTTTAAGTTTTGAATACGGCTCACTATTTCAGCTTTATCCGCACGAGAGAGCACTGAGTTTTCAGTGATTTTTATCATGCTTTCAAACTCGCGCAATACACCTTTTGAAAGCGCCCCTAATTTTTCTTTATTAATATGGCCTGAAACTTTTGAAAGAATTCTCTCACTCATACGTGTTAAAGTTCTCCACCTATTCTTTTGAACAAATTGGTGGAACTTTCCGATTTTCCCTCCAAAGATCATAAGCACTTTATCACTTCGAGTGAACCGTATCAGTTTACTTGCTTCACTTTTAAGTTTCTTAGCATTGGTTTGAACATCTTCAAACTCTTCTACTTCTAATATTTCGTGAACGCTTGAGAGATCAGCAGTGATACGATCAATTTTATCAATCGCTTTTTTAGGAGTCTCCACATGAATAAGTTCTTGGATATCTTTTAATGAAGTTTCTTTGCCATAGTTTTCTAAAACAAAACTAGCTTTATGTACATTTTGAATTCTTGAGCCATCGATAAAACCTGATTTCCAAAAATAGAAAACCGTGCCTAATGTGACCAGTACTAAAAGAACAAAAGCAGTTTGATAAACTTTGGTAAGTCTTGAGAAGAGTCTTTCAATCATCCTAATTCCTCTTAATTTTTACATCCATGTAGATACCCTAAGGTGATCCTAGTTATTATCTAACACTGAGGACGAAATTTAAAGGAATAAAAAACCCGACTTAAAAGCCGGGTCTTTAACTAGATAGCTATATCTTCGTGTGATTCGAAATCGTTTTTAAGTTTGGCCTTGAGTTTAAGTATGGCCTGTGTATGAAGTTGAGACACTCTGGATTCAGTCACATCCAGTACCTGACCAATTTCTTTAAGGTTGAGATCTTCAAAGTAATAAAGGGATAAAACTAATCTTTGTTTCTCAGGTAATGATTTAATACCATCTCTTATGATTGACTGTGCTCTTTTGTAATTCACAGCAGAAAAAGGATTTGACGATCTTCTATGCTCAAGAAGTCCCATCATAAGCTTTTTGTCTCCACGACTAAATGTCGTTGAGTCGTCAATATTTAATAGAGACACTGACTTAGACTTGTTGATCATTTCATGGAACTCTTCCATAGAACACTCAAGCTCTGCGCACATCTCATCATCAGTTGCCGGTCTACCGAATTCTCGCTCTAACTTAGCGTAAGCTTTCTCAAGAGTCTTACTCTTTTCACGAACTGATCTAGGAACCCAATCTTGTGATCTTAGTTCATCAAGAATTGCCCCTCTTATTCTAAACTCAGCATATGTTTTAAATTTATTATCTCTCGTTGGGTCGAACTTTGAAATGGCATCCATAAGTCCGATAACACCGCATGAAATTAAATCATCAAGCTCAATATTAGCTGGTAATCTAGCCGCAATTTTCTGAGCAATGAAGCGAACGAGTGGAGCGTACTCAACGATAATCTCGTCCTTAACCTTAGGATCCATAGTACATCTATAATCTTTGAGGTTTTTTAATTTGGCGGTTAGTGAAGACATGAGCTACTCCTTAAGCGTTTAAGTTATTGAACGTCGTGTTCAACTTCTCCAAAGGAAAGATTTCCGTTGGTACAATTGGTCTGCCTAACTCTTCGGTTAGCCTTCCCACCACTTTAAGAAAGTTTCGCTGTAGGTCATTTTTGCCGGTTGTATCTAAAAAATACTTATCGAATTTGTTTTGAGAGATATCAACTCTCTTCACCCCTCCTAGGATGCGTGTACGGCAACCTAAAAAGTTTTCTACTGTTTCACTTAATGTGCTCACTACTTTTTCAAATTGAGCTGGAGTTCTATATTTATTAACAAGAAGATGGTTTTCTTTAATACCAAATTTTTGTGAAAGTACTTTTATCAGAGAGTAAGAATCTGTAATGCTGGCCTTATCTGGAGTCACCACGACCACACGGTAATCGCAATAAGCATTTAAAGTCAGTGATTCTCTTTGAATTCCTGCGGGACAATCAAGAAGAATGAAATCATACTCTCCTTCATGCTCATTGATAATATCAATAATAAATTCTTCCATTCTCATTTCACGGTCAAACATATCAACATTACCGTTACAAGCAGAAAGAAGGTGAAAGTTTCCATCTTGATATAGGCATTCTTCAAATGATTTTTCGTTGGTTATAAGTGAGTAGAAATTATTAGTCAGGGGAAGATCAAGTTTAATCGAAGTGTTTGATAAATTATAATCGCAATCAATCAGAAGCACTTTAGAGCCTTCCGCTGCAAGCTCTTTGGCAAATTTAAGTGAGATAGAAGTTTTTCCTACTCCACCTTTTCCACCTGTGATTGAAATCGTTGTTGTTTTGTCTTGTTGTTGTTTTCTTTCTGTGAGTAAGTGATGTACTTGTCGCTGGTAACTTGAATTAAACGAAATCAGCCAATCGCTTGTCTTTGTCATAAACATCCTGTTTAAAAAGTCTCAACTTCCTGTTAAGACCGCTCATTAAGTTTTCAATATAAATTTAAAGCTGAAACAACCCAGCTAGTATTCTTTCACTCGTTGCCGCTTCAACATCATCAGGTACGACAGGACCTGTGCCAAAAAACTTGAGAGGTTGCTTCTTAAACTCATAGCTTAAGTTAACCAACGAACCAAAATTTAGGCATTGATCTACATATGAAATTATAACACCGTTAGAAAATTGATCATACTTGGAAAGAATTTTACTGTTGTAAACTTCCGCATGTATCGCAGAAATAGTGGTAAGGATTTCTACGTTATCAAATGATCTTCTTAGGGTTTCTATAAATTTTTTCGTCTCATCAACTTGAGAAAAATTTAATCTCAAATCCACGACGACTGATCTTTTTTCAGTCGTGGCTTTCCGAATCTCACTCATCAGATGGGCAAGAGTGGCCACAACACTTACGTCCATATTAAACATGGTTTTTGTAAAATCAGATTTATAATCAGAAGTTGTATCTCTGAACTGAATCATTTTTATGTCATCTTGAATAACAGAGAGCTTGGTCGCCATTGAGGCTTGACCGCAAGAAGTTTCTGAAACCAAAACGGTAATGACAGGTGCCCCCTCTTCTTGTACGCGGGAGAAAAGTGGCATATCAACATTGATTTGCTCATTAATTTCTCTCAGAGCAAAATCATAGAGCATATCCGCATCATCGAGTTCTTCTCTCGTAAACTCAAAAGATGCTTTTTTAATAATCTCAACAATAATGGCTTCCTTGAGAGAAAGCGCTCTTAGTGAATTTCTAAGGGATAAAATACCTCTTGGCTCAGAGTGAGCAGGTGATCCTGACACTTTCTGAGTCAGTTCATATAATTTTTGTTCTAAGAGTTCAATTTGGTGAGATTGAGTTTTGACTTGGTTTTGTAATTCATGAGAAAGCTCATTGGCATTACGAAGCTTGCTCTCAATTTCAGCTCGCTCTTCGTGATGATTATCTTCCACAGCTTCCACTGGTCTGCGAGGCGACTCCGTTCTTTGAGCAGTTGGTTTTTCCATAAATTCATCAAAATTTCTTTTAGAAGTATGCTGTGCTTGCTCTTCTTCTACCGCCAAAAAATCATCAAGTGAAGACATTAATTTATGACTTGCTTTTGAAACAGTGTTCACCACTTTGTTAAGACCCATATTGCCATATCCACCATGGCCTGGCCCAGATGTTTCTTCTTTGGGCTGAGTGTTTGTAGAATAATTATCGATCATGTGATTGATCGTTGTTGAAGGTGCTTGATAAAATTTCTGTCTCTGGTCTTCATTAAGGACATGATCGACCTTAGCTTTTTTCGTATAGTTTTGTTCTGAAATAGCTGCGGTAATTTCAACTCTCGACTTTTTAAAAGCTCCTTTAAGCCCTTTATTAGTCAATGTTTTTAGAATAATCGCGTCAGGTCCAAGTTCCCTTTTCACCATTTGGAGCGCTTCATCTAAACTTTCACCTTCGAATTTTTGTACATACATTTTCTACACCCTCACCGTCCCTAAGGATCTTATATTAACTTCCGAGCTTAACTCGTTATGACTGACAACAATTAAGTTCGGGATAAATTTTTCTGTTAATCTTTTGAAATGTCTTCTGACAACAGGTGAACACAAGACAATCATCTTCTCACCCATATTGGTGGCTTCTTCGATGCGCTCGTTAAGACTTGCTAAAATTGTCTGGGTTAATTGCGGATCCAAAGATAACTCCTGCCCTTTTTCAGTCTGAATAATGTTTTGGGCAAGTGCTTCTTCTATTGATCGGTCCAAAGTGAATAAGGGAACATCTCCTTGATCACTTTTGACTTTTTCTGTAATTGTTCTATACAGCGCTTCCCTGGCCATTTCAGTCAGACTATCCGTGTCCTTAATTATTGTACCATGCTCAGCAAGAGATTCAAGAATTGTTCGCATATCTCTAATAGATACAGACTCTCTCAATAAATTCTGTAGAACCTTTAGTACAGCCCCGAGAGGTAAAATGTCAGGTACTAAATCATCTACAATCTTAGGGTATTCCTGTTTAAAGTTATCAAGTACACCCACCAACTCTTGTCTTCCAAATAATTCATGTAAATTACTCTTGAGTATTTCAGTTATATGGGTGGCTATGACAGTTGAGAGATCCACGACAGTATAGCCGTTATACTGAGCATCATCTTTAAGATCTTCACTGATCCAAACAGCATCTAAGCCGAAGACTGGTTCAGTGGTTTGTACCCCTTCAATTGGCTCAATGACAGTACCTGGATCCATGGCCAAGAAGTGATCACTCATCAGCTCAGCACTGGCCACTTCAATTCCTTTAATGCGAACTGAATAGCCCCCAGGTTTAAGTTCTAAATTATCGCGAATTCGAATAGAAGGAATGATGATACCCCAATCGGTTACAAATTGTTTTCTTATATGTGAAATTCTTTCTAGTAAATCACCATCTTGTTCACTATCTACAATATTCACTAATCCATAACCTACTTCTAGCTCGATCATCTCGAGGTTGAGTAGATCTTCAAGGTTTTCATTAGTATTTTTCTTCTCCTCAATTGCTTCCATTTTTTCTTGAGCCTGCTCCATCTCTTTTCCACGCTCAATCCTAAACGCTATAAAGGCAAGAGTGGATGAAATCATCACAAAAGGAAGAACAGGGAAACCAGGGATAAGAGAAAATAAAAAGATCACACCTGCTGTAATATAAAGCGCTCTTGGGTTTAGTGAAAATTGCTGGGTGAGTTGGTCGCTTAGCCCTTCATCACTTTGGTTTCGAGTGGCAATAATACCAGCAGCCGTAGAAATAATAAGAGCAGGAATTTGGGCCACAAGTCCATCACCTACAGTGAGTAGAGTGAAGACTTCAGTTGCTTCTCCAAAGCCCATATCTTTTTGGGCCATACCAATAATAATCCCACCAACGATATTGATGGCGGTAATAAGAATACCTGCGATAGCATCCCCGCGCACGAATTTACTGGCACCATCCATACTCCCGTAGAAATCAGCTTCTTGGGCAACTTCTTGACGTCGTTGTTTAGCCTCTACATCGTTGATAAGCCCAGCATTAAGATCGGCATCAATCGCCATTTGCTTACCTGGCATCGCATCGAGTGTGAATCTTGCAGCGACTTCAGCAACCCTTCCCGCACCTTTGGTAATAACGATAAAGTTGATGATAACAAAAATGATAAAGATAATGATACCGACGGCGAAGTTACCTCCGACAACATAATCACCAAACGCTGCAATAATATCCCCAGCGGCAGCATCCTGTTCCCCTCCTCTAATAAGAATATTTCTCGTGGAGGCAATATTCAGTGAAAGCCTAAATAATGTCACAACAAGAAGAACGGAAGGAAAAGTTGAGAAGTCTAACGGTTTTTTAATATAAACACTGATCAGAAGTATAGCTATGGAGCCGGCTAAAACCGTGGAGATAAAAAGGTCCATGAAAAAAGGACTGACTGGAACAACCATAACCCCTAGGGTAAGAAGTAAACCTACCGCGATAGCGAGGTCTGAATTCTTAGCAAAGTCTTTAAATTTTCCAAACATATCTCATCCTTGAGGCACTGTTTTAGCCCAGTGCTTTTTTCTTTTTCTTTACTCGATAAACGAAGGCCAAGATCTCTGCAACTGCTTTGTATAAAGATCGTGGAACACCTTCTCCCACCTTCACTGTTTTATGCAGAGCTCGTGCCAATGGTACATTTTCTACTATCGGGATATCGTGCTCTTTTGCAATTTCTCTGATTCTTAAAGCCAGATGGTCCTGGCCTTTTCCGATCACCTGAGGGGCGATCATCGTGATATTATCATACCTTACCACAATAGAAATATGGGTGGGGTTAGTAATAATTACATCCGCAGTAGGAATATCTGCAATCATTCGCTTCTGAGACATCTCTCTTTGAATGCTTCTGATTTTTTGCTTGACCTCAGGATTCCCGTCTTTTTCTTTTGATTCTTCTTTAACTTGTTGCTTAGTCATTCTGAGTTTTTGCTTATACAAGTATTTCTCCCAAGCAAAGTCAGCGATAGCCACGATAATGAGACCAATAAGAATGGCGAAAGCCAATTTAAAAGCAAAGTTTTTTCCATGCCCAAAAGCTTGAGCGGCATCGAGATGAAGATAGCCAGTAAAAGAGAGTAAATTATCACTCATAATATAAAAAGTGATTGAGAGCACAAGACTGAACTTAAAAATTCCTTTGACAACTTCACCCAGTGATTTTTTACTAAAAAGTTTTTTGACCCCTTGGGTGGGGTTAATGCGGTTAAATTTCAGCTGCAATACTTCTGGAGCATACACAAGCCCTACCTGCATAACTTGAGCGATAAAACCTAAAATAAAAGAAACAAAAAAGACAGGACCAATACATTTACCTGCAGCAATCATTGTCTCAGTCAGGATTCTTTGACTCAGCTCTTCGGTATAAGCTTTCTTAAAATCCAGCGCATAAAGCCATTCCATATACTCATGGATCACTTCAAAAATAAATAAACTGGAGAGAATCAACGTTGTGAATGTCCCTGTCAAAATAAGCACACTGTTGAGCTCTTTTGAGGAGGCAACATCACCTTTCTTCCTAGCTTCGTCTATACGATGCTGGGAAGGTTCTTCGGTTTTTTCTCCTGAGTCTGAATCATCAGCCACGTTTTAGTCTCCTATATGACAAACTGGAACCACTCGCCCAGTCTCTCAACGTACATTTTGTATGCGACTTGGAAAAACTCTTCCGAAATCGCAAAAAAGACAACCAACCCTACTCCAATATTCACAACGAAACTTACCATCAAGATATTCATCTGAGGAATAGTTCTGGCGACAATACCCATCACCATATTGAGAAGTAGATTGGTAAATAATATAGGTGTCGCAAGCAAGAAAGCTGCTTGAAAAACACCTTTAAAAAATTCGTGATAAAAAATATGTATCTGCGCAAACTTTCCAAGGTCTGCTGCGGTGATACTAAAAAATGAATTGAGCACTCCTTTAAACATAGGAAGGAGGGCTCCCGTTTGAATAATCATAATAAGCACTGTCCACTGAATAATTTTTTCAAAGGGACCTACTTGTGCTGAAAATGTCGGATCAAAATAGCTTACAGAGGTAAAGCCCATCTGCTGAGTCATAATCGTCCCTGCTGCTGCAAACAACTGCATGATGGTTTTGACGAGAAAACCAATAAAAAGTCCGACAATAGTATGAAAAATAGTGAGATACCAAAATTGATCCATCCCCACAGTTAAAACTTCTTTCACCATCGCTGCTTCGACAATGGGAAAAAAAGCATAACTTATGATCAATGACATTAAAATTTTAACCATGACAGGAACACTGGTGTTATCAAAAATAGGAATTTGGAAAAGTATCGCCACCCATCTGGTAAATGTTAACCAGAACGCTATAAAAACGGGATAATCGACGATACTTACATTGATCATCTCTGCATCACCATCTGGGGAATATTAGCGTAGAGGTCATGGGTAAATGAAGTAAGAGTTTCCATCATCCATGGGCTTAAAAAAACCAATGCCATAACAATAACTAATATTTTGGGAATAAAAGATAGAGTTTGCTCATTGATTTGAGTAACGGCTTGAAAAAGAGAAACCATAATACCGATGACTAAGGCCCCTAAAAGCATCGGAGCTGCTAACATAAGTGTTATTTTCACTGCTTGATTTGTTACTTCTACAACATAACCTGTATCCATCACAAACTCCTTTAATTAAAAGATCTAAGAATTGAACCGGTCACTAATTGCCATCCGTCCACTAGGACAAAAAGCAAAAGCTTAAACGGCATTGATATAATGACTGGTGGAAGCATCATCATCCCCATTGCCATGAGAACGGAAGCCACAACCATATCTAAAATTAAAAATGGTATATAAAGTAAAAAGCCGATTTGAAACGCTGTCTTTAATTCACTAATAATAAAAGCTGGGATCAAAAAGTGCAGAGGCACATCATCGATGGTTTGAGGAGCTTGCTTTCCTGTCACATCATAAAAAAGACCAATATCAGCTTTTCTCACTTGAGATTGCATAAAACCTCTTAGCTCAAACTCTATTCCATCAAGAGCTTCAGTGGTTGTGATTGTTTTATTCATATAAGGCTGAATGGTATTATTATAAATATTTTGTCCCGTAGGCATCATAACAAAAAGAGATAAGAACAAAGCAAAACCAATAAGCAATTGATTGGGTGGCATACTTTGAGTACCAATGGCCTGTCGCATGAAAGAGAGGACAACGATAATTCTCGTAAACGAGGTACAAAGAATAATAAATGCCGGTGCAAGCGAGAGCATGGTAAACAAAGCAAGAACTTGCATGGTATCCACAAGATCTGTCCCCTGTCCGAAGTTCACACTTAAGCCAGGAAGATTAACATTATTTGCTTGAGCAAACACAGATGAAGAAATCATCGAAAGAACAAGAGCAAAGAGAATTTTAATCATGAATGGTTTTCTCATCTTTTTCAACATTGTTTCCTATTGCAAAGGTTTAAGGTCTTTAACTTTCTTTTTTATTTGATCTGAAAATTTCACTTTATCTTTGATAGGCTCATAACTAGAAAGAGCCGCTTTGGCATTTGACTGAGTGATATCTTCTTTTAGTTTTATTTTTGAATCGATGGTTTCATCTTCGTCTGCCAGAGTAAGTTTGCTGTCAAAATTGTGACCCGAAAGAGCTTTCTCTCCAGCTTTAAAAAGCCCTGCTGCATCTTTGATCTCTGAGATAGGATGAATTCCTTGATCTGTATTACTGACTAAAAAGACCTGATTATGGGCTTTGATCAACATAAGGCTCTTTTTGGGAGCGATATATGTTTGTGAAACAACTGTAATCTGATCTGTGTTATTCAAAAATCCAAGTTTCCCTTTTTTGATCACACCCTTTTTCATAAGAGTAATGACTCCATAAAATAAAAGGAGAACAACTCCAAGAAAAGCCACAAACTTCCCACCATATTCAATCAGAGAAAAGTCACCTTTTTTGCTTTGTCCTAAAAGTCTAGGGCCATTGGTTGCTGCCAGTTTTGTGTTCACCTTATCTTGTGCTGTCTTCGCATCTACTGCTTTTTCTGCAGGCTTCTCTACTTTCAGCAGTTGATTGAGATAATTCTCATCTAAGTTTTCTTTTTTAACAGTTTCTTTTTTTGGCTGAGTAATTTTTCTATATTTTGGAGCTTTCGCCATCTTCACTGCCACTCGAGGAAAAGAGAGATCAATTTTATTATCTCTAAAGGTAAGATTGACGTAATCTTTTTTAGCCTGAGCATTAAAAGGAAGAGTGATTTTAATTTTTGAATCAGACTTAGTCGTTTGATAAGCCTTCAGGCTAGTATCTCTTAACTTTGAAGAGAAACTAACCGAACGCTCTATAGTATTACTCACCTCTGAGTTAGGTATAATGACTTGAATCGTTTTTCCTACGACAGACATCTCTGGTTGTGATCTCATTTGACCATCATACTGAATAGAAACTGTTCCTCGATGAGCAGTCTTTTTAAAGTCTAATCCTTTAATGGTGACCTTTGCTTGAGAACTAAAACTCATGAGTAATGTTAATGTCGTAAGTAAAACTAAGTTTTTCATATTGCCTCTATTTTTATTTAAGTGTTTCAATTCTCTCAAGGGGGCTGATGATATCAGTCAGTCTGATTCCGAATTTTTCATTCACAACCACCACTTCACCTCTTGCAACAAGTTTGCCATTTACGAGAACTTCCAGGGGCTCACCTGCAAGCTTGTCCAGCTCTAAAACTGAACCTTGTCCTAATTGAAGTAAATCTTTAATAACCACTTGAGCTCTTCCTAGCTCCACACTTACTTTAAGTGGAATATCCAAAATAAAGTCTAGGTTTTGAACTTTGAGCTTATTAAGAGCGTCGTCACCTGTTTTAATCTGGTCAGCAAGAGATGCAATCGCATCTTGTTGATTCTGATCCATTGGAGTTACATTTGATTGATCTTGATTGTTCTCTTCCATCTCGTTATCCTTTGACTCTTTTTGTAATTTGTACGGCCCTATTGCCTTTATATTCTCCAGCTAAGCAGAAAAGTTTTTTTACACCTTCTATCTCAATAGCAAGCTCTCCTGAGACCTCTTGATTAATCGGGATAATATCCCCGACCTCTAGGCTGACAAGATCCCCTACTGTCATTTGAGTGTCACCTAACTTAACGACAGCTTCTGTTTCGGCTGTATTCACATGGTCATTCATTGACATCGTCCAAAGTGAATCAACCACATCATTTTCAGATTGATAACTTGAACTTAGTTTTTGCTTAATGGGTTCAATCGTTGAATAAGGGATAACCACCATGATGGTTCCGGAAGCCGATTCAAACTCAACTTCAAAAGTTGTCGTGATAATAACATCACTTGGAGGGACAACACCTACGAATTGTGGGTTGATTTCGGTACGGCTATACTGAGCATCAATTTTATGAACAGGTGCCCAAGCTTCTTCTAAATCTGTGATGGCCATATCCATGACTCTTTTCATGAATGATAGCTCTATGGAAGTAAATTCTTTTCCTTCAATTTTTGTAAAAGGTCTATCCGTTCCCCCAAAATAAGAATCAATGATAGCGTAAGCTAATTTTGATTCAAATACGAGAAGGGCTGGACCTCTGAGTTCATTAAAGCGCATGATACACATACAACTTGGAATCGGAAGAGTGTTAACAAATTCTCCGAACTTAAGAAGATCAGTAGAGATCATAGAAATAGTTGAAATTTTTCTTAGTGAATTAGAGAGTGAGACTCTAAAAGATCTAATGAATCTTTCATAGATGATTTCAAGTATAGGCATTCGCCCACGGATAACCCTATCTTGATTGGTTAAATCATAGGGCTGAATATTTTCGGATTCATCATCTTCGAAGTCATCGATAAAATCACTGTCAACACCACTCTCATCTTCATCGTTTACAGCGCTTAAGAGTGCATCAACTTCATCTTGACTTAAAACCTGTGCCATTTTCGTCCCCTCCTGGGCTTGTTTAAAACTTACATCCTATAAGTTTTTGTATGTCTCATTGCCAGATTAACTAGCATAGCTCTAATGAGCGCTAGTTAATCTGAAAACCAATATAAAATACGTCGATAACCTTAGCGTCAATTAAAAAAGAGTTTACCGCGGATTTTATTTGTTCTTTTAAATATAATTTTCCATCACGCTTGAGAATATCCTCAGGCCTTTTGGAATTTAAAATACTGATAATGGTGTCTCTAATCTGTGGCTTTCTAGCTTCCACCTCTGATAGCTCAGAGCTTTCATCCATTTTTAAAACAGCATTTAATCTTACATATCTTCTTGGACCGTCCCCTTGAGCAAGGTTCACTGTAAAGGTCTTCAGGTCCACTAAATTTTCTTTTGAAATGGTTTCAGTCGCTTCATTCTCTGCCATATGCTCAGGAGTTTGATCCTGTCCTGCTAGAAGCTTTGTTAAATCAGGCCTGTTCTTTTCCATTTCCATAAATTTATATTGAAAATAGGCTACTGTACCAAGCGCGGCCATATTCAAAATTAAAAGTAATGCGACAAGGGGATTTTTTCCGGAAGCAGCAGGTGCGGCTTTTGCAGATTCTGCACCACCTGTATTTTCTTCTGTATTATCTTCGGCCATTAAAAACTCCTGTTATCGACCCGGCTGAAATCCTATCAACCGCATATGTCAAAATTATACCTGTCAATTGCGCGCAAATCAAGACTATCCCTTCCGGTTTAGTAATTATTGCCCACATTTTTACATGTTATCGTCAAAGCTCTGACAGTTAGTTAAATAAAATTCAATTAAAATTGATTAGGAAAGGAAAATTTTGCCGATTAGATAGAGCCACATCACTAATAGCACCAGAGTACTTGAGCCAAATGCTCGCATACGTTGAATAATATTATTACTCCCTAAATGAATAAGAGAGTGAATCAAGCGTAAGAAAACAAAAAGCCAAGCCAGAACGACCATAGGCCAAGTCACAAGCTTTAACGTCAAAATAAGGAGTCCAGTTATCAGGAAAAGCAGAGGGATTTGAAAGAGATTATTGAAATGATTACTGCAAATAACCATAGGCTCTGGCAAATTCGCTTTATCCATCTGATAGGAAGAAAAATATTTAAAGGGGACTTCTTTCGATTTAATTGCGGCCACCCTTCTTCTAAACATAATAAAGAGAACCACCGGATAAAAACTTAATTGAGCAAAAACCGCAAGAACAAACAACTTATCTACAAAATTCATTTAACCCCATTTATAAAAAAAAGGGGAAGCCTAAGCCTCCCCTATATGTAATTAACTTAAAAAAGTTATTAGAACATTTCTTTCCAAGCTTTACCTGGCTTAAATTTTGGAAGAGTCTTAGCTTTGATCTTGATCTTCTCACCAGTTGCTGGGTTAACACCCATTCTAGCTGCTCTTCTTGTTTTAGTAAAAGTACCGAAACCTACTAGAGAAACATCGTCACCTTTCTTAACAGCTTTCTTGATAGTTTCAAGAGTAGTGTTGATGAAAGCATCAGCATCTTTCTTTGTAATGTGGTTTAATTCTTTAGACTTTAAAATTGCTTCTACAAGCTCTTTTCTGTTCATGACATCTCCTAAACATCAGTGTTAATAATACTATAGGAAAATGATTGCGAAGTTTTTTAATAATGGCAAACTTTTTTTACTAAAAAATGTATTTTTTTGTTCACAGGTCAAATCTTGAAAAAAAGCTCCTGCAAGGGCTTGCCATAAATCATAAATTAGATTAGGCAAAAAAAAAGCCTGAAGAATACTTCAGGCTTCTCACTAAAAATATCAAATGAATTAAAGTGTTAACTTATTTCTTTTCTTAAGCTCTTCAATAATCATATCAAAATGTGAAGGAGGATAAGCACCTTTGACAGGAATACCATTTAATAAAAATCCTGGTGTCCCTCTAAAGCCAAACTTCTCAGCTTCTTTAAGATCAGCTTCAATTCTCGCTTTAACTTTTGGAGAATCCAAATCTTTTTGAAGCTTACTCATATTCGCCCCAATCTTCTTAGCCACACTTTTAAAAAACTTCTCTCCAAGTTTAATTTTATCGAAGTCCTCAAAAAGAGCATCATGAAATTTAGAAGCAAGTTCATTCGATTGTAATCTGAGGGCTTCATAATATTGGGCTGCCGGCATAGCATTAGGGTGAAAACTTAAAGGAAGATGCTTGTAAACAAAACGGATCTTTCCATCATATTTTTCTAAGAGCGCTTGAACTGTTTGGTAACCTCTTTTACAAAAGGGACACTCAAAATCTGAATACTCAACAAGAGTAAGAGGAGCATCTTTAGGCCCGCGAATATTTTCTTCTTCTCTTATTTCTGGAACAAGAGGCTTCTTGAAACTTTCCTCAAACTTAGCTTTCTCCTCATCTTCTCTCTTTTTTCTATCCCCTTCCTGAGCAGATTTAACCGCATTGTTAAGTGCTTCAATAAACTCAGTTGGGTTTTCTTTAATAACATCAGTCACTAACTCTGGGTTTTCCTTGAGCATTTTACCAAGCTGTTTTTTATCAGGTGCACACGCAACAAGCATGACCATTGAGAGGGTAAGTAATAACATTTTTCCTAACATAATTTTTCCTTTTTCATTTTTGTTTGTAGTATTTTACTTTATTTTCGATTTTTTTCACATACTCTTTCAGTGTAATCTAAATATTTATTAAGAGCACGACTATGAGGTCTAATCTGTGCATAGCCTATTAAGTGTACCCTAGCATTATAGTTTCCCTTCATAAAAGCTCGCATGGTAGCAAAGAAACCAAAGACAGCTCCAGCAACTTTACCGTAGAGATGAAACGCCAATAAGATATAACCGAGTGTGAGACTCAACATCGCAAAATAGTTTATAGAGTTTAAGAGTTCTTTTTGGTTATTTAGAAAATAAGCTAAATTGGGTCCGGGAGTATCTAATGTTTTCAAAGCCAAATCGACAATTCGGTCGTGGATCTCTGTGGTCATAAAGGCAACAAAACTCACTCCAATTAACGCGACTATACCTGTAAAAAGAAGAAAGTGTGCAAAGAAAACTTTTTCAAATCTAGGACCTCTTATGCCTGTAAAATTTTTGGGGATCACTGTGGTTGAAAGTTCTTTATGATCATGACAATGATCAAGGTAGCGAAAAAAGAATTCACTAAAACGTGTTAATAATTTGTAATCTGAAAATAAATCGGGATTATATTCAGCATTTTCTCCCTCAGTTCTTTTTTGGCAATAGTCCCCGATAATTTCAAAAGGTCGAATGAGAATTTTTCCGACATAGACACCACTAAAAAAGAGGACAATCACGAAAGCGAAAAGATATGGGAGTTGTTGGTAGAAAATTGAAAGCGCATTATCGAAAAAGGCTTCTTTGAACTCTGGAGTAGAGAAAAAACCATAAGACTCGAAATAGACATTATTAATCGAAATAACCACCCAAGTGACGTAGTAAACGAAAATACAGCAAACGATAAAGATTAAAGCAAACTTCAATCCACAGGAGAGAAGAAACTTAGAGTCTTCTTCTTGAAATACATTTTTGAGCCGTAAACCTTTAAAATTCATATATTTATATTGTCTTATAAAGCCCACAAATCTCAAGAGAGGGTAAGGATTGCCAAAAATTTTGACCAGCTTTGAACTATGGCATTTTTACACACCCAGGAGTTTAGACTTGAGATCCTGACCCGGTGTGTTATTTTTATCTCACAAGGACATGAAAATGTCTAAGTACTCTCTCCCTCTCTCAATTGCGCAAGAACTAACTCCTCTTGCGCTTTTTTTTTCTCATTTTTAAAATAACGGTAGGTCTTTTTTAGGATGGCTATCAAAGAATTTAATAATCCCTTTGGTCATACTTTTTGCGTAAGCATCGAGATAGCGATCAGAATTAATCACTTTCATCTCATCGTCATTTGTCATAAAGCCACCTTCAATGAGAATGCCCGGTCTTTTCGAAAGGGCCAGCACATAAAATAAGCTCGGCTTTACTTCACGATTACGCATTTTAAATTTCTTTCCAATATCTTTTTCTAAATAGCTATGCACATGATTGGCCAGCTTCTTAGAAGACACGACTGTTTTATCAATGACTAAATCAATAAGGATTTGATTGATAATTTTATCCTCACCTTTGAGATCTTTATTTTCAATATCCTCCATCTTTTTAACAGCTTTATCATTATGATTTCCTAAAAAATAGGTCTCGAAACCTCTGGACTTTTTGTCGTGAGCAGCATTGAAATGAATACTGATAAAAATATCCGCTTTAACTGTTTCGGCCATATCCGCCCGCTCTTGCAGGGAAACCTTTCTATCTATACTTCGAGTTAAGTAAACTGTGTAATAAGGATCTAAGTTTTTTTTCAACTTTCTGGCCAGTCTTAGGGAGAGATTTTTTTCGAAGATTTTGTGATGATAAGTTTTGCCCTTGGAGTTTTTCATTTTGACAGTGGCCACAGCCCCAAGCTCTTCTCCTCCATGACCAGGATCAATTAAAATGACAAAGCTATAAGCTTCAAAAGATACAACAATAAATACTATCAGAGTCAGCCATTTCATGAATATCAATATACTTTTTTAATTTTTAATTGGGGAAAATAATGAGCGAGTATTTGTTTATAAGAATAACCTTGCAGAGCTAATTCCTTAGCCCCAAATTGGCACATTCCTACCCCATGTCCGTAACCAGATCCAATCACAGTATAAGAGTCTTTAGACTTGGCCATGATGAAATAATTAGAGGGTAGGTATTTTCTCCCCAGCAAGGATCTCAGCTTAGATTTCTTGATCACGGTCAGGTTGTCATTCACATACATTTTTACTTGAGAAGATTTTAAATGATCATCAAGCACTCTTATGTCAGTGCGATTGGCATTTACTCCCGCGAGTTTACCTAAAGTGGAAATCAATTTTCTTTTAGGGAGTTTAATCGTCCAATTCTTTTTTCCATGTTCATGACAAAAAGGACAATTGACCGTTTGATAACCTTCCACTGAATTAGACCACACTTGTTCTGGAAGCCTTGTTTTCCCCCCACATTTGGAATGAAAAAAGACGGGGACAAGCTGACCTGACGAATTGGCCAGAACTTCACCGGCAGTCGAGTTCGCTGCAGTATTAGTTTCTGTCGTCGCATCAAAAAATGTTCCATTCACTTGGTGATATTCAGAATTTTCTAAATCATAATTGGTATTAAAACCTTTATTTTTGGAAACTTGATTGGATTTTATTTTATAAAGAGCATAAGAGCGGGCGGCAACAGCTTGGGCCTTAAGAGCTTCTATCGGCCAGCTAGACTCCATCTCTTTAGCGAGTAAGGTAGAGAGATAATCATCAAGAGCGGTTTCATTAATCACATCGCAACCATTATAATTCTCAGAAGTTTGAATATGGATAAGGCCTTTAAATTTATCTTTCCCAAAATTGAGAGTCTGGGCAGGAGAATTAAAACTCGCGATCTTGATCGGTCTTTGATTCCTTAAATTTTTATTTGATTTACAGTTAAAGCGAATTTTCTTATGTCCAGGATAAGAAATTGCTTTTTGAGTGATATGAATTTTTTTTTCTAAATCAACTCCACTGATTTCCACCACAGAGTTTTTATCCGAAATTCTAACTTTAATAGTGGGAGATTTTGCTTGGGCCAATGCGAGAGTTGAAATTTGCCATCCTAGAATTATGATAAAAATCTTATTCATTAGCTTCCTGCTATATACGCAATATTATTCTTTTAAGTTAAATTTTAATGCTAAAGGTTAATTATGACAAATTTAACTCGCTTAGAATTTTTGCATCAATTTTTGCATATCTTCCCAAGCTGTTTTCTTCATATTGGGAGCAATGTTAAGCAGCTTAGGAGAAAACAAGGGCATCAATGCAGCCGTATATAGTATAGCATCCTGTTGGGTAAAATTAAGCTGGAAAAGTTGACCGTGGTGGTTTCTTAACTTCTTATCATTTCCTATAAAAAATGAGGTGGATTGAGCTCCCAGGGTGACGATGAAATCCGGTTGAAAAACACTTAACTCTCCAAAAAGCAGTGATTCATAACTTGTTTCATTTTCTTCATCACTTAAAGCAGACATGAGCACTTGGTTCTCCCCCAGCCCCATGGCCTGGACCATTTTGGCAAAAAGTTGGCTGACTTGATGATCAAAGCATAGGTGATATTGAGTTTGCTCTTCACTTTCCATTTGAGAGTTATCAAGATAGCTATCTGAGACGAAGATGACTTTTATATTTTCAGGCTCTTTATCTTTATAATGGAGGTGGGTGAAGCTTTCACCGAGAAGACTTTGAGCACGCTCCCTCAGTTGCTCTTGATTCATTTTTTCAAGCTCAAAACTCAAATCAAGAGACTTTTGCTTGACCTCTCCTCCTTGAAAGCTAATTTTATCTTGTTCAACCAGCTTTTCCTGAGCATACCCAGCAAAAGACTCAAGTACTTCTTTCTTCTCAGTCACAGGTTTCTCATCAGTGCTCTTAAGAATGACTTCATCTTTGGGTGCAGAATTTTCTCCCTGAACTATTGACGGCTCAAGGTATGACCAAGAGGTCTTAAAAGGCGCATACATCGGTCTTTCAGAGCTTTTGAGGTTTTGCAAGGCATCAATATACAGTTTTTTCATGCTCTTGATTTAACACATTTTGAAAGTAATTTCCTAGTTTTTATTTCAAGCTCTCTTTTTTTAAGAGATTTCCCGAGTTCCCGAAAAGTTAAGTAGTTCTCATCTTGGGAGGAAGTAATATGGCTAAAGATGTTGATTTTAGATTTGAGCGGTTTGAGGAATATTGGGGAACAGCTGAGGATGTAAAGAAAACCATAGGTGAATGCAAAATCTGTGGATCTAAACTCCTTTTAAGTCACCTGCCTGACTACAAGAACCTATTGGTTCAAGAAACTGCACGTTGTATCGATTGTGGAGACGGTACACGAAAACTTATCCACGTATTAAATTAATCTTCTCTATCGGCATGCAAGAACTCAAACACGGCTCTTGCATGCTTTGGGGACAATCCTAGAAAATTCGCTAGATCATTTTGATTCATATCACTAAGCTCATCAAGGCTTAAGGTATTGTTACGAAGAATATCTTTTTTAATGGGCGCTGGTAGACCTTTAATTTCATCCACCCATGAAGTGATAACTCTTTTTTTCTCTGCCTTATGGTGGAGTCTTCTGGAAAATCTGTGAGCTTCATCTCGCATGTGAACGACAATTTTCATAAGGCTGGGACATTTATTGAGAATATAAGGATTGGAGCGCCCGGGAATAATGAGTCTTTCATCTGAGTTTTTAATTTCTGATCTCTGAAAACCTGCCCCACTTATATCTTTTGCTTTAGCGATACCAACCACCGGTACAAAAATGTCTAATTCATCTAAAACTGCTTTGGCACTACTGACTTGTCCCTTACCACCATCCACAATAAAGACATCAGGAAGATCCCCTCGTTTAAGTCGGCGAGAAAAAACTTCTTTCATCATGGCAAAATCGTTATTACCTTCCGGGAGCTCTTCTAAATGATAATGACGATAGTTTTGCTTATCCGGCTTCCCTTCATAAAATGTAATACGTGCGGCAGTGGGAGATTTTCCCTGCCAAATCGCGATATCATAACACTCTAATGTGCGAGGCCTGTCTTTGAGTTTAAGCAGTTCTTTTAAGCGATTAAGTCCGATGTAAACACTGTCCGCATTTTCTGCGCGCACACGGCCACTTTCTTTTGCGTGCTCGAGTGCCGCTTTAACTAGAGGTTGATATTTTTTAGTCTCCCCTTGCACTTTAAATTTCAAATGAGGATAAATCTCTTCTAAGGCCCCTTGAAAATGAGCGGCTTCTGTTTTTTCTAAGTGAGTTACAATTTTATCCGGCATCACATCTTCTGCATCTGAATAGTATTGAATGAGAGCTCCCACAATACCTTCGACTTGATCATCTAAAAAATCATCTTTTAAAAAGTGAAAGTTTTTCTGACCGAGGAGATTTCCCGCTCGGATGAGATAAAGGCTGATATCTATTTCTTCTTTTCCTATATAAAAAGCAATCACATCAGTATTTTTATCACCAAGATTTTCAACAGACTGGTCAAAAGATTTATTCCCAAATGCTTCTAGCTCCCCGATAAAATCTCTGAGATTAGCTGCTTGTTCAAAAAGCTCATGTTCAGCAAAACGATGCATTCTCTCTCTGAGGATCTCCATTGTTTTTTCAAATTTTTTACGGGAACCAAATATGTTTAAGGCGTTCTCTAAATCCTCTTTATATTTTTTCTTGGAGATAAGTCCCACACAAGGTCCACTACATTGCTTCATTTGATATAAAATACAGGGAGTTTCTCTGTTCCTGAACTCATGAAGAGAGCAATCTCTTAAACTAAAAGACTTGGTGATAATGCGCATAATGCTAGAGATATTTGATCCTACCGGAAAGGGTCCAAATAATTCCACACCTGCTTTCCTTTTCGGCCTTCTCACATATTCGAGTTTAGGGAAATCTTGATTATAATCGACTTTTACGTAGGGATAGGATTTATCATCTTTGAGTCTAATATTGTATTTAGGCCGGTGCTCCTTAATCAGATTATTTTCCAACACATAAGATTCGGCTTCGGAATTGGTCAAAAGAAAATCAAATTGGTGGATATGACCCACTAAGATGAGTGTCTTAGGGGCTTTGGATGATTTATCAAAATAGCTTTTCACTCTCTTTTTGAGGTTTTTGGCCTTACCCACATAGAGAATAGCACCTAGTTTATCTTTCATCAGATAGCAGCCGGCACTATTGGGTAAAGTGTTTGCCTTGCGCAAGAGTTCATCCTTGCGTTTTCGGAGCTTTACGTCTTGAGCTTCATTAGATACAATAGGTTTGTTTTTTTTATCGGCCATATACTTAGATTATAAAATCTCAAAAAGGAATACCATGTCAACATTCACTGCTGGGAAGGAAGTTCTCTCATATTGTGGAAAGTGTAAACTTGCACTTGGACATACTATCGTGGTTATGAAAGACCCGCAAACAATTGGAAAAGTTAAATGTAACACTTGCGGGGCAGTACATATGTACAAAGATCCCGCGACTAAAACGAAGAAAGTTAAATCCAAAACCACTTCTACTCGCAAGAGCAAAAAGTCCGTTTCAGTGGGACAACTCTGGATGGAAGAGATGGGTAAAGCCAGTGGTAAAGCAGAGCCTTATTCTATTCGCAGTAAATTTGTTGTAGGTGATATTATTGATCATAAAAAATTTGGTCCGGGAATTGTTCAGGCCCTTATTGAAGATAAGATCGAAGTCCTCTTTCAACATGAACTTAAACTTCTTGTTCACGGAAAATAATCCATAAAAAAAGGGAGCCTTCGCTCCCTTATATTCTCGTTTCATTATAGATTTTTTTAAAATCCACCGCCGAAGCCAAAACCTAGATTAACTCCCAGGTTAAAGGGTGAATATCCAGCATTGTATCCACCGCCGCCGAAACCGCCGTAGCCACCGTAACCGCCGCCGCCACCAGCGTAGCCTGCGTAATTCATCTGAGCTTGCCCCACTTGATTAGCGAGAGCCGCTTGTTGGTAATAGCTTCCAGCTTGTAGTGAAGCCTGGTTAGACATATGTGAGTTTTGAACCGCCCAAAAACCATTTTGACCATTCACACTATTATTCCAATATGACCCACCTTGTGGGAAACCTGCTTGACCATTCCAGCCACCAAAGCCACCGTTTCCACCATAGTATCCACCGTAGCCGCCATTATAAGGGTAACCACCAAAGCCACCTTTACCGCCACCAAGACCAAAGCCTATATTAAGACCTCCGCCGTAGCCAGGCATGCCAAAGCCTCCACCTCCGAAGCCTCCATAACCAGCCCCTGGACAAGGAGCTTGAATACACATCACCCCTCCATTTCCGAAGCCGCCGTTACCAAAGCCACCGAAACCGCCATATCCTGGTGCAGGCATGCTAGTACCGAAACCACCATACCCTGGCATTCCAAATCCTCCAGCTCCAGGCATTCCACCTCCAAAGCCAGTATTAAGTCCAACTCCAACTCCGAAACCACCACCTGGCATTCCAAAGCCACCGCCTCCCATTCCAGGGAAGCCACCCATTCCAAATCCTCCACCATAAGGTCCTGCTAATCCTCCATAAGGATTTCCAAAACCTGCCGAGGCATTAAAGTATGGATTATATCCTAGACCTGGCCCGTACATGCCCCCTAAGAAACCTCCGGTGTATCCACCTGAAGTCCATGGGTTTCCGAAACCGCCATATCCGTTTCCAAAATAACCATTCCCAAATCCAGCATAGCCACCAAGACCATAACCATTGCACTCCGGTGGTATAACCTCTCTATCTGGTAATTCATTGCCTGAAATATATCCATATGTGGCGTCCACATAATGAGTTTGCATCATTCGACATTGCTCAAAACCAGTAGCTGCTGCCCCGGCCCAAGCTTCATTGGAACCTAGATAAGCATTGGCCCAAGCTTTTTGTCCCATATACCCCATGACTGGAGGAAGGACAGCGCCTGCCACTTCAGCGACCCCACCGAGAATTCCTCCCCAGTCGGTTCCTGATTTTTGTTCACGGTAGCGAACCTGACAGTCAGCACAGTTAACGATATCTCCTGTGCGAGTCATGATCACGCCATATCTAGCTCCTAAACATTGGTTTAAATCTCTATCTGAACTACAAGCAGCGAGCATATCTTCAACGGATAAACCACCTCGAATACTCACTCGTGGACCTCCATCAACATAAACTCTGCGAGAACCATTCCCCTGATCGATATCGTTACCTACGACCCAATCAATATCCGACCCTCTCACTTCTGCTCTTCTACATTTACTTTTTAAATTGCCATTAGAATCTAAACAGATTCTTTGATATTCAGAACCACCCACAGTGATTAAATTACCATCAACATAAATTTGATCCCCTCTTCTAAAAGGACCTAGATCTATATAAAAGCCTCCGCCAGATCCGCCGGAAACTCCACCTGATCCCCCGCCAGGACCACCTTCCCAGCCTTCACGATCAGCTCTTCGGCCGAGTTCAATAAGTCTTTCTCTCTCTTCAGCATCACCGATTATTTCTCTCTCCGCTTGGTCAGCAATTTGCTCTGTTGTTTGCAACTGAACACATTCTCTTTTCCAAGCACCAACATAAGCTCCACTTGAGCCTCGTTGTAATTCAATTCCTTCGGCGATACTCACACCTTCATCAACATTCGCCGTGGCATAAACACAACGAACACGAATACATCTTTCCGTTTCTGAGGTTGATATATGTTCTCTTTCTGAAGTGTTACCGGGTTGTCTTAAACAAGCGGCCATTAAATCATTAACCGCGCTATCAACCCTCTGGTCCGCATTTTCGGCAAGTGCTAGACTTGGAATTGCTCCCATGAGCAATAGTAACGTTAGAGTTTTTGAACGAATTCCCATCATAATTTCACCTAAGTTTATGGTTTAATCCCATCTACATTATAAACTATTAAATAAATGCCTTTGAGTCGGAAAAATCCTCCTCTTGGGTTTGTCGGCTAAAATCACGAATAACTTTAATAAATACGCTTAAATAATTGATTTTATAGAATTGATGAGCAATAAAAAAGGACCTCAAATGGGGTCCTTTCTCTTTATAATAATATAATAATGAAAATTTGAAGCTAATTACTGAGCAGCGTGCTCAGGTCTTTCTGTTCTAGGATTAAATTTCTTCATATTGCGCACAAGAAATTCCACTAACTCATCATCTGATCCATAAACATCATCCACAAGATCAGAGTTCAGTAAAAAATCTCTCACTCTATTAGCAACATTATGAAGGGACTCAACCATATAAAGTCCACCAAGAGACTCACCTTGATAAGATTTGATGATCTCTTTACGAGCGTGGTTAAACATTTCCGTTTCGGTAATGTCTTCTGGAATATCTTCTAAACCAAACTTCTCTTCTACCTCTTCAATAGCTTGATCACGAATATCTTCATCCGTTGAGAAAGCAACTCCAAGTTCTGTGGCCAAAGCATCAATAAGATCAGCTCTTTTGTCTACCTGATATTCAATTACATTATCTTGTTTTAAATGATTAACAGTATGTGTGGCCAATGAGATCAGCGTGCTAAAATCAGTTCTCATAATCTTTATGTCCTTATGTTTAAAATCTCAATATATTAATTCCACTGTAGTCTACATCATGTATTTATATTAGCTCAAGCTAAATTATGGATAATTTAGGAGATTATTTGCGCATAAATTTGCGAATGACTTTGATCACGAGACTTCTTTCTCCAAACAAAATGGCAAAGAAGAAGTAACTCGCAGCAACAACAAAAAGATATCCGGCCAGGAGCAGACAACGCTCAGCAAAGCTATGACTCATAAAATCAAACTGCTGCTTTAAATAGAAAGCAAGTCCAGATGTAATAAAGAGACTCAGTAAAATTTTAAAAACTCTTAAGTTAATATAAGTGTTCACCGCTAATTGAATATCTTTTTTAAGAATCAATCCCTGCATAAATGAGTTAAGCATAATAGATAATGTCGTTCCCAGAGCCAGAATCTCAAATCCGTACTCGGGAGCGAGGGTCACGCAAAAAACAATATTAAAAGCCACACTTCCCATAGAACAGAGAACCGGAATTTTTTCGCGATCAATAGTGTAGAAGGTAGGAACAAAGATTTTGTAAATACTATAAAAAGGAAGGCCCAAAGCATACCAACGAAGGGCTTTAGCAGTTTGCTCAGTGGAAAAATGAGAAAATTGTCCCCTTTCAAAAATAACATTAATCATTTCATCACTAAAAATAATTAAGGCGGCCATGGCCGGGAGGACGATAAATAAACTCATAAAATAGCTGGACGCTAAATATTCTCTGGCTTCATCGTAGTCTTTGCGTTTCCAAGCATCACTAAAATGCACCAAATTAGAGTTACCAATTGAGACAGAGAGAATACCAACAGGAAGTTGAAATAATCTAAACGCATAACTTAACCAAGACACCGCACCCACAGCTGACATGGAAGCCAGGATAGTGTTCACCAAAAGATTGAGTTGAGTGGCTGCAAAACCAACCAAGCCTGGACCTAATTTTTTAAAAACTTTTTTTGATTCATAGGTTAACAGTGGTCCCGTACGTCTAGGACCAAATCCTTTTTTATAGATAAGTGGAATTTGAACAAAGGCTTGAACCAGACCTCCAATAAAAACCCCTAACGCCACGGAGACGATAGGATTTAAATTGTGTGCAATAAGATAGCTTGGGAAAATAAGCATGGATAAAATCATGGTGACATTAAAAAACGCCGGAGCCAGGGAAGGAATAAAAAAGACTTTTAAACTGTTGAGGGCTCCCATAAAAAGGGCCGCGATAGAAACAAAGCATAAAAAGGGAGACATGATTCTCGTGAGTAAAACAGTGAGTTCAAACTTTTCAGGATCTTTATAAAAAGTGGGGGCAAAAAGATTGACTATCTCAGGGGCAAAAACAAAAGTAATCACACCAATAGTTAGCGTGACCACACCCAATAAAATAAAAAGTTTCCACAATAACTTTCTCGCCTCTTCTTGAGAGATCCCTCTCGCTTCAACAAAAACCGGAACAAAAGCGGCCGAAAAAGCACCTTCTGCAAATAAATCTCTGAGTAAATTTGGAATGCGATAAGCAATGAGAAAGGCATCGGTAAAACCACTGGCCCCAAAATAAAACGCGAGCACTTGCTCTCGAACTAATCCAAGGATACGCGAGCAAAAAGTTGCGATCGCCATTTTTAGGGATGAAAATAATACGTTTAGTTGTCTGCTCATAATTGTGTGTTTTCTAAGGTTAATTCTTCACACCTTATGTGTAAATTCTAAAATCTAACACCTGTATAACAGGACAAAAGTACTTTTGGTGCCAATATGCTTGAACGGCCGACTCAGAGCGCTTTTAGCAATATCAGGGACTTCATGCGGCCTGGCAGGCCCAAGTGTCATCTTGAGTACAATACTTCTTACAATACCTTAAATGCTGGCCAGTAAGTGTAGGCCGAAAGTCAGTGCGTGTGGGCTTTTAGGTGATATTATATCTTTGCAGGAAGCAAACCATAGGTCTGCAGGACAGTATCCATGGACGGATATCAGGCCTATCAATAACAATGCAGAAAGCGAAAAAATGCAAAAAGGATTTTTGTAGATGAGACACACCAAGGAGGACATTATGAATCTAGCTGTTTGCGTAGAGCCTTGTTCCAACCCCACCAAAAAGAACGAGTACAAAATTTGGTACTTAGAACTCAACAACGATGGCAAAGTCATTGGGATTGGAGTCAAAAGTAAAGATGAGCTCGTTCAAAACGTAATGGAGAATTTTCAAAAAACTGGTCAGACAAATTGGAGATGTTTTAAAAAGGATGAAGAAGCATCAACAGAAATTGAAGTCTTCGATTTTATTGCCATGAATACATTTGAAAATACTCACTTTGGGAATCTTCCCACATTATCAGAATTTCAAGCTACGCTGAACGCTCTTGAAAGTAATCTCGAATTGCGATCAATAGCTTAAGCGTATTCCTCATTTAGACGTAGAGGCTCGGTAATAACCGGGCCTTTTTTTTATTCAATTTCGGGTGATTTGAGTTTAGGTATTTTGAGTAGATTAACATACGAAAACGGCCTATGCAAAGCACTTTCAACGTTTAATTTTTTTCTTTAAGTATTCGATTTTTTTCGTTTTATTCCTTAAATTTTCGAGATATGTTGGGGGCACTGTTCAATATAAAATCACTAACGGAGTCAAATATGAGTAAGCCTTTTATTGTCGTTTCAGACGGAATGGATAGTGGAGTTTTTTCAGATCTAAGAAACACTGATGGATTAGAAGTTCACCCAGAAAAAAAAGTCTCACAAGAGGAATTAAAAACCCTGCTTCCCAAAGTCGAAGGGCTTATTATTAGATCTGCCACTAGTCCAGACAAAGCGTTTCTTGATGCTGCTCCTAACTTAAAATACATCATCCGTGCTGGTGAGGGCACTGATAATATCGATAAAGCCTATTGCCAGGAGAAAGGGATCAAAGTTTCTAACACTCCTGGGGCCAATAATAATTCTGCAGCTGAACATGCTCTTGCTTTGATGATGACAACTCTCAGACATACCGCCAATGCTGATAAAAGTATGAAAAACAATGAATGGAATAAAGCAGCGTTTACTGGGAATGAGCTTTGGAACAAGACAGTGGGAATTATTGGTTTTGGAAGAATCGGTCAACTCCTTTGCAAAAGACTGCAAGGTTTTGAACCTCAAGTTCTCTTTTTTGATCCAGGTGTCAGTGAATCTCCTTTCCCTTGGGCCAAAAAAGTTGATTCTGTAGAAGAGATTTTTAAAACCGCTGATGTTATCTCTCTTCACACCCCTCTTATTGATGCCACTCGAGGCATGGTTAACTATGATCTTATGAGTAAAATGAAGCCTTCTGCTATTTTAGTTAATGCTGCTCGCGGAAAAATTGTTAATGAAGATGATCTTTATAAAATTTTATCAGAGAAAAAAATTAAAGGCGCTGGCTTTGATGTTTTCGCAGAGGAACCACTAGGCGAATCAAAACTTCGTGAGTTAGAGAATATTGTTCTCACTCCCCATCTCGGTGGCTCCACTGAAGAAGCCCAATTTCGAGTGGGTGAGATGGCCGCTCATCAAATGAAAGAATTTTTCTTAAACAATAAATTATTAAATGAGGTAGGAGCATAATGAACACACTCGCAATAATTGGAGCCCAATGGGGAGACGAAGGTAAAGGTAAAATCACTGATCTCTTGGGACAAAAAGCTGACTATGTCGTCCGTTTCCAAGGAGGAAACAATGCAGGTCATACTATTATTGTGGGTGATTCTAAGATCGTCCTTCACCAAATACCTTCTGGGATTCTCCACGAGAACTGCACCAGCATTATCGCTCACGGAGTGGTTTTTGAGCCTGAAGCTTTTTTAACGGAGCTCAATATGGTCAAAGAGAAAATTCCCGTGACAGCGGATCGCCTCAAGATATCTCTTAATGCCACAGTCATTACCAGTTATCACAAACTACTCGATGCCCACCGTGAAGGAAAATCAAAGGTTCGTATAGGAACCACAGGTAAAGGCATTGGCCCGGCTTATGAAGATAAAGTCGCCAGACGGGCCATAAAAGTTAAAGACCTCTTTAATTTAGATTTACTGACGACAAAACTTAATCATGCCCTAGAAGAGAAAGCTTATCTCTTTGAGCATGTTTACCAAACAGAATATCCAAGTGCTGAAGAGGAAGCCAAAAGACTCTATGCTTTTGGACAAGAAATTTTTCAATATGTGACCGATACTTTTTCTCTTATTGATCGCGCCACGGCCGAAGGTAAAAAAGTTCTTTTCGAAGGAGCCCAAGGCGTTCTTTTAGATATTGATTATGGTTCCTATCCTTATGTCACTTCCTCTTCCACGGGAGCTGCAGGAATTTATACCGGAGCAGGTGTGACCAACGGAATCGTGAACGAAAAACTGGGGATTGTGAAGGCCTATACCACAAGAGTGGGTGAAGGTCCCATGCCAACAGAGATCGCTGAAGAGATTGGTGATCGTATTCAAAAAATAGGAAATGAATTTGGAGCGACCACCGGAAGAAGAAGACGTTGTGGATGGCTCGATCTTCCCATTTTAAAATATTCTGTGAAGGCCAGCTCAATGACTTCCATTGCTCTGACTAAACTTGATGTGCTCTCTGGCCTAGAGGAATTAAAAGTCTGTTATGCCTACGAAATTGACGGTAAAGAATATGATTGTGCTTATCCAGGTCTAGACTTATCTCAGGCCAAGCCTCTTTACAAAAACCTAAAGCCTTTTACCGATGACTTTAAAAAAGATGGAAGTTACGCTCCAGAGCTTGATGAATATATAAAGTTAATCGAAGAGAATTTAGGTATACCGGTGGGAATTATTGCTTATGGCCCTGAAAGGTCCCAAATCCATCTCAGAAAAAATTATTTTCATTAAGAAAAAGCGCCTCTAGGGCGCTTTTGTTATTCTACTCGCTCGTAGATAAAATCTTTAATCGTGTTACATTTCAACGTTTTTGTTTTGAGCTTTCCAGAGACACCTTTACGCTCAAATTTTAACTTATCAATAGTCGCGGGCAAGTATTCTCTTGCTTGAAGCCCACGTCGTCTGTGATCCATTTCATATTTCTTAGTGATTTTAAGTTTAACCTCATCACCTTCCGCATCAAACTTAAGTTGAGCAGAACGAAAGCGAGAACTCCCCGACATTTCTCTTATTGATGTAAAATAATAGGCAAGCTCTTCATCTTTTCTCACTCTTATTTGAACTTCTTCTCCTTGAATCACCTTCAGGTAAATTTGTTGCGAATGATCTTTATTCACACATTGAACTAAAGCTGTAATATCCGAAGGAAGCTCTAACTCCATTTCATAATTATCACTGAACTTCATTTGAAGAGGATTGAGATTTCCACATAAATGAATTTGTTTACTTTCTTCTAAGCGAGCCTTTTCATCAAACGCAATACTCAAGGTCTCATCCGGAGTGTATTGAATATCAAATGCGCTTGGTCTTATATCTTCAGTTGTGTAATAGTTTAAGGCAGTTGCCACCAAGTTCTTTTTAAGCCTAAAATCGTCATCAGATTGTTGAGCATATTTGATGAGAAGGAGTTCATTTAATCTTTCCGCAGAGTCATCAGAAATATTATTCCAAAAATCTTCATAATTTATATCTTGTTTTGCTATGAAAGATTGTTCCAGCTCTTCTCTAATTTGTTCACTTAATTCATTTCCAATCACTAAATCGAATTGCTTTTTTTCTTGAGAGAATGCCGTATACTCACAAATATTCTTTTGGTTCTTTGCTCCTATTTCACTTTTTATGTCTGCAAAACTTTTCACCTGAGGAAGTAAACCTTGGGTGGGATCAATCACCTTTTTATCAGCTTGATGTTTGCTACAAGAGACGAGTGAAGCTGAAATGAGAAATAGAGTCAAAGCTTTCATGAATAAGTATCCTTATTTTTATAGGTTTGACTCATTATCTACTTTTATGACCTTGGCTTCCATCAGCTGTGCAAAGTTTGCAGGGAGTGTCTAAATTTTAGACACCCTTTTTCATTGATCTGAATAAATTACAGCTGACTTTCAATCTATGCCCTGCTCATTACATAATAAAGGGAAGAATTTTTTCAAAAAGGAAGGTCTATGAAAAAACTACTACTATTATGTTTAGGGGTGATGAGTTTATCTGCATTTGCAGACTCTCCAGATCGCTTCTGTCGCTATGAGTTTACTTGGGATGATGACCAAAGAGAATGTCGTCAAATACTTCGCCAAGGGCGCAGAGTTAACCAAAAGGCGATGGATCTTTGTGCAGAAGAAGCTTTCTCAGATGCAAAGCTACAATGTTTAAGAGAAATTGTTCATGCGAGGTTTGAACATGATGCACTTAATTTTTGTGCAACAGAGATGAGATTTAGCAGTGATAAACCTGACTGTGTGAAAGTTATTAGAAATGGTATTTATGACAGAGACGGATTAAATGTGTGTCGATCTCTTACTTTCGATAAACTTGACTGTCTTGAAGCTATTAAAAACAAAAGATACCCTTATGGTGAAGCGACTCGATGTCTTAGAGAAATTACTGATAGCAGTACCGTAAGATGTCTAGAAAGATCTGGACGCTATACTAACCGTGGTCCCAGAGGCAGAAGAGGACGTAATAAAGTTGTTGTGACAACGACAACTACTGCTCCTGTCGTTTATGATCACGAAGAGTATGTGGCTTGTTATGAGCGCCCAAAAACAAGGCTTATCGAGTATACGGATACTAGAAAAGCTAAAAGAGGTAGAAATAAAGTTATCGGTGGTCTGGCTGCCATACTTGGTGGAGCTATCATTGGTGGTGATGCTGGAAACGTAGTTGCAGCTGCAGGTGTAGGACTTACAGCTTGGGGTGCAATTGAAGTGGCAGATTCAAGTGAGATTATCTACGTAGATAACGGATACGATTGTAGAAGCTACTATACAGTAGATACCAGAAGATACACTAAGCGTATTGAAGGTAGACAGTGTACGACAACTCGTTACTATACAACTCGTTGGGGTCAAACTCATGAGTACTTCGAGACAACTTGTAGTGGTCGTCGTTACATGACTTTCGAACGTAACGCAGATATTTGGTATATGGATTAATAAACAATTCACATATATGAATGTTAAGCCCAGACTCGATCTGGGCTTTTTTTTATCATACACTGTCTTAATTTTAGTCACTTTTAATAATGAACCCTTCTAACCGACCTGTTTGATTAAGGATAAAGAAAACACACGCTGGCACCTGCTTTGCATATTTAAATACACTCGTGAGTGAAATATGACAAAGTTAGTATTAGATTCGATTTCCCATTCAGAATTAGTGATTCAATTTCTTGGTACTTTGAGCTGTCTCATATTGGCCTGGGGATCACTTATTCACAATAGAAGAAGCCCGACTCACCTCTCCCTTGGCATACTTTTGTTATTTTTATTTGGTGGAGGTTCATTTCGACTCATAGGATGGGCCACATCTCATTTCTTATACTACAAAATAAGTTATGCCTTTTATTTATTTTTGCCACTGGTTTTAGCCATTTTCACTGAAAAAGCCACACGATATCGTTTATCGAGTTGGTATAAAATTATTGTTTTACTAGCCTTAATCGTTTTATTTCCTCTCTACATGCAACTTAATACTTTCCCTGAAGGTCAGTTAAGATATATCTATTTAGCTTACCATATGATGGCCCTTCTTATGCTCTTTTGGGCTTCATCGATAAAGATCACAAGTTTAAAAAGTAAAAATGAAAAATCAGTATTGATTGCGATATGTTTTGTCAGTTTATTAACTTTGATTTTTGTATGCGCCGATTTACTTAGTCACTGGCATGGAATTGCCCATCTCAAACTCAGCTCACTAGGAATTCTTATTTTCAATTACCTCATGGCTTCAATTATTTTTTCAACAGGGAGTTTTAGTTTTCGTCACCACCTCAAAAGTATAGGTCGCTATCTATTGATCAATCTTTCTCTGGGAGCCATTTTAATTTTTGCTAGCACTCTTCCAAGAGACGAGATCATCATCATTATTCTTCTTTCTTTTGTACTACAGATCTTTGTCAATAT
The DNA here is from genome assembly GCA_002713145.1 of Halobacteriovoraceae bacterium. GTDB lineage: Bacteria > Bdellovibrionota > Bacteriovoracia > Bacteriovoracales > Bacteriovoracaceae. The sequence goes on from PAVS01000017.1 coordinate 75,192, forward strand.
CTTACAAAATGTCATAAATAATGTCTTAAGAACTCGTGGTCATACCATTCAAAAACTGATCTCTCTCAAAAGAGATGACATCAAAAGCTTTTTAAAATGTGTTGAGAGCCTAGAAGAGGTCAACTCAATCACCCTTCTCTCTCAGGATTATTTGCAAAAAAACAAGCTTTTATTTATTTTTGATCATGAATTTAATAATCTTGTTTTTCATCGAGATGAAATAAATAAAATGTTTAACTCTTCTCAGAATGAAAATGAAAAAAATAGACTGGAAGCCTTGGAGTTTATTTTTAATGCCTTTGCAACTGATTATTTAATCATCATCCCTGAACATAAAATGGTACTCACCATCGAGTTCACCTATCTTATGAATCGATCTTATTTTAATGATCTTATCACTTACCTAGGACGAGAGGTTGATTTTCTCGCTCAAAGGGAGAGAAGATGAAAGATAGAATCTCTGCCTTAATGAGACGGCTCAATTTTATGAATTTTAGGGTTCCTATTGGGGATTTAGAATACCATATCTTTGAGAGCCCAGGTTTATGGTGTACTGATCAAGAATTGGAAAAGTTAACAAAAGATATGAGAGAAGTGGCGGCAACTTTTCATCAATCAAATGATCTCCCCGACTATGGTCCTTTGACTGGTAACAGAGAGGACCTGGCCCATCGTCTTATCACTATTGCTTATCACCGAAAACAAAAAAAACCTATAGGTTTTTCTGCTCAAATATTTTTGACGGTTAAATACAGAGGTTTTGCCAAAAGAATCCTACACCTGGGTCTGATTTATATCGATGATTCGGTCAAGGGACAGAATGTTTCTTATCTCCTCACAGTCTTTCCCAATTTGCTTGTAACCATCAAAAATGGTTTTAGAGATCTCTATGTTTCAAGTGTTTCTCAGGTTCCTGCTATCGTAGGACTGGTGGGTAAGAATTATGTGGATGTTTATCCCACTTCAAATTTTGAGAACCAGCGCTATTATCATTTTAAATTAGCTCAGCTGATCATGCATGATCATAGACAGGCATTCGGAGTGGGAAGTGATGCTGAATACGACGAAAGGCTGCAAATTATTAAAAATGCGTATACTGGCGGCTCAGACGAACTAAAAAAGACTTATAAAAATGCTCCGAAATTCCGAGAAGAAAGTGTTAATAAGTTTTGTGAAAACAATCTAAATTACCAAAGAGGAGATGATTTTCTGCAAATAGGAAAAATATCTATTCAAGGTTTATGGCCGCTCTATTACAGTAAACTAAACCGTAAAAACTTCTTTCCCATTACTCTCGCTTTAATGGCGGTAGCTCTGTTCACACTTTTCATGCCGATTATTCGCTGGATATGGGCCCCTATAGATGACTGCGATACTGAAGCTCATCAATCAGAGGAGCTCATTGTATGAATCATTTTGATTATAATGAATTTACCACTCGTAATATTGGCTTTGTCGATGCCAGCGAGCAGCTCAAACTTAAAAACGCCAAAGTTTTTGTGGCTGGTGTAGGAGGAATGGGAGGTGTAGCGATAGCTCTGCTTGCTCGCTCTGGAGTAGGAGAACTTCATTTTGCAGATATAGATACTTTTGAAATTTCTAATTTCAACCGCCAAGTCTTTGCTAGCCTTGATAGCCTAGATGAAGATAAAGCCGAGTTCACCCAAAAAGAATTACTCAAAATAAATCCTGATCTAAAAATAAAACGTTATGGTTCCGAGTGGATTCTAAAGCTCTCATCCATTCTCGATGAAGTTGATTTTGTTATTAATGGCTGTGATGATATTAAAGCGACTCTTACACTCATGCGAGCAGCTAAAGATAAAAATAAAACTGTCATCGACGCTTTTGCTTCCACTCTTCCCAGTGTCTATGTCATTAAGCCAAATGACCCCAGACCTGAAAAAACATTTCAGTATCCCTCATTGGGAAGACCCCTAGACCAATTAAGCGAAGAGGATTTAAACACCATCGTTTTAAAAGAAATACAATACGTTATGACTCATTCGAGTTCTGCGAATCATGTTGTCCTCAAACATGCCATTGAGATGGCCCGTGGAGAAAGATCAAGAATGTCCTTTGCTCCTATGGTTTGGATGACGGGATGTCTCATGAGTTACGAAGCGACAAAATTAATCTTAGGTTATAAAAATACAGCGAGCTACAAAGGCATTTTTTATAATCCTTGGAAATTTAGAGTCGAAAAACCACTTCCAAAATTTTTCGCTATGATCAAAGGCTTTGCCGTCAGAAAATATTTTGAAAAGGTGCTCAAATGAGCACGCTTACTATCAAAAAGAATCCTTCTCTAAATGATTTCTTTGCTGCTGCAGAGTATGCTTATCGTGAAACACCTCAATTTGTCTCCATTCTCAATACTGATATTAAAAGACTATTAGATAAAAAGAACCCTCTTTTTGCAAAACATGGTTCAGGCGATTATTACGTTGCCTATCGTTCGGGGCAACCTGTAGGAAGAATTGTGGCCCATATACACCAAGAGTCCAATCGTAAATTCAATACTGACACAGGATATTTTGGATATTTTGATTGTATAAATGATCTAGAAGTAGCTTCTCAACTGCTACAAAAAGCCGAAGCTCAGCATAAACAAAGTGGAATGAGAAAAATAAGTGGTAACTTTAATCTCACGGCCATGCAGCAAATAGGAGTTGTCACGGATCAGTTCCAAAATGATCCCTATACAGACCAAGTCTACTCTCCTGACTATCTTCCCACGCTATTAGAGAGAAATGGATATCAGAAAGAATTTCCCATGAGAACTTTTGAAATTGATCTTACTCAAACGAAGCCAGAAGATTTGAAAAGCGCTAAAACAGAAAGTATTTTTAATAACCCTGACTATTCTTTTGAAAAAGTCATACGAAAAAACTTCAGCACAAGTTTGGAATCAGTTCGAGAAGTCCTCAATGATGGTTTTCAAAATAACCCTATGTTTGTTCCACTCACTTCGGAAGAGTTTCTCTATCAGGCTAAAGATATGATGTGGATTCTCGATCCTGAGATATCGGCACTGCTGACATATAACAAGCGAGCAGTGGGGACCATTGTGTGTATACCAGATCTTAATCAATTCTTTAGAGCGACTCGCTCTAAGCTTTCATGGCGCACTCCGCTTGCTTTTATAAACCACAAACTTACTCGGGATAGGGCTGTAATTATTTTTTATTCTGTGGCCCAAGAGTTTCACGGCAGAGGGATAAATAGCGCTATGCTCTTCAAAGTGATATCAGCTCTCAAGGCCAGAGGCTATCAAAAGTTAGGGATCACTTGGATATCTGAGCAAAACCAAGCCAGCCTTCGTCAAGTTGAAAAGATGGGGGCAAAAACACTGCATAAACTTCATTTATTTTCTAAGGACTTAGTATGATAGATGAAAGTATTTTAAAAGATATTATCTCTGAAGCTTCTTTGGCACCTTCTGCCCATAACACTCAACCTGTTCGTGTCGGATACAACAAGAGTGATGATTCCTTCACCCTCTCGATTGATACTAAACGAGAGCTCCCTATCGCTGACCCTACAAATAAGGATGCCTATATATCTATGGGATGTTTTGTGGAAGGGCTTGAACTCTCTTTACTCAAAAGAAATTATGCTATTGATCAAATCAAATTTAAACCTGAAAAAGGAATTGTCTTTATATCCACAAAAAAACAGCCTCATCCCGAGATCACAGAGCTGCAAAATTATATCTTTTCTCGTTTTTGTCATCGTGGAAAGTTTAGAGAGCTCACAACCGAGAATTTAGCTGCATTAAAAGAGTTTTATCAACAGCAAGAAAACTGTCTTTGGCTTTATGATCCAGAATTAAAAAAAGAGATGGCCCATGATTATGACCAAGCTGCATGGAGCTATCTTAATCAAGACGATTATTATCAAGAGCTCCACTATTGGTGTCGGCTTGATCAAAATCACTCTCACTATTATAAGGACGGTCTCAATTTAGATTCAATGGGATTGCAGAGTTGGGAAAAACCTTTTGCTAAAGTCATTATGAAACCAAATGTTTTGAACTTCATGAAACGAATACATATGGCCAAGCCGCTTTTGAGTGAAGCCGATAAAACAAAATCAGCAGCTGGACTTTTAGTTATTCATGGCAAGAAAGAAGATAATTTTATTCAATGGGGTCGGATTTTTTATCGTCAATGGCTTAATCTCAGTAAGTTTCAAGCCGCAGGGTCTCCTTTGTCTTCACTGATCGATCATAGCGAGTCTATTGAGAAATGGGAGCGAAAATTAAATATCCCATCGGATTCAAAGATTATTAACATTCTGCGAGTGGGAGGTTTTTCTGAGAAAGATAGGCCTAAACGCTGCAGACTTGATATAGAAAGTATTCTTCAAGAGGAGCAAGTATGAAAACTATCCTTCATTTTTCACTCTTGTTTATTTTTGTCTCTTGCTTAAAAGGAAAGCCTGAACTATTGGAAGAAAATTTAGAAATCGCTCACACTTCAGCTGGAGAAGGTGCTGTCCACTTTATGATGGATGATTTTGGCGCACTTGCAAAACATGGAATGGAATCAAATATTCTTCCTTTCAAAGTCTCTGTCGCTGCTCTCTTGCTTCATAGAGGCTTTGATCCTGAAAACAACGATCCTCAGGATGCTATTGATAAACTCTTTCAAGAATATGGACTACCAACCAAAGTCTCCATTCAAAACCTTCCAGAACAACAACAAATTCAAATGCCAGAATACTTTGGTCTATTTAAAGGTAATCTTCATGGAGGAAAATATCCCTTCAAAGTAAGAATAGAAGGAAGTGGGTTTTCATGTGCTGCCTGTCACAGTGGTATCAATTATACAGAGCAAGGACATCCCTTGCCTGATCAAGTTTTTTTAGGTGCACCAAATACATCTCTAAATTTAGAAGCCTATACCTATGATGTTTATCGCGCTTTTTTAAATATTGTGAATAAGAAAAAGGAATTTAAGGCCTATCTTTTAAAAATCTTTCCTCGCATCACTCGCATGGAATATAGAACCATAAGTCTTATTTTTAAAAAAGAATTTATCAATAAAGTAAAGCATCTTGAGAGTCAGCTCAATAGACAATCTCCTGCTCAAAATGGAGGTGCAGGGCTTACAAATGGTGTGGCTTCACTTAAGTTTCAATTAGGAATATTGACTAATAATGAGACTGCACCCTCTGAGACAGGTTACACATCTATCCCAGTTATCTTTGATAGGGAGTTTAGAAACTCACTGCTCTATGATGGGGTCTATAAACCCGTTAAACCGAGCCAAAGTGAAGACGATAAACTCAATGCACTCGCTGAAGTCATTAGTTTTTTTACTGTCTCCACCACGGCCAATCACCCTCTCCAGGCTAAAGCTCATATCCCTCAGGTGCGAAAAGTAGTGGATTATCTCTTAAGCGCTAAACGCCCTCGGTTCCCTGGGAAGATTGACCCTCTGAAAGCACGAGCGGGAGAAAAAGTTTTTATCAACAAATGTGCAAGCTGCCACGGGCAATACTCAGCTCTACAAGAAGATCTCTTGGCCCCTAAGCTTGTGAGCTTTCCTAACAAATTAGTAACTCTCAAACAAATAGGAACAGATTCATCAAGAGTGGATGTAATTGATGAAGAGTTTAAAACTGCAGTAGAATCCAGTGTTATGGGTGAGTATATTCAAGTTGTTCAAAACAAAGGTTATATAGCTCCTATTCTCACTTCTTTATGGATGAGTGCTCCTTATTTACATAATGGTTCAGTCCCTACTCTTTTTGAACTTATGAATCCTTCAAAAAGAAAAGAGAAATTTCAAGTCGGAGGTCACAAACTCAATTTTAAGACCGTTGGTATCGAACACGAAAAGAAAAATATGCAAGGTGTATGGGTTTATACTGGGAATTATAAACCATGGTCTAACCCCGAAGTTTACGACACAAAGTCTCCAGGGAGAAGTAATAAAGGTCATCTCTCACCCTTTGATACAATGAGTGATGAAGACAAACAATCGCTGCTGGAATATCTTAAACTTCTGTAGTGACCACGCCTGGGACGGAAAGAATTTGCTTGATCAGTTTCATCACAACTCTTTCATTCTCAGTCACTTCGTGATTGAGTCGAATCAATTTTTCGCCCATCTCAAGTAAGCTTTTCTTTTGTTCCGCTGAGGCAAAACGGAGCTTTTCAAAAGACTTAAGAATTTTTGAATAGCCTAATTCTTTTTTATCAATGATTTGAAATTTAAAATAACGACTCAAAATTTTTTGATCCGTTTCTGTTAAATCAATCTTATCCATATGCCATAAAAAATTAAGGATGATATTACCATGAATGACATACTCAGAGTTCTTAAGTTGTCTGAGCTTTAGATCCACGTCCTCAAGAGCGGGTCTTAAATAGGAATAAATAATAAACTCATTAAAATCAAACTTGCCATCTTTTTCAATTTCATCTTTGACAGCTTCATGCAGCTGATCTCTTTTAAATTTATCCATGCCTTTAATCTCTCCAAAAGCAACTTCAAGCAGCTCTAACTTTTTTTCTGGGGGGATAGAACGGATCGCAGCATCTTCATTAGCAATTAACTTTCTAAGCAAAACTTCTTCCGTTTGCTCATTAAGTTCTACCCCAGAGTTCGCTTCTTGCAGCAGCATAAAAAGAGGGAAAAGAAGTTCAAGTTTATTTTGAGGATCGTTTTGATCATTTTTTACTTTTTGAACAGGCTGCTCTTTTTCTGCCTGCATTTTCTTTAAAATATTTTCCGCTTCAGTTTCGAGAAACCTCTTTTTATTAAAGTGTGGATCTACTGCTTTAATACGGTCGTATATATCGGGATGAGTCGCTAGGGAAAAGAATTTCTTTTTTATACCATTGACGAGAAACATATGAGACGCTTTTTCCGCATCCGGAACTTTCACAATTCCATGGTCATAATGCACAGCTATTTTTTTCAAAGCTCCGGCTATCCCCTCAGGGTTTCGGGTAAATTGCACACTGGAGGCATCTGCCAAATATTCTCTTTGCCGTGAAATTGCTGCTAGTAATAAATTGCCAAATAAAAATCCAATCAAGCCTAAAATGATGAGCCCAATTCCGATCAGGGCAGCTTGATTGCCCTCTTTGCGCCTGGAAAAGCGTGCGGAATGAACCACATGAGTTCCAATATAATAGAGAAACAGCAAGCCCGCCAGCATGCCTAAGAGTCTGAGATTAATCGTCATATCCCCATTGAGAATATGGGAGTATTCATGGGCCACAACAGCCTGCAATTCATCTCGAGAGAGATTATCGATACATCCTCTGGTCACACAGATAGCGGCGCTATTAATATCGAAACCACAGGCAAAGGCGTTAATGGCTTCATCTTCTAAAATATAGATGAGAGGCATAGGAACGCTAGAAGCCACGCTCATCTCTTCAACAATATTATGATAACGCTTAAGTTTAAAATCCTGAGTGTTACTGGGAACTCTTTTGGCCCCCATGGCCAGGCAAATTTCATCAGGCTTAGATTTAAGCCGCCATGTTTTGAAGAGCGTGATCAGAACAATCACCAAGGCCACACCAGCAGCGATGACGCCTATTAAACTAAGCCCCTCAGCACTCAAAACATTTTGATAGTTAAATGAGCGCATATTTCCATACTGACTAGAGTATTCTGATTCCATCCCTACCAGCAAACTTGCAAACAGTGCTCCTACTGATAAAGAGACAGCAATGATAATAAGCACAAAAAGAAAAACTAATTTCTGAGTCTTACTTTTTGCTTTTTTCTGATCTTCAAAAAAGCCCATTAGAATTCTACTTTAACCGCCTTACGCGCCACCTGGTCTTCAATTTCTAATTGTTCTTTATGTTGAAAGCCAAAAAGACCTGCAATAAGGACCGCAGGAAACTCTTCTCTGGCCACATTATAACTCATGATCGCATCGTTAAAAGCTTGCCTGGCAAAGGCAATTTTATTTTCCGTGGTGCTCAGCTCTTCTGTGAGCTGCTGCATATTTTGATTGGCCTTAAGGTCTGGGTAGTTCTCAAATAAAGCTAAAAAATTTGACATGGCACCGTTGAGCCCGGCCTCACTCTTAGAAAAGTTTTTAGTGGCACTTGCATCCCCTGGATTTTCAGCAAGTCGCTCTTTACTAGCGAGGGCCTGATTCCTGGCTTCGATCACTCCTACCAGAGTTTCTTTTTCATGCTCCATATATTTCTTAGCCGTTTCTACTAAATTGGGAATAAGATCATAACGTCTTTGCAATTGCACATCGATTTGTGAAAAGCCATTTTCACAAGCATTTTTAGCTCGCACTAATTTGTTGTAAATCCCTATGATAAGAAAGACAAATAAAAGACCAAACACACCTATAATTATGACTGACACCATGGCACTAGACATACACTCTCCTTATTAATTTATTTGCTTATTATACTAAGATCGAGGATTTGGTAAAACTTAGTGCATTATTTGCGCATTCAAATATGTGCCATCAAAACTCTCAAGTTTAACTGACTTAATTTGATTGGCCAGATCATGATCTGATTTCATTCGCACCTTGAGATAATGAGGAGTGTAGCCTTCAAAATAACCATCTTTCTCTCTTTCAAAAAGAACCTGAGTGGTTTCACCCACCTTTGCCACACTGAAACGTCTGAGGTTTTCTGCCCCTAACTCAATGAGGGCTTTTACGCGACGTTTTTTCTCAGCGCTTTGAATATGATTCTCTAATCTCGCAGCAGTGGTGTTCTTTCGTTTTGAGTAGGGAAAGATATGAAAATGAGTCAAACCTAACTCTCGGGCCAGATCATAAGTTTGATAGAACTGCTCTTCTGTCTCACCTGGGTAACCTACGATCATATCCGCTCCGATACTTGCATTAGGAAAGTAATCTCTCACCATAGCAATCGTATCCTTATAAAAGTTCACATCATATTTTCTGCGCATAGATTTTAAAATATCGTCTGAGCCACTTTGCATGGGGATATGAAAATGTTCTTGGTAAACACCACTGTCTTGTAAGACCTGAAGTAATTCTTTAGTAATCGTATTGGGTTCCACTGAACTTAAGCGCAATCTCTTCAAACCGGCAAGCGTAGAAACTTCGCGAATAAGATCTTCGAGCTTTTCTCCAGAACTGCGTTCATACTCCCCTATATTCACCCCGGTGAGTACGATTTCTTTAAATCCAGTATCGATTAAGTTTTGAGCTTGAGATTTTGCATCAGCGATAGCGATAGTTCTTGAGCGCCCTCTTGCCTGGGGGATGATACAAAAAGAACACACATAATTGCACCCATCTTGGATCTTTAAAAAAGCACGGGTGTGAGAATCAGCTTCTGTGGTAGTGGCGCCCCAAAATTCAGTGGATTTTTCGATGCGCTTAGCGACTTCATCTTCACTACCTAAATAATCAAAAACCTTATATTTCTCGTTGGTGCCTAGGATCAAATCCACCCCGGTCATTTTCTCAATCTTATCCGCCTCCATTTGCGCATAGCATCCGGCGACCACAACCTTGCCTTCCGGTGAAATTTTATGGGCCTTGCGAATCAGGTTCCTACAACTGGAATCGGCACCATCGGTGACGGTACAGGTATTAAGAAAGGTCACATCGGCGTGATCACCGAAGCTCACCACCTTGTAGCCGCGATCTACAAAGCCTTGGGCGATTTGACCGGTTTCGGCCATATTAAGTCTGCAGCCCAGTGTGTGAAAGGCCACTGTTTTTTGATCTTCTTTATTCATCGAGTTTTACCTGTTTTTGAGTGAGAGTAAATTAGTTCAATTTACTAAATTTCGCAAGTTCAGATGCCCGGATGCCGGACTGAATGAAAGTTTTACAAGACTGCAATTTTATTAAAAAAACTTAATCAATTTCGTTGACAATTATTCGAGTTCAAATTATCTTTAGTATCACGTTTTTGAATGATTGGTCTCGTAGCTCAGTTGGTTAGAGCATCTCCCTTTTAAGGAGAGGGTCCTGTGTTCGAGTCACAGCGAGATCACCAT
>PAVS01000018.1 GCA_002713145.1 Halobacteriovoraceae bacterium
TAGCGACCAGCAACAATGTTTAATTTTAACATGTTGTCTCTTCTTAGGTCAATGAAGACCTAGCTCCTAAAGGAGTTTCTTCATGAAGAAGAGAACAACCTATTGTTTAATAGTGATTATCTTATTGATTTTATTATCAATAGACAATTGCTATTAGCGACCGGCACAGGAGAAATCCTGTGCTTGGTTTTTCTAAAAACTCAAACAATATATAAACTTATCCCCTTCAATTTTTTCTTCAAGCTGCATATTATTTTTTAGGGCCAAGTTTTGAGAGATCTTAAAGCCAATTCCAGATTCTGTTTCATAATTTTCTATAAAAGGAGAACTGACCTCTAATTTATTCTTTTTAATGGCAACATAAATTTGTTGTTTATTAGTCATAGCCTTTTTTGAATTAGATAGTATATTGATGAGTATCGTCTCAAAGTCTTGTTTTACGACAATTACATTCCCTTGAGATTTTTCAGTAAAAACAAGGTTTTTATCTTCAATGCGCAAAAGTTCTTTTACTTTCTCTATACTACTTGCGATATCAACTTTCTCAATATCCGTATTCTCAAAAATATTAAATGAGTTGAGATATTCTTTCATCTCAATCAGAGATTTTTTTTGATCTTCAATCGTCTCATCTAGCCTTTTCCTAACACCTACTGAGTTTTTTAAGTTATCGTTCAAAATATACTGAGTAGCCAACATACTCTTAATATTATGAGCAAATGAGTTGGCTTCTTGGCCTATAACTGAATAGCGCTCACGAAATTGTATTTCCTTTCTGCGGCTCTTTGAATAACCATTAAACAAATAGATGAGCATAACCATAAATTCTGTAAAAATAACGACATAATCCCCTGCCGTAGATTGCCGAGCGAATTCAAAATATCCTTTAGTTTTTAAAAATTGTATGAGTAAAACTGAGGCACCGCCTATGATTAAAACAGGAAAAAGATAAATGGCTTTATATCTTAAGAATAATATCATCCCCATTGAGATGGCTATAAAAGCAAAAAAATACAGAGGTGAAAAGATCTCACCTTGAATAGAAAAAAGTGTTAGGACCAACGATAATAGAAACAAAATCATTTGGTTGCGAGGTTCTCTAATGAGTAAAAGAAATAAAGGAAGCGCAGCCATGATGAGAAAAGTTTTAGATAGGAAGTAGTATGAATAAACATTCTGAGGAATCAATGACTGTTCATATATAAAGAAGATGCTCGTTACCGAAATATACATCATCATGGCAACAAATACATCTTTTTGTTCCTCTGATCTTATATAATTCTGAATGAGTTTCAAGAAATAAGCCTTATTAAAAAGTTAAATGATATACAAATTTATTATTTTCAATATTCTCGCCTAAGACCATATTATTTTTGAGTGCAAGGTTTTTAGAAATTTTATATCCAATTCCAGCTTCCTTCTCATATTGCTCAAAATAAGGAGAAGCTATTTTCAAATTATTTGAAGAAATTATGACTTCAATTTTTTGCTGATTATCAATACTTTTCTTAGAATTTGAAAATAGATTGATAAGTATAGTTTCAAAATCTTGTTTGACCACATTTAGGGTTATTTTACCACTCTTTGATAGAACTAAATTCTTATCGTTTATTCGAAGTAAATTTGTGACTTTCTCTATACTCCTCGCGATATCTACTTTCTCAATATCTGTATTCTCAAAAATATTAAATGAGTTGAGATATTCCTTCATCTCAATCAGAGATTTTTTTTGATCCTTTAATGAGTCACGCATAATATCTTTATTATCAATATTATTCATTAGATTATCGTTCAAAATATACTGAGTAGCCAACATACTCTTAATATTATGAGCAAATGAGTTAGCTTCTTGTCCTATGACTGAATAGCGCTCACGGAATTGTATTTCTTTTCGTCTTCTTTTAGAGAACCCTACGAATAAAGCAAATAAAATGATACCGAACTCAATTGATATCATTACATAGTCTACTATCATTGCTGGCCTGGCATGAGTAATGGCGCCTTGTTCTTTTAAATAGTGTAAGTAGAGAATACAGGCAGGGCCAATGATCGATGCAGGTAAAAGAGTTTTTAATTTGGGCCTAAGTAAGATTGTCATACCAAACATATTTACCACATAGCTAAAATAATAAAGTGGTGAGAAATATTCTCCAGCAATGGAATAGGCTGTACAAAAACAAGTTACCAAAAAGATATAAAACTGATTGTATGGCTTCTTAGTTATTAAAAAGAATAAAAAACTTGAACAGAGAATAGTAGTTGTCTTAAGTAAGATGAATAAACTTTTTAAATCTTCAGGAATGTTAGAATATTCATAAAATGCAACATATGTAGCGAGTGTAGAAAATAATAGAAAACAAAAATAAGCTTCTTTTTGCTCAATACTTCTAATATAACTAGGAAACAACTTCAAAAATATACCCTTTCCCTCTAATGGTCTTAAGATTGCTAGCAAAACTCTTTGGGATTTTTGCTTTTAGATTTGTTAAATGAGTATTGATGGCGTTTATGGCCTTAACATCATCACTATAAACATTTTGATGGAGCTCTTCTTTAGTCACAAGTGAGTTTGAATTTTCAAGAAAATATTTGAGTATTTTAAACTCAATATCAGTGAGTTTTATCTCTTCGCCCTCATCAATGGCCAAGTTTAATATTGGATCTAATTTAATAACGTGCTGTGAACCTTTAAACTCTTTTTCACTGAGAATACTTTTTAATTCTGAAGGTAAAAAAGGTTTTTCTAAAAAATGATTGACGCCTATATTCAGGGCATTAATCGCTACATCCTTTGTTGCGTAAGAAGTCATCATAATAACAGTGGGAGGTTGAGTGAGATTTTCCAAACTCCCAAACAGATCTAGCCCATTATCTAATCCGAGATGATAATCCAAAAGAAGGAAGTCATATCCTTTTGAGAGTAATTTATTTTGAGCAGATTCTAAGCAGTGTGCTTCACAGACATTATAATTAGACGCTTTCAAATTTAGATTCAACTGTTTAACGAGTGCCACATCATCATCAACTATCAATATATTCATTAGAATATTCTATTATGGATCAAAACCAATGCCCAACTTAAGAAAACTTAAGAGGTCTTGAATAAATCTTGAATTAAATGCGGTTTGCACTCCCCGATAATAAGTAATGAAAAGGTAGGTTCTTATGCTCAGAATGATTCTCATTATCATAAGTTTTACAAGTTGCACGGTAGAGGTAGATAATAGCGTGACCAAAAAGTCAGACTCTAAGTCTTCTGAACAAAATGATACATTGAATACTCAATTCATCGGAAACTGGGAGACAGATTGCTTAGCTGGAACAACTGACAGTACTCGTTTAAAACTAACTTTTAACAACGATGGTGCCGTGATCTTAAAAGAAGAATTCTTTTACGATACTAATTGCTCTACTGCTGATGAAACTTGGACTTCTTACCACAATTATGAAGTCGAAAACTCAAACATCAGCTTTGAGCGTTATAAAGAACTCATCAAACCTCAGCATGCAGATCGTGTGACTGACTACAATCAATCAGGCTCAGAGATGTGTGATATAAATGATTGGCAAATCAATATTACTCAGGACGTCACTGGGCTCGACTGTGATTCTTTCACCACTGATGAAAAGCAAATGGATGGAACATACGTCATCAGCAATGGTGAGCTTACTTTTACCGGCCATTATCTAATTGAAGACGAGACTTTTATTAAACAATAATATTCTGTTTATACTGCACAGCTAGATGATCTTGAATAAATCTTGAATTTTAAAATGTGTAACTTATTGGAAAAATAAGCATACAATATTTAATTTTCAAGGAGTCAGAATGAACAAACTAATTTATTTGGGAGCAGTACTAAGTTTAGTATCTTGTGGAGGAGATTCTGGCGGTGGTGGCGGGAGCTCTGATAACTCTATTATCCCCATGATTTCAAATATTAACTGTGGAGATGACTCCTGTGTAAGTGACTCATTAACTAAATCTAGCTCATCTAAAGCCCTAGAGTGGGCAGGTGAATTTTACGAAGAAATCAACGACACTATTATTCCTGAAGTGAAAAACACCTTTTCTGACATGGACAAAGTTCTTCGCTCAGCAGAAATTGCTTCATGTGCTGATATACCTAGTTCTGGAAGTACTGAAGTCGATTATGAAGGGACAACAGTGACAGTTACTGCCAAGACTCCTACAGGAATTGATGTTTTCAATAAAGGAACAGTGACCAACAAAGCCGTCGAAGCTTATAATGCATCTTCTCAGAAATTTTTTGAAGCTGAGTTCAACTGTGACACCCCTAGAGTTGCGTATGTTAAAGTAAATTTACCCATTCTAAATTCATCAGAGGTAGAAAAGACGGTTCTCTATTTTTATGAAAATGGTGATGACAAAGCTATCAATCTATTCACTCATTACCAAGGTGAAACCAATAAAGAAGGTTATATGCTTCTTTTTGAAACAGATGGAAGTGATTTTGAGTCTTATTTTGGATGGGATAATGATATCGATGGAGCTGGTACTCAGATTATTTTATCAGCAGTAAAAGAAGTGGCTAATGGAGTTAGAATCGTAGCTGATTCAAGTGGTAATGTGGATTTTACTGATGACAGCCATTCAGCTGTAAACCCTGGTAGTACTGACAATGGAAACCTTTCTCATCATTATTGCTATACAGCTGCTTACAGCAATGAAGCATGCGGTGGGTCTCACCCATCACTTGGATTACTTAGTGGTAAAGATCTCAATGAGAACTTAACAGATGTAACAGGTGACGGAAAATTTACAAAAGATAAAATTAGAAACTTAGATTTTAGTTTCTAGTCTAAGTTTCACCTTATGCACTGGCCTGGTCTTTAGGGATCAGGCCTATTTACTCCTTAAGAAGTATTTCACTCCAGTAAAAATCTAATAAATTCCACTATTTAATCGTTAAAATCTTGATCATTATTCCGATAAGAATGATGTGAAAAAAGTTCGATTTCCCATATTTATAAAACTTTTTATTGTGATCACTTTATTACTTGGAAGTGTATCGTTTTTTACGTCGACTCGAACAACAAATTATTTTGAAAATGTATCCCTTAAGCGAGAAGAAGAGATCAATTTTCGCTTAGCTATCAAAAGTAGCTTGGAAGTTGACCGTTTGATCCACTCCATAATAGATAAAACTTTATTTTACTCTCAGTTTCTAATTCAAAACACACAAAATATCTGGTCAGAAAAACAGTCTGATTCAATGAAAAATGATTCAGATATCGTGAGCATAAGTATTTTTCAAACTAAGAACTTAAGCAAACCCGTTCAAAACACCTATCAAAAATCTTTTCTAAAAAAATATAAACTAGGCCCTAGTTTCTTCTCTCAGTTTGACATCTCAATGCTTCCTTTGCGAAGAATCAGTAACGGTGAAATTGTTATCCTCAGTGCGACTCGCAACCAAGTTCCTCTTATTTGGATTGGTATCCCGATCTTAAGGGATAAATATCAAACGGTAACCCATATAGCTTCAGTTTTCATTAAACAAGAATCACTTCAGAAATCTTATCAAGACAATGGGAATTACGAGTTATTTGTCTTAGATGAACTTGGTAATACTCTTGCTCACCCCAACGAAGAATATGTTGTTAATAAAAAGAGTTTCGCGCTAGATACACTTTTTAAAAAAGCGAGTCAATCTCAACTTAACTCGACTCAAATGATAATCACTAAAAATAAAAAGCGCTTTTTAGAAGCATTTGCAAAAAGCCAATTTGGTCCCTATATCATTTCAAGTATTGCCGAAGAGAGCTATATCGGCCCGATTCAGTTTGTAAAAAAACAATCAACCTTTATTTTGGTGGCGGTTTTATTTCTTTCGATAGTTGTCATCACTTTTTTTAGTAATACATTGATTTTGCCCATTGAAAAGCTACTTTCATTCACCAAAGAGATATCACAAGGTAATTTCGATCTCGATATTGCCAAGAATATTTCAAGTAATGATGAAGTCGGTGTTCTCGCCAGTGCATTTGATGAAATGACTTATGGTCTCAAAGAGCGAGATAAAATAAAAAATGCAATGGATAAGTTTCATGGAGCAGCGATCACAGAAGATATGCTCAGCGGAGAAGTGAATCTTCGTGGAAGTAGTAAAGATGTTGTGGTCTTTTTTAGTGATATACGATCTTTCACAAAGTACAGTGAGAGTCGTTCAGCTGAAGAGGTTGTCTCTATGCTCAATGAGTATATGGATGTTATGGTTAAATGCATATACAAACATAACGGCATTGTAGATAAGTTTGTTGGAGATGCCATCATGGCCGTTTGGGGAGTTCCCACTGCAAGTGAACTTGATGTTAAAAATGCCGTGAATGCCTGCCTAGACATGCGTGTCGAATTGGAAAAACTCAACCAAAATAGAATTAAACGAGGTGAAGATCCTATTATGATTGGGATGGGCCTTAATTATGGTAAAGTTATATCTGGTACGGTTGGTTCAGAAGATCGTATGGAGTATACCGTTATAGGTGATACAGTTAATACAGCAGCTCGAATCGAAGCATCAACAAAATCGTTTGGAACAGACTTACTTATAAGTGAGAATGTATATAATGCGGTTGCAAAAGACTTTATTTTCTCAGAAGCTGGAAAAGTTCAAGCTAAAGGAAAGTCAGACTCCCTTAAACTTATAAAAGTTGAAGGTGCTATTGTTGGTGGCCAACATATAATTATAAAAACACCTTATTCACACTTTGAACCAGAAGATGAAGCTGGTGGAAAGACTCAGAGGGTGGCATTGTGAAAATATTGTTCACCACTCTCCTATTTATCCTCATCTCTTGTACTGAATCTACTCCTGAACTTAAAACCCTCGGTAAAAACAATATTAATGATTCAAAGAATATAGATTTTGAAAAATCGGTTTATTATATCACTGATCCAAGTGAATCCTTACTTATAAAAGGTGGTTGTGACCCTCGCTATACTGAAATGGAAGCAAGCTTTGATAACGGTTCCACTTGGAAAAACTTCTCAGTGATAGATACTTCAACTACTGATGATGAATGTTCAGATAACAAGTTTGTTTTATACTTGAATGCTATCAATAATTATTTTACTTATGACTCTGGTGTTGTAGGGAATCAAACAAAAACAATCCTTATACGCGGGAACTTGGGTTTCACTTTCTCTGACCCACGTAAGATTGAAATAAAAAATGGTGATTTTAACCCACCAGCGACTCCTACAATAAGAACTCTTTCGTCTTTTGCTTTTGCAAGAATCTATATAGACGCTATAAGCGATACAGACTTTTCTCATTTCGAGTGCAAAGTCGATAATGGCTCATGGTTTACTTGTGAAGACGATCAAATTATCACGTCTGATGGGGTAACTGTGACTGAAGTGGGTAAAAGAAGTGATATTTCTGTGCGCTCTGTAGATAATAGCGGTAACACAAGTGAAGCTGTGACCAGGCCCTTTATAAGAGGGAAAATCGGTCGCGGTGTCGATGGAACAGTTTATGATATTGTTGAATATAAGAAAGGTCAGTATCTAGTTGCTGGTAACTTTAAGTATCATCAACCTACGCCGGTGGATAAAATTGCACGTTTTAGTGTTTCAGACCTAAGCTTGGATAAATCGTGGAATCCGGATTTTAATAATGTTAATACCGACATCGAACAAATTTCTAGAGATACAGACCACGATTATTTTATAATTAATTATTATAATAAAGCCTTTATTTTTGATGATAATTGGAGTTTCTTGAACCAGTCAGACATCGTTGACACCGGATTATCGTACACCAGATATTATCCCACAAATCATAAGAATAAGTTTTATACAAGAGTTGCTGATTCATCCTCTAGTACATATAAATATTATTTGTCCACACTTGATAATTCAGATCCCTCAAATCCCATTTATCAGACTTCAAGTAATAGTATTGATTTTTCAGGATGGGGAGCTAGCTTCGCCTCAATTAACCTTGCTGATAACTTCGCTTATATAAGTACAGGAAATATGAGAATGATAGATGAAAATACAAGTGACTTTTGTATTAAAAAATTTGAACTCGACTTTAGTGATCATAATGCCGGTACAAATGTGATCTGCAACACACCTTCTCTTTTTTATATTGATAATATTCAATTAGGTGTTGATACACATACTACGGCATACATTGGAAAAAATATGGTGACCTACGGTAATGATCTCTTTATCCACGGGGACTTTACCCAGTTTAATGGATTACCTACACCCAATTGCATTATGAAATATGATGGCAACTCTTTTAGCGCATTTGGGGAGGATCTTGGTGTTGATGCTGCTGTTTATGTAACTGTGAACAAGTGCACATCTTCAAGCTCCTTAGGACTTATCGATAACAATATTATTTTAAAAAGGTATACCAATTCCTCAAGTGCATCTTCTTTATTTTTCAAACCTTATAAAATAAACGTAGCTGATGAAAGCTTCACTGAATTGACCACAGGGCATAGCCCCTCGGGCGAGTATATTGCGGCGGGAAGTTTTTATCTTAATAATAGCTATCTATTCGATTCGAATCTCAATATACAAAAAGACCTTAGAGTTCTTGTTAATTCAACCAGTCCAAAATCTTTCTATTATAATCAATATATATACCTGTTCAATGACTTAGAATATGCTAACCAAGAGAAGTTCCAGAATGAACATCTTCTTCTAATTGATGAAACAGGGAATATTCTCAAAACTTTTGATATACAAGGCACTCAAGTTAACAAAATTTTAAAGTATAAAGATAAATTTTACATAGCAGGTGACTTCACCCAAATCAATAATAATAGCTATAAAAACTTAGCCAGACTAGATAGTGAATTAACTCTTGATAGTACATTTCCAAATTTACAGTTCAATGGTGATGTCACAGATCTAACATTTGATAGTGAAAACAGAATGTATGTTGCAGGAGGCTTTACTTTTGCAAAGGATGTGACAGGAGTCACTATAACTAATCGCTATATGATTCGCTACGATAGCAATTTCATTTATGATAATACATTTCTAAATCTTAACACTACAACTGTGAGCAACGGTAGTAGTCCTCTCACAGGAATGAAATTACTATTAGATGAAACGGATTCTACTGATCGTTCTCTATATATATCTGGGGCTTTCACAACTTCAGTTGAAGGTCATGAAACTGACCTGATTGTTAAATTGGATCTAAATGGAAATATTGATACTAACTTTGTTATCAACGGCTCCAATCATATATCAGATATAGCGATTGCCCCCAACGGAACAGATTTAATTGTAAGCAGACAATACTCTAATAGTAACAATTTAAACGGTAATGGATGCGAACTATGTGTCATAGATAAAAATACAGGAGCATTTAAAAATTCATTACTTGATTCAAGTCGTGATATTTGGACAATCGAGGTAAAAGATAGTCTCATTTTTGGTATGGGAGAAAGGCTTCTGAAGTTTGATCAAAGTTATAACCAATTTTCAGATTTACACACACCTTCTCTCTATGGGAGACTCTATACATTTGTGCTTAATGAGGCAGATGAGTTAATCATAGGTGGGTCATTCACTGCTTACGCCAATGCAGCACGTTTTAGTCTCGTGAAACTCAATAGTGATTTCTCAGTCAATCAGTACTCATTTGGAGATTGGCGCTAGAAAAACTTATTGACTCTCAGACCAAATGAAAAGCCAGAAGACTCAGCGATATTCTCAGCACCTTCATCAGCAACACTATCTCCATCAGTGGATGCCTTATAAGATATTTGATTTACATAATAGCCTGCAAAACCAGTGTAGGTTTCATTGTCACGATACTTATATGTCAAATAGGCCTTAAGATAATAAGAAAAACTAGTATTCACCTCTTCATCATTGGGAGTATCATGAGTTAAGAGATGGACAAAAAGTTTAGCTTCTCCCCCCAAGTCTATTGATCGATTAAAACGATAATAAGGAGTGACCATAAAAACGGGACCTGATGTTGATACCGTCTCAAAAGATAGCTCATCACTAAAACGGTCACCAATTATAAAAAGATCATCCTTATAAAATAGACCTGCAGCATATTCGAGAGGAACATCATAAACAACTTTAGCTCGCCCTAAAAGATAATGAAACTCTTTTAGCTGAGCACTATATTCGACGTTAGACACATTGGTATAATAGAAACCAACTCTATGCTTCCAAAGTGAGTAGAAATCTTGGTAGCTCGCTTCTAAAAAGTAACGCTGTCCTTTAAAGGTAGTTTCTACAATCGTATCTTTTTCCCTACTTTCTCCATAATAATCAATAAATGTTTGCTCTATCCCGTAACTATAGAAAAATGGATTATCTTTTTTGAGTTCATTAGTTAATTGCGACCGAATGGAATGCACTGTGAGATCAGAGCCATTCACTCCAAACTCTACGAAAGCATAAGGAGAGGCGGCCCTCCCATCCCCTATCGCACGTAAGGCCAGTCTGAACTCCCCTTGTAATTTATCACTGTCAAAGACGAGCTTCTCTTGAGTGTAAAAGTCACTCTCATCTAAAATTGTCCATTTTTGATTAAGTCCTAATTGATAGAGCTGGTATTCAAAACCAGTCGTATACTTTGGCCTGGTCCACTTTAGTTTAACTTTCGATTTATCTTCACCTATAAACTCATGAGAAACCTTTGGAGTTTCGAGAGGTGCACCTTGAAGAAAGAACTTAACTCCTTCTCCTTGTCTGGATTGTATTTTATCCTCTTTAGCTATAAGACTTATCACTCTCCACTTATAACCATCGGCCACTTTGAGTAAAAAACTGTGTTGAGTCTCACGAGTATAGATTGTCTTCTCAAAACCTTCATCATTCCAAACTTCTAAAAAATAGAGATTGGCCCCTTCTACTCTCTTCCACTCAAAACTTACATTTTCTTCAAACTCACTTACCCCTTTCAAGGAATCATCGGCGAGAGGATTAATATACACAGGCTTTGGTAGGCGAATATCTAAAAAATTAAATTCACTCCATGCTCCTGGAACATCTCGAAAGTCCACGCCTCTAATTCTGAAATAATATTTTCCTGGAGGAATTTGCTTACTCCATTTATTCTCACTTAG
The DNA here is from genome assembly GCA_002713145.1 of Halobacteriovoraceae bacterium. Taxonomy (GTDB): domain Bacteria; phylum Bdellovibrionota; class Bacteriovoracia; order Bacteriovoracales; family Bacteriovoracaceae. The sequence goes on from PAVS01000018.1 coordinate 11,086, forward strand.
CCTTTCTTCTAAATATAGCTCTTGCTCTCCCGATTTTAGAACTTTATTTAATTGAATATCATAAGCACTGGCTTCTTTTATTCGCGCCCACGAAAGATCCACCCACCTTCTTGAAGCGTGAGCATAGTTAAATAGGATGACCAATATGATAAACCACTTCATCGTATTTGCACCTTATTGAGCACTGGTTTTTCGATACTACTTTCAGCTGGTACTTCTATAATAAGAGATTGTCCTAATTCACTTTTACGATTAAATTTATCTACACTTCTGACATAAAGTTGGTACTTTCCGGGGTAAAGTGAACTTATTTGAGCTGAATCATTATCCGATTGTTTAATTTGTATTATTTTTGATTGCATGTCTCTCACTTCAACCAAATAATAGCTAGCCTCTTTGACTGAGCTATAAGTAAGCTTTATATTTCCAAAACCATCTGTATTGGTTTTGGACTTCGTCTCTGCAGACCATTGTGGAACAGCAGGGAGAGGATGTTCTATGACTGAAAATGAAACTTCATTGGATTTAGCAATTATTTCATTCTTTGCGTAAGCGACCACTTGTATCTCATAAACTCCCATTTGTTCTAACCTTAAAACAATGCGATGATCTGGAGTATTGAGAATTTTCTCACCAAAACTAGGGTGCTGTAATTTTAAAGTATAATTTTCTGCTCTATCTATTTTCTGCCAAACAATTTCAGATACTGTTTCCTGGTTGTTATAATAGACTTTCCTCTCAAGCTTGGTAAAGCTCACAATAGGTAGTGATTCAATCATAAAAGAATATGACTCTGAAGCTTCACTGATATTACCTCTTGAGTCCACTGATTGCACGCTCCACTCATACCTACCTGGTTGATCAAACTCATAAGTAAAAAAAGAGTTTTCAAGATCTTCGATAACAACAAAATCTTTATTATCTGTAATTTTGATTTTAAATTTACGTAGCTCTTTTGGAGCTGTCCAAGCAAAATTAATATTTTGGGACGCTGTCATCTTGTAAATTCTTTTATCTGTTGGGATTTTTAAAACAGGTGATATGAGGCCTTTTACAAATTTGAATGAAAAATCGCTGATCTTTGATTCAATCTCAGCAAATTCCTTATTGATCTGTCCACGAACTCTCCAAAAATATTGATTAGGTTCAAGCTTTTTTTTCAGCGTGAAAGTGTTTTGATCGGTGACATTTTTCGTTTCAATAATATTTTGAAACTGAGAATCACTTGCGATCTCAATAATAATATTTTCTTTAGTACTTCCTTGTGACCACTTAAAAACAATATCTTCGTCTGTTTCAAGAAAGAGCGTTTCACCTAAAATTGGGTCTAGAAGAACAGGAGGATTGATAGCTAGAAAATTACTTTGTATAACAGGAGATTCAAACTTAAAAGAAGCTGATGCCGCTTTAATTTGCCAATAAAAAATCCCTGCTGGAACTTTTGCACTTAACGAATGAGATTGGCTCTCTACTGTTTCTAATTCAGTGAGATTGTTTTTTGACCTTCCAATAAATAATTTATATTCATATTTTTGTCTATGTGGCTTCCATTCAAAATCTACTGTTCTGTCAGTGGGATTAATGTAAATACTCTTTCCAATCTCAGGCTTTATAAACTCGAAGTAATTCTTTTTTAGCTCTGACCCCTTATTATTAATAATGAGCCTTTGGTTTTTTACTAATTGAGCATTCTTCTCATCATTCGTTTTGACCATACCAGTAAGTACTTCAACTTCAATTTCGCCTTGTTCGCTGACTTCGAAACCAGCTTGCCCTTGAGAGACTTCAAATTTTTTATCTTTAGCGCTGAGTTTTAAATCACCCGATGTATTTGAATCTATAAATAGATCACCTTCTAACATATCAAGTTCTAGCTCTTTTCCCTGGCCTTCAATAGTCACTGTTGTTTCAGATCCAAGTTTAATCACAACTTCACTTTCGAGAAATTTTATTTCTGCAGTGGCGTTCTGAGCTGTCCGAATTAAGTCCCCCTTGCGAAGAAGATCACCATTCCTAATATCTTTCCAAAGAAGTTGATTTTTGGGTTTAACCTGAACTTCGTTGAGTGATTCGCTTAGAAGAGCAAGCTTTGGTAATCGCTCAGTCATTATCCCGACGTCAGTGCTCGGTTTTAGAAAAACAAATGCTAAGATGATTCCAATAGTTGCAATAATTATTGAGACTAAAAAACGTCTATTTAGCATGGGATGATTTGAAAATTCCATATGGAAGTATTTTAAAACATAATTTTGGTTTTAGCTATGAACCTTTGAGAATAAACATTTTACTCAATACTCTTCAACTCTAATATGCGAATAAAGTTATCCAGCCCACTATTATAAGCAGCTCCTAATTTCTTAATCAGCTTCCTATTCTCTTCTCTCCAGTTTTTTAATCCTTTTAAGAGAGTTGGAAGTTTTTTTAAGACATCATCTTTGTATTTGAACTTGGATAAATCTTTCTCAAAATGGGCTTTTAATTTTTCGACACTACAGTCCATTTCCATTCCAATATCATTGGTAAAAAAGGCATAGCCAAAAGTGCACATCTCAGCAAAGTATCCAAAACGAGAAATGTCAAAATCATAGATCAAGGGAATATATTGTCCGTTTTCTGCTTGATAGATTTTTGAATTTTTTTCTCCATAATAGATATCTGGATATCCCCCATCATTGATAATATGAGAGAAGAATCCTGAAATACCATAATCATAATTTGCAATTATAAATTCAAAAGCATTCACGAGGCTCACGAGACTGAGATCAATATTTTGCGGCACTTTTTCTTTGAGGGTATTTTGCAATTCAATAACATCAATATTTTCAATATCTAGTCTTTTTTCGATATTACGCCTCGGCTCTAAGAAAAAACCATATTGAGTATAATCTTCGTATTCACCAGATCTGTCTTTATAGTTAATTTTCAAGAGTCTCGTTTTGAAACTAAAATCAGTCATCTGTTCATAGAGTTTGTAGATAAGATAATTAGCAAGTATTTGCTTATCTTGCTCATCATCTGTTTTATTTTCTAGACACGTCCCCTTAGTAAATAATTTTACTTTTTTAAGCTTTTCAAAAACAGTCTTTTTAGTGAAGTCTTTACTAAACTTGATCTTAAGTTGAGGTTGATCGCAATCAAATGAACCGGCTCCTCTAGTTAAAACCTGGACGGGAATTTCCACTCGATTTTCATGCAGTGTTATAATTCCGGCCAGCCCGTTTTCCCGCAGATCTTCTTTTTCAGCTTGGAGTCTTGCGATGTCGTATTCTAGACCTAGCTCTATGACCTCGTTATTTTCAAAAAGTGGCGCAGCACTCGCTGTCATCGCCATAGAAAGATAGAGAAAAAGAAGATGTCTCACGCATACTCCAAATATTGATTTCAAGCATGATATCAATGGGTTGTAAAATATTCAGCTGACTTGGAAAAACTTTCATATCTGTCTTATTTGTACACATAATTTACAAATTTTGTGCATAGAATATGAACACGCCAATAGTATAGAATAAAGAGCATGACTGTTGATATCGGCATCACATTTATCATTATCATCCTATCGATTATTGGCTTTACCAGACAGAATTTACGATCTGACTACGTGGCGCTCATGGCCATGAGCTTACTCCTGGTCACCGGAGTGCTTAAGCCAACTGAAGCCATTCAGGGTTTTAGTAATGAAGCCACCATTACCGTGGCTTGTATGTTTGCCATTAGTGCGGCGGTTATTAAGTCGGGGCTGGTCAATTATATAACAGGTATTTTGAGCAAATTTCTAAAATTTGGTTTTATCCCTATCACTTTGATCATCATGTTTTTTACCGCGGTTTTATCTTCTTTTTTAAATAATACTGCAATCGTCGCCATTTTCTTGCCTGTGGCTCTGAACATTGCAAGTGACTTAAATGTAGATAAAAGAAAAATTCTCATGCCTCTTTCTTTTGCAGCCATTGTCGGTGGAACCTGTACCCTAGTAGGAACCTCCACCAATATCCTAGTGAATTCAATTTATAAAAGAGCAGGCTATGATGGTTTTAGGATGTTTGACTTTTCAATGATAGGCGCCATCTTAGCAGTGGGTGTGATCATCTATTTAGTTTTTATAGGTCTTCGTTTTTTAACTAAAAAGCCTCTGGAGGATGTCCCGGGACGTTCTCTATATATCACCACAATTATTATCAATGAAGACTTTCAAGAGCTTGGTTTAAAGTATACAGAATCAGAGTTAATGCAAGTGATAGGCTCGTCTTTTAATGAAGTTCAAAAGAATAACGATGTTTATGACACATTTGATGAGCTCACTTTCAATATTGATGACCATATAAAAATCGGCTGTGATATAGAGAAAATAAAAAAATTAAATTTAATTAAAGGCATCTCCTTTTTAACCACCGAGGCCAGTGAAAAATTAAACCCCGATATGAATATTTTTGAAGTGGTCATCCCCAAAGAATCACCTATTGTGGGAAAATCTCTTCACAATTTGCTCCACTTTCGAGGCTTCAATATAGTCCCCCTCGCTATTCAAAAAGCAGAGAGATTTATCTTTCACAAAGTAAGAGATTCCATCATGACTCCTGGTGACCAATTGGTGGTTGCGACTAACACAGAATCCCAAACGAGACTTGATCATGAGCTCAATTTAAAATTTACTGCAGTTCATGAATTAAATGCTATTAATCCTAGATTTCTTACTATTGTCATTTTGGTGCTCTGTGGATTTATGATAACTACCGCTTTTGAAATTTTATCAGCTCTGCAAGCGGCGATTTTAAGTGTTTCAGCTCTCCTGATTACCAGAACACTGAGTTTAGATGATGTGTATGAGGCACTCGACTCCCAGGTGCTTATGTTGCTTGCCAGTATTTTAAGCTTAGGTCTCGCTCTTGAGAAAACAGGGGCCTCCCAACTCTTAGGTGATTTTCTCGTCACTGTTTCAGTGGGGCAAAATGAATATATTCTCGTAGGGGTCATATTCCTGATCACGACTCTTATTACTGCGATTATGTCCAATGCTGCCACCGCGGCTCTTCTCACCCCGATTGTAATCAGTATGTCCAAAACCTTGAGTGTGAGTGAAAAGCCTTTGCTCTTAGCAGTGATGCTGGGAGCTTCTATGAGTTTTATGACACCTATAGGTTATCAAACGAACACCATGATCTATTCCGCCGGTGGATTTACTTTTAAAGATTTTATGCGCGTGGGACTGGTGGTGAACTTAGTCACCGTGGTGATTGGGACTTATCTCATTCTCGAGTTTTTCCCTCTGAAATAAGTGCTTTAAAAAAAGTTTTTGCTCCCTTACTATAATGTCATGAGTAAAATCAGCACAAAAGAACTCTTCAAAGTCTGGGGCTATGTTGCGGCCCATAGTTTCGGAGGCCCTGCGGGTCAGATCGCCGTCATTCACAAATTAGTGGTGGAAGATAAAAAACTTATCTCTGAAGAACGGTTCTTACATGCTCTGAATTTTTGCATGCTGCTTCCAGGTCCTGAAGCGCAACAACTTGCCACTTATATGGGCTTTCTGATGAGTAAATGGAAAGGAGGACTTATTGCAGGAGGCCTCTTTATCCTTCCAGGTTTTTTATCGATATTGGTACTGTCTTATCTCTACGTGCTCTATAATGATGTGAGTTTAGTGCAAGGTCTTTTTTATGGAATTAAGCCCGCAATCATAACTGTGGTGCTAGCGGCTTTGTACCGCATCTCTAAAAAATCTCTTAAATCATCTTTTTATTGGTCCCTTGCGGCCATGGCCTTTGTCGCTTTATTTTTTATGAACCTTCCCTTTCCCTTGGTGGTCATTGGCTCCGGAGTGCTGGGAATTTCCTACGGAAAATTTGTGGCCCATCACGAGATGCAAGAAGTACATGATGCCGTACGTCCTCCCCTCTCACAAACCGCAAAAACGGTTTTAGTTTGGCTAGCTGTTTGGTTTGCTCCCATTGCCTTAATATTATTAGTGCTTGGTCCTAACTCTACCATGCACACGCTGAATTTATTTTTTAGTAAAATGTCCCTGGTTACATTCGGTGGTGCTTATGCGGCTTTGAGCTATGTGGCCCAACAAGGTGTGGAAGTTTATGGGTGGCTCAAAGGAGTGGAGATGCTAGATGGATTGGCCCTGGCCGAAACCACACCAGGTCCTCTGATTCAAGTAGTTCAATATGTTGGCTTTATGGGGGCCTATCGTTTTCCAGATGCCATGAATCCTCTCGTGAGTGCTTTTATTGGTTCAGTGCTTACCACTTGGATGACCTTTGCACCTTGCTTTCTTTTTATTTTCACTTTCGCCCCATATATAGAATTTATCAGAGGCCAGAAACTTTTTACCGATGCCCTCTCCGCCATCACCGCGGCAGTGGTTGGGGTGATCTTCAATCTCTCCCTTTGGTTTGTCCTCAACGCACTCTTTTTACAATCAGAAGATATTAAGAATGCAGTCTTTGATTTTAGCTACCCCATTCTCAGTTCCATCGATTGGTATGCCGCAGGGATTTGTGTCATTGCTCTTCTTATGCAATTTAAATTTAAAAATGGATTGTTTACAATTTTAGGTGTGAGTACTGTCTTGGGAATTTTAGTCAAATCCCTTGGTTAAAATTTCTCAAAGGTTATCGACCACTCTTTTAAATTCGGTTAATTAGAAAAATTATCTCACTCATTTTTTTGCATAAAAAACCCCACAAGTATGTGAGGTTTTTAACAACAATTTACTTTGCTACTAGTAACCAGCAACAACTGTATTTATTTTAACATGTTGTCTCTTTCTAGGTCAATGAAGACCTTGCTCCAAAAGGAGTTTCTTCATGAGGAAGAGCACAACAATTTACTTAGTCGTTTTTATCTTGTTGATTTTATTAACAGTTGATAATTGCTACTAGTAACCAGGCACAGGAGAAATCCTGTGCTCGGTTCTACAATTTTTTGCATAAAAAAAACCCCACCATAAAGGAGGGGTTCATGATCTACTAACTTTTTATGCTATTAAAAACCAGCACATGGATCTATTTTAACATGTAGTCTCTTTCTAGGTCAATGAAGACCTAACTCCAAAAGGAGTTTCTTCATGAGGAAGAGATCTACTAATTTTTTAATAGTTCTTATCTTATTGATTTTACTATCAATGGATAATTGCTATTAAAAGCCGGCACAGGAGAAATCCTGTGCTCGGTTATACAATTTTGAGATATTTATGAACACAGCTTTTCACATTTCAACGAGAACAATAGACAGCAAATGGTTTCAAACATCTATTAAAGATGTTTGGTCGATTTGTAAAAGAAGTTTAGTTAAAAATTCTCATTCCAGTAAAGTCGATATTATTTCATTTGTTCTTATGCAAAATCATTATCATCTTCTACTCAAGGCTGATTATAAGAGTGCTAAAAATTATGTAAGCATATTCAATAAGCAGGTAAGTCATGAACTTAAAACACATAATAAATTTACTCAAAGTGTTTTGGCCAATGATTTTAAATTAGAACTCATCAAAAACCCAACCTACCTAGCTAACTGCTATCGCTATATTTATCAGAATCCTGTCAGAGCAAATGTTGTCAAGAGTTGTGAGAATTATCCTTACAGCACCCTTCATTATCTCGCTCATAATAAAAAGTTTGGAATACCACTTTGTGATCGGTTTGGGGTTAAAGATCAGTATGCATTAAGATGGATCAACGAAAAACTACTTACGCCGCCAAAAACTTAAAACTTCTAAATGCTCAGTCAGAGCAAACATATCAACAGGAATAATGCTTTCTAATTCATAATCTCTTTCTAGAATATCGGCATCAGCTCGCAATGTTTGGGGATTGCAACTAGAATAGACTAAGAACTTAGGGGCCATCTTACAAATAAGTTCAGAGAATTTATTCCCTAATCCTCTGCGAGGTGGATTGACCACCAAAAGATCAATAGGGTTTTTATTGTATTCGGGAAATTTGAAAGCATCATCACAGAAAAATTTTATATTCTCTGCAGCTGACTCTTTAGCACAAGCAATGGCGTTCTCATTAATTTCAATACCAATAACTTTGTCACAAAATCGACTCATCACTTGAGCAAAACCACCTACTCCACAAAAGAGATCCACCCCTAATTTAAAGTCTTCATCTTGATAGCGCTGATATACTTTTTGATAGAGTGTATGGGCCAGCTCACTATTGATTTGAAAGAAGTTGGTGGTCGAGCCTAAGAGCTTAAACTCATCAAAATCATGTTGAATATATTTTTCATCAGTTAAATAATAAGTCTCACCCTCAAAAACCGCAGCGTGTTTAGGCTGGACTTCAAAACTGATCACTTTTATTTCTGAGAAATTCTTTTGTAAAAGTTGAGTTAGTTTTTTAACTCGCTCAAAACTCTCCAGACTCCTCATGCCAAAACGCACTGAAATCTCACCGGTCTTTTTTGCGATATTTATAATGAGGTATTTAAATTCTCCTCGCCTCTCGGCTATAGAGTAAGGAGTCAGCTTAAATTCAAATATTTTGCTTTGAATACAGAGCACTATCTCATTGAGTTTGGGGTGGTGGATAGGACAGTCCAAAAGTGTCGTGACCATTTGAGAGTTTTTAAGGGATGGGATTCCTAGCACCGGATGACTGAGGTCTCCTCCCACCACTAATTTAGCTTTGTTGCGATAGCCAGCAAGCCGGTCCATTGCTAGGGCCGGTTCAAACAGAGATTCGTCAAACAAGCTCTTGAGCCCCTCTATTTTTTGCTCCAGGCCCGTGGCATAATCCAGCTCAATCAATGAGCAGGATTGGCACCTTTTTTCAATATAAGCCCTACAATTTAGCTTCATGCTCACTAGTCTAATTTAAGCCTTATACATATGTAAATAATGACATAACTGCCAATTAGACTTGTTTAATATGCTCTTCTTTGCTAAATATGGCCGATATTTGGAGGACTTATGAAACTTATACTCACGCTAGCGATAGTCATTTTCTCACTATCATTCTCGCTCTCAGCCCTTGCAGCTGATTGCGAAATCAATTCCGTTTACTCAGAACTTGAAACTGGATTAAACAAAGATGTTATCTGTAAAACAGTGATGGATGAACTGAAGTCTCGTGGACTTCCTGAAGGTGCTTATCTTCTTATTGAGGCCAATGGAAGAAGAACGACTTATACCGTTGAACTCACCAATGTTATGTACCTTTTAAATGGTCAGGCCCTTTACGCCGGTCAAGGAATGCTTAACTGGAATCCAGATGGAGAATGGGTCACTCTTGAGTAGTGAAAATGTAGCCATTATTGGTGCCAGTGATAAGCCTGAGCGCTTTTCCCATAAGGCCATGCTATTGTTACAAGAGTATGGCCATAAGGTTTTTCTGGTCAGCCCCAGATATCAAGAGATCGAAGGGCAAAAAGTCTATTCAGATTTAAGTGAAATTTCAGAGAAAATAGACACAGTTACTATGTATGTCTCAGAGAGATTACAAAAAGATTCACTTCAACAATCGATTATCAATTCACATCCAAAGCGAGTGATATTTAACCCTGGTACAGAAAACGAATTATTTGAAAGAAAGCTAGCTGAGTTAAAGATTGAGCCTCAAAGAGCTTGCACTCTTGTTTTGCTTAGAACCGGTCAATATTAAGTATTAATCAACAAATATACTCTTCTCTCATTTTACATCGCATGACTTTCTTTCACATCTGATTGCTCAGGGTGTTTTAAGAAGTATTTTTCATACCCATAAATAATGGCCATGGTTAAAAGTGTATAAGCTATAAGCTGAGGATCATCTTTAATTTTTATATAAGTCAAACCTGTTAAGATCATCGCATCAACAATCAGAGCGATAACTAAAATAGAAGGTTTAAATTTTACTTCTGAGCGATCAGCATTTTTGAGCACGCCATAGTGAATCAACATATCCATCACGATATAGAAAAATGCTCCCATAGCAGCGATACGACTGACGTCAAAAACAATGGTCAAGCCTGCCGCCATCACAGCAATATAAACTAAAACATGTTTATGAATATCACCTGGCATACCAAAATGTTTATGGGGAACTAGTTTCATTTTAGTGAGCATAGTTAGCATTCTTGATACCGCAAACATACTGGCAATGATTCCGGTAATGGTCGCAATTATCGCCACGATCACAGTTATATTGACACCAAGCTGTCCGTACGTAGGTCTCGCCGCTTCAGCGAGAGAATAGTTTTTCGCCTCAATTATCTCTTGCACACTCAAACTACTGGACACAGCAACAGTGACAAAAAGGTAAACTCCAAGACATATAAATAGCGTGTAGATGATCGCCCTTCCTACATTTTTATGGGGCTTGGTTATTTCACCTCCACTATTAGTGATAGTAGTAAAGCCTTTAAATGCGAGCACCCCAATGGCTACAGAACCAATAAATTGTAATACTCCTGCACTCTGTTGCCCACCGCTTGTGGTGATGGCAGAAAGATCAACTCCACTGGCCATAAGTCCACCTATCGCTAAAAAGATAAGCCCCAAAGCTTTGAAAAATGCACCAAAATACTGTAATCGTTGAATGGCTTTATTGCTCATAATATTAACTAAAAAAGAAGTAATAATGAGTCCCACCCCTAAATAGGTCACAGAGGATGAATCTAAGTTTACAAAATCCGACTGCACGATATAGTTTCCAAATGTTCTGGCCACCAGACTTTGGTTAATAATCATGGAAAAGAGCATGAGAACAGCTCCCCACGCTGCAAGTGTTGTTTTACCGTAGGCCTTAACTAAGATCATTCCAATCCCACCTGAGGACGGATAGGCATTAGACATTTTGATATAAGTATAAGAAGTTAGCCCGGCCACTAAGCCAGCTGCTATAAACGCCCAAATAAAATAGGATCCGGAATAATTCGCGATCTCTCCAGTTAAGGCGAAGATACCAGCTCCAATCATCACACCAGTCCCCATGGCGATGGCCCCTGATAAAGTTATTTGATCTTTTTGATTTGAATTGTCTGACATAATCTGCTCCTACTTTTTAGTATTAGCAGATTATGCGATTTTTTGATGATAGAAGATTTGTTGAAGTTTGTAGATATCTTAACAATTATTTTATTCAGCTCTTTTTAAAACAAATAAGCCATATTTAAAACTACCTATCTTATAGGCCACAAGAATTCGTATTATACTAAAAACAAAAGTCTTTTCTTTATTTTTCTTATTAATAAAATAATTCCTCGTGCTTTTATCAAATAGACCCAGGCCCACACTTTTTAAACTCTCCCACCACGTGCGCCACACCAAATGACTAAGATCGGTAAACTCTTCCAGGACTAATCCATGTTTTTGCATACAAGAAGTGATTTCACTTTGAGAATACAATGAAGGAAGCCTTCCTTCTTTACAAATAGGAAGCAGCAACAATTTTTGGGCAGAATTTGAAGGTTGTTCACAAGAGAGCCATGAGCACATAACAAATTTAGAGCCAGGTTTCAAAACCCTGGCAATTTCTTTAAAATATAAATCTTTATCCTTAATATGTGAAAAACATTCTATTGAATACCCACCATCAAGAGAAGAAGATCTCAAATCGTTATTTAGCCAATCCTGCAGATGAATAGTGGTGTTCATCTTCTGCTTATTATCAATAGCGTATTTATATTGATTTTGTGAGACCGTATAGCCAATAACTTCCTTTGCTCCTTTCTGACAAGCAAGCCTTGCTGAGGTACCATAGCCACAGCCAACATCTATAAGATTTTTATTTTGAATAGGGCCTAATTTATGTAAAACATATAAAGCAAGTTTATGAGATGCCTCTTCTTTACTTAGCTTACGACTGCTCCATAAACCATGGTGCAGATGGTTCCCCCAAAATTTTCGATACAATTCATCCAGCTCGTTATAATGATTGGATATATCTTTAATGTGACATCTTTCGTTTAAAATCATAAATGCAGTTTAATTAAAATCGAGTATAAGTGATGGGCTTAACTTTTAAACCGATAGAGCATCATAACGAAGTATCCCTAAATAAGTCTTAAAAGAAATTAGTAAATTTTTACACATTTAACTAATTAGCGAGTAACTAGAGTGTAGAATAAACGCTTATGAGAATCTGACTTTTAACGATGAATATTAGCCATTTTTTTATTATGATTTTCACAAGACTGATCCAAAAGCCAACTGAAAATTCTTTTGCGTTCGGTCCAAAAATCTATTTCTGGATGAAACTGAGTCCCCAAAATTGGCCTCCCTTCGAATTCCATAGCTTCTGCAATTCGTCCTCTATTAGAATAGGCGGTTAGCTTAATGTCAGGCCAGCGCTCAGCTTGATGCTGTTTAAAATAGTCGATCCTAATGCCTTGATGGTGATATTTATATCCTCTAAAACTAGAGTACTTTAAAATTGATTTTATGAGAGAAGGTTCATCATTGAGATAAACTCTATCTAATAAATACCTTCTATTTTTAATTCCAATTTCTTCTTTAATATCAACGATGAGGGGTATACCTTGAGAAACAGCTAGCATTTGCATCCCTCGACAAATGCCCAATATAGGAAGATCTTTATTCTTATCATCAGCAAAATATTTTTGAAGCATGTCATACTCAAAAGGATCTCTCATATCCCCTTCAGCGCTATAATTAACTAAGTAGTCTAGTTCTTCAATACGAGTGCGAAGTTCATCCTCCACTCGATTCTTGTAGTACTCTGGATTAATATCTGCTCCGCCTGGCATAACGATTCCATCTAATTCTTCGAATTTGATATTGTTTTCTGCAAGCATATTAACGAGCTTTAGCTTATAACCTTTTTTACTAGCAAAGCGATAAAGAGCTTTTCGATAGAAGTACTTACAGCCATAGGAGCACCCTATGGTCAGCACCTCATCTTTCGGCATTTTGCACTGAGTGTGCGCAAAACTAGAAAGTGAAAAAAGAGTAAAGATTAGGGTTAAAGTGGTTCTTTTAAAGAGTGTTTGCATATATTTATTTTAATTTAAAATAAGCATTCTGGTAGGGGCAGAATTATTTTCCTTTCTTAAACACAGTCAAAAATCTAATCCACATTATGATTAGTTAATTTAAAATAAAAAGATGCAGACCAAGTAAGCAACATAAAACCTGCTAAACTTATCAATCCAGTCACCACTTTCAAGTGTCCCAAGGGGCTAAAATCGCTAAGTCCAAGTGTTGTATAGCTAACTGTTGTATAATAAAAATAGTCTCTAAATATAGGTGTAAATTTATCTGTAAAATCTCCCAAATGAAATATTTGAGTAATTACATATACGAGCAAAGTAAAGAAGAGTATCTCTATCATGTGAAGCAGAAAAAGGCCGAGTAATATAGATAGACTTCTCAAGTCGTGATGATGTGAGGTCGTGGCTTTAGGCATAAAACGTGAAAAAATCTTCAAACAGTAATAATGCAACGCTATTGCACAGAAAATAAAGAAGAATGTTAACAATAGCGCTTCAATCATAATTTATTTTTTTTGTACCATTGTTCCTTCTTTAAATGAAAAATTACCATTTGTTTCGACGTGAGAGTAATGAGAATTCAGAACTTTCTTCACCTTGCCTTCACCCAAAACTTTGAGTTTACATTCGCCATCTCCTCCACCTCTTTCTCCACCAACAGATACACACTCATTTTTAAAAAAGATAACTTTATCTCCTTTTGCGACATCATTATCTCCTAAACAAACGTGTGCTGTATTTTCGTCTACTTTCATTGCAACTGTCCCTCTCATAAACTTGTGGGTGGCGCAACTCACTGTAAAAAGAATTAAAAATAGTAAACTTAAAAATTTCATCATCATTTCCTTTTTATTATTAATATGTATATCCTAAACCAGCTCCATACTCATTATAGGTTTGATTATAGCTCATCATAAAAGATAAATTCTTTGTGTATCGATATTCAAGTTCCGTATAGTAATTCCGTTGTGAACTATACTCATAATTGAATTGCAGTTTACTCGTGAGCTGGATTTCATTTTCAAATTCAAGCTCATATTTTTTCTCAAGCGAAGGTTGATACTTCAAATCAATCGAAATATTTAAAGGGAGCACCCACGTAGCACCTAGAGTCGGAGACCATTCTGATTGAGCAGGAGTGGCCTCGGTCTTGACTCCCAAATAGGGCTGCAGATACCTTGTCATTATCTTAGCAAAGTGCACTTCTCCCTCTAAATCTCCTTCACCATTTCCCACCACATCAAAGGCGGTGTTAAAATAAGAATTAAAAACACTCGTTTCAGTGCGAAAATAATTACTTTGAGCAAAGTTTCGTGAGCGCAGAAAAAGCTTTTTGGGAAAATTGAATTCCTTTGACTCTTCTCTCATCTCTCTTAGTGCTTCAGGACCAGGATTATTTTCATATCTCACAATACGTGTCATACCTGCCATCATATGGTAAAGAATATGACAGTGAAAAAACCAATCCTTCTCTTCTTTGGCTTCAAATTCAATCACGACCTGATCTAAAGGTGCCACGTTAACTGTATGTTTTAAAACAGACCATTCATTTTGCGCTGTCATCACTCTAAAAAAATGACCATGTAAATGCATAGGGTGATTCATCATCGTGGTATTTTTCATCACAAAACGAACTCGTTCCCCTTTCTTCACCTTTATATAAGAGTTCGGATGCAAAGGAACCCCATTAATACTCCAAACATAGTAGGCCATATTCCCATTCAGCGTAAAATTATATGTTCGAAGCTTAGTGCCTTTTGCCACTTCAATAGGGTCTCTTGCTTTTAATAACCCATAAGTCAGCTCATTATAAAGAGGTTTATCGTTAGGTGAAACATGCTCGTTAATCTTTTTAGAGATAGGCGCCCTATTCATAATACGAGTGTTATAGGCCAAATCTTTCTTTTTACTCTTATGCTTCATTTTCATCTTATGAGACTGCATACCCATTTTTTGTTTGCCAGTAGGTAGCTTATAATCGTTACTAAATTTCGCTGTCATCTCTGTTGGTAAATCAGAAAATTCATTTCTATAATTCATCATCAGCTCTTTAAGGAAGCCCATTTTTTTCATCCCCATCATATCACCCATAGTAAAACTGATGGGATGCTGCCAAGGCATATCCATCGCCTTAATCGTTTCACTTCCAGAGCCCAAAAAGGTAGATGAATAACCGGTATTATCTAAAGATGTTGCTCGAAGTTCTATTTTTTTGCCTGCAGGGATATCTACCAGCACATCATAAGTTTCCGCCACACTGATGGGAAGAATTTTCACCTGGACAGGCTCAACAGGCAGTCCATCTGCGCCCACCACAGTGAAGTAAGAATCGCCAAAGGTAAGTTTATAAATACTCGTTGCTGAGCCGTTGATAATTCTTAAACGTATTTTCTTGTTGTTAAGGTCAATATGATTTTTAGGAGAGCCATTTGATAAAAAATAATCATATCCCACATCAGCATAATCCATACCTTCCATTCTTTGCAAAGAATCTCTAAATTTAGTCATAGCATTGCCTGTTCTTAAAGCTTCCCACCAAGATTGCACGGTACCTTTGAGAACATCATAGTACTCCCCCTCTTTTTTGAGATTTTTTTGAATTTCCTCCCCGGATTCTTCACTAAAATCTGAAAGGACAATCGTTTTCTCTGGATATTCTTTTTCTGCCTCCTTATCATGAATAATAAAAGCCCCATACAGGCCATCTTGTTCTTGAAACATGACATGGGAGTGGTACCAATAAGTTCCTGTTTGCACTATTTCAAAACGATATTTTTTGGTCTGACCGGGTTCGATCGGAGGTGAGTTCACATAGGGAACACCATCTTGATCATTTTTGATGATGAGTCCATGCCAATGTATAAGTGTTGGTTCATCTGTTTTATTGACGACATCAATTTCGGCTATATCCCCAATGGTAAACTCGAGTTTCGGCGCAGGGATCCCTCCATTAACCAAAACCTTGTCTTTATAAGTTTTACCATCAATCACCACCTCTCCACGTGTGATAACCAGCTCATATTTTTGAACTTTCGCGTAGACGTTACCTATAACAAGAGTGAGTAAAAAAAGAATTATTTTCATGAATATACCTTTTTTAATGTATTAAATTTTAATTTTTCTTTATCTTTTAAATTATCTATTCCACTGGCTTTATATATATTGGCTAGACCTTTTATGAGATTACGCTGGTAATTTGCCACTTTATTGGTTTTGTCAGTCACATCGAGTCCACTTATTCGAGCCTGATCCATGGTCGTAATTCCTGTCGGACATTTATTTGTGTTACATTTTAGAGACTGTACACAACCTAGAGAGAACATCATCCCTCTTGCTGAATAACATAGGTCAGCTCCTTTAGATAAATTGTTAGCAATATCAATGCTTGAAAGAACCTTACCTGTACTGATTACTTTAATTTCATCTTTTAACTGATTCTTTCTTAGAGTAGCGACTACATATTTAAGACTTTCGCTTAAAGGCCAGCCCATATGGTGAATAGAGTCTAAATCAGCGGCACCGCTTCCTCCCTCTCCCCCTTCAATGACAATAAAATCTGGATACATTTTATATTGCCTCATAAGCTGACATAAGCTTTTAAAATCTTCTTTTTTACCTAAACAAAGCTTTATACCTATAGGTTTGTTATTGGAAAGGTCTCTCAGTTTATCAATGAAAGCGAGTAGTTCTTCATGACTAGAAAACATTGAATGATAACCTGGTGAATGTACTTCTGTGTGAGGCCTAATCATTCTTATTTTTGCTATCTCCTCGGTGTTTTTTGATGCCGGAAGAATGGCTCCAAACCCCGGTTTTGCACCCTGAGATATTTTAATTTCAATCATTTTCACTTGTTCATGAATCGCTTGCTTTTGAAAAAGAACTTCATCAAAGTTTCCTTCCTTATCTCGGCATCCAAAATAAGCTGTTCCTATTTGCCAAATTAAATCACATCCACTCTCCCAGTGATACTTTGAAATGCCTCCTTCCCCTGTATTGACTGCAAAGTTCTCTTTTTTAGCACCATTACATAATGCCGATACAGCTGCTGAGGAAATAGATCCAAAGCTCATCGCACCTACATTTATAATCGATGACTCATAAGGATTTTGACATAAAGAACTTCCAATTTTCACTCTAAATTCATGATGTATGTCTTTCAAAGGATACAAACTATGCTCACACCAAAAATAATCTTTACTGGAGAAGTCTAACTCAGAGCCAAAAGGTAGAGACATCAAACTGTCATTTGCTTTTTTCTTTACATAATTAATTTGCAGTAAAGAAAATGGCCTTCCTTCCCACCTATTTTGAAGTAGTACTTCTTGTAAAACATGTCGTTGTTTATCAAGAAATTCATTTATTGTTCCCAAAAAAGGATAGTTTTTTCTTATATTGCTTTCAGTCTGATTAAAGTCACGAATGGCCATGTATAAAATCGGTAAATAGAGAATAAAAGCTCCCCATATAAACCAATGAAGAAAGCTTTCAATTAATAAGAAAAAGAAAAGAAAAATATAGAAGGCAAGTAACCAGTAACGCACAAATTACTCCTCTTCCTCTTTTAGCATATTTGTTGCTGACTCTATCCAGGATAAAATCTTTTCTTTTTCTTGATCTGACAAAAAAGACTCCCAATGCATCACTTGATAACGAAGAGGTGGCATTGACCCTTCTTCGATAACTGCTCTTATCGCCTTAAGATCCGACTTAGGGGTACCATGGCCCTTAAATGGATAACTCCCGGTAAAGATCAAATGTTTTTTTGCTTCTTCAATGTCAGAGTCTATTAAACTCTGTACTCCTGGAAGTGGATAATACCAGGGGTAGTCCACGTTTTGTGAGTGGCAATTATAGCAAGCTTTTTGAAAGATAGGTTGAATACTTTTTTGATACGCCTCATTAATATGGCCATAATGTACTTTATTTTCACTTACCTTAGAATTTTCTGGTTGAGGTTTTGAATCGTGTTTTTCATCTCCATGCCCCAGGGCGAGAAAAGAAAACAAGATTGAAAAAATCAGGAAGACTCTTTTATCCATAACTGACACCTATAGTTCGTGGCACTCCATAGCTTCTCCTGCCGAGTGTCGGTGGCATCCTAATTTGACTTCATTCCCGCCATTGAATTTAGCATGTACTTCCACCCCACCACTTCGAATCAGAGTCGTCACACCAATAAAACGGTTGAGTTCATTTCCGCTTAAATTATTTGAGATAACACTCAAGGCTTCATTAACAGCGTCTTTCGTATCAATTAGTTTTGAGTTCTCTATACTTGCACTGGCGGTTGCAGTGAATATTGTAAATAAAGTCATCATTAAAAACTTTTTCATAAGCTCTCCTTTAATATTCGTCATCACAGTTATATGTCTCATCACTGAATTCTGGCGCGCAGGCCGAAATCCAATCTTTGATATAATCAATTTCGTATTGCTTGAGTCGTCCATTTATGGGCATAGCACCTGATTCAACAGATTCATATAATCGACTTTTTTGCGGATTTCCTTTGACCAAGAGGGGAATGAAGCGATCTTTCATCATTTTTTCATAAGAGTCAAAGTTTATGGGATCATTGCTAGGTTTTGCATTCACACCACTATGGCATTCCATACAATTTGGTGCTAGAATTTCTCTTTGCAAAGTCTTGAAGTTAAGTTCAACATCTTCCTCTAAAAGAGATTGTTCAAAAACATTTCTCTCTTCAAAATATAATTCTCCACGATTGTCTCCACAGCTTGTTAAAACGAAAAAGAAAAAGAGAGAGCTTATGAATAGATTACACGTTAAAAACTTCATCATTGTCCAAATTAACAATGATGAAGCATAAAATCTTTTTAAACAGTGTGTAGAAAGTTAAACGTTTCTAAACATTTAACTATTTCTTACTCCCACAATGAGGCATAGAAGCAGAAGCATAAGGATTCATCACTTTTTCAGAATCCTTAATGTTTTGAATCCAATATTTCTTCACCATGGGACAGTAATAACGAGCATAGTTTTTATTGGGAGCATGCTTTTCAAGCACATTAAGAATACCTTGAGAGATCACATTCATCGCTTCTTTACTTTGATCAAGATCGTTAGAGTTTTGCAACTCGGTTAACTTCTTTTGAGTGTAGTCTAAAAGCTTTAAGATTTCAGGGTCTTTAATCTCAGAAATAGCGGCACTCACAACTTTAGCTTGAGACTTTGTCTTTTCTAATTTTTCATCAAAAAAGGCTTGATGAAGAACTTCATACTCATTTAAGACTTTATTAAATTGTTTGTTTTCGACCCCATGTTTGTGAGTAGATTGCTCTTGGGCAAATGCGACTTGTAAAACGAGAATCAATAGACTTAGTAATTTCATTTATTCACTCCTTGTTGTTCTATTTTCTTTTGATATATATAACTAAAAATAACTGGCACCACGAAAAGACTGATTAGCTCTATCGCCATCCCCCCTAAAACTGGAATCGCCATGGGTTTCATCACCTCACTTCCCTGACCGGTGGACCACATGATAGGAAGAAGTGCGATGATGGTAGTGGTGGTGGTCATAATCAGAGGTCTTATCCGACGAGACCCCGCCTCTTGAATCACTTTTTTGAGCTCTTGCCAATGAGTGGGTTGATATTTTTTTAAGGCCTCTCTTAAAAAGGTGATCATCACCACTCCATCATCAACAGCAATACCAAAAAGGGCGATGAACCCCACCCATACCGCAACGGATGTGTTTACATCCATGAGCCACAATAAAATGAGACCGCCAGCAGCAGCGATAGGCACAGCGGTAAAAACAATGGCGCTTAAAGAAAAAGATCTAAACCCAAAATAAATAATGAGTAAATTTATAATCAGCGAGAGCGGAATCAAAATCATCAATCTTTGGGTCGCTCGTTTTTGATTTTCAAATTGACCGGCCCATTGAAGTGAGTAGCCAGGGGGAAGCTCCACTTCTTTTTCAATTTTTGCTTTAGCTTCTTCTACAAAGCCGATCACATCCCTATCTCTCACATTGAGCTGAACTGTAGATCTAAGCAGTCCATTTTCAGATTGAATCATCGCCGGGCCCACTGTGACCTTAATATCTGCGAGCTGACTTACCGGGATATGAAGTCCACTGGGGGTGGCGACTAAGACATTTTTTAGATTATCAATTCGATCTCTGAGCTCCTTTTTATAGCGAACCCGGATGGGATAGCGTTGCCTGCCTTCATACATCTGACCAATAGTCATACCGCCAACGGCCGTTTGGATGATGCTATTGATATCACCCGTGTTCACACCGTAACGAGAGGCCTTCACTCGATCAATTTCAAATTCAATATAGGGTTTGCCATTAATCTGTTCCGCATAAATTCCATAAGCACCAGGAACGGATTCTAACTTTTGAGAAATTTCTCTGCCTAAAGTCTCAAGCTTTTTAAGATTATCTCCAAATATTTTGACTGCCACTTGAGTTTTGATTCCAGTAGAAATCATTCCAATACGTGTTTGGATGGGAAAATCCCATGAGTTAACCAAACCAGGTATTTGCAATTGTCCATCTAGCTCTTCCATAATGTCATATATACTGGTTCCACTCGGCCACTCGCTCTGGGGCTTGAGTCGAATCAGGGTTTCAAACATTGCCACAGGAGCTGGGTCAAGACTGGTGTCAGCACGACCAAGTTTACCTACCGCTGTTTCAACCAGTGGGTGCTCTTTAATTTTTTTATCCGTATAGGATAATAACTCGCGCGCTTTAGTGATACTCACATCAGGAGTCGTGACGGGCATATAAAGAATATCCCCTTCATTGAGTGCTGGCATAAATTCTTTACCTAAGCGAGTATAAGCAAAAAGGCCCAAGATTAAAAAAATAAGAGGGAGCGCAAGAAAAGTTTTTCGATGCTCTAGTATCCAATCAAGGGTTGGCGTATACCACTTAATAATCGTGGTGCTCACTTTATTTTTTTCAATAGGCCTGAGGTCATCTTTTAAAAAGAAAAGGGAGAGAACGGGAATAAGTATGATCGCGACAATGACTGCGCCTATCATGGCCAAGGTTTTGGCCCATGCTAGGGGTACGAAAAGTTTTCCTTCGGCACCATCTAGCGCAAAGACAGGAATAAAAGTGATAATGGTAGTCAGCACCGCAGTTAAAATAGCGGGACCAATTTCTTTAGCGGAATCAGCGATAATTTTCAAGCGCTCTTCGGTAGTTTTAGGCCTATGATCTGCGATATGGGAATAAATATTTTCGGTCATAATGATTCCAATATCCACCATCGAACCGATGGCTATAACAAGTCCAGAAAGACTCATGATATTAGAGTCAATGCTAAAAAGATGCATCAAAATAAAGCTTATTCCCACCCCAAACGGCAGAGTTAAACTCACCAGCACTGAAGATTTAAAATGCAAAAGGAAAAAGAGAATCACAAAGACGGTGATAATTATTTCTTGAGTCAAAGCGGAGTAGACCGTCCCCATGGTTTTGTCGACGAGCTCTGAGCGATCGTAAAAAGGCTCCAGAACAACTTCTTTTGGAAGTCCTGCACGAATCTGTTTTAGTTTTTCTTTTATCTCATTGATCACACGGGCAGGATTTTCGCCATAGCGCATGGTCACAATTCCCCCAACCACTTCACTTCCATTTTTATCTAGAGCTCCTCTTCTAAATGCAGGACCAATTTGAACGCTAGCGAGATCCTTAACTCTAATGGGAGTTCCATTTTTAATGGCCACTACAACTTCTTCTATATCAGAAATATTCTTTAAAAATCCCACACCTCTGACGATCAGCTCTCGGTCTCCGTCTTCAATAACTTCGGCCCCCACATCTATATTAGAGTTTTTAATCGCTTTAATGATTTGGGGAAAATGAATGTCAAAAGCAAAAATTTTATTAGGATCAACATCCACTTGATACTCTTTTACAAAGCCTCCTATACTGGCAACTTCAGACACACCCGGTGTGGCTTGCAAAAGATAACGTACATAAAAATCTTGGAGTGATCGCAGCTCTTGTAATGATTTAGGATGGAGAGCGTCTGGTTTATTATCAAGGGTGTACCAAAATATTTGTCCTAGCCCGGTAGCATCAGGTCCTAAGCTAGGGTTCACTCCTTCAGGGAGCTCTGAGCGAGCTGTTGATAATTTTTCTAATACTCTTGAGCGTGACCAGTAAAAGTCCACGTCGTCTTTAAAAATGACATACACAGTTGAAAAGCCAAAAGCACTGGTGCCCCTCACTCGATCGATTCCAGGAATGCCTTGCAAAATAATACTGAGAGGATAAGTAATCTGTTCTTCAATATCTTTAGGGGATCTTCCACTCCACTCTGTAAAAATAATCTGCTGATTCTCCCCAATGTCGGGGATGGCATCAACCCTGGCCCTATCTAAAACAAATATTGAACCAAGTGCAATTATAGCAAATGCAATAATAATGAAAACGCGGTATTTGAGGGAGAAATCAATCAATTTTTGCATTAATTTTTTTCCTCATACCCACCAAATAATTGAGCCTGGGCATCGAGCAGAAAGTTTCCATCAATCACAACTTGATCCCCTAGCTTTAGTCCCTCTTTGACTTCAACATACCCTTCAGATTCAAATCCTGTGAGAATTTCTTGAGCCTCATATTTCTTGGGAGCCTTTTGCAGCCATACCACTTTACGCTTTCCGGTATCGACGATAGCAGTTCTCGGAATAACCAAAGGCATCTCATCTAATTTTAACTGAACTGAAGCCGTTCCCACCATACCAGGTTTTAATTTTCCATTGGTATTATCTAAAGTGGCACGAACTTTAAGTGTGCGTGTTTTTTCATCAAGAACTGGATTAATAAAGTCTATAACTCCCTTCCATTTCTCGCCGGGATAGGCACTAAATTCAAATTCGACCATTTGCCCGGTTGCTACGAGTCCCGAGTCATGTTCATACACATCCATCTCGACCCACAAGCTACTAAGGTCGACCAAGTCAAAAAAGCTTTCTCCGACTTTAAAATATTTTCCTGACACAGCATTTTTCTTTTCCACAATTCCTGTCACAGGGGAATAAATCGATATATTTCTAGGAACAGCGTTCTGTTTTGCCCAATTTTCTAATTGCTCTTCCGTCACTCCCCAAAGCTTGAGACGCTGAATACTTTGTTCATAAAGCTCTTTAAAAGTTTTATTACGTTTATTAGAGAAATAATTTTTCCTCGCAATTAAATACTCTTCTCCCCCTGTTAAAAGTTCAGGACTATAAAGCTTGAGGACAAGATCACCTTTTTTGATAAACGCCCCAGTCGATTTTACAAAAACCTCTTCCACTCTACCGGGAACTCGTGCCGGTATATTTGATTCTTTTTGCTCTGATTTAAGCACTCGTCCTAGAAGTCTAATATTTTTTTGCATGGTCATCTTGGTGACTTCAAAGACATCTGCTCTAAAGTGATCCACTTGAGCTTCACGCAGTTTTACTCTTGCAACTGTGTCCAATGATGGATTTTTTAAGAGCATAGGAGATCCATCTAGCGGGCACTCTCCCGGAGCTTCACTGGTCACACTTGGGTCAGCTTCACAATAATAAATGGAACTAGCAGGAGTGCTATCCAGCTCACTTTTTTCTTCATCTTTTTCAATGACGATTTTAGTTAACCCCATACCACAAATGGGACAGTTGCCGGGTTCCTCTTGTCTTATTTGTGGATGCATAGAACAAGTATAGTAGGTCTCTGTTTTACTGTGCTCATGCTTTTCACCCTTATCAGTTGCAGGTTCAGGTGAGCACCCTATAAATAAAAAAAGCAGCAGTACATTAAGTATTTTCATTCTTTCCCTTCCTGTGGTGCAAGTTTGCCACCGTTGAGGTATAAATAATTTAGCTTTTGGTTTTTAATAGCAGCTGTGAGTGCAGTTTTTTTAAGTCTTTGGTTCTGGTACTGCAGCTCAGAGCGTAGCAATTCTAAATAGTCTGTCCCCCCTCTAGCATAAGAACGAGACACTATATTTCGCGAACTCTGAGCAAACTTTAAGACTTCATTGTCTAGCACTTTTAATTGGTTATTAAGATCTTTTATTTGAACATTCAACCTTGCAAGTGTAGTAGACTTATTAAGTTTATAATGTCTAAGCTTGGCTTCACTCATCGCTTTTGTGGCCACAGCACTTTTTTTACTAGCGTACTTTTTAGAGCTTGTAGGAATAGGGAATGAAACACTCGCACCTACGAAGTCTCCGAGTCCGTCAATATCATTTCGTTTGGTATAAGTAAGTCCAAGAGTAATATCAGGAATGAGGTCTCGCTTTTGAGCACTGACAGCTAAATCACTGGCCTTAAGCTTATGCTCTAGGGATTTTTGTTGAAAGTCGTTATTATCTTCCTCATTTTTCCACTGATCTAAAACTAACCAAGGTATAGAGTCCATGGCAAGTTGTTTTTTCTCATTCTTATTAAGAAGATAACCTAGCTGATAATATAGTTGATCTAAGGCGTAGTTTTTTTCTGCAATTTGGAGCGCCAATTCACTTTTTCTAATTTGATATCAAGCACTGCTTGCTGTGGAATTTTACCATTGGTGTAGAGCTTTTTAGAGACCTTAAGATTAGTGTCTAACCATTTATAGTTTTCATTTAAAATGGCTTTTTCAGATCTTAATTTTTCTTGGACAATGGCCAGTTCCCATAATTTTTTTAAAAGATTACGACGTGTTTGCAATTGATCAGATTTAGCGGCTAAAGATTTTTCCAGCACCGAATCATTGAGTTTGTCATATTTCCCCGAAAGTGAAATCGTTTGCATAATACCAAGTTGAACTCCTGTCATCATGGATTCATCATGAGCGAGGCTATCTTGGGGGTAGTTAACAGCGGCCACACTTAAACGAGGATCGCCCCAGCTCCCAGCGGCAGTGGCATCATTCTCTATCGCCGTGACTGCTAGAGAATCAACCTTGATAAGTTCATGCTCATTGAGTGAGTCAATAGCTTTATCAAAGCTTGTTTCTGCCCAAGCAAAGGAAGTTATAGTTAAAATAATAAAATATAAAAAAATACGCATAAAAAACCTAATGTTTAATTCATTTTATAAAAATTAAATTTAGGTTTTACTAGATCAGAAATTGTTCTTTTTGAAGGTAAAGTGGTTGGCTGCTTGGTAAGAGAGGTGAATCTAAGTAATAATTCATAATTTTACTATGATTAAGACTTAAGCTTTTGATTAAAGTGATATAGCTGATAGAGGCATCAAGAGCCAGAGGATCTAAAGCTTTAGCAATATTGAGATGAGTGTTCAGTGCAAATTGTTGATGAGAGCAAATACCACTTAAATCACTAGAACATAAATGTGACCCATGATTACTCTTTTCTTCTGAATTATGACCATGGCAACAAGTATGACTCTCGGCTTGGGCATTCATTCTGTCTAACTCTTTTTCCAGCTCACAATTCACACCACACATCGTGGCCAAGGTCTGAGTTGAGAGTAATGAAAAAATAAATGTGAGTGTAAATAAGATTTTCATCATAATAAGCTTAACATACCCCTATACAGTATTTCAAAATTTATTGTCTTGCCTTTTTAATAATTTCAATAAGTTCAGATACCATCTCTTCACTTTCTTTAGAATTTTTGCTTTTCACAGCTTTTTTAACACAGTGATTTAAATGCTCCTCTAAAATTCTACTTTCCAAAGACCTAAGTGCAGAACGTGCCGCTTTTATTTGCGTGAGTATATCTACACAGTACCGCTCATCTTCAACCATATTAGCAATGCCGCGAATCTGCCCTTCCACTCTTTTTATCCGAGCTAAGTTTTTAGAGTGATCTGTGCCTTTTTTCAATTACAACACCTTTGAATAGAGCATCCAAATCCCCATACCCAACATCATCACATTTTCAGTCAATGATATAAATCCTAGAGGAACATTACTATCTCCTCCCACACAGGCACATTTTATATCTCGTTTTTCCACATAGACCGCTTTGATAACAGAGATGGCCCCAATACTTCCAATAAAAATTGAAGTCAAAGCAACCAGTGGAGTCAGAACTGAAGCGATCATTCCTGCCCCAGCAAAAAATTCAGCAAAAGGATAGATATAAGAATAGTTCACATACTTTCTTGCTAAAAGATCATAGGTGACAAATTGATTAGAAAATGAGTAAAGATCTCTAAGTTTAAGTATGGCCAACACACACATACTGAGAGCAATAAAACTTTCTACAAAAGGAATAAATGCCAGATTACCGCGGCTCCAAATGAAAGCAAGCGCCATAATAAATGTGGAAGAGAAAATAGCGATAATAGGTTGGTAGGTGGTGCCCTCTTGCTTTAAAGTCGATTTATTAAAGTATTTTATCAGATCGTCATATCCACCTATGCGTTGTTCTCCAATATAAGCTTGTGGAGTTGTTTTGACATTATGCTTGTCCTTAAACTCGTCGACTTTGTCGCGAGTTTCTAGTTTATGATCTATAACTTTATAACCCTGTTTTTCTAAAAGATCCTTAGACTTAATTCCATAGGGACAGACATGATCTTTGGTATTCATTCTATATAAGACTGCTTGTTGCATAATTTCCTCACTTTAGTTTAAATCCAACATACCCCTGCAGGGTATTTAAATCAACTTCATTTTTGTCAATTTATTGTAAAAAATGCTTAACATCTATTTAGTGTCAAAGAAAACGTTGCACTCAACATTTTTGAATAATGAGTAACAAAACTAATACATCATATAGATGATTTTTTTTGATCATTCTTTTATCTTACTCTTACGGATGCAAAATTGCATAACGTCAGTATCCTAGCGATCGGAACGTGTGCAAGTTTCATCCAAAAGAGAACTCTTCGGAGTTCTCTTTTTTTTTATTTTTTATTCCTTAGCACCCAAAAAAAATCTGAAGTGACTTGCTCTCTTTTTACAAACCTCTTTATATCTCTAAAAAGCAATCTTATTAATCTCTTAGGTCTTGAAGCTTTCAGGGTAATGATGAGATCGACTTTGTTTTGTAAAATTACACGAGTGTGTTTGTACAAACCTTCAACCACATATGGTTCTTCTGAAACGGCATTTATTAAATCCTGGGTAAATTGAGTGTTAACAGCTCCACCTTTTTTATGTTTCCAGTAAAGCTTATCTACTTCTATATGTTTAAAAGACAGCTCCTTTTCAATCTTCTTTGCCAGGGTGGACTTTCCCACTCCAGGCTTTCCAAGCAGAAGAATTTTTTTGGCCTCACATGCTTGAATCACCCTTTGAATGTGCTTAAAATCTGGATCTTTAAATTGAATATTCTTAACTTGCCCCATACTCTTTTAATACAATACTTAGACAGGACTTAAAAGTGAAAACCAAACAGACTGTACAAAAGAGTCCACAATTCTAAAACATTATATTAAAGCTTTTTAACCCGTTTTGTTTTAGTATGATTACAGGATGCAAAATTGCATAAAGACATAATCCTAGAGATTTGTGTTTATGTAAGTTTCATCCGAAATAAGAGAACTCTACGGAGTTCTCTTTTTTTTTATAAAAAAAATAAGGCTTCATGTGAATAAAGACGGAATTTTTGAAATTGCTCTGTTTCCTATTCCTGGCTCCGTAAGCTTTCCTCAAACCATTGTTCCCTTACATGTCTTTGAACCTCGCTACCGCCAAATGGTACAAGACTGTGTAAGAGAAAAAAGACTTTTAGGAGTTTGTCATACCAAAAGTATTGAACGCTTTGCCACCAGACAAAAAAACCAAGTCAAAACCAGAGAAGAACTTTTTCAGCTCTATAAACAAAATCTCACCACCTATAGTCCTGAAGATGTTTTTAGCGCAGGTCCTGTGTCGATTGTTGAAGAAACAGTTGATGGAAGATATTTGATTCACGTGCATATGCTTAAGCGCTATAGGATTATTAATATAAATCAAAGCACACCCTATAAAGTGGCCCATTGCCAAGAGTATCTTGATTTTGACCAAGTCGATTTCGAAAGTCTCACCCCCAAGCTAACGCAGCAGAAAACCTATATTATCGATTTTCTAAGAGCTCAGTTAGCTCAACTTACGACACAGACGGAATTATTCACAGCTAAAAAACAATTAGCTGATCTTATTGAAGAGCAATCTGTAAATGATTTTACTTTTAAACTCTTTCGCTTTTTTAGAATGCCAGAGAATTCCATGCAGGAGATTTTGAATCTTCAAAACCCAATTGAGCGACTCAACCAACTATATGACTTTATTCAAAAATTTAAAAATGGTGTTGAACAGAATTATTAATGATCTTTACCGCAGCACTTAAAGCCTCTTGATTAAGAAATTGACCATACTCACCCCAAAGCTCTTTTGCGTCTTCGACACTAGAATTAGCTGGTAAGTTTAGAGCAATTTCGTTTGCAACCAGTGAGAGCTGATCGAGATTCTCATGATAAGCCACAGCTTCTTCTTGGGTCAGACCAAGCTCATCAAGATAATGATCTTCAAGGGGTTCAAATGAAATTTCTTGATTCTCTTCATCCAGGATAATGATACCTAGCCCGGGTCCAATTATGAGTAAACTTATGGCCCAACCTAGATTTGAAACATTGGTGGCCAAGAGTAAACTCACTGGCACCGTGGCTAAACCAGTCAGGGCCACCGTTTTGTTCTTCATAATAAGTCCCACAGCCGCTTCGGATTTAGGCATAGTTGCGAATGTGAGGCACATCATTAAACAAACTGATACGAGAGCTTTTTTCATCAAGATCCTCCTGGAAGAGAGGGACTATAGCATATTTTAAATAGAGAATGATTGGCAGAGAAATTATTATAGACTAAAATAAGTCTATGAAAATGCTCATTTTATCATTTTCCATCTCCTTATACCTCCTTACGACAAACCTGGCGATTTCCGATAGTCATGACAGAGAAATTCTTAGTCTTTCTTCTCAATCCGTTAGCTCAGTGATTTATAATACGAATGGATATGAGGAACCTCAAAAACCGCAATTTGAATTCTCAATCAATTTGAGAGAGTCCAATTTATTTCTTACATCCTCAAAATACCATTTAAAATGGTTTCTTTCCGCTCAAGATAAACTCTCAGCTTTATCTTCTATTTCCCCTAGGGGCCCTCCCACTAAAGTTTAAATTTAAAAAAAATTAAAACTTTAACTTGGAGAAATCGATGAAAGATTTAAAAGAGTGGTTATTCTTTTTCAGTTTCTTTATCTTAGCTTTAGCTTTGATAATCTATGATGCTTATATTAAGTCATAAATTTTATACTTCAGTGCCTAGCACGGGCACTGAAATTATAAAGAACATTGGGCTAAAATATCATTTATATTAAAATTATTATCCTTCAAATGTTTTTCTACAGACAAGTTCAGCTCTTTATTTTTTTTAAGCTCTGCCAGCAAAGAGCATGTCAAATTGTGATCAATTCTATCTATTAGATACTTTTTCTCTTGAACCAAATTGATATTATTAACATCACGCCATGAATATAATCTGTTTTTAGAAAGAAAAAAACCACGCGTAAGATAAACATTATATACGATATGAATATACTTCTTATTATACTTTTTTAATTTTAAAGCATCTTCTTTATTTTTAATATCGATCTCAATGACATCACCCTCTGAAAAAAGATATAGCTTCCACAGTTTTAAAGCTTTTATTTTCTCAATTTTCAGTATTCTTCCTTTAATTTTTTGTTGTGAAACTTGAGCTTCAACTAAGAAAGAATAAGTAAAGGTTGCCAAAGTAATAAAAAAAACAAAGGAGAATACTAACTTTGATTTCAAAGTCATATTAATTTCCTTTTCATTTAATTAACGATGATGAATGAATAAATAAATGTGACTAAACTGAGGGAGCCCTGATTTTTAACGAGTGTTTTATAATAGAAAGAAAATTTTGATAATAATAGAAAGCAAATAAAATTGAGCAAATTACGAGAAATTTATTAAAAAATTTAAATCTATTGGGAAGTGTATCTTTAAAAATAACCTTAGTTTTAGGCTCATGTAATTTAAATCTATTTGTATTAATTGCAAGACCAACAGATGGCCCAATAATTTCATTAAAAAATGGTGTTCTAGAAGTTTCATCGACAGTAACTACTGGGTCATAGAAACATGCACAAAAAAGAGTATAAGCCAGTAATATTGGACTAAAAACACGACCTAGAGATTTAATTTTACGAAACATGTTTTCTTTTTGCACATAAACATTCTAACAGAATTACATAATAAAGTATATCTATGAAATTAATGAGCTTCGACTTCTTGGCCTCTACTGGAAAATGAAAATCCTTTTGTTCCAAAACTGCCTAACATTACAGACTCCATAATGGGAGCAGCAACTTTATTCTTAGAAGTCCACTCAACTAAAAAATTTGCACCAGTACCTCCCGATAGATCTGATTCTTCGATAACAAAATCTTTAGTAGACATTTTACCCAGTGAAAAAGGTTGTGAAATAAATTGTTTGATCAGTTTTCCATTTGTATCATAATAATCAACACTTTTTATAATAATCTCTTCTTTTAAAGAAATATTTCTTATACTTAAAATACCTGTCATATGAAGTAAATTTCCTTCAAATTCATTATACACGCTCGAATAGATAGGCACGTAAACGAGTTGTCCTTTAAGTTTTTCAGATTCATTTAACGAAACAATTTTGAGTTCTTCTCTCTGTGGGATCACTCTTTTTTTCTGAAGGTCTGGGCTTTCTTTACTCTCTGTACATGAGACGCTTAGAACGATGGTAAAAAATAGTATAATTTTAAGTGTCATTTTTTAGCTCCTGAGAAACTACTTCTTGATGGATTTTATATGCTCGTTTAAAACAGTTTGTAGCAGTATCAATATCATTTTTAACATTTGTTACAACAAGAACTTTATCATTTACCAAAAATTTAGTCGAACCATCAGGTATGATAAAGGAGCCCTCTCTCTTGATAAACAAAACCAAACTACCTACGGGAAGATTTAAATCTATAACCCTTTTCTCAACAGCAAAATCTCCTGATTCAATATTCAGCTCTTTAATCCCATTTTTCGTTTTTTCTAAAATCTCGAAATCTATCGGAAAACTTGGATCCTCTATAGCCTCATATAAAAGACCGAGTTTTCTAGCGACAAGTTTAAGTGTCATTCCTTGTGTGATAGCAGAGACAATGACAACAAAAAAAACTATATCAAAAAGAAGGTACGCTTTATTTCCCATTTTAACAGCTGCAAGACTGGCAAAAACTATAGGAGTTGCCCCCTTTAGACCTGCCCATGAAATAAAGATTTTATCCTTTGTATTAAATTTACTAAATAATAGACATAAAAATATAGTCAAAGGACGTGCCACAAAAACCAAAAACAAAGCAATAACGATTCCCTCTGGAGCAATCTTCATTAAGCGGCTTGGAAAAACAAGCAAACCCAGCATAACAAAAAGCCCAATTTGAGAGAGCCATGAAATTCCATCATAAAAACTGTATAAAAATGTTCTATGGATAATTTTACGGCTACTAATCAATAGGCCAAACACATAAACTGATAAGAAACCGTTTCCATCAAGCTGACTTGAAATAGAGTAATTTAAAAAAAGAAAAGATAATGTTAAAGCTGGATATAATCCAACATACTCTAAGTTGATTACATTATTTAATGAAATAAAAGCACGTGCAAGGATGACACCTACGCCTAACCCTACAATGGGATTCAACACAAAGCTCAAACTAATTTCACTTATTTGATAAGTATCACTTTCAATAAGTCCGAGAATAACTGTGACTAGGAAATAAGCCATTGGATCGTTGCTACCGGACTCAAACTTCAAAAGATTCTTATCCCGTGCGATCACTTGCGCACTCTTATCCTTAAAGACAGAAAAAACAGCTGCTGCATCAGTAGCAGATAGAATTGCACCCATTAACAACGACTCTAATACACTCAACTTTAGAATAAAGTGCACAAATATTCCGACAAATAAAGTTGTTAGTAAAACTCCAACTGACGACAGCAAAATCCCGCGCCCTAAGTTTTTTTTAATATCCTTGAGTTCAGTCTCTATCCCTCCAGAGAAAATGATTAAGCATAATGCAATGAGGCTAAGAGAATGAGTTAATTCATAGTTCTCGAAATATATACCCAAGAGACCTTCACTTCCTGACAACATTCCTATAAACATAAATATAATAAGAATTGGAAGACCGAAGCGACTCGAAGATTTACTTAATAAAACACTCAATAACAGTATTATTGAGCTCGATAATAAAAAATTATTTAAAAAACTTTCCATAAGAGATTAGTTTAATCATTTTTTTATAGTTTATATTAGACCCTAAGTTTAATTTGGCAATACAAGTTTACTTTTTTAGCTATTTCGAGACATGCAGCCAGTAGTTATTCCAGCGAAAGGATGGACCTAGATCAATGTCTTTTTCCTGAGCGGTTTTTATTAACTCATACAGAATGGGGCTGGTGTCTCGAATAAGTTCATCTTGGTTACTCGCAGAGCGATCCTCTAGGATAAAACATTCAGCTTGATTTAAACGGGATTGACATGAGTTTGATATATGAGGCAATAGCTCTTGTTCAAACTTAGCTTTTTGCTGATGAAGATCATTCATCACGGTTTGTATGCGTTTGCGAGTGGCTTCTTTTTTCTCTCCCAATCTTGGGTTCAATGAATTTCGAATAATACTGGTAAAATCCATAACTCCGGTTTTATAACTTCTTCCATATTTTTTTTCAGCTTTAACTAATAATTCCATAGTAAAGAGATCTTCAAGTTTAAGCTTATGCTCATCTGCAACCTCTTGAGTTTGGGAGAATTCATGTAACTCACCCATCACCATCAATAATCGTTGATTTCGTGTCTTCTGCTTAGCTGAATCGATAAACTGTTGATGTAATTCAGGATTGCGCTGTTCAATTAAATCACTTATCGTTTTCTTGATGTCAGTACCTTTTTGACTGGCATGTAAAATCATCAGCCCAAGGCGGTGCAAAGTAATTTTTCCTTGAATTCTTAAGTACTCATCAATTTTCTTCTCCCCCACATCACCCTCGAAATAATCTGAACTCAGCTCGAGGCATTCACTCTTAGTAGTGACTTCAACAGGAGTCGCAATTTCAGGAATAGTCACCGTGTTTACCTCAGCTTCTTCCGATGTAGTCTTCATTGCGACACCTCTTTCAATCTCAGGAGTAGAGACAGGTGAGCCTGTACTCATAGGTGCACTTGTATCTCCAAGCAGATGAGAAATATCCCAGCCACAAAGAGGTTTAAGCACTCTTTCATTGAGTTCTCTATCAGTAAGCTTCACATAAAAAGTTGCATCATTATTATTCTCTTCAGTAAAGAGCGAGGTTTTAGCCACCCTACACTCTTCCCCTTGATAAGTTAATATGGCCTGGGTTCCTTGTTCATTATTATTAAAAGTTGTTGTTCTAGGTACTTCTGGATTTCCTGATCGAGCATCCACGCGAATACTCACTCCCTCACCGCGATAATTAATATCAGCAAAAGTTCTGGAATGCCGATCAGTGCGGACATCTTGAACGCCACTATGAAGTACACTTTCCTCATTATTAATAAGTCTCATGGTTTCACCATCAAAATAGGCTTTCTCACCGGTGGGAAGGGTCACTTCGAATATATTCGTCTCTTCGTTAAGTCGCATCGTAGGGACATTTCTTCTCGGTATAACATAGAGAGAGGTCTCCATCAGATTATGAGAATCCCCTCCACTTGTTTGGGCATCTTCTTGAATTTTGATACCTGCAAACTGAGGGTTATTTCCTGGCGCGAGAAAACTAAATTTTCGCACTCCTTGTTCTGGTCTCTTGCCATCGTTGCTAAAAGTAAATCCAACAATAGTTTCTGGTGAGTTATTTTCACTTGGATTAATAGGTGTGGCATAGACCCCTACAGATTTTTGATAGCCAAAGCTTAAAGATTTTTCAGTGGTTCTAGCAAATTGACCATTGATAGCAGTGACTCTTGCTCGATTTTCATCCGCAAGCACACTCAGTCTCTCTGAAGAGCTCCCTGTGTTCTCTGTTTGATAGGCTTGGTGCCAATCAAGAATTTGTGCCAGCTCCGTGTCCAAATTATAATAGGCCCTGGTCACAGCCGAATTTCCCTCTTGTCGCAAGCGTTGAATGATTTCTTCATCTGATAGACTTCGCCCCAAACTGCCCTGTGTCGCTCTAAAATGTCGAATCATTCTCGCCCGGTAATCTTGATAATTTGCAAGGGTAGCTTGATATCTCTGCTCTCTAGGTCTTATGCCTTGGGCTTGCATCTTAAATCTAGATGTCATGTCTCTCACGATTTCATTAATTCGCTGCTGAGATAAACCTGCTTGTTGTCCTCTTTGTCTTTCTGCTTCAATAGCTCGCACTTGATAGTCATACATCTCTTGAGCTGGAATATAACGAGGCAGTTGTGCTTGTAGCAAACTTGCATAAGTAAAAACGATGAATAGAGGTATAAAACCAAGGCTTTTCATATACAACTTATCGAAAATATAAGAGATAAACTTTAAAGAATCTGACTAAAATGCTTCCTATTCCCAAAGCTTAACACTGTGTTTTTTAGGCTTGCTATGATACAAGCTAAACACTGGGTTTTATTGAGAATAATGATGAAAAAATACAAGCGTATCTATATTGAAATTACTAATATTTGCAATTTAAGCTGCTCTTTTTGTCCTATTGAAGAGAGACAGAAAAGCTATATGCCCCTTGAGAAATTTGAACACACGCTCAAGCAAGTCTCTCCACTTACAGAGCAAATTTGTTTACATCTTATGGGTGAGCCCCTGGCCCATCCTCAATTTGAAAAAATCATGGAGCTCTGTGATCAGTATCAAACCAAAATTCAGCTCACTACCAATGGAATTTTACTCAAAAAATATGAATCCCTTCTTTTAAACTCAACAGCGATTCATCAAATCAATATTTCCGCTCAAAGTTATATGGATAATTTTCCGAACAAACCACTTGTGTCTTACTTAGATAAAATCTACGCTTTTATTGCAAAGGCACAATCGCAAAAACCAGATCTTTATCTCAATATTAGATTATGGAATATTAAAGAGGAAAGCTCTGAAGTTAATGAACCAGTTTTTGAATATCTAGAAAATAAATTGAACTGTACCATCAATAGAAACTTAGAGCTTGGTCGGATAAAATCTAAAAAGCTTACAGGACGTCTGTATTTGCATTTTGATTCACGCTTCGAGTGGCCCAGACTTGGAGGTGAAGAATTATCAAAAAGCGGTCGCTGTAATGGACTTATTGATCACTTTGCCATTCACGCTAATGGAAATGTCTCTCCTTGTTGCCTAGATGATCAAAATATCATCAATCTAGGTAATCTTTTTGAAAATTCTATAGATGAAATCATCAACTCTCCTAGGGCCCAGGCTATGGCCCAGGGTTTTCAAAATCATCAATTAAAAGAAGAGCTTTGTCGTAAATGTGATTATATCACTAGGTTTAGAAAATGAATCTTGAAGAGCGCTTTATCAATTGCCGAGATTTTTTAAAAAAGTGGCAGTCCTTTTTAGAACGAGAGCCCATTCGAAAGTACCCAAATTTTTGTCCCACTCAAATACGTCCTTGGGTTGAAGAGTTGATGCAAAAAGATACAACTGAACTGGTTACTTTTGAGAATGAATTCAAACTTAATACCAAGATTCCTGAGTTCTCGGAGCTCTTAGCTACAATTCGAGATCTTATTGACTTCCCACAACTTTCATTTCAATCCCCCTCACTCATTTCCAACAAGATTAAAGAGAAAAAGGCTCACGAGATTGCCCAAATTTCTTTTTTGTTAAATGAATACGATCAGCTCAATCTTATTGATATTGGCGGTGGCGCAGGTCATCTGTCTGAGAATCTCATTCACAAGCGAGATCGCTTTAGCTTTTGTATTGATCAAGATTCAAATCTGCATGAGTCTGGTAGAAAAAGAATATTAAGAAATCATTCTCAAAATCAAAACAAAATTGAATTTGTACCGTTACGTTTTAATGAGAAGGCACCTGTTTTTCGAAATAATATTTATCTTAAAAACTTGGTACTGGGATTACATGCTTGCGGTGATCTCTCAGCAGATATTATACATTATTTTCAGAAGTCACAAGCTGATCATCTCTTGAGTGTAGGCTGTTGCTATCATAAATTGACTTCTAAATATAATCTTTCAAAACGAGCACAAAAAGACGGATTACATTTGAGCACGAACGCTTTTAATCTTGCCGCACGATCATATGCCTACCAAACAAGTGAACAACTGGAGTTAAAAATAAAAGTTAGAGAATACCGCTATATGCTTCATTGTTATTTGTATTTCTTAGGGCATCGAGAATTTATTCCTACCGGGCAAACTAAGCTCAAAGATTACGAGATGTCATTTTCAAAATATGCTCAGAAATATGCTGGTGATCTTATCCCTTCACTGGAGAAGACTCAGAAATATTACAATCAAAAGAATAATCAAGAAATGGTTTCTGAGATTATCTATACCGATATTTTAAGAGGTCTTTTTGGGCGCGTCATTGAAGCTTATATTATTTTAGACCGAGCACTCTTTTTACAAGAACTCGGTCATAAACTTGAAGTTTTAGAAATTTTTGATCGCAAGCTAAGTCCTAGAAACCTAGCTATTTATGCATCATCTTCACCTTCATGATCTGAATGCTCTTCATGTTCCACTCCATGACCTTCACCTTCACACTCGCACTCAACCTCTGGCTTACCACATTCATGGCACATCATAACTTTTTTGCGTCTTCTAGGCTTTGTTTGGTTTTCTTTTGCCTCTGTGGGTTTCATTGTCTTAGTATTTGATTCCTGAGCACTTGCTTCTGGGAGGATGATGACAAAGGCTGCTAATAAAATAAATGTAAAAAGATTTTTCATACTCTCTCCTGTGAGGTTTGTTGTTTATGTTTTAAAATTAGAGTTTCTAAATAAGAATAAAATGTGGGTAACACAACTAAAGTAAGAATGGTTGATGAAACAATTCCTCCAATAATGACAGTTGCTAATGGTCTTTGCACTTCAGCTCCTAGACTGGTGGCCAGGGCCATTGGTAGAAAACCAAAAATATCAGTGAGTGCTGTCATCATAACGGGTCTCAGCCTAAGTAATGAGCCTTTTTTAATCACCTCATCTCCCGTTTTTCCGCTCTCGCTGAGGTTGTTAAAGTTATTCACCAGCACCACGCCGTTGAGAACAGCTATCCCCGAGAGAGCTATAAAGCCCACTCCAGCGGAAACACTAAAAGGTATTCCCGTCACGAGAAGCGCAACCACTCCCCCCACAAGGGCGAACGGCACACATAAAAAGATAAGCAGTGTTTCATACATATTTTTAAAAGCAGCATAGATCATAAAAAGAATTAAAATGAGGGCAAGGGGTCCTAAGACATATAATCTACTCTTTGCTTCTTTAAGGTTTTTAAAATTTCCTCCCCATTCCAGATAATAACCATCTGGAAGTTCTACTTGTTCATCCACAATCTTTTGTGCTTCTTCAATAAAGGATTCCGTATCCTTACCTCGTGGATTAATTAAAATAGCTATTCGCCGCTTTGTTTCTTCCCTAGAATAAGAGCTATAATTTTCTTTAAAGCGAATTGAAGCCACTTCCTCAAGAGGAATGGTTCCCCCTCCGGCGAGCCCAACAGGAAGTTTTTTTAATTTTTCAATATCATTTCTTTCCTCAGGTCCTAGGCGGATGATAATGGGGAAGCGCTTCATCCCATCATAGAAGATACCAACTTGGTTTCCACCGATAGCGATACCTACGGACTCTAACACTTCAGCACTAGAGAGCCCCAATTTTTGTAATTGCTCATATTTAGGTTCTACATCTAAGATAGACATTTTCCCTTTAGCTTCTAGCTCCACATCTCCAGCTCCTGGAAGTGTCTGGATAAGTTCGACAATTTTTTGCCCTTCTTCAGTGAGTACATCTTGATTCTCACCAAAAATTTTTAAAGACACATCCGATCTGGTTCCCTCCATAAGTTCGTTAAAGCGCAGCTGAATAGGCTGACTCACAAGAATTCGTTGTCCCGGAGTGGTAGACTCTAAGCGCTTAACAATATCTTCAACAATTTCTTGTTTAGAGCGCTTGGGATTTGGTTTGAGCATCACATAGACATCAGAAATATTCGGGCCCATGGGATCCATTGAAATCTCAGCGGTTCCTATTCGGCTAAAGACATGCTCTACTTCGGGTACTTGGGCCATGACTTTTTGAGAGATTGATTCTAAAGCAACAGAATGACTTATCCCCACACTCACCGGTCTAATTAATTGCACTGCAATTGAGCCTTCATTTAAAGTAGGGAGAAACTCTCCCCCCAAACGATTAAAGCCAAGACCACCTAGCACGACTGCGATTAAGGCAAAGGCCATAATAAGTCTGCGAGCTTTGAGTGAGAAGTTTAATACGGGTGCATAAATCTTTTCAAGCCCTCGCATAAGAAATGGTTTTTTATCCTTAGCATTTCCTTTTAAAAGAATTGAAGCCAGCGCTGGGACTAAAGTAAAAGAAAGCACCAAAGCACTGAGCAGAGCAAAAATAAAAGTCGCGGCCATGGGGATAAACATTTTTCCCTCAATACCCACAAAAGCAAAGACGGGTAAAAAGACCACAACAATAATCAATTCACCAAAACCGGCTGACTTTCTGATCTCCATAGTGGCAGTGTGAATCGTTTTTTTTATTTCACCCCTTGTTAAACTGCGCTGAAGAGATTGTGCTTTATCTTGAATATGTCGAACACAATTATCCAGCACTATGACCGCACCATCCACGATGATCCCAAAATCCAGAGCTCCGAGGCTTACGAGGTTCCCTGAGATTCCATATTTTTTCATCAAGATAAAAGTGATTAAGAGTGAGATAGGTATCACAATAGCGGTGATCATCGCCGCTCTAATATTCCCTACTAATAAAAACAAAATAATGATAACAAGGACAGCTCCTGTCAGAAGATTATGCTTAACCGTATCCAATGTTTTATTAACTAAATCAGATCTATTATAGAGGGTTTTAATTTGATAACCGTCTGGTAATCCTTTTTTAATTTCTTCTATTTTATCTGCGACTCGCAGGCTGACTTCTCGTGAGTTCTCTCCCAAGAGCATAAGCGTTGTGCCGAGAACCACTTCCTCTCCGTTATAGAGAGCAGCCCCGGTTCTGAGCTCTTTACCTAGACTTACCACTCCAATATCAGCAATAGTGATCACTTTTAAATTCCCAAGAGTTTTTACAGGAACGTTTCTTATATCTTCTATTTTCTCAAAGAGTGCACTGGCCTGGACAATAAATTGGTCAGCAGTTTGCTCAACATAACCTCCTCCAGCATTTTGATTTACTTTTTCAATCGCTTTTTCGATATCTGCAAAATGTAATCCATATTTGGCCATGGCCTTTGGATCAGGCTCAATATGATATTGGCGCTCATAACCTCCAATCGTATTGACTTCGGCAACTCCTTTCACACTTAAAAGCCTAGGCTTTACATACCAGTCTTGCAGCGCACGTAGTTCAGTGAGTTGTTTAAATCTCTCTTCCCCTGTCTTCTTATTTTTAGCTTCAATGATATAGTGATAGATCTCCCCTAACCCCGTACTAACAGGGCCTAGCACAGGTTCCACAAAATTGGGGAGTTGATTTTTTATGGCCTGTAGCCTCTCTCCCACTAATTGGCGGGCAAGATAAATATCTTGATCATCTTCAAACACGACCGTGACTTGAGAAAGTCCATAACGAGTGATAGAGCGAACTTGACTAACACCTGGAACTCCATTGAGAGCTGACTCTATCGGATAGGTCACAATTCTCTCAATCTCATCTGGACCTCTCCCTTCCACCTGAGTGTTCACTTGAACTTGAACATTGGTGATGTCCGGTACCGCATCGATAGGAAGTTTTTTAAAGGACTCCCAACCCAGGAGGGCCAACATTAAAGTGGCAATAATAACGACCCAACGATAGTCGATAGAAAATTTTACTAGACTTGATATCATAATTTATACTCGCAAATTTTAATGAGAACAGGCATCAACTGTATCTGAGTTGAGATCCGCTTCTGTCATTCTTAAAAAAGGTACACCTGCAATAGCCACGAGATCATTATCCTGCAAATCAACAGAGCTAATTGTGTAACCCTCTTTATTTTGAGAGAGAACTTTCACTAAAATGATTGTGATCCATCCATCCCATTTTCTAAAAACTGCATATGAGTGTTTGATTTTAAGAATCGCTGAATGAGGGACAGTCCATGGCCCATTCCCTTTAAGATTCATAAATTCAACACCTAAATTTTTTTGCGCTTTTTCAGTGAGCTTAAAACCATCTAGTTCGCTATGATCAGTCACCGCACTCCAAGGCTTGAGTTCGACTTTCTTATCACCGGCGGAGTGATCACCTGAAGCCAGGCATAAAGTTGTAAATAAAAATATAACTAAAAATTTCATAAGATGTCCTTATCCATAACCTTTCCATTAAATTTATAAATATTCCAAAGACTTTTAAGGGCGGTCATGATTCTTTGATTTTTTCTTTGGATAAAACTAAGTTTTTTTTCTATTGAATCGAGATACACTTCGTTAGAGATAACACCTCTTTCATATAATTTAGTCAGTCGAGAGTGCTTCTGTAGCAATCGTGTCGTTGAAAGGGAACTCTCTAATGACTCCACTGTGCTCTCATACACTTGCAGTTGTTCAAAGCGCTCATGACTCTCAAAAGCATGAGTGAGCTCAACTATCTTTTTAGCTTTAAGATGATTGCTTCTGGCATAAGCTTTTCCTCCACCATTGGTTTGAAAAAGAGGAAGGGGAAGATTTAGGCTTACCCCCAGCATTTCATTTCGAGTATCACCTTGTTGCTCAATCATGACAGCTGGTCCAACTTGTAAGGTCGGCCAAGCTTTGGAGTTTTCAATCTCAATTTCTGTCTCAGCTATTTTACTTTGAGCATTTAAAGTTTTTATATGAGCTGACTGATCACTATGCTTTTGTTTTTCTACTTGGGGCCAGGTACGAGGAATCTTGGGAAGATAGGGGCTGATCTCATCCAGTGAGTTTCCTGTGGCCACATGAAAAAAAGTGCTCAAGTTTTTTTTCTTCTTGAAAGAGCTCTGATTGAAGGACTTTGGTCTCTTCTAAAGCTACTTCAAACAGGGTCAGAGAAGCCTCTTGTTCCGAATTGAGTGTTGGAATATTGCGTAGTTTTTTTATTACTTGTCTATAAGCCTGCAAGGTTTGATTCACCATTTTCGTTTCTTGTTTCAGTTGCTTGAGACGATAAAGAGCTGTGATGGTCTCTAATTTTACCTGAACCTGCCGCTCTTTGAGACTGAGGTTTGTACTGGCCAAGATAGATTTAGCCTTATTGATACGAGCATTCCGTTTTCCCCCCAACTCTAATTTAAATTGAATATTTGCTTCCAGCTCACTGTTTACCTGGCCTGCATCTTCTCCTTTGACATACCTAGAATTAATCACCGGGTTCGGTATCTGAGCCGCTTGCTCCTCTAAGCTTTGGGAGCTTTGAATTTCATACCTACTCTTTTGTACGCTAGGGTGAAACTCCATAGCGCAATTAATGATATCCTCAGTATTTTAGGCAGCGGGCATTCCCTATGGGTTCCATGCAGATGTTTTTTTTGCTCGGCATGGGTGTGTTGAATTTCTGAAGCTTGTGTCTCAAGACACAATAAAAATAATAATAAATAAATCATAAAACATATCTCTAATTAAGTGAGTAAAAGAAAAAAGTTCTATGCAAAGAATGGGGGGTTGACTGCAGGCTCGATATGGGGAGAGATGTAATTATTGAAGTAATACCAATGATTACTAAGACTATAAACATTGTTCTTACACATGTGAGCCGTTTGAGGAGAATGATAGAGTGTGGCATGAACTGAAGAGCATAGTTTTTGACAGCAGTCTTTTTCTTCCGAGCAATCATCGTCACAATCATCACAATGAATAAGAGGTGAAATAAGCTGAATATCTGTAATCTTATTTAGAGATGCTTCCGTGTAAGAAATATCTATATGCGCATCAACGGCTTCTGAATAAGCGGTGTTGATGAATAGGCATAATGTAAAAAGCATAAGAATACGCAACATAGCAATAATCTATCCTAATTATTTTCTTCTGAAAAGTGAAACAGTACTTTCTTAAAATAAACACTGATCCAAATCAAGACAGCTATTCCCAGCATCAAGGCGGTGTAACCTAAATGACGGATATAAGATCCTTCGATAAAAAGGGCACTTGCACGGGTAAAGGCGGCTATGAGTAATATTATACCTAGCGCAAGAGCAGGCCACTTTTTAAATTCTATATCAAGAGACTCATTGCTATGGGCGACGATCACTCTACTTGCAACCATTAAGGTCATTAAGCAGTAGGAGCCTATATAAATAAGGTGTTTGAAGTGAATAGTGTATTCAGTACCAAAGCAAATAACCCAAGAGCCAAATAATAACATAAAGCAAGAGAGTTTGAGTACTTTGCCATGCCATTTTTGAGATTTTACCTTTTCATGTAAACGCCAGTACTTGAAGGAAAAATAAGTGATGACAATCCCCCTTATAACAAAAGCTGTACTCACCAAGCCAAATCCTTCTAAAACTAGACTTAAAATAAAAGCGATGAAAGCAAATATTATATCCCTTGGAATAATAGAAAGAAATCTTTTAGGTTGTTCATATCGCCTTCTTTGTTCTGCAACACTCTCAACGAATCCAAGAATACCAGGGATCAACCGACCTCCCACCCCGAGAATAAAACAAGTCACCATGCCATCATAAAAGAAAAGCTTTCCCCAAGGTTTTAAGGCACCAAATATTCCAGATTCCAAAGCAGCTAAAAAATTCAATGAGCTTCCTAAGAGTCCCAAGACGACTCCCAGTCCAACAAAAACAAATGTAAAAGGAGGATTTTGCTTTCGGACGACAAAACGAGGTACGGCAAAGAATAAAAAGGTGACCCACCCTGAAGCAATAAACGCCCAGTAGAAAATATGGCTATCTAAAAAGTAACTAAAAACAACTCCCATTAAATGGACTATGAATATCACTAATTCCCATAGGGATAAAAAGTTAGACCCAGTGAATCGAGGGATTGCTGTCAGTAGAAACCCAAGTATAGAAAAATATAAAAAACCACCTACAAAAAGAGTGGCATGTTGAGTAATAGGCGCCTCACCTATCCCAAAGAACGCATACGTAAACCAAAGTG
The DNA here is from genome assembly GCA_002713145.1 of Halobacteriovoraceae bacterium. GTDB lineage: Bacteria > Bdellovibrionota > Bacteriovoracia > Bacteriovoracales > Bacteriovoracaceae. The sequence goes on from PAVS01000018.1 coordinate 54,254, forward strand.
AACAGCCATAGAGCAGACAAGCAATCGCAAGAGGAAAAAAGAATCGAAATGGATCTTTACAAAGATGATTAAACATTAAGTACATTCTTACTATTATCTGCCCAGCTGGACTATGATATTTATCAGGTTCAGAGCAGCTCCTCTCCCTTCTTAATGAGATGGAGTGATTTTAATAATATCCTAGCTGATTCTTGTGGAGCATGAAAGCCATTTGAGTTTTCAGCTTCTGCAAAATCAAATAAAAATTGAGCATCTCTTTGGATCCCTCTTAGTTTATCAATTTGGGGATGAGATGGGTTGTTCTCTAGTTTTTTGATGAACTTCACGAGCGCATCAAATACTATATCTTTCATCTCATGGTTTTTATCTTGTATATTATTCACTCTTTTTAGCAGCATCTCTTCCGATACATTGTGGCAGCTTCTACAAGAACGACCAATTTTAAGCATAGGACTATTCACATGGTGATCAGTTATCTTTGCTGCCCCAACTTTTTTGTAGGGCATATGGCAATCAACACAACTGACTCCGCTTTGAGCGTGAATACCTTGTGAGAACATTTCGAATTCTGGGTGTTGTGCCTTAAGAACATTAGCCTTCGTTAATTTATGTGCCCAATCACTAAAACCAATTTCATTATAATAAGCCAAAATGTTGTCTGCCTCTAGACCTTTTGTCCAAGGGTAAGTGAGGGTTTTATCCTTACCTTTAAAATAATATTCAACATGGCATTGAGCACACACATGAGTTCTCATCTCTTGCCTAGAAGCCATGGTGTTCACATCATAATTAGCCACGCCTTGATATTTTTTAAACTCCTTTATTCCCTTCATAAATGCAGGCCGGGTGACCCTTAAGGCCATATCCTTTGGATTATGACAATCGATACAACTTACAGGGTGATCGACATGTTGAGCCGCTTGAACGTAGGGTAATTTATTAAGTGCATGAAATCCTTTTTCTAGATCCCCTTGACCTAACTTAACCATCCCCACATAAGTTGAGGCATGACAATTTATACATGTTCCTGGTTGTCCCACTTTCTGTCTTTCTGTATAGAGCTGGTCTTGCAACATATATGCATGCCCTCTTTCTTCTCGAAAATCTTTAGAGAAAGCATAGCCCGCCCACATAGTAATAAATCTCTCATCAATCTTTAGTTTATCTTGTGCGACAACTTCTCTGGGGTCTTCAGGGCTCCTTTCTCTCTCCACGGCTTCACTTCCCCCATAACGCGTACGGATTTGATCTACAGTTTTAAGATAATCCTCGTATTGCAATGGATAATTTACGCCCCACACAGCCGGATTATCTTCCAACTCCGAAATGGGTTGCACACGAGTCCCTAAGTACTTTGCTTCTGATTTGCGCTCCATAATATTGAGAATAAGAAGGATACAAGCGGTGGAGATCGCAATTGATAAAGTGACAATTAAGATTTGTTTTTTCATTTCATATGTCCTACTTCCGAATGGCAGTGAATGCAATTACTCTCAGCTTTTATATGCTGATGTGAGAACAAGTCTCCATGACATTTCAAACATGCCTTATTGGTTATATCTACATTATAATCAGTAATTTGTAAGGGCCAAGGGTGATCACCAGTGGTAAATGCGACACCATGATTCCATCCGTTGATAGCCTTAGATATATATTTTTGAATAAATCCATCTGGTGTGTGGCAACTATTACAATTAGTCACATGATGGTGTGAAGATTTCTCATAAGCATATAAGTGGTCTTGCATAATATGGCAATTGGCGCAGACCTGAGGATCATCCGATAGATAAGAATAACCTTTTGAATAAATAAAAGTTGATACGACAAAACTTGGCGGAGCTATGATAATAAAATACCAAAAGACGACCCCAAAACCACTCAGAGTAAATGTTGATAAAATGATATCTCTTATTTTCAAAAATAATCCTTATATCGCAGGCTTAAAAGAATAAATAAACCGTAGCTATATGCTCAGAGATGTCTCCACTCTCACGAGGAATAAATTGATTAAGATAACCCAATTCTAAACGATTACTTGCAAAGAACTCTTGTTTTACACCTATAAAAAAGCGGTTTCGATCTTGAGTATCATGACCGTTCCAACTGGTTTCATTTAAGTTGATAAAAACCTCGTCCCACACCACAAGGGCATAGTTTTTATCATCCCTTTGTTCTGCTCGCAGTAAATATCGTAGCCTTCCTGCAGCTTCAAAGCTCTCAGTTGTTTCTTCCAGATGTCTTGTCTCAACTCTTACTCGGTGAGAAAACTTATAGTTTGATAAGTTTCCATAACTCTGAGTATGTTGCAAGGTGAAGCGGTGCTCTTTATTTAGACCTGATTGAATAAAAGCATAAAGATAACCTAGCCCCTGTCGTTCATTGAGTTTTTGTAGCACTCCCGTTCGGTAAAGCACTTGGGCGGCGTTTCCTTCATCTAAATTATAACGAAGTTGAGTTTCGATCCAAAAACTATAGTTCTCGGTAAGCTTTTTATTTGCAAAGGTTCCCAGCCACATTCCCTTCTGATCTTCTGCGGCCAGGGCCATATTCATACATATCACAAAAAAGATTATTACCTTCATAGAAATTTATCCTTTAAAACTTCTGCGTCTTCTGGCTTTTTTACTCATACTTAGTTTTTTCTTTGGTTTAGCTTTCGCCTTCCCTTTTCCTCGACGTCCATCTCTACCTCTGACAGGCCTGGGGCTAAACGTAAGTTCTTCATGAAAAGGCTGCTCCGTATCTACGGTGATTTTTTTCCGGATATGCTTTTCAATTGTGTGCACATGATTCATTTCTTGTTCATCACAAAAAGAAATCGCAAATCCTTCTCTCCCCGCCCTAGCCGTTCTTCCAATACGGTGAACATAACTTTTTGGGTCTTCGGGTAAATTATAATTGATCACGTGCGAGATATGACTGACATCAATTCCACGAGCAGCGATATCGGTTGCCACTAAAATTTTAATCTCTCCCTCTCTAAATTTTCGAAGAGCTCGCTCGCGATTATTTTGGGATTTATTACCATGAATAGCGGCAGCTTTGATAGATTCCTTCTCAAGCATTCTCACCACGCGATCCGCTCCATGCTTTGTGCGAGTGAATACAAGAGCACTGGTGATATCTTGTTCTTGAATAATTTTGGTTAAAAGAGCAACTTTATTGTCTTTCTTGAGATAGTTCATCGTTTGCGTGATTTTTTCTACCGTTGTAGATTCTGGAGTGACCTCTACTTTTTTAGGGTTCTTTAAAAGTCCCTTCGCCAGATCTTCGATATCTCGAGGCATCGTCGCAGAAAAAAGCAGAGTTTGTTTATTTTTAGGCAAACGAGCAATCATCTTTTTTACGTCATGGATAAAGCCCATATCCAGCATACGATCAGCTTCATCTAAGACAAAGATCTCCACTTGATCGAGCTTTATGTCTTTTGATCCCATCAGATCCACCAAGCGACCAGGTGTAGCGACGACAATATCCAGTCCAGAGCGAAGAGCGTTCACCTGAGGTGTAGCTCCTACTCCCCCAAAGATCACTTTCGTTCTTAAGTTCATTCCTTGAGAATAAGTTTTAATGCTCCCATCAATTTGGGTAGCGAGTTCACGCGTCGGAGTGAGAATCAACACTCTTGGAGATTTGGCCTCCAATTTTTTGGGGTTAAGTGCCAGATGATTAATGATAGGGAGTGAAAACGCAGCGGTTTTACCCGATCCGGTTTGAGCAATTCCTAATAAATCTTTTCCCACCAATAGCTCCGGTATTGCCTGAGCTTGGATCGGTGTTGGGTTTTCATAGCCTTTCATCTTTATGGCTTCGTGAATCTGAGGTTGTAAATTAAGTTCATTAAAAGTTATCATTTTTTGATTTCCTATTTTAAAAGTTTTGTCATGATGCGATCAAATGCATTTGCAAATCGCACCTTATCTTTGGTGCCTAATGGCGGTGGCCCTCCGGTATCGATGCCACTGTCTCTGAGCTCTTGCATAAAGTTTCGAACTGACAAGCGCTCACTTATATTTTCTTCGGTGTAAATTTCTCCCCTGGGGTTAATGGCGGTCGCTTCTTTCTCCACCACTAAGGAGGCAAGAGGAATATCCGCAGTTATGACTAAATCTTGGGGATCTAAATGTTCGACGATATAGAAATCGGCCATATCATCACCTTTTTCAACTTGAATCAGGGAGATATGGGGGGCTTGGGGTATCTGCATGTAGCTATTGGCCACCAAGCAAACATCCACTTTCAGCCTAAATGACGCTTTAAACACATGCTCTTTGACCATCTTCGGACAAGCATCAGCATCAATCCAAACTTTCATTAAGTTCCTTTAAGTTTTAATCTTGCGGCTTTGTAGCATGCATATTGCGCCATGACAATAAAGCACTAAATTTAATGAAATTAATACTATAAGGACTATTATGGCCAGAAGCGAACCTTCGGCAGTATCTATTGGAGAGATATTAAAACCTAGCTCCTTTTTCGAGAGCTAGGTCTTAAAATTAACTTCGAGATTTTGTTTCGGACTTACCTAGCAGTTTTTTGAAAAAACTTCCTTTACCGCTTTTAACCTCAATTTTTTTGGAGGAAGAAGAACTCTCAGAGTTTTTGGGAATCATGACCTCTAAAACTCCGTCTTCTAAATTTGTTTCTATTTTTTCAATATTCGCATTTGAGGGAATTGTTATCGCTCTCGAAAAAGAACCATAACTTCTATGCCCATCCTCTTCCGAATGATCTTCACGATGACCCTTAATAGATAAAATATTTCCCTCTACCGTAATATCAATATTCTCTTTTTTTACCCCAGGAAGATCAACTTCCAGCAAAAAGGCTTTGTCTGTTTCAGTGAACATTGAGTTTTGCAGTTGATCTAAAGATTTATTCATAGAACCTTGTTCCCACAAGCTCAACATTCTACTCATTGTTCTTTCCATGTCTCTAAACATAGAATCCATTTCAAAAAAAGGACTTCTGTTAGAGAAAGTTGTCAAATGTTTGTTCATAATTACTCCTCGGTTAAAAGTTATCCATTTTTCAAAATAAAATAAACGTGTTCCTTTTTCTTCTATCGCCTTTGATTCTTTTTTTTAAATATTATCAAACGGCTCTCTCTCTCTAAAACTGGGTTTCAATATAATTATTGTCAAGAGCTAGAACTCTATCAGGGAAGGAAAATAAGGTTTCGGGATTTTGTAGAACGATATTGATCTTTTATAGTCAATTGAGTCCCCCCTTCACTGCGATAGCTACCTTCAGGTGGGTACTGCTGACAAGCAATTTGTTGTGACACTAATTCTTGAAAGGGATTGAGAAAGGAATCGAGTGGGCTATTTTCGATATTAAGCCTATTGAGTTCTTTCAAAACAATTTGCACGGATTCAATTGTGCTGAGACATTGGGGGTGTGGTTGTTGCTTTACTAAAAAACCAGATCTTTTCTTGGGCTCAAAACTGAGGGAATTTAATTGATGTAAATTGGAACTCTCTTTGTACATTTTTTTTGCTAGATACCAAGTGGCATCGATGACAATAATGAGATTACTTCCTCTGAGTTGCTTTGGCTTTTCTTCTTTAATGTCAGAAAGATTTAAACTTTTCTCATTAGGATAAAGGACAAAACTATTATGAGTTGCAATTAATTCATTCAAACGTTTATTGTGGGTAAAATCCACATCCACCATGATCTCAGAATTTTTCATTTGCAAATGAGTCAGCCTTCCCGTGGCTATTCGAACCTTTTTAAATTCTTTGGGATGCATGAGGATGACAAATTTTGTCTTGGTTTCAATGGGAGACAAATGATCGCACAAACACGACTTCTGTGGTCTAAAGCATTTGAGGCAGCGATGAGTGAGGTCATTTTTAATGAAAGACATAGTTTTATTATAACGAGATTTAGTATAAATTCACGACCTATTTCTATTTTTCTAAAATAAGAGGCAAACTAAGTCATGTTTAATTAGGACGAGTCAATATTTTTACTTCCTGTAATACCTTAACCAGCTCATTCTCATTACGACAAACGGGAAGCAAGTTTTTTCTATTGAGTTGTTTGATCACCACTATTCCTTGGTCCAACAGTCTTTGTTGCGAACTTTTTTTAAGAGAATGAAGTGATGTAATGGGATAAACTTTATATTTTTGGATAAGATCAATAAAGTTATTCTTGCGTGGGTAATTCATAGCATAAAGAGATAGATTCACCCCGCGAGCGTATTTGATGGCGTCTTTGGAGAAAAAAGTATTGGTAAAAAGCGCCGGCTGAAATTCCTCTCGCGGATTTCCTTCCTTGATATCTAAAAATCGTGCATGTACATAGAGCGGTACTTTTATGTCATTTTTAATATTTTTTTTGTTATGAAACTTACATTCCCCATAAATACACCCATCATCTCTTTTTGCAATGAGATCCACTTCATGCTTAACCCACTTCCCTTTTTTTATAACCGAAACTCTTGTGGTATAACCTTTGACTTTTAATAATTCTGCACAAAGGATTTCAAAAGGATAGCCTGTTGGACCTAAGCTGTAGATAGCTTGTTTAAGATTATAATTGGCCGCTAGGACTTTAGATTTTCTCAGCAATAATTTATAAGTCTTGTAATTAAGTTCAGCGGTAGAAAAATATTTTTTTATATCTCCGAGCTCTTCCACCAGATTATTGGCCTGGTGTTTGGTGACACCACTTTTGCGTAAACTTTTTCTATATTTACTAAAGTCAAAAGGTTCTTCGTTTTTTGATCTTTTTTGAATTAGATTGTTCTTCATTTTTTCAGTTCTCAACTCAAATCAATCAGCTCATTTGCTTTGGCAATGATCACATTAACATTAATGCTATCCTCCAACACATTTTTGAAATGTTCAAGAACTTCTGATTCACCATGATTGAGTATGATGGTTTTAAGCTGATCCATTCGCTTCACTAAGCCGATCAGCTCATGGCGATCAGCATGTGCCGACAGTCCCTCAAGAAGCTTTATTCGTGCTCGGACATCTACTTTTTGCTTCCCTACCTTAATTGTCTTTGCTCCCTCTAAGAGCTGACGTCCTAAAGTCTCTTCAGCCTGAAACCCCGTGAGAAGAACAGTATTATAATCTCTCACCAAGACTTCAGGAAGATAATTCATAATCTTACCTCCCCCCAACATGCCACTGGAACTCACCAAGATAAAAGGAGGCATCATTTTTTTTAATTTTTTTACATCTTTTCCAAACCTCACCAGCTTTACACAGGAGAGCACATCATCAAACTCTTTTGAGGTGAGTTTTAATTCGCTACAGTTTTTGGCATACAAATCCGTCACCTTCACACCCATAGGTGAGTCAAGAAAAACCGGCAACTGCAAATGAGGATCAGATTCAAACAACTCCCAAATCAGTCTTAGTATCATTTGGGTCCTGCCAATAGCAAAAGCGGGGATAAGCAACACTCCCTTTTTCTGGATAATTTCTTCTACTTCCTCTCTCAGTAAAGCAAGACTTGAAGCTTGAGAATGTATTCGATCGCCATAAGTTGCTTCTAATTGAACTGTTTGTGCATCTAAAGGAATATCCGGCGTCATATGAAGAGGATCATCTTGGCGGCCGACATCACCAGAAAACAGGACGACGTTTTCATTTGACTGAATCCTGACACTCGCCGCTCCCAATATATGTCCATTAGGATGAAAGGAAACTTGGCAGTCACTAAAGCTTATTTTTTCATTATAAGAAACTGTTTTTATATTTGCATTAACCAGATCAATATCTTTTTGCTCAAAATAGAGTCCTTCTATTTTTTCCTTTTCTGTTTGTGATTCAAGAATAGATAATGAGTCATCCAGCATTATCTTGATAAGTTCTGCAGTCAATGGAGTGCAGTAAATGGGCTTAATAATACCATGATGAAAAAGGTAAGGGAGATAACCTGCATGATCAAGATGGGCATGTGTGATAAAGATAGCGTGGATATGACGTAGAGCTTTCGTATTCACACTCACATTTTTTTTCTGTAGTCTTTCTCCCCCTTGAAACAGGCCACAATCTATCAAATAACTATGGTCATGAAGCTGAAGTAGCGTTTTAGAACCAGTGACAGTTTGGGTTGCTCCTAGAGGGAGTATTTTCATGCTAGGTTCTAATCGCAATCACATCACAGTGGACATGACCAGTCATATAATTAGTAAAAGAGCTATGGAAGACATCCACAAGTTTATCTTTTTTAGGAGTCAAACAAACCAAAGCGTCTGCATTGACTTCTTTGAGATACTCCACCACTTGATGTTTTGGTCGACTTGAACTCACCACTTCAGTTGCAAACTGCTCCTTAGGAAGCTGAGGAAATTTATCGTACAGCTGATCGAGCTGTTCTTTCATCTTAGATTCAATATCTTTAGCCTGCTTTTCATTGGGATAAAATGCCACAATCATATCTCCTGGATAGTTATAGGCATCTTTATTCCATACATGTAAAAGTGTGACTTTAGTATCAGCATAAGAAAAATAGTTAGATAATTTACTTAATGCGTTTAAAGTGTTTTCTTCAAAATTATAACAAACGACTATATGTTTCATAGGCACTCCCTTTGATACCTATTGTATATAATATATTTAAGCTGAAATATGATCTTAATCAGGTTTTAAAATTCAGAGAAATTTTCACATTTCGTTCACAAAACGAAACTTTAGATTATTTAATATTTTGGGTAGGAAGTTCATTATCTCCCACATCGCTTGTACTTTTAATTCCTAATTGTCCTTGATTATTTCTTCCCCAACAACGGACTTTCCCAGTGGTTAAAGCCGTGCAGGTATGAAAAGACCCGGCATCTATGTGAGCGACTTTTGCACCGGCTAAATTGACATTGGTTATAAGAGACTCATTGTCGCCTATATTTTCAACATCACCTCTACCCAACACACCATAGCTACCTGAGCCCCAGCAGCGAACGTCTTTAGTAGCGAGAAGTGCACAGGTGTGATATTGCCCGGCAGAGATTTGTGTGACAGTCGCACCACCAAGTGTGACGTTAACTGTGGGGTCTTCATTATCCCCAATGGTCTCTGTGCTATTAATTCCTAAATTACCATGAACATTTCGTCCCCAACATCGAACATCCCCTGAGGTGAGAAGGGCACAAGAGTGGTGGGCCCCTGCCGCGACTTGTGTGGCACTCTCCCCTCCAAGATTCACATCAACCGTGGGATGTTCATTATCACCAATGAGATAATTATCTCCAGACTTATCTCCAATACCTAGTTGCCCATACTGATTATTCCCCCAACAACGTACACCTCCGGTGGTAAGAACAGCGCAGACATGCTCGTCTCCACCATCTATTTGTGTGACGCTAGCCCCACCTAAATTTACATCTTGAGTAGGGAAATCAGTGCGTCCCACATCAACAGTATTAGGAAGGCCCAGTGGTGCATTATAATTATTTCCCCAACAGCGCACATTTCCTGTCTCCAATAAGGCACAGGTAAAGCGTTTTCCGGCCGTAATTTGGGTGGCCTTCACTCCACCTAAATTTACATTTTCAGTCACAAACTCATCATCACCAATGATAACTCTGCGGCCTAAACCTAATGCTCCAGAGTTTCCATTTCCCCAGCACCTGACGTCACCGGTATCTAAAAGGATACAAGCATGATGTGTACCCATCACAACTTGCGTCGCTTTTATTTTTCCAAAATCTCCAAAGTTTAAATCATAGCTGGGATGCTCATCATCACCAATGACCAGTACTTTCGAATTAAGCCCAAGAATTCCATAACCATTTCCGCCCCAACATCTCACCCTTCCATTATTTCTTAGAGAGCAACTTGAAATATATCCCGCTGCGACTTGAGTGATATCAGCTAATGAGGGGTTAGATATAAAGCCTCTAAACTCTTGGTCTAAATGACTTTCGTCCGTCTTAGACCCGCCAGATTCATTGGTTACTGTCGAGTTATTAAAACAAGCAAACGTTATGAATATCAATATTGTCAGTAAAAAGTGTTTCACATCATTCTTATCGAAAAAAGACTTTGTATACTTGAGATAAATGCAGTGTTTCGATCAGGTATAATTTAGAAAAGAGAGCCTATCTTTAATAAATATCTCTTAGGGCCTTTAAAAAGATCTCACCGTACCTTTTGAGTTTCTTAGGGCCCACTCCATAGATCTCTTCAATCTCGCTTAGTTCAGTTGGTCTGATATGAGCGAGCTCAATCAGAGTCTTATCCGGGAAAATGCGATAGGGTTTTGTTCGTCTGCTTCTTGCTAACTCTCTTCTAAAATTTTTGAGATAGAGAAAGAGCTCTTCTTCAGATTTATCTGAGAAAGATGGAACTGCTTTCGTTTTTGATTTAGTTCTCGTCTTTTTTTTGCGCGTTTTCGTTTTATTAACGGCTGCTTTTTTGCTGCGATTAACTTTTATATCTTCAATCAGCCAAACTTCTTCTTCACCTCTTATCACTGGCAGCGCTTTGGCAGTAAGCTCAATTTTAGATGTGCCATCCATGCGCATTTTTAGCCTACCGCCGGCGATCAACTGACGATAGATGGCGCGCCACTTATCTTCAACAATCTCGCTTCCTTGGTTAAAACTTTTGATCAGATGATGTTCATTTTTTTGCACTTCACCTGTGGCAAAGCCAGTAAGAACTTTAACGAGATACTCCACCCCAAATTTCTCTTTCGTTTCATGAACACATTGAAGAGCAAGTCTTGCTTCCCTGGTGGCATCAATCTGACTCTCATCACTTTTATGGCAAACATCACAGTTATGACAGGGACCACTATATAGATCATTAAAATAATTGAGGAGCACTTCACGTCTGCAACTGGTGGTCTCACAAAAACCAATCATAGCTTCAAGTTTTTGTTCATTGACTCTTTTGCGTTTGACTCCAATACGCCCCTTATTCATCATTCGTTTGATCATCACCACTTCTTGCCGGCCATAGAGCATCCAAGCTTTAGATGGCAGACCATCTCTCCCCGCCCGGCCTGTTTCTTGATAATAAGACTCTAAACATTTAGGCATATCCATATGGGCCACAAAACGCACATCTGCTTTATCGATTCCCATCCCAAAGGCAATGGTGGCCACAATGATCACACCACTCTCATTTAAAAACTTATTTTGAATCTTTTCTCTTTTCTCCAGAGTTAATCCTGCATGATAAGCATGGGCCTTAAACTTTTTTGACCTAAGATACTTGGCGGTCTCTTCCGTTTTTTTACGAGAGAGGCAATAAACGATTCCCGTCTCGCCTTTATATTCGCTTGAGATAAATTCAACGAGAAGCTCCATGTTCTCCGCTTTAGATTTTTTCTTTTGTACCAAATACTCAATATTAGGCCGATCAAAAGGAGAAACAAACGTCTTTGCCTTTTCAAGGGCCAGTGCTTTTAGCATATCGACTCTTGTTGCTTCACCTGCGGTTGCGGTGAGGGCCATGCGTGGAACATTAGGAAATTTTTCGGCCAGGATACTTAGTTGCATATACTCAGGTCGAAAGTCGTGCCCCCATTGGGAAACACAATGAGCTTCATCCACCACAAAAAGTGAGATGTGACATTCTTCCAGAGTTTCTTGAAAGCTATCCATCATCAAGCGCTCAGGAGAGACATACAGAAGTTTATAGTGGCCAAAAAAAAGAGCTTCTTCCACTTCCCTTTGCTCCGCTTTAGATAAACTTGAATTTAAAAAGCCCGCTTCAATACCTCGTGCCTTCAGAGCATCCACTTGATCTTTCATAAGTGCGATCAGAGGTGAGATCACAATAGTGACACCATCAAAATAAAGCGCTGGCACTTGAAAGCATAGAGACTTCCCTGCTCCCGTAGGCATGAGAACCAAGGCATCATGACCACTCACCACTGAGTGGATCACCTGCTCTTGTTCTCCACGAAAAGCCTCATGGCCAAAATTATCTCTGAGGATATGGTTAATCTCGGCGTGTATATCAGGTAGATTTTCAGACATACACCTATTGTAGAATCAATATCGCGAAAGGGCTAGAAAATCAGACAGAATCATATGGTTTGAATGTTTACTAACATCCTGTAATATAAAGATATGAACCAAAAAATCATTATTCTTTTTACCCTCATTATCGGAATTATCGTGGCGAGAAATTATTTTTTTGACTCAGATAAACGCGAGATTAAAGCGGCTATTAATAATCTTCAAGAGAGTTTAGAGTTTGATAAATCTCTTCCTCCCCTAGAAGTCATAGGAAGACTCAATAACATCAGTAAGTACTTTATTCCAGTTTTAACGACCAAATATTTAGAATATGGAGAAGAGAAAAAATCACAATCCAATTTTAATATTGAGAATCTCAAAGCAGCTGCTGTTCTTGGAGCTAGAACAATGAGCTCGATTACACTTGATAAATCCATTATGAGCATTCAAGTCAATAATGATATTGCTCGCTCAGCTTTTGATCTCACCATCACTGGTAGGGATATTTCTAACGAGACATTTAAAGAACTATTTCAAATGACCCTTGAATTTAAAAAGACGGATGGGAAGTGGTTATGTCATTTTATATCTGCGGATAGAGTTACGCCGGATTAATACGAAGTAAATATACTGTCTAGCATAGGGGTTTGACAATATATGTTAATAACCTGGACAATAAAGCTATGAAACGATTTGCTTATCTCGATATTGAAGCCACCCATACCAACTGGTCGGATGCAAAGATAATTGAAATAGCGTTTATTATAAAAGATGAAAATGGTGCTGATCTGGATTATTTTCAGTCGCTCATCAATCCCAATGATGAAGTGACACCGCAAATTACTGAGCTCACTGGAATAACGAATGAAATGCTTAGTGGTGCACCAGAATTCTATCAAGTGGCACCCAAAATTATTGATAAGCTAGCCGATTGTATTATTGTTGCTCATAAAGCAGAGTTTGATTATGAGCTCTTAAAAAAAGAATTAGAGCTGCTCAATCATGAATTTGTACAGAAAAAGATTTGTACTCTTAATCTAACGAAAAGAATGATCCCAGAGCTTCCCTCTTATTCTTTGCAAAATCTTTGTGATCTACTGCAAATAAAACTCAATTCACACCATAGGGCCTTAGATGATGCACATGCACTCGCGAAATTGCATCATTACTTGCGACTTATTGGAGGAGAGCTCAATCAAGTAGAGAGTTATCTAAATGAACATAAAAAACTAATTAAGAAAACACCCACCTTGCCTGGTGTGATTATTTTTAAGAATGGAAAAACCTCTGAAGTCATTAAAACTGAAAACCTCAACCTGACCCTCAAAGAATTATTGCTTATATGTCCTAAAAACAAAATGAGGCTTACACAAAGGTTGATCATTGAAATCAAGCCTAGCTCTACTCTGATTGAAGCAGGACTTATAAAGTCTAAGATGGAGCACTCTTTTTATCCTTATTGCTTGTATACCGTAAAAAATAAAGAGGGAAAGATTCTTCTTCGGGTGGGAAAAACAGATCCTAAAAAGCCTGCACTTTATTATACTCATTCTAGAAAAGAAGCTCTCAATCTGCTCAATTCAATGGTACGAAAAAATGAGAAAATAAAATATGCCTATAAAGAATCTCAGCTGCTTAAAAGTGAGATCATCCGGGAGAACCTTGAATTAGAAAAAGAGCTACAAAAGCTCACAGTCCTCAACAAAAACTATCTGGTTCGCTCTCATGGCCCTCGAAAGGGAGTCTATTCTTATTTTATTATGTTGAAAAATCGAAGATACGCAGCATTTACCAGCAAAAAGCTGATTAAAAACTCTGAGGATTTAAGTGGTGAAAATTATAAACTCAAGAAGATGAGTCCTAGGGAATTTATGTCGATGAACTATTCCCTTAAATGGATTCGCAACCAAAGAGCAAAGACAGACATAGTTATTGAAATCTCTGATATTAAAACTCAAAAGAAGAGACAACAACGACAATGAACTTTGAACGTGAACTCCCGTCCATAATTGATCAACTCAACTTAGGATCTAAGGTCATTAACTGTCAAATCATCCAAGAGCTTTGGAGTGGTTATGGAGTACTCGCAAGAGTTAAAACTGATACCCGTGATTTTGTGATTAAGCAGATCAGCTACCCTACTCATGTTCAACATCCCAAAGGTCATGACTCCGAATTTGCTCATAAGCGTAAAGAAAAATCCTACAAGGTAGAGATGAATTTTTACGCCCATTACACTCAGCATAGAAACCTTGCTCACACTCCAAAATACATCGCTCATGAAGTTGGAGCTAATCATTTTCTCATTTTAGAAGATCTTCAAAGCTTAGGTTTTCAACCTAAAAAAACAATCACTGAAAGTGAAATACAACAATGTCTAGAATGGCTGGCTCGTTTTCACTCCACCTATTTAAATCAAAAGCCAAAAGACTTGTGGGAGACCGGATGTTATTGGCACCTGGCCACTCGTCCCAAAGAATTTGAACTTATGAATGAGGGGCCTCTCAAAAAATATGCTGAGCTTGTGGATGAAAGACTTCATTCGGCAAAATATCAAACGATTTTGCATGGAGATGCTAAACTGGCGAATTTTCTTTTTAATAATAAACAAGTGAGTGCGGTGGATTTCCAATACTGTGGAGCTGGCCCTGGCGTGAAAGATCTCGCCTATTTTTTATCCAGTGTATATGATGACGATCAACTCTTCAATAAAGAAGAAAACGTTTTAGACATTTACTTTACTGAGCTTAAGAGTCATGGTGCAAGTGAGGATGTCATTCAATCTTGGCGGGAACTCTTCCCCTATGCCTGGTTTGATTTCTACCGTTTTCTTGCCGGTTGGTCTCCAGAACATTATAAGATCAATAAATATATTAAAGCTCAGATGCTTAAGGTTTTAGATGAGATTAGATGATAAGAATTTAATTGATCTCTGTGAGATGGCAAAAAAAGCGGCCCTGGCTGCAGGTAGAATTATTCAGAACGCTGATCGCTCTGAGTTAGAGGTAGAAAAAAAAGAAGGCGGCTCAAATCTCGCCAGCCAAGTGGTGACGGAAATAGACCTCCAAGCTCAAGCTGCTATCCTCGATATTCTTTCTCCCACACTTAAAAAGTTTGACTTAGGACTTCTGGCAGAAGAGTCAAATGATGATGGCTCACGTTTTATAAAAGACTATTTCTGGTGCATCGATCCTCTCGATGGAACTCTGGCTTTTAGTCGCGATGAAGATGGATATAGTGTTTCCATTGCTCTTGTATCTAGAGATGGTACTCCTATTATTGGAGTTGTGTATAACCCCAGAACGAATAGTTTATATCATGCAATCAAAGGTCAGGGTGCTTTTAAAAATGATAAGGCTTTTAATGTAGAGAATAAAAACAATAAGCTTACTCTCCTCTATGATCAAAGCTTTTTAAAAATAGAAAACTATGATGAAGAAATTGAAAAGCTCGAAAATTTAGCGAAAGAGCAAGAGCTTGAAGGGATTGAGCACTCTCCTCTGGGAGGGGCGGTGATGAATGCCATCACGACCATTGAACTCGCCCCTGCCCTATATTATAAACATCCCAAAAAAGAGCTTGGTGGTGGCAGCATTTGGGATTTTGCCGCTAGCTCAGTCATCCATAGTGAAGCTGGAGGACAAAACTCTAACTTTTATGGAGACCCACTTGATCTTAATCGAGCTGATTCAAGTTTTATGAATCATGAGGGAGTTATATTTGTTGCGGGAGACATACCTCATCCATGGCATAAACAAAGGTAGTAAGCGCATCCAATTTTTCAAGAAGACGATTAATTTTTACCTTTATTTTTTCGAGTATTAGGCTCGTTTCTAGCTCATCAGTTCCGGCCATAGTATCAAAAAGATCATGAATATCAAGAACAGCTTTTTCCAGAGAGGCCAAAAGCATAGCATAGACACCACTTGCTTCTCCTCTAAACTTTAATATAACTGAAATATCTTGAAGCTCTTTTTCAATATCAGCTAATTCACTTTCCAACTTCAATTCACTATTTCTATTTATAAGTGCTAAATTTATAGACTCTGAAGTAAACCCTGGAATGTTGTTAATGTTAAAGTTCTCTTTAAGTGCATTTGTGATTACTTGATTGTTCATAGTTTTTTCCTTTGTTGTCCTGAAACTAGGATAAGAGAAAATGGTAACCGGAACTTAAAGGCATTGTTAACTCTGTGTGAGAACTTAGTCACAAACCGACTATTTTACTTTTTCATGAGTAATTTAGGGCGCTTAACGATTGAAGCTACATTTGTTTTTCAAAAAAAAACGATAGAAATACAAGAGTACCAAGTAAGCAGGAGGAATTTTTTTCCTAGTCAAATAATCTAACTACCAATCCTCGCCTGGTCTATCCCAAGCATCTGGGAAACGAATATTTCTCCCTTGAGGTAATTGACCACGTAGAACTCTAGGGGGTTGGGTGGGTTGTCTGCGCATATCTAGTTGAATGGTTCTGCCTTCAATGTAGCGAAGAGCACGAGTGCTTAAAGTCCTCACTTCCTGATCTCCGTGACAACTCAAGCAAAACTTATTGTTTGTAGAATCAGGCCTCGGGTGATTAAAGGTCAAACCAGCTTGTAAATAGTCATGTCGGAAACTTTCAGGAAAAAGTAGTCTGTCTCTAACTGATAAAATCTGGCCACTCGAAGCCAGTTCAAGCTGAGCGAGATCGTTTTTGGTTGCTCCTCTCTCAGAAGTGTAATCAGTCACACAAAAGAAATTTTTATTTAGATAGTTGTCGGGCAATAAGTTTGCTATCTGACGATCTGAGCGAGTAAAGAATGCAGCATTTCTTTTGGGGATTCTAATCAGTTTGTGATTGAATTCACTTTTGGGATTCCAAGAGACTAAACTTCCTCGAGCCTGGTTGCAAGCGATTTCGGGATTTATTTTATCTTCACCTTTTAGGATAAAAACTTTAAACTCATCTACCCATCCTCTAATACCTGGGTGCTTAGGCGATAGAGAACCTATACTTATTGTGTTCGCTCCATTAAGTCCAAAGTTGAAAAAACGCTTTGAAAAATGAACATTTTTATAAAATAAACCATTTAAATAGATCTTAATAAAAGTTCTATTTGGATTGAAACTAAACCCTAAGTGAGACCACTTTTTGTAAGGTAGCCTTTGTTCATTATTATAATCTAGGTATGGCACCTTCTCACTTGCAAGCACTTCCCCGTTTCTTTCAAACACGAAGGTGTGTCTCCCTTGCAATTTAATATGACTTCCGTCAGAAAACTGAAGTAATGTGCGAGGTTTATTATCATTACTAAACCTAGGATCAAGAAAGATCCCCATATAAATAGGATGGTTCTTTAAATCAAGATTTTTGACATTATCCTTTGAGTCAACTTTGTAGCTATAATCCACTTGTCCTTGGGAAGTTAGCCATAATCCTCGACCATGCACCCCACCGAGAGCAACGGGCTCAATTCTACCACGACCTTTAAGCTCACCCGCTTTTGGAACCTCCCAGTGATCTAGTGAGGCAGCAGCATCATTGGCAAGATGCTTTTGCGTGTCTTCAATCACCCCATTTTGATACCTCATAATATTTACTGTTTCGTTCCGAGGAGACAACTTAGTGGATGCAGTCATGGGGCTAGAGATGAAGGTGTTTAAGTTGAGATAGTCATCAAAATAAACTTCTGATGAAACAGCTCCCGTATTCATCTGCCAAATGACATCAGCAAAACCTTGAGGCTTCATAAACGGCTGATCATTAAATAAATTTTCTAAGGAGTCTATAAAGTTCACGTTTCCAGCTGAATGAAGTGGAGTATAATAATCCTTATCTTTAGTTCCTTTAGGCATACGTCCATTACCGATGGCAACACCTAGGCTTTTTGCTTGTCCATCTTTCATGTAATCATAAAGATATGCATATTGATGAAATCTCTCTTCCCCCCTGAGACCAAAATCTATATGGTTGATCAGGCCATCAATATAGACAGCTTTTCCTTTCGTCCATAAACCGGCCATGGCGAAGCCTCGTCCAACATTTGCAAACTCAAAGTTTTTATTACAATTTTCTTCATTAGAAACACAGGAATAGGGCAAACCTGACTTTGCCAACTCTGATTCTTGCAGCGTAAAAGCAACCATGGCACCACTTTTACTGATCCAAGGATAGCTTCCCCCCATATCCACTCCAGCAGGTATAATATTATTTTCACCATCTCTAAGAGGGTAAGCCGCAAATCCATAACGTTTTTCACACTTTGGGCCACTACAGTTTGCAAATCTATTGAGTTTAGGGTCTAGATAAGCATAACTAAAAGGTTGCATCGTCTCCCACTTAGAGACATCACATGGATTATCGTCTGGGCCTGCTGCAAAATACACATTCTCGTACTCGGATCCATTATTCGGACTCCATGTTAAACCATCCTGAACACTCCAACGGTGTTTAACATTCTTACCTATACGAGTGATCATCAGTCTTCCGTCTGCGGTAAAGACTGGTTCTTTTATGACATTAATTTTAAATGTTCGACTTTGTTTTAAACTATCATCGACGGCTTCAACCCATTCGACTCTTGCATCAACTGTTTTCGGATTGGATACAATAACTTTTAAATCAACCGAGTAAAACTGAAACTTATAGTTATCTGGATGAGCAAAAAAATGTTTTTCTTTTGCTTGATAAATAGATCTCGTCCTCACATTGGGAGATTGAGGGCCAATTCTAAAATCATAATCAACTCTTTCAAAATGATCAGCAAGAGCCGGATTATTTACTGCAATTTTATTTGTTTTCATATCAACGAGGCTATGGTCTAAGCCGGAAGGAATTTTTGCGCTAAATACGTAGGTAAGGTCATAACAATCTGCAGGACTTCCATTATGAACGCATTGGTAAGGATTTGACCTGGTACTATTGGGTAGGTTGTTTAGCGGAGTGCCATCACAAATGGCAGAATGCCCCGGCTCGAGTCTGACAGGAACTCCGCCAAAAGTTCTCCATGGGTATACACTCATTAAATCGAAGATACCCCTAAAGCTACCGCTATCAATTAAATGGGAACCATTCTCACTTTTAATAAATGGCTTATTCAATAATTCCGGCTTTACTGTTCTGAAATGAGGCTTTATACCTCCAGCAGTACCGATAGTAACTCGACCATCACTCGTGGTTCTAAAGGGTGGAATATGCGGACGATGATGCTCTTGTCTGGTCTTATTGCCATCCACAACACTCAAGTCTTCACTTCTTTGGCATATTTCACGATCATCTCTTTCTGTGAATAAATGATTTTTCATCACCATTTGCAAGTCCCATATAAGCGATGGCGGCTCAGGAGAATGACCAATCGTATTGTCCATTTGTTCATCTAAGTTGGCACAGGCGAATTCATCTTGCTTAATTCTAAAATTGAGAAAGACTAAAAGAGTAGAAGTTAGAAAAATGAAACTTAAAAAAAATAGTATTTTCCGCAAGGTATCTCCTTATTGGGACTATTATAATTGTTAAAATAGCCGGATGAACCAATGTATAAATAGCTTAAACAGAAGTTCAATAATTCCTTATAGTTAGATCCAAGCTCCACTTTTTAACCAACTCATTATCGGTTTAGAGAGACAAAAATTTAAGGCTCATAATCTTAAGTACCGAAGAATACACATGATTTTAAAAAGAATGTCTCCACTTTTACTCATCTTTCTCTTGGCTTTTATAGACATTATAACTAAAGAGCTCATGCGACAGAGTGTGGGTGAGATACAATTTTTAGGAATTGATTTGCTCGCAAAGCCTAATTCTGGAATTATTTTTGGATGGGGCAGTTCAATATCTCCAATTGCTCAAATTTTTTTGGCGACTATATTGATATCCATTTTTTTTGCGTTGTATTTTATCTATTTAAGTTTATTTCAAATCAATAAGACATCAATTCACCTGGGACTCGTCATGGTCTTAGCCGGAGTCCTTGGGAATTATATCGATCGCATTATATATCAAGAGGTTTTGGACTTTATCCATCTCAAGTTATACTCACTCTCTCTTTTGTTTAATATTGCAGATATATTTTTATTTTTCGGAATCTTACTTATTACTTTCCATTTGCTCAAGCCATCTGTAGTCAAATCTATTTGGAAGGATAAACGAACCCGAGTGTTTATTTTCCCCTCAGCACAAAGAAAATTGGCCGTCATCTTTATGATTATCAACACAACCAGCTCAGGTTTAATCATTCTTATATCATACTATCTTCTCAAACTTTACTTACCACAGAGTATCTCATTTCAGTTTTTAACATACGCTCTCTTCTTTATAATCACTTTGAATACTATTTTTTACTTTGTGGGAATAATCATTGGTAAACATTTTTTTGGTCCTCTCTACGCTCTTATAGAATATCAGCGGCGCAACCAAAAAGATGAACAGCCATCATTTAAACTTAGAGAACGAGATGAGTTTAAAATACTTGAAGAAGTTTTTTCCAATGAATCAAAAAAATAATATTTAATTTTTAAATACACAGACACTTCAAAGCTCTACAAAGAAATTATTTTACAGGTCCATTAAACTCGATCGTTCTGCCATCAGGGTCAAAGACCACAGCATTTCTTCCCCATGGAGCATTGTCTGGTTTTAGTTTTTCGGTAGCACCAAATTCATTGGATTTTTTAAAAAATAAATCTACATCATCTACATTGAAACCAATTTTTGTTGAACCTCCAAACTCTTGAGCTGGAGCCCTGCCTTCTTTTGACTCAAAGATAGCAAAGTGACAACCACCAAACTCACAAGCAAAATGTAGTGGGCCATCACCATGTTTTTCATCAACTAATCCAAAGCCAAGATTCTTATAAAAATTAGCTGTTTTAGTCACATCAGGGGAACTTAAAATTAATGCATCTATTCGATTTACTTTCATGATGGCTAAATTAGAAAAAAGAGAAAGACATAACAATATGCACTGTGGCGGTGGAGGTGGTGGAAAATCAATAGATTCACTTTCTTAGCAAAATAGTAACACGAATATAGCACTCTTGAGATTTTTAGAATGCCATATAATTAAGACTTTTAAACCTCTTCAAACCCTAGCATACAACCTGCTGGCCCTTTAATTTGTGCAATCCTGGTATTGTTTTCACTCACAACTAATGGACCTCTATAAACAATCCCACCATTAGCTTTCACTTTGTTTAAAATAGAATCTAAATCCTTAACTTTCCAGTATCCTATTGCTCCACCAGTTGAACAAGGATTCTTGTTATCTTCAGCAATCAATTCTACATTCACATTATTTAAATTAAATCTTGCGAACCGATCGTCTCTTTCTATAAATGAGATATTGAACACACTTGATATGAAATTTATACTTTTTTCAATATCTTCAGAAATTAATCGCAAAGTGCTGAATACAAATTCCCTACTCACTTTTTACCATCCTCAAAAAGTCTGCCCACTGCTTCTCGCCTTTTTCTCCATCGCACCATTTTTCGATTTTCTCGAAGTTAACAGGATGTTTTCTCGCAACTAAAACTGCCTGGTCTAAACACTCTCTCGCATTAAAATGTATATAACTTGCGAGTCGATCTTTTACACAGTCAGTGGGACTAAGTATTTTGATTACCTCTCCCTCAACTTCTACTTCATCAGGAGTAATCTTATTGTCATCTCCAATCTCTAGAAAGCTTGAAGGAAACTCTATAAACAAATGAGAGCATTCAGGATGCCTATAATGTCTTTGACTGTGTTTTACGAAACCAAGCTCTTTCATCGCTTTTGGAATTCTTTTTTCAAACATATCTAGTCTTACGAAATCTAAATCACCAGACTTATATGCTCCATCAGAGTAAATTGAGACGACGGCTCCTCCAACTAAGACTGTATCGATTCCTTTCTTCTTTAAGAAAGTAGCCACATACTTCCAAAGCTCTTCTTCCGTGCAAGTTTTAAAGTCTATTTTCATAAAACAGGCTTGCCCTTTCTTCTTGGCCTTCTTCTAACCTCAAACATTTCTTCTCTTTGAGAAAGGGGAATGGCTTCGTAAAAAGCCTCGACCATTTTTATGAATTGTTTTACGATACCTAGTTTTGGATTGAATTTATAAATTCGAATATTTCCCATTTTCTTGCTGATGAGAATTCCACCTTCTTCAAATTTATCTAACTGTTTTTGAACCTGGCTTAACGTTATCCCCATGTCCTTGGCCACACCATTAGCATAAGCCTCACCATAGTGAATTAGGTATAACATTAATTTGGCTGCTGTCTCATTTCCCAGAATCGTTTCTAACATAGAAACATTATACACCTACTTTATAGGTGCATCAACCTACATAATAGGTAGGACTGGTGGATTCGTCAGCATTGCAATAATTAATATGACTTACAAAAAAAGAAAGCCATTGTAAGCCATATTTTAATTCATAAAGAGAATAGAATCTAAAATGGAATATTAGCCCACTGGACTTTCTCACCATCTGGATTATTACTAACTTTGAGTTTTTTTGCAAAACCTTCAATGAAAGAAGAAAGACTACTATAAGCCCCAAGTCTATTTTCAATGGTTTCTTCAATAAGAGGCTTTAAAGTCTCCTTACCAATAAACTCATTATCTAAGTCGGAGGGTGATGCCTCTCCAAAGCTATTAACTTTTTTATACACATCGAGCCCAGACTACACCCACAATTCTTCCTTGATAACCATTAGCCTGACAGAAATCAATAAATGCCCTGAAATGAGAGCCTGAAGTCAAGACGTCATCGACAACTATCAATAGATCTGGAACTTGATTAAAACCATTCCAAACAAAGTTTCCTTGGATATTTCCAGGGTTTCTACTTCCACCAGAATGAGAAGCTGTTGAAGTATTTGCAACTTCAATTGGCCATTCAATACTTATAGGTTTCTTCGAAAGATTCCTGAGCACTGAAAACATGTCTTCGAATCTATTGTCATAGTCAGGATCTTGTTTAGATTTCGACGAAGGTATTGCTGTTACACAAAACTCAGTATAGTTATTTGCATTTTCAAATAAACTGTTTAGTTCTTTAGCAAATCTGCTCACTGACTGGTTTCTATAATACCAAGCGCCTTTTTGCTTATACTTAACTTCTTTTTTGAAATTGAAAATTAAATTATTTGTCTCCCCAATCGTATAACTTTGCCTCGGTTGATACTCTCTAGCAAATATTAGCTTATCATTGCTATTCAAATACGGGTAATTAGGTATGTAAGGATCTAGTTTTTTCCACATTCTTCACCCTCTAAGAGTTTAAGAATATCCTCAATGTTCTCAACTCTTTTAGCCCCCTGTTTTTCATAAAATGAAGGCCATGTTATAGCAGGATTTTCAAAACATGAGTTTAGAATAAAAAGTTTTTTACCTTGGTGCAGACATGCCCTTGCTTGAGTCAAACTGCCACTGGTGTCAGAAGCTTCAACAATAATGGTCGCATCAGAAATAGCAGCCATGGTCTTATTTCTTCTTGGAAAATTATTCTTATGTGCTTTAAAATGCTCTATTTTATGCCTATAGAAAGGTACTTGGCTTATTAACAAATACTCTTCTGCTATTTTGTCCTGAAGATTTTTATTTTCTTTAGGATAATATTCATCAATTGGGGTTCCAATAACGCCTATAGTTTTACCACCTGAAGCAATAGCTGCTTCATGAGCTGCCGTATCAACTCCTGCTGCTAAACCAGAAACTATATTATAACCATTTTCTACTAGCTGAGCAGATAGTTTCTTAGCTCTTCGAATACCGTCTTTTGAAACCTTTCTCGCCCCAACAATAGATACAGCTTTTGTAGTTAAAAGGTCTAAATTTCCTTTGTAGTAAAAAAGCTCTATAGGATTCTTAACTTTTCTAAGTTCAGTCGGGTATTGGAAATCTCTATTTATAGAAATGCTAAATTTAGAAAATCTCGACTGTAGATATTTTCGAACTTCAGATATATGTTGTTTTAAATCTTCATCAGGAATCATACCTAAAAAATTTTTCAAGACATCAGAAGGCATTGCATCATACTGAGTAAAAACATCAGAAAGTTTTTTTTCTGTCATTCCCTTAATAGTCCAAAGCGTTTCATAAGCAACAGCTTCTTCAAATGGATCTATAAGGTATTTATTCTCTAAAACTTCAGTCATACTTCAAACTAATATAGCAAAATCTATTATAATTACTCGCTAATTTTGATTTTTTATATACTTTTTTCACAAAACAATAATAATACTACGTAAAAGTTACGTAAAGAAATAATAAGGACAAATTTACTTTTTGTCCTTAATTATTCCTCAGGTCTCAATAAAATCCGATTAGGATTTCTTTAATTGAGATAGTATTTCTAAACAATCCGTAGCACCCTTCTCATCCACACCGGCGACTCTTATATAAAACTCCATTGTTTTTAAGTCTCGCCAACCACAAATCTTCATAACTATTGCTGGGGCTGTACCCTTGGCCAATAGCTGAGTGGCAAAACAGGCACGAAGTGCGTGAAATTTTACCTTAGGTAAACCAATGCCGAATAGAAAAGTTTTTAAAACTGTTGATTGAGCACCACGTCTCCAATCTCTTGACCTAGGTAAAATGAAGTTTGAGTCACTTTTGCATTTTAGTTCAATTAAAAGTTTTTTTAACTCTGGCGATAGAGGAACGTTTCTCCAATACCCAGCCTTCGTACTTTTAATTTCATTGGTTCGTTTGTTGTATGATTTTGAAACTCTAATAAATTCATTTTCAAAATCAACATCATCCCACTCTAAAGCGTAAAGTTCACCATTTCTCATCCCTGTTAAGAGTGCAGTTGCCCAAATAGGGTACCAAGGGTGCTCAAGCCTTTTAGCTTCATACAAGAGAGTCTTTATCTCTTCTAACGAAAGAATGTCAGGAACTTTCTCTTTTTTATGATGTAACTTTATCCCATAAACTGGTGACTGAGTTACGCCACAAATTATTCCTTCCTCGATACCGTAATTATAAATCATATTCACAGTATTTTTAACTTTCTTAATGAAGCTTATAGATTTTCCTTTAGCCTCCATCCGCTTGATCAAGTCTCTACCATGTGAACGATTAAGTTCAGATGCTGGTGAGTTTAACCACGATCGTGTCCAATTATTCATACTGGCTACGTGATCCATAATAGTAACCGGACTATAGGAGCCGATATAACCTTTTTTGGCATCAATCTCCCACTTCTCTATTACTACTTCCCAGGAATCACACCTGCCTTCCATCTCAAGAATTTTTTTACCTAATTCAAGATAAATTCTATTCTCTTCTCGTCTTGCTAACGATAACGATTTTAAATCGGAAACGGTTTTTTGAACTCTAAGCTTAGGATTGTTCTTACTTCGAACATTTACATAAACCTTAAAAAGTTGCTTTCCGTCTTTTTCATAACTATTAATTGCCATATTAACCTCCTATGGTGTTAGAGGTCTCAATAAGCTCGTCAAGTTCACCGCGTTTAAAATAAAGTCTATTTCTAAATTTTCTGGCTTTTAAATGGCCTTTACAAACTGCAACTCTAATCGCATTTGTAGATTTACTTAGATAGACTGCCGCTTCATTAGTTGTCATCCATTTATAATTTTCAAAGAACAATTGCGAATTAGTTTCGCAATCTTCAATGTAGCACGATATCTTGCTAGGTTGAATATTTTTATTTCTTAAATTTTCCATCATCCCCCAATTTAAAAGCTTAAAAACCCAACATGCTCTGCGATCACCTCAATATTTTTTATTGGCCTAGAATCTTTATAGTAAGTGCTCTCCTCTTTTTTACCTGAAACAAATATTTGTGATCCTTTCTTTAGATATAAATTACAATCCTCTGCAGCTTTTCCCCAGACCTTTACCTTTTTCCATATAGTCTCACCATCGTTCTTATTGAGAGCTACTGATAAATTACAAACAGCTCTTTGAGTTTTTGTGTATTTAAGTTCTGGATTTTTACCTAATCGCCCTAGAAATAATTCTTTATTCTTTTCTGTATTCATAATTCTTCTCCTCATTATTTTTGTTTATGATATCTATTCAAAAACTCCCAAAAATCGATATCCTCCTCATTCGATTCTTTGTATTTATTAAATTCAATTTCAAGTTTTTCTTTGAAGCTTATAGAATTATCTCTAATTTTCTCAATATCCTTATCTGTAAGCTTTTTAATTCCAGCTATTGCAAGTTCTCTAAATGTTACCTCTTCACCAAACTCTTTATCATTCGCTTCTACTAATATTTTTTGAACCTTCTCTAACATTTTTCTAGACTTGCTTAGATCAACATAGAACTTCTCTTGCTCCATATTTAATTCAAACTTCGCTTTATCTCCTTTTTTCTTTCTTCCTCTTTTTTTCTTCTCTCCTTCCATAATTTGCCCCATAACCATTTCCATAATTTTAATTTCTCCTTTCCTTTTTAATTCAAACTCTCGCCCAACTCATCCTTATCTACTTTCATATTTATAGCCATTAATTGACCTCCATCTCGAGCTGGTTGAGGGAGGGAGGTCAATTATGGCGTTTATAAATTATTGAAAGTTGTAGTGTTCACAAAAAAACTTCCTCATTTTTCACAACTTCAGACTTCCAGTTTTAATTTTAATTAAACCTTCTCTTTCAAGAAGTTCAAAA
>PAVS01000019.1 GCA_002713145.1 Halobacteriovoraceae bacterium
ACTCGAAGAAAATATAGCCACAAAAAGAGGGCCGTATGATGCAGACGGTAGGACATAATCGCTGAAAAATTAACACGTCATAATCGCTGAAAGACAACACTCGATTCACAAATTGTCTAAGTTTTAGACACCTCAGAGAAGATATTTCAAGTGCCCTTATAAAATCTAGTATTTATGTGAAAATAGCTTTAAAAGGAGCTTTATGCGTATTTTGTTGTCTTTGGGACTCATATGTTTATTTATAAGTGTAAATGCGAATGCTTCTGCTCTCGATTTGGTCAGAGGTAAGGGCTTATTAAAAAGAGACACAAATTTAGATCGTATGAGCCTAAGTAATATCGGCTCAAGAAACTATAAAATAGAACTCACTTATAGAGACTTTCTGGGATACCCCCATCTTTGTGAGATCTTTACCATGGGTTTTACCGCCCAAGAAAAGAGCGTTCTAGGCATTATTGGAAGTAAGCAAGTCGGCTCGATTAAAATAGGTCCTCATCGAGATTCGATTGATACTTTTCATAATATTGTTCTGAGAGATAAAAAAGTTCATGTGGCCAATAGATCAAGATCGGATTTCACCGCTGCTTACAACACAGTTAGAAAAATTGGACAAAGGTATGTGAGGTCACAAGGTCTTCGCTCAGACGACGAGTTCGAAATTGAGTTTTCCTTGGATCACTATCGTGAAAGAGATAATGAGCTTGAAGCGGCACAAATTTTGAAAGTTCTAGGCTATGGAAATACAACGAGGGGTTTAAATAATTTAAAGCTCCTTATTAAAAATTGCAAAAGATTTGATTAGGAAGTGAATATGAAGAAATTAGTTTTTATCCTGTGTTTAAATATCATGGCTGCCCATGCAACTCATCAAACGATTGATCACATCCCTGTGACGGCAGAGTCAGTGTGCAATCAAGCTCAGAAAAAACTAAGTGCAAAATTAGAAAACATTCAAAAAGCTGGTTTATTGGCCACTAAGGAAGAGGTTAAAAAATCATGTTTGAATATTGTAGACTCTGCTTATGAACTTACCGATGCCGCCTATGCTTTAAGCCAGGCAACCAGCAATAAAAAATTAACGACAAACTGTCTGAGTCAAATGCGAGAGGATATTCTTGCCAGCACGAAAAAAGTTTATCATTTTGAGCGACGCTGTCAGCAAATTCTAGAAGAACAAGCACAATTGAAGCAGTTTCAACATGTGTCTCAACTTGTGGGGTTAAAAAATCAGATCACCAGTGTAAAAAGGAAATAATATGAAAAAGTTTGGATTAATAGTCTTATGTCTCTTATTCTGCACCACTTTATATGCTCGTAGAGAGCGAGCGGATTATTATTCGATACTTGATTGCATGGATGATGCCACCAGCTCTTATGGACTGGACATGACTCAGTCTGCGGCGATTCGCTATTGTAAAAATAAGAGAATTAAATTTTTCTCTGTTAGAGACTGTGTGGCCGAAGCCTATAGTTCAGAAGGTTTTGATATGACTCGCTATTCGGCTCGCAATTATTGTCGAGCTCAAAGAATTAAGTATTACTCACTTATTGATTGTATGGAAGATGCCTATAGTTCTGATGGCCTAGATATGACCAGAAGTGCAGCCAGACGCTATTGTCGCCAGAAAGTTTAATAAATTCAAGTATCTAACTTCATAATTTAGCAAATGGTAAATTTTACCATTTGTTAAATCTTTTATTGTTTCCCATCTCATTCTCCCTTATAAAGCCTCATCAACAAAACATGCTTTTCACAAGGAGAAGAAATATGAAAAAACTATTCTTATCACTCATGCTTGTTTTATCAATCTCTACCACCATGCCTAGAGCGAATGCCGCTATCGGTTTAGCTACAGGAAACGCTGGTCTAGCCATTGCGGGCTTAGGTGTCTTTGCAACAGGACAATTGTTTTCTGCAACAGTCTACGACGGTGGTTTTATGGCCAAGCTTGGACTTATCTGGGGTGTGGTTATGCTAGATGGTGAAGAGCAAGAAGTTCAGTTTAATACAATTACTGATTCAGAAGCATTGGAACTTGGTATGACTGAAGCTGAGTTCCATGCTTATAATGAAAATATTGATCAACTCAGTTTAGTGGCCAACGAAATTGCGACAGAGTTAGAAGAGGATTCAACCCTAGAAGATTCAAAAATTCTTTGGAATACTTACTCTGAATTTTTAGATGCAGATGCTTATTCTGCTGCTCAAAAACTTATTCAATAATTAAATAGGCCTGTCGATCGATTGGATTTACAGGCCATTCATTTTTAAAAGTTTAATATTTTAAAGCGCAACTGTCCCACCAACAAGACTCGCAAGTCCAAGCATTCCAGTTCCTTTCACTTTTACATAGAGATTTCGATCGTGGTTTAGATTGCCATCAATTCCATTAGGCAGGAGAACACCTTCGGTTACTTTTCCTCCAATTCCCATGGATCCCGTAGTCATTCTAAAGCCATCAATCTTAAAGTAAACCGGAGCTTGATCTTCGCTATAGCTACGGCTTTGGACATAGTTCATCGTTTCAGTTTTAGAGGTGGGATGAAAACCAGGTAAGCTTTGCAGTGGCTGTGAACGAACGTCTTCAATTAAGTCTAAAACACGCTCATCTCTTGGTTTACCATTGCGATCTGTTTCGTTGTCGTGAAACATAATATCGGCACCGTCATCAATGGTGAGGTTGGCCACATTCATTCCAGCAGACATACCTCCTGGTAAAGCAAGCGCGGCGAGATCAATTTTCATTTTCTTGCCCCCTACATTATTGAGTTTTATTTGTGGCTCACCTTTATATTTTCCGCTTCTAATATGGGAAATTTCAACTGATTCCACTTGTTCTAAAATGGCGTTAACTAAGGCTCCATTTCCTGGAGGCAGCATTTGAGTAAAATCCGCTTCTCCATAAATACTGGCACTAAAAGCATTTAGCACTTCTACAACGGTATCTCTTGAGAGTTCAAGATGATTTCCGTCAGCTGTGTCAGCAAGAGTGGCGATGGTATGCATAAGCTTTATCGGCACGGACATGTACTGCCCTGGCTGAATATTTTGCATGAACTCAATGAACTCAATATATCTTTCTCGATTGCGAGTTGCCGCTAAGTAGAGGGGCTCATTTATTTGTTGGATATTTTTCCAAAGATCTTCTACTTCTCCAATTGAGCTATTATCAAGTTGGTTAAAGCAATCGACTTCTTGAGCGAAGACGGTGTTTAGACTTAATAGCAGACAGACCGTGAATAAGAATAGATTTTTCATTTTGCATCCCCTGTAAATTAAATTTAGATAGATAGAGAGATGCACAGAGTGTGCCAAAAGAAGAATATAAATCTGAGGGTTTAGCTCTATAAAATTGATTAAATTTTAGTCAGGTACGCGCGACCTTTTGGTAAAAACAATAAGTTAATATGAATTGGGATTAATTGAGATATATAAGTTTAGTTTTATTGAACCATACGAGCAAAAACCTTCTTATTTTACTTACTCAGTGAATATTTCTCTTATTTTAATTAGTTAAAATATGGAATTTACGAAAAGGTCGCGCGTACCTTCAACATTATTCGCTTATTTACCGATAAACTTCCCATGAAGAAGTTCGTCGCCTTTTATTTTATCTTGATTCAAGTTGCAATGGCTGGCGAAGTTCGAATTAGACGTGAAGCGAGTAATTTTGAAGACCAAATAAAACAGGTGATAAGATTTCTTGGACAAGATAATCATAATCTCACAGGAATACATCGCAATATAACCTGCAACGAAGATTTTAATCAAATCAAAATTAAAAACTGCGGCGATAATTACTTAGAAGTTTTTGAAAACTACACTTTAGCCCGGGAATACTTATTTAAGTTAATGAATGAGGTTGAAAACTACCCCGTTCGAGATAATTACGAAAGAATTTTTACCAGGCAAGTTCTAGATAAACTTTATTGCATGGAAAATAAGCTCAACGATGTTAAGTACGACTGCTCTCATAGTAGTACTTGTTTTGAAGGAGCAAATAGAATGGCTCATGCAAATATACCTATTGGTTTAAACTTTTGGACTGATGATAAGATAAATATCTGCCCTCGTTATTTTAATGGTGAGGGAATCAATGATATCAACAGGGCAGCAACACTTGTACATGAAGCAAGCCACTATTGCGGAACAGATGATCTCTATGGGATGGGACACGCGGGAATGACCGAGGCAGGTTATGCTGCACTTGATATTCCAGCTCAGGCCAATGGAGTCGATACCAGGATCAATAATGCGGACAACTATGAAGTTTGGGCCGTGGGGGGATTTTGTATTCCTGGGCGAAATTGCGATCAACCCCGCAACAGAAATAATTCTACAGCTGGTGGTTCCCCGCAACTGGCTCCTGAATCCTTACTCCCTTCAGCTTATCAGCAACCTCAGTCAAATCAACAGAATTTCGAAGACGCATTTAGCGATTTTTAGGTACGCGCGATTTTTTCGTAATTATAATCTGTTACAACTTATTTTCTATAAGTTTAGTTTTTTTTTGCTAATTCATTTGGTTGTGGGGGCGTAAAAAATTATCTTTGAGTCCTTTTAATTGCGTAGAAATTATTTATGACGTTTTTTATAATGTGTTTTTCATCTCGAGATAAGATAAAGTCTTGATTTAACGAAAAGGTCGCGCGTACCTGTAGAAAAATCTAACAGGTATGTAAATTGCACTCCTTGCCTAAAAACCGCCTAGGATTAAATGTAAAATAATTGAAATGAATAAAAGCTTTAGATATTTCTACTTTCTGATTCTCCTTTTCAGCGCCCATAGCTTTGCGCTCACCCCTTATATTGCTAGCGATAGTGAATGTTCTCATCGCTTAAGGTTGGATCATTTTGTTTTAGAACCTACTATTTTTAATAAGACTCCTTTTGAGGTGAAGACCTATCAGGTCATGTATAAAATGCAAGATGAGTTGGATTCGTTGATAGCTCAACTCATTTCAAATGGTGATCGAGAGCTTAGAAAAAATAAAAAAGTTTGCCTTGGCATTTTTGGGGGAGACAATTCCAATAGGGCTTACGCCAATGGTTACTACGCTATAGCTTATGGGGCTAATCTTTTAAAAAATTTCAAAACAAACTATCAATATGGAGATGATGTTTTCTATATCATTCTCTTTCACGAATTCGCTCACACCCTTCAGTATCTTTATGGAGAAAATGCGGGAGTAGGAGCAAGCTTACATGAACAAAAACTTGCTGAGTTGCAAGCGGATTGCATGAGCGCCGTGTTTATGAAAATGCAAAACCGTTATCATTCTCAAACAAAAAATGCTTTCGCTGAATTTACCAGAAGGTTTGGAGCGCTCAAAAGTAACACCGGGTACGGAACTCGCAGTGAGAGATTTGCAGCGGCTGAGCATGGGCGAGAGCAATATGAAAAATATTCGCGGCAGGGAGTGAGGATAAATTCTCAGTTTATTTTTGATAATATTTGTAACTAGGTACGCGCGACTTTTTCGAAAATACAATGTCTTATAATTTGGGATTAGATAGTTTCACTTTATTGAACTTGCTCATTTTATTATGCGGTTTGAAAAAGTTGTGCTTGAGCCCTTTCCTTATAATATTATCAAAGTCATCTCCATACTGCTTAATCAGCCAATGCCTTTCTTTCTGCCAATTAAAATGAGGCTTACAATTTAATTTTTTACATTCAAAACGTGAAAAATGTAGTGATGAGTATGGATAATGAAGCATATCATCTACGATATTTGCTCTTATAGGATTTTGAAAAATATATCTGTATACATTGAGCAGATAATTGTTGTTGTCTACAATGGTCCATTTATAGCGATTACTGAATTTATGATTAATCACTCCTGAATGTTTCTTTATGAGCTCACTAAGTTTCTTGTTAAATAACATCATAAATTTATCGATGTCTTCGTTAGGAGTGCTTATGAGGAGATGATAATGATTGCTCATCAAAACATAGCTGTGGATAGTAGCAGGATATTTGGAATTCGCGTATAGGATCGATTCTTTAGAATAATCCCATACATCGCAGAGAGGTATTTTAGACCATTCTTTGTTATTGGTTCTGGTGGTTACATGATAGGGAAAAGAGGACTGTCTTATAAGTTTTTTTCTAGGCATTGGATTGTTTTAATTCTTAGCTATCGAAGTTGGAACGATTTATACCGAGTTTAAAAAGACAATTTCATAATGGAAGAAGGTAAATCTCTGAATTTTCGAAAAGGTCGCGCGTACCTTTAACGTACCTTTAAAAAAAAACCATCCGCAAGGGATGGTTTTCATAAAATGGTGGAGCATGCTGGACTTGAACCAGCGACCACCCGGTTATGAGCCGGGGGCTCTAACCAACTGAGCTAATGCTCCTCAAGTCGTTAGGTTTGACATCATACAAAAACATCTAAGCTTTGAAAATCATAAAAATATTCATTTTATAAGTCCTATGATAGAACTGATTTTGGATTTTAGCATCTCGTCATAGGTAGGTTTTATGGACTTTTACAAATATTCTGGCTCCGGAAATGACTTTATTTTTATCAATAATATGCAGGGCGATAAAAATATTAGGCCAAGCCTAGTGGCGAGTTGGTGTCACCGCAGAGACGGAATTGGGGCCGATGGGGTGATCATTATTGGAAAAAGTCAGAATTATGATTATACCATGAGAATTTTTAATGCGGACGGCTCTATGGCCGAGATGTGTGGCAATGCCTCTCGCTGTTCGGCTCATTTTGCCAAAAATATTCTTGGTTTAGGAAAAGATGAATATCAATTTGAAACCCTCAATGGCGTTTATCTCACGAGCCTAGTGGCCGAGAATGAAGTGAAAGTTAAAATGACAGAGCTCTATGATGTGGATGCGATCAACGTTAATGATCTCAGTGGCAAGCGGGCCCTTTATTTAAATACAGGTGTTCCTCATACAGTTATTCAGGTGAGCTCAGTTGAGGACGTGAATGTGCTTAGTCTTGGTCGTGCCATTCGAAATGATGTTCGTTTTCCTGGCGGCACCAATGTAGATTTTTTTGAAGTAATTGATCAAGATAGCCAAACCATTAAATTACGCGTCTATGAAAGAGGAGTGGAGAACGAAACCCTATGTTGTGGAACGGGGATCATGGCGACAGCAGTGGCCTGTGCGAAATTTTTTGGCTGGAGTGGTGAAGTCAAAGTGCATGTTCCGGGGGGGTTATTAAAAGCCAACGTGGATCAAGATTTAAAAGAGCTTTTTTTTCAAGGCAAAATTCACCTTGTTTATCAAGGACAACTCAGTGAGTGAGAGATTGGACCAAGTGATGCTCTCAAAAGGTTTGGTGAAAACGAGATCGCAAGCTCGCATGCTCATCAAACAAGGGGATGTTCAAGTCAATGGAACTCAAATCTTGAAGCCTGGAAAACTTGTCAATGAGGCAGATGCTATCGAAATTTCTGAGCGTGGTCTCTATGTCAGTCGTGGTGCTTATAAACTTTTAAAAGCAATTGAAGAGTTTAAATTAGATTTCTCAAACAAAGTTGTTGCTGATTGTGGCGCCAGTACCGGAGGCTTTACCCAAGTGAGTCTTATGAAAGGGGCAAAAAAAGTTTATGCTCTCGATGTCGGCCATGATCAACTCGACCAAACTCTAAAAGTTCACCCCAGAGTGGAAAATATTGAGGGTGTAAATTTAAAACATTCTTATGAGCTTTCTGAAAAAGTTGATTTTTGTGTAGTTGATCTTTCTTTTATTTCTCTCAAGCTAACCTATCCCACGATTCATAGTTTTTTAAAAGCTGGCGGACAAAGTGTGGTGCTCATCAAACCTCAGTTTGAAGCGGGTAAACAGCGTTTGGGGAAAAACGGACTTGTGGCCCAGGAGGATTTAAAAACTATTCTCGATGAAGTTCTCACCTGGTTTAAAGAGCAAGGCCATGAAGTAAAAGAAGTGTGTGAGTCACCCATTACAGGTAAGACAGGAAATACGGAATACTTAGCATTGATTCAGAGTTAGATGTCCCAGAGATAGCGCAGCTGTACTGTTTGAGTGGTGTTTTCAGCTTTAATTCCATACACATTGGAGCGAAAAAGATCTTTTTCATATTCAAGTGAATAATCAAAGAAAAAATTATTTTTAAGATCCCATGAAAATCTGGTTGAAGCGAGACTGAGAACATTGTCTGGATCTAGAGTGTAGTTATCCTCTGCATTCATAAAAGGAGAATAGGTAAGAGTCGTTTGATTAGTCACGTTCTCCGTGAAGTAGCTCGAGACTCGGAATTGAATTTGGTGACGGATCCCCAGGATCTCTTCAATATTCTCCCCATCTCTTGTGCTGTATTCAAAACTATTGAAAATGGGGATATAAGATATATCTGCAAATTTGTTCTCTGGGTTCTCCTCATAAATATGATAGCGCCAACCCATCACACCTAATTGGATGTCTCGGTGAGGATAGTAAATTTGACCTATTTTTTCTCTGTGATAGTGAGCATGGGATATAAGAGATGAGTTCTTTGAGACACGATTTATTTGAAGATCAGCATCATAAAATGTGCTTTTAGATCGATAGGTTATTTCGCTGTAAGGATCTTGATACTCAATCCTCTTCTCAATCGCTTGTATTTGATACTGATACTTTAATCCGAAATTACTGATACGAATGCCGTAGTGTTCTTGCTCTTCCCAGTCTCTTGTTTGCCAAGTGATAGGACTGGCAAAAAATTCAATTTTAGCGTTACTCAAATCTCTCGAGAGATCTTCTTGGGAAGTATTGCGATCGATAAATTGAGCGAAGTCACTTTGATTTTCTGTTTTAAAACTTTCAGTATCACTGACTGATTCAGGAAGATCAAACTTAGCAATTCTTTCTTGTTGAAGTTCAATAATTTTTTGATTTTTGCTTTTATCATTTTTAGCAAAGTAATTTTCTAAATCTATGGTGGTGAATCTTTTTAAATCTCTGGGGATTTGACTTTGATTAATTGAGAGCATGTTATAGGTCACGTCTTTACTGACAAGCTCAGGTCTGGTCACGCGGTAAATTTTCCAATGACTTTGGCTCATGGAGGTTTTGAGGCAAATACCTCGGGCGATAAAGCCATCTCTGGAAACAATTTTTATATGATCTTTGCGAAAGATACCATCTTCTATGCCTCGGTCGAGAACCAAGATATTTTGGTTGTAGGCTTTCAGGATATTGACTTCAATTCTATCGGTAGATTCGAGTGCGAAAGTCATTGAAGCGTAGATAAGACTACTTAGAAAACATATAGATTTTAAATAATATCCCATACTTCTATTCTAATAGAAGCTCACTTGATAAAAAATGATGGGCATTTTTTACGTTATTCGTAGTCGAGTACTGAATGAATGTAGTCAAGCTCTTGGCTTAGCTCATTGAGAAATTTTAAGTTAATAAGCAGAGAGACAGCTTTAACATTATAATTATTTTTTTGGCATAACAGTAGGGCTGCTTTTAAGGTTCCTCCTGTTGCCAACACATCATCTACTAAGACAATATTTTTGGCTTGTTCATTAATTTTGAGCTCAAGAGAATCTGTGCCATATTCTAAAATATAGTCTTCGGCAATAACCGGTGGGGGAAGTTTGCCTTTTTTGCGCATAGGAATAAAGCCTACTCCAATTTTTGCGGCCATAGCCGCTCCCAGAATAAAGCCTCTGGATTCAATACCAACAATGGCATCAATACCATCCCATTTTATATTCTTGGCCATAGTCTCGATTAACTCTGGAAGTTTCTCCGAGAGCAGAGGAGAAATATCTTTAAAGACAACACCTTTTTTGGGAAAGTCAGGAACACTTAAGATATGGCTCTCTAATTCTTCTTTGCTTAACATAGTTGACCTTTAGGATTAATCCACAGAAATTTCAATAAGAGGATTTTTTAGCTTTAGCTTTTTATACTTTTCGTTGAGCTGACTTGCAACACCTCTGACATGTCTTTTGATATGAAAGTTTTTGGAATTGATCAGTTCGAATTTTTGAGCGTCTACATCTTGAACTGTGAGATGGCCGTGTTTAAAATGGCTTTCAAAAATCTCAGTGATCTCTTGATCTTCCAAAGATAGAGCTTGGGTGCTTAAAAATGTTAATAGAATCAATAATATTGCCTTCACAATCTCAGTATCGGATCTCCTTTAGAAGAACTTAATTTGTGTCTGGAAAATGGACAATTTTGCTTATTTAGCCACTTTTTTTCACGTTAAGTGTTTGATTTTATTGCTGAGGGTAGGCATGGAGCTTGCACTATATAGGTAAAGGGAGTGAGGGATGAATAAATATCTTCTGTTATTAATGACCTTCAGTTTTAGTCTTACTTCGATTCAGGCTAAAGTGATTAATGTCACAGCAATCGGTAAGTCAGCTAAAGGACAATTTGTCGCCATTGAAGAATTTGGCTACCAAGTTGGTAACACCAGGCCATATTCCAAAATTAGGCTGGTGAATATGTGGAAAGATAAATACGTATCTGGGCCTATTCATATTTTAGGAACTGAAGATGATATCAGTCTCGAGAAAATTAGAAAAAAAGCCTTCGATCAAGCACTTATTAAATTTAAAAAATACGGTCTTAACTTTTAATATCTTTTAAAGAGCATAAATAATCCCAGAGACTTTGGGTGTTAGGGCCCATAACTTTTTCTCTATTTCTAATTAAATACATGGGAATATAGGCAGGCCTGACTTCAGGGATGTCTTCAATGATGGATAAAGTTTTGTTTTTAACTTTATCTTCAATGTGATGGATGGGGAGACGCCCCCAGCCTAGACCTGCCTCAATGAGTTGTTCTCTCATTGAAAAATCTGAGGTGTACCAAATTGTCTCTCCTACCGCTCCTAGAACGTTTTCACGTTGCTCTTTGATAGAACTACTAACTACAATTTGAGGAAGTTGTTTAAGCAGATTTAAATTGCCTTGTGCCTTTTCTGCATGCTGGCGTCCAATGACAGGAACAATCTTAGTCTCCGCTATTTTTATCACTTCTAATTCATTTTTTTCTGATATTTTTGGTCCGAGAGCGAAATCAACTTCTTGATTGAGAACTTTTTGAATCACACCTTCTAAAACATCTGCATTTAAATTAAGACTGGTAGAAATATGGGGATCAAAAAATTTCGAGAGTATGCTAGAAACCGCGGCGATAGGAAAAATAGAATCGATACAGATGGAAATTTCGGACTCAAAGCCCTGCCCAATACTTTGAGCAGATTGTTCTAATTGTTGAAAAGCTTTGATTACTTTTTTAGCTTCTTTATAAAAGTTTTTACCGGCTTCTGTGAGTTTTGGTCGATAGTGGGAGCGATCAAATAGTTCTATAGAATACTCCTCTTCAATTTTTTTGATGGCCATAGAGAGGGAAGGCTGACTTTTGTGCATTGCAACGCTTGCTGCTTTGAAAGAACCGTAATTTACTATGTAGTCTAGGGTAAGTACTTGATCATACGTCATAGGATGTAATTATAATCAATAAATATTATAATGTTAATAAGATAATAATAATTTTATTTTATATAAAACAGCCCGATAATTTCATAAGAAATAAAACTCAACCAAACTTAGGAGGAAATATGAAAGTAAGTTTATGGGGAATAATTGGTCTCTTTTTTATGTTAAACCAAGTTGCACTAGCAGAAAAAGTACAAGTGGATTTAGATGAAAGCACTTTGAAATGGAAAGGTTCTAAAGTGACTGGAGAGCATTACGGAAAAGTTCCTTTGAAATCTGGTCATGTAGAGATGGAAAAAGGAAAAATTAAAAGTGGAGAGTTTGTCGCTGATATCTCTCAATTTACTGTAGAAGATTTAGAAGGAGAGTGGGCCCAAAAATTTACGACTCACATGAAAAGCGAAGATTTTTTTGAAGTAAGTAAATATCCAACAGCTAAGTTAAAAATTAAAGAAGTGAAGGGAAACAATGTTAAAGCAGATCTTACAATTAAAGATAAGACTCATCCTGTGAGCTTTAAGATGAAAGAAAAAAGTGGTGTCTACTCTGGCACACTGAAGTTTGATAGAACTAAATTTGGCATGATTTATGGATCAGGAGATTTTTTCAAAAATCTTGGAGATAAAATGATTCATAACGAAGTTATTGTTGATTTTAGTTTTCAACTTAAAAAATAATTCTTTGTTGAGGAGGTAGAAGATGATAACTCTCAGAAAATCAAATGAAAGGGGTGAGGTCAAGATGGATTGGCTACATGCTTTTCACAGCTTCTCTTTTGCCTCCTATTTTGATCCCAGATGGATGGGTTTTAGTAAACTAAGAGTCATTAATGAAGATTTCATTGATGGTGGTCAGGGCTTTGGTACTCATCCCCACCGTGACATGGAAATTATGACCTTTATCATCGATGGTGCTCTAGAACATAGAGACACCATGGGGAATCACGCCGTCATTAAACCCGGTGATATTCAAATTATGAGTGCAGGGACTGGCATTATGCATTCTGAGTATAATCCTGATCCACAAAAACAGACTCATTCCATTCAAATATGGATAGAACCTGAGCAGCTCGGTATTAAACCCAGATATGAACATTATAAGTTTAATCAAAAACATAATGATTTAACTCTCATAGCGTCTGCTACTGGTGGGGAAAATATAGCCAAAATTAATCAAGATGCTCAAATCTTTCATGGTGACTTTGACCAAGTCAAAAAAGAGATCGAATTAAGTCCTGATCGTCAGTATTGGTTACAGGTTTTCAATGGTGGAGGAACAATTAATGACTTGATTCTTGAGCATGGTGATGCGCTTGCGATTCAAGAAGAGTCCCAGTTAAATATAAACGAATCACATAATTTAAAGTTTTTACTTTTTGATCTACCTTGATTTAGAAGCTCTTCTGAAAATTAAAAAGATACTGATAAAACTAATAAAACTTAGAACAGTAAATGAACTATACATATAAAGACGATTTAAAAAAGTGTAACGACTTTCAAAATCACTTCTATTCATTTTATGGGACTGTTGAAGAATAGATTGAAATTCTTGTGATACAATTTCAGAAAAGTTTCTATTGATGACCTCAAGATTTATTTCAATATTTCCAAATTTTGAAATATAGTTGTGATTATAAGAACCGATGGTGACCCAACGTTGATCAATTAATGCCAATTTCCCATGTACAATCGATTTCGGCCACTCATATATTTTGAGGTCATTCATGATATACCACTTGAAAAAATACTGTTCTACTTTTTGGACAATTTTATGATCTGAGTTTTGTCCTAGTATGAGATGAACTTCCACACCTCGTCTTCGAGCTTTTTTGAGCTCAAACAAGAGTTTTCGGCTGGGGATAAAATAGGGCGCAAGAAGGTAAATAGATTCTTTCGCTCCTCGAATGGCGCTGAGGTAAGATTTGAATATTTCTGTTTTATAGCGAGTCCAATCATTAACATTGGTTTTGATAAGACAAGTCTCAATTGCAGGCCGTGGGTTTATCTTATTATATAATTTAAATTGCGATTTCTTTTCAGGAAAATACTCTAGGTAAAATTTCTTGATACGTTTATAGACATTTTTGACTTCTTCTCCTTCTAAGGCACAGGCATAATCTAGCCAGGGATCCATCTCTTCTGGGAGATTATATTCCTTAGATAAATTAATACCACCCAACAGGCATCTCTGATTATCGATAAGAAGAACTTTTTGATGCATTCTTCTCCCTACTTGGTTAAAGGGGCTGAGGGGCTTAAAATATTTAAAATAAATGCCAGCCTCTTCTAAACTTTCCAAAAAATCAGAAGGTAGTCCCATGGAGCCATAACCGTCAGCAATAATATAAATAGCCACACCTCTTCTCGCTGCTTCGTAGAGAGCATGAATGACGGGCCCGGTAACCTCATCCACTCTAAAAATATAGGTATGCAGTAAAATAAATTTTTTTGCGGAGTTTATATGATGAATATTTGCCTCTATGAAAGGCTTTCCATTTTTAATCAGACTGATAGAGTTTTTTTGAGTGAATGTACTCAATTGATCCTACCTTCTATGAGAAGAGATAAATGATCTGAAATTTTAGCGGAAGTGGAACATTGCAAGACATCAGCTCTAAAAACTTGAAAGTTCTGAGTGTATATTCTGTCTAATGAGAAAAGGGGAAAAAAAGAAGGAAAGGTTTTTGCATATTTTTTATGGATGGTCTTGTGAGCGTCTTTCAGTTTAGGGTTTATACTCCCCGTGGCTTTGCGGGACCAATCGTTAAAGTCTCCTGCTATTATGCAAGGATAGTCATCAGATTTATTAGACTTTAAGACTTCAGAGATGGCAGAATATTGTTTTTTTCTTCCTTGGTGAGTGAGATTTAAGTGCACATTATAGGTGTGAACCTTCTTACCTTCAGCTTCTATTTCACAAAAAAGAATTCCCCTTTGCTCCAATTTATTTGTGGATATATCTATTTGCGCCTGGGTGGTGATGGGGTATTTAGATAAAGTGACATTGCCATGGTGCCTGCCATCGTAGACTGCATTTTTGGCATAAGCATATTCATGCCATAATCCATCAGCTAAAAACTCAAATTGTTGACTCATGAATTGAGAGTATTTTTTGGCATTTTTTTTATTTTCTCCTACGACTTCTTGGAGGAAGACCAGATCAGGATTATTTTCCTCAAGAAATGATTTTATCTCAGAGATCGTCGACTTGGTGTTATTCCAATTAAAACCTTTGTGAATGTTTAAACTCATTATTTTAAGTTTCATCTCTCAATAATTGCTGTCACTCCCATTCCACCTGCTGTACATATAGATATTAAACCTCTCCCGCTGCCTTTTTCTTGTAGGAGTTTCGCAAGTCCTGTGATGATTCTTCCACCCGTCGCTGCAAAAGGATGACCAAGTGCCAAAGATCCACCTTTAACGTTAAGCTTTTCAAAATCGATTTCCCCTAAAGGAGAATCTAGGCCAAGCCTATCTTTGCAGAACTTTGCTGATTTCCAAGCTTCCAAAGTACAAAGGACTTGTGCAGCAAAGGCTTCATGAATTTCATAAAAATCGAAATCCTGTAGGGTTAAGTCCGCTCGCTTTAGCATACGAGGAACAGCATAAGCTGGTGCCATTAATAAACCTTCGTCGTTGACATAATCAACTGCTGCAGATTGGGCATAAGTTAAATAGGCCATAGGTTCTAAATTATGTTCCTTCGCGTATTCTTCTGAACATAAAAAGACACAACTTGCTCCATCTGTAAGTGCAGTCGAGTTTCCTGCGGTGAGAGTTCCTTTTCCCGACTTTTTGTCAAAGGCAGGCTTGAGACTCGACAACTTCTCTAGACTTGTTTCACGAAGAATGCCGTCTTTTTTCTTGCCTTTAAATTCCACCACAGAGTCATCGTACCACCCTTCGGCGTAAGCTTTCGCAGCTTTTGTTTGTGATTCAAAAGCCAGTTTATCTTGAGCTTCTCGGGATATATTCCAAGACTTGGCCATTTCTTCACAACTCTCTCCCATACTCATCCCAGCTCTTCCTTCTTTAATTGCAGGAAGTTTGGGAAGTAACTCTTTTGGGTTAAATCCTTTGAGGGCCTGTAGTTTTTCGGGAAGCGTTTTGCTAGCTGCAATTTTTAAAAGTCGGTCTGAAAAACTTTTTTTAAACTCTATGGGTACATCTGAATTGGTATCAACTCCCCCTGCTATTCCACACTC
The DNA here is from genome assembly GCA_002713145.1 of Halobacteriovoraceae bacterium. Taxonomy (GTDB): domain Bacteria; phylum Bdellovibrionota; class Bacteriovoracia; order Bacteriovoracales; family Bacteriovoracaceae. The sequence goes on from PAVS01000019.1 coordinate 15,650, forward strand.
AATTTGACCTAGGGCAATTTTATTTCCTATCATCACTGCGGCTTCTAGTGAGGTTCCGCAAGCTTTTTGTAAGTCCGTAGCAGGTGTGTGTGCGGAGAGTTTTGAGTCCATCACAATTTCACGGGCCAGAGCAAAATCGTAGGCATGTTTATTAACAGCACCGAAAGCGCATTCCCCTAATTCTCGACCTTCTAATTTCAGGTCGTAAATAAGTGAATCCATTGCCGGTTTGATAAGTTCTCTTAAGCTTAGTCCTAGGTAGCGAGTACTCGAACGCATAAAAGGGATACGTTTACCTGCGATAATACAGACTTTTCTTCCATGTTGCATAAAAACACCTTTATATAAAATTGATTATTTTTTATCTTTTTCCAAACTTTATTCCTGCCCCTAAAGTATAGCGAGTGTCATATTGATCTTCAGGGTCAGCATAGCGATTGTAGATAAGAGTTGCAGAGGCATTAAGTGAAAATAGACTGCCAAAGTTTAGACCAAATCCCAGCCCAGCATAGGGGTCTAAATTGGGACCATCTGTGGTTTTGGTGGTTTCACCACTTTCAGTCACTTCAGTTTCTTTTTTTTGAGCGCGTCCACCGATTCTAAAAAAGGTATTGAAGTATTGTCCGTTGATGGGAACGAGTCTTAAACCTAGCATAAGTGTCTGGGTGGTATATTTCACTTCAATATCATTTATGTCGTCACTTGAATTGGATTGAGTAGCTTCAGCTTCACCTTTAAAAGTAGGTGTACCGTAGCTGGCCCTGGCACCAAAAAATGTTTCCGTTCTATAGCGGGCAGGTTCAGGGAGCGCATGATAGGTTCTTTCAAAACCATAGACAGGCTCAATATTTAGTTCAGCAGCAAAAGTTGTAAAGCTCAAAGAGAGTAGTAAGATTAAATATTTCATGGCCCTAGTATACTAAAGCTAAATACTTATAAATATAGAGAAATTAATGCCAGAAGATTAATTCCCTGCAGGGTCTTCGAGTACTTCCCAAGTATGGTCGGCCAATAGCTTTACTTTGGCCAGAAACTGATCAAACGGCATGGTTTTACCCCATTCCTGTGGTGAGACAATGCTAAGAATCTTTTTATTTTTTTTCTCATAGAGATAATAGATATTCCCAATGACAGGCTTAAATCCCATTTGAGCGTCATAAATTTCAAAAGAAACTTCAGCTCTGCGTTTTAGTTTATGCGCCTGCTCAGCAAGAAGTTTCATTTGATCATAGATTTGTTCCATGTGCATTTCAGTCTGCTCTTTCATAGCAGTCATCGCCTGACCTTTGATCACACCTTGCTCGGTGGGCACCACGGAAAAGCCGCCTATAGAATGGGCGTATTCTAGTAGGGCGGGAAGATCTGTCGTTCTATCTTTCATGCGCTCAAGATCAATTTGGTCCACATCAATTTCTTTGACTTGCTTATTTTTTTGAGCGCCTTGGACTTCTTGATCTTGAGTGTTTTTCTTTTTCATTTTTTATATTTATACGACTTGCCCTTTTTTGTCTAAAACTCATTTCCTTTTACAAAATTTTACCACCGGTTGGCTGTCTATAACTCCAGCTTTAACGATTTCATCCCGCATAAATTCCGACAGGGTTCTGGGGTCTAGAGTGATACAGGCATACAATTCATCATGGACTCGTTCTTCGGCATAAGTTCCACTGCCAACTTCATCCATTAAAATGGTATCCCCACTGACCCTCCAGTGACCTTCATGCAAAATAACAGAACCTCTTCTTCTCGCTTTTTGTAAAATTTTAAAACTAAAATCTTTAGTCAGTTCAAGGAGAAAAATATTGTAGTTATCTCGCATCAAAGAATATTCATCAAAAGAGTTCGCCAAGGCCATAAATTGCCCTTGTACTTGCAGGGGATTATGATCCTGTGAACTGCTCTTGTTTTTTCCTCCACAAGCAATTAACAGGAAGACTAATAGACTGGTAGAAATTTTTAACATAAAACCTCCTATAGGGTTATGTTTTTAGTAATAATCTCATTTTTAGCTAATCACATACAGTTTTTGAAGAACATTTGTCTAACTTGTAAAGCTTGACCTAGAGGCACTTTGCACCAGGCAGTTTGACACCAGAAGGTGGTAACTCATTATTTTTTGGGGGAGAAAGTTGGCATTTTTTTTGAGCCATCAAAGCATATTTTTATATATCGAGGAGGAGAAATGAAAGCATTTTTAATGTCATTTTTAGTCATGGGATCCCTGTTTATCATGACTAATGATGCGAAAGCAGCACCTGAGGCTGCCCAATGTGTGTATGAGTTAAGAAATGGAAGAGGTTTTACATTACAAACTTTTAGAGACTTTTCCTACAATTACCGCTCAGCTTGCCGGCAAGCGAGAAGAGATTGTTTGAGAACAGCCCGGGCTGGTTATTATCGCGCAAGAAGATTGATTTGTGCTGAAAGAAGAACTTATAGAAGACCTCTTCCCAGAAGATATAGACCATGGCCACGCCAACCACGAAGACCAAGATATCCTAGACGAGTTCCTAGAAGACCAAGAGTTGAAATGAGTGTTGAAAAGAATTTAAAAACATCGAATATTGAAATCATAGATTTAACTTTTGAAAACACAGAGAAGAAATATCTCAATAATTAATGATTTATAGAGGAGGAGAAATGAAAGTATTTTTAATGACATTACTCGCTTTCGGAACCATGTTTGTTATGCCCAGCAATGCTGAAGCTGCCCAATGTGTTTATGAATTGCAAAATGGAAGAGGTCGTACACTTCAAGTATTTAGAGATAATGCTAGAAATGTAAGAGCGGCTTGTCGCCAAGCTCGTAGAGATTGTGTAAGAACCGCTAGAGCTGGTTATTACCGTGCCCGTAGGCTTAATTGTGTACAAAGACGTGTGATTCCAAATCGTCCTAACAGACCAGGAAATAGATTTGTTACAAGATCATGTACAGCTCAATTAACTGGACCTATCGGCGTAGTAAGATTAACAAACTTTACGAGACGTGCACGTGGTAGAAATATCAGAGCGGCTCATAGATTGGCTTGTCAGCAAGCGATGAATCAATGTCGTAGAGCTGAGAGAAGAATCTCCAGAAGATTCACTTCTTGTCGTATTACGACCCGAAGTCCAAGGTAATAAAATCTAATATTTAACTTATCATAAGCCAGCACAAGTTGCTGGCTTTTTTATTGGCATTCATAGTGAATAGGCGTGACTCCATCATATTTCATCATCCACAAAAGAGGAACGAGGGTAAATAAGCCGAAGATAAATACAGGCGTATCTAATTGGTGATTTCTTTTCAGCACAAAATCTTGAGGCTGACAGCCTGCTTTTTTTATTTCAAAATTTTTACTCATCCAGGCCAAGGTTCTGCTGGTAAAAATAGTATCACCAGAACCTAACCTTTTACCCTCATGAAAAATTTGAATTTCAGGATCATTAGTTTTGAGCACTGTGGTTGAAGCACAGCTGGTGAGTAAAATTAAAATTAAAAAAGCAGCACAGTTTTTCATTCTTTATCAATAGCATTAAATAAAAAAAGGGACAACTTGCGCTGTCCCTTGAGAGTTATTTGCTCCTTGTTTTTATTGATTAAATTCTGCCACCTCTGCGAGTTCCTCTACGTCCTCTGGGATAAGGAAGTGTTCTTCCCCCTCGTCTTGGAATTGGGGCAAGACCTTTTTGCTTAAGAGTTATAATCACTTGAGTGATTTTTACTTGACCATTGATTTCTACCTGCCATTTTCCCATGTCATTGGCGTATCTCGACGGAATGAGCGTTACTGGAAAGAATGTTCTTGGCCCATTAGAATTAAAAGTACGTGGCAAGCCAGGAATAGTCGCTGGGTAAGACGAGTTATAACCCGTCACTAAAGTAGCTTGTGCTCTCCCCATTTTTGATTTTGCCATGAGAGTGACTTTAACCAAGTCTGCACCATTTAAATTCATACGTGGATTTTGTTGTTGAATCATACGCTTAAGTGCTAATTTACTATGCCCCTGCATGATATTTCTTGCGGGAAGATTGATAACAACGTTTTGAACAATTTGTGCTTGTTTGACAATCAAAGTCACGTCTTTCACTTTAATATTCCCTCGCATATCAATTTGCCAAACGCCTTTGTCTCCTAGTTTCGGATTTTGCAATCGAATGGTATGAAAAGTTCTAGGTCCTGGACGATTAAAGGCTCTTGGATTACCCATAACTGTCTTGGGATAGCTGGTTCTTTGACCAACTTGTAAAACGGCTTGAGCATTTCCAGCTTTTGACTTCGCTGTTAAGAGTACCGCTTGTAAATCCATTGCTTGAACATCAAGCCCTGGCCGTTGTTGTTTAAGTAAACGCTTGAGTGCGATCGTACTTTGTCCTTGATACTGTTGGTTAACTTGTAACTTAATCTGATCCCGCATACCATTCATGCCCCGTGGCCCGGTTTGGGCAAAGGCTGATATAGTTAGCATCGAGATTGTCGCTATTAGTGAAATTTTCATAATATACCCCTTTCGCATATTACAAGCTTTCTGCTTCCATGAGATCATCAAATTCCTTTCGATGTTCGTTGTGGCAACTAACAACGCAAGTAAAATGCCAGTTTTTTTCACGATTTATTAATTACTTAATGCAGCGTGCGGTGCCGATTTGGGGGGACATCCTGTCCACACTCTCTATAAAAAGCGTGGGCTTGGACATACTGACACTGCTCGAGTGAGCAATATTGAGCACTTAGATTTGTGTAGATTTTTAAAAATTAACATATGTTGCTGATTTTTTAGTCACTCATGATAAATATTACAACCTTATTTATTGTCATCACCCCTCTGGTGTAAGATGGGTCATTAAAAAAAGTGGGAGCTTTTTATGAAACTATTAGCTGTATTGGCCATGTTGAGTTCGAGTGTTGTTTTAGCGGGTTGTATAGATCTTGGTAGATATCAACTCAGCGGTAGACAAGCTCAATCAGAAATAGAGGCTTTTAACTCTGAGAAATTAAGACTCTACCGTGAGTTTGTCACCAGTGAAAACCAGATTAACTCCTCTTATTCCTCAGAAGTTCAAAGACTTTATCAGCGAGGTTATTCGGATGATTATCTTCGTTCTGAATTAAGAGGGCTTGAGCGTAGAAAAGACGACCGCTTGGCACAAAACTGCCGCACTTATAAAAATCGATTTCAATCATTAGTCCGATCTTTTTAATTATTATAAATATGTTAAAATAGAGAGATGAAATACTCTCTCTTATTTTTCACCCTTTTCTTTTCTTTTATTTCATTCGCTCAAGAAACGGTTAGACCCTGGATTGGTATTTATACTGACAAAGTTGAGAATGGGGTACTTGTCAAAGAAGTTATCAGTGATACTCCAGCTGATAAAGCTGGCATCAAAGCCGAATCTATTATCACCCACGTCAATAAGAAGAAAGTTAAAAACATAGAAGAGCTGATCAAAAATCTCATTGATATTGGAGTGGGAAATACTGCCAAGATAACACTGGTGACAAAAGCAAAAAAGGAAAAGACTTATGATCTTGTGCTGGTGGCAAGACCTGGCATGTTGGAGCTGGCCAAATCTAAGCTTCTTAACAAAGGGGCACCCAATATTGAACTTCCTTATCATAAAGACCCATCTCAAAAATTTAAGCTCTCAGTGCTAAAAGATAAAAAAACCGTCGTTATGTTTTGGGCGACTTGGTGTGTCTCTTGTCAGTTCGCAAAACCAGTTTTAGAAAAATTTGCCAGCAACCATCCTGATATAAACGTCATTGCCATTAATAATGAAAAAATCTCTGAAGACAAAAAACTAAAAAAGAAAATTAAAAAAAATATCAAAGAGTTTAAGAATATTAAATTTTTAAACGCACAAGATTCTGAAGTGGCTAGCGAGTATTTGGTAACGGCCATTCCTTATTTTGTTCTCATTAATGGAAAAGGTGAAGTGGCCGAGCTCATTGTAGGTGTGGGTGAGCAATTGGAAAAAACCTTGGAGCAAACTTTTAAATCACCCTAAAACAAGACCACAGTCGGGACATTCAGACTGACTTGTGGAAAAGGTAAATCCGCAAGCGGGGCAAGTCGCTTCAGCTTGGTTTGGATCATAAACCGCATTCATACGCTCCCAATTCACATCGTGACCTTCTGCTAGTTTTTGAAAATTCTGTGTGTATATTTCAGAGATAACCGGCAGGTCGTTCTCACTCCCATGAACTTCAACTGTGACAGCACAACCTCTGGTACACGTTTGGTCATTGTGGTTGAGAATAATCTCAACCCCACGCGCTTTAAGTTGATCTTGTAATGATTTTGCATCTTGCAGAGGCATAATCGCCATACGTATCGTTTTCATAGGACTATTGTAAACTGTTTATAAAAATCGACAACCATTTTCTGGACGGTGCCCCTCGAAAATTTGATCTATGGCGCTGCAATCAGACATTTGCGGAAGTCTATTGATTTCGTTTAACACTGTGGCTTGGGCAAGTGTGAGACTGAAGTAGAGAAAATCCACCGCATTTTGTTTTTCTAGAAAATTTCTATTCTCCGCTAAGCTCTCAGTAAATCTTAAGAGTAGTTTTAGCTTTTGTTTTTTATCTTGAATATACCGATTAAATATTTGTTCTACTTGATAGGCAAAGATCGCTCCGACATGATGAATGTATTGAAAGTCAGGCTGTGCACAACTGTCTTGTACTTTTACTTTAAAGTTTGAAAGCATATTGGCCTGACCTTCTGAGGTGAAAATTTTTGCATCACCACCTAGAAATACATCAGAAGTTATTTCTCTATTTTTCTCAAAACAACCCACATCTTTCATCGAGCTGTCTTTGTCTGGTAGCGTGTAGGCAGCGAGAAGATCGGAAAAACCTTCATTAATGGCATTGACGGCAAACTCAGTAAATTCTAAATCATTCTGACCTCTTAGCTGGTTGGTTTGAGGCGCATAATGAAAGCAGTTAAAAAAAGCATTTGTATTTTTTCCTTGGTAGTAAATTAAATTAAAAATATGATGTCCGTATTCATGAGCAGGCACCATGGGAACTTCCCAAAGGCTTGCCCCTTTATAATTCTCGGCCATGGGAAGAAATGATATTTTAAGTTCCTTTGGGTTATAAAAAGCATTGTTAGTCCAGTATTCTACTTCTTGTCTTTTGTCTTTTTCTCCCCCTCTAAACCTTTTCGTACGTATATGTTTTGGCTGGATACTTAAACTAATTTGTGGAATATCGAGCTGGCTCACGGATTTAATTTTTTGGTAGGTTTTGGTGATCACCAGGGAAGCATTGAGACCCACGTTTTCTAAATCAGTACTGGTAAATTCTGAGTCGTCTCCACAGATGAGAAAATCTTTTCCTTGTTTACTGTATTTACCAAGTCCTTGGGGAGACTTGGCTTTGAGAATATAATTATCGAGCATGCTGCTATAAGCATAGCTCCAGATCTGAGTGTACTCTTCATTATAAGTTGTTTGAGAAATTGGTCCTCTTGAATTATAGCTGGCAAGCCTGTTTGAATCTGTGACATGATCAGCAAAGTTAAAGGGTCTGTAATCACCTTCCCCCTCAATAAAACGAAAAATCTTTAATTTCGGATTAAAAAAAGAGAAGTCTTCCTCGCAGCGAGTTTGTTTTTTAGAAAGAAAAAGAGCGTTTTCACTCCAGACAGGTGCTGACCAATTGATAGAATTGTCGGGAGTTTTCATTGGTCCGCAACTCATGAGTATGATGCATAGCGAAAATATTAGGTATAATGATTTCATAGCTCTCTCTTTTCCACTCTCTTATAGAGCTCACACCTTAGCTAAGGACTCTTAAATTGAATATCTGGATGTAAAATATACAGAGATGCTGCATATTCATGATTTTGAGCTATATTGAGAGCCTCAAGGGGGTGCTATGAATCCAGAAAAACAATCAGATAAAGATGAATTTTTTTCAGAAGATCAACTCGCAGCTGTTCTCAGTTCATTAGAGGAGCAAGAATCAAAACTCTCAGAGGATAAAAAACTTTCTCAGGATGAACTGGATAAAATTGCTAAGGCATGGTCAAAAGTTAAAAGAGAAAAACTCTTTAAGCAGTAAGCATTTACAACTTCCAAGCGAGTTTTTAGAATTTCCTGACTCACAAAAGGAAAAACTAATGCCTCAATTAATGTTTCACATTTTATTTCTCTCAATCGTTTTAAGTTGTACTTCCACAGTGAAAAGGCATGAACTTGCCTCGACGCAAGCCCCTGAGTTAAGCCACCAAGAAGCTGTTTTTAGAAAAAGTAAATTAAGCCAAATTCACTACCGACTTGAATTTGATTTCACCAAGTTATCTGAGCAGTTTGTGGGATCAACAGAAATAGATTTTAAATACAACCCCAAAGGAGAGGACCTACGAGTTGATTTTCATGGGGGAGAAATATTATCCACTAAGATTAATAATAAAAAAATAAAGCTTAAATATAATGGACACTTTTTTCTCATACCTAATGATCATCTGAAAGAAGGGAAAAACGTTATTCAGATCAGCTATAAGAAAAACTTTAGTAAAGACGGAAGTGGGTTGTATAAGTTTGTCGATCCTGTAGATAAAAGGGTTTATTTATATTCAGACCTACAACCCTTTGATGCGAATAAAATATTCCCCATGTTTGATCAGCCAAATTTAAAAGCGAGTTATGAAATGAGAGTGACTGCTCGTCATGATTGGCATGTTGTCACCTCAGTACTCGAGGAGAAAAAAGTTAAAACCAAAGAAAACACAACTTGGATTTTTCCAACAAGTGAGAAATTTAGCACCTATATTTGGTCTCTCCATGCAGGACCTTATTATGTGTTTACAGATAAAAAAGCTAAGTACCCGAGTCGAGTTTTTGTCAGACAAAGCTTGCACCAACATGTTGTCATAGAAGATTGGTTTACTTTTACGCGCCAAGGCTTCGAATTTTTTAATCAATACTTTGGTTATGAATACCCTTATAAAAAATATGATCAACTCATTGTTCCGGATTTCAATGCAGGTGCAATGGAGAATGTGGCTGCGGTCACCTTCACTGAAAGATTGGTTAGTAGAGGGACGAAAACAGAAAAAGAGCGTAGAAGACTCGCCAATATTATTTTGCATGAGATGGCCCATATGTGGTTTGGTAATCTTGTGACAATGGACTGGTGGGATGATCTATGGCTGAATGAAAGTTTTGCCACTTATTTAGCCTCCCTGGCCATGAGTCGAAACACTGAATTTAAAGATGTCACATGGCGGGACTTTAGAGGCACAAAAAGATGGGCCTTATGGGAAGATCAAATGGTCACTACCCATCCTATTGAAGCTAAGGTACCCAATACCACCCAGGCTTTTGCAAATTTCGACGGAATCACCTATGGCAAGGGGGCCTCTTCGCTTAAACAAATCCATTATGCCTTAGGAGATGAAGGCTTTCAAAAAGGGGTAGAGCATTATTTCAAAACTTATGCCCACAAAAATACGAAGTTAAAAGATTTTATTCGCTCTCTTGAAAAAGGCTCTGGTCAAGAATTAAAAAATTGGCAGGAAAAATGGCTGCAAACGACGGGTGTGAATACCATTGCCGCTCAATTTACATGCGTTGCAGGAAAAATTAATTCATTTTCGATCACTCAAAGTGATGACAATAAAGAAACAATTATTCGTCCTCATAGTTTTAAGATTGCACTCGTAGACAAGCATTATAAAGTTTCTAAGCAAGTGAAAATCACTCTTAACTCCAAGTCAAAAGAAGTAAAAGAGCTTCACGGGTCTGATTGCCCAAAAGTCGTTTATCCCAATTTTGAAGATATGGATTATATGATGGTGAAGCTTGACTCAACTTCACTTAAAAATTTAGAAGAAAATATCCATAGAGTGTCAGATGTTTTTCTACGTCAGCTTCTTTGGGAATCATTATGGAATATGGTTTATTATGACCGCTATAAACCACAGCGTTATGCGGAGTTGATCCAAACTAAGTTCCTTCCCTTTGAACGTGAGCCTATTATAGTGAGAAATGTTCTTGATACCGTTCACGGGCGCTGGGCTAATTCGATCAGCTTAATGTTTTATTTTAATACAGAAGACTATCGCAATAGAGAAGATATTTTTAAGTTTAAAAAAGAGTTAGAGCAAAACTTGTGGAAAAATTTAGTCACTGCCAAGCCTGGATCTGAGCTGCAGAAAATTTATTATTCCAGCTATGTTAAAATGGCTTTCAGCCCTGAAGGTCTTCAAAAAATTCTTAAGCTCTACCAGGGAAAAGTTTCACTTAAAGGACTTGAGATTGATCAAGATAAGTCCTGGGGACTGCTGATTTCACTTAGCCGTTATCAATATGAAGGAGTGGCGTCTCTCTTAGAACAAGAACTCAAAAAAGATAATACGAGCTCTGGGAAAAAGATGTATATTGCAGCAAAAGCCATTGAACCAAATTTTGAGACTAAGAAAAAATGGATCAAAGAAATTCAAAAAGAAGATTCAGAATATAGTCTGTCCGAGTTAAAAGCGGCGATCTACAATCTCTTCCCTAAAGAGCAATATAAACTGCGCAAGGGATATGATTCTTTTTTTAAAGATCTTAAAAAGATAAATCAAACCAAAGATGTTCTTTATGGAAAACTTTTTGCAGAACTTGCGCCACTTGATTGCCAGCAGTCATCCATAGCTGACATTGGAAAATTTTTAAAAGGCAATAAGTTAAGTGAGCCCATTGAAAAGAAACTCAAAATTATCAAGCAAGAGAATGAACGTTGTTTAAAGGTAGCGAATTAAGTTTCTTTATAAAAATCGAGGTCTTGGTATTCTGCTTTTAAGTCTGCCAAGATCTTTTTCGTTATCGCAGCAAAAGGAATGGCCAATAACATTCCTGCCAGACCGAAAAGATTTCCTCCAATTATTAAGGCCAGCACGGCAGCAAAAGGTGAAAGACCCACACTATCTCCTACCAGTTTAGGAGTGATAATGAGACCTTCAAGAGCCTGGGCCACGCTAAAGACTGCGGTAATTTTGAGGAGCATTGGAAAACCAGAAGCATTGGCCAGGGCCACGATAACCGCCAACCCAAAACCTATAATAAAACCCGCATAGGGGATAATCGCGACAATTCCTGCCACAATCCCAATTAAAAAAGCAAATTTTAATCCAATGGCGGCAAGTCCTAATGAATACATGACACCTAAGCATAAGGCCACGAGCAGTTGCCCGCGAATATATCCCTTAAGAACTCTGTTAATCAGTTGATTGTAACGTTCGACTTTAGCTTTATAGGCGTTAGGAATATAGGACTTAATGCCTTTAGATATTTTTTCATAATCATTGATCACATAGAAAAGAAAGAGAGGAATAAGCAAAATATTAAATATAGCGAGAAAAGCCCTCGCAATATTTTTGAATGATGAACTCACTCCTTTAGTTACCTTCGAGATACTAGAGCTGGAGAGCTGACTCATATATTCTTTGACGTAACCGCTCACAAAATCTTTGTTGAGATTGAGTTGATAACCTAAATCAGCTGATAGTTCTTCAATTCTATTGATAGCATTTTGTGAGGTTTCAGGTAATTGTTGGATGAATTCTTTTCCATCATTGATGAGGTTGGGGATTATGAGAGCGATGCTGAAGGTGGATATAAAAAAGAAGATAAAGAGAACACCTAGTACTGCAATTTCTCTTTTCACACCTTTAGTTTCTAGTTTTTTAACCACCGGGAAGAGTAAATAAGCAAAGAGACAGGAAACTAGCAAGGGGATAAGTGCGTCTCCAAGCCCTGTGAGGAAAAAGTATAGAAAAGTGATGAGAATACCGATAATGAGTGTCGTCTTTAAGTGTTTATTCATATTACAATGTTGCCACCCTAAGTCACATGTGGCAATTTTATCTCGAGGTTAAGCATGATGAAAAAAACAATTTTAAGTACGACATTTTTACTTCTTTTTCTTTTAGCCAGCTGTGCAAGTAACTCCAAAGTTTCAACTCGAACAAAAGAAATTAGTTTGGGAAGTGATGACTTCGTTGGTCTGTTTTTTAATATCATTGAAATTGATGATTCCGGAGATAAACAATATGTGGTGAGTGCAGCGTTCTCCTATGAAGATAAAGAGAAGCTAGAGATCGTACTTGAAAAAGAGAAGCCACTGTTTATTGCTATAGACCAAGAAATTGTTCAACTCCAACCCATTCCGAATAAATATAAATATGTGAAGAAAAAAACTCCTCAACGGGGAGAGCGATTACTTCATATTCAGATGAATGATTATAAAATCACTAAAACTGTCCTTAAGAAAATTGCAAACTCCAGTTCTACCGTGGTTAAAATTCCTGCTAGCCCCCATAAAAACAAAGGGTTCGATGGAGTTTTTCGCAAAGATGGTATGATTCAAATCACTGAATTTATTGAGTAATGGTGTACAGATTTTTGTTTGACACCCCAAACACTCTTCGTTATTCTTCCTGTTCAAAATTAAAAAGGATGAATGATGAAAAAAATAGCACTTTTATTAATGACTTCTATGGTCATAACCGCAAACGCTGCCACCACTGAAGAGCTGGAGCGCAGAATTGATATACTTGCTGAAGAGATCACTCAGCTCAAAGCCTCACAACAAAATATTGGAACAGGACAAGAAGCTTTTGGTTTAGGTCAAGCGGCTTCAAAAGTTTATTTTATCAATCAGGGTCTCTCGATTGGGGGTTATGGTGAAGCAGTTTATAACAATCAATCCGCGGAAGATGAAAGTGGAGAGGCTACAGATCGTGAACCTACTGCAGAGGCGTTGAGAAATGTTATTTATCTAGGTTATAAATACAATGATAAATGGATCATGAACACTGAAATTGAAATAGAGCATGTAAATGAAACATTTACCGAGTTTATGTATATAGATTATCTGGCTTCAGAGGAGCTTAACTATCGTTTTGGTTTGAGTTTAATTCCCATGGGGATAACAAACGAACTGCATGAACCTATCTATTTTAATTCTGTGAAAAGAAGTGAGATTGAAACGTATTTGATCCCATCGACATGGCGAGAGTTGGGAGTGGGAGCTTTTGGAGCGCTAGGTAAGTGGAACTATAAAGCGTTTCTCTATAACGGACCTGATGCAGATGAAATCGCGGCAAATATAAGTAACGGAATTAGAAAAGGGCGAAAAAAAGGTGGAGTAGAGGATAATGCTTCAACTGCGGTGGCCATGATCAATGCTGATTACAACTGGTCTACCGCCAACTCTCTTGGATTCTCTCTTATGCAAGGGAGTGGTTCAAGTGATAATGAAGATGAGGATAATCCTGATATGGATTTACGTATCTCTGAATTGCATGGTCAATTTCGTGTGGATCAAATAGGAATTACTTTTGTTATGGCCCGTGTAAATTTTCTTAATTCAGAAGACTGGAATGATGCATCCACAAATAAAATTCCTGAAATTATGCAAGGTGGTTTTTTAGAATTCGATTATTCAATCGAGCTCTCTAAGGCAAGAGTACTCAAGCCTTTTGTGCGTTTTGAAAAATATGATCTGAACCAAAGTGTAGACAGTGATAGCTATGGTGATAAAAACCAGAAGCTGGAGCGACAAAATCTCCTTGCTGGTATAAGCTATCGTCCTATAGATCGTATTGTGTTTAAATTTGATCACGCTTGGAAAAAGAATGCAGCTGAAACCGGTGTGAACGAGTTTAACTTAGGATTAGGATTTTTATATTAAAACGACGACTTTTCTCCTTATTCTTCTTTTTAATCTTAATGGATATACATCCTTTAAAAATAGAACTTATCAAGAAGCGCTAGGAGAAAAGTATAAAAATTGTAAGTTGGAAAAACAGCTGAAATACTTAAGCGAAGATCAAATCAAAAGGTTGAAACAAGTGACTGACCGTCATGTATCTAAACTTATTCTTCGTTATAAAAATCCATGCGATAAGAGCTATATTTATGTGGACTCACATATAGTAAGAACTCTCAATGAAACACTTTTGATTGAGATAAAAGATAAAAAGGTCAAGCTCTTAGATATCGCTTCTTTTATGGAGCCAAAAGAATACTTACCTCCTAAAGCGTGGCTGAATCAGTTCTATCAATCAGAAAAAGTAGATGCTCTAACCGGTGCAACTCTCACCCAAAACGCGATTAAATCGACTGTCTTGAAATACAAGAGTATAGACTCCATTTTAAATGACCAAAGCTGAGAGAAAATACTTTCTTCTTTTATCTTTTACAATCTTTATTCAAGGGTTGATTTACTTTATTTTTAAAGAGTTTTTTCAAATTGAAACAACTTTTGGGCCTAGACCTCATGCCCTGACCAGCAGCTTACTGCATATTCATATTCTGATCGTTCCCTTGATGGTCTTTGCTCTAGGATATCTATTTAAAGTTCATATCTTGGAAAAATTAAAAAGAAAGAAGCGCAGAAAATCGGGGATCACTGGGCTCATCTTGTTTTTACTTATGATTCTCTCGGGTTATTTGTTACAGATGGGGCTAGAGCTGCAAACCACTCGTGTGATAGCGATTTTTCATATAACAGTCTCGGTACTGTGGTTTGGGCAACTGCTATGGCATTCTAGAAAAGCTAGATCTCTTCAGAAAAAATCTTCTCGGTAATTTTCCAATATTTTTCACGTTTGCGTGCAATAATAAAGCTAGGGACTCGATAGAGGGGCTTATATTTAATCGCTTCTGTAGGGGAAGTCATTTCAAAGGTATACTCAGGACGTTTTAAGTGTGAGCGGAGAAAGTTGATATTAAATTTTTTTCTGCTGGTAGAGTTATTGAGATAATGGAATTCACTTAAAGCTTTGGCATCATAATCATAATATTTTATTTCAAGAAAGGGGTTTCCATTTTTGTCTTTACGCTCAAGCATCTCAAAAGAATCGGGTTTGAGGATATGAGCATCTTTAGAGAGTCGGGCTTGTTTAAGCTTTGAATCTGCATCGACTAAAATGGCGTCACAGGCGTGGCAGGACTTGGCACTGATATCGTTTTCGGCGCCACATTGATTGCAAAACTTTGCTCTAAAACGATAGCCGCAAGGGGTGATTTCAAAAGTGGCTGCATCGTGAACGGCACCTCTGCATTTTCTTCCATAATGTTCCAGCACATTGCCTTCATCATCGGTGAGCCCCCAAAAGTGATTTTCAAAGGTGCATTTGGGACATTCAATAAGCACCGGGACGGATTCTTTGGATGGTTTTTTCTCACCTATTTCTGGAGAATAAATATCATGTCCTACCCCGGTATAGTCGAGAATAAAACAATCTGTTTTATGGGGATCAAGCCTGAGACCACGTCCAATAATTTGTTGGTAAAGACTCACGGAGTCTGTGGGTCTTAAAATGGCGATGACATCCACATGGGGGGCATCAAAACCTGTTGTCAGTACTGAAACATTCACCAGATATTTAAATTTTCTGAGCTTAAACTCTTCAATAATTTGATCTCGGTCACTGTTTTCTGTATCTCCAATAACCAGTTTTGCTTCACCTTCAGGAAGGTGTTGCATAATCTCATGGGCATGTTTAACACTTGAGCTAAAAATCATCACCCCTTGGCGTTTGTAGTTCTCCGTGATGTCCACGATGTTTTTGACAATAAGAGGAGTCAGTCGATTTTGAAGTTTTAAAATGTCTTCGACTTCGGCTTGAGTATAGAGCTTCCCTTGGTCAGTAATTTCACTGAAATCATAGCAAGTCACAGGAATATCAATTTTTACTGGTTGGGTTAGAAATTTATTTTTAATCATATACTCAAGAGGGAGTTCAAATACACAATGTTTAAAAAACTTTTTATCCTGAGATTTCATCTCCCCCAGATGATTGTATTCATAGATCCATCCCATACCGAGGCGATAAGGTGTTGCTGTGAGACCTAGAATACAAAGCCCTTCGTTTTTATCCGTTAGTTTTTTTAGCACTTGAGCATACTGGGTGTCGCCCTCACTGTTCACGCGATGGCATTCATCAATGATCACTAAAGAAAATTCATCAAAAAAATGATCACTGGCACGGGCCACTGATTGAATACTTCCAAAAATAACTTTGCCTGTATACTCTTTGCGATTAAGTCCTGCTGAGTAGATTCCGGCTTCTAAATCATAACTGATATACTTGGCGTGATTTTGTTCCACCAGCTCTTTGACGTGGGCCAGAACCAGCACACGTCCTTTAGCAATTCTTGCAAGCTCTGCAATTACTAAACTCTTACCAGCACCTGTGGGAAGAACGATGACCGCGGGTTGTCTCGACTTTCTAAAATAGTTAAGAGTGTTATCTACAGCTTGTTGCTGATAGGGTCTGAGGGTGTACATAAAGAAATTTTATCAGTTAATAAAGCAAGCTAAAAGAATTTATTTTCTCACATTGAGTCGGGTTAAGATAATCGCTTTTAGAAACCGCATCATTTCCACCCATTAAGTTTGGTTTTAAATTATCTTGCAAATGCCCCAGGTCACCAGCGATATGGGCAATTTCATGGGCCATGGTTGAATAGCTGGGAAGAGCGTTTGGTGTGCTCGTATGCTCAATATTATTATCACTAATCCAAAAGGTATTGAGGAGAGGTCTGCTGCTAGGAATGCTTGGGACTTGTTCAGATCTTTTTACTGAAGTTATGTTAACTGCAAAAGCACTCCCGTATTTTTTAATTTTTCTGTTGAGAAATCCAACAATAATATTTTCTGGTTTACCTTCAGCTATAATTTTCAATTCAGGCATTCCTGCATACGGATTTTGAACTAAAATCTGATCAAGAGTTTTCTGAGGAAGATCGACTTTGATTATTTCCAGAACTTTTAATTGAACCCCACAGTGGCTCAATGATTTCTGAGTTTTATTAATTTGCTCTATTACTTTTTGATCGCTCCATTTAGAATTTTGATCTACCACTAACACCATATCCAAATGTTTATTGGCGGGGTTTTCTAGAGTCAGCATTTGAGAGCTTTTGAAGTCAAAATAAGTATTCTTAATAATGGCTTCATTGGCCAGAGCTGATAGGGATAAAAAGAGTGAGAGTGTAGCGATTTTTTTCATGGCCCTTTGTAGCCCAAAAAGCCTTTGGAGAATAGCTTTATGAAAATTATACTTAATTTTTCCTCGACAACTCATTGTAACTTATTGATTTTTTGATTAATTGAGCTGACTTTGTGTTTCTTTTTCTCTATGCTGGGCCAGTGAAACCCAAGTCTAAATCCAACAAACTAACAGAGGGAAGTGTCCTCAAACATCTCTTTGCCCTCACTCTACCCATGATTGTGGGGATCACCGCTAATATGTCTTTTAATCTGGTGGATACTTATTTTATTGGAAAATTAGGGGCAGATCAGCTAACAGCTATATCCTTTAGTTTTCCAGTGGTCCTGACCATACTCAATCTCTCCATAGGAATAGCTATTGGAACCAACTCTGTTTTATCCCGGATGTTAGGAGAAAATAAAGATGATGATGTTCATGCCTTAAGCTCATATATTGTTATTTTAGGAAGTTTTCTCGCCCTGGCCATTGCGGGTTTAGGGATTTTAACTATTGAGCCACTGTTCACCCTTATAGGTGCACAAAAAGTCCATCTACCCTATATCGAAGATTATATGATCTATGCCTATATTGCCATGGCCTTTAGAATGATCTCAATTTCAGTGAGTGGAACTTATAGGGCCCATGGAATTACCCTCATCCCAAGCATTGCCATCTTAATTACGGCTACCTTTAACCTAATTTTAGATCCTCTTTTAATATTTGGATATGGGATACTTCCGGAGTTAGGAATTAAAGGTGCTGGTATAGCGACCATGCTTGCGAACTTTTTGGCCATGTGTTTTGAATTAGGTTTGGCCAAATATAAGTATCATTTTTTCGGGTCTCTCAAGGGAGAAGTCTTCAAAAGAAAATGGAGTGAGTTATTAAATATCGTGCTTCCAGCATCCACGGCAAACGCTCTCAATCCTATCGCTTTGAATGTCATCAATTATTTTGTGTCCTTGCAATCTGCAGATAAAGTAGCAGGGGTAGGGGTGGCAACCAAAATTCAGTTTTTTTCTATGATTCCTATCCTAGCCCTTTCTGCTGCTATAGGACCTGTGGTGGGACAAAATTTTGGAGCTCAGAAAAATGAACGTGTCAGTGAAACACTGAAATATATTTTTATGTTCTCCCTCTCGTGGGGTCTTTTACAATTTGTTGTTTTATTTCTAGGGGCAGACTTCTTTGCAAGTTTTTTTACGGATGATCAAAATATCATAAGCCATTCAACTGAGTACCTAAACTATATTGCTCCCAGTTTATTTGGCTATAATTTGGTTATCCTCATTTGCAGTGGTTTAAATGCTCTTAATTATCCCAGATCATCCTTTGTTCTCATCTTTTTACGGTCACTGGGCTTATTTATTTTACTCTACTATATTTTTAGAGTGCTAGGTTTAGATGAGCATGTTTTAAGTGCTATAGCCTGTGCTAATGTACTAACAGGAATATTCTCAATATTTTTTGCAAAGCAAAAGTTTAAGTTTTCATGAATAAGATATATTTGTCTAAGTTTATTCAAGAGAAAATAAAGTTTTGATAAAGCTTAAATTCAGATGTCCTCGTAAATTATAAGATGCGAGGAGGAGACCATCGAAAATCTAGACTTTAATAAAGCATGGAATTTAATATCAGAAAGACTGATGACTTGGTTTGAACTTGGAGTGAAAAGTATCCCCAATTTTCTAGTGGCCATCGTTGTCGTCATTGCATTTGTCTTGTTGGCCAAATTAGCTAGGAGAGTTTTTCTAAAAACCACTTCTCGTTATATGCATGGCTCCCTCAGAGATCTTTTTGCCACCATCATCAAGTTTTCTATCATTGTTTGCGGTTTATTTATCGCTCTAGGAGTGCTTAATTTAGATAAAACAGTTACGTCTCTGCTAGCTGGGGTAGGGGTGATTGGACTCGCCCTTGGTTTTGCTTTCCAAGATATTGCTGCCAATTTTGTCTCCGGAATTATGATTGCAGTAAAGCAACCTTTTCGCGTGGGGGATATTATTGAAATTAATGATAACCATGGTTATGTTAAAAAAATAGGACTTAGAACCACTAAAATTAGGACTTTTCAAGGCATTGAAATCCTCATTCCTAATAAAGATCTTTTTACCAATGCCCTCAAAAATTACACCGACACTAAAGAGAGAAGGATTGATCTGGCTTGTGGCGTTTCATATGGTGATGATCTCGAAAAGGTAGCCAAGGTGGTTGAACAAGCTCTTATGGATATTCCAGGGCGAATTCAAGATAGAGATCCGCAAGTCATGTTTTATGAATTTGGAGGAAGCTCTATCAATTTTAACGCCAGAATTTGGATTGAGTTTAATAAGCAATTTGATTACACCAAGGCCAAGCATGACGTGATTATTGCTATCAAAAAGGCGCTGGATGCCAACGATATCGCTATTCCATTCCCAATTAGAACCCTTGATTTTGATATTAAAGGGGGGGAGAATTTAGTGACTCCTTTATCTGCGGCTTTAGATCAAATGAAATCAGCTCACTAGTTAAATGACTGTTTAAGTTTTAGACACTCTTTAAACTTTTTTCAGCCATGAGGATTTTCAGGTTCTGCCGTCTTATAATAGGGCCATGAAAAAACTATTGCTCATACTTTTAAGTACTCAAATTTCAGCGGTGTTTGCTGATAGCTGCCAACAAGTTGGAGGCAGCATGATTAGCCCTCAAATTAGTGAAGAGACCATCTCCCGTCTTAACCAAGAAATTGGAGTTGAATATCATCCTAGCATCTATGATTTTAAAAAACGAGACTCTAAAAACCAAATAAAAAGTTTTTATATTAGTTATTGTAAAATACCTTATGGGATCAGAAGAGGTCTTAAAGATAGAGGAGTGAGTGTTCATCTCACTGCCGAGAGTATTGTGAATCACCCTGCTATGAAAAGCCAAAGAAATAGCACTCCTAGAAATCACGGTGAGGGCGGCTCATGGGCAAATTTACCAGGCGTTCCTGCTGAAGGAACCAAGCTTCTTATCTTTAATGTCAGCGTATTAAATATAAATAATGGTTCTGAAGACGCTGTCTTGCATGAAACTGCCCATTCAATAGATTACTTACTCAACAAAAATAGGTTTTTTGTTAGAAAAAAAATCTCACAAGAGCGTGATTTTCAAAAATTATATGACAGTACGACAGAATGGGAAGGAATCTATCGTAAAGAATATGATTATGTTTTAAAAGATCTATTTATTGAGAAAGTTGACGTTTTGAGTACTCATAAATTTCTTGCATGGAAAAATAATAATCAGCATATCGTTGATGATTTAAACTACCTTGATCAGATTGCTACTGATGATATGAATAATAATATTAGCTATACCCAAGGTCATCACGAAGAACATTTTGCTGAAGCCTTTACCATTTTTTATAAAAGTCCTACCACTAATAATAGATTGAGAAAATATGATCCCGAGTTACACGCTTATTTTACGAATTTGGAAAGAGTGATCACTCAAAGGTTTGAATAATATGAAAAAACTCATCTCCCTAATCTTAGTAACAGTTTCATTCAATCTCATGGCCGTGCTTGACTATGAACTCGTGGTGAACCAGCCTGGTCTTGAAGACGGATCAACTCAAACCATCGAACGTAAGTTTCTGGACCTACTCGATCAAACTCCTGCGGGAGCTCAAGTACATATGAATATCTATGGTCTCAAGCTACCTGAAATTGCCGAGGAATTAGTTAAGGCCCATAAACGAGGGGTAAAATTTGATATAGTGATGCGACCTTTTAAAGAACCTGAGAGTTTTAAATCAGTGGAGATTCTTCGCACTCAATTTAAAGTCAGTGAGTTAAAAATATGTGGCTTTTTCTGCAGCTCCATCGCATTTAATCATAATAAATTTATGCTAATATCAGAATTAAAGAATGGAACTAAAAATATCGCAATCCACACTTCAAATAATTTCTGGGATGATGAGCGTAGAAATTTCAACGATTTTTTAATCATTAAAAATAATCAAGCTCTTTATGAATCTTTGAAAAAATACTTTTTAACAATTAAAAGCGGGAAGAGTAATCCCAAAATCTCACCGCAGATAACAGATAAAATCCAGATGTATACATTTCCCATGAGAAAAACTCGCCGAGTGGGTAAACCTTCAACACCACTAAGAAGAACTATCACAACTCATTATGATCCAGCTCTGGCCTTGCTTAAGCAAATAAAATGTGCACCGGGAGCGAAAGTGCAATTTGCTCATTCCCGTTTTACGAATGCGAGAAAAGAAGTTGCTAAAGAGTTGAAAAAATTAAAACAAGCTGGCTGCCACGTGCATGTGATGTTGAAAAATGATGTCTCTACTGAAAAAATTGGACCAATCAAAATCATTGCAGATTCACCGGGCTCAAAAATAAAAAAGCTGCTTGGAGATTCTCTCACCGTATTTCCTTATGAAGAAGGTGTTAATGGCAGGCCTTATCGAAAAGGGGATTCCAAAAAGAATGCCATCCATTCAAAAATAATATTGATAGATGCTCCTCTGGGAGAGAATCCAGAATTTCAAAAAAGAGTATTGGTGGGCACGTTTAATTTCGATGCTCCATCACTCAAACTCAATAACGAATTAATGCTGATTATTGATGATGAAAATCTTTATGCGGATTATTTAGAAATTTATAACAGCTTATACCAATCTTATTTAGATAAATATGGAAACAAATAAAAAAAGCCGCCCATAGAGAGCGGCCTTTAATCTAAGAATTTTAAAGCTTATTAAATATCAAAACGTCCAGCATTCATCACTTTTGACCAAGCATTTACAAAGTCTTGTGTGAACATTTTTTTGGCGTCATTCGCAGCATAAGCTTCCGCTACTGCTCTGAGTTCCGCGTGTGAACCAAATAAAAGATCCACTGGAGTGGCCGTCCACATAACTTTTCCAGACTTTCTATCTTTACCGACGTAAACACCTTCTTCATCTTTAGACTTAGTCCACTCTACAGACATATCAAGTAAGTTGGTAAAGAAATCGTTTGTTAGAGCTCCTGGTCTTTTCGTGAAAACTCCATGTTTAGTGTTGCCGCTATTAGCACCTATTGATCTCATTCCTCCTACCAGAACTGTCATCTCAGGAACAGTAAGATCAAGGGTATCAGCTTTATCTACTAACATATGAACAGGTGAGCGCTTGCTCTCCTTATCAAAGTAATTTCTAAAACCATCGGCTACAGGCTTAAGCACTTCAAAAGACTCGACATCAGTATTCTTTTGGCTTGCATCTGTTCTACCAAGGGTGACTGGAACACTTATTTTCATTCCACCTTTTTTGGCCGCTGCTTCTATGGCTGCAGCTCCTCCGATAACAATTGTGTCAGCTAAACTAACTTGTCTACCGCCAGTGAGACCTTTGTTGTAATCACTTTGAATTTCAGTCAGCTTATCTAGAACTTTCTTTAATTCTTTAGGATCATTGGCTTTCCAAGTATTTTGCGGAGCAAGTCGCACTCTTGCACCATTGGCTCCACCACGCATATCAGTTGCTCTGTAAGTAGCAGCTGATGCCCAAGCAGTTTTAACCAATTCAGGAATAGTTAAACCAGAGTTTAAAATTTTATTTTTAAGTTCATTAACTTGAGCCTTGGTAATGAGTTTATGAGATCGAGTTGGAACAGGATCTTGCCAAGGAAGTGAAAAGTCAGGAACTTCTTTTCCTACGTAACGTGACTTTGGTCCCATATCTCTGTGAGTAAGTTTAAACCAAGCCATAGCAAAAGCTTTTTCAAATTCTTTTGGGTTCTCTAACCATCTCTTTGTTATTTTTCTAAACTCAGGATCTTCTTTAAGAGAGAGATCTGTCGTTAGCATAACAGGAGGATTTCTCTTGTCTTCAATATGCGCATCAGGAACGAGGTCTTTAGCTTTTCCATCTTTAGGAACCCATTGCTTAGCTCCACTTGGACTTTTTTCTAGCTCCCACTCAAACCCATAGAGATTAGATAAATACTGATGAGTCCACTTGGTCGGTTGAGCAGTCCAAGCACCTTCAAGCCCACTGGTTATGGTGTCTTCTGCATTTCCTTTTCCGCATTTATTTTTCCAACCAAAGCCTTGTTGCTCTAAGTCTCCAGCGGCTGGCTCAACCCCAACGCAGTCATCTACTTTATGAGCACCATGAACTTTTCCAAAAGTATGTCCACCAGCAATTAAGGCAGCCGTTTCTTCGTCATTCATCGCCATTCTTTGGAAAGTTTCACGAATATCATGAGCTGCTTTTTTAGGGTCAGGATCTCCATTTGGTCCTTCAGGGTTAACATAGATAAGACCCATATGGGTTGCACCTAGTGGCTTGTCTAATTTTCTTTTCCCATGAAATCTTTCGGCACCCATCATTTCTGCTTCAGGTCCCCAATAAACTAGTTCAGCTTCCCAGTCATCTTCACGTCCACCTGCAAAACCTACCGTTTTAAATCCCATGGACTCCATGGCTACATTTCCTGTAAGAACCATAAGATCCGCCCAAGAAAGTGCGCGTCCATATTTCTTTTTTATCGGCCAAAGAAGTCTTCTGGCTTTATCTAAGTTGGCATTATCAGGCCAGCTATTAAGAGGCTCAAAGCGAAGTTGTCCACCCGCTGCTCCCCCACGGCCATCTACTGTTCTATAAGTACCAGCACTATGCCAGGCCATACGAATAAAAAATGGTCCGTAATGTCCCCAGTCTGCTGGCCACCAATCTTGAGAATCAGTCATAACTGCTTCAATATCTTTTTTGACTTTTGCTAAATCTAATTTGCTAAATTCTTTAGCATAATCAAAATCATCACCATAAGGACTCGACTCTTTTAAATTTGTTCTTAGCGGAGCTAAGTTCACATTGTCAGGCCACCAAAATGAATTTGGTTTTGCTTCGTACTTTACAGGTGCATTTTTGTTCTCTTCAGTAACGAGACGTCCCTGACCCTTACCAGATTTGTCGGTAGAGTTCGTTGAACAGGCAACTGTTACAAGAGCAAAAACACAGAGGTTTAAGATTGTTCTCATTTTTTCTCCTTTAATAAAAAAATCCTTACTCATAATACCTTAGATATTATTGGAGAATTGAATAAGAAATACCAATTTTAAAATTCTATTCTAGAGATAGATAAAAACTATCAGTAAGCTTAAAGCTCATTGATGTAAGTTATGCGCAGGGCTATGCTTAAGATTCGCTAGGAGAGGTACTTTTTAACAGTTTTTAAGAAGTTTGATTTTCGAATTGGTTTACCAATATGGTCATTCATACCAGATTCTTTAGCTTTCTTAATATCGTCTGGCATGACCGCAGCAGACAAAGCGATGATAGGAATTTCCTGGTTGATTTTTCTGATCTCTTGGCAACATTGGAAACCATCCATTTTGGGCATATGCAGATCCAAAAAAATGATATCATAATCTTTTTGATGAAATGCGTTTAGCGCTTTTTCTCCATTCATCACAACATCCGTATCAAAATTAAATTTATCTAAAAGATTTTTGGTAACGATAATATTGAGTTGATTATCTTCGACTAATAGCGCCTTATATCTTCGGGTAAATTCCTCTTGGTAGGTTTTCTGCTTTTGGATGTGATCATTATGACTTAACTGCTCGGCGGATGCTGTCGTAAAAGTGCATATAAATTCAAAGGTTGAACCTTTATCAACATCACTCTTAAGCTTAATTTCTCCTCCCATAGCTTCTATCAATTGCTTTGATAACATAAGACCCAAGCCTGTTCCCCCATATTTTCTTGTGGTAGAAGAGTCACCTTGTTCAAAAGGCTTAAAGAGTTGTTTTTGAATCTCTTTATCAATTCCAATGCCGGTATCCTTAACACTGAAACTGATTTTTGTTTGAGGTCCAAGTTTTTCTAATACGGCTACATCCAAATCGATCGATCCTCTAGGGGTAAATTTACTGGCATTACTTAAAAGATTAGTAAGGACTTGCATGATTCGAAGTGAATCTCCTAAGATATATTCTGGGATCGTAGGATCAATATATATATTAAAAGTCAGTCCGCTTTTCTCAATACCAAATTTAAAGATATGAGTTAAGTTATCAATAAGATCTTTTAGTCTAAAAGCTTTGTTCTCTATGGTTAGTTTACCCGCTTCAACTTTAGAATAATCAAGAATATCATTAATAACCCCGAGTAATGATTCAGTGGATATTTGAATATTCTTTAAGTGTTCGAATTGAGAGTCACTGAGCTCTGTTTCTAGCACCATATTGGTTAAACCTATAATAGCGTTCATAGGAGTTCGGATTTCGTGACTCATATTGGCCAAAAAGACGGACTTTGCTTTAAGAGCGTTTTTGAGATCTTTTTCTAATTTTTTTTGCTCCGTTATATCCCGAGTTGAAGCATATAAAAAATTCTCTCCTGCTAATTGAATTCCTTTGGCATTAATTTGCGCATGGAAAACAGACCCGTCCTTTTTTTTATGAATGGTTTCAAAGGTTTTTGGATTTTCTATTACACTAGCAATTACTGGTACCATCTGTTCTACAGGAATCGTTTCATCCCAATCTTTAACATTAAGTTTGAGTGCTTCTTCTCTGGTGTAACCAAGTAAATTGGCAAATGAATAACTGCAGTGAATAACGTTTCCCGCGCGATCAAGAATATGAATACCATCAGAAGCGGACTCCATGATGTTCTGGTATAATTCTTTTTCATGCTTAATCTGATCTCTTAACTTTTTAATCTTGGTGATGTCTTTGATAATAGAGAAAAAAGCTTTGCCTGAGGAAAGATTGATTTCGGAAGTGTTCACTTCAACATCTCTTTTTTCACCATTTTTTAGTTTATGTTGAAAAACAAAATAGCTTTCTTGGGAGGTACTAACTTCCACCATCAGGTTTTTTACCCCTTCTTCAGAAAGCGTATTTAGGTCAAAGACTTTTAATTGTAAAAACTCTTCTTTGGTGTAACCATAAAAATCACTGGCCGCTTTATTGGAACCTAAGATTTTTCCCGAGCCAGGTTCGATCAATAACATAATTGAGCTATGCTGATCGAATATTTCGATAAAAGAATTGCCTTCTGAAAGTTTTTTCATGGATCTAATTTACCAGAAAATCAATTGATGGAGAAATAATTAATATGAGCTGAGGACTCTTTGCCTTAAACTTTGCAATGTTTCCTGCCACATCTCTGGGGGATCATTTCTAAAGTTTCTTATCCTGCTCATGACAGAGTTTTCATTGGGGTAGTTATTCATGCAACCTGCAAAACCTTCTTGACCTGCAGGACCTGAAATCGTGCATGAGGGAAGATCCCAATTATTATTCACTCCATGCATATAAGTATTCATCTCTTCCATCCCAAGATTTTCAGAAACCGGAGAAACCTTCTTTGAAGTAATACTCCAAGCAGATTCATAAACACTTATATCAGATTGACTTAACGAACCATTAAAACCATGAGGAGTTTCTGCGTAGAAGCGGGTGATATCTCCATCATAATTGATGACGGTTAAATCGAGATTGGGAGCTTCACTTTTATTTCCCATACAACCTCGATAGAGTATATAGGCTCGCTCGTTTTTATAAACGCAAGTTCTAATTCCAGGCCCCGAGCTAAAGACGGAACCCATGCCGTTGAATAAACCTCTGCCGATGAACTCCAGTGATCCTGAATTAATATCGTCCAGGGCATCCATGGGTCCATAACTTCTGGTTTGTCCTGCAGGACTTGGTCCTGAAAAATCGGAAGGGACAAGTTCATTTTTTTCTTGAAGGCAATTGTCATAAACAATATCTCCAACTTCTTTGAGTTTATTAAAACTATTAATAGCGAAGTTGAGATCGACATCTTTTGCTAGAGTGATATTTGAGACGATAAGAGAGGTTAAGATAAATATTTTCATAACTCTAGTATCGGTGAAAACACCAAGATACTTGAGTGATGGACTAGAACATAAAACCTAAATTAAAGCTTAAGTTTAATCCAGACGCGATATATTGATCAAAGGTTTCAGTGGCGTCACTATCTCCAGGCCCACTCGCTAGTTCGTAGGTGGGCGATTTTACAAAGGATCTATAACCTAAATCAAATGTATAGTAGAAGACTTCTCCAAACAAACTGACCGCTCCTATGTTTAGCCCATAGAATTCACCTCGGCTAAAATCATACTGACTTTTTTCATCATCCTCTTCAAAGTCCACTTCACCACCATTGGACTGCCCATAACTTAAGCCGATATAGTACAGTGGTTTACAAGGAATAAATAATAAGCATCTGTTTCCTATCGGTTTGGTATAGATTCTGGTCCCGAGAGTAGATAGACTGCCGATCACACCCACACCTCCTGTGTAGTGAAAATCTAATTGTCGAATCGGAAAGTAACGGATACCTATGCCTAAGCTTCCGTAGGGGGACTTATAACCCGTACCGATCTCAACTCCTAATTTTCCAGCAAAAGCCTGAGAAGCAATAAGTATTAAAGAGATGAGAATGATTCTGAGAGCACTCATATGAATATTTTAGCGTGAGTTTAGGGAATTAAAAAAGGGTGGAAAACTCCACCCTTTTGATTAGCTATGATTTAAAGATTATTCACTTAAGCGCTCAGTCGTACCCGTTTGGCCGGCGTTAATAACGATATCAACACGTCTGTTAAGGGCCCTTCCTTCTTCTGTTTCGTTAGAGGCAAGTGGTCGACTCTCTCCTAGACCAACAGTTTGGATATTAACAGTATTTCTCTGGCCATTGTTTTTAAAATAACTGGCTATTGAATCTGCTCGCTGTTGTGATAATTTCTCATTTAATTGATTACTACCTGTCGCATCAGTATGTCCTTGAATGGTTAATTCATTGGCATTGAGTCTTTCGATAGTCTCATCAATTTTGGAAAGTAATTCTTTTGATTTTTCAGGTATTTCAGCTGAACCAACTGCAAAACCAATATCTTTGAGGCGAAGAATTACTTTATCTCCTTGCTGATAAACTTCAGCTTGGTCTTCTGAATAATTACTAACGACACTATCAAGCTCTTGTTGGAACTTAATCTTTTTCTGAGCTTCTGAATACTCTTCATTTTGAGCAGCAACAGTTGCGGCTAGCAAATTCGCAGCAGAGTTAGAGGTATCAAGTTCTCCTGAAAGTGAATCCACTCTATTATTAAGTTGACCTAGTTGACGGTCATTTCTTACCAGTTCAAGAGCTACTTTCTCACTCGCACCTTCAGCAACTCCTGTGAGCTTGTCAGTGACATCACTTAAAAGTTTTGAAGAGAATTCCGCGTAGTCTACATCATCAGTATATTCCATTTTATTGCGTGGGTTTTGAGCAATAGCATTTTCAGCGACGGCAAGATCTTGAAGGGCTCTTGCATAAGTTCTTTCTGCTAGATCATCAGCATCCTTTTCTTCTGCATTTTCAATTCTATCTCTTACATCAGCAAGCTCTTTGTGTTGAACTGATTGAACTTCAATTTCTTGATATTCTTGCATAAATTTATTGAAATCTTTTACGGATAAAAATTCAGTAAACTCATCTGTTTCATCGATTAGGTCTTCATCAATCTCATAGAGAGCCTCTCTAATCGCAGTCTTATCGTAAGCCCCTGCATCTAAGGCATGTCTTCTGGCTTGAAGAATGCGCTCGGGAGATTTTTGGGCACCCTTAGCTTGAGAGATGGCTTTCTCATAGTAGGCTTTTGCCTCTGCAAGATCCTCCATCACTTCTTCTGTTTCTTCTCCGTCTTTAAAATCTTCTCGGGCATCTTTATATTCATCTTCACCTTCTAAAAATGTTTCCATGGCAAGAAGATCTGCTTGCATATCAAGCGCATTGGTTCTTACTTGCTTCACTTCACTAAAAGCTCCTTCAGGTGATGTTGCTGCTAAATCAGCTTTTTCAATTGAAGCACAGCTAAATGTAAGCATAGATGCTACTGCGAGAGTTCCTAATTGTTTTTTCATGATAACTCCTTCGTATTTTCATTCATTCTTAGATAAGAATAACAACGAAGAAGATTTAAATACTGGAAATTACCTGTAGATTATGTAAATTAAGCTACATAATTTATTGAGTTGAAAAAATGAACACAAAATTTTACATCTACAATGATGTAATGACTTGTGGCATCCAATTATTAAAATCTTCTGCTTTAAATCCTAGAGACTCAGCTCTTGAGCAATCCATAAACCAGTCAGCTGGAATACCATAAGGTGAATGATTTTTATCATCTTTCTGTGAAGTAATATTCGCTTTTCCCCCTGTATGTTCTTCGATTGACTGGATCATATGTGAGAGTTGCAGAGGCTTGGGGCTCGCTATATTGAGGGGGCCGGTATATTCATTTTGTGCTAAAAAAAATAGAGCACTAGCAGCATCATCGCTAGAAATACAGGAGAGTTTAGCGTCAAGGTCAGGGAAGTAAATGGGAAGAGATTTTTTAACTCGCTCCACATGAAATTTAAATCTTTGGGTGTAGTCATCACTTCCTATAACGATGGGAAAACGAACAGAGACAACATCAAAATTTGCATACTTTTCGAAGGCGATTTCTGCTTGTCGTTTGGCTTCACCGTAATTACTTTCGGCTGTTTCATAATTCTCAATGACATGCTTTTGTGGATCAAAGTCTGATTCTTTTAAATCTGATCCTTCATCATACACTGATTGAGAGGAGGTAAATATGTATCGAGAAGTCTTACTTTTAAAGATTTCACATGCAGCTGTGGCTTGATGGTAATCAAAACAAGCTTGGTCATAGACCACATCAAAATTTTTATTTTCCAGGAGAACTTTCATTTTGGTGGTATCGTTTCTATCACATTTAATTCTAGTGATTTGATCTCCAAAGCCGTCTTCTAAATTTCCTCGGTTTAACAGAGTCACTGTATGATTATCGTTAAGAAGCAAAGAGGTTAATTTTTTTCCAAAAAAACGGTTGCCCCCCAATATAAGAATATTCATAAATTTCCTTTAGCTACATATCTCCATGGTAGTTTAGCATCTTGACCCGCATAATCAATTCCAATTCTTGGGGTTGCTTCATAGGGAAGATTTAATCCTCTGTCTTCTAGCCAAAGTGAGTTCTTTTTAGTCAAAGCTAAATTATTATGATCTCTATTTATTCCAAGTGCTTGTGTCAGCTTACCTGGTCCATTCACGAGATTTTTTTCAGAAATATTTTCTCCTCTTCGAATTTGCATGATTTCTCTTCCATGGGTAGGCTGTATACTTCGAATGAGCACCGCTTGCGGATGATCTTTAGGACCTGTGATAATATTAAACAGAGAGTGGATTCCGTAGCATAAATAGACATAACTTATGCCTCCTTTGTGGTAGAAAATCTTTGTTCGTTCAGTATGCTTATTTAAATAAGCATGGCATGCTTGATCAGTTAAGCCGCAGTAAGCTTCAGTTTCAAGTATGATTCCTCCTGTAAGGTTGTTATTAATAGAAGAGAAAAGGTATTTTCCTACCAGCGACTGGGCAATATAATTGACATCTTTATTTTGAAAAAATTGGAGAGGAATTAATTTTTTCACAAGTATTTAAAATAAATAACCAAAGTTAAGTCCAATCCCTAGACCAGATTGAAAATAAGTGGAGATAATGTCCTCAGCTGCATCGGCTCCTTCACCTTTTCGAACTTTAGAGGTAGGCTCAGCTATAAAAGTTCTATAGCTAATATCTGCTGAGTAGACATATCTATCTTTAAAAATATCAAAAAAACCTATATTCATACTGACAAAATTACTCTCATTGATTTGATAGTCAGACTCAAGGTCATTATCATTATAGGAAAGAATGCCGCCATCAGAATGACCGAATTGGGCTCCAAGATAGTAACGAGACTGACAATCAAAAATAAACATACATGTTTCACTCGTTACATCAGTGTAGATTCTAGACCCTATCGTTGAGGTTGGACCAATCTTTTCCATGGCCCTATTGAGGTGAAAATCAAAACGCTGAGTTGGGAAATAACGCAAACCTAGAGCTAATGATCCTTGATTGGATTTTAAACCTGTTCCGATATCGAAGCCAAAGCGCTTGGTAAGTAATTCATCAGAGTAAGCGCTAGAGGTAAGTAATAGAATAAGGATCATTGATTTCATAGTTTAAACTTTAAAGTTCAGTGGGAAGATTATAGCTTTCTGTTTCAGGTATGACTTCGCCCCCAAAAATATGATCGAGAAGACTTTCAAATAACACCCAATAATCCCAATCAATATTATTTTTATTGCCTGAAAATCTCACAATTCCTTCAATCACATCTTGGTCGGTGCGATCGACGATCTCTAGTCCCATATCGAGAAAAGATTCTTTTAAAGCCGTGGTAAAGGGCTTTTTACTATTCCAACCTTCTATAAATTCAGCATTCTCAGAATTGAGATAAATTTGCCCTTCTACTTTTTGACTCTTTGTCACAAAGAAGAGACTGATATCCATGGTTCCTGATTCAAAATCAATTCGATCTTTTGGTAAATAATCAGTAATTTTTGTAAGACTGATTCCCTTTAATTTCAGATCAAGGTCAAGGAGAGGAGGCATCATAAGGGGATGTCCTTTACCTTTTGCCTCTAAGGAGCCCTCTAATAATTCACCTTTTGTGGTAAAATTGGCATAATCATTTGTCTGTTCTTGTTTTGGAAAAAGCTTTATTTCCTTAAAGAGTAGCTCTTCTAAAGACATTTTAATTTTATTTTCTCTGTTCTCTTGTTTTCTAATGAGTTCAATATTTATGCTTGGGAAATATAATTCATCGACGATATTGGAAAAGGGGAGATTGATTTTATCTAATTGTATTTTAGAAGGCTCATCCTTTTTGTCGTCCTCTACCGCATCATCCTTGCTTGTATAAGTTATATTTAGCCCTTCAACTCGAATTGAGTATTTAAATATATCTTTCATACTTTCAAAAAAAAGAAAGTCTAATATCACTTCACTTGTTTCAACAGAATACTGAGGATATATTTCCGGTTGATTCTCTTTAAGCTCAATATTACGCAAGACCAAATAGGATTGGGGGTAATTTATATCCCATTCACCTAAGCTAAATTCAGCACTTAGAGTAGGTTTTGTTAATAAACCAAACATTAAAAAAAATAAAATGAAACTAATCCGTCTTTTCATACCAATAAATTTAAAGTCTCTAGGGCGCTAATAAATCAAGAATTGTTTAAAAAAAGAATAATTTTAGTTCACAACCTCTTGAATGGCTTTGGAAGTCATTTGAAAAGCTAAATATTACATTCGTTGCAACAAAGGAGATTGTATGAAGTTTTTATTAAGTTTTATTTTATTAGTAGGAACCCAAGCAGGCTTAGCTGCAAAAGAATTTAAAAATGCCACCGATGGTGAGTACATCACAGTTTCGGGTAAAGTTGAAAAAGCTAGTGGCAAAATGTTTCATTTAAAATCAGAAAACAAAAAGATTAAAGTCACTATGGACAATCATTTTGATACTTGGGCCGCTGATGGTTTTAAAGTACGTGAAGGTGATAAAGTCGTTGTCACAGGGAGAGTTGATAAAGATCTTTTAGATAACGACTCACTCAATGCTGGAAGTGTGTATGTGCAGAATTTAGGCACTTATTTTTACGGTGATAGCTCAGACAAGAGCCAAACACCGAAACTTTCCAGCTCGTACTTATCTATCCAGGACTTACCAGAAAATACCTCTGTTGATATAACAGGAACAGTTTCTAATGTTTCTGGAAGAGAATTTACTGTTAATACTGGAACAAGAAGAATCCAAGTCGACACCGCTGGTATGGCCTATAACCCCATGGATAATGTAGGTTTAACTCAAATTAAAGAAGGTGATAGAGTCACTGTTTCAGGTGTGGTAGATGATAAATATCTTGATGAGAAAGAATTAGCTCCAGGATATATTATTGAATTACCAGAAAACTCAACTTATTCTGAATAATTAATTCTTAAAAAAAAAGCGTGCTGCATTTAAGTAGCACGTTTTTTTTATCTTATCTTAGTAAACATTATCTAAATTAATATTTTTAAAATCATCTTCTGAATGTCTTTCTTTAAGTTGTTGATCTTCATCACCCCAGTTATTATTCACGACTCTTCCTCTCTTTACAGCGGGACGATCTTTAATCATGTTTGCCCAACGTTGAAGATTTTTATATTCATGGACAGCTAGAAACTCTGCGGAGTTGTCATAAAGTTTACCTAGAGCTAAGGCGCCATACCAAGGAAATATCGCCATATCAGCGATAGTGTATTCATCACCAGTAATAAACTTATGGTCTTTTAATTGTTTGTCTAATAAATCAAGTTGTCTTTTCGTTTCCATAGCAAAGCGATTAATAGGATACTCTAGTTTTTCTGGAGCATAGCTGAAAAAGTGACCAAAGCCACCACCAAGATAAGGGCCGCTTCCCACTTGCCAAAAAAGCCAATTGATGACTTCTGTTCTTTTAGCTGCGTTTTTGGGAAGAAATTGTTCAAATTTCTCCGCAAGGTAGAGTAGAATTGAACCCGATTCAAAAACTCTAATCGGAGAACCATTATTTTGATCAATCATCGCTGGAATTTTTGAATTAGGATTTACTTCTACAAAGCCAGAAGTAAATTGATCTCCCTCTCCGATGTTGATGGTATAAGCATCATATTCAGCTTCTTTTATTCCTTTTTCTAGCAGCTCTTCAAACATAATAGAAACTTTAACACCGTTTGGCGTTGCTAGGGAGTAGAGCTGAAAAGGATGATCACCGACTGGAAGATTTCTTTCTTCTCTTGCACCTGCTGTGGGGCGATTAATATTAGAGAATTTTCCACCTACCGCACTTTTAGCATCCCATACCTTAGGGGGCGTATAGTTATCAGACATGTTAACTCCTTAATCTATTTAAAAACAGACATATCGATAGCAGATATATCACCGCCAGCATAAAAGTAATGCCCTTTCATGTCTTTAAGCTTAAGTGAATTATTGTATAAATGTGGGAAGTCATTTTCCCATTTCAAATCATCCCCAAAATTTTCCTGCTCAAAGCCAACGATGTAGACTTTTTCACCTGCAAAATATTTGCTGGTTACGTGCTCCAGCTGTTCAGCAGTGGCCATATGAATAAAGCCATCTCTTTGGTCGTGTTCTGATCCAGAAAACTCGTGGTTATTTTGAAACTCTTGCCATTCATGAGTGCGTAAGACTTTAAAAATCATAATTTTCTCTCGAAGAACTTTAACATGTGGGCCACAAACTATCGAGCGTTGGATTGGGGTGAGAAGTCGAAGTTAAACTTTCTTCTGCGCTGTTTTCTAGGTTTCTCTTCTTTAGTTTGAGTCTTGACGACTTTTTGCTTTGGCTTTTTTTGAAGTTTTTCCCGCTCTTGAGCAATGCTCACTTTAAGTGTTCTTCCGTTAACTTCACTTCCATTGAGCTTATCAATAGCAGTTAGGGCATGCTCTCTATTGTACATCTGTAGAAAAGCAATTCCCTTACTTTTATTAGTTTCAGGGTCTCTGATAACTTGAATCTTTCCTACTTTGCCATACTTGGTAAAAAGCTTATTGATATCCCCTTCGGCCATATCATAGGTCATATTACCGACGTAGATTTTAGTAAACTTATCAGTAGGGTCATAAAAACTTTTAGGTGATTTTTGAGCATTTCTATTTTTCATAATGCCTTTTAGCATGCCCATCAAACTTTAGATAGCTAAATCAATGGTCTGTATTTTTTTCATTATTTTGCTCTTGGGGATGCCTATTTTGGATAATCCTCTTTTTATC
This sequence comes from Halobacteriovoraceae bacterium, assembly GCA_002713145.1. GTDB lineage: Bacteria > Bdellovibrionota > Bacteriovoracia > Bacteriovoracales > Bacteriovoracaceae. The sequence goes on from PAVS01000019.1 coordinate 50,352, forward strand.
CTCCTCGTCCATGCGAACGGGGGGAGCAATACTATCAAATGGTTCATTTGGCTTGGTATCTACTCCTCGTCTATTGGCCACGGCTCGACCATGGTTATCTTTTTTTGGTTCATATTGACCACTATTAGTTTTGAATATTGAAAATATATCTTGAATTAGACTCATGTAAACCTCCTAAAATCTTTAAATCAATTTCAGAAGCAAAAGTCTTTATGAAAACTTCACAACACACCCTGAAAGATAGAAAACCTTTAGACAGAAATATAAAAGTACACGCAATCAATTTTCACTAGACAAAGAATCTGTTGAAGTTTTAGCGAGAAAAAACTTATTTCTTTTTGATAAATTGAAAACGCCTACACAAGGGCTCTATGACTATTGAGATAAACTGTTTTAAAAATGCTTCAATAGATCAATTTAGATCGTATGTTCATTTAACCAAAGGAATTTTATGAAAGTTTTAGTAACAACACTGTCAATGCTTTTGAGTTTTTCTCTGTTTGCGGGAAACTATGGTGACAAGAAAACAGGTGAGATGCACTCTGAGAAACATGACAGTAAGTCTATTGTTCAACATGCTCAAGAGTCTGGACAGTTCAACACATTGCTAACGGCCGTTAAAAAAGCTGGCCTGGAAGAAACTCTCAGCGGAGAGGGAAACTATACGATTTTTGCTCCCACTGATGCCGCCTTCGCCAAACTTCCTAAGGCACAACTTCAAACATTATTAAATAATCCTGAACAATTAAAGCAAGTTCTTCTCTACCATGTAGCACCTGCTAGAGTAAGTTCTGCTCAAGCTAAAAATATGAGCAGTGCCAGTACCGTAAGTGGCGAAACTATTGCTTTAAGAACTTCAGATAATTCAGTGATGGTGAACAATGCAAAAGTCATCACTGCTGATATCAATGCGAGTAATGGTGTGATTCATGCCATCGACACTGTTCTCATTCCTGAAAAAATGAGTGAGTAAGAGTAAGTCGAGACTCATAAAACCAAAAGCCGCGTTTATTCGCGGCTTTTTTTTGCTTGAAAAAAGCATTAAACTATTTGATAATAAATGACGATATAAAAATCTTACATCTTCCCCCCTGGTGGCTTACCAGTTCTTAATGACATCTCTTTATTTTAGAAAAATGCATGACTACGAGGTTATCTCTAGATTGCTTGATTATTGGTCTCCCCAAATGGGAGGGGTTAGCGACTGGTTTTCTGGGACTAATATTTATGATGAATTCCACTTTTATATTCCAGAATGTCAGAAGCTCCTCATAAGAGGAGAGTATAAAGACTTAAAAGATTACCTGGATTATATTCAATATGAAGCCATGGGAAATCGTTTCAGTGAAGCTCGAGATTTAAAAACTGCTGAGTGTGCCCAAAATTTTCTCAAAGTCTGGACCAACCATTCACGAAGTGACTCCAATATACGAGCTTATTCAAACAAGTTTCAAACAAAAAATTTTGACGGAAGAGAATATTTAATACAAACCAAGCTAGATGTTTTAAAACTCCTGACTGAAGAAATGAATATTGCCCATTATAGATCAAAATGGCTTGAAGGTGAGGACTCCCTTTCACATTACGATGAGATTTGTTTTAAAATGCTAAGTTATTTCGAGGAAAACTTACCCATTAAAGATTATGTTGAAAAAATGAAAGAACTTTTTGATTCAATAAATAACGATAATGACGAACCTTTTAGTAGCTATTTTAAAACAGCATTTGGGTATCTTTGTAGTCATCGAGCTGCTCCCTCAATTGTAACGAGAAAGGATCCTAGGTTATGTAAGCATAAGCTAGTCACTCTTTATATTAATAAAGAAGCTGAGCTTTTTAAGTGATTGGATATAGTAATAAAAAAGCCAGGCGCGGAATTATGACACTTATGAAGATACTCCTTGCGAAGCACGGTCATCATTGACCATAGAAGAGTTCACATGATAAAATATTTTTCTAAGCCTGGTGTCTAAACTAGGTTTTTAGACTTGCATATAAACAAAAGCCCCGATTATTTTCGGGGTTTTTTTATGCAAAAAATTGAATATTATTATTTTTCTTAATGAATTGAAATCATTGGTTATGTTTCAAGAGAGTTATAAAAATTTTCTACTTCTCTACGAGATTGTAACCGATAGAATTTTATATGAGTGTATTCAGGAGATTTCATTTTTTCAATATTTCGAGCTTTGTATGGCTTATATGTTTTTATAAGCCACAAGAGTATTGAGTCCTGAGAAAACATTCTTCTCAATGATTCTCGATTGCCAGTGTTTGGCCACAATTCTTCTTGAGTCACGGCTCGCTTGAGGGAGCGAGTGAAATTTTGATAAAATGTTTTATAAAGTGGCAGATCAATCCAAATTACTGTATCGGCTTTGGCCCAAGTGATAAAATTTGTTCGAGTGTAGTTGCCGTCCACAATCCATGAGTCACCTTGTGTTGCTGCTTCCACTTTTACAAAGAGTTCCTCGTCGCTAGACTCACCCCAATTTGCTTTCCAAAATAATTGATCTAATGAGATATATTCACAGTTGAGTTTGCGGGAGAGTTTCTTGGCCAAGGTGGACTTTCCGCTGCCAGTTACTCCGATGAGGATTATTTTTTTCATGACTTAAATATAACACAGGCGCGGATTAGATCCACGCCTGGGTCTAAAAGCAATCGTAACTTACTAATAATAAAATCAATAAGATAAGTGCTTTGAGACAGACATACAAACTCTTCTTCATGAAGATACTCCTTACGAAGCACGGTCATCATTGACCACAGAAGAGTTCACATGATAAAATATTTTTCTAAGCCTGGTGTCTAAAACTGGCTTTAGACTGGCATACAAACAAAAACCTCGACTTAGTCGGGGTTTTTTTATGTGCAAAAATCTGAACCATCTGATTTGCTAAGCAATTGAAAGTTAAGAGTTTCACTCTAAGCACTTGGAAGTTTTTACTTTATAAATTCACATAAACCGTCTTGTGAGAAATCTGAGATGGTAGATAAGTTGACTCTGACTTCTTCTTCAAGAAATTGATTGGTGCTCCCTGTGAAAAGCTCCTCTAAGTATTCTTCTCGATGTGCTGGAAAGTATAGGGCCACATACATATCCGGATACATAAGACTCAGTGGCATATCACCTTCAGTGGTTTCCAGATGGCCTCGGCCTAACACACAATGACCGAACTCATGATAGATGAGGGCCTTGCGGGTGTACTCATCTGAACCTTCCCAAAATTTTTGATCGAGACGAATTCTCCTAGCTCCGTGATTACATTCACCCACTTTAGTTCCTTCAAAGCCTGGAACAAATTCGATGCGAATATTTCCTGCAGATAAACTTCTTCCCAAGAATTCTTTATAGCCTAGATTAAAGCTATCGATATACTCTATGAACTCAGCATTTTTCTCTGTCGCAATCTTTCTTTTGAGTTCTGCGCTCTCTCTTACTCTGGCTTCTTCACCACAGGAGAGACAAATTAAAAATACCACACTCGCTAAAATAACAACCACGTCATAAGTATAAAGAATAAAATGAAGACTTTTGAAAGAGGTTCAGAAAAATATGTGATTTTGGCAACTTAGGCTTCAGTAGATGCTTAAGAGAGCTTAATTTATGGCGAGAAAACTATGCATCTAAGCTGGCAAAGATATCAATTTGATTCCCATCAGGATCTTTGACTGAGCTGTAGCGCTGTCCCCAAAAGGCATCCCATGGTTCTTTCTCGGAGCTAAATCCTGCGTTGATAATTTCGTTGTAAATCTCATCGACCTGTTTGGGAGTAGCTTGTTCAAAACAAAGTGTAATGCCAGGAGACTGAGGTACTTTCCAGCTAGGATTTATCTTTTGCATCAATTCATAAGAGTCGAGCATGATACGTAATCCACTCTCGGTGGATCCTTCATAATGACCTTCACCACATTCTTCAAAAGTTAAGCCGAGTAGTTTGTAAAAAGAAATCGTTTTCTCAATGTCTTTGCAGGCGATACCTATTGCGCTTAAGCTCATAAATTTTCCTGGCAGTACGTGGAGAGTCTTCTGGTGGAAGAGGGCTCACATTGGCTTATCCACTGACCTTCTTTATAGTGAGCGTATCCAAACCACCACACAATATGATCATTGTCACTGACTTGAATTTCATTGGGAAATAGCTCTGGCTCATATCCGTTTATAGAGTAGCACCAACCATAAGCAAACATCTCACTATCACTCACAATATCTAGGGCTTCTGATCCCGTGGGAGTTTCTAGAATTGAATTCATACCCATCGCTGTACCTTGAAAAGGTATTTGATGAGCTTTAAAAATCTTTACACTTAGATCTCCAACACTTTGGTCAGCGCGAGTCTCGGCTGAAAAACGAAGTATTTCATCTGAGCAAGGAAGATTAATAGTAAGCTGTGCTGCTTGAGCAGAAGTTAAAACGAGTAGGAAGGTTAAAATCAAAGTTTTCATGGGCTTAGAGATAGCATTAAAATAGTGGATCACCAAGAGGGGAATTGCTATCATGATTAAAATATATAATTGGGAGAACCTATGTCATCAGCCTGGACAATGTTATTTTTCGCAGGATTACTTGAAGTCTGTTGGGCCGTAGGGCTTAAATACACAGAAGGCTTCACCAAACTCTATCCTAGCTTATTCACCGCCATAACTCTTGCAGGGAGCATGTATTTTCTCTCTAAAGCAGTCGAGTCACTTCCCATCGGTACCGCCTACGGAGTATGGGTCGGAATTGGAACAGTAGGTGCTGGGATTTTGGGTGTGATTCTTTTTAAAGAGCCAGTTACACTGAGTAGAGTGCTGTTTTTTTGTTTGTTGATCATTTCCATTGTTGGGTTGAAGGTGAGTGGGTAGCTAATTGAAGATATACTAGCATCTGGTAATACTCTCGAATTAAAGATTCTTTAACCTATTTAATTTATACTTTATTTTATATTTACTCTTTTGCATTTCAATTAATAGTATTTTCACCAATAACGAATGAGAGTATCGTTGATACTCAATCTTTTGATAAATATTAACATTTTTTTCGATTCTACCTACTGCTATTAGAGCTTATTGCGCGAATCTGGTCTGTTGCAAAATCTTTAATAAACTGATCGAAGTATTTATCAAGGTCTGTGTGAAGTATCTCGTAAGTCTTCCTTATTTTTATTCTGCGGTGCCTTTGGATGAGAATGTAAAATAACCAAAAGAGTACAAGATTGTCTTTATCATTTGCAATCTTTTTCCATCCATTTGTGACTGAAATCATTGCGAATTTATTTAGTGAAAAGTATCCAATAATATTATGGGGAAGTTTTTTTTCGTCTGTAATGTGCTTCTTTAGTTGCATTGAAGAAAAGGAACTATAGGAAAATAGAAAGCAAGCGATTGATAAATGTTCAGTTGAATCTTCTAGGCCAGGTGTAAGATCACCTGACTCTGGAGAATGACCATCATCATTGTAAATATAAGATGGACTTTGGTTTTCGACCAATTCTTTATGATTATCAAATATTTTATAATATCTTTTAAGTTGGTTGAGATATTTAATGTCTTTTGTGAATTTCTTAAATGCGGCACTATCTAGCTTTGTTTTAACTTCTCCTACTGCAATGACATTTTCAACAGGTATAATCTTTCTATTTGCGAAATCTAGAAATGTAAAAGTGTCATTCTCTAAATATATGACAATATCAAATTCAGGAGTTTGATTCCCATGACTATCAATGATGATACCTTTAGATATGTTTATAGTTGAGGGTAGTATTTTTTGCAATATATGAAGGAGAGATTCTTCTCTATGATCTCCTTTTCCTGTTGCGTGAGAGTATTCATTGATAAGGTTTGCGTTTGCTGTTAGAAATTGATTAAGATATTGAGTGAAATTTATAAAGTTCATAGTATTCCTTAAATAGATATTTCTACTAAATTATTCTTGTTAATTTATTTTCTTAGATACTTAATAGCGAGTTGTTCCATTAAAGAATCTTCACTGTGGAAAAGCGTATAAGCATTAATATTTACTTGTTCAAGGAATCTCAATACAGATTCTCTTTCGCCTTGAGGCAATGTTACTCTATAAAATGAGTTGAAGTCAGTAGCTTTACAGTAGTTATGGTTTGCAAAAAAAAGATTTTCTGAAGGATCCCAGCCAATGCAATAAGTATACTCACATTGTTGGGAAATATGTCTTTTGTCCACCATGATATGATGACCTAGTCCAGTTATACGGTAGTTGGTTTTTTTTGGATCGGTACTTCCTGACCAAGGAGATTCAGAAAAGATATATATTGCTGGATCGCTAGAAGTCTCTTCTCTAAATGCAAAGTATGCAGCTATAAATGGTGATTGAGTCCAATCGAGTAACGGAGAAGGAAATCCAAAATGTCTAATATATGCGAGAAATTCTATTCCTTTTGTTCCCAAGTCTAATCTTGAATCCGTTTCCTTGTTATTGATAGTAGGAATCCGTGATTTAAAAAAATCTTTTAGTTCGTGAATGTCGCTAGTCTTCAAATCGCTCAGATTCGGATAAAGTGTCCTGATTGTTTCTTTAATGCTCAGTAGGCTAAATTCATATTCGTGATACTCGATCAACTCTTTTTTCAAAAACCTTTCTAGAGTTGTTTCGAGCCCCCACTCCTTATTAGCTTGTCCTCGGAAAATAAAATTGTTGTTGGCATCAAGTCCCTTTATATGATCCAAAAAACATTTCCAGCTCTCTAATTTAATTTCATCTATTTCCATTTTCTGAATGTACTCGAAAATAACAATATAGAATATATGGCTTGAAAAATTTGCAAAATAGGAACGATTGTCAATTTCTTGTATCAAGCTTTTTTAAAATCTACATCTCGATTTTTACCAACCATAATCATCACTATATCCATCATTATTATCATCTCTATCGAACTGATTATAAATGCCATCATTGTCGCTATCTCGTGTAGTCGCTTCATATGCTGAACCGTAGTCACTTCTGATATATCGACCGCGTCCAAGGTTGTTAGTTTTAGTGCTATCTGGAGTTGAGCGATAGTGCCCACGTACATATGTTCCATTTGATCTCGTGTAACCATTAACCCAAATTTTATCTGCTAGCGCTGATAAAGGAAAAGAGAGAACTAGAAAAAGAAATAACAATTTCATAATAAAATCTCCTTTGTTTATTAGGCTATTTTAACTTCACTAACTTGAGGTTGCTCTTGTGTTTCATCAATTTTAGGTAATGAAGTCTTCTTTGCTGAAGAAGCTTTTTTCTGAGCAGGAGTATTTATCTTTTTCAATAATCGTTTGTTAATTTTATTTACTTCCGATTTAACTATCTGATTTTCTACAATATCTTTGACTATATCTTGATGTACTTTGATACCTGATTCTTTAGAAAGCTCTTTTGCTACAGTTTTGATAATTTTATCACTAAGAAGTAGTGCTACTACATCTTCGACTTTGGTTGCCTGAGCATGTTTACATACATTTTTCCAATCTCCATTTAAATATGATGCTTTAGAAAATAAATAAAATTCTTCTGCTAGAGTCTCAACGCTATTGCTTAGTGAAAAATCTACTTCGTGTAAAAGCTTAGCTGTAGGGTTCTTCTTTGAATGTTTAACTGAATATAATTGCCATTTTACAGCGTTAGTAAGAAAAAAATAGTCCATACCTTTTGATAGGCAATAGCTCAGCGTTTGATTAACATAATCTTCTTTAAGTTTAACGTGAGCTGCTTTAGCTTCAATCACAAAGTCATATCGATCTTTTTTTCTTTTGTGAGGGCCATCAGTAATTTTGACTACATAGTCGAATCTGTTATTTTTTTCTCTCATTTCCGTTCTTAACTCGTTGTATTTATCATAACCTAGAACGTAGTTAAGGATGTCATTGAGTAAGATTCGAGCATCGTCTTCAGATGATTGCTTACCTCTTGCTTGAAGGTTATGTATTAAAGGTAAAAACTTCTTCAATTCTGTTGTTATAGTTCTTTTGTGCTTTGCTGGTACTTTGTACATTATGTATCCTTTGATATTTGTAATTTGTGTTATTTAAGTTTTTCTTTTTTTAGCTTGAAGGTATGGAGTTCTGAACCAACTGCAACTTTTATAATCACGGGTGAATTGTCGTACTTTGCTGGGCCTCTTACTCGTAAAATTTTGTTTAATTTAAAATACCTTGAAAATACCTCACCCTTTGGAAGTGTAGTTTTTCTTAGATACCCTCTAAGTTCTGCAACGGAATTCTCTGCATCGACGTCTGCACTTTTAAGATTTTGACCAAAAATTCTGTTGTTCTGATTCTGAAGTGCCATTGCTTTTGCAGGGTCATAAGTAGTGGTTGTGCCATAGTAATTTCCATAACCTGAGCTTCCACCATATGAACCATAATGATTTTGTTGCGATCTCGCTGCATTTTGAGCATTGATATTTGCGGATACATTTGAAAGCGCAGCTGCTAGCTTCCTATTCTCTCTTTCGTCTTCTATTTCTTGTAGTAAAACTGAGTATGGGACTACATTCAATTTCTGTGAGCTAACAATAAAGTCAATATTCTCTGGACTGAAATTGATATCATTTTTGTGATTACTAAGAATACTTATTTGGCATATGAGTCTTTCATCAATTGCTACAACTGCAGGGGTGCAGGAGATAGCGGCAGTACTATTCTCTTTTGTAGAAACCAGAACTTCCTTTCCATCAGCAAATTTTAGGGATTGATCTTTGTCTTGAATTGCCGAGTATTTTATTTTCGTTGCACAGCTAGTGAGGAATGCCAGAAGCAAACCAGTTAATAGGATTTGTTGCAAAATAACTCCTTTATCAAATAAGTGAGTTATTCCTATCGGAATTTTTGGTTTGAACTGAACTAAAGCTACCTTAATAAAATTTTTATCTATTACTGTCTACTTTAGACTACATTCTAGTTACTTCGCTGTTACCTCGCTGTTAACTCACCTGATACCCTCTTGTAAATTTCAAAAAAGTGAGTCAGCCAGCAGTCAGCCAAAAGTCAGCCAAGTTGAAGACATAAAGTGAAATAATCTGAAAGATACAAGTTATTGAGATTTAGATAAGCCTATAACTCATTGATTAATCATTTTGATTAGTTAGGTTGTTAAGTAAAAAGTGGTGAAAATGCTTGGAAAAAAATGGGGTGGCTGATGGGGCTCGAACCCACGACAAACAGAATCACAATCTGCTGCTCTACCAACTGAACTACAGCCACCGTAAGTGTTGAGTGAATATTTATATATAAGATCGGATTATTTAGCAACCATAATTAATAATTTTCATGGCTTTGCAGTGCGTTGTGGGGTGAAAAGGGGCTGAGCAACTCATACATCACTCAACCCATATGCATGATGAGAATTACTTTTTCAGCATTAACTGACAATAGCTGGTGCAAGTCCCATAACATCTTTGAACGATTTTTGAGCAAAGTCCTGCCTCATCTAGAACGTTGTGTAACTGGCGAGTCGACTTGTGATCACTGACATTGAGGATCGCTTTGGTGCTAGTGACGATATTATCTGACTTGATTGTCGCTTTTTTCGCTGCTGGGAAGAATGGAAATCTTCTAGCGTTATAACGACCATCATCTTTGATAAAGGCACAAGTTGTTTGAACACCTGCAGTACAAATAAGCTCTCCATCCATACTCTCAAGGTTTGAGTAATGACCTCCGCCATATTCCATTGAAAAAGTCCCTTCAGTTTCCATGGCACGGTATTCATTAAAGGTAAGTGTATCTTGTAAGCTCTCTTTGAGGCTTGCCATGAGATCTTCAGCTCGCTCACCCATAAGTTGTACTTCTACTACAGCAGTTAAACCGTCACGGTGATTTTCAACAGTGATAGATCCATCAGAATAATTTTTAGTTTGTGCCGCTTGAGCGATCATAGAAATCGTTAGTGTAGTTAAAAGTAATAATTTTTTCATTTGTTTCTCCTAGAGATGATTTGAAATTTGTTGTTGTATAACGCCAATATTGAATATTGAAAATGTACTTTTAAGATAATGATGAAAACTTTAGAAAAAAACATAAAACTTCGTACTAAATTTTTAGATTCCTACACATTTGAATTTTACTCTAGGCATATTTATTATATATCCTTATGAGAAGAAGTTAGGGGAGTGGCAATGAAATGGTATTTACTAGTCGTATTGATGAGCAGTCAGCTCTGGGCGCAAGAAGATATTCAAGAAACGATAGATAAAAAAGAAAATCTGCAGCAAGAACTCGAAGCTGTCGGGGAAGAGTTTGAAAGTGAACCTGCAGTTGAAGAAATAAAAGAAGAGATTAAAGAGACGGCCAAAGAAGAAAACGAATTATTAGAAGAGAAAACAAAAATAGACCCTGTTCTTGATCCAAAGAAATGGGGAGTCTATGGAACTTTTTCTTATGTTGATACTTGGGTGCCTGGGAAGTTTGGTTTAACGGCCACTTATGGAGATGAAGAGAGGACTTATGAGCTAGCTTGGCAGCAAGCCAGTTTTTCAGTGAATATCCTTATTGATGATTTGGGAGGAGTGAGTGATCGTCGTATTCACTTAACCACGAGATCGTTTGTCTCAGGTCGCTCATTTAATTTTCAATATGGAGCTTTTTATAACACGGTTACGGCCGAGCTTGGAAATTCTTATACGGAAACCGTAGGGGCAAGTTTTGATGTGATTCGAGTAGATACCGCTGGAGTGATGTGGGGCTTGGGGAATCGCTGGAAGTGGGAGAATGGTTTTGCTGTGGGCTTTGATTGGTTTAAAGTCTTCTGGCCTCTGGCCATTGTGAATAAGGAAGCTGACTTTCTGGATGAGACGGATGATAGCGATGATAAAGATGAAGTGGAAACGCTGATTGATGGGGTGGCCAGTCTTCCTACATTTTCTCTGCTGCATTTTGAACTTGGCTATCGTTTCTAACAACAAAGTTCATTTATCATTTCTTTTTTGACGGGTTGCATTTTGTTGCTTAAACTTTATAAGTAAAGGATTTTAAACAAACTTATAGAGGGACCTTATGAGAAAATCAATCTTCATGTTACTTACTTTATTATTATCATCTAGTGTGATGGCCAGCTCAATTGGACTTTCATCTCACCCATTTGTTATGGAAAAACATATTGTCACGACTCAATTCGATTCTTATTTAAGCAATGGATCGGGGATGGGAATCGCGGCTAGATACCTAAATCGTATGAACGAAAAAATAAATATGGAAGCTGGTTTTGGTGTGAACGATGGTGATCGCGCTTCACGTTTTTTTGCGGGAGCAGATATGATGATCATTCCAGATTATGGACGTCAGCCAAGATTTTCAATCAAAGGACTGCTTCAAACAGAAAGTGTTGAAGGTGAGAGAATCAATTCTTTTGGTGCCGCTCCAACGGTTTCAAAAGGTTTTTCTTTTTGGGGGAATGAAGCATTTCCATTTTTGGCACTTCCTATCAATGTGGGACTTAACACTGACGAAGGAACTTATGAAACTTCTACAGCTCTTGCGACAGGAATCACTGGTAGACTTCCTTTTGGAAACTTCAGAGACCTTGTAGGTAACTTAGAAGCAAACTTTTCACTTAGAAATAGTTATACTTCCATCGTTGCAGGTGTTTCACTTCCAATTCAATAATTCATGAAAATATTTAGTGACTTTGACGGTACCTTAACTACAAACGGAGAGTTAGGTACCGTTTTTTTTGATATCTTAAATGAGACCAAGCGTTTAAATTCTGAACTTATCATTGTCTCTGGCCGCTCCCTTTCCTGGGGACATTTTTTTCTCACTCATTTTCCGATCCAGTATTGCCTCATGGAAGGTGGAGGAGTGCTGACCTACAAGAATGATAAAGGTGAGATTTGTGAAGAAAACCTGGTTGATTTGGATACCATTGCTCGCTTAGATAAGATCACAAAAATACTCAATGAAGAGATTCCTGGTGTGGTGATGAGTGCAGATTCTTTCGGACGCAGAACCGACCGCGCCATTGAATACTTCTCTCTCGATAAGAAACTTCAACATAAAATCACTGATTTTCTGGATGAGCATAAAGTGAATTATTCTCTCTCCAATGTACACCTAAACTTTTGGCTAGGTGAAATATCTAAAGCAAAAGGTGTCTCTTATCTTTTGAAAAACTATTTCCCGGATGTGAATATGGATGATTGTCTCTTCTTTGGGGATGCTCTTAATGATGAGTCTATGTTCAAACTCTTCAAGACTTCTATCGGTGTCAGTAATATCAAAGAGGTTCTGGCAAAGATGATTCACAAGCCAAGCATTGTTTTGGAAGGAAAAGAAAACGCTGAGGCTGCAGGTGTTTATAATTATCTCAAGCACCTTTAAGGGTGCTTAAAAACTTTAAAGCAACTTTCTCTATCTTTTTGTCTAATTCTTCAAAATCGAGCTGAGTAAAGTTTTTCTCGATCCACTCTTTTAAATCTCGAGGCAATTCTGCTCTATGAAATTGAACGCTTTTCTCAAAAGGGCATTCATAATGAATAGCTATAGCGTGAAGAGCATGGCGAGAGAGCTGCATAAGATCATGATCTTCTTTGGTAGCCACTCCATCTTTAAAGCGCATAAACACTTTGGGGTCTCCATTATAGAGCTTATCTCCAATGAGGGGGAATCCATGAAAAGCTGCATGAGCACGAATTTGATGTTGTCTTCCTGTCACTGGAAAAGCCAGAGCTATGATAGTGTTGTCATTTTCATGAAGAAGTTCGAAATGAGTTCTCGCGGTTTTCCCTTCAAAAGATTCCGGGGGAAAGCAATGAACAAAAAGTCTTGGGATAAAATCATCGATCTGGCCTAAGCGCTCAACAGCATTGAGGGGGAAGGTAAGATTTTTATTCTTATGAGCGATAAGAAAATAGCACTTACTTATTTTATCTTGCTCAAATAAAGCCCCCATTTTTTCCGCGGCCCTTGGGTTTTTCCCCAAGAGTTGAATTCCACTGGTTTCGCGATCAAGCCGGTGGATAGAATGAATCGTCTGTTGGTATTTATGCTCATAATAAACAGTGACGCAGTTAAAGAGATGCTTACCCGTGGGATGAGTTGTCATATAAGGAGGCTTGGCCACAATAAAATAATGATCATTTTCAAAAATTGTTTTCGGGTCGAGTTCTAATTCTAGCTTTTCCCCTCGCCAGTACTCGTCTTCTAGCTCCCCTCTGGGAGTGAAAATTTTTACTTTTTCTCGGTGATAGACTTTAACGCTGGCCTTATGGGGATAAGGGCGATCAAAAATTTGAACTTGTCCGACTTTGATTTTTTGTTTGATCTGTTGTCTGGAAAAACTACTGAGATAGATGGCGCAGAATTGGTCCAAGCGCATCCCATCTTGTTCTTCATCCACTAAATAAATAGCTTCGTATAAATCCGGAGAAAAGCTCTTTGATATCTCACTCATTATTTGTGAGTATCATATCTCTTTTTAATAAGAAACTTTAAACAAATCAAAGCTCCATCTTTAGAGTAATTATATTTTTTAGCAAGAGCATCAAAAATATTTTCGATCTGAGCTCTCGCTTCATCGGAGAGGCCTGAAGCTGCAGTCACACCTTCTTTTTTATCCTCAAGTTCACGAACATAATAAACGAGGTTAGATCCAATATTATCGATAATCTTTTTTTGTTCGTTTCGAAAGGATTCCTTTAATTGTTTCGTCACTCCATCTAAGACATCAGTATATGTGATTTTTTTACCAGGATTATCTAGGGAGTAGGCACCGAGTTTACTGAGAATATGAGACCTAAAGCTCTCAGGATTTTCTTTGAGATGAATATTAGATTCAAATTCCTTGATAAAATATGAATCAGGTTCTTCATACTTACCTGTGACTGTATTTTTAATTTTCTCTTTTTTATAAATGGCATTGATATGTTGAACATATTTCGAAATATAATCCTCATAAGAGCGATTATCCACCAGACCAAGAGAATCTCGCACTTCTCTATCAAACTCAGTTAAAAAATATTGTTCCACTAAATACAAAAACTTTTTAGGGTTATGATAATCCCCTTGGCTAGAGATATTTAAAAAGTCATGGTCAGACTTTTTTTCTGATAACTCTCGAAGCTGATCAAGAATTTCAATAAAAGTGATAGTGTCATTTTCAGAAGTTATATCATAGATGAGCTGTTTGATTTCCCTAGGAGAGATACCAAATTTTCCTTCATACATCGCCTCATCTTCAAATTCCGCTTCAACTTCATCTCGACCAAGTTTAAGAATTTGTTGCTCTTCTTGGCTAAGATATTCTGGCATATCCCCCTGAGCAAGAAAAACAGCTTTTTCTAGGGGGGTGAGTTTAGGAACGATTTCCCCCAGTTTTTTGTCTTTATAGTTTTTCACCTGAGAGTGGCGCATTCGGGTCATGACCGCCCAAAGACAGAGAGCTTCAATGGCATGAGGCTCAAAGTTGGCTTTATCTTCTAAGTTTTTAACTTGCTCCTCATAAATTTCCATCTCTTCTTTGTAATCGAGTAGATAGGGGACTTTAAGAAAAGCAAAGCGTCCGCGAAAAGAATTATAATCGGGGTGCTGTTTGAAGGCATTAAAATGGACTTCATTGGTACTTCCTATAAAGAAAATATCCAATTCTGTTAAAATACCTCCCAAGTTTATATTTTTAGTTTCCATTGTCATGAGAAGATATTTAAACGTATCCAGAGGTCGCTTAAGAATATCTGAAAACTCTATGATCCCTCTATTGGCCAATACCACTTCACCACTTAAACTAAATAAATTCAAAGATTGAAGAGAAGGAGGCAGCGAAGCCAGTCTTTTGTCCATAGTAATTTGTTGAAGCTTAGCATCCACGTGCAGTTGTGGCTCAATGGTCACTGCTCCCACAGAATAGCGTTTATCAATATAAAAACGCTCTACTCTAATATGTTTGAGAACATCTTCAAATGCGCCCTTATAGTTTTTTAAAAGAGCATCAAAAATAAGTCTGTTTCTTTTGGAAAGATCTCCGTTGTATAAATAGGAGAGTTTAATTTGCTGGTGCATATCAGGATCAGTGACTAATTTATCGATCAGTTTCTGTCTGGTTTTGATGGGGATTAAAAGTAAGGGATGATCTTTAAGCTCACTGGCCATGATAGCTGAAATATCAGAATCTTCCAGGTGCGCAAAGCTCTCTAAGTTTTTGCTTAACTTACCACTAAGCCCAAGGCTTCCTTTGGTATAATGATCTATAGGAAAGATCCAACTGAAGGTGTAGAGGGCCCCTTCTTCAGTACGAGAATAATCTTCAGTTGATTTCATGAGTTTTTTTACTAATGAAGACTTTGAAGAGCCATTAGGTCCTACTAAGAGTAAAAATTTATTGTTATAGCCTTCTTCTGTAAAATTAATAAGATTATTATAAATTTTTTCTTGGGCCTTAAACTGTCCTGCTAATTTAGGAGCATTAGGATGTTCTCGTTTAAATAATTTAAAATGATTTTTTTCATCTCTTCCGTAATGGTTAAACATATCTTTGAGATAATGAGCACAGTTTCTTAATTCTTTAAGCGGATTTTCTTCAAATTTCTGCATATATTCATCGAAAGAGATGATTTCTTGAATTTTGTCTTCTTGTTTATTTACTTCTTCTAACCAGTCCATATAAAATCCCTATGTGCGTAGAATAATTAAGAATAGTATATCGCAAAATCGGAAATTCTTTTTTGGAGTCCTGTTTTTTTCCCTATTTGCCATCATATTTATGATCCTTGGGAAGAAAGATAAGTCTGAGCCTAAAAAACTTGATTCTGATGAGGGAGTGCTTTACTCCACTATTATGGAAATCAAAGATCTCTGGTATAACCCGGATTCAGAAATACTCCAGCGTGATTGGACGAAAACTTGTTTTGCTGAGAAGCCTGAGACTACTGCTGAGCTAGCGTGCAACTACAGCTTTATAGAGTGTTTGTTGGATCATGATGAAAGATATAAGCATGAGGAAATGACTTCTCAAGATTACGCTCAATATATAACCATTGCCTTTCAACTGGACGACAATAAATATACTTTAAAATTAGATAAAAACTGTCATGAAGTGGAACTACCCAAAAATATCTATTCTGCCGGTGCATTGGGGGCCGAGAATCAACTGGTTTGGGATAATTATCAATATCAAATATATATTGATAAGTACTATGTCTCAGAACATGAGGTTTTATTATGGGCCAAAAGAACTAAGAACACAGAGCTTGTGGCCAAGCTTAAAAAATCAACGAGGCCAGCATTTGGTCTGAGTCTTAGGGAGAGAAACAAGTACTGCCAAGATCATGGTAAATTTCTGTTAGAGAGTAGAGTCTTTGATGCGGGCAGTTTTTATCCCAGTAATGACCAATTAAATTTTAAAAGTGAGGTGCCATGGACAAAAAGCTCCAGGCATTTTTTAAAAAGTGCTCAACCCCTTTCAAAATCTGATTGTAAAGATGCCTATGTCAAAGGTTGCCAAAAGTTCTTTGCTTGGAAGAATAAAATGGATATCGGTCTCACTTGGATTGGTCTTCGCCATGGCCTGGGGTCTTATCCAGAAGTTTTTCGTAATACTTATGAGTCTGCTGCCAATTTAAAAATTTCAAACTTACTCCTTCCTCAGGAACATAAGGAGCATAGGTTGGGGAGACGAGGTGATTGGCGCGAGAAAAATTTTAATCAACTAGGAAGTGAAAAGGTTGCTTTTAGATGCATGCGGTTAAAGTAGTCTTGATAGGGATGTTATTTATAGCAAACTCGCTCGCACAAGAGTCATTGTCTGTGCGCTGGCAAAGTGTTTGGCAGGTGAGAACAAACCCTACTTTTCCCATGGAAGAGAATATTAAAAATCCAGCTGGGGGGAATGTTTTTATAGCAGAACTTTTCCTCTATGGACCAAACTTTAAAAGCTCAAAAGACTGCTTATACCTACAGGTGCCAAGTGGGAGAGAAATGGGATCTCTTTTTTATCTTAATATTGAGAGTGAACAAGATTGCCAAAAATTTCTCTTGAGTGAGCAGAGAGAGAAAATCAAAAAAGGATTTTTTAATTTTGGTTTTAAGTTTAAAAAAAATCAATTCACTTTTTATATTGATTTGGCTAAAGAAGAATTCTATTTTCCTAACTTAGATCAAAAATTTGAAGGTGTTAAAATATCGACTTTAGAGAGCTCAAAACCATTGGTCGTCAAAAATAAAGAACCACAGGTTTGTTTTGATGTGGATGATGAATGCGAAGTTCTCACCTCCACATGTGATCTTTGTCAGCAAGCGATAACGCCTGTGATCGCCAGTAATTGCCCTCAAACCACCCGCAAATATTGTGGTGCTTTTTTATGTGGAACCAGCGGCGCTCCTGCTTGTATTCGCGGGCGAGTGGCTTCAGGCTACATTGGTCCCTATTGTATTAACGATAGCCCGCTGGCCTATTGCCAAGATGAACTGCGGGTGATTTGTATTAACGGTGAGCTGGTCTGTCGTTAAGCTTGATTGTTAAATTTGAGGCAGTGGTTTAATTTGGACTTTCTCGCCTAGAAAAAACGCGGAACTCACATCTTGATTATCAATGCTTTCTTTTACATAACAGTCTTGAGTGGACTTGATAAAATTATGGCAAAGTTGGACGGGTTGATAAATTTTTGATTTACCAAGATCCACCACTTGATGTTTAGTATCATAATATATTTCGGCCCAAGAGAAGAATTCTCCCTGCCCTTCATTTTGAATCACCGGATAATTTTGAATGAAGTTCGCTATCTTGGCACTTTCACCACTGGCAATGACCAGATCAAGTGATTTGGGCGGAAGCTCAGCTAGAACTTTGGAAAGATTGTTTTTGTAGTGATCACATTGATCAGATTCATAAGGATCAAAATTCACTTTGCTAATATCGATACTCTCTTCTTTAGCAATTTTAGAATTACAATCAATACTAGATGTGGTGAGCAGAACAATAATCTGGGCCCCTTGTCTTCTCAATTCTGAAGCTTTGGCCAAAATGGTTTTAGTCTCATTTTGGATATAGAGGTGAGTCATCTCTTTATTCACTTGAGCTGCAAAAGATTGATTGATTGTGGATATAAAACCAACTTTTAAATTATGCACGCTCTTTATATAGCTCTGTCTGACGTTTTTAATGTCCATGTCTTTAGCTTTTTTCAAGTTAAACAAATTACTTGCGACAAAAGGAACCTTCAGATGACCATAGAGTTTTCCAAAAATATTTTCTTTCACTCTAGCTAAATTGATTAACTCCGTATGACCCAAGGCCATTACATCCGGAGCGTAGTAGTTGGCATAGAAAATAGCTTTTTGCTGATCATGCTCGGTATTTAAAAAAGATCCTGCATCGACAAAGAGAACTTTTTCATCATAAGTTTTTTTGAAAATCTCTTGATAGGCTTTCATGGCAGCGAGTCCGCCGTAAATTATTTCTCTATTCTCGTTGAATCTATTTTTTACCGGAACCGATTTTGGAGCAAAATGACCATTGAGATTATTCGAGCTCACAAAAACAATTTTTTTATAGCGGTCTTTTTCATAGCTATTCATCTTGGCCAGTTTTTCAGGATAGCTATAAAGTCGGTAGTGGCCATGAGCCGTTTGGTTATCTGCCATTCTAGAACTTGTTGTGCAGTTAAATATAAAGAGGAGGCTCAAAAGTTTAAAGAGCATTATTTCTTTCCAATTTTTTCATAGGCATGTGTGACTGCTTTTTCGACCCGGGAGTAGAGGTCTTCATTAGCATTGGTGCAGAGACTGATGCGCACCACCCCTCTTCCCACTTCATCAGTTATATTCATAGACTTGAGTACTTTGGAAGTGTCAGCTTCACTATCGGAGCAAGCTGAAGAAGTGGTGACATAAACGTCTTGGGCTTCTAACTCCGCTTGAACAGCTTGACCACTTATGCCCGGTAGAGAAATAAGGGAAGTAGAAGCAAGTCTTGGAGCATCTTCTCCAATAATAATTATTTTTGGAAACTTATCTTTTAATTTCTTCTCAAAATCATCCCTAAGAGCTCTTAGGTTTGCTAAACTGGAAAGATTTTTTTGAAAGGTGTCCATGGCCACAGACATGCACTCGATACCAATATAATTTTGAGTTCCCCCACGGTAGCCGAATTCCTGGCCTCCCCCAAAAGTATGGGATTTTAAGAGCTTCGGGTTTTTGGCAATAATAACTCCACTTCCAATCAAGCCTCCTATCTTATGAGAGCTTGTCACAGCAAAGTCCATAAATGACTCAGAAAAATTAAACTCCGTTTTTCCTATATATTGAGTGGTGTCACTGAAAAAAGGAATTTCATTTTCTTGGCATATTTTTCCAATTTCTTTAAAAGGTTGGACAACACCAGTTTCATTATTCGCGGCCATAATGCTGACTAAGGCCACCTTGCCCTTTTGGTCTTGCACTAGGTTTTGAAAATGTTCAAGATCGACCACACCATTGGTGTTGGTATTAACCTTTAAAACCACGTAGCTATTTTTAGCATAATGCTCACAAGCTCTCACAACTGCGGCATGTTCAATACCAGAAGTAATAATAATGTTCTTATTATTTTTTGGTCCACAATTGAGAAGAGAATAAAATATATGAGAGATACCTTCACTAGCACCTGAATTAAAAATAATTTGGCTTGATTTGCAACCTAAGTGTTTGGCCATAGATCGACGACACTTTTCTAGATTGAACATTATTTTTTTACCCATTGAGTGACTGGCATTGGGATTAGAATAAACACCTTCAGTGATTCTATTTTTTAAATACTCAATGACTTCGTTACAGATGGGTGTGGAACCGTTGTAGTCGGCGTAAATCATAATTCGTAAACCTCTTTGCTTAAGCTCACATTTTAAAGAATGTGACTGAAATAGACTAGGTAAATGTTATCAACATTTAGTCTAAGCATAGGGGCAAAAGTGACATTTTTTTGGCTATAATGCTGAGCGAAAACTCAATGATTTCCGAAAGTTATTTTTTGACGTTATGTGTTTGGCCCTATAACATTTTAATAAGATCATATTCAGGCAAAAAAATGGAGTTTTTATATGACCAAAATAATTACCATCGCAAATAATAAAGGTGGAGTTGGTAAAACAATGCAAGCTTATCAATTGTCTACCCATCTGGCTCATCAAGGGCACAAAGTATTAGTCATTGATTTAGACTCACAGGCCAATCTTTCCTCTACTCTAGGGGTCGATGTTAAGAGAACGCTTATTCCTGAATGGCTCATTGGTGATGTTGAGATCGAAGACGTGATTCAACACTCTGAAGGAAAAGATAATTTCTATCAAAACCTAGATGTTATTCCCGCCTCAAGACACTTAGCAAACTTAGCGAAGCTTCTTATTTTATCAGAAGCTGAAGTGAGAAAAAATGCTGGTCGCAAAGAAAGACTGCTTAAGCTGCGCCTAAAAGAAGTAGAAGATAAATACGACTATGTCGTTATTGATACACCTCCTATGCTTGGTGATGAACTCATCATGGCCCTGGTTGCAAGTCATAGAATCCTTATTCCTACTCAAGCCCAAGATTACTCAATCGATGGACTAGAAGAGCTTATGGATACTTTTGAAATTATAAAAGAAAGTGAAAATCCTGAACTCGATTTTAATATTATTCCTTCGATGGTGAATAAGAGAAGAAAGCTTGAGCAGCAAAGATTAGAAGAACTTGCTCAATCATTTAATGTCACTTCAGGGGTAAGAAATCTAGTTGATATGCAAGAGTCGATCTCTTTGAGAAAGCCTGTCTTTTTAATGGGTAAAAACTCAAAAGGTAAAAAAGACTATCAACAACTTTGGGAATCTTTAGGCTTAGTATAAGGAGATCTATTTTATGGCCAAAAAATTTGCTGCGAGAGTTTCTAAGAAAAATCGTACTAAGAAAGATATTTCAGCTCATCTTGATGAAAGAATCTTTCAACTTAATGATGAAAAACTATTACAAGGCGCTCAGCTTGATAAAATTCAGTTATCAAAAATAACGGTTAAAAAACAAGTTCGTACTAAATTTAATGATGACTCAATTGCGGAGTTAGCAGCAAATATTAAAGAAAATGGATTGATCCAACCTCTTGTCGTACACAGAGAAGAGGATAAATATGTCTTAATCTGTGGTGAGCGTCGTTTTAGAGCGATGAGCACAATAGATGATATGTTTGAGGCTCCCTGTTTTATCCTGGAAGATAAAACCGCAGAGGAATTGATGGCGATTCAATTCTCAGAGAACTCTGCACGTGAACAACTTCATTATATTGATCAAGCAGATTCAATTTTTGGTTACAAGAAACTAACCGGTGCGAGTGAGAGAAAAATTCAAGCTGCACTGGGAATTTCTAAATCAGAAGTTCATCGTTGCCTGCTTATAGCGAAACTTCCTAAGTCAGTAAAAGAAGCAGCAAAAGTTCATAACACTGAAAAATATGTCTTATTAGAATGGGGAGCACTTGAGAAATCAAATTTAAAAGATAGTTTAAAGAAAAGAATTATTGAAGGCTCACTCACTAAGAGATTACAACTTAAAAGAGCGATCAATGCAGCTGGAGGAGTGGTTAAAACGAAAACAAAAGCCCCTGCCAAAACTAAATCCTCAGCGAGAACAGCTTCTGCAAGCCTCTTTATGAAGGCCATGGCCGAAAAATCCAAGGATATGAATTTATCATCCGAAGAATTGGCCATGATAAAAAAATTAATGGACGATACAAAAGAACTTTTAGAAGAGAATTAGTCTCGTAAAATTTTTTGAAAAAAAATAAGCCCTCGAATGAGGGCTTTTTTTATGGAATTTAGTTTTACGCTTAAAGTCCGAAAACTTTAGTCATTAATTGTGTCGCATGTTCTGGTGTAATACCATTAGCTTCAGCAGCTTGCTCAACTAAAGTATTCAAGCTTGAAGCATCATTTGATTGTACTGCTTCAATTCCTTGAGTGATAGAGAAGCCAAGAGCTTCAGTTGCAAAGGCATCTTGCTCACTAGCCGTCATCCCTTTTTTAGAAGCTTTTTTCCAGTGTGCTGTAAGTCTGGCTAGCTCTTTTCCTCTCTCAAGGCTAAGACCAAATTCTGAAGATAAAAACTTAGCTGACTTTTCCACTTGAGCGACTTCAGCAATAGCAGCAACTTTTGCTAAATCTTTTGGAGTGGCAGCAATTTTTTCAAAGACGAGTCCAGAAGATCTGTCTCTATATCTCGTTGGTACCCATACATCTGTCCAGTAGTAACCGTAAATGGCGTATCCATCGTAGTCATAACCAATGATTCCATAACGATAGTCCGCTTGGTAGTGACCAGGTATAACGTCTAAGTCATAGAAGAATCTTCCAGAGTTTGCATTATAATAGTCAGCCGCATCGTTAGTGCTTGGATTATAGTTATCGATATTGATGGCATCATAAGAATCATAAAGTGGATCATAAATAACAACAAAGTTACTTTCTAATGTACTCTTTTTGACTAATGTCACATCAAAGTCAGCGTCGAGGTTTAAATTCTGAACAAAAACTTCTGCAAGTTCATTGTGTGAGTAACCTGGAGCTCCATTCCCATTTCCGCCATTACAGCCGATGAGACCTAAGCATAGAGCAGATGCTAGTAGCAATTTTTTCATTATATTTCCCCTTGTTAATGAAAATTCGTCAAACAATTTGTGCTATTGCTATAAAAAAAATCAAAGTTCGAAAATGCAAGGTAGGTATGGAGTGAAAAAATTACAGAGAAAATAGGAAAAGCCCGGTTGCCCGGGCTTTTTATTTTGAAATTTTAATTATTGATTTTACATACCAAAGAGTTTTGTCATAAGTGCGCCTGCATGCTCCGGAGTAATTCCGTTGGTATCAGCAGCTTGCTCAACTAGATCATTTAAGCTCGTTGCGTCTGCGCTTTGAACTGCTTGAATCCCTTGAGTGATTGAAAAACCAAGAGCTTCAGTTGCAAAGGCATCTTGCTCGCTAGCAGTCATCCCTTTTTTAGAAGCTTTTTTCCAATGAGCCGTGAGTCTTGCTAATTGCTTACTTCTATCTAAGCTTAATCCAAATTCAGAAGATAAGAACTTAGCAGACTTTTCAACTTGAGCCACTTCTTTAAGCGCCGCAATCTTTGCTAAGTCTTTTGAACTCGCCGCTGTTTTCTCAAACAATAGATTCGTGTATGGGTCTAAGTAGCGCGTAGGAATCCATCTGCTTTTTTCTTCATAGTATCCACCTTCGTAACAATCACAAAATGAATCATATGTTTCAGGCACCCACTCATCATAATATTCATAGTGACCAGGTTTTTTAATTAAGTCGTAATAGAAACGAGCTGAATTATTATTATAATACTCTTCTGCTGAATCTACCCCTGGAGTAAAAGAGCTGATATTAACGGCGTCATAAGTTCCATAAGTAGCATCATAAATGACGATAAAATCATATTGAAGTGTAGAGCTTTTAACTAATGACACTTCAAATTCTGCACTAAGGTTAAGATTATTCACAAAGAGTTCTGCTAATTCATTATGACTATACTCTACTGTAGTGCCATTTGGATTGGTGACAGTGGAACCGCTTCCATTTCCGCCGTTACAAGCGACCAGAGTTAAGCTTAAAACCGTGGCTAAAAATACTTTTTTCATTTTCTTTTCCCCTTTTGAAAATGTTCTTAAATAAGTTTGTATATAAAAAAGCCCAAGAGCTTTTTGTTCTTGTTGTTTATTCTCAAAAATCCGTTTGTGAGATAACTCTAAATAAGCAATAGTCGTGCCAAGTTAAACAAACGCTCTACATTAAAAAAGTTTATAGGTTAAATAACTGATATTACTTGCTTGTTGCGGAGCACCTAAGTCTTTGAAATTAAAGAATTTTCTCTGGCATTTTGTCACCACATTCATAAGAAGTGCCAGTCTGCCAAAGCTATTGGTGCAAAAATGTATTTTTTACCCTTTCTCTGAGCTTTGCTATTTTGCAGCAATGCGTTGTGCTATAAGGATGGTTTAGGTTATCTATGATGAAAAAGACGTTGAAAATTATATTGATCACTTGCGTTTTAGTGAGCTCAGCCTGGGCCGAGGTGATTAATATTCCTTTGCAGTACACGGCTAACCCAGCAAAAGATTTATCCGAAAACAACCAAGTTCTGAGTGTTCTTAATGTAAAAAATCGTGCTGCTCGTGGTGAAGATATCTCCCTGCTTGACCCCATTGAGAGTGATATTTGGAGTAACCAAATAGGGCAGAGTCTCCAAGATTCTCTTGATGAGTTGCATATCAAAACCCATCACGTGCATGAATATGTGGATAAGGTTATCAGCACCATTGGATCCTTTCGCTTTATCATAAGAGAGCAAGAGGGGAGTAAAAGAAATTTTAATATTTGGCTTGGGAATAATAGTCGTGCCATTTTGCTTAGAAAAAATTTATTGCGCAAACTTGGTTATAAGATTCCTAAAATTCAACATCTGCAAAATCTTAAAATTCAATTTAGAGGCAAAAAATCTCTTGAGATTTTTATCGAAGAACTTGAGAACGCCACCTTTGCCAACAGTCAAAGATGGGAAGTTTCTCGTGATAACGACCGCTATGTTTTGACTTTGCAAGATGTTCTCGCTTTTGAGCCCAATGCACCTATCTATAATTTGGCCCAAGGGGAAATGGTTGCTGATATTATTCAACATAGACGAGTGATGAATGCACTGGCCATCTTCTATGCTGTGGCCGATCTCAGAGAGAGTGTGGATGGATTCCCTTGGAGTGTGGGAAAGGTTGATAATAAACTGCTCACTTTTGATTTTTCTTCTGCCGACGCTTTTAGCACCACTTATCATGATGCCAAATGGGCTGTGAGAAGACTGGCCCAATTAAGCGAAAGTGATATTTTTAATATCACCGCACTTATGAAGCTTCCAGATTCGGTTGAAATCTTAATGGCCGAGAAAATAAAATCACGAATCAACTCCTTAGTGCGAATCTTTTTTCCCAATCAAAAAGAGCTACCCGTGCATTATGAAGTGAGCGATAACTCCGGTGAATTATACCGAGGACGTTTGACTCAAGACGCCTGGCCTGGTCATGCGGCTCGCTATTCATTTGATGACACGGAGTCACCTCTTTCTCGGGATGAGATGGCCGCTTATTTTCGCTCTAAAGTTTATTCTGGCGTCATAGAAAATTTAGTGGGAATAGTGAATAGTAATTTACTCTATTCTACAGATATCCAAAAAGCTGCCATTGAAAAAGCTGTCGATGCTCAAAGAAAACAATTCTTAGATCTCCTTGAGACAGGTGAATTCAAAAAAATACCTTTTTCTGCTTGGATTATTCCCACCGCCAAAGGACATATCTCCGCATCTAGAGATATCGTGACCGGTTCTTATTTAGGGACAGATAATCTCATTCAAGTTGCTGACTCTCTCGAGTTTATAGGTGAAGTGGGAGCCTTTGTAGGAACTTTGGGCTTGCCTTCTAAGTATCAGGCCTACGCTGGAGCCAGTGCTAGGTTTTCGCGCTCTTATACCCACGTTAAATCTATAAACAGTATTAAAAGTGCGCTTAAAGAGCCTTATCGAAACATCATTGTTCCTGCGGTTAAAAGAAAGAAAGCTAAAAATATTATCCAGATGATCACCGATATTCGCTCAGAAGATTTTCAAAATCTAGCAGATGAAGAGCGTGAAAAAGAATTAGGTGAAATCTTTAAAGAGTTTGATCGTGTGATGGAAGTGGGGGATTCTCTTATCATTTCCAATAACCTGATCTTTGCTGGAAGTGTGACGGGGGGTATGCAAATTCCAGTGGGACCTCTCGAAGCGGAAGCTTTGGTAAACTTTAATATGCGCAAGCTTAATATTTGGCGCTTACATATTTTAAGAGCAAGTGATTCAACCTTTCAAATCTATAAAAGTAAGGCCAATAGTTTGGGACGTGGAATCGGAATTTCTCTTAAGGCCTATGTTCCCATTATCAATCTCAATTGGGATAAACAAAGTGGAAAAGTAAAAACTCAGTTTAATACTATTAATTTTGAAAAAGATCAGACCAATAGTGAGCTGGAAAGAAAATTACTGCAACTCAGACAGATATTTGTTTCTAATTCAGTTGAACTCTTACAAGTTGATCAGAGCCCCTATGTGATTGAGCATAATTTTGTTGAGAAATCCTCAGACAGTGGTTTTTTTACCAGACAAAAAAAGAGTGTGAAATTAATCGATCAGATGAAAATCACCCATCCGGATATGTACACGGCTGAACTCTACGTGCGCAATGTTGTGAAACTGAGTGGACGAAACTATATGCAAGTGGCCTATGACACCCTTAATGCGATTTTAGATGATATTATAGATGCAGAAGATTTATCCATCTCCAATACAGAAAGTGGAAATCCTGGGGACAGCTTTTATGGTGAGTCATTCTCAAGATCAGTTATGAGTGAGATACCTTTTAATCACGAAGCTTCTGAAATTCCTTTTGAAGACTATGTGCAAGTGAAGTCTCAATGGAAGGGGTGGAAGGCAAATCGTGGCAAGCTATTAGAGATCAAAGAAGAAATTCAAAAAAAATACGGTCAAGATATATTTAATGATGAGCTTTTCTATGACACACAAGAAATTCAACTCTACACCGTTGATATCGTTTTAAGTTTATACCACAGCGGTATCAATCATATGATTAATTATAATCACGATGAATTTGTCTCTTTGTTGGAGAAATATCTGGTCCTTCCATGGCCTGAACATCGCAGTCATTTTAGACGTCTTGGCTATCGTACCGTGAATGTTTATGAGCGTAAGAAAAAAAGACTTATTCGTAAACTTCGCAAAGCCCATGAGAGGCTTCAAAGAGAGGGACAGTTTGTTCTCTCACCTAAGCAAAAGTCCATTGATATCACACAAATCATAGACTCTTTGGATGCGATGGTTCCACGATCAATCTTTGAACATATTGTGGGGGGAGATAAAAACTTTTATCTCAAAGGCAGCATTAATGGTTTTAGAGGGGGAACAGAAAATGGAGAAGAATCCATCATCTCTCACTCTATTGGTGAATTTGGAAGTGATTTTCCTGCGGGGATTCTTGATACACTCAGATCAGCAATCAAAATATCCAGAGGTGAACTTGGCGCCTATTGGTTCCTAAGGAGGCTGCAGTAATGAAGGCCTTATGGATCATGGTATTTTGTTTTTCTGCTTGGGCAGATGTGAGCACCTATATCATCAAAGCGAAAGATGCCAAAAGTTTTGAGCACTTGCTCAAGCAAAAGTCCATCACTCGCTTTACCTCTTATAAGTCTTCTTATTTTTCAAGCCTATTAAGCTTTCAAGGAAATATAAAAGATATAGATCCAAAGCTTATCAGTCATTATGAAGAGATCTCTGAAGTAAGCTCTCAATCCATTACACCTGCGGATATAGTGACCGCTAAGACAACTGATCCATACTACACGTATCAATGGGGATTGGATTACCAGGATCAAAAAGTCTTTAATGAACTGACTGATATTCAAAATATTCTGATTCCAGGGGCAAAGCAATTTGATATTGGCTATCCTAAAGAGACTCCTCTTCTTAAAAAGAATGCATTGGTTGCCGTTATCGATACAGGCGTTGATTATAATCATCCTGATTTAAAAGAAGCGATTTATAAAAATGAAGTGGAATGTATCAATGGTGAGATCCCCTTTAATCCAGATAGAAGTTTAGATGACAATATCTACCCTGGGGATTGTAAGGGATGGGATTTTACCGGAAGAAAAGAATTAGGGACCAATAGACCTGAGGATTATGTGGGCCATGGAACTCATATTGCCGGTATTATTGCTGCGACCAGAGACAATCAGATGGGAGTTGCAGGGTTATCTAATCAAATAAAAATTCTGCCTATTAAAGTTCTCTCTCAATCAAGCGAAGACTCGCAAGCGATAGGAACCAGCGATAGATTATCTAAAGCGATACTCTATGCGGTGCAAATGGAAGTGGATGTTATTAATTTGAGTCTAGGCTGGCCTTTATCATTTGATAAAGAACATCTCAAAGAAGCAGTTAAAGAAGCTGTCAATAAAGGTGTGATTGTCATTGCGGCTGCGGGAAATAATGATCATGGTGAACCTATCATGCCTTGTGCTTATGAGGGTGTTATCTGCGTCGGAGCTACAGATCCGAATGGTGAGATTTCTGACTTTTCAAATTACGGAGCCCATGTGGATATATTGGCCCCTGGAAATAATATTCTCAGCACTTATCCCACAGCGATCACTCCTTTGTTTTTTGATGTGAATGGTTATGAAAATAAATCGGGAACCTCTCAAGCAGCTCCTTATGTTTCGGCTCTTGCAGCTATGATTAAGGCCCATGAACCTGAGCTTGATGCTGATGATGTTAAAGCCAAACTTTTCACCAGTGCTAAAAAGTTAGTTGATCAAAGAAAATTTGTAAAAAAAGGAATTATTAATATTGAGAAAGCTCTGACTTCTCAAGCTAAAATTCTTATGCCTAGGCTTAAAGGATTTGGGCGAGTCAAAGTCAATCCTGAGACACGCAATTTTAATTTTGACCTGCAGTTCGATGATTTTAATACCCAACCTGGTTTAGCAAAAATTATTCTTGAAGCCTCTGGGGATATTCAATTAGATAAAAGAGTGTTTTACGTTAAAGGCAAACAAAGAGTTTCCATCAAAGGAAGCATTGCTAAGCTCGACCTCAATTATAAACAAGATTTTACTTTAAAGGTGACCTTAAATAAAAAGAGGGAAATCTATAAATTTCAAAAATCATTTTATGTCGAACTTGATGAATTGGCAGAGGCTCGGAGTGTTTCCGTTCAAGGTTTGCCTCCAGCACAATTGCCGAAGCTGGCCACCCTTCATTACCATCACTTTCCATTTGATAAACCTTTTTATTATGTGGCCCATAAGCAAACTAATTCTACCGTCTTAAGTATCCTAACTGAGCAACAAGATAAGATTTCTCCCTTGGGGACAACGATGCTCAAAGATGCTAGCTCGGTGCTCTCTATTCACCGCATAGATGCAAACTTTGATGGTGTTGCAGATTTTATAGTGCGCTATATTGAGACAAAAAAAGTAAATGGAGAGGATGAGCAAAAAATTGTTTTTGCCTATTTCAATGAAAAACTGCGACCTCTTTTTACCCAAAAAGATACCACTGGGGATAGAGTTAAATTGATAAACCACTCTGTATTTAAATTAAAATTTGAAGGAGTTATTCTTCAAGATCTAGATAATTTTGCGTGGTCTAAGCAGCGTTTAGAAGGACATGGCGAAATTTCAGTTCCGGTTTATTTGGGCTTTGCCGATCAGCCTGCTGCAGATCAAAACCCAAATCCTTTTTCTCAACTGAGAAGAAGAGCTTTTTCCAGTAAGATATATTTTTACGAGCCAGTTATTGATGAAGATAATGAAGGGGTGTTGGTTACCAGAACTCTTAACACGAATAGATTTGTTGATGAAGTTAAAAAACAAATCAAATTCAAGCCCTTTGAACGAATTTTTTTACTTAAGTTTGAGGCTCAATCTCTTACAGATATTTCCGAAGGTCGTTTTAGTCTTCTTGTTTCAAAAGAAAGTATGAAAAGACCTGCAAGCAATCATATTCTAAAATTTCATCAACTGAATGATCAATCGTGGGAGATAGAAAATCTAGCGGAATCAAAACTTATGCTCTCTCAGTTTATGATCGAACGGGGTTTTGACTTAGATCAAGATAACCTGCTTCCCATGCAAACAAATCAAAAACTCGTTGGATATGAAAAATCGACCAGACTGAGTTGGGAAGAGTTTTCCATAACTGATCAACTAAATTACGTAGAGATCATACAAAAAGATCAACACGACTCTCTAGAGTTACCTATTAAAACCTATTTTGCTAAGGATGGGACATTTAGGTTTTTTATGACTCCGAGTCGAATATTTATGCATAAAACCACGAAGGACAATGCTATTAAAACGGAAACTTTTCCTATTCACGTCTCAAGTTTTCTACCTGGGGTGCTCTTTAGAGAACAACATTATCCTATTGCCATTCAAACGGATTTAAAAAATAAGCCGGCCCTCTACGTTGATGCCACTCAGGTGGCGAGCCGAAATGTATATGTTATTACTTTGGATGATCAAGATAAGCTTTATGCTCCCCTGAAATATAATATTAATATTCCAGAAAAATGTCGTGCCCTCAATCCCCATGTCATTGGTAATACCCGGTACGACTATACCGTGCAGTGCTTTGATGATGCAGGAATAAGTAAGCTCATTTATCTCCCCTTATCAGAGTAACGAACTTGGTTTTTTAGGACAAACTTACCCCCGTTTAGCTGAGAGTGAGTTTAAGCTAAAATAGAGGGGATGAGTACGATTTCAAATACCCATTCACAAACTGCTATGCAAGAGACATCCAAACCAAAAGTGGATGCTAAATCACTTACGAATTCAAATGAAAAGACATCTGAAAAAAAATCTAGCTCTCAAAAAAGTGCTCATAAAGTGGAGCTCTCCGAGAAAGCTCTTGAGCTTAAAAAAGAACTTGAAGCGAAAAAACTAGAAGAATCTAAAAAAGAATCAATGATTGAAAAAGCACATAAGATTCATGCAAAAAAATTTGGAGAGTTAGCTAAGCCTGGTGTTTATTTTATTAGTGGCTTTGACTGGTTTGGAGCAGGATCTATTAAAGGCAATTATGATGGCATTAAAGATATGTCTGAAGCCATTGATGGGGCCAAACATTATAGTTGGGATCAACAAGAAGAAATTATCGCAGATATTAAAAAGAGAAGCCCGGATCAACCCATCGCTCTTATTGGCCATAGTTTTGGTGGGGATAGCGCTATGGAAGTGGCTCAGGAATTAAATACAATTGAAAATGGTTTTAGAAAAATTGATCTTCTCATCACCCTCGATGCTGTCGGGGCTGACAATGATAAAGTTCCTCAAAATGTAAAAAGAAATATTAATTTTCTCGCTCAAGGTCCTTGGAATTTTCTTAACGATGGACCGAATATCGCCCTGGATTATGCCCGTACTGAAGTGGAAAATTACTTACGATCCGAAGAACACGCGGCACTCGATGATACGACGGATATCCAAATCAAAGTTCTCGAAGAAGTCGATAAGGTGCTTAAAGCCTAAATCTCTCTTAAATTTCTCTTTAGTCTCTCATGGCCTGAGCCTTGCATCTAAAATGGTGAGAGAAAAGTACAAAAAGCCAACTAATTGAAATTATTGGCCAGGAGTTAGAGAGTAAAATGAAGTATTGTTTGAAAGATTTGCATATTTTCTTAAGTGTCTATATTTTAGCCACTTTCAGTGCATTCGCTGATCAACAGGCAGTCTGCCCAACTCCGCCCACGCAAAAAACTTCTATAGGACGTGCTCCTGCTAATTTTGTTCCTGATGATGACCTGATTGTTGTTCCCATGGTGATAGAGAAAAATATTTATGAGCGCTTTAATGAAAAACATGAAGAAGACTTTAAAGAGGCCAGAGAAAAATTAGCCTTTTGGATCACCCAAGAAGAATACGCCAAAGCTTATGGTCTAGAAGATACCGGAGCCGTTGACCTTCCCACCCAAGATGAAAGAGAGAGGTTTTTGCAAAGAAACTATCTAAGATTTTTATCCAAAGATGTGGAGCGCTCTACCAATGGTGAATTACAGGATACACTTAGGCGCTGGACAGCGGATGACGAATTAGACGCCATTGAGATGCAGGAAAAACATGAAGAAGTTCTCGTGCGTGCCAGAAAAGAGCGCGGAGGAAAAGTTTATAAAAAAGAAAAAGAAGTTAAAGTCGGTGAGGAGAGAATTAAATTTGGTTTCCAACCTCGCTTAGAAATTGGGATGGTCAAAATCGATATGGAGACCCCGTATTTTGAAGCCAAAGCTTGGCTTGGGGTCAATGGAAACCAAGAAATAAATTTTGAGAAAAAAATCAGAAGCTGGGGATCAAAGTTTCGTGCCAACTATGAAATAGATCAAAGTAGATTACTCTGCGCTTATGACCAAAGACTGATCGGAAATTTATCGCTGCGTTTCTCACACACCAAAGATATGGATGGATTTTCACGGTTTACCAAATCAGGAATAGAAGACAATGTTACTCAATTAAGGTTTGGGATGAGATTTTAATATTGCATCATGTAATGCCCTGGTAAAATTTCTTATCTACCCCTTAAACTATGGTATTAAAAACGTTTAAAATCGCTATAATTAACTAAATATTTTAAACGGAGTTAATTATGGCCTTATATCATAGCCCCCTTTATTTAGATGCTTTATCTCAATTAGAATCGGCCGCTGCCGCCATGAGTGCAGATCCCAATATTGTTGAAAGACTCAAATACCCCAAAAGGGCCATTCAAGTTTCAATTCCTATTAGACTTGATGATGGATCAGTAAAAACTTTTGAGGGTTATCGTGTTCAGCATAATATGACCTTAGGTCCTGGTAAGGGTGGGATTCGTTTTCATCCCCATGTAGATCTCTCAGAGACAACTGCACTTGCTATGCTTATGACCTTTAAATGTGCCTTAGTTGGCTTACCTCTTGGTGGAGCTAAGGGGGGAGTGAAGGTTAATCCTAATGATTTATCCAGACAAGAATTGCAAGCGTTGACCAGAAGATACGCCATGGAAATTGGACCTTTTGTTGGTCCTGATAAAGATATTCCCGCACCAGATATTGGAACCGATAGACAAACCATGGCCTGGTTTATGGATACTTATTCTCAAATTCACGGTTATGCTTCTCACGGTGTTGTTACCGGAAAGCCTATCTCTGTTGGGGGATCACTTGGTCGTGAAGCAGCCACAGGTAAAGGTGTGGCTTATTGTATTAACTTTGCTTATGACAAAATGGACAAGCAAATTGATCACAAAACCACGGTTGCCATTCACGGGTTTGGTAAAGTGGGGATGCCAGCTGCGGTTGATCTTGCTGAGCAAGGAGCTAAGATTGTAGCCGTCTCTGATTATACCTGTGCTCTTTACCAAGAAGAAGGTCTCAACGTTTTAGATATTATTGAGTTTGTTAAAGAAAGAAATAATCTTGATCAATATGAGAGAGCTGGAGTTAAGAAAATTACCAATGAAGAGCTTTTACAGCTTGAAGTGGATGTTCTCATTCCTGCTGCTATTGATTCAGTTATAACTGATAAGAATATGAAAAACGTAAGAGCAAAAATGATAGCAGAAGGTGCCAATGGTCCACTGACTAAAGAAGCTGTCAGTTACTTAACCAACCAAGGTGTCTTTATCATTCCTGATATTTTATGTAATGCCGGTGGGGTTATTGTCTCATATTTTGAGTGGGTTCAAGGACTTGCTCACTTTTTCTGGGATGAAGATCAAATCAATAAAACTCTGCACAGAATTTTAAAGAACGCATTCGATGAAGTGGTGGTCAAAGCAGATCATTACGATATTGATATGAAAAAAGCGGCTATGTGCGCTGCCTTGGCCAAGCTTGAAGCGGCGATGAAGCTTAGAGGTTTATTCCCAGGATAGAATTTGAAAATAAATTGTCATCTTTTACTCTTTTTTATACTCACGACATCCGTGCAGGCAAAATTGATAAAAGATGACAATTATATCATCCAAAAAAAAAGTTATTCATACCAAGCCGCTTGCCAATTTTTAACCAAAAGACATTCACCGCTTATTGATTACGCCTCTGCCACCAGTCTTAACTGTATGGGAGAAGTGAAAGATATTGCTCCTTTCTGTGCCTATCAAGAACGAATGAATGATCATTATGCCAGAGCTGTTGTGAGTGAAAAATCAAAAGAAGTGTTCTGTATAAGTTCTCGTCGTGTGATTCTAAAATACGCTTGTGATGGTAAGGAGGATCGTTTTTGTGAGAGCAGTGAAAAAGGTTGTTTTTTTCTTAAAGAGAAATTGGCCAAAAAACTCTCGCTCAAACATCATTCTCTTCTAGATCAAACCTTAAGTTGTTATTTTGATCAAAAAAATGGTGAGGATATAGTGACTGAGGAAATAAAGTCAGAAAGTAAGTACAAAAACTACATCCACCCTCGCCAGCTTCCTAAGAATTTCAAAAACTTATAACTCAGTACAACTTTCCAATGTTTGCAACCTGTATCCGTGGAGGATTTATGGAGACTCAAATTAATACTTTTATTCCCCTTGCTGGGCAAAACAAAATTGTAAGTATCTTTGGCTACTCATCTCGGGCCATGCCCTCTCTTGAAATAAATGGTATAGGACATCTTGCTAAAAATCTAAAGGAGAAGATTATCTACCTTACCCGCACACGAAAGCTGCAGGTACCACAAAAGCGTTTTGTCATCTGTGTGGATGCAATTGAACTGGCTGCATCAAAGCAAACGGAATTAAAGTGGCTTGAGTTTCCTATCCTCCTTTGTTTTTGGCATCTCAGTGGCATTCTTCCTATTCATAAACTGGATGATTGCCTCACCAGTGGGACTGTGTCATGTCAGGGAGAGGTGAGGCATCTTCCTTTTGCCAAAGATTTTTATCCCGAAATTATCCAGAGTCACATGATTGAAGCGAAGAAGCTCAAGCATATTACTAACGAGAACACGGCCAGTCCGTTTTCCGTTATCAATAGCCAGCTTTTACTCGAGCATGTGCCAAAAATGAAATTTTGTGATGATTATATTGAAAGCTCTTCAGCAATTCCTTCGAAGCCGTTCATAACGTGATCACTTTTTTGAGCACATTCAGATAAAGCAACCACTTCGAGTTTACTGTCTTTGACGACAACAGCATGCTGATATTTATTATCCAAAAGTGACTCAACCGCCATCATTCCCATCATCGATCCGTAAAAGCGATCGTTAGAAGCAGGGGATCCTCCTCGCTGAATATGTCCAAGGACACAGACTTTTGAGCTGATATGGTGCATGTCTTCTAGGATATGAGAGATTTCATAAGAGCGTCCGGGTTTTTCACCTTCTGCTACGATAATAATAGACGAATTTTTTCCACGGCGCATACCACGTCGAATGGCCTTAGAAATTTTTTCGTAATCGACTTTTTTATTATTGAGCAAGACATTCTCTGCACCGGTGCAAATCCCTACCTTTAAAGCGATAGAAGAGGTTCGGGCTCCCATCACTTCAATGAGAAAAGTTCTCTCGTTACTTGCGGCGGTGTCGCGAATTTTATCTACTGCTTCAATGGCGGTTTGCACCGCTGTATCAAAACCAATTGTGTATTCAGTCCCAGAAATATCGTTATCGATGGTTCCAGGAATACCAATCACTGGAAAATCATTTTCAGTGGATAGAGCGATCGCTCCTTTAAAGGATCCATCACCTCCAATAACGATAAGAGCATCTATATCTCTATCTTCTAAAATTTGATGAGCTTTTTTTCGATTAATTTGATCTTTGAACTCCGGGCAACGAGAAGAGTTAAGAATCGTTCCTCCTCGTTGAATGATATTTCCTACACTAGAGGCATTCATTTCAAACATATCGTTGTTGATAAGACCAAGGAAGCCACGTTTAATACCATAGACTTTAATCCCATGTCCTATTGCCGTTCTTACTATACTTCTGATGGCACAATTCATTCCGGGAGCGTCTCCACCACTGGTTAAAACTGCAATTGAACGTATTTCTTTTTTTGCCATAATGTCCTACTTATAGATACTTTCACCTTGAATATATTCATTTTTCTCAATGCCTAAGAGATGGAGGATCGTTGGAGCCACATCTTTGAGTGCATAATTGGAATGAGTCGTCTTTTCGACTTCTGTTTTATCTAAACCTTCTTTTACTAAAACAAAAGGAACATCGCTATTAGAATGCGACGTTTGAGTAGAGCCATCTTCATAGCGCATTTGATCACAATTACCGTGATCAGCAGTCACGAGCATGGCAATATTATTTTTAAGACAGGTTTTTTCTAATTCCGATAGACAGTGATCAATGGTTTCCATCGCTTTTATCGCAGCTTCGAAGTTTCCGGTGTGTCCCACCATATCTGGATTGGCAAAGTTGACCACATACAAAGTGTAAGAGTCGTCATTCAGTTTATCGATTAGCTTTTCTAAAACTTCCGGTGCACTCATCTCTGGTTTTAGGTCATAAGTAGCCACTTCTTTAGGTGAATCAATAAGGATACGGTCCTCGCCTTTAAAGGGAGTTTCTTCCCCGCCGTTGAAAAAATAAGTGACGTGAGCGTATTTTTCAGTTTCAGCTATTTTGAGTTGTTTATGCCCAAGCTTGGCTAAATATTCCGAAAGGGTGCCTTTAATTTTTTCACGATTAAATAAAATAGGGACTTGGGGCAGTTCTTCATCAATATAAGGTGACATACATAAAAAATAAGGTCTCACCTCATTTTTAAAATGGGAAAATTTAGCATCACAAAAAGCCAATGAAATTTGCTTCGCACGATCAGGTCTAAAATTTAAAAAGAAAACAGCATCTTCTGATTTGATAGCCCCTTTTGTATCAAAGAGGACAGGAGTGATAAATTCATCAAAAATTTCTCGCTCATATTCTTTTTGAATATAGCTCTCAGGAGTGAGTTCTGTTTGATCCCCGGCACCTGTCATGGTTTTATAGGCCAGCTCTATTTTTTCCCAGCGACGGTCACGGTCCATACCAATGCTTCGCCCTTGCATACTGGCAAACACAAATCCACCCTGTTGATTTATTTCTTGGATATATTTCACCCCATTTGTTTTGGGTGTGTCTCGACCATCCATAAAGGCATGTAAAAAAACTTCCACGTTTTCGTTTTTTAAAATATCTAAGACCGCTTTTAAATGTTCGATATGAGCATGGACTCCACCATCAGAGAGTAGACACATGAGGTGAATCCGCTTGCTACCGTTTTGTGCATGAGTGATAAGTTTTTTTAACTCATCCATATCTTTGAGCGTATTATTCTCAACAGCTTCATTAATCCTTACGAGGTCTTGTCTGACAGCACGTCCTGCTCCCAAATTCATATGCCCCACTTCTGAATTACCGGCCACCCCTTTTGGCAGGCCTACAGCTTCACCGCCAGGAATGATAGTCGTGAAAGGATATTGAGAATAGAGACGGTCAAGGGTAGGAGTGTTCGCTGCTTTAATCGCATTGAAATCTTCATTGTCTGAGAATCCCATTCCGTCACAAATACATAATAAAACTCTTTGAGTGCTTCCATATAATTTCATAGCCAAAAATGTAGCACGTGCTTTATTAGTTGTGAATTTCTGGAAGTGCATGCTGCAACGCTTACTACCTTAATTATGGTAGGGGTGACCTTCTCTTATGGTTTGCGCTCGATAAAGCTGCTCCACCAGTAAGATGCGTGCCAGCTTGTGAGGTAGGGTGAGGGCGGATAATGAGAGTTGGAAATGAGCTTTCTCTTTGAGGGCCGAACTGGGACCTTGTGCACCACAGACCACAAAGATTAAACAATGATTTTGAATTTCTGTACTCAACCAACGGCTAAATTTTTGACTGTCATATTCTGTCCCAAACTCAGTGAGTAAAATCATTTTTGAGTCACTGCTGAGAGTTTCAACTTTTTTGATAACGTTTTTGGCTTCTGTTTCTGGGTGATCAGCGCTGGCCTTCACTTCATGTAAGATTAATTTGGGATTTTTTATTCTTTTGAGATAATCAGCTTCAATCGCTTCGAGATGTTTGTCTTTTAGTTTACCTACGGTGATGAGGTGAAACTCTTTCATCTAGAAATAATTTTCAGTGGGGTCATTTGAAGACTTCAACTCTTCTCCAGGCCCGTAATAGTACTCATTAGGAATTTCCACTTGAGGTGCATTTAACCAAAGCTCTTCTAGCGCAAAAACATCACGTGTGGTGTCTTGAAAAATATGCACAATGATATCCAGCATATCTAGTAAGATCCATTCTCCATCACTGACACCCTCAAGAGAATTCATTTTAGCGACAGCTTTTAATTGACGTTGAATTTCATCTACCATGGCCTTGGCTTGGGTGGTGTTTTCAGCAGTGGCAATAATATTATAATCACAGAGGGAGCTAGTGGCAGAGACATCAAAAATTTTTATGTTTACACCTTTAAAATTGGCGATGATCCAAGCACTGGCGAGAGCGAGATTTTTGGGAAACTCTTCTTTTTCTAAAATCTTAGTGATCTCGGTTTTAATATATTCTCTGCTCATTACTATCCTCTTTTGCGGCGTTTGCCGTATTTTTTTGTTTAGTCTTTAGCATGATTCGCTTCAGGAGATCAAGGTTAAGTCCACTCACACTTGATATAGGAAGAACTTTTTTATCTGCATGCTTTTCCATCTCCGCTTGAAACTTCTTAATATCCTCTTCGGACATAGCATCAATCTTAGTCAGACAGATAATTTCTGGCTTTTGGGCAATGGTATCTTGGTATTTAAGTAACTCTGATCTTACCGTGGCATAATCTTCGATAGCTTCAAAGGGCTCTAAGAGCATGGAGCAATCGATCAGATGAACCAGAGCAGACGTTCGTTCAATATGTTTTAAAAACTGAATCCCAAGACCTTTTCCTTCAGCGGCATTCTCAATGAGGCCTGGAATGTCGGCAACAACCAGAGAATCATCATCAACTTTCACCACCCCAAGATTAGGAGTGAGTGTGGTAAAAGGGTAGTCAGCTATTTTTGGTTTAGCCGCGGAGATACTGGAGATCAGTGTGGATTTACCAGCGTTAGGAAGTCCCACCAAAGCGATATCAGCAATAAGCTTGAGCTCTAGTTTGACATTGAGCTCTTCACCTTGCTCACCGGTTTGTGCATATCTAGGAGCTTGGTTGGTTGAACTCTTAAAATTTATATTTCCAAGGCCTCCTCGGCCCCCTTTGCATAAAATAATTTCTTGTCCGTGTTCAGTGATATCAGCCAGCACCTGACCTGTTTCTTGATCTACGATAAAGGTTCCCACGGGAACTCGGAGACGAATGTCTTCACCGGTTCTCCCGTCCATCTGCGAGCCCATGCCATTTTGACCATCATCTGCGAAATAGTTTTTTTGTCCGCGAAAATGCACGAGAGTATTCATCCCTTCGTCACCTACAAAAATGACATCGCCACCCTTGCCGCCGTTACCACCGCTTGGACCTCCGAAAGGAATGTATTTTTCACGTCTAAAAGAAGAGCAACCTGCCCCTCCATTTCCTGATCGGATATGAATTTCTACTTCATCGATAAACTTCATAACTTCATTTTCTATAATAAAAAAAGGAGTCCGTAGAGGACTCCTATGTTGATTATGTAATTTTTACTTACTTAAATCTTAAGCAGAAACGACAGAAACCATCTTCATTCTCTTATTAAAGTGAGAGAATTGAACCTTTCCATCTTCAACTGCGAAAAGAGTAAAATCTCTTCCCATTTTCACGCCTTTACCAGGATAAAATTTAGTCCCTTTTTGACGTACAATAATATTTCCTACAATAACTTCTTCGC
Source organism: Halobacteriovoraceae bacterium (assembly GCA_002713145.1). Taxonomy (GTDB): domain Bacteria; phylum Bdellovibrionota; class Bacteriovoracia; order Bacteriovoracales; family Bacteriovoracaceae. The sequence goes on from PAVS01000019.1 coordinate 89,695, forward strand.
CACCGTATTTCTTAACCCCTCTCATCTTAGGGTTACTGTCACGACCGTTACTAGTACTACCACCCGATTTCTTATGAGCCATGTTATATCTCCTATTTCTTTACTTTTAAATTACGCTTTAATGCTTTTGATTTTTAAAGCTGTATAATATTGTCTGTGACCATTTTTCTTGCGGTAAAGCCCTGGCTTTCTCTTTGAAACAATCACTTTTCTTGAACGAGCTTGTCTAATAATCTCAGCTTCAATCACTGCACCATCAACAACAGGAGCACCAATTTTTGGACTATCTCCACCCATGAAAAGAACACGATCAAGCTTTACTGTTGATCCAACATCACCTTCCATTCTTTGAACATCAATAATGTCACCTTCAGCTACACGGTATTGGTGACCCTTAATTTCAACTACACTGTACATAGTTTATCTCCTCTAAGCCTAGCCAGGAGGGTTTTTGCAACCTCTTAATTACCCCAGATTCTAGATCATTTTTATGAACTCTATCTTTTATGGCCAGTTGCCTTTGATGTCAATAAATTTCAATGTTTTGAAGGCAACAAAAATACCCGACCAAATAAGTTTTGCGGTGCGAAATATTAAGCAAATCTTTAAAGTTCGCCTAAGCGGGTTCCGATAAAGTCTATAAGGATGAGGTGTTTAAGTGAAAAATAAAGAAAACAATTTTAGTTATTACCAATGGCGCAGTGAAATGAACTATCAGGTCTTTTTACGATTTGATGATTTTGATTTTGAAAGCCATTTTTCAGACACACTAGAAATTCTTGGGTTTGATAAGGTAGAGCGCTCTAAAATTAAAGATATCACTATCAAACCCCGTGAAACTAAAATTCTTAAAGTCACTCGCGCGAATCCTCGTATTGCCAGAGAAATTACACGCTCGGATTTTCTGTTCGATAAATACGGACCGGAAAGTTTATCTGAGCGAGGACAATATCAAATTTATCGCTACCGCAACGTAGGGATGATGCTCTTTAATGAATACAGTGCCCTTTGGGAGTTGGGAGTTAAATCAACTCAAGACTCAACTGCCCTGAGAATGATCTTCACTCGCTTTTTAAGTTATGCACTAGCGGATGTGGGAGTCTTTGGTTTTTGGGGGGTTCCAGTAGATGAAGGTTTTGTCGTGATGAAACCTCTGGCCGCTAATTTCGAATCCGTCTTTATTGATTTAACCAAAGACGTTTTAATCACTTATGATGGAGTAAAAAGTCTCTCTGAAGAACTTCATATCCTCCGGCTCGATTCAACTCTTAATAATGAATCTAAGCCTATGAGTAGAGAGGAGCTGATGAGCTTTCTTTCCAATAATACCAACTATCTTTCTTATCAAGGGATGGGCTATAGGTTTCGTGATCAAATCATGGAGCTCTCAAGACTGGCCTATGCTTATATTTATCCAGAGGATAAATTTAGACCACGGCAACACCCGGATCAAGAACAAAAGGAATCAGAAGCTAAGGCCGCTTAGTTTTCTCCATCCTCTCAAAAACAGTTTGGTAGTCACCAGTGTGTTTATCCTTGGTAGATTCCACAGCATAGTGAACGGGAAAACAAGTGATGCTGCAAGCTCCATAATAAATATGTTTGAGACCCTTTTCGTTTTTCCAAAGATAATAAGCCTGATCTTCTACTTTCTTATAAACATCTTGATCCCCGTAGCGATTAATCAGAGATTGATGAAAAATATCATGCAAAAAATAAGCGGGAAGTCTGGCAAAAAAATCAGTCACCACTCCCGCTTTGGTTTGGACAAAAATCGGAAATTTATAACGGATATGCTCAACTGAAAATTGGTAGGTTTTGTAAGCACCATGGGTCATCTTTAATTTTTTATCTGGATAAGATTTTTGAATGTCCTCCAAACTTTTTCCGGGCATAAAGGTGTCTAACTTATCAAGAGAGAAGTCATAATTCGGAGGATCTACCTTGGCCCAAGCACTTGAGTAAATGAGTAGGAGAAATGGCAATATTAACTTTATCACCAGCTCATTATAACCTGAGAAGCCGCTAAATACAGGCTAGCAAAAACTATCGAGTGGATGACAAAATTAGATATTTATTAGAGAATGATAAAACGAAATGCTTTATGCGGTTAATGATAACTAGGAGTGTTATTTTGTTAAAAAAAGCTTGGATCATGGGTCTGTCTGGCCTCGTTCTTATGGGTTGTGCCCATCAATCAAAAAATACAGACAATACCGATCAATCGAGAAATACAGCTAATGAAGTGGTGCAGAGCACTCGAGTGCAAGAACATTTGGTGGATGAGACCCTGCCCGTTTGCCATGATTGTATCCTCGGAAGTATTGGGGATGAAGAACTGCAAAAACAAAACAAGCAGATCTTTTTTCTTCACGGGGCTGAACATTTAAATCTTACGAATAATCATTTTGATATTCCTGTCACTTACAATGCGGCCACCAAAAAATGGATCACATATTTTACAGGTCGTGGTCGTAAACATTTTAAAAGATACGCAGAAAGAGCAGGACGTTATGCGCCAGTGTTATCGAAAATTTTAAACGACCAAGGGATGCCAAGAGATCTCATTTATTTATCCATGGCAGAAAGTGGTTTTAGCAATAGCGCCAGATCATGGGCTAAAGCGGTCGGGCCTTGGCAGTTTATGCCTTTTACCGGTAGACGTTATGGACTGGAAGTTGGTTTTTATTTAGATGAAAGAAGAGACCCTCTTAAGGCCACTGTTGCCGCTTCTAAATACTTGCAAGATTTATACGGTCTGTTTGGTTCATGGGAATTGGCCATGGCCGGATACAATGCAGGGGAAGGTAAAATCGGTCGGGCTATTCGTCGTTACCGCACTAAAAACTTTTGGAAAATCAGAAGAGGAAGATATCTTCGTCGTGAAACAAAAGAATACGTTCCCAAAATTATGGCCTTGGCGATCATAGGAAAAAACCTCTCACGTTTTGGCTTTGATGATGTGCAGTTTGAGAAAGCCCTCGATTTCGAAGAAATTAAAGTGAAACAAAATACCGATTTATACAAAGTAGCTGAAGCTGTTGGTGAGTCATTTGAAGTGATGAAAAAATACAATCCAGAAATTCTTCGCTGGCAAACTCCGCCCAAAGCAGGAGAGTATGTGCTGAGAGTTCCCGTAGGTAAGAAAGTGGCTTGGGAGAGTTTTGAAAATAAAGATTATGTGATTGCGACTGATTATCAAATGTATCAGCTCAGAGGCTATGCGAGCCTTTATCATGTCGGTCGTAAGTTCAAAGTCAAATCAGATATTCTGGCCGAACTCAACGGAATTGCAAAAAATAAAAAGCTTCCTCCAAAGACAGTGGTTAAGCTTCCTTTTCACGAAGACCATAGAGCGCGTAAACACGATCTCTATGCAGATCTCTATGAGAAGCCAAGAAAGAGTATCCTCAGAAAAAGAACTTATCAGCGTTGGATTAAACGCGGCAGTCGCAGAGGAAAGAAGATCCCTAACCCTTCCGTTTATTATGTGGTTAAAAAAGGGGACACTCTTTGGGATATCGCTAAGAAAACTGGTGTGAATATCAACACCATTATCCGTTCGAATTATGGCCTGGTGAAAAGCCGCATGATTCTCCCTGGTGATAAGCTCGCTATTCGCTAAATAAATTTCATTACCTTTTCTATTGAATATCGCTAAAAAGCCCATGGTCATTGGGTTTTTTAGCAGGTATGATCAAAGCTAGAGAACATTTTAAGGAGATCATTTTTATGTCTGGTTTTGGGCTACGCACACTCAAAAAGAAATCTGATAATGAAAATAAAGAGAAAAAACGAACATACGTAAAACACTTGGTGTTTGGTGAAAACTTGGCCAGTGTTCTTACTTTTCAAAAGCTCTATGAACAGCACCCAGCTGACGTGAAAATGCTGACTCGTAACCCTTATTCTACTGCAGACATCCATCACGATTTAAAATGCTCTATGCAGCCTATTAGAAGCGAAGAAGTGGCCAATAAACTTATTGGCATGTATCCCCAACTTGAGATCTTTAAAAAGAATGAAGATGTGTATTTTTACAAAGACACTAAGTTTCATAAGTTTGGAGGGAGAGCAAAGTCTCACGATTTAAAAGAAGAAGAAAAATTTTATCAAGAACCTTTCTATAATTACCGTCCTGAAAATCTCATCCACCTCACTGATGAAGTGTTTGAGCAATTTCAACTCAATAAGATTATTAACAGCATTGATTTGCAAGCACCGACTGATTTATTAGAGAAAACAAACTTCAGACTGACCACAGGTGATGACGAGATTATCGATTGCGAATATCTTTATTTCTGTGAAACTCCGAAGCGCTTTTTTAGCATGATCACTAAGAAAAACGATGTGCCTGACTCCATTGCTGAATATATTGCACCACTGGTTAATTACCGAGCGATTACCGTTTATTTTGAATGTAGCGGCGAAGTTTATGAACCAGCTAGTTCAATGATCATCCCACAAAGTATGACCCATGAGTGGGGAAGTTTTGTGCTTGATTTTGAAGAATATGATGCGAGTACGAACACTCAAAACATTAAAGCTCTCAGCTTTATTGATGAAGATATTATGCAAGAAGAAGAGCTTGCGAAAAAGATTCGTCATATGCAAAAAGTTATTGAAAGAGTTATTCCTGAGTTTGGAAAAGTTGAAGTGTCTCAGACCATTAAATACTCTGAAGAGTTTTATACGGATGGGATCAATGATGAACTGGCTCCAAAGCTGGGAGAGTTTCCGGTGAAATTTATAGGAACCGCTGCTCCCATTCAAATGGAGAACTCGAAAGATTTTCAATATCTTCCTAGGACACTTGCGTCCCTTGAAAGTTTGAATATTTAATTTACAAAAACTTATTCAAATACAGACATCTAATAATTTTTTTACTTACCAGCGATTTTGCTTCTGTCTGTGAGTTAGAGTTTTCTCATTTTTTAACTTGAAGATTTCTTTTGAATAGATTGGATATGGTTACAGAACGTAGTTTGAGATGATTTTTTCTTTGAGAAGAAAAAGGCATCCGTGCCTTAAAGCACCTTCCTTGGTTAACCCGTTGTAGTGTAGTTAAATTCTATGGGAGTTGAGACGGCCTGTCACGGCCACTTTCTCTAATGTAAGAATTTGAAAGAAAAACGACTAAAATAGTTTAGTTTTATTAGATTATTATTAGAACTGCTAGAGAGAGATTTGATTTATGTTAAATTCTGGGCAAAAAAAAAGGGCCCACAATGTGGGCCCTCTATATTCTTTTAAACTTAGTTTAAATTAGAATACTGCTGCAAAGTTAGCAAAGTTAAGTCTTAACTCAGTAGCGCTATCATTGTCAGCATCGTCATTGTTGTACTCATCAGTTCTCATCATGTAAGTAACAGAAGGAACGTAATTGATTTGAACACCCATCATTGCTTTACCAAGAGCATATCTATGACCATACTCTAAAGTAATATCACTTCTTTTAAGTCCTGAATCATCAGTATCATCTTCATCATCGATAGAAGTCATATCGTAGTGAAGAGCTGCAAAACAAGAATCAGACCAAGAACCATCTTTGTTCCAGTAAAAAGAAAGACCGATTGTATTGTACTTGTCACCTACATCAGCGATTTCACCATCAGTTTTTTCTTCCATAGTTTTGTAAGAGATACCTACACCCCACATGTCCCAACCATAAGCATAGTTAAGAGCGATAGTTTGAGTATCAGTTTTTTCAGCGTCATTACCGTTCTCGTCAGTATCCGAGTACATGTAAAAGTCTAAGTTGTCACATCTACCACCGTCAAAACATCCATTCATTTTAACCATGTGCTCACCATCAGCAAATGCATTTACCATTGTTAAAGCCATTACAGCTACAAGAAGTTTTTTCATTTTCCACATCCTTTTGTTGTTAAACGTATCGTTTAATTTTTCGTGTTAACTTCATTAAAAAGTTTATAGTAATAGTTTATATAAAATTTCGAGTTTGCAAACATTAAAACTCAAACTTTCGTCTATTATTTAATTTTTTTGAAGTAAAAATTAAGTTGGTTCAAAGCATTAAAAAGTTTTTTTAGCGTCATTTTTGTGACCTAAACTTTGTAAGTTACCATGCGCGTAGGGGCATGGTCTGTGATGAGTGCGTGCTGTTCGCGCTTAAGCAAATTGTAAGCTTTTCCACAGTGGGTGGTCCTATCGCATTAATCGTTACAAATTCTATTCTGCATGATGTGAACGTCTTTTATGTGTTTGACAAAGGGCTTGAGGCCGTCTCTAATTTAGTTACAAGGAAAATTATTCCGGTTTAAAAACAATAGAATGTTGCCTTTTTTTAGGAAGGAAAAACAAGGAGAATGTTAATGAAAAAGAAAGTGATCATTGCTATGGGATTAGCAGTTCTTTCAACAAGTGCACTTGCTTCAAAGGCAAGACTTGAAGCTTTAGGACAAAGCGCAGATGGTTCACAATGGATTGATGATGCTCGTAACGTATTACTTAATCCAGCAAGACTTAACTACCACAAAGATTTCGTAACTATGGAGTGGGGACAGACGTCTAATACGACTGATCAAGCTTCAACTCCTAGAGCTGAGGGTGGTGTATTCAAAGCTTCTGGAAATATGATTTATGGTTTATATTTTGGATCTGAGTCTAACAAGTCTAATGGTTACAGAACTGCTTTAGGTTTAACTGAAGAGCAAAATAACACTGATTTGTTTGTTGCTGGAGACGCTGGTGTTCAATGGGGTGCTAGACTTACTTATCATAATTATAAAGATGAGCAAGCTGCTAATGAAGTAGAATCAAGTGCAATGAGATTAACTGTTGGTATTATTTCTGGTGATACTGATGCCTTCTTAAATTTTGGTTTAACTAACAAAGCTGAAGAAGATAATGGGAATGAACTTGATGGAAAAGGATCAATAGATCTAGGTGTAACTCATTCAGTAAATGATATGAGTTATATGGTTCGTTTTCAATCAATTAATGCTGAAGAAGCTGATTCAGGGGATGAACTTAAAGCTCAGAATATTTGGCTAGGTGCTGGTAAAATGTATAAGCTTAACGACAAAGCAAGTGCATGGGCTGAAGCTTGGTACAAGATGGATAATAGAGAGTGTGATGCAACTTGGGAAACAGGTAATGTTTGTAATCAACAAGATGGATCTAACTCTGATGAGTTGAAGTCTAACTATCTTCCAGTAATTGTTGGCTTAGAAGTTCAAGCTAAAGAGTGGTTAGCTCTTAGAGGATCTGTAAGTCATGAAATCATTGGAACAGATGAAAATGGTGACGGTGATGCAGCTACTAGACAAAATAAAACAACTGTAGCCGCTGGTGCGTCTCTAACATGGGGAGATTTATCTGTTGATGGTATGATTGGAAACAATGATGCAGGCGATGGAACTCCAGGAAACAATACTTCTGCAGGTGCAGGTCAGTTAAGAACAGACTCTCTACTATCAAGAGTATCTTTAACTTACAAATTCTAATAGGATGTTAGAATAGAACATAACGTTCGTTTAAGGGCCCTGAGTTTATCTCAGGGCTTTTTTTTTGCTTATTTTTAGAATTTAGAGCTGAGCTGGTTTTCTGTCTTCTAAAAGAGGTTCACGCTGGCTAGCTTTAGCGATAAATTTTGAGCGCAGAGAGCTCACAAAATAATTCACCACTTCTTGTTCACGTGACTCGAAATATGGATAGTGTTCATGATCACGCCAATCCATAATGGCCTGATTAATGGCTTCACCAAAGCTATCGCGGATACAGTGATCGCGATATGGTTTGTTCTTATTGTTACCCACCACTTCAAAACGATCATAACAATCATTTACAAGAGATTGGTAGCTCTCAGCTAGGTATTTGATCGCCACATTTCTATTATCAATCCATTGTTGTTGGAATTGAGCTTGAAGGGCTTTATTGATATTTGGCTGAGTCACGAACTTAGTACAAATAGTACGACCATAGGTCTTATCCAGTTGTGGTTTGGAATGATAAAAATAGTTCTCAGGATAGAACTGAGAAACTTTTTGCATACAAAGATTTTCAACTTGTTGATGAGAGAAAACCTCTTTCATAAGTTCATCATCTTTTTCAAAAGCACTCACAGCTTTCAGTCTAGCTTTGTGAAAGTATTGCTTAAAACGTTGTTTTTCAGAAAAATATTCTTCATCTAGAAGGTTATTGAGTGTCTGTAAAAGATTGCCTTCTAGAAAGCTTAATGCAAATTCTTGTTCTTCATCGTTAAGCTTATACTCTTTGCGTTTTCCATCAATGAGTTGGAATGCTTTGAGATCAGTGAGTTGAATAAGTTCTGAGTCAATTTTATCGTTGATACAGTTAATCAGTTTGGGATTCACGAAATAACGTCCCCCTGAAAATTTCATAGGGAGATTGAGATTAGACTTTAAGTCCATTCCACCTTGCTTGCAGCTATTCCACATTTTGTTCGCTGCTTGGTGAAGTCTCGCGGAAAAGGGTGCTAAGAAATGTTTAGCAGCTTCATTCGTGTTCTTTTTCACGTGATCAAAAGGGTAGAGGGCTAATACATCTTCTTTAATAATGTTTCGATAATATTCAGAAGTCGTCTTATGTTTAGTGATCATTTGATCAACTTTCAAATTCATCGTTTTAGTATAACAAGCTTGTACATCTTCTTTGGCAAAGCAGTTGATATAAAGAGTTTTAGGATCCACAGTTTGGATAAAATCATCTTTAACCAGTTGTCCGGTAAGAACATCTGGTCCATGTTTTTGGATTTCAATTTTTCTTTGTAGAATTTTTTCCAGTAAGTATTTGTTAACGTTCTCATCAAAACGCTTAGAGAGGTGAGCTAGTTTTCTATCGTTAAAAAATTCACAGCCTTCATAATGATCTTCTTGAATATTTTGTTTCAAAAAACTGATAAAAGCAGGCATTTTATTTTCGACACATTTATAAAGAGGGTGATCAAGAGATTTTACAATATCTTTTTGAAGAGCTTGAATATCTTGATCTTTAAGATTTTCTTCTAAACAATTTTTCCAAAGTCCTACTTCCTGTCTTGCCCAGGTATTTAAAGACTGATGAATATATTGCTTATAAAGACCTTCTGAATCAAAACTTAAACCATGAAAAATATGATCTTTAAGCCATTGGCGTAAATCATTAGGGGCTTTGGCCTTAAACTCATTTGGATTAAATCTATAATGAGCGATGGCCGTAGCTAGATGCTCTCCAGGGGAGCGTTTTAAGTCCATGTCAAAAACATAATTATTAGGAATATTATTTATCCAACGATATTCAAACCTATGACCGCGAGGGTTGAAATATGATTCTTTGAACCAACTTCCAAAACTTTCCCACTGTTTATGAGTGGAGAGCTTGGCGAGTCCTTCTTTAAGGCCTTCATGTCGGTCTGCAAATTTTGCAATTTCTTTGGCCACCACGAGATTGAATTTTTTTCTCTCACCCCATAAGCAGTTAGAGCCTAAAAGGATCTGACCATTTGGAAGGGAGAGAGAACAAATATGTGATTGATAACCTTCAATTTTAGCATTGCTTGGAATTTTGTGAATAGATTTAAGCAGCGGAATGAAAGTCAGCTTTTCTGGAAGACTTTTAGCTAAGAAATAAAAATTCTTAAGCTCGTTTGCTGAAAAGAGATAGTGATGAAAGCTATGTTTCTGTCCACTGTATTCTCCCGCTTCTACTGATTTTTGATTAGGTACATAATTAGACATGGCAATAATACTTCCTGTCTTTAGATACCAATAATAGGCAAAATAACCTGAAAGCTCTGTGGGATCATTATAGATGGTGTTGAAAACACAAGCTACATTTCCCTTACAAGCAGAGAAATCTAAGTTTTGATTTTTATCTCCTATAAGACCTTTATTATCTGCGAGCAGTTGAGCTCCAATAGAAGGAAGGCTGGTTAAATCGAGACCGTAAAAATTTCCTTCTATAACACTGCCGGTTTGGTATTTGTTTTCAAGCTTATGCACTTCGCTTTTAATTTGTTTTAAATTTACAGTTTCAAAACCACACTGAAAGGAGCCGTTTTTTAAAGCTGCGGGTGAGCGATCAGAGAGTCTTTTTTGAACTTGCTGCCACTGGGTAAAGGTGGAGAGTTGTGATTGTTGAGAATCATAAAAATAAAAAATCCCAGCCGGTGTGAGAAGCAGAACGATAAGAGCTGACCAAGCGACATTTTGCCAAACAGGATCTTTTTTAAATTTCTTTTGAGCAAGTTTATATTGTACTCGCCAGTATTTGCTATTCCACTGCATAGTACACGACCTTTATCACTTCATCTTTTGACTCGTCATAGACCACATTCACCCCAAGATTCGGGAGATCTAATTGCCATATATGTTCTGCTGCATAAAATTTGGTTTGAACTTTCTGAAATTTTTGTACTTTGCCTTTAAAATGTTGTCGCCAGAACTGCAGTGACTTTTCATGACTGGCAGGCTGACGATGAATGGCCGTGACAATATTTTCATTTTTATTGAGTTGAACCAGAACATCTTCCCAAATCAGTATTTCCTCGTGAGGATTAAAGCTTGAACTGGCTAATTCTGGGGTGATATTAGGCTCGCCCAAGTATTGTCTTACTTGGTTGATATCAGTTTTGCCCGGAACCACACGAGCAATCTGGAATTGCCTAGTGCAACTAAAAAAGGTACAAAATATGAATGTGATAACGAAAGGTTTTGCTATCCTCATGTGCATCTTTTCGGAATAATAAATAATTTATTTAATATGATTTAGATCTTATAAACTATTGAAATCGTTAGGTATGAGTAAAAACAAAGTCTTAGCATGCATTCTTGGCCTTATCACTTGTCTCGTTATAAGTGTAATCGTCTGGTATTTTACGTTAATTGGTAGAGCGCAAAAACTGACTGACCACTATCCCGTTTATTCCAAGCAAATGAATGATTATCAATTAGTGGCCAAAAAGCCTGCTCATTGGGTTTCTTTAAAAAAAATATCCAACTCTTTGAAATGGGCGATTGTCTTAAGTGAAGACTGGGCATTCTATGACCATCATGGAATTGATTTTAACCAACTTCAAAAAGCAATTGAGGAAAGTTTGGATGAGGGCAAACTGACTCGTGGGGCCAGCACTATCACTCAGCAGGTGGTAAAAAATGCTTTTCTCTCCCATGACAGAACCATTACCAGAAAAATCAAAGAAATTTTAATTGCCCAAGAACTTGAAACTATTCTCAGCAAAGATCGTATTCTGGAACATTATTTAAATCTTATTGAATTAGGAAAAGGTATTTACGGGGTGAAGGCCGGGGCAAAGTTTTATTTTGATAAAGAGCCTCATGATATTAATCCCAAAGAAGCTGCTTTTTTGGCCATGCTTCTTCCCAGCCCTAAACGTTATTCTCAAAGCTTCACAAAAAAAGAGCTTACGGATTTTGCTTCGACTCAAATTACAAAGATTTTAGAGAAGATGAAAATAGCGAAAGTGATGAGCGAAGAAGAGTTAGAATATTATAAAAGCCACCCTTTAAGTTTTGAAAAAGGCATGCAAGAAGATAATATTCTGGCCAACGATTATCTAGAAGAGAAATTAATCATGAATGATTTTGAAGAAGATATTTTCGCAAAAGAGCCTCCTGCAGATGCTATTTTGGAAGATTAAGCTGTCTGAGGCACTCGTAGGCAACTGTCGTTGCAGCATTTGATAAATTAAGTGACCGGATATTCTCGCTAAACATAGGAAGAGCATACATACGATCTTTATAGTCCTGATAAATTTCTTGAGCGAGTCCTTTGGTCTCTGATCCGAAGATAAGATAACTATTTTCGCTAAACTCTGCTTGATAAATATGTTGCTCTTGATGGTTCTCAAAAAAATAGAGTTGAGATCGAAGGGGAGCTTCGTGTTCTAAAAATTCTTCGAAGCTATGGTATTCTTTTAAATCAACAAATTTCCAATAATCAAGTCCTGCGCGCCTCACTGCTTTTTCACTTAAATCAAATCCAAAAGGATGGATGAGAATAAGCCTCAGTCCTAGGGCCACGCAAGTGCGCCCGATACTCCCGGTATTTCCAGGAATCTCAGGCGCGACAAGCACTATATTAAATGGTTTTTTATTTACCATCAGTTAAAAGGTGATGAAGAGATCTTACAATGAGACCTGAACCACCCTTAGCAGGGCAGTAAGGAAGGTGGGATTGAGAATCACAAACTCCTGCAATATCGAGATGCGCCCATTTGATGTCATCTTTGATAAAGTTCTCTAAAAAGGCAGCCGCTGTAGCAGTTCCTGCTCTGGCCGGAGTTCCAATATTTTTAAGATCAGCAATTTTTGATTTCATGTCATCGCGCCACTCATCAATAATAGGAAGCTCCCACATGTATTCATCTTGTTTCTGAGCAGAACCCAAAACCTTTTTCGTAAAAGACGAGTTATTTCCAAGAACAGCACAAACTTGAGAACCTAGAGCGACTAAGCATGCTCCGGTTAAAGTTGCAGCATCGATAATAAAGTCTGGTTTTTGATCACAAGCATAGTCGAGACAATCAGCAAGAACTAATCTTCCTTCTGCATCAGTGTTAAGAATCTCAACTGTTTTTCCACTTCTTCCCTTAACAATAGAATCAGGAACAGTGGCGTGAGAGTTCACCATATTATCAGTCATTCCTAAAATACAAGTGATTTTGTAAGGAGCATTGTTAAGAACTGCTGCTCTAAAAGCGCCATAAACAGTCGCAGAACCACCCATATCAAATTTCATACCCATCATTGATCCACCAGGTTTAAGTGAGTATCCACCGGTATCGAATGTGAGGCCTTTACCTACCAAGGCATAATGTTTTGTATTTTTTGTGGTTTTCTTAGGAGTATAAGTGAGGTGAACTAATTGTGGTTGATAAGCGGAACCTGCGTTTACAGATAAAAAGAGGTTCATCTTTTCTTTTTTAAGATCAGCTTTATTCATGATCTTAACTTTAACACCCTTACCTTTGAGCGTTGTTTTAACATCCTTTTCAATTCTCTTAGCATATTCTTCAGAATGTAGAACATTAGGTGCTTCGTTTACGAGGTCGCGAGCGTAGTTCACACTTTCGGCTAAATTTGAAGAAGCAGAGATGACCTTATCTACCGACTTTTTAATTTTTTTATCAGGGCAGTAAAGACAAATTTCTTTAAATGAGTTTTTAGCAGGCTTTGCTTTATATTTATCAAACGCATAACTTGTAAGAGTTAATGATTCATTCATAAGTCCCAAAGTATCAGCGAGTTTTCCAATAGCATTGAAAGATCCAACGTCCATAGCCACGGAGTTATATTTTTCACCGGCGATAGACTTGTAAGCACTAGCCGTGGCCCTACGAATACCTTCGGCTTTAGCCTTGGTTTTTTCTCCCATCCCAATCACTTTAACTGTTTGACCTTGAGAGTTAGTAAAAGCAAAAACAGATCCACTGGCAGCTTTAAAATTTTTAGCGGCTTTAAGGGCTTCAAATTCTTTAAATAAATCTTTATGCGACCAAGAGTGAGTGACTCCTTTGCCATCTTTTTTGGCATAAGCTGCCACGACAATTGCATCAGCTTTGTCCCAATGTGTCGTATCAAAATCTACATGTAATTTCATAAATACTCCTTTAAAGTAAATTCGCATTAGCTTATCAAAAACAGTAATTATTGTCTAAAGCGGCAGCATTTAGTACTCTTAATTTATGTTAAAACTGTACTCTTCATACATTGCAGCAAATTTCATTCTGCCCTTTTTGGTGAGTACTGTTTTTTTCGTCAGCTTCCTGATGACCTTTGAGCTTTTCAGAATTATGAGCCTTATCTCCTCTGACGACATAACCGTTTGGTTTATCCTGGGATTAATTTCTAATGTCATGACAACACTTGTGCCTATGGCTATTCCTGTCTCTATCTTTTTCTCAACTATTTTTTCACTGTCTCGAATGTCTGGAGATTCAGAATATATTGCGCTTCGAGCTGCAGGGTTACATAAATTTCATATTCTCAGGCCTTATTTGATTATAGCTGTGGTTGTGGCAATCGTGGTTTACTTATTCAACCAGCAACTCGTTCCCAATGCCCATAAGATGGTTCGTAAAAAGATAAAAATTATTAGCTCGGCCAGCATTATTCAAGGTCTCAAGTCAGGACAGTTTTTTACCAGGCTTCCGAATACCACTATTTTTCCCACTGAGATGAATGAAAATACCAAAGAGTTTAAAGATATTTTTCTGCATATTTTTGATAATAAAAACAATGTGGATAAGGTTATTGTGGCAAAAAGTGGAAAAATTCTACACAAAAAAGACGAATCTACCGGTATCGAATCTTTTAAGCTGCTCTTGCGTGATGGAAATATTGTCAATGAAAGCCAAGTTTCCAATGATATAGAAAAAATTCTCTTTAAAGAATACCTCCTTCCTATCACCGAGAAGAGATTTTCTTACAAAACTTCAATGAAAGAAATTATGATGAATCAGCAAGAGCTTGAATCCTTTATTGACGGGGGACTGAAAGCAGCTGAGAAAAAAGGTTTTGATAAAAAAGATTATATCAATGCTAATTACGAATATTGGAATAGACTCAATACGCCTATCATCTGTGTGCTTCTCACCTTTGTAGGCTTTGGCCTTGGTGTGAGTTCTAATCGGGGTAAGTCCAAAGGGGCCAGTGGTCAGGCCATCATGATTTTAATTGGATATTATTTTGTTTATTTTGCGTTGGTGAGTATTGCAAGAGATGGAAAGCTACCCTTTTATATCGCTATGCTTATTCCCTTATCTTTTTTACTTTTTCTCGGTATTAAAAAATATCGGGCTATGGATTGGCAGAGTTAAACCTAGTTAGGTTTAGGCTGCATTTTGGCTCGATACTCTTTGGCTGAATAAGATTTTCCTTGATAAACAGGAAAAAGAGGCAAGACATGGTCTTTCGCCGCTTCTGGTGGAAAGATGAGACTTCTGACACCACTGTTCGTAGGATTCACTTCAATGAGTTCATTATTATAAAATATTTTCGTGGCACGATAATTACCTAGGAAAAGGAGCACTTCTTCTCCACTGAGATATAATTTTCGTCCTTGCTTAAGCACATATCTTTTAATATCGCCACCATCTGTTTGATAACTAATCCATGTGTCTCCACTGTCCGCTACCAAATAGACACTCTCAATACCTTCCCGATAAGCAATTTTTATACTCTGAGGAAGGAGTTCTTTTTTTATATCTTCAGCATTTTTATTAATGGTAAACATATTGCTTGGAGCGGGGTAGAACTGTTCATAAGGAAGACTTCCAATCTCTCTAGTCACCTGTATTGTATTTTCAGCGCTCTCCGGCTTGGGTTCTGGCTTAGGCTCTTCTTTCTTTTTTTCTGGCCGAGGTTCGGTTTTCTCTTTTTTCGCTACGACGGGTGGAGCTTTTTCAACTTCTGCTGTTTCGTTTTCTTTGACTTCATCCGCAAGTTCTTGCGCGAATTTTTTTGCAGCCGCCATCTCGAGAAGATTTTCATTCGCTTCTTTTAAGACGGACTGAGGCTCCACAATATTCTCAGTTTTATTCTCAGTGATTTCTTTGCGCTCAAAATTTAAGTCAGCAAACCAATTCACTAGC
Source organism: Halobacteriovoraceae bacterium (assembly GCA_002713145.1). Lineage (GTDB taxonomy): Bacteria > Bdellovibrionota > Bacteriovoracia > Bacteriovoracales > Bacteriovoracaceae. The sequence goes on from PAVS01000019.1 coordinate 105,272, forward strand.
GCGTTGACAACAACGATGAGGATAAGAAGGACTCCAAGTCCTATCATAATATTTTTGTTGAAAAAACTCTGTACTATAGAAATGAGGCTTTCTTGAATTTCCTCTTGTCTTTTTTCTTCCTCTGAAGAATTGAGTTCTATTTTTTGAGTTTGAACAACAGGTGCTTTTTTATTGATTTGATAAGTCGCATTTAAGCTGTCCATGGCTTGGTTTTGATCCAGCTTAACGACCTTGGAATAACTTTTAACAAAGCCTCTTACATAAGCAATATTAGGTAAGTCTTGAAGATCGTTATTTTCTAAGGCCCTAAGAATATTAATATTAATCTTAGTCTTTTGAGCAACGTCTTCTAAGGTTAAGTCGCGAGCTTCGCGAGCATTTTTTAGTAATAGGCCAATTGAGTTGTTTTCTTCCATATTTCAATATTTTAGAAGAAAAATGAAAAATTAAAAACTAGGAGTTAATATCTTCCTATCACTGTAGTCAAATTCTTCATTAGTTGATGATTTCAATTGATTAATTCGCTTCAATTCATTTTTGGCCAAGTTAAAGTATTTACTGCTACTGAACTTTTCCATCACAAGATTGAGAGTCTGTTCAGCTTTGGGAAATTCCCCTAGCTTAACCAATGCTTTTGCTTTGTGATAGTGAGGAATGGGGTTGTTATAGCAAGTTCCGTAAGTGGCATCAGTATACTTTTTAAGCGCATGCTTATAATTACCCTTCTTGAAATAATAATTTCCTAGCTGTTGATGAGCTGGGCAATAAGTATCATTTTCACGCAAAGCCTTGGCAAAATACTCAAGAGCCGACTGATCACGACCTTGCTGTAAGCTAAGCACACCTAAATTGTAGTAAGTTCTGAACTGGGCCATATAAGTGAGGTCTTCTAGAATTTCTAGATATAGTTTTTCTGCTCTTTTATAGTTTTTTGCTTTAAGTTCAATTGTCGCAAGATTCATCCTTGCCGCAGTATTTTTTGAGTCGAGTTCTAAAGACTTATTGATTAACTTGATAGCTCTATCTGTGGCCCCTTTAAAATAATAAGCCATCCCGAGGTTATTTAAAATATGAGTATTGTCAGGAATCATTCTATTGGCCTGTTGTAAGTGAGTGAGGGCAATAGTGTATTCCCCATCGGCCAGTTCTTGAGTGCCTTGATTATAGAAAATCATCCCTTGCTTATCTTCTTTTCTCCGTTGGTTGGAAGCACAAGAAATGAGTCCTATTAAGCATATAAGTGTGATGATATTTTTCATAAGTGTCTCCTTAGAGATAGTTTATGAAACAATGGGACGGGTTGTAAAATCAATTCACTCGTCTATTTAATAAGACAGCAGCCTCATAGTGGTAAGTGCCAGGGAAAAAATCAATAAAATAAATTGCCTCTAGCTGATAATCTTGTATTTCAGGTGAAATATCCCTCAACATCGTTGCGGGATTACAACTTACATAGAGGATTTTTTGAGGTTGAAAATGCTCTACCCACTTACTCAAGTTTTTAAAACCTGAGCGAGGCGGGTCTACGATAAAGGTATCAAATGGGTCTTGATGTTTTTGAATAAAACTATCTAAGGAATCGTCTTTAAAGAGATCAAGAGTATAATCTGCTTGGGGATGAGTATCAATAGATAGGCATCGAGCTGATTGAATTTTTCGAGTTAAATTACCACTGCCCCCAAATAAATCTAGAATCTTTAAATTTCGCTGAGAAAAAAGATCTTCAATGGTTTGGATGAGCTGCTCATTCACCTCTTGGTTGACCTGAGAAAAACCGGAAGCTGCATAAGCTTGGTTCCATGTCAGCTGGACGTCGTTATTGATTAAGTAAAGTTCCAAATGCCCTTTCACTGGCTCTTGAGCCGGAATGATATTCAACCAATGATTATTCTTGGTGAGTTTTTGAATTTTATTTTGAATTTCTGGCACCGCCAAAATGCAATTCGTAATAGGGGTAATTTTGTGAGAGTTTCTTTGATGAAAACCTATTATTTTTAATTTTTTATTATAATGAAGCTGAAGACGATTTCTATAATGATACCTTTTTTTAGAAATCAGATTGATCCAACTGGCTTTTTGAGTGTCAACTTTTTTTAAAAGTCTTTTTAAATTATTTTGTTTGAAGTTTAACTCTTCTTCTTTTGAGGTATGTTGATAATGACAGCCAGAGCATTGGGAATAAAAAGGGCACTCAGGCTCGATTCTTATCTGACTTTGATGGGTGAGACTATGGAGAGCTCCGAAGTGAACGCCTTTTTTTGATTTGAGCACTTCAAAGGTTCCTTTTTCTCCCGGAAGTGTTTTGGGAATAAAATAAATTTCATCGGACTCTTTGAAAACTCCTTGTCCTAGTGGATCAATATGGTCAATTAAAAACTCTTTCATATGCGTCAAATTTGCTCTGTTGAGTGAAATACCTAAAATCACGTAAAATATACTTATAATATGAATAAGTTATATCACAAATTGCCCTTTATCCTAGAGCTGTTTATTAATGGCTTTTTTATCTTTTTGTATTCTTTCTACAAGGCCAATAAATTTGCGTCTAGTTTTATAGACCCGGAGATCATTGAAAGCACTTTGCATCTCTTGAAATATTTTGCCCCAGTTGTGATTATGATTGTGATTGTAAGCAATTATTTACGCTCGCAAAATATAGATGAATTTATAAGAAAGTATATTTTCTCATTTGTTTGTATTGTGCCCATACTCATCACTCTGGGTGATATTCAATTTACCTTTTGGTTGTCAGCAGTTCATCTATTTTCTTCAGTTCTCTCTTTGTATGAAGGGGCTCAAGAGCACTTGGTTGTTAAGCAGAAAGAGAAAAAGCTTAAAACATCCGTGTTAGATAAGATTAAGCTCGCTCCAGCTCAAATTGTTATTCTTTCCTTTTCGATTATTATCATCTTAGGAACGCTGCTATTATCTCTTCCCATCTCGAGTGTGGAGGGAAAATCTATTGGTTTTATAGACGCTTTTTTTATGGCCACTTCAGCCACTTGTGTGACGGGTCTCTCGACTCTCTCATTGGCCGATAACTTTAGCTTTGTGGGACAAATTGTTATCTTAATTCTCATTCAAATTGGTGGGTTAGGATATATGACTCTTTACTCATCCATGACGATTCTTTTAGGAAAATCTCTGGCTGTAAGAGATCAGGTTCTGATGCAGGATCTACTGGATATTAATTCATTTGAAGATTTAGTGAATATGATTAAAAGTATCATTAAATACACTCTCGTTATTGAACTCATTGGAGCAGTGATACTTTCCATTGCTTTTAGTTTTCAAGGTCAAGAGTTCTCGCAAGCGCTCTACTATGGAATCTATCATAGTGTTTCTGCCTTTTGTAACGCGGGTTTTGCTCTTTTTAATAACTCTTTTGAGGACTATGCTGTCAGTCCTCTCATTCATGGAACGATTAGCTGTTTAATTATATTAGGTGGGCTAGGATTTATTGTTCTCAAGGAACTAGAATACATTATTCGCAACCGAAGAAAACTCGTGAATTTATCTGTTCACTCAAAAGTGGTTTTAACGGTCAATTTATCTTTGATTGTTTTTGTGGCGCTTTATTTCTTTTTTAGTGAATACTTACACGCCCTCACAAGTTACACACTTTGGGAACAAATTCAGCTTTCTCTTTTTCAATCGATTACCGCTAGAACTGCAGGCTTTAATACGATAAGTTTTAATGCCCTTCATCCCCATACCGTTTATTTAGTGTGTTTGGTGATGTTTATTGGAGCAAGTCCTGGTTCAACCGGAGGGGGAATAAAAACCACTACTTTTGCTATCCTTTTTCAAAGTGTCAAAGCTACTCTTAGAGGAAAAGATAAAGTGGAGTTCTTTGACCGGACAGTACCCAATATTATTGTTGTGCGTGCGATTGCTATTATTGTGATCTCACTTATCTTGGTGAGCTTTTTTATATTACTTATGATGCGTATAGAGCCGGAGCATGATTTTCTTTCTGTCTTTTTTGAAGTTGTCAGTGCCTTCGCAACGGTAGGATTATCTCTGGGAATAACCCCGTATTTAAGTGCGGGAGGGAAGTTAACTATAATATTAATAATGTTTATTGGAAGAGTGGGACCATTAACACTCTTTTTAGCTATTGCTCAAAAAAATGACTCTGGAAATGTTGATTACCCAGAGGGAAGAGTAATGATAGGATAAATTATGATTGTAACAGTAATTGGACTTGGGACATTTGGTGCTAAAACCGCAACAAGGCTTTTTGAAAAAGGCGCGGAAGTGATTGCTATTGATAATGACAGTGAACTGGTGGATAAAATTAAAGACCGAGTTACCCATGCGGTATGCATCGATGTGACCGATGAGAAATCTGTGCGCTCTACCAATATTTCTGATGTTGACGTGGCGATTATTGCTATTGGAGATAATATTGAGACCAGTATATTGGCGGTGGCGATGCTTAGAAAATTAGGGGTGGGAAAAATTATAGCCAGAGCTACCAACCAGCTTCATGAACATGTTTTAAGAGAAATTGGAGCTTCCGAAATACTTAAAGTAGAAGAAGAAATGGGGGAGATTGTTTCTAGTAAAATAGTCGCCCCTCACGTTTTACAGCGTTATAATTTTGCTGCCGGCTACTCAATTGTTGAGTTAAAATTAGGGAAAAAATTTGAAGGAAAGACTTTGGTTGAGTCACAGATTCGTCAGAACTACTCATTGAATATTGTGGCCCTTCAAAAAAGGGTTCCCTTTATTACTGAAGACGGAAAATCCGCCTTTCGTGTAGAGATTAATGACAGTCCTCTGCCTATGGATGTGATAGAGGCGGATGATGTTGTGGTGCTCGTTGGCTCAGAGAAAAACTTTGATAGATTATTTTCAGAATTATCTGAAACATAAAGGTTAGATATGAATTTGTCGTTAAAAAGAAGAATTGCTGCGAGTTTTGCTTTCGCAAACGTGATGGTGCTCCTTATTGGTTTTACCGTTTTTTATTATTTAAACTCACTGAATAAGCAAATCGTTAGTATCACATCTAACACCAATCAAATAAGTCTTTTAACCGATGAAATTAGAATTTCGGCTGTTTCGATTCTTAAGATGCAGAAAAAAATTCTCACTCAAAGTGCTAAAGAAAAAGATCTCGATAATCTCAATGCACTTCTTAATAGTTTTCACTCTCAATTGAAAAATCTCGATGACTTCTATACCGAAGTCCAAATCAAATCGATCATCTCAAAGATGATTGGCTATGTTGATGCTCTAAAAACATTACTGAGTAAAGTTTCTTTAAAAAATACTCGGGATAACGGAGGGGTTTCGGCCATAGGAGAGTTGGCGGACAAAATTCTGGAAGCTTTCTCTGAATTTCAAGACATTCAGTACTATCAAAATGTTAAAAGAGATAAAGAACTCGAAGATATTATAGGTGATACCAGAAGGTATATGTTGATTGTTCTCATCATTACTTTTTTATTTACGATCTTACTCAGTCTGGTGATTCCTGGAAAAATAGCGCTGCCGTTTAAAAAAATCAATGATGCGGTCAGAGAGCTGCAAGATTGTAATTTTGATGTCTCTATTTATTACGATCAAGACGATGAAATTGGAGAACTTGCTAGGGAACTCAATAAGATGATTTTTAGCATGAAAAATTTTGAAGAGCTTAGAACAGATCGAATTTCAGTTGAGCACAGAAAATTTGATATTCTGGCCAATATGATTAAAAAGAATGTTCTTATCGCCAACGCTCAAGGGGAGCTGATTTATTTAAACAATAAACTCTATACCACTTTAAATTTAGATACAGACTCGGTGCTCAATAAAAATATCAACGATACACGTATTCCTGAGTCAATTAAAGCGGCTTATGACTTGGCACTCAAACGTCGTTCAAAAATTGAAAATGCTGAGATCAGTATTAAAGAGGTCAAGAAATACGATGAGGTCAATGAAGAAACCGGAGAAACAGAACATCGAGAAGAAGAAGAGGTGGTTTTTGAGGGTTACGCTAACGTAATCCCTATTAGGGCCAAGGAATCTTCACTAGACTACTATCTTATGGTTATTTCGAGCGAAGCCTTTAGTTAATACTGCGCACAATCTTTGCTTTTAGCTTCAATAAGTGATGGTTTTCATGTAATCTTAGTTTTCTAAAAATAAAGAGAACTATGCAAAATAAATTTATCAGAAATTTTTCTATTATCGCTCATATTGACCACGGAAAATCCACGTTAGCAGATCGACTTATTCAAGAAACAAACTCTATCACTGATCGAGAAATGAAGGATAGGCTGTTGGATAATATGGACCTGGAAAAAGAACGCGGTATTACCATCAAAGCGCAAACAGTTCGTATTGAATATAAGGCTAAAGATGGCAATACTTATTATTTGAACTTAATTGATACTCCAGGCCACGTTGATTTTTCTTATGAAGTTTCAAGATCCCTTGCTTCTTGTGAAGGAGCCTTGCTTGTTGTTGATGCTTCTCAAGGTGTCGAAGCTCAAACTTTGGCCAATGTTTATATGGCGCTCGAAAATGATTTAGAAATACTTCCGGTTCTCAATAAAATAGATCTTCCTCATGCAGACGTGGCTAAAGTCAAAGATGAGATAGAAGAGGTGGTTGGAGTTGAGGCTCAAGATGCTCCACTCGTTTCAGCGAAGTCGGGAATTGGTGTTTCAGATCTTCTTGAGAGAATTATTGAATCTTTTCCCGCACCCACTGGTGATAGTGATAATGCCCTACAGGCCCTTATTTTTGATTCTTGGTTTGATTCTTATCGTGGTGTTGTCGTCCTCGTTAGAGTTTTTGAAGGAACCCTCAAAGTTAAAGATGAAATCTATTTTAAACACTCAGATAAAAGTTATGAAATAATTAAACTGGCGATACACAATCCATTTTATAAAGAAGTCAATGAATTAAGTGCCGGTGAAGTTGGGGTTATCATCTGCGGGATTAAAACTATCCGCGATGTAAAAATTGGTGACACCATTATTCATAAAAAGAAAAAAGATACACCTTCACTTGCGGGATACGAAGAAGTTAAACCCATGGTATTCTGCGGAATTTTTCCGGTTGTAAGTGATGAATACGAAGAACTAAAAGAAGCACTTGAAAAACTTGCGCTAAACGATTCCTCTTTTACTTATGAAGCCGAGACTTCAGGTGCACTAGGACTTGGTTTTCGTTGTGGCTTTCTAGGTCTGCTTCATATGAGTATTATTCAAGAAAGATTGGAGAGAGAATTCGATCTCAACTTAATCTCAACAGCGCCTTCAGTAAGTTATAAGGTTCTGACCAAATCGGGTGAAGAGATGATGATTGATAATCCATCTGATCTTCCTGATATGGCCGAGGTTGAATCAATAAGCGAGCCCATGGTGGAGATTTCTATTCATGTTCCTAATGATTATGTGGGTCCAATTATCACTTTATGTGAAAAAAGAAGAGGGATTCAACAGAACATCAATTATATAACCAAGGAAAGAGTTCAAGTCGTTTATTATCTTCCTTTAAGTGAGATGGTTTTTGATTTTTATGATCAACTAAAATCAATCACTAAGGGTTACGCTTCTATGGATTATGAGTTTAAAGATTATATGGTTTCCAAACTGGTTAAGTTAGATATTTTAATTAACACCGAGCCAGTGGATGCTTTATCACTTATTTGTCACGATTCAACAGCTTATCCTAAGGGAAGGGATCTCTCTCAAAAATTAAGAAAAATTATTGATAGGCAACAGTTTGATATTGCGATCCAAGCAGCAGTTGGGAATAAAATTATTGCCAGAGAAACCGTTAAGGCATTAAGAAAAAATGTACTTGCTAAGTGTTATGGAGGGGATGTTTCAAGGAAACGTAAGCTTCTTGAAAAACAAAAAGCAGGTAAGAAAAGAATGAAGATGGTAGGAAATGTTGAAATTCCGCAAGAAGCATTTTTAGCAGTATTAAAGGTAGATGAGTGATGAACTCTGTTCAAACCCATATAGATAAAATTTTAAATCACTATTCTCAAGACGAGTATTCAAGCGATATGAAGAAAGCTCTGGATATCTATATTGCTAAGACCGGTCAAATGAACGAAGAGTCTGAGTGGTATGAATCTCGGATGAATAGTTTTAATGATTGGTTTGTATTTAATTATAGACGAGATGATGGAACTCGTATCATCGACCAGTATGTTATTGATGAAGGTATTGATGATGATCTCGCCAAGTCTTTTCATAACTTAAATTACTCATTGTTTTTATTCCAAAAGACGAATTTTAGAAAACAAATTGTCATTAGAGATATACTTCACAATAAAAAAATCATTCTTGATAAAGACAATGATAATATCGGCTTGTTAGAAGATGACCTTTTTGTTGGACGAGTTATTGAGCTCAACGGTTCACATTATTTATTGAATGGCCTCTGTATATTACCTAGAGAGGTTTACTCGGCCCTCAAAAAAGAAGCTAAGAAAATCAGAAAACAAAATAATGAAGTGAAAGAACAAGACTTTTTACTTGAGCTGGAAAACTTGAAAACCAAATCTCTTAATTATTCTCATATCACATCAGATAAAATTTTTACTTTCGGCTAATCAGCGGCTTATTCTCACCTTGGTGCAGAATATAAGGAAAGATTCCAGATAAATTCATCAAAATGACATAGATAAAATAAACATTAAAGAGATTGGCGCCATTACTTATTCCGATATAAGAAAACAAATTAAGAAAAACAACGTGTCCCACACCTAGCCCCGCAGGTGCAATGGGAATGGCCATACTGATCATACCCACAGGAAGTATACTGAAAGCATGGTAGAGTTGGAACTCATCACCAATGAGTCCATGAATTACATACCAGAAAATAAGAATCGCAACGGCCTGAACAATCATACTTAAAAATAAAACTTTTAAGAGTCTGCCTTTGAGTGAAACAAGATCTCTCCAAACCACTTCTAGTTTTTCTAAAAGGGAAGTGAGAAAAGTCATTCTTTTTTTTACAAAGCTTGAGAGCTGAAGAGGAATAGAGTTAAAATTGTAGAGAAAGATGAATGCTATGATAACGGCTAGAGAAAGTAGAAAGTTCACATGCACCAAAGATTTTAATTCCTCTGATTGAGCGGCTAAAAAATTATAATAAATAATACAACTGAGTCCACCTACTAAAATGAGTCCACATAATCCTATTACTCGATCAAGAAGCACAGAACCCAAGAGAAATTTTTTTGATAGTTTTTCATTTTTCTGTTCTATATAAAAAATCTTGATGAGATCACCTGTCACTGAACCGGGAAGAACGCTGTTAAAAAAAATGCCTATCCAATTGGCCTTGAAAACATTGAGTAAGTTAAGAGAAGACTTCGCTTTTGACTCCAAAATATGCTTCCATCGAATGGCCACAATAAATTGATCAAAGAGCATAAATGCTAAGATAAATATAACATTCAAAGGATTTTGGAAGCTCTTATAGACCAGCTCCATATCAATCTTGCCTGAATTAACCAACCACAGCACAAGGCCTAGGGCAAAAGCAATTTTTGTACAGTTAATGAGGACTCTTTTTATCATAATATGTATGTTATATATAAGAAGGGAAAAAATATAGGTAATTTATGAAAATATGTCTCATTCAAATATGCTCACAGCTTTATCCAGAACAAAACATGGCTAAAATTGATCATCTGATCACACAGGCTAAGAATCAGCACTCAGATATTAAGGCGGTTTTTCTGCCTGAAGTTTTTTACTCTATGAGTGATGGGTTAAAGCCGACAGAGCATCTTGTCGCTGAAGGAAATAGTCACTATCAGCACATCCAAAAATTAGCTCAAAGACATCAGGTGTATCTGTTAGGAGGAAGCGCTGCTTACCTCGCAAATGATAAAGTCATGAACCGTAACTTAAATTTTAGTCCTGAGGGTGAGCTGATGAATTACTATGACAAAATTCATTTGTTTACATTAGACTTAAGTCAATCTGCTGATAAAACCAAATTAGATGAAAGAGATCTTTATAACCCCGGTGATGAATTAAAATTACTCGATTTTGAGGAGTTCAAACTCGGTCTTACTATTTGTTTTGACCTCAGGTTTCCGGAAATATTTAGAGAGTTATATAAAAAGGGAGCAAACGTTTTTACGGTTTCTTCGGCTTTTACCAAACCGACCGGCATGGCCCATTGGAAAACACTTGTGCGTGCTCGTGCTATTGAAAATCAATCCTATGTTATCGCTTGTAATCAATGGGGAGAACATAATCCCAAAATGCGCAGCTATGGCCATTCAATGGTCGTTGATCCTTGGGGCGATATTTTGGTTGATATGGGTGAAGGTGAAGATTTTGCGGTGGCAGATATTTCAATTGAGCGTGTAAATGAAATTAGGTCACGTATGGACATGACCTCAAGATTTACATATAAGGATTAGCCCCACCAGCATGATCAGTTAGATCAACTAACTCATCAATATACTCTGGGAATTGTCCTTTGAGCATTCTTTCAATTCCATCTTTAAGTGTTGCTGATGAAGATGAGCAACCCTGACAACCACCTGTGAGTTTTACAAACAGCTTTTTATTATCAAAATCAACCACTTCAATATCTCCCCCATGACTCGCTAGAGCTGGACGGATTTGTTCATCAAGAACTTGTTCTATTTTATGGAGCATAATAAACCTCTTTTTAAGCACTTATAAAAGATTACTGCTCATTTGTCACTCTTTCATCCCAAAATCTAAGTTTTATTGAACTTTAAGTTTGAGTTTTCAGTGAGTTAGAAAGTTTTATCAAAATGCTGATTTGCTCTAAGGCAAGTGTGATTGAAGAGATACTAGAAAATATTCAAGTTGAACAGGCCATTATACTAATGGCCCCACCTGGTTGGGGGAAAACTTATAAGCTACTCCAGGCCATTAAAAAAAGTCAGCGTAAATGTTTATTTGTTTTTCCCCTCAGAGCACTTTGTGATGAAGTTTATATCAATGCTTCCAGGGCCAAAATCAATGTTTGTAATATCAGGCGTGCAAAAGATTTTGAATATCTAAGTGAGATGGACTTTCAATTGGTGGTCTCCACTCCGGAATGCCTGAAGGCAGACGTCATTGAAGCACTCGCGCAAGATCACGTTTTTATTTTAGATGAATCTCATTTGATCAAATTATGGGGAGAAACTTTTCGTCCAAAGCTGGTGGATTTTCTTGAACTCATGCAAACCTATGCTCCGCCTACACTACTTCTAAGTGCGACTATGGCCAAAGATAATCTTGCCTATATGGAAGCTAAATTGCGCTATCATTATAAAGATATCTATCATATAGATTTGGGAAATCTTTCACTTAAAAATATACCAAGTAAAGTTTATGTCTACCCCTCCCAAAAGAAAAACTGGCTTATAGCAGATATCATCGCCTCTATCGATGGAGAAGTGAGCTTAATTTTTTGCCAGTATCGAAAAGAAGTGAAAAAACTGGATGCCTATTTTCGCTCTCTGGGACTTCGTGTGCTGAGTTGTGTGGGAGGGGAAGCTCAGAAATTTATTCAAGAGCTTAATACTTCAGAAAAACCCGATATCATTATCTCAACCAGTGTCTTGGGGCATGGAGTAAACTTACCTAGTGTAAAGAGAGTTTATTTCTTATATCGGGTAAAAGGTGTGGAGTTTTACTTGCAAATGCTTGGGCGAGGAGGGCGCAATGGCAGCTCATTTTTTTTACATACAATGAATTGGAATTACTTCCCTCTGATCGAGTTGTTTCGTGGCATGCTGAGAGCTTATTTAAAAAGCATTAGGAATCGTGTGAATTATTTCCTATATTATTCAAATGCATATTGAAGGGATTGTTCTCCATAAAACCTTATACAAAGAAAAAGACTTAATCGCTCATCTGCTTTTGCGCTCGGGTGATACGCTCACTGTCTATTTCTACGGAGGCAAAGGGGGAGGAAAAAAACTCAAAGGCTCTATTGTGGAGATGGGTTTTATGTTGGGAGTCTATCTGCAAAAAGCCACTCGAAAGCTTGAATCCCAAATACAAGTGGCCAAAGAGTATGAGCTTAAATGGCATCCAAAATATATACGCGAAAATTATCAGGCATTTTGTCTCGCCAGTTTTTATCTCGAATTAATAGCCAAAATTTCTTCAGAAGCTCATATTGATGATGTCCATAGCATCAATAATGAAGGACTTTTTAAGGTGCTATCCAATGCTTTGTTCTACTTAGATGAAGCCGTGGGGAAGAAGTCTTTTGATTTACATCAGCACTTATTTATCTTTTTTGCAAAAATCATTATCGAGTTAGGGATTAATCCCGACACGAAAAATTGTTTGTTTTGTCATAAAGAATTTAGACCAAGTGATTTATGTCTCTTCGATTATACTGAGGGGGGTTTTAGTTGTATGGAATGCAGTTCTCAGAAAGATGAATTTCTCTCTGAGAATAAATCTCTATTGTATGAGCATCAGAGTGCTCAAGAACTCAGACAAAAATTGGATCAGGCTTATTTCACTCCCTATAAAGAATATGAAACCATACAAAACTTAACGCAGGGCTTAACCATTGCGGAATTTAATTACTTGAACTACCAATTTGGTTTTAAAGAAGCAGGTTATAAAACTTGGAAAAGTTTATCCCATTAATCTTTGAGGGGAATAAATTCGAAAATATCTTCGAGTTTAGAAATATTATTTTTATAGTCGCAATTAAGAGTAATCGAAGTCATACCGGCTCGCTCACCAGCTTGAGCATCTGTAATACGATCACCGACCATAAAACATTGTTTGGGGTCTAGCTTATATTTCTCACAAGCTTCAATCAGAAGTTTGGGCTCAGGTTTGCGACAATCACAATCAGTTTGAGTGGGGTCATGAGGGCAATAAATAATTTCAGTAAAGCTGATTCCATGTTCTTGAAAGCCTTTTTCCATATGGGAGTGAAATTCATGCATTTGTGCTTCCGTGAAATAGCCTCTGCCGATGCCAGATTGATTAGAAAAAATAAAAAGCTGATAACCTGCATCTTGAATTTTTTTAAGCACGTCAAAAACACCATCAATGAAATTCAATTGCTCTTTTTTGTACATATAATGGCTATCATGAATAAGTGTGTCATCTCGATCAAAAAATACAGCTTTCCCGCTCATGGTTCTCCTTTTTTCACTCGGTTTCTATCATACTTGATTTGAGCAATAATTAAAATTAACGCAAAGCTGCACCGCTAAGGATACTTTTTTCATTTCTTTGCAAGACACCTGCTTGAGAGTAAAATTAAGGCTATGATTTTACTTTTACGACAGATGTTTCCGTTCATCCGTCCCTATTTAAAAACAGCTCTTCTGGCCACTCTTTGTATTTTTCCCTTGGCGGCGATTAAAGCTTATGAAGCGTATTTTATTAAAAATGTGATCGATGGAATTTTTGATCCCAATTCCACTGAAGAATATGCATTTCAATTAGCCGGCATCCTTGTCGGATTGGCCCTGCTTAAATATCCTTTTCGCTTTATTCATTTTTTTGGAATGCGGATGGTAGTGGATCGAGCCACCTGTGATATCAGAAAAGCTATCTATAATAAATTTCAGCATCTCTCCGCAAAATATTTTTCAAACGCTAAACAGGGTCAATTACTCTCTATCATGGTGAGTGACACTCAGATATTTGCTTCCTCTTTTATGCACTCCCTTGATCTTATTCGCGAGCCTTTGACGGCGGCGCTGCTCTTGGGTGTGGCATTCTATCACGATTGGAAATTGACTCTTATTATTTTAGTGGTGCTGCCTTTTTTCGTTGGGATTTTCACCGTGACCGGAAAAAGAATCAGACGCTATATTGCTCGCTCTCAAGCGGATCAAGCGAATATGACCCATCACGCAGCTGAAGGTCTCGTTGGACAAAAGATTATTAAAGCCTTTAATCTACAAGACTTTATGCTCAAGCGCTTTGATAGCGCTCAGATTGACTTTCTTAATCACAAGAAAAAATCAAACTCCGCTGAAGAACATTCTCATCCATTAGTGGAAACTGTCGGCTCCTTTGCCTTTGCCACCGTTATTGTGGCAGCCTTTTACCGTCAGCAAAGTGGGGCCCTTACGGTTGGAGAGTTTATTTCTTTTGTAGGTGCTCTCGCAATGTTTATGGATCCGGTGAGAAGATTTTCCAAGGCCAACACCAAACTCAATCAAGCAAGGGCGGCAGGTGAGAGGATTTTTAAACTGCTGGAAGAAAAAGAAGAAGTGAATACAGGTGCTGTGAAGTTTAGTGAGTTTAGAGAATCCATTGAATTTAAAAATGTCAGCTTCTCTTATGGTGATCAAAAAGTGATAAAAAACTTTTCCCTTAAAATTTCCAAAGGTGAAAAAGTGGCTTTGGTTGGACTTTCGGGATCTGGGAAATCAACTCTCGTCTCACTGCTATTAAGACTTTATGACATCGAAGAAGGAGAAATCCTCATCGATGGCATTAATATTAAAGATTACGAACTTCATACCTACCGGGAATCTTTGGCCCTTGTATCCCAAGATATTTTTCTATTTAATGACACCGTTTATGAAAACCTCACCGCTGGCGGAAAATACACTGATCACCAAGTAGAAAATGCCCTGGAAGTAAGTTACGCCCATGAATTCGTAAATAAATTGCCTCAAGGAGTGCAGACTCTCATTGGAGATAGAGGCTTACGACTCTCTGGCGGCCAAAGCCAAAGACTCACCATTGCAAGAGCTTTTCTTAGAGACTGCCCCATTCTGCTTTTTGATGAAGCCACCAGTGCTTTGGATAATGAATCAGAAAAAATTGTACAAAAAGCTCTGGATAAAGTTTCTAGTGAAAAAACAGTTATTGCTATTGCCCACAGACTCTCAACCATTCAGAACTATGATCGTATCATTGTGATGAATGAAGGAAATAAAGTAGAAGAGGGAAAACATACGGAACTTTTGGCCAAAATGGGCGAGTATAAAAAATTATATGAATTAACCCAAATAGAGGGCTAACAGACTTGGATTCTGAAGGCAATTTGGGTATAAGTTGTTTATTCAACTAGAGGAGTGGAGAATCCCATGGACATAAAAAAACTCGATAATATGCAAGACTTAGTTTCTCTTTGTAAAAGAAGAGGTTTTATCTTTCAAAGTTCAGAAATCTACGGTGGACTTGGATCTTGTTGGGATTATGGTCCACTTGGGGTTGAGCTTAAAAATAATATTAAAGACTCTTGGTGGAAAGCCATGACTTATCGTGAGGAAGTTGAAGGTGTTGACGCATCTATCCTCATGCACCCTCAAGTTTGGAAAGCCTCAGGGCACGTAGATGGATTTTCAGATCCCCTTGTTGATTGTAAAGAATGTAAATCTAGATTCCGCGCCGATAAAATTGACCTCGATGCTCCATGTCCCAGTTGTAAAGCTGAAGACTCTTTCACTGAGCCAAGAGATTTTAATCTTATGTTTGAAACAACCATGGGGCCTGTGAAAGATTCAGGTTCTACCGTCTACCTTAGACCGGAAACAGCACAAGGTATCTTCACAAACTTTCTTAATGTGCAAAGTACCATGCGAAAAAAACTTCCTTTTGGAATTGCTCAAATAGGGAAAGCTTTTCGTAACGAAATAACTCCAGGAAATTTTATTTTTAGAACCCGTGAGTTTGAACAAATGGAGATGCAATATTTTATTAAGCCAGGCACTCAAGATGAAGCCATGAAAAAATGGAAAGAGATCCGTTGGCAATGGCACCTCGATCAGGGACTTGATGAAGATAAATTGCGATGGCATGACCATGGGAGTGAGTTGGCCCATTACGCAGATGCAGCTTTTGATATTGAATATCATTTCCCAATTGGTTGGGATGAAATGGAGGGGATTCACTCTCGTACTGATTTTGATTTAGGCCGACATGCTGAGCACTCGGGTAAAAATTTAAATTATGTGGATCAAGCAGACGGTAATAAAAAATATATTCCTTACGTGCTTGAGACAAGTGTAGGGTGTGATAGACATCTTCTCGCCATTCTTTGTAATGCCTACCGTGTGGAAAACCCAGAGACAAAAGAAGAGCGAGTCGTCATGGGCTTTAAGCCTAAAATGGCTCCGATTAAAGTGGCCATTATGCCTTTAATGAAAAAACCAGAGCTTGAAACTCATGCTCGTTCTATTCTCGAAGATTTACAAAAAAATTATAAATGCGAATATGATGTTGCTGGTTCTATTGGAAAGCGCTATCGCAGACAAGATGAGATTGGAACTCCTTATTGTATAACTGTTGACTATGATACCTTGGAAGATAACGCAGTCACTGTGAGAGATAGAGATTCGATGGCTCAAGAGCGCGTTAAGATATCAGAAATACGTCAGTATATACTGAACAAATTTGGTTTCTAAAAACATTAAGTAGACTTCATTTTGGAAATAGCCCTATTCTACCGATAATCTCATGAATAATGAGGTTAATTTGAAATACGAGATTTCCAAAGATAGAGACGAGATTTTAAAAACAATCTCAGCATCCAATAACAAGAATAGAAATATTCTTTGGCAAAACTATAATGACCATAGAAAGGTTGTTGAAATCCATAATATTCAAATTGATCCCATCCAAGAGATGATCGCTTTTACTGTTCTTGAGAGCAGTGGGCTTCTATCCGATAGACCTATTTATATCAAACTCAACCATCGTAACCTTATTTTTAAAGGAAGTATTCTCAATATTTCTCAAGGAAATGTTTTGGTACAAATTCCTGATGAAATCAAATTGGAAGAATTTAGAGAATATAAAAGATTTGCCTTTGAATCTAATGAGAAGAGAAAAGTCATTTTAAGCTTTGACTCTCACTTGGTGAATAAAGCCAAAGAAAACTTACCCATTCAAATGCTCGATGTCAGTCAATCAGGTTTGGGCGTAATAGTAAATTATTTCGAAAAAGAAAAACTTATCAAATCTCAAAATTTAAGTTTATCGACTCTAGGACATTTCAAGTTTCATTCTCATTTCTATATGAACCCAGTTTATAAAACAAATTATCAAGACATATCTTCTTCAGAGGATATGTTTAAGATTGGTTATAAATTTGAAGAGCAACTCCCAGACAATTTGATTGAAAACTTTATACGAGCGCAAGAAGGAATATTTGAAAGTGAACTTGGCTTTCTCGGTAAAAGCCGAAAGTTTCAAAGAAAACTTCACCGGGAGTATAGAGCGATGGTCAAGAAGCTCGAAGCCAAAAAAGAATTCGACGACTTTTTTATCGGCCATGGGGATTTTAGAAATATTGGGCACGAATATTTACCCAAACATATAAGACTGCTTTCTATGTTTTCTTGTGCACTTGCTAATTTACTCAATATCAATAGTAAGTTGCTCACTCAACAATTAACCTATATCGCTTTTGTTCATGATATTGCTTATTTTAATAACCCAAGACTGGCGCAAATAAAAGATGATAAGCACTTTAAAAAGATAGCGTTTTTACTCAAAGTTCATGAGCGAGAACTCTATTATCGCGCCCCGCAGTTTGCACTTCAATTTGCAAAAGCTGATGTTCATGCTCCAGTAGGAGCAGAGCAGCTCTTGCAGCAAATAGTCGCTTATAAATCTTCAGTTCACCCAGATAAGTTTCTAGCGATGGAAAATCTCGCAGCCCCCTTAGCCATTTTTGTTACTGCTCATCACCTGGTTGATTATGTACTTAAACATCCTCATTGGAGTTTTTTTGAATATCTGGAAAACTATCCCTTCGGAATCTATGGAGGAACTTTTTTAGACATCTATGACAAACTAAAACAGGCGAGAATTGCTGCTGCATAGCGAAGTCCTCTTTACTCATTAATTATCATTCTAAAAATGTAAATTTAAACGTACAATAGCCATGATTGAATTCATCAACAAAAGGCTAGAAATGAATAAATGGGTTTATGCCTTCAATGCAAATGGTGCCGCCGGCGATAGAACAATGAAAAATTTATTGGGAGGTAAAGGAGCTAATCTGGCAGAGATGTGCGGGCTTGGACTTCCTGTTCCCCCTGGCTTCACGGTTTCAACTGCAGCTTGTATTGATTATTATGAGCATGGTGAAAAGATTTCTGATGAAATAAAAAAACAGATTCTCGCAGAGTTAAAAAATATCGAAGAGCTCACCGGAAAACAATTTGGAGGCGAAGACAATCCGCTTCTTTTCTCTGTTCGTTCTGGTGCGAGAGTTTCTATGCCTGGGATGATGGATACGGTTCTGAACCTGGGGATGAATGATAAATCTGTTCGCAAGATAGCCGCCAGCACGAATAACCCACGTTTTGCATGGGACTCTTACCGCAGGTTTATTCAAATGTTTGCGAATGTGGTGATGGGTGTAAACACTTCCATTTTGGAGTCTCAACTAGAAGACCTTAAAGAAGCTAGAAATTATAAAGAAGATACTGAGCTTGATGCAGAAGATTTAGAAGAATTAGTCGATGTTTATAAACAAGTTCTCATGGAAGAATATGGACGCACTTTTCCTCAAGACCCTATGGAGCAATTATGGTTTGCCATAGGTGCGGTCTTTAAGTCATGGCATAACCCAAGGGCCAAAAAATATCGCTCCATGAATGGATTCTCTGATGAGTGGGGAACAGCGGTTAACGTTCAAAGTATGGTGTTTGGAAACACCGGAGAAAAATCAGGAACAGGTGTTTGCTTTACCCGTGATCCATCTACCGGTGAGAAGGTTTTCTTCGGGGAATATCTCATGAATGCCCAAGGAGAAGATGTGGTCGCAGGAATCAGAACACCTGCTCCCATTAATGATTCAAGTAAAAATGATTCTAATAAAAATTTTCAAACTTTGGATAAACTTATGCCAAATGTTTATGCAGATTTAGAAGAGATTTATCAAAAATTAGAATCTCACTATAAAGACATGCAAGATATTGAGTTTACCATTGAAGACGAAAAACTTTATATCCTGCAAACTCGTAATGCGAAAAGAACAATAAATGCTGCTTTAAAAGTGGCTGTGGATTTGGTCAAAGAAAATATTATCTCTAAAAGAGAAGCTCTTCTCAGCATTAAACCTGAGGACCTCGACAAACTCTTGCACCCAAGACTTGACCCAAAAGCTGAAAAAGAATTGCTGGCAGTAGGCCTTCCCGCATCTCCGGGAGCGGCGAGTGGGCAGATTGTTTTTGATTCCGACACAGCTCAGGCTTGGAAAGACGGCGGCAAGAAAGTCATCCTTGTTCGCCAAGAAACAAGTCCTGAAGATATTGGTGGGATGAATGCTGCTGCAGGAATACTTACTGCGAGAGGAGGAATGACTTCTCATGCGGCGGTAGTTGCCAGAGGTATGGGGAAACCTTGTGTGGCTGGTTGTACGGCTTTAATCATCTCAGAGAAAAACAAATTATTAAAAATCGGACAAAAAGAATTTAATGAAGGTGATGAGATTACATTTGATGGGGGAAGTGGAGAAGTCTATGACGGAATAGTTCCTACCATAGAAGCACAGATCTCTGATAATTTTGCAGAGTTCATGTCTTGGGCCGATGAAAATAGAAAGCTCAATATTCGAACCAATGCGGATAACCCTCATGATGCTAAAGTTGCCTTAGAGTTTGGGGCTCAAGGAATAGGACTTTGTCGAACAGAACATATGTTTTTTGACCCACAAAGAATTTTGGCCGTTAGAGAGATGATCTTTGCGACTAATGAACAAGAACGTAAAAAAGCCCTCGACAAATTACTTCCTTATCAAATAGAAGATTTCACCGGAATTTTTCTGCAAATGAACGGTCTGCCTGTAAATATTCGCTTATTAGATCCTCCTTTGCATGAATTTCTCCCTCATAAAGATGAAGAAGTTGAAGAGCTTGCGGATGCACTCGGGCTTGAGAAAAAAATCGTCGAAATGCGACAAGAAAGCCTGCATGAATTTAATCCCATGCTTGGGCATAGAGGTTGTCGCTTAGCGATCACTTATCCAGAGATTTATAAAATGCAAGTTCGCGCTATTATCGAAGCAGCGGTAGCGGCTCAAAATCAAGGTATTGAAGTGATTCCTGAGATTATGATTCCACTTATAGGTTCTGCTAAAGAGTTAGAGATTTTAGTAAATGAAGCTCGCTCGACGGTTCAAGAAGTTTTAAAAGAAAAAAACACAGAATTAAAATATAAAATTGGAACCATGTTAGAACTTCCACGTGCTTGTATTACCGCAGATGAAGTGGCCAAGCATGCAGAGTTTTTCTCTTTTGGGACGAATGATTTAACCCAAACGACTTTCGGTTTATCTCGTGATGATTCAGGGAAATTTCTTCCTTTTTATGAAACTCGAGGTATATACCCCAGAGATCCTTTTGTGAGTCTTGATCAAAAAGGAGTAGGCTTTTTGGTAGAACTGGCGGTGAAAAAAGGAAGGGAAGCGAATAATGATATTCATTGCGGTATCTGTGGTGAACATGGAGGGGACCCAGACTCTATTGATTTTTGTCATCAGGTAGGGCTTGATTATGTGAGTTGCTCACCCTTTAGAGTCCCTATCGCGAGACTGGCAGCAGCTCAATCAGCTATTAGGAGTTAGCTATGATTGAGCAATATCACAATTTAGCATCTGATTATATACTCAGCTCTAATAGTGATGCTATAGGTATTGCAATTCTCGATTTTAAAAAGAATAGCTTTGAGCATTTTGAGATGTTTGAAGACCTTCATCATCCCAACCATGAACAAGGGAAAGTTTTCTTCGACCTTGCTTCTGTGACAAAAGCTTTGGTCAATGGATTTTCTTTTATCATTCAAGATGTTCAAGATCATGAACTGGAATTGCTCGTAAATCATAGAGCGGGCTTACCGGCTTGGGGAATACTGGAAAAAGAAAACTGGAAAGAACAAATTCTAAGTTATCCTATTGTTGAGAGTGATACGTTGTATTCAGATTTTTCAGCTCTCAGGTATATGCTAGAGTTTGAGAAAAAATACCATGTGAATATATATGATGTGGTGAAAAAACATCATCATCAAAATATTGTTTTTTGGAAGGATTTAACTGATCAGGTAACGGTGCAAAATGGTTTCTATCATGCCAAGCCTAATATCGGAAAAGTTCACGATCCCAACGCTTATAATGTAGAAAAATTCACTTCTCATGCGGGACTTTTTGGAACCATAGACGCTCTTGCAGAAACGTTGCTTAAATTCAATCAAGACTTCAATCTCTTAGATCGCTTTCAAAAAAGATCAGAAAAACGTTTTCATTTAGGTTTTGATACCGTGGAAAATCCTCAAAATACTCTCGCCGGTGCAGGATGCTCAGACTTAACATTTGGCCATCTCGGGTTTACCGGGACGTCTTTTTGGATTGATCCTAAACTTTCCAAAGGCCATATTATTCTCACCAATGCCACTAAGTTCTACTGGCATGACAAACATCACCTCAATATTTTTCGCCGTGAATTTGGTGCCTCTGTCTGGAAAAATCAATAAGTTAAGCGAAAGTCTCTGGGCATAAATTTTACAAATGGCTGCAATCGATCTATGAATGATGCTATATGATTATTCTTGGAGATTAAATGAGAATTCTTTTTGCTTTTATATTGGTTTTATCTAGCTTTAGTACCTATGCACTGACGATTATCTCAGATCTTGATGATACGATAAAAGTGACAGAAGTCCGCAACAGAATCAATGCTGCCAGAAATGCTCTTACTCGAACCCATGCTTATGAACCTATGCCTTTGCTCTATAACGAGATGGCACAATATACAAATGATCTTTATATCGTTTCAGGTTCTCCCAAACTTTTTAATAGATTCATTCAAAAGTTTTATATAAATAATAATCTTGATGTCACAGCAACTTATACCCGAGGAATTCGTGATCTTGGAAATTCTTATAAGTTTAAAATCAATACCATCAGCGCTCTTATTGAAGAGTCGAACGATACTTTTATTCTCATCGGAGATAATACGGAAAAAGATCCTTTAGTTTATCAAGAAATTAAAAGGCGTTACCCAGAGCGTATTGAAAATATTTATATTCATAGGGTTTATGCTGAAGAGGAACTAGCTGATCAAACTTCTTTTATTACAGCTTTTGATATTGCAGAAGTAGAATACTTTGCAGGCCGTATGAGTTTTGAGCAAGTGCGTGATGTGGCCAATAAAATACTTTTTGCAAAAGACATGAAACAAATCATCCCTAAGTTTGCTTTTTGTCCAACAAATATCTCAGATTTTAACAAGACTCCTCTGAGTCAATTAACTCTGATGGCCGCAGCATTAAAAACTAAAATCATTGGGTATTGCAAGCTCCGTCATAACTGATCAATTTTTGCAGGCTTACTGCGAGCATAGACGTAAATTCAATCATCTATTATCATAGGTTTAGAGGAATGTTATGAATCTAGACCATATGCTTTTAGGCCAGGATTTGGCCCAAAAAAAATCTGATATTAAACGAATCTTTTTCTACCGAATCTGTGGAACGGGGATGGGAGCTTGTGCTTGTTTAGCCCGGGAAGCTGGCTTTGAAGTCGCAGGGGCTGACATGACTTATTCACCACCTATGTCCACTTATCTGGAGTCCCAAAATATTGATCTTTATAAGCTTGATGAAGTGACCCAAGAGATGCTCGCTGAGTATGATCTCATTATCGTAGGAAATTCCGTCCCACGGCTAAGTGATTATGCTAGGTTCATAGAAAACTCTGGCGTTCCTTTCACTTCCTTCCCTGCCTTTATGGGAGAGTTCTTGCTTAAAGACAGAGAAGTGGTAGGCATTGCTGGGACTCATGGAAAAACCACCACCACTTATTTTATTTCTCAAATATTAGAAAGTTTAGGTGAAGACGTAGGTTATTTTATTGGGGGAATTATCGACGGCAGAGCGCCCTCTCATTTAGGTCAAAGCAAATATTTTGTGATTGAGTCAGATGAGTATGATAGTGCTTATTTTCAAAAAATAAGTAAATTTAGATTGTATGAGTTGACTCATATGATCCTCACTTCTCTCGAGTATGACCATGCAGATATCTTTGATAGTATTGAAGATATAAAAAATGAATTCTCTGCAATTTTGCCTGACTTAACGGGGCATATTATAGCTAATGATGCCTATCCTGCGATTGCAGAGCTAAAAAATGATTTTAACTCTAAAGATTGGACTCTGTATGGAGAAAAATCTAAGGTGGGCCCTTTGAATATTAAAGTAGCAGATGGGCAAACTCATTTCCAACTCAATTGGAAAAATGAAGATGTAGACTTCACTACAAATGTCATTGGCACCCATAATATTCTCAATATCAGCAGTTGCCTTATTTTTCTGCTTCATGAAGGATACTCAATCAATTCGCTGCAAGAAGCTGTTAAAAACTTAGGAATGGTCAAACGAAGACAAGAGTATAGAGGCAAATATAAAGAAGCCATTGTGATTGATGATTTTGCTCATCATCCCAAGGCCATCACTCTGACCATTTCTGCCATTCGTGCGAAATATCCAGAGCGAAAGATTGTCACGATTTTTGAACCTATTTCTGCCACGGCCAGAAGTTCCATCTTTCAAAATGAGTTCACCTCTTCTCTCGCTTTGTCAGATGAAGTTGTTCTGGCGATGAATCCTCTCCAAACAACAGTTAAATCCGGGCAAAACTTAGATGGTGATAAAATTAAAAAAGAACTTTCATCACAAAATATACCAACATATAAAGCTCAAGACCTGGGTGAGCTTATGCAAATTATAAATGAAAGTGCAGCACCGGATAAGCTTTTGTTGGTGCTCAGTAATAGAACGTGTTTAGGTCTGTGGGAGTCGAAATTTGTTCAAGATCTCGCTTAGTTTTATACTCTTATTCCTTACCACAGGCTCTTTTGCAGATGAACTTCCCGTGAAGTGGAGCGGTAATATCTATAAAGTTATTTTTGATTATAAGAAAGAATTTAGAAAATTTTCAAAAGAGTTATGCCAACCGGGAGATGAAAAAAAATATTGGGAGTTACTACGCAATTATCATGGACAGGGATATTATTTACCTCAGCTCAATGATGATATTGATAGGAAGGCGATCAAAAAAAATCTTCACCATTTTCAGAAAAAAATCAACTATATAGCTGGGCTGCATAACACTTTACTCAATCAAAAGAATTTCCCCAATTTCAAGCTCATGCATAACGAAATGGAGCAGATTATCAATGAGCTTTTGAATTATAAGAAGCTCTATCGACAAGAGCTTATTCCCAGTAAAAAAGCAAAGATAAAGCTTGAGTCCAGTCGCACCCTCCTGAAACTCAAAAAACAATTTAAGATATTTATGGATCAAGTTTTCTTTTTGAAAAGTTACAATTTTCCCAACGACTATCTTGCCTATAGAGAAGAATTTGAAAAATATAAATACGACCCAGAACATATCGATAAACATAAAGCGAACACGACATATTTTTTTAGAAAAATCGTTGAGGATGGTGCCCATGATCCCAATCACACCAGAGGTGATAAGTTCATGCGAATGGCGCTGGATACACTTTACTTAAATATCCAAAAAGAAAAAGATTTTCTCTCTGAAGAAGTTCGTTATGATTATGAGTGGATCGATAGCTCTATTGAGCGCATGTTGAATAGGGGACGTGCCGTTCAGTTGGCGAGAATTAAAGAGTGGCTTAATAGAACCAAGAAAACCTATGAGTTCTACCAAGAGCTTTTAAAGACTAAAAGCCAGAAGAAAGCCCGCTATTTGGTTAAAAAAGAAAATGAAAATTCACAATTACTCAAAGAGTTTGTCTATAGAAAGCAAGGTGAAGTTTATAATTATTGGGCGAATAAATCGGAACTGCATCGAGCTCTTTTTGTTCTTGATACTATTCTTGTCAACGAAGTCGGTGTGATTGATGGAAAGTTTGGACTCGAGAGAAAAAGTGTAGCCTATGTCGTTTTCAATCGCTTCTTTGATGATTACTACAATCAACTCAATCATGATCAATATATACTGCCCTATATCTCCGATGAGATCGATACCAGTGAAAAAAAATGGCTCAATGTTTTATTTAAGACGGGAGAGTTTTCTTTTACCTATCATTATATCTCAGCCGTGGTGAAAACATTTTGTCCCGATATGAGTCGCAGAGGAAAAAGTGTTCGGGCCGAGAATTTAAAAATAATTCTTAAAGCTCTCAAACAATACGAACCTAAAAAATTTCCGGCTTTTCGTTATTTCTCACGTATTTCTATGAATGGAAAAATTGATATGTCATCAGTGTGGACTGGTTATGAACGTTTACCTGAGATGGTGGGCTATGAATCTTCTCAACAACAAAAACTAATGCGCTATTATTTAGCGGATGAATTCAAATTCTTATATTCTTTTAAAGATGACAAAGGCACGGTTTTTAGTGTGGTTGAAATCGATGATGAGACTTATTCAATGCGTTGGGAGAAAGGGAAACCTAAGTTTTACGATTATAGAAATCCTCATCTCTTTGCCTATTTTTCCAGGAAAAAATGAATTGTGCATGAATACAAAAGCATGTATATTGTGCAACTAGTGTATTATTTGTTTACCCTTATTTAACGGAGTTCCCCCTATGTTAAAAGATTATATCTTTACTTCTGAATCAGTCACTGAAGGTCACCCAGATAAAATCGCTGACCAAATTTCAGATTCTATTCTTGATGCTCTTCTTGAAAAAGATCCTGCGGCTCGTGTGGCTTGTGAAACGATGCTGACGACAGGTCTTATTCAAATTGCCGGTGAAATTACCACCACAGCCAATATTGATTATCATGAGATAGCCAGAGAGACGGTTCGTAAAATTGGATATGATCATTCTGATAAGGGGTTTGATGGTTCTACTTGTGGAGTCAACTTAGCTTTGGGGAAACAGTCACCGGATATCGCTCAAGGTGTTAATGAAGGTGAAGGTGTTGATTTAGACCAAGGAGCTGGAGACCAAGGATTGATGTTTGGTTATGCAGTTAATGAAACCGATTCATTCATGCCTCTGACAATTGATCTTTCTCATAAACTTGCTCAAAGATTATCACAAGTCAGACATGAGGAAATTCTTCCTGGCCTTCGCGCTGATGGTAAAACTCAAGTTTCAGCTCAATATATAGATGGGGAGATCAAAAGAATAGATGCTGTTGTTGTCTCAACTCAGCACGCAGAAGATATTACTCAAAAACAATTACATGAAGGTATTAGAGAAGAAGTTATCAATAAAACAGTGGATAGCTCTCTTATAGATAACAACACAAAGTTTTTTATCAACCCAACAGGAAAATTTGTTATTGGTGGACCCATGGGTGACGTTGGATTAACGGGAAGAAAAATCATCGTTGATACTTATGGTGGGCACGGGGCTCACGGTGGGGGAGCTTTCTCTGGAAAGGATCCTTCAAAAGTCGATCGCTCAGCTGCCTATGCAGCGAGACAAGTTGCTAAACATGTGGTTGCTGCTGGACTTGCAGACAGGGCCCTAGTGCAAGTGGCCTACGCCATTGGAGTCTCAAAGCCTATGTCATTTCTAGTAGATACTTTTGGCACCAATAAAGTAGATGAAGCTAAGATCACTCAAGCGGTGAACGATATTTTTGATATGAGACCTAAGGCCATTGTGCAAAGACTTAATCTTTTAAGACCTATCTATCGCGAAACTGCCGCTTACGGACATTTTGGGCGTACCAGTAAAGAAGGGTTTACTTGGGAGAATATGGATTATCTAGAAGAGCTTAAATCCCGATTCTAAAAGAGACCCTTTCGGAGTATACTTATTATATGTCTGAAGTTTACTTTCTCATTCGCTATACACCTTTTTGGGCAGTGCCAGTCTTAATGATTGCTGGTGAGTTCACTTATAAAATGTGGTTACGCAAAAAGAAAAAAGCCACCCTATTTTGTGGAATACTAAGCATAATATGTTTATTATCCAATATATTTTATGTATATGCTGGGGGCCCGGAAAAATCGGTGTCCCTTGTCAAAGATATGGTCTGGTTTTATACACGTTAATAATTTCAGTCACCTACAATAATATCCATGATAAATAGCATAATTTTCCTACTGTCTAAAAATTGACACCACGACATCTTTTAGGCTAGCATTTTACTCAGAGAGCATTACGGCCCACTGCGGGCAGCCCGACAGGGTAGTAGAGGACATACATGGACGACATTAATTTTCTAAACAAGAACTATCAAGATCAAGATAACGCTATAGAGACGAGTACGGAGTATGATGAGCTGGAGCAATTTGGACTCAATCCAAAAATTTTCATCGTCGAAGATGATAAAATTCTAGGTCTTAGTATTAAAAAATATTTATCTAAAACATTAAGCTGCGAAGTCGAACTTTTTACCAGTTCTATGGATGCTATGACTCACTTAATGAATCTTCCTAATCGTAAATCACCTTTCTGTTTAATTACTGATATCAGTTTAGAGCATGGAACGGATGGTTTAATGCTGATTGATAGTTTAAAGGAAAAAGGTTTTAACTTTGTCTCTATTGCTATGACTGGTTTTGCCTCTATTGAAACAGCTATTGCTGCGACTAAAAAAGGTGTTTATCATTATTTAACAAAGCCTTTTGAATTAGAAATCCTACAAAAATTAGTGCTTGAAGCAATCTCTAATAAGTTAGGAGTAAAGTCAGCCCTTCTTCTCAACGAGAATTCACAGAGCACTAAGAAATCTCCCAAACGTGGTTCAGGTTTTGAAATCGAATACCCAAGTGATGAAGATGTATTTTGTGGCATGATAGGTCGCTCTAAATTAATGAAAGATGTTTTTGAGCGAATGCAAAAAGTCGCCCTTACTGAATCAACGGTTCTCATTACGGGTCCTTCTGGTACAGGGAAAGAGTTGATCGCTTCTGCAATTCATAATTTATCAAGTCGAAAATCAAATCCAAAAATAAGTGTGAACTGTGGAGCTATTCCACGTGATCTTTTAGAGAGTGAATTATTTGGACACGTGAAAGGTTCATTTACCGGAGCCATATCCAGTCGCAAAGGTCGTTTTGAGATGGCCGATCACGGGACTATGTTCCTGGATGAAATTGGAGATATGCCTCAGATGTTACAAGTAAAGCTTTTAAGAGTTTTACAAAATCAAACGATAGAACCTGTAGGAGCGACTCAAACAATTGATATTGATGCTAGAGTCATAGCTGCAACTCACAGAGATTTAGAGAAAATGGTGGAAGAGGGGTCTTTTAGAGAAGATCTTTTTTATAGATTGAATGTTATCCCTATTAGAATTCCTTCTTTGAAAGAAAGAAAAGAAGATATTCCTCTTTTGATTTCTTATTTTATCAAGCGTTATGTGAGTGCTGATCAATCTAATTATATTTCTATTTCAAGTGATGCACTTGAACTACTTCTGGCTTATGATTGGCCAGGAAACGTAAGAGAGTTGGAAAATATTATTGAAAGACTTGTGATCTTACGTGGTGGAAATGAAATTCAACCAGAAGACTTACCGACTAAGATTTTTAGACACAACCCTCTGGCTACAGATCATTACAAAAATATTTTTGATTTGCCTGAAGATGGAGTGGATCTTAAAAGAGTTCTCTCTGATATTGAAGACTCCCTTATCCTGCAAGCTTTAAAGCATACAGGGGGAAATAAAAATCAAGCCTCAAAACTTCTAAGTTTAAATAGAACAACTCTGATTGAGAAGATGAAAAAAAAGCATCTCAATTTTAGTGAACCAACTAACTAAGCTTCGATCTCAATTACAATTAATCGATGCTCAATTCAGTTTTTCAAGCAGTGAGGAACTTGATCTACAATTAGATCAATTCTTTGGGATTAAGCATGAACTCGATGAGCATGCACCAGCAGAATTCTATCCCAACA
Organism: Halobacteriovoraceae bacterium; assembly: GCA_002713145.1. GTDB lineage: Bacteria > Bdellovibrionota > Bacteriovoracia > Bacteriovoracales > Bacteriovoracaceae. The sequence goes on from PAVS01000019.1 coordinate 134,061, forward strand.
CTGAACAAGTGGCCCTGTCCACAAGTTATCTTGATTATTTTCAAATACTCAACACCCTTCCCCCTGGCTCGACCTTAGTTGACTTAGGTGCTGGGTATTGCAGAGGGACGTTATTGAGTCACTTACTCAATCTCAATCCTTGTCTCAGTATAGAAGCCCACAAGAAAAGGACTAACCAAGCTATAAGTGCTTTAAAAAAACTTGGTTATGAGAGCACTTATATCCAAGCACAAAGAATTGAAAAGTGTCAGCATAGCTCTTATCAATATTTTTATATTTATTTTCCTCTTAATAAATCACTTCTAAAAAGCCTCAACACACTTCTTCACACTCAAAGTGAGGTTGAGCTCTTTATAACGGAAGCCCATGGAGAGAGCCTTCCTTTTTTTAATTCACTGGTGGAGACAAAATTACGAACGACTTTTACAAGTGCAAGCAAACGTCATCATGCTGATATTCATCACTACTCTTTTGCCAAGACCAAATCTTCTCCCCCTATAGTGGAGAATCTTGGTAGCTGGTTTCTTCATCATCTTGATGAAAAACTTGTGATTGAATACAGTTATTTTCATCAGCTCAAAAAACGGAAGGTTTCACTTTTTGTATCCCTAGAAGACCTCTTTCCTATTGAGTACCAAGGTCATTGGTGTTTCCAAAATATCCATACCGGACGAATTTACTCACAAAAAGAATTTGATTTAAAGCAAAGCCTGTCTTTTGATCAATTAGACCCATCTTTGCAGCAACTTGTTCAAGATCCTCGCTATAAGTATAGAAAAATACTGGGAACTCCAAGCCTCGAGCTCGAGTAGGGTAGCTTTCACCTCCCTCTTTAGCCGTTTTTAAAGTTTGGTATACTTAAAGATGTGAAAAGAATCATCTCTTTATTTATATTTATAATAGTAAATCATCTTTATGCTAACGATCTAAATCCAAGTTTAAATGATGTAGTGGTAGAGAGCACTGAAGTTCTCTCTAGTGTGGGGAGCGTAAATCAAGTCAACTCTGAGCCTTTTTGTTGTCCAGAAGTTTTAACTGAAAATTACGGATCTGATCCCCGTTATATATATTCTCTTAAAAACTACCCTACACCTAGAAAAGGTTGTATTGCTGAAAGCTCTATTTCCACTGAAGAGGCGGATGAGCTCATTCGATCTCAAAATTTTAGAACTGAAAATGCCACTCAAAAAGAGCGTCGAGTTTTAGCTGCGGCCATCAAGCGCGTCCAGCAACTTAATGGCGGAGTGCTCGAGGTGGGAAAGGGAAAAATTCCCGGAGGCTTTCCTTGGCAGTACAGAGATTCAAATGGCAGTGTTCAGTATCATGATCATATTGAGATAGGACGTAATATTGCGGCCAAAGGGGAAAATCATCATGGTCACTCTGTTGCTCAGCAACTCCATGAATGGGCTCATCTCATAGGTAATCAAGGAGCATACCCCCAGTTTCAAGCTTTTATGAAATCTGGTTCTGAATACTCTGATAAAGACTACTGCATGGTCTCAAACTATGCGGACAATACAACAGGTGAGCAATTTGCAGAGGTTTTCGCAGCTTTTGCCAGTGAACCTCGCATTCTACTCAATAATTCAAGAACCCCTGAGAACTGTAAAAAAGTCTTTCGTTTCTTTTGGCAGTGGTTTAATAAAGGAGAGCAAGTTCAAACTTGCTTATAAAAACACAGAATTAAAATGCAATCGTGTCTATCCACTTTGGAGTGTTTTCAGGAAAATCAACTTCTTCAAGATCAGAATTATTTAAGAGACTCATAATTAAATCGCAACGTCTGTCCGTGTTCACCATTAATTGACACTTATAAAATTCTTGAATGAAAGTGCTTAATGGCATAGTACTTTCCGGTTTGAGAGCAGTAGAAGTATAGGCTCCGTTTTCGAAAATAGAATCATCAATTTTTTCATTACTATGACAATCGGAGCAAGTTGTTTTGTTGCCTAGATTAATTCTGTCATAACCTGTTTGATAATTTATATTATGAAGAATGGGAAATTTTAATTCTGATTTAAGTGAATTTCTATCTGTATACATTTGGCTGAGTTCCAAAAGATTTGAGGCTTCACCAGAAGTTGTGATCGCCAAAATAAGATTATCATTGAATATGAAAACCCGAGGTGAATCATTCCCAACAGCCGGTTGTGCACTTAAACGTGAGAGAGTTAAATTAACTTTTAATGGCCTCGCTAAAGATTTGATAAAGCAGGGAAGAGTAAGTGGTTTGGGAAGTTCATTTATGAGGTCAACGGTTTGGTTTATGGTGGTAGGGGATCTCATGCTGACAGATAAGTGTTCATACTGACAGTTTGGACTATTTGATAACTCTATATTATTTTCATCGGTAACAGATGAGACTGGAGCCTCAACAGTTCTATTGCACGAAATAAATGCAAAATAAAAGCTCATAATTAATACAGAGATTTGGAACATTTTATTATGATAAGATTAATCTAGCTTAACACCAAAATATTGAATATATGAGGGAGATAGGGAAAATACTGACAAAGATTTATGTCAATATGAGAGCATGATTGACTAATTTTTAGACAGTTTTGAATTCCTTTCAATTTCCAGTCTTTTTTCAGCTTATTTTTTTATCTTATGTCAGTCTAAGTAGTAATAAGGAGTTTGTATGAAATATTTAATCTTATTAGCGCTTGGACTTATGTCTTTTAATTCAATGGCGGTCAATTTGCGATGCGATCATATCGATGGTCTCTCTGCTGGTTATGCTTACACTGAAATGTGGTGCAAGGGTGGAGGTCATTCCTACGATGTCACCCTAGAAGGGATTGCTGTCTCTATTAGAAGTATGGATGGAAAAGCAAAGATCAATATCAAATGTCCCGGACAAACTAATCCTGAAGGTCGTTATTTTGGCTTTCGCTTAGGGCTTGGGGCTATCGTAGGTGGAGAAATAGCTGCCTTTGCAAATCCGATGGAAGGCTTTTGTGGTGTCGGTGGTGCTAGTGAAACCACTGGATTAACAGTACTTGAAGCTTCTGTACTGACTATCCGTAGAAGATAATCACTCAAGTATTTAAGTAAAACTTCCGAATATAAGGATATGAAACGTATCCTTATATCTTATATTTGTTTAAGCCTTATTTTGTCCCCTGTGGCACAGGCCAGTGAATCAGTCTTTGAGCATCGACTTTATAATATAATGGTAGATGCTAAAGATATTGATTTAGTTAGAGATCTGGGGAGTGATCAAGACCAAGCTATTCAGATTATTCAAGAACAGTTTTCAACTCAAGAAGATCAACGCTTTTTAGCTTTAAAAATAAAAGAGTTGGGTAAATGGCAACACCTATCTGCAAAGTACGGACCTCACAAGAAAACAATTGATATTCACTTTGCGAGTCACCAGATGAAGATTTCGCAAGTTAATTTAAAGACTCAGAGTTTTAAAATTAATGAGCAAATAATAAAATTAAAAGAAGGGATGGGCCTAGCTGAGCTCCATAAAATATTTATGCAACTTGAGCAACCCTTCGCTAAAGTAAGTTCATTTAATGCACTCGATTTTCTCATTTCTGATGCTCATGCCCTAGGACCCCTTGCTTTAGGCTTTATTGCTTTTAGTATTACTGCAGCTGGGATCTATAAGGCTTCTCAAATGCGAACCAAACTTATGGAATTAAGAAGTAAAATTGATCGTGCTCAGAGTGTTTGTAGTTCTTTGAATGAGCCTTTTAACCAGATGGATTATTCTGAACATATTAACGAGTTTCAACAGTTCACCCGCTCTCTTTTTCGCAACTCAAGTTCTTCAGCTCGCCAGCGGGCACGAAATATTAATAGTTGCCAAGAAATTAGAGATAGCTGGAAGACATGGGCCGCGAGTTGGTTTTATTCTATCTTTCTTTTAACCACTGAAGATTTTCAAGAAGAACTGGCTAGCTTATGTGAGCGGGCGGTGAGAATTGATTCCTGTATCGTGAGATATCGTCGAAAGAAAGCTATCAACGATCAAGAGCGAGGTTTATCAGATAAGCCGAGTTCAGGTGGTGGATTTGGTGGAAGCTCTGGTCTGAGCACTACTGCTGAGTAAAGTCTGTGAGTTTTACTCAAGCATTGTTCGTGATTTCAACAGATTAAATTTAGTGTTAAGCTTTTGACTCCGAAAAATTTGCCTCGAAGTAAAATTTTCCTTTTTTCGGGCCAGAAATAATGTACAATAAGTATAGTTGGGCTAAATAGGATGTTTGGTCTTTAAAAATTTAACAGGAAGTTTTAAACGTTGAAAAAATCATTCATTTTTTTGACATTCACACTCTGCATAATCTTATGTTCTCCCAACATTTTTGCCGACGTATTATCACAAGAGAAGTTAAAAACTCATGTGCGTTGGAAACTTAAAGTTAAAAAAGAACAAGTGCAAATTAGAAAGAGCGGAACCAAGGTTTTATTTTCAAGTCTTGATCCTGAGTTCTTTGAAGAGTTTGCTGCAAACGTCGTTCAGATCGATAAAGACAAGTCCTATCATAAAGATTTCAAATTTAAGCGCGCAGAAAATCCAGGTGATGTTTTTGAAATGGAAATAGATTTAAAGGATGATTCAATTGAATTATTTTCTTTTTATAAACCAGATCAAGGTCAATACATTTTAGATTTTTGGATCAATCAAGATGTGATTGCGACTAAAAAATCAGCGATAGCCAGTCAGCCAAAAGTACTCAAGGTGGCCAAAAACACACCAGCGAAAAAAGTTAAAAAGAAGGTCGTGAAGAAGAAACCGGTTAAAGTTGAAAAAGCACTTACTAAAGCTAATATGGCCGGGTTTAATATCATCGATCCTGATCAAATTAAGCAGAAGAGAAGCAAAGAGAAATATCGCGACTTTCGTTATGGAGCGGCTTTTGTTTGGGACTACCAACCTCTTATTCCTGTGTTAGAGCAAGATGTTGATTTAACTGTAAAAGCTCCGGATTTTTTCTATACCCTTAAAGACCGTGAGTTTTTAGCAGATAAAATAGAGTCACATATGCAACTCACCATTAATCTCTATAGAAAGCAAAAATGGGGATTGATGACAAGATCGATTAATCTCTTTGAAGAACGCTACGGACGTGAAAAATACAGAGACCTCAATGATTTTATGCGTGCGGTTTCAATGATTAAAAATGCGATCAATCAAAAAATTAAGCCAACTTTTTCAACAAAAGTTAATGCTGAGGGTGAAACAGTTCCCATGGAAGAATATTCTAAAAAGGGAATTATGGCCTCTGCCCGCAGTATGATGGCCAATATTGTGGATCGAACTCAGGATTACGAACTCGCTCAAGCTGTGCTTCGTTATCTTATTCAGTACTCACGCAATGAAAATGATCATGTGAATGGACTCAATTACGCTAAGAACCTTTATATCAAAGCCAGTGATGCTGCAGATGATGATATGTTGGTTTATAGCTCTCGCGTTATTTTGAAAAGCTTAACGGAACTCAAGCAAATGGAAAAAGTAGAAGAGTTTCTTAAGAATAAAGCGGTGATGAGAATTCTACCTAAGCAAGAAGGTCTCGCCTATAAGTCTTATATCAATTTATTTAATGATGACACCAAGCAAGTGATAGCTGATTTCACGGCGAATCAAGCGGGTATGACCAAGCCTATACATCCAGCAGTTCTTTATAACACAGCGGAAGCGTATTTTAGACAAGCTCAATATGAAAAAGCAGTGAAGCTCTTTGATGAGTTTACAGCTCAATACTCATATATGACAGAGAGTGGTAACGCTCGTTTGAGAATGGCATTAAGCTATGATCTTAATGGTAAAGCTCATGACCAAGTCTTAAAGCTTTATCAGGAATCAATTAATAAAACATCAGCTTTAAATATAAGATTTGAAGCTAAGCTTCGTTATGTGGGAATGAGATTATGTCGAAAACTACAACTCACTGATGAAGATAAAGAAGTGCAGGCTTTTATAACTCCTGATAAAGCGGAAAAGAAAGCCATGACAGCAGAACATAAAAAACTTCTTTGGCTCGTAAGAATGCGCTCAATGATAGTGCAAGAGCAATATGAGGAAGCCCTGACTTACTTAGTTAGTTTACCACTAGACACAGTGAGAATGATTGAGAAAAGAACCTTTGAAGCTGATGGGGCTGAAATTATCCTCGGCATGATTCAGAATGCTTACTTAGCTTCTGACTATGCTAAAGCAGTCAAAGTATGGGAGCTTTATAAAAATAAATATGAAAATAAAGTCGCTAGAAACCCTTATATGAATTTTATCGTAGCTGATAGCTTTTTAAAATTAGGCTTGTTTAAGTCTTACGAGCGCTCTCTTGATTATCTTAAAGATATAAAAGAAGACAAAGCCAGAGCATTTCCTCTTTGGGTTGCTCCTCATAAGAAAATTACAGTGGCCAATTACCTGGTTGAATTAGAGCTGAATAACCTGCTTAAACAAAGGGATTTCAAAGGGCTCAATAAGCACCTAGAAGCGCATAAGGGCAATAAGAACATTAATTATAATTTTTACAATGGTCTTGTTTCCAATAAACTTAAAGCTTACAATAATTCTGTTGCCAGCTTTGAAAAGCTTTTGGTGACTCCTAATATCAATAACGTTCTTACACCCGAACAAAACTTAATGATGATTGAAGCTTATTTAGAATCTTTATTTGAAGTTGGACCAGGCAAGCGCTTTAGAAAAAATGCTTCAGCTCTCATAAACGATTTACGCAGACAAAAAACAAAAAAGATCACTCCTTATATCACGAGGGCTGAATATCTTTATATTGAGTCTCTCTTTGCTGAAAGCACTGTTAACTACAGCTTGCTGGCAACTAAAGCAGGAGAATTTTTAGCGGATCATAAAGAATCAAGTTACACACATCGTGTGAATTATCTGAACGGGTTAGCACAAATAAAATCAAACCAAGTAGAACAAGGTAAGAAAATATTAAATGAATTAATTGGTAAAGAAGGTGTACCAGAGTATATAAAAGGATTAGCAAGAACGGAGTTATCTTCGCTAGTTTTAGAAAATAATACATTATAGAAATACAATAACAACAGACAGGAGGTCTAATGTTTGCATCAGAAGTAAGGTTGATAGGAAATCACCCAAAGTTTATCAAAGCCATCGATTTCGCGAATAATGTCGCGGTCACAAAAGCACCAGTACTCGTCGTTGGGGAATCTGGTTCAGGAAAAAAATCAATTTGTCAGTTAGTCCACGCAAAATCAGCAAGAGCAGAGCACACTATTTTAACTGTAGACTGCTCTCAAGACGCAACCAAAGTAGAAAATGAAATTCTCGGGTTTAGAGATGCTGAAGGAAAATTTAATAAAGGTGTTTTAGAAAAAGCGAACAGAGGTTCTGTTATTCTTTCTAATATTCACGCCTTAGATGAAAAATTCCAAAAAAGACTCTACCAAATTCTTCAAGAGCTCTCAGACTATGATCTTGATGTCAGAATCATGGCGACAACCAGTAAAAATTTATCTAAGTATGTAGGAGCTGGAAGATTTTATAGAGCACTTTACACTTACTTTTCTGGATCACAAATCACGCTTATCCCTTTAAGAGAAAGAGGTGCAGATATTGAAGTTTTAGCTAATCATTTTGCTAATGAATATGCAGCAGCGAATGAGCAACAAGCTGTTGAGTTCACAGAAGAGGCGAGAACAAAAATCTCAACTTTCTATTGGGCACATAATGTTGCGGAATTGAAGTCAGTGATTGAGAGTTCAGTGGCCAATTCCCAAGATGGAAAGATTGATCTAAACGCAATTGAGATTGGAGAGAAGAAAGCTGAAACTGTTGCCAATGATATCGATGAAGATGGAATGAGACTTATGTCACTTAAGGAAGCAGAAAGACTGCTTATTAAGAAAGCTCTTATTCATACTTCTGAAAATAGAACTCAGGCAGCAAAAATTCTTGGAGTTTCAATAAGAACCCTAAGAAATAAAATCAACGAATATAGAGGAGAAGGTAACAATTATTTTGTTAACCTAAGATAGAACCATGGACGTGAACGACAAAACCTTACAGGCACTGGCTGCAGCAGCAAAATTTAGAGAGATGCGACAAGAAGTCATCTCTTCGAATATCGCTAACTCTGAAGTTCCTGGGTATAAGGCTAAACGACTTGATTTTGAAGAAGCACTTGCCCGTGCCCTCGATGTCGATGGAGAACTCACCATGAAAATGGGTGACCAGAGACATTTTAATGTAGGAAGCGGTGGCTTTAATAATTTAGAGCCAAGTGTAAGAGAGAGTACGAATGGAGTCGTTGACGAAACTGGAAATACTGTTGATGTTCAAGATGAGATGGCAAGGCAAGCAGAGAACAAAATTATGTACGATGCCATTGTTCAACTCATGAATAAAAAACTTGGACTGATGAAGTACGTCGTCAACTCTGAAAGGTAAGGAGAGAATAGATGGATTTACTAAAAAGCATGAGAATTAGCTCGAGTGGACTTAAGGCGAATTTAAAGCGCACTGAAGCCATCAACTCGAATATAGCTAACGCTCAAACAACAAGAACAGCCGAAGGAGGACCCTATCGTCGTAAAGAAGTTGTTTTTGGAAGTGAACCAGCTAGGGATAACTTCTCTGACATTTTAGAGGGAGAAATCGATGCTCAGGCACAAACGGTGCATGCTACAGAAGTGGTGGCTACCAACGATCCACCGATCTTAAAATATGACCCAACTCACCCTGATGCAAACGAGCAAGGTTATGTAGCCATGCCCAACGTGAATGTGATGAAAGAGATGGCAGATCTCATTCAGGCACAGAGAGCATACGAAGCTAATATGACGACATTGAATACAACAAAAAGTATGGCCGTGAAGGCCTTAGAGATTGGAAGGTAGGAGTAAACTATGGCCATTCAAAATTTTAGCCAAATACAAAATACCTTTAAAAACTACAATGTAGATAACTGGGCAAAATCTGTTGAAATTGGAAAGCAATTTGATTTCCGTAATGCAGAAATGCCTGGCATGGGAGAAGCTGGGGAGAGTAAGTCTTTTGGTGATTTTCTAGCTGAATCCATTTCTAAGGTGAACGGTCTACAACAAGATGCAAATACAGCGATGCAAAGACTTGCAAGTGGAGATTCTCAAAACTTACATGAAACTTTACTTGCTGTAGAAAGAGCAGATATTGCTTTGAAACAAATGAACCAAGTCCGTAACAAAGTGATTGATGCTTATAGAGAAATAATGAAGATGCAAGTTTAGTTTAGGATGAACTTTAACTTTATTGAATCAGGAGGATTCAGTTGCAAGAATTTTTAAACCAAATAACACAAAATTTTAGAGATTTCTTTAACTCTCTGGATGGTAGACGTAAAATCAGTTTGCTCTCCATTGGGAGTGTTATTGTTCTCTCGGTGGTCATACTTATTATTTGGGCTTCAAAAACTCAATATAAGTTACTCTATTCTGAACTAGCTAAGGAAGATCTCCACACCATCAGTCAATTACTAGAGGGAGGAAGAATTCCTTATCAAGTAGGTGATGATGGAAAGAGTTTATATGTTCCCGAAGATCAAGTTGAGACTTGGCGACTTGAAGTAGCTAAAAAGGGAGTAAACTTTAACTCTACTGTTGGATACGAGGTTTTTGATAAACAAGCCTTTGGAACCACAAGTTTTGTACAAAAAATTAATCGTCAAAGAGCTCTCGAGGGAGAGTTAATGAAGACGATTAAACATATCAGAGGGGTTAAGCGCGCAAGAGTTCACCTCTCGATTCCCGAATCTTCTCCTTTTGTCAGTGAGAAGAAACCACCAAGTGCTTCTATCGTCCTTGATGTGGAAAGAGGATTGACTCTTACCAAAGCGGAGATAAAAGGTATCCAACATTTAGTTTCCAATGGGGTGGACGGAATGCGTCCGCAAGATGTTGTGATTATCGATTCAAAAGGTGAGAAGCTCACTGAGAATATTGGTGATGCCATGGCCCAGCATACGGCCAACAGACTTGCACTTGAGTCTAAAGTGAATCGCCAATATGAAAGACAAATTGAAGAAATATTAAAAAGAGTTGTGGGGGAAGGTAAAATCATTGCGAAAGTTAATGTGAAGATGGATTTTACAGAATCTTACCAAACGAAAACATCTTACGATGGAGAAAACACAGCTGTCTTATCAGAGGTAAGCAATAAGCACTCTGCTCAAGGGAGAAGACCTTCTCCTCAGGGGATTCCTGGGGCAAGAAGTAATCTGCCGGGAGAAAAACCACAGCCTGGAATTCCAGAAACAAGAAATGATGTGAATAAAGATTTAACCACTCGAAATTATCAAGTTCCAAAAACCGTGACGAACTCGAAAAAGCCGACTGCGGATATAAGAAAAATTTCTGTTGCAGTTATGGTGGATGGAAAGAGAGTGCCGATCTTAAATGAAGATGGTGAACCTGTATTAGGTGAAAATGATCTTCCAATGACAAAGTATGAGCCTTGGTCTGATGCAGAGATCGCTAGCTTTCAATCTATCGTTGCGAGTGCAGTAGGAATTAGTTTAGAGCGAGGAGATCAACTCGTTATTAAAAATATGGAATTTGCTAAAGAAGACTTATCTGAAGCAGAAGCCATTCTTAGACAAAGAGAAAACAGAGAAATCATTAAGAACTTAACCAAGTATTTGATGATAGGTATTTTGATTTCACTCCTTTTCTTTGTGGTGGTAAGACCGTTTATTCAGTGGGTAACTGAGAATACAGTGGAGTCAATTGAAGACTTCTTACCTAAAACGATTGAAGAATTAGAAAAAATACAAGCTAATCAAAAGCTTCCTGGACTAGAAGACGCTCTTCCCACCATAGAAGATAAAATGAACCCAGAGAAAATTGAAGGAAGTATGATTAGGGAGAGAATCATCAATTTGGTAGAAGCGAACCCATCGAAAGCTGCTCAAGTTGTACACGAGATGATTCATCACCAAGAAGCAAATAAGGAAATAGCATAAAGGAATTAGATCATGGCCGATCCGAAAACTCTTGATCCCGATGTTGAATATGCCCTGCTCTCCGGGTTAGATAAGTCAGCTATCTTGTTGAGCTCGCTTGGGCCCACTCCAGCAAAACTTATCTTTAAGCATATGAAGGATAATGATGTCAAAAGGTTGATTAACCAAATGGCAGCTTTGACAAAATCACCTATCTGGATGGTGAAGCGAGTTCTTGAAGAGTTCTATTCCGCGCTTAATGAAGATAGTGATCTTCTCTTCTCGGAAAATAAAGGAAGAGATTTTATTTTAGGAACATTAGGTGAAGACAGAGCGAGACAACTCTTAGGCCAGGTTGTTGAAGTCGGTAATTCTAATACTCTTGAGTCTCTTGAGTTAGTGGACACCAGAACTCTTGCCAACTTCCTAATCAATGAGCACCCACAGACAATTGCACTAATTATTGCTCACTTATCAACTGAGAGAAAGGTTGATGTTCTTAAGAAATTACCAGAGGGACTTCAGGCTGAAGTTGTTCTTAGAGTAGCGAACTTAGATTTTGTTTCCCCTGAATTGATAGCTCAACTTGATGATGTGCTTAAAACAGAACTTTCTACACTTGGGTCTATCGATACGCAACAACTCGGTGGGGTTGAGCCCATTGCAGATATGCTCAATCAAATGGATAAAAATTCAGAGAAAAATGTTATGGCAAGAGTGGAAGAAAAAGACCCTGAACTTGCTGAAGAAATTAGAAAACTCATGTTTGTCTTTGAAGATATCACACTTGTTGATGAGAAAGGGATCCAAGAACTCCTCAAAGTGGTGGATAACCAAAAGCTTACTATTGCACTTAAAACTGCGACAGAAGAGATCAAAGAGAAACTCTTTAAGAATATGTCGAATAGAGCGGCCACACTGCTCCAAGAAGATTTGGAGGCGCTTGGACCTACGAAACTGTCTGATGTTGAAAAAGCTCAGTCAGAAATTGTTCAAATGGTTAAAGACCTTGAGAGTAAAGGTAAAGCGGTTATTAGCCGTGGTGGTGAAGGAGATTCTTTCGTCTAGAAAAGGTAAATTATGGCAGGTAAGAAAACTCAAAATTTTAATGTACGAGAATTTAAATTTAACTCCTTGGTTCCAAGAGAAGAGGGGGCAAGTGAGGGAATTAGTACATTCGAGTTTCAAGAATTGGATGCCGCAGCTCATTTTACCCAGAATATTAGCCAAGAAACAATTCGTTCTGAGCGTGAAGCTGCAGAAGAAACAGGATTTAATTTTCTTCCTAAGGTCAGAGAGTACCGCGGGCTTAAGGAACAAGAAGAGCGTGACCTTGAAGCTCGAATTCAAGCGGAAGTTCAAAAAAGATTTGAAGAAGTAAAACAAGCCGCTTATGAAGAAGGTTATAATGCCGGACATAGTGAAGGTGTTGAGAAAGCATATGCAGAAGCCAGTGAAAATTTAGCTCAACAGATTGAAGAGTTTGGTGTGAGCCTTGCTGAGCTGAATGCAAGTAAACAAGCGATTTATGATAAAAGTAGAGAAGAAGCCTATCAAATGGTTAAAAATCTATCAAAATGGGTCATCTTAAAAGAGGTTGATGAGAAATACTATCTCGTTAGACTTTTAGAAAAACTTATTCATGAAATAAATACCAAATCAAATTTAGTGGTGAGAGTAAACGAAGCGTCTTTTGGACATATGCCGGAAGTGGTGAAAATAGTGGAAAGGACTTTAGGGAAACTCACTAATTTAAGGCTCGAAATAGATCATGAACAAAGTGAAAATGGAATTATCCTTGAGAGCGAAAACACCATCATAGATGGTTCTTTTGCGGCTCAAATGAAATCAATAGACAAAATTTTTGAAACAGTAGGTCTCAATGATTAAAGAAGAGGCCCTCGACTTTAAATCCCTTTATAAAGGCTATGAATCAGGCTCACCTTATCAAAATATCGGTAAAATTCTATCTAGCCACGGTATGCTCTATGAAGCCTGTCTGCCTCGAGCGGTGATGGGGTGTTGTGTAGAGTTTGTCACTCAAACAGGTGAGAGTTGTCTGGGAGAAGTAGTAGGGATTAATGGGGATAAATGTAAAGTCATGCCCTATGAAGATATAAATGGAATTAATTCCGAAACCAAAATATACCTCAGAGATTTAACCACGACAGTAAGAGTGACCCATGGGATGCTTGGTCGTGTGGTTGATTTTATGGGGAACCCAATTGATGGCAAAGGTCCTATTCAAGGAAGCGGAGACGTGCTTTCTATTTTTGGCGAGCCTTTGAATCCTCTTGAGAGACCGCCTATCAGACAGGCCCTCGATGTTGGGGTCAATTCAATTAATTCATTCATTACTGCAGGTAAAGGTCAGAGACTTGCGATTATGGCCGGCTCAGGGGTGGGGAAATCTACCCTGATGGGGATGATGGCCAGAAATACCTCTGCCGATATCAATGTGATTGCTCTTATTGGAGAGCGGGGGCGTGAGGTTTTAGAATTTATTGAATCCGATCTCGGACCAGAAGGACTTAAACGTTCTGTTATTGTGGTGGCCACTTCAGATAAATCACCTTTGATACGTTCTAAAGCTGCTTATACCGCCACAACAATTGCTGAATACTTTAGAGATCATAATCAAGATGTCATTCTTATGATGGACTCCATCACCCGATTTGCTATGGCCAATAGAGAAATTGGAATGAGTGCCGGAGAGCCACCGGGACAAAAAGGTTATGGGCCAAGTGTATTTGCCAAACTGCCCAAGCTTATGGAGCGAGCCGGTACAAAAAAGAATGCAGGCTCAATTACCGGAATTTACACTGTCTTGGTGGAAGGTGATGATATGGATGAGCCAATTGCCGATGCTGTTCGAGCTATCAGTGATGGACATATCGTTCTGAGCCGTGAACTTGCTTCAAGAAACCATTACCCGGCTATCGATGTGCTTGAATCTGTCTCAAGGGTTATGGGGAAGGTTGTGCCAAGAGAGCATAAAATTGTCGCGGGACACTTAAGAGATCTTATGGCCAGTTATCGAGAATCAGAAGATCTTATAAACGTTGGTGCTTACGCTCGAGGGACCAATCCAAAAGTAGATAAAGCGATTGTGATTCATAACGATCTTCTCAATTTATTACAACAGCAAGTGGAAGAGAATTCTTCCATTGATGATATCTATGATCGGATGGTAGAAATCGCACGCAAGGGTGAGACAGAAGTTGATCCTAATTTTTTTGAGGGAGGTGAGGCATGAAAAAATTTAAATTCAAGCTAGAGCCACTTTTAAAAATAAGAAAACTAAAAGAAGATCAATGTAAAATGCTTATTGGTCAAGTCCAAGCCAGAATTAATCAACTGCATGAGTACAAGCAAGGTGAATTGGCGGGAATTGAAAGTGCTTATAAAGCTCAAGAAGACGGGCTGGAGCAAGGAATGAGTGGTCAAGAGGCTCAGTTTCATCCTTATTTTGTCAGTGCAAAAAAGGCTAGAATTAAATTGATTGATAATGAAGTTTCTGAACTGCAAGACAAGCTCAAAGACATGTTTAAAGAACTCAATAAACTGAGAGCGGATGTAAAAGTTATTGAAAAAATGAAAGAAAAAGAAATCAAAAGTTATAAAAAAGAATATACCAAAAAGCAGTTTGCCACTATTGAAGAACAAGTGCAAAACTGGAAACAAACACTGAAGTAGGAATTATGAAATTACTCATTATTGTGCTCACATTTATCCTAAATCCCGTTTTTTCTGCAGATGATAAAAAGGTTTATACTGAAAAAGAAATGCAGACAAAAGTGCGTGAAGAGGTGTCAAAGAAGATAGATCAAATTAAGAAAAAATCTATCACTCAATTGACTAAAGAACTATTGGCCAAAGAAGAAGAACTTCTTAAACGTCAGGAAGAATTAGAGCGCAGAGCAGAGCAATTAAAAATAAACGAGGATTCCCTCATTAAAAAAATCGCTGAATTTGAAAAACAAAAAGAAAAAGTCATTGGTTGTATTGATGATAATAGAAAAAATGAAATGCTCAGGATTAAGCAATTAGTTTCAGTGATCGCAGGTATGAAGCCAGCTAAAGCCGCGGAATTACTGTCCGTTCAAGATTCAAATATCTCTGTGAAGATCTTAGAGAAAATTGATCCAGGTAAAGCTTCCAAGATATTTAACCTTATGGACAAGGAAGTTTCTGCCCGGCTTCAAAAACAATACCTAAATATGCAAAAATAATAACCTGAGAGATAATGCGAGGAGAAATCTAGCTTTGAATATTTTTAACACGCCAAAATCAAATGTAAAAGGGAAAGCAGCTGCTGGTAGCGGTGCTGACGTGTTAAGTCTTCTTGGAAATCAAAAAAATCTCACTCCCGAACAAATCAAACTTCTTCAAAAGAAGGGAAAGCTTAAAGCTGACACAGGTGAGTTTGAGACACTTTTTAAGCAAAATAAAAAACAAGCTCAACAAAATATAGCTCAACAAACTAACCAAGTCGTTGATCCAAAACTGCAGGCTTTACAATCACAATTAAAAAATAATAAAAAAGCACAAAACTTAGATGTGCTTAATCAGCCAGTAAAGGAAAATACCCAAGCCCTTCAAAAGCACCAGGTATTAAATCCTAAACAACAAGTTAAAGTTGCAGGACAAGCAAAGCTGATGTCCGGGACAGAACCTTTGATGGCCCAGTCAAAACTTATGACTCAAAATGGCCAAGCTCTACAACAAGCAGCTCCATTAGCAGCAAGTAAAGAGGCCATAAAACAAGATCCTAAACAAGCTATCAACTCAAAGCTTGTTGACTTCAATACATTTATGCAAAAACAAACTCCTCAAACCAGAGGGCGTATTGCTGCTCAAAGTGAAGTTTATCAAAATGCAGTTCAAAAAAGTAAAAGCCTCTTTGCTAAAAAAGTTAATACTGATGAAGCTATGATGACAACAGCTAAAAGCGCGGCTAAAAAAACAAGTTTGCAAGACATCATGTTTAAATCGGAAAATGAGACTCAATCAGATCAAAATATGCAGCAAGATCAAAGCTCACAATTGCTTGGAAAACTCAATGGAAAAGCTTCGCAAGCAACACTCAGCACAGCCGCTGGAACAAAAGTATTTGATATGAATCAAATGACCTCAAACATGGGGCAAAACGAAGTCATCACTAAAATTCAGGACTACGCGATTCAAACCAGAGCTGGAAATGAGCGTCAACTCGACTTTAGTTTTAGACATAATGATCTAGGTAAAATAGATCTTACCATTCAAAAATTACACAACAATCAATTAAATATTTCGATAGGCACAAACTCCATTGAAGGAGCGCAATTCTTTAGTCAGAATCAAGGAGAGCTGCTTCAATCCCTCACACAAGCTGGAATTTCCGTCGGTGATCTTAAGCTAGAAGCTGGTAAATCTAATACCAGTCAAAATCTAGCCGGTGACTTTGGAAAAGATAGCGATTCATCAGGACAGAAACAGAAACAACATGGTTCTGAGTCAGGTGAGCGTGAACAAGAGCAATCACGCCGTCAAGAACTCTGGAGTCAATTTAAAGATAAAGAGGCCGCTTAATGCCAGTGATGGGTAAACCAGTCAATATTCAGGAGAGATCGTATCAAGGTGTTACGATGGCCCCTCGGCAGGCTCAACCCTCTGCAGCTGATTTAGATAAGATCGCAGCGAAAGAAAAAAAGAGACTCTTAGATAACCTCACGGGTTATAAAGAAAAAAATCCACTCTATAAAGACGCAAAAACCCATAACAAAATGGGCAAAGATGAGTTTCTCAAACTCTTAACAGTGCAATTAAAAAACCAAGATCCAATGAACCCTATGGAGCAGGGAAAGATGGCTGCTGAGTTAGCGCAATTCTCTTCTCTTGAGCAACTTTCAAATATTAATAAAAACTTTGAAGGAATGAACAAAGGGAAAGCGATGCAAGATAAGTTCTACGGCGCAAGCTTTCTTGGTAAAGAAGTTGTCACCAGTGGGACTTCTCTTAAATTTGAAGGGGAAGGAACCCAAGCAGATATCTTATTCAATCTTCCTAAACCAGCTGAAAAAGTTCTTGTTCGAATTTTCGATGGGAATAAACAAATGGTTGGTGAAGTATGGCAAGAAAATATTGGACGGGGAAATCAAACTTTTGCATGGGATGGAACTCAATTAGATGGTGCTATTTCAGGTAAAGGTGAATTCACGACTGCCGTTTATGCATGGGATAACAATGCAGATCCGATTGAAGTTAAAACGAAAAACACAGGTGTTGTTGAATCCGTTTATTTTGAGAATGGGGAAACAATTCTGATGGTGGATGGAAAAAAAGTTTTCTTAAGAGATGTGGATAGCTTTCATACAGCGGGTGCTCTTCAGCATGGACAATCAGCAGGGGCTGCACAGCCTAATGCACCGATAAACACAGGTGCTCACAGTGGTCCAAGCATGAATCAGGTGATGGGTAAAAAATCCCCGTCGGCAAATTCTGTATCATCAAATTTGCCTATTGCGCAATCTAGACAAGCTAAAGTAAACTTAAACAAGGTTAATAATCAAACTGGTCATCAAGCTTATAAAAATGCGGAGCCAGTTAATAAACCAAGCACTGGTATAACGAATGTATACGATGTGCAATAAGGATAGGTTTTGAGTAAAGCAGTAAACAACATTCTTATCCCTAATGTCACGAAGACCTCGGGACATAAGCAGGTTGATAAGTCTAACCAACTTCCCAAGGAAGGACAGGTTAGTGAGTTTAAGGATTTACTTCAGTCAAAGCTGGAAAAGAAACCTCTTCATAATGGCATTAATCTAAGCACGCACGCGCAAAAAAGATTGCAAGAGCGTCAAATTGATTTTAATGGCGAAGAGTATATGAAAGTTAAAGATGCGATGGCAAAACTTAAGGCTAAGGGAGGACAAAACTCTCTGATCGTATCTGAGAAAGCTGCTTATATTGTTGACGTCAAAAACAATAAAGTTGTGACCGCTGTAGATAAAGCAAGTATGGGTGAGAATGTATTTACCAAAATAGATTCCACCGTATTTATAAACTGAGAACAAGAGGTTCTCAAACATTGAAATTTATTAGAGATAGGTAACGAGGTTGGTCCTTTCCGGAAACCTTTAGAAAAAGTCTGTAGTACTTTATTCGTCCTATCCGCAATATTTAAGGTCTAGGAGGGACGTTCATGGGTATTTTATCTTCTTTTAATGTTGGTGTTTCAGGTCTTCGTGCTGCTGGTAGTAGTATGAGTGTTATCGGTGATAACATTGCCAACGCTGGAACATTTGGTTTTAAAGGTTCGAGAGCAGAGTTTCAAGATATGCTTTCTTCATCACTCAAGGGGATTGACGGTGGTGATCAGATTGGATCGGGAACTAAGCTAGCTCACGTTACACCTAAGTTTACGCAAGGAAGTATCAACAGAACAGAAAGTGTGACTGACTTAGCGATTAACGGAAATGGTTTCTTTGCTGTCGACGCTGGAAACGCTGGTAAAGGTTTCACAAGAGATGGTTCTTTCCATTTTAATAAAGATGGTGAGCTTATCAACGGTGATGGTTTTCAAGTTCTTGGTTTCCAAGCAAATGACAATGGGGAAATCACTAGAAAACAAGGTCCTATTAAATTAGGAAGTACCACGATCCCAGCAACTCCAACTTCGAAAATTGACATGTCAATGAACTTAGATTCAAGAGCTAATGTTCAACAATTTGATATAAATAATCCTGAAAAAACTTCTAACTTTAACACCAGTATTGCGGTTTATGACAATGTCGGAACTCAAAGACTGATCACTGTTTACTTCAATAAAGCTGCAGATGGGCAATGGAACTATCATGCAACTGTTCCAGGTGAAGATGCACAAGGTGGAACTCCTGGTCAATTGGTTGAGATGGGGAAAGGTAAACTCGTTTTCGATCAAAACGGAAAATTACAGGAAGAAATTGTTGAGACGAATTCCTTTAACTTCAACAAAGGTGCGGCTCCTAATCAAAAAATTGAATTCAACTTTGGTGAATCACTTAAAGAAGGTGGAGACGGATATTCTGCGATTACTCAGTATGGTTCAGATTCTTCGATCTCAAGACACACGCAAGATGGTTCAAGTGCTGCCACTCTTTCATCACTTTCATTTAATGATGAAGGGATTCTTTCAGCCTCTTATGATAATGGTGAGCTTAGAAATATTGCTCAAATTGCTGTGGCAAAATTTGAGAACAATGAAGGTCTTTTCAAAATGGGTAAAAACTTATTTAAAGAGACGAAAAAATCAGGTCAAGCAGCGATGGGTAACCCAGGTGTTGATGGAAGAGGACAAGTTCTTGCTAAATCAATTGAATTATCAAACGTTGATATCGCTGATGAGTTTATCAGTCTTATGGGAGCTCAGAGAAACTTCCAGGCAAATACAAAGACGATTACAACAGCTGATAAAATGCTACAAGAAGTACTTAATCTTAAGAGATAATTTGAGACATAAGATTTAAAAACACACACACTTTTTTAAATCTCAAGGCCCCTAAACGGGGCCTTTTTTTATAATTCTATCCCTGAGTGATCGAAATTTTTATTTCTCACTCTAAAAACTTTATTTACTGAAAGTCCACTCTGACTTCGCACATGGATAAAATAAACTCCAGGCTCTTCGATATCACCCAGTGAAATGATTTTTTGCAGCGGCTTTTCCGTAGGCCTGCAAGGTATAGATGAATGGATGAAGGCCTTAGGAAGAACTAGAAACATATTATTAAATCTTTTCACTTCAATTTTTGTACGCTGAACCTGAAGACAGGTTTCTTGAATGATCCCCGTTAAGATCAGACGTGGTCTTTGGTGGGTGTAGAGCATCTCTGGAATAAAGGCTGTAGAGATAGGAGCATAGATAGTGTCATCTAGGCTATTGGTACGAGCTTTGGCGACCTCAAAATTTTTGGTGATGATCTTATCTTCGTATATAGCTTCTACTGTGTATTTACCTGAATTTAACTCCCCCAAGCTAATTGTTTCATTGTAATAGATTGGGTTTTTAAATTGATTCAATTGTCTGTCGTTACATTCCGAGAGATCTCTTCTTTTTATACGAAATTCGATTTGATAACTATAATCCTCTATTTTTTTCATAATATGTTCATCAGGAACGAAACAGGCATTGGGAAGCTTGGAGGTAAATGTAATTTCAATATTATCATTTGTGTCATAGCCTTGAGGGATCACAAAAATATCATTGATCTCATGTTTGAAGGATACTGCTTTTTCAGTGCTGAAAGCTTGCATCGAAGACAAACATAATAAGAGTGATAATAAAAATAACGGTTTCATAATATTCTCCCTATTGAGCTAAAGCTATAAGACTGTTCACTATATAAGCGAGTGGCTCCCCTGTACGAGACGCTTCACTGGCAAGCTCAGATATTTCCTTGCGTAGTGGTGTTTTCCCGTCCCATTTAGTTTCATTTAATAACACATAATCTGAGGAGCTGAGTGCTTGTGCATTCATCTGGGGTCTCCATAAAAAATCGGGGTGATTGCGCGAATACCATTCACCTCCGACAATTTTAAAATCTTTGTCTAATTCCAGATCGTATTGATAGAAGGCATTATTTGATACATCATACTCTGGGGTGTCAGTTTGCCTTTGAACAGGGTCTGATTCCACTCCATAAGTAATCTTCATTTTTACACCCACAATATAGGCTGCTTTTTGAGAGCGATGTTTTTTATAAGGATCATCTGGGTAATCAGTGAGTTTAAGTAGACTCTTTTCAAATGTATCGGTTGTGTCTCTTTTTTGAGGAGGGAAGTATTCAAAACTATAGCTAATGAGTGGCTGATTCCACACTTCATAATCGTACCTGGCATCTATGATAAAACTTTTTTGATGAAGACCAACACTATTAAGCAAGGCGAGATGAAAAGTTGCTGGGTTGCTATCATGACAATTACGCCCCTCAGGCCCTCTTTGTCTACATCTGGTGCCAATAAAATTCTTTTCAAACTCTGCATTCGCCCATAATAATGAAGCAAGGGCTTTTATATCTGAAGGATAAAAGGTTATCTTTTGTTTTCCATTGAATGACATCACTTCGATGGCTTTTTTTGGCCTTGGGATCATAATACTTGCCGGTGCCCATCCATGACAGATACCCATCCAAGTTTCAATATATCCATCATTGGAGCGTTCAAAATAGCGTTTTCCTCGCTCCCACATATTTTTAGTCAGGACTTGTTTTTTGTCAGAAAATAATAAGTCGTATTTTTCTGAAGGGGAGAGGTTATTTATTGTTTCAGAGTTTTGGCGTTGAAAAATTGATTGAGCATCTTTTCTAAGAATATATTGGTGGGCTTCATCCCAGGCACTGATTCTATCAAATTCTTCATCTGAATATCGTGCTCCCAATATACCTTTATATATGGGCCAATAATCATCCGACCAAGGGAGGGTGTCAACTTTGGCTTGGAATATATTTTTTTGATTAAGCTCTTTTATATTCTTTACAATTCTCCATTCAGGAAAAAGTGATTCGACTCTATCGTTAAGTCCGGGCTCTGATTTAGTTTGATCCTTTATAATGTACTTGAGTCGATACTCAAGCTTTTGCTCGGGGGTTGGTCTTTGAATATCCTTAGGCTCAAATGTGTGTGCAGGGTTATGAAAACCTAAGAATACGATGAATGTAAGTAATAACTTCATGATATCCTCTTTGATAATCTCTCCCTCTCTTTATAACGAAAGAGAGAAAACTTATCAAAGAAGGTACTCGAATGGCACAGATCGTAAAATCAAGGCTAAGATCACATAATACAATTGATGAATGCACATAGAATAAAAGATTCCCCATTGAAAACGAACAATGCAAAAAGAGAATATAACCCCAGCAAAAAGCGATGGGAGGATAAATACGATTCCTGCAAAACCGAAAAAGAAGAACAGAGGAACATGTAAAAGAAAAAAAGAGAAAGTGAAAATTGTAATTGTTGTGTAATTATTTTTGCTCTCATGTTTAAGAAATAACACTAAACATACGATTAAAAACTGCTGAAAGATAAGGTCTGCAAGCTTAGAGAATGAACTTTTCCAGTACATCAAGGGATAATAAAATTGTTTATATAGTAAATATTCTTCATGACTCGTGGGAAGGGTGACTAATTTTCCCAGCCCTACGGTTATAAATATAAAAAGTAGACTCGTGATCAGATACAGAAAGGTTTGGGTTTTAAAATGAAAAACATGAGCTTTAAGTTCTTCAGAAAAAAAGAGCTTTAAGCCCAATCCAGCTGCAGCTAAATAATAAAGAATACTGATGTGAATATTGTGAAGATGGCTGATCCCCATAGGTTTAAGGATGGCAATAAAGCCTCCCATAACGGTTAGCCAAAAGAGTATCCATTTAGCGATGTATTTCTGAATGTACTTATCCTGTAAAAAAGACTTCATAACATTAAAGCTGAGAGATAAGGTTTTGGAAGTGGTGCGTCATGTCGCTGATCAGCTTCTCACTAGGTGTGAGTTGACGGTACTTGATGCCAGTGAGATCAAAAATCTTTTTGGCAATCTTATTGGATTCTAATCCAAAATGTTTGTCCGACATATAGATAACTTCTGAGACTTTTACACTGGCCAGTAGTTTAGCGCATTCGTGACAAGGAAAAAGAGTCACATAGCATTTTGCACCGGCTAGAGAGCGAGGAGCATGTAAGATAGCATTGGCTTCAGAGTGGACAACATAGCTATATTTTTGATGCTCAAGGGGTTGATTTTTATCTTTTCCCCAAGGGAGCTTGGATTCATCAATCCCGGCTACAAATCCATTGTAGCCCATGGTGATTTGGTGGTTATTGTGATCAACAAAAACACTTCCCACTTTCGTCGCCGGATCTTTGGATTTAAAACTGGCCATAATCGCTTGGAGCATAAAGTATTCATCCCAGCTCAGCTTTGAATCACCTTGAATATAATTTGGATTTTTGAGTGGTTGTACATCCATTATGCTTAAAGTGTATCCTGTGCTTCAGCATTTGTCTCGTCATCCTCCTCAAAATCTTCACTCTTCATAGCATTGAGTTTGGGCGAAGGGTTAGCAAAACTCTCTACCAACTGATCGAGGTTTATTCTGAGAGTAGAGACACCTTCTAAGATTTTTTTTACTTCAGGAGTGTCAGCGCGTATATCTTCAAAAATTATCTTCCCTAGAACTTTATTCATTCGCTTGAGTAGTGTTTCAAAACTTTTGAATTCAGTGGGAAGAGTCGGTGTGGTTAAAATCTCATTAACCGTCGCTTCCACCCCTTGCTCTTTGACTTTTTTGACGATGTTTTTTATGTCTTTTGCGGATTTTTTATGAACAAGATCTGAAAGTTTTTCTTGGTCATCTTTATCGAGCTTGATGAGTTCATTTGTCTGAGTTGCATTGAGCTCGCCTAATGACCTTAATTCTTTGACTTTATCTGAAGCTTTTTCCTCTCTCTCAATTGCGGATTTAATAACTCTTTTAGATAAGCCCGTTTTCTCAGCAGTCAGATCAATAAAAGACCTTTTGTCATTAGGCAGCTCGCTTTGTATATCTTGATATTCAGGTACCGTTAAATCTTCGTTTTCATATTTAAGTGCTTCAGGATAAAGCATTTCATATAATTCTCTACCTCGACTTAAAGTTTTTTCAACTTCCATATTGGTTAAGTCTTTTCGCACCAAGTTTTCATCAATTGAGATGAGCTCTTCTTCATACTCATTTTTTGAAATTTTGATCACAGGTACGGGATTAATTCCAAGCTCTTTTAGTGCTGAATATCTTCTCCCTCCTGCTATTAATTTATTATTCTCATTAATAACTAACGGATTAATAATACCTACAGTTTCTATACTCTTTTTAAGTTTTGAGATATCCGTCTCAAGTCTGAGGTACTTATTATTTGTATTGATGGTTTCAATATCAACAAACTCCATTTATGCTCCTTAATTTCTGTGTAGGTGCTTTATAGAGGGAATTTTGAATCTTGTCTTGGAAAAAAAGGAAGCTGGTAAATTTTATGGTCGACAATAACTATTTATATGCGGGGCTCTGAAGCTGTTATTGGGGAGGGTCTCCATCATTGCCAATAGCGTCAACGGGGCAGCCTGCAAGAGCATTTTCACATTCTTCGACCTCAGTGTCAGTTTGTGGTTGTTTGCTGACAAAGGCAAAGCCTTCTTCATCATTCATCGCAAAAAAAGCTGGGGCTTCTACGCAACAGGCATCACAAGCGATGCATTGATCATCAACATAGTATTTCCCAGGGGTGTTTTGCGAAAGTCTTGCTGTTTTGTCTGCCATGAGTATCCAATAAATTAAGGTAGCTCACGCTACCTTAATTTATTGGAATAAACCAGATGCTTGGGTGATTTTTGCGTCTTTTTTCTTGGCCTGCAAAATTTTATAGTTAAGGGATCTTGCGAGCATCATATTACTCATTTGAGTATTACTTTTGATATCCTCGTCTTTTGCTGGAGTCATGGAGAAGCTTTGTGCTCTCACAAAACTCACCTGAATAGGAGTTTCATTCATAAGAACGTCTTGAGTATTTTTCGTGGTAAAGAGTTTTCTGATTTTATCTTCTTCAAGTTCAACTTCTGGAACATTGGGTGCCATAAGGTTAACTTTAGATTCTTTACGGAAATCAAAACCATATTTTTTGCTAAGTGATTCAATCTTCTTGAGGTTATTAGCTTCAAAAGCGGCTTTTAAATCAGCGACAAGTTTTTCATTAAACTCTTTAAGCTCTTCTCGCTTTTTTCTTTTCAGGTGTTTCGCAGCCAACTCATTTTTAACTTCATCAAGAGGCTTGGCTTTTTTAATGTTCTCTTGTTTATAAGTATCATAAAGAGAGTTAAGGATTACATCTGCATTTTCTTGTTTTAGGAATTCTTCAATCTCCTTGTTATCCACACTGAGATTTTTAGTCATTTCTTCTTTACGAAAACTTGCCGCAGAAACTGTCGCGACTTGACGGCTAAACTTCATCATATCTTTGGCAAAATTCTCTGAAACTTGTTGAGAGCCTAAAAGGGAATCAAGCTTCGTTAATTTTACTTGGTTGACCATATCTGCTTCAAAGTCTTTGAAAGAGATACCATTGGCCTTTAAAAGTCCTTTATACTTTGAGACATCAAATTTTCCATTTGTTTTAAACTCTTCGTATTGGTTCATAAGAGTGTACTTAACGTAACCCGCTCCACCTTTAAAGCCTAATTCGTCTGCGTAGTTAAGCATCACTTTTTGATCCACAAGCTGAGCAAGTACTTGTTCTCTAATCCCTCTTTCTCGAATTTCTTTTTGAGTTAAAGATTTTCCCTTATTGTTTTGGGTCCAATATTGAAGAGTTCTATCTAGAGCTCTTTGATATTCTTCCACTTCAACAGCAGTCCCATCTACTGAGGCAACCTCACCAGCTGAGTTGGTAAAACTTTGAACTCCTGTAAAAACAAAAGCGACGATGATCAATCCCATAATGAGACTTAGAGCGAATTGATTAACTGCATTTTTCTTAGACATAAATATCCTCTTATGACTTCCTAATTATTAAAGCTTAAATTCTAGCTTTAATTTGGCTAAAGTCAATTTGTTGTGAAGCGTAAATGAGGTTAATGATTGGCTTTATTAGCCATTTTAGATAGTCTATTATGTAATCTTAACTGATTTTAAAGGCATTCATTTGCAAAACCTAAATATAGAGTCCTCTAGATGGACGACATTCAATAATTTTATTGTCATTGCTGTTTCTCTGTATGGTTTTGCAGTGCAAAGCTATCGTGAAGAAGAGATCTCCTTTTTCCAAAAAGTTATTATTGAACTCACTGCTCCGCTGCAAAGTGGAACAAGCTCAGTCCAAGTTAGTGTGACCGACGCTTTTGATCATTATGTAAAAATAGTCAACACTAGTCGTGAGAATGCTTTACTCAAGAAAAAGATTTCATCGCTTAATTCGACTATCTTCGATCTCAAAGAGGTACAACAAGAAAATGAACGACTCAAACAACTGCTCGAGTTCGGAGAGGTGATTCCCAAGAAAAAAGTTTTGGCCCAAGTGATTAGTATGGACTCTGCTAACGAGTTCAAAGTTTTACGTATCAATAAAGGGGAAGCTCACGGTCTCAAACTGATGTCACCGGTGATCACCATGACTGGCTTAGTTGGTTATGTGTATCGTTTAAGTGCTAATTATTCTGACATTCTCACCATTTTAGACCAAAACAATCGAGTTGACGCCATCGTCACTCGCACTAGGACTCATGGGATCGTCGAAGGTGATGCTAAACATGAACTAAAGTTTAAATACGTGGCGCGAACTGATGATGTTGAATTGGAAGACATAGTCATCACAGCAGGCC
The DNA here is from genome assembly GCA_002713145.1 of Halobacteriovoraceae bacterium. GTDB lineage: Bacteria > Bdellovibrionota > Bacteriovoracia > Bacteriovoracales > Bacteriovoracaceae. Next base: position 160,359 of record PAVS01000019.1, read on the forward strand.
TTGGAGAAATTTATCCTAAAGGGATAAAAATTGGAACCATTTCAAGTATCGATAAGAAAAACTCAGGAATCACTCAGAAAATAAGTATTGAGCCCAGTGTGGACTTTCATAAGTTAGAAGAAGTTCTCGTCTTAATTGAAGGTGAAGCAGGAGATGTGGCGAAAAAGGATTTGCCCTTAGGAGATGGAATCTCTGAGAAGAGTTCAGAGGAGGAGATCAAATGAAATATTCAATCCAAGAAATTTCACTAGGGTTGTTAAAAACCATCCTTCTTCTACTCGTTTTGGAAATCGTAACAACAGCCGTGCTTCCCATGTTTGATATTACATCCTTTAAGCCTAACTTTAATATTCTTATCGTTTTGTTTTTAGCGTTTAAACTTAATACTCCCTTGCTGGCATTTATAATTCTTATTGTTCAGTATGTTCATTCTGCTTTTTCTATCGAAGGTTGGGCGATGGGAACCTTTACCGGTGTTTTTATTTCTGTTTTAGTACAATATATTAAAGACCAACTGAATTTTTCCTCTGCAGCAAGCACTATTATAGTCGTGCAAATTTTTCAACTTATTTGGATTGTGATTGGAACGGTTATGCTTTGTTTTAAAATGGAAGATTTCTCCAGCTTTTTAACTTTGATGTGGCATCATGTTCCGGAAAGTATTTTTCTCTCCATCCTTTCTCCCTTTTTCTTTAGACTTCTTGACGGTTTTTGGCATGTGAATCGCCGAAGCTCTGGAGTGGCTTATTAGATGTTTGGTGATGAAGAACTCATAAAATTACATAGAGATCGATCTATCCAAGTGGCCAACATTATTCTTTGTTGCTTTGGAATTATATTCATTAGACTTTGGTATCTTCAAATATTTAAAGGTGAACTCTACGAACAATTCTCCAATCAAAATAGATTGCGTAAAGAGTTTATCCAAGCTCCCCGAGGAATGATGTTTGATCGCAATGACACCCTACTAGTGGATAATATCCCAAGGTTTGATGCTATTCTGACCAGACAGTACCTTAAAGACCGAGATAAAACGATCAAACGTCTTAGTGAAATTTTGGAAATGGATGTTGAGACCATTAATAAAACCATCAAAAAATATTCGACTCAAGCTAAATATAGGCCCATCATCATCAAAAAGAATATCTCTCATGAAGAGGTGGCCAAAATTGAAACTGAAAATGAATCCCTCCCTGGTATAAGTGTAAATACTTTTATCTCTAGAGAGTATATCGATAAAGAAGTGGGAGCTCATGTTCTAGGTTATATTTCAGAAATCTCGCAACAACAACTTCCAAAGTATAGAAAAAGAGATGATATCGATTATAGGTTAGGGGATTTTATTGGCCAATTTGGTATCGAACAAAGAATGGATCGACAGCTCAGAGGAGTTAATGGTTTTGAATATGTGGAAGTTGATGCTTTGGGGAGAAAAAAAAGAAACACCGGTCTGTTTAAAGAGATTGAAGATCAACCTGAAAAACAAGGTCATAATTTAAAACTCACCATTGACCGAGATATGCAAAAAGCGGCTTATGAAGCGATGAAAGGGAGCTCAGGTTCTCTGGTCGCTCTTGATGTCAATACAGGTGAAATACTCACAATGGTTTCAACTCCTGCTTTTGACCCCTCTCAATTCTCAAGAGGGATATCCAGTGATTATTGGAATTCCCTTATTAATAATACTGAAAAACCTCTCAGGGCAAGAAGTATCCAAAACCATTTCCCTCCTGGTTCTACTTTTAAGCCTTTCACTGCTATTGCCGCATTGGAAGAAGGTGTCATTAATAAATCAACAAAACTGAGATGCCATGGGGCTTTTCGCTTTGGGAGAAGAACTTATAGAAGTTGGAAAAGTTATGGGACTGAAAAAGTTGATGTCTCAGATGCTCTTATGCAATCATGTAATATCTTTTTTTACAAAGTTGCTGCTGACCCAAAATTTGATATTGATATGCTGGCAAAGTATTCTCAAATGTTTGGCTTTGGTAAAAAAACAGGTGTTAATCTTCCTAGAGAAGTTTCTGGACTCATACCGACTAAGGAATGGAAACTAAAAACCAAAGGGCGTGAGTGGCAGAAAGGGGAAACTCTCTCTTGTTCAATCGGTCAGTCTTATGTTCTTGTTTCTACGCTTCAGTTAGCGAATGCTTACGCTGCCATTGCAACAAGAGGTAAGTTGTATAAGCCCTATATTGTCAAAGAAGTTTTTGATCAACAAAACAATCTCGTTTTTAGCAATCAGCCTAAACTTTTAAATGATATCCAGCTCAAAGATGAGACATGGGATCTTGTTCAAAGTGGTTTATATAAAGTTGTTAATAGCCCGAGGGGAACAGCTTGGTGGAGAAGAGGTGCTGGAAACCAAATGGCCGGTAAAACTGGGACCTCGCAAGTTATCCGGGCCCAAAGTGCAGAACAACTTTACGCGAAATGCTCTGAGAAAGAATACAAATATCGTCACCACGGTGTTTTTGTGGCTTTTGCGCCTTATGATAATCCAAAAATTGCCGTGGCTGCTCTTGTAGAGCACGGTTGTGGAGGCTCCTCTGCAGCAGCCCCTGTCGTCGAAAAAGTTGTGAACTCTTATATGAAAAAATATCTTCCTGATCTTCAAGAAGAATATGCCCAAAAAGAGAAGAGTGAATACTCTCGTTATATTAAAGCCAGAAGAAGAGCTGAAGAAGAAAGAAAACAAAGAGAGCTAGAAGAAGCAGAAGCGAATACCACTGAAGTGATTGAATCAGACAGTGGAGCTGGAGACCAATGAAGCAAACGTTATTAAATTTTTTTAAAAAATATGATTTCAGTTTTATTTTTTGTATGTACGCCATTTTCTTTATTGGCATTCTCAATCTCTATTCTGCCACCCATGCTCACTCATCTGAGATGATGCAAAACTTATACCTCTCTCAGCTCAAAGCCTTCGGAGTGGCGAATATTATCGTCCTCATTGTGAGTCTTTTTCCGCCTAAAAGTTTATTACGCTTTTCCTATTGGTTTTATGCCATTAATGTTTTCCTGCTTATATTAGTTCTTATCATGGGACAAAAAGGAATGGGGGCTCAAAGATGGCTCGTGTTGGGAGGCTTTAGAATTCAGCCCTCAGAGCTTATGAAAATCTGTCTGGCCTTGGCCTTGAGTCGCTACTTCTCTCGTCATAATCCAGAAAAAGAGCTCTATCTTAAAAATTTGATCATCCCTTTTCTCATCACCTTACTTCCAACGGTTCTCATTATTATGCAACCGGATTTGGGTACAGGACTTTTATTAGTGCTCATTTTTTTAGTGATATCTTTTTATAAACGTCTGCGCTGGAAATCTATTTTTATGTTGGGAGTCCTAGGGGTTGTGAGCAGTGTACTCATGTATAATTTTGCTCTTAAACCTTATCAAAAGCAAAGAGTTCTCACTTTTTTAAACCCTCAAGCGGATGCTAAAGGAAGTGGTTACAACGCTATCCAATCCCAAATCGCTATTGGTTCTGGGCGTTGGCAAGGCAAGGGTTTTAAAGAATCAACTCAAGCCTCACTAAATTATCTTCCAGAAAATCATACTGACTTTGTGTTTTCTATCTTTAATGAAGAGCACGGTTTTATAGGATCATTTTTTCTGATCTCTCTTTATTTTGTGCTGCTCATGCGCTTCATATGGCTTTCAGGTGCAGTGCTGCACTTTTATGACTCCATACTCGCCATTGGGCTCATGTCTATTTTCTTTTGGCATACCTTTATTAATATGGCGATGGTCATGGGTCTGGCTCCTATTGTAGGGCTTCCTCTTCCTCTTATGAGTTATGGAGGATCTTCCTTGGTGACGTTTGGAATTTGTATAGGTTTGGCCACCAGTTTAAGTAACTCAAGAAATTTATTTTAGAAGATAGGCACAAGAATTGCTCTATAAAGGGTGTCATGCTTAATATGACTAGCAAAAGGACTCTTTAATGCATAAATTTTTGACGGCCGTAGTAATTCTGCTCACCTTATCCACGTCTAGCATGGCAGATGAAATTTCGGAGGGGATGCCGCTTTTAACGGTTGGAGACTTTTCAGTTAAAAATATCGTGAAGGCCAAGCTTTGGTATGAGGGAGTTGAAATTGAAAAATCGAGCCAAAATGAGCTTAATCAACATCTCAATCAAGTCTTTTTACCCGAAGAGATAACTGTAGCTTTAGAAAAATTCGACTCATAATTATACAAAATACGAATTTAGTACTATCATACCTATATGAGAGTGACTCAAATAGGTAATCTATTAAAGAAAATTTACCGTGTTTATTCCCAGGATCTCCTCGCCCTTTTGCAACAGCAAGGCTTTCTCGATCTACGTATTAGCTTTTTAGAAATCCTCATGTATTTATGTGAAAATGACGCTCCTTCGATTAAAGAAGTGGGAGCCGCATGCGGACTTAAAAAACAAACCATGACGAGCCACCTCAATGAATTGGAAAAACGAGGCTATATTGTGAGAAAAGTTTCCCAACAAGATAGAAGGGAGCAGAAAGTCTACCTCACCCAATATGGGGAGAAATTCAAACTCACGCTTCTCGAAGTTGCGAGTCAACTCGATCACGAATATAAAAAAGTGTTAGGTGAAGTGGAGTTAGATAGGATTATCCACACCCTCCAAAATCTTCATACAAAAATAAATAAAGATGATTCAGGTCAGTCTCTTTTGATCTAACCTAGGCAGAGAAAACTTGCGATGATTTGATGGCGCGCAGATTATTAAATCCAGGCCAATAAGCATAACCACCAGAGATATTATTTAAATTATAAAACCCATGTTTGTGTAATTTATGGCAAGCTTGAATGGATCTCACTCCATTCTCTGAAATGATGAGTATGGCCGTAGCCCTACTAGGGAGTTCATGAATGCGATAGGCGAGCTCTTCCAGCGGAATTCGAGTGACCTCTGGAAAATCTGCAATGGGTTCATATCCTTCTTCAGAAACGTCAAGCAAGACAAAGTCTTTATCTTTCTGATTGTAGATTTCAAAAGCTTTCTCAGGAGATAAATCGTTATAATATGTCCCTTTAATAATGAAATCATCAGAGAATTCATCACCATTTTTGATTCTAAGCAGATGAATTTTTTCTAGATTATGCAGACGCTCCATCTTCTCATGAAGAAACTCAATTTGATCCTCTAGTTCGGTAATCCTTGATTTTAATTTTTTGAAACCGTTGATAATATTTTCTGAGCTTCCAAATGCCATAGCACTTTCCTCGAAGTTAGTTGTCCTCATTCATTATAGAATACGGCTAGAAGCTTTAGAAGAACGGGTAAATAGTTCCGAAGTTAATTTGTCCAACAATTATAGAGGTAAGAAAAGAAGCCGCTAAAAATACAGATCCTGAGTAAACTCCATGGCCTATAGTTTTATAATCCTGACCTTCTTCGTCGACTTTAAAAATGAATTTTATCCCCAGCATAAATAAAGGTAGAATTAGCGCCCCTAAGAGCACCTTTAGAATAACTTGTACGAGATAAGAAGTAATATCGATATGTTCATGGGAAAAGGACGCTGTAATAATAACCGTCACACCTAAGAGGTATCCACCAAAAGAAAATCCTAGTCCTAAATTTTGTTGTATCATTTGGCTATTGAAGTTTAAGTCTGAAACATACTTATAAAGTTTGGTAGAAAAGCCATAGAGCACCATGGAAAATAACCACATAATGAGCAAAATGATCAGCGAGTTCTCTGCTTCTGTAAAAATCTTTTTTACAATTAGCGCCAAGCATATAGAATTAACAAACCCCACCATCCCATAAGCGGCATTCTTCTTTTTTAAAACTTCATCTTTATATTCAAAATTATAAAAGATAATACTTTCTGAAACATAGATAGAGACCAAGTACAGCGAGAATCCAATTAAGCTCCAGGTAAGAAAATGCACTAAGGATATGCTTATACCAAAGTATTCATTAAATTCTAGCGTTGAGAATATAATAGAAACTCCAATAATACGGGAAAAAATATGGAGGGTGTCGATATAGTTTTCTGCGGGGTAAATTCTTTTGAGAAGTTGCTTTTTGCCAGAGGGATAGAAAATCACATGGGCGTATTTATAAATAAATAAAGCGAGGCAGATAAAAATAGTAAAAAGAATTCTAATAATTAAGCGATCAAAGGTTTCATTCATAATTGCTCTTTATAGTTAATAAAATTTTCATTAAAGTAATTTTCTAAAAATTCTTGCCACGTAAGCGTCTTTTTATTCTTACGTGCAAAATAATCGGGAAATGATTTTTGTGTCAATTCACCCTCTAGTCCAAATAGTTTTGTGTCTCCGAAATAAGGTGTGTTTTGCTGGCGATTCATCTCCATTTTATTAAAGTCTTCAAAGCTAGGAGTGTAATCACCCCAGCCAAGATAGACAGGTATTTGGCGGTAGACTCTGAAAAAGCGCCAGAGTTTTTTATCCCCCTGATTTTTCCAACTTCCATAAGTTTTATCTCCTACAAAAATAGAGCCAGGGATAAGTGGAACCATGGATTCTTCTCCCGATTTTGTACGACTAAAAACAGATAAACCTAAAAAGGGAGATAGTTTTTCTGAAAAGGCAGAAGAGCTGCGTATCACTAACTCTTCATAGGATTCAAAGCCATAAACAATTTTAAACTTTAAATAATAAGTTTTGATCGCGAAACCAGTGGTGTGAACATCAGTTAGAATGGCCGTAACAGGAGCTCCCTTAATGAGCTTTGACAGTTCATTTTGATCTTTGACATAGCTAATGCCAAATTCAAAAGGGGATAAACTTTTAGAAAGTATTAAATAAGCGAGTAATATTAAGCCGTAGACAATTATCCGATTCATTATTTATGGATGATATCTAAAATATCTTGCCTAATTTCGGGAGCTAGATTTTCAAACTCACAGTGGATACGATTGACATCATGAACACGACTAAATTTTTCAAAAAGATCAGTGGCTTCATTAATGTTTTGGTAGTGAACTATTTCACCGCTGATACTGGAGATACGAACAACTTTAAGGGGGTATTTATTAGAGTCATCCTGGCTACTCGCATAGTATTTAGAGAGGCGTCCAGAGGAAGAGCATTTAATAAAGTCTATATCCTTTGATTTGAGATAACTTTCTAACTCTTGGAGTTGTTGATCTTGGGTGTGGCTAAAGGTTTCAAAAACTTTTTGAGGAATTTGATTTTGGACAATTTTTTGGGCCCATTCATTTTGACTATTTCGCAGCACTTTCATAAGAAAATGATCATCATGCTCTAAATACTCTTCTATGTTAGCGGGAATGGTATATTCCTTTGTAGAGGAAAAATAGCGTTTGAGCATTTTTTCTAAACAAACAGATTTATAGTGAAAATAGACCATCAAAAACATATGAAAGCGACAGAGAAGAAAATCATCAAAAGTGGCTACGGCACGCTCACTGATGGCGAGATAAGCCTTATGATCAACCACGCAGTATTGCAAATTATCTATAATCCAATCGAGATCAAACTTTCCGTAACTCACGCCACAGAAATAACTATCTCTTAAGAGGTAGTCCATACGATCACAGTCCATCTCACTTGAGACAAGTTGATGGAGGAGAGGAAAGAAATTAACACCATTCAGTGTAAAATATTCAGAATTGTCTGTATGGCCAATGATTAATTCCGCAATTTGATTGGGCTCAACGCCATACTTTTCTTTTACTTCTCTAAAAGCTGACGTAAAACTTGAGTCAACGATAGACTTTATAGTGTAATCTTCATGATTGGCTTGGCGGTCAGGGTCAGTTGCAAAGTTTTCAGGTAGGTTAAGCTCGCTTAAAAGAGGCATAACAAACTCTGTCGTATGACTCAGTGGAGCGTGACCTATATCATGGAGTAAACAGGCTAATCGCACTGTTTGCCTGAGCCTTTTTACATCAGAAGTGTAGGTATGATCTTTAAAAAGTTGATTAAAAACTTTCGTCGCAATATCCATCACTCCCAGGGAGTGGATGTAGCGGGTGTGGGTGGCACCAGGGAAAACGTATTCAGAAAATCCTAATTGTTTTATCGAGCGCAGTCTTTGAAAAAAAGGTGCTTCAATAATGGCAATCTCTTCATCTTTTACTTTGATCGAGCCATGAATGGGGTCTCTTATTTCCATTATTCCCCTTTAATTTGGGATTGATTTTTTTCTAACCACATGACGATATCTCTTGATTCAAACATGGGGTCGTCATCTATATAGAGACAAGGAACGGTACTTCTTCCCGTCTTTTGTAGATGCTCATCTCGACATTTTTCATCTTCTAGAGTGTTACAAAAATCGACATGAGTCTGTAAATCTAGGCTATCAATCTTTCTTAAGACGACTTGGCAAAAAGGACACTGGTTATAGTAATATAATTTTAAATTCATAGATTAAAACTTCTCGTCATCGTCATCATCACGATCAAGATCGAAACCCACTGGTTTGCCCGAAGCGTACTCAGCATCTTCATCATAAAGTTCTTCTTCACGATCAACTTCTTCCGGGGAATCGAGACCTTCTTCATAGCTCCAACCATAGCCGAAAAGATTGTCTTCTTGTTCATCATCAGGATTGTATTCATCTGTGAGAGCGTGACTAGGCTCAGCGCTTTTATCGTTTGTGCTGCGATCTTCAAGTGAGCGGTTGATATCCATATCATCCATATCTTCTTCAACTGCTTCCTTAGGTGGCTCCACCACAGTCGTCTTTGCTTCAACAGGTTCTAATTTTTCGACCTCAACGTTTTCCGCTTCTGTGGATTTTTTGGGAGCCTTTTTGGCAGCTTTCTTCTTGGTGGCTTTTTTGGTCACCTTTTTCTTAGCGGCTTTCTTAGTGACCTTTTTTACTGCTTTCTTTTTGGTGGCTTTTTTAGCTACCTTTTTCTTGGCGGCTTTCTTTTTAGTCGTCTTTTTCTTCGTGGCTTTTTTGGCCACCTTTTTCTTGGCAGCTTTCTTTTTTGTCGTTTTTTTCTTGGTGGCTTTTTTAGCTACCTTTTTCTTGGCGGTTTTCTTTTTAGTCGTTTTTTTCTTGGTGGCTTTTTTGGCCACCTTTTTCTTGGCAGCTTTCTTTTTTGTCGTTTTTTTTGCGACTTTCTTTTTAGCCGTTTTCTTCTTCGTTACTTTTTTAGTTGCTTTCTTTTTTGCGACTTTCTTTTTCTTTGCCACTTCTGAAATCCTTTTTAAAATTTTTAACACCAACCCACCCCAGTATAATATAATCTGGTCTTTGTTTTCTATTATTGAATTTTAATGTTTGATCTTACCGAAATCAAGACCTACATCTTGTGCTTGTAGGGTATTTATAAATGAATTTTGCTTGATAGAGGCATCGTTTCTATTTTGACTCCCCTCGCTAAAGATCGGGAGCCCAGTTCCATAAGATCCACTCTGCCCTGCTGTTAGAGACTTCAGTGTCACAAACTTAGTGGAATAAAAGTTTCTGGCCATATTATCCACATTTCCATTAAGAGGATTTGTTTGTACTCCCTGCGCCGCATCGTGCTCCATTCCAGGTCTATAAGCCGAGAATAATTGAGCTTGATTTAAAACTTGGTTATTGGAAGGAAGGGCGTATTCCATTTCAATACTTTCTGAATTCCCTTGGGAGCTCCAATACTGCATCATCAGTTCACGCAAAGGGGTGCTGCAATTAGTTTGATCTCCTTTAAGCACACTATTATTTCCTACATAATAAAAAGCAAATCGTCCGGTAATACTATTGCAACTCGGCTTGGCTTGGGCTGGGTCTAGAATCGTTGAGACATCTCCGGTAAATAAGTCTTCATCTAAATCACTTATCCCTTGAGCGGCTGTTACCGCCAAGTTTTGGTTGGTATTGGTTGAAAAGTTTTCATTGTATATCTTAAAAGCTGCCAGGTTCATAGCCGAGATATATTTATCTATGGCAGGTCTTTGGGCTTGGAGATATTCATCGAGCACCCCTCTGACTTGTCCTTCATTTTGAAAAAGACTGTCTGAGGAATTCGAAAAAAGAGGAGCATAAATTCTATGTCTAAAGAGTTGGTAGGAATTTCCCGCTCCATCTTCTAAAGACTGACTCTCGGGACCTTTGTGAATAGCACCAAATGAATCAACTCTATTGGATGCATTGAGAGTTTCAGGGGTAGGTATAAGATAATTGTGAGCATCTAGGAGAGTAGGAGCTCTGGCAATTAATATAGCTTGATCAATATCTTGAGTGGAAACCGTGCCAGCAGGATTTTTAAGCTTAGTCCGTAGCTTTTCAAAAACTGACTTATTATATAAACCGGCGGTTTGTTTATAGTTTACACTTTCGATAATTTGAACGGTATCTGTTCCTTGGGAGTAATAAGCACTTCTATTGATGGGATTAGTATCCGGGTAGTCATAAGCGATGTTTGGGATACCAAAAAGAATTTCTCCACCCCCGCCAGGATAGCCTCCAATAGCTTTGGAGTCATCAGTCACCCAAAAACTTGAGCCACTAAAATTGAGGGGAAGAGGCATACCAGATTCAAAATCACTATCACCGGTAATAGAAACTTCCACACCATTAGGTTTTTTCAATCTATTCATATCTATCCCCGAGATATATGGAGAAGATTTTTTTGACTCTCGTGGAAAAACAGAGGTCCCTTCATCTCTAAAAAGTTTAGGGCCTATTCTTCCTCCCATAGGTTTAGCGGCGGCATAAGCTGTTAAGTTAATAGCTTGCCCTGGACTCATAAATGGATTGAATAAACCAATAAATTGAGCTTCCCCTTTGACTGCATAATAAGTCATGACATCTGGGTTTTTATAAAATCCCATAGGGTAGCCAGGAACAGGCATACCTATCTTTGTGGCGGTACATTTCCCTTCGGCAGCTACCGCACCTACGGCTCCTGCACGGGATCCATCATAACCGTCTTCATCGGTTGTGGAGGTAAAAGCGGTGTAAAAGGTAGCCAGGTTAACGGTTTGAAGTTTGAGGTCAAGGTAGCGCTTTGGCTTTTGCTTTCCCGAAGGAATGAGAAGATTACTCAGATCAAAACTATTTCCAACTGACTTTGGAGCCGGAGCGATCTCAGTGAGGGTAAAGCTCTCTCGCATTTCTCGATCGGATTCACTTCCTAGATTACGAGCACCACTCCAAAAAGCTTTATAGATTCTTTCATGACTAGGAGTTTGAGCATTAGCAGTAATATCATTGAGAGATTGAACACAATTGGGATGGCTACCAGAATTTAAGCAGACCCCTTTATTGGGCTCAATATTCACTTGAGCTTCTAGATTTCTAATTCTAAGTCCAAGTTCAAAAGCTTGGGGGAAGGCACCCATACGGTTTGCCGCCACTTCGGGTGCAAGATCTTTTATATTATCAGCTGCATCACCCAAGACATTATAGGCCCAAAGATTGGAAGTGAAAAAGTTCACTTGCGTTCTACGAGTGCAGTCTTCATTTTTTTGAGAGACAATGGCGTCGATAAAGGCGTTGGTCGTTTCATCCATCCCTAAAACATTGGATGATCTAAATCTTGGTAACCCTGGAACTGCATAGCGGGTACAAAGTCCCACACTCCCTGTGTTGGCAAAATCAATACAAACGGAAGGAAAATTATAAGAGTCAGCCACTCTTTTGGCAGCCGTGGCAGTGGTGTTATAACTGCACATTCTAAAATCAACGCCCTCAGTAGTTTCACCTCTGGTAGCAGGAGCGCCGGTGTGACAATCAGCTGCCATAGGATCACCCCCCGCTACACTTCGAAGATTAAGATTTCCTAAGACATAATATTTAAACATCCATTCTTTATAAACATTTCTCATCTCCCAGTTGAGATATGAGATATTGGTCAACTGACGAGACTGAACACTGGCTCCGGCATAAGCCGCAGCATCAACAGCATTTTGCAGATTGATTTTTGCTTTCACAAAAATCCCAATATTAATGATAAATGCCATAAGAGTAATCACAGTAACCGTGGCAGTAGCAAAAAAGATTGTTACTTGGCCTTGCTGGTTATTGGGGCATTGTGTCACTGGTTGGGGTGTCATATAGCATATTCTAGCAAAATAACACCACGAGAGACAATATAACTTACCAGAATTGGGTAAATAAATCTTGGCATCTACCTTGCGATATATAAAGGCATCCATAGGGTGCCGATCTATGGTAGCTGAACGTCTGTTCAATTCGGCATGCCTTCATAGTTTCTTTTCTTTTTTTCGTTTTGTTCGCCCCTGGGGATAGGAGTATCCCCGGAGGTCTTTTTAAAATTATGTTATAATTCAATTATGAAAAAAGTTGTATGGGTTTTGATATTATTGGCTCCTAGTTGTTTTGCTTGCGAGCTAAGTGAAAAAGAGTTGAAAGAAAAACTGAAAAAAGAAGTCTACTCTACTATTCGAAATACCTACCGAGCTTTCATACGGTATGAAGTGGATGGGATAACCTCTCTGAGCTCCAATAGTTTCACTGCTAAACTTTCTCTTAAACAAACAAGGTGCAAGACAGTGGATTTTCACTTAGATGTAGATGCCAATTGCAATATTTCTACCAATGTTCAGCAGATAGATGGCTGTTTAGAGTAATTTCTTCCCGCTACAATCTTCTCCCTATAATGTGGTTAAATATTAAGTGAGGAGAATGGATGAAACAAAAAGATATTCCACTTAAAACCAAGCGTTTTTATAAAGTAAAAAATCCGAAGAAAAATTTTCTCTGTGCGCTCTGTAGTGCTCCTCGTTCCATGAAATATAGTAAGCAGTTAGGAGCAATGAACTACCTGCAAATTATCCTTATTTCTTCTGCGCTGACCTTGAGTTTATTTAATATAATTGGCCCTAAAGTTATTTTCTCCGTGTTTGTGGTTTGGGCCGTATTTGAAATCGTAAATAAACTACTTTATCGCAAAGAAATACCCTGTCCGTATTGTGGCTTTGATGCCACTTGGTATCGAAGAGATGTGAAAAAAGCCAATCAACTGGTAAAAGAGTTTTGGGCCAAAAATTATCCTGAACTCGTCAGCCCTAAACTTGATGAAACCATCTTAGATGAAAGTCAAAATATTCCACCTGAGCAGTTAGAAACAGCTGAAGCACCAAGTCAAACTGCAGTAAATTAAACAATTTAAATTTGTATATAAAGCTATCTCCTTGAAAGTTCTAAGCAAAAAAACTTGAGAAATTTGCTTCCACTTTTCCTGTTTTTTTAATAAATTTATAAACACACAAAAGCTTACGGAAACCATTATGACATACATAACCATTGTCACTGTAAGTTGATCGAAAGGAGAAAACATGAGTGTAAACAAAGTAATTTTACTAGGAAGATTAGGCCAGGATCCAGAGTTAAAGTACACACCATCAGGAGCAGCGGTTTGTAATTTTTCACTTGCGACTAGCGAGAGTTGGAATGACAAAAACTCAGGACAAAAACAAGAGCGTACAGAATGGCATAGAGTTGTTGTATGGGGAAAATTAGCTGAGCTTTGTAATCAATATCTCTCCAAGGGGAGACAAGCATTTGTTGAAGGTCGTCTTCAAACGAGATCTTGGGAAGATAAAAGCGGACAAAAGAGATATACAACTGAAATCAATGCAACTACAGTTCAATTTATTGGTGGACAAGCTAATACATCAACTAATACGAACTACGATCAGTCGAATTCAAATAGCTCTGACTCTCAAGAATATAATATTGCAAGTGATGCCAACTTCGCATCTGACGATATTCCTTTCTAGACACTTTATCATATTGAGAAATAACTAAGCCTGCGTCATGCAGGCTTTTTTTTTTATCATATATTGCCTCTCAAAAACTCTCATAATTCATGTTAAAATAGGACGAATTGGTAAAGAGGTATGTATTGGATTTAATAAAGAGTTATTTTTCTGTCAGCTTTGATTTGATTATTTATGATCAAGAGTTACCTTTTGATCTTTATGTGAATTCCTCAACCCTTTCAAAAAAACAAAAATTTATTAGAATTTTTCCTGAAGGGGAGATGTTTACCAAACAAGATCTTGAAGATTTTAAAAAGAAATATCCCCAACTCTATATTAGCGAAGAGCATAGAAAAAAATATATGCGCAGTCTCGTGCAATCTGAGGACACATCAGATGAAAAAGCTGCGGAGTTTATTAAGGACTCTGCTATTAAATATCTTCACAATGTGTTTGACCCTAAGAAAGAATTCTCAACACAAGTCTTAGAGGAAACAATTGAAGGTTGCAAGGACGCGGTTGAAAATATGATTGATCTGCTAGATGACTATTCTATTGATGGTCTGAGAGGTTTAATTGGAAATTTATCAGGTCATGATTTTTATACTTATGATCACTCTATAAATGTCTCGATGTACTCCATTACTATTTTGAGAGTCATAAAGCCAAATGCGACCCGACTGGAGTTGACTCACGCAGGTCTTGGAGGGCTTCTTCATGATCTAGGAAAAATTAAAATTCCCACAGAGATTATTAATAAACCCGCCAACCTAACTGACGAAGAATATACTGTGATTAAAACTCACCCGGATATAGGGATCAAATTACTTTTGGAGAGTGAAGGGCTAGGCGTGGAGTCAATTGATCTGGGAACCATTGCAAGAGTTGTTCATGAGCATCATGAAAACTGGGGCGGGGGAGGCTATCCTAGTGGTATTCAAGGGACAGATATTCATATACTCGCTCGTATTTGCGCCATCGCTGATTTTTTTGATGCGATCACCACCAAAAGATCTTATGCAGAAGTTGTTACGATTTCGCAAGCTCTCAATATCATGGAAAAAACAGCGGGGAAAAAAATTGATCCCAAAATCTTTCAGGCTTTTAAATCACATATAAGTCAATCAAATATTATTGATGTAAAAGAGCTGACCATTGCGGATAATTTTGATCCTTGTATGCCTCATGAGACTTTGCCTTTAATTGAAGAAGAGATTGTACCAAAGCGCAAGGGTCCTAAAAAAGTGAATATGTTTGATCATAAAAAGAAAGGTTAATATGAAGTTGGATGTGAAAGGTTTTGAGGCAGCTTATAAAGTTATTGGTCAATATTTAGCACCTACACCGTTAGTAAAAAATGAGATCCTGAGTAAGAAGTTTAGCTGTAATATTTATTTAAAGTGTGAAAATTTACAGCCGGTAGGGTCATTTAAACTGAGAGGCGCTTTAAATAAATTAGCAAGCTTATCTCAAGAAGAGCGTGAAAAAGGTGTGCTTGCTGTGAGTGCCGGGAATCACGCCCAAGGTGTCGCTTGGGCCGCTCAAAAGTTTGATACTAAAGCTACGATAGTGATGCCTGAAAACTCACCCTTGGTTAAAATCATGAATACTGAGAATCTCGGTGCTAAAGTCATCTTGCATGGGCAAAATGTGGATGACAGTTTTCAATTTGCTAAAGAGTATTTGGCCAAAAATAAACTCGTCTATGTTCACCCTTTTAACGACCCAGAAGTTATCTATGGTCAGGGAAGTATTGCTTTTGAACTCAAACAACAAATTGAAGATATCCATTTTATGTTCGGAAGTATTGGTGGTGGAGGTCTCATGAGTGGGGTTGGACATATGGGAAAAATCTTTTTTCCTCATTGTACTATGGTTGGCTCTCAGTCAACGGGGGCTAACTCAATGATCCGTTCTCTGCAGCAAGGAAAACTCATTGAAAGTGAAACCGTCGAAACATTTGCTGATGGAATCAAAGTTAAAAAACCAGAACTTAAAATGTATGAGCTTTTGGATGAAATTATTGATGAAGCCGTTGAGGTTTCAGATGATAAAGTCGCCATGGGCGTTTTGGAGCTGATGGAACAAGCAAGACTCATCGCTGAAGGTGCTGGGGCCATCAATCTCGCCGCATTTAAAGCATTATTTGAAGTGAACCCGAGACGTTTTAAAGGGAAAAATATTGTTCTTTTAATTTGTGGCGGAAATATTGATATCAATTTAGTTGATAGAATTATTGAAAAAGGACTTATCGAGTCTCATAGAAGAATTAAATTAAAAGTGCTGCTACAAGATGAGCCTGGTGCTCTAAATAAACTCACTCAAGCCTTGACACTAGCGAAAGCTAATATTTTACAAGTGGATCATAAACGTGATGTCCCTGATCTCGCCATGAATCAATCTATTGTGGAAGTGACTGTTGAGTGTCGAGGAGAGCCACACTCAAAAGAAATATTAAGTAAAGTTGAAGAACAATTCTCACTTTTAAAATAACGATGGTCTAAAGTAAGACAAATATCCTCTTTTTTGACTAATTTGTTTCTCTTTCGATTTTCTCAAGCAACTCTTGATAAAAAATCATTTCTTGCTCATATCTCTCAAACTGCTCCTTGGCCGCTTGAGCTTTTTGAGATCTACCTGAGCTTAAATAAATCTCCCTATTACGTTCCATCACGGCCATATTGCTGGCAGCGATATCCATGTTGTTTTGGTAGGTGTTCATGAGCTGTTGAGTGGTTTGATCTTCCCAACTGATTGTTTGCACTGACTTTTGTCTGAGTTCTTCGTACTCTCTGGAAAAGATGTCTCTATAATTGAGTCGGTTGAGAACAAATGTTTCAAAGCCTTCGCGATCAATCATATAGCCGTAGCTGAAAAAATCCTGCATGGGGTTGGGAAATCTTAAACCAGTGTATTCACTTAATTGTTCTTCGAATTCCATTTGCTCACGGAAAGCTCTTAATTCTCCACCTGGACCATTGAGCCTTTGTTCCGTGTAATCTTCAAAATTATTGTAATCGAGGTAATTGCTTACTTTTCTTTCGCTATCAAAAAAATGATCAAATTCGTGGGCCAGGATGGTTAGAGTCTTAAAGAGAGTCAGCCCTGGTTTCAGACAAATGATAGGCTGATTGAACATAACCAATGTTTGATAAACCGGTTTTTTGATGATGATTGAGTGAAAAGATTCATTTAAAATATCGATGGTGTTCTCATTCCAGGAATCAGAAAAAAGTTTATTGAAGTAATACCCACCAGTTGTAGTGTTGTAGCTTTGAGAATAATAGCCTTGCGTATGCCCTTGCATTTTGCAGGTCTTAAAATTCTCTGTTAGCTCTGAGAGCTTTTCTTTTTTCAATATTTCATATGTTCGCTCAAAATAATCAGCTCTTCCTACTTCCTCCATTTTATCGGCCAGTAATTTTAATTTGCTATAGGGAATCTCTCCATAGTGACCAGCCGGGATAAAAATATCTTGAAAAGAAGTCTGAGCATAAGCCGAACTTATGCATAGAGTAGATTGAACTATTAAGAGAGCGAGTATTTTTAGCATAGATTTATTCTACGCTTTTGAGGGAACATTTCTCTGGCTTAGGAAAAACTTTTAGAGAGTGTCTAAACTTTAAACACTTAAATGGCCTTCTCTGTCTCGGAGGCGAGATCTGCCTCCGCTTTTAGGGGTAACTCAATCACAAAGCAGGTATAGGGAGATGTATTGTCCACCTTAAATTGCCCATTATGACGCTTGATTATATTGTGGCATAAACTCAAGCCCAATCCTGTTCCTTTGCCAAAGTCTTTAGTGGTGAAAAAGGGCTGGAAAATTTTAGCCTGAATATCTTCCGGTATACCCTGGCCACTGTCTGTCACTTTCAAAAAGAGCTTATTAGCTTCAAAACTGGCTTCAACTTTTATCCAGCGTTCTGGAAATTGTTTGGCTTCTATTTCATCAAAAGAGTTTGAGATTAGATTGAGAAGAACTTGTGACATCTGGACGCGATTGAGGTGAATTTCTCGTTCTTTCAAGTTTTCATTGATGATGACCTGAAGATCAACATCATTATTTTTTAATTTTTCTGAGCATAATGGTAATACATCATCCAAAATATCATCAATAGAACAAATATCTAAACTCTCACTTGAGGCATCTCTGGAAACATTTCTTAGGCCTGAGACTATTTTGGTAATTCGGCTCACTGTCTTAGTTATATCTTCAAGGGCTTCTTCAAAGCGATCTGAATTAAGCATATCTTTTTCAATCATTCTGCGCATAGTGAAAACAGTCCCATTAATGACAGTCAAAGGATTATTGATTTCATGGGCAATATTCCCTGCCATCTCTCCTAATGAAGACAGTTTCGCTTGAGAGACAATTTGTTCTTGCTGTTTCAATATGGTCGCCTCATTTTCTTTTTTATTAGTGATGTCAAAGCGAATCGCCATAAAATGAGATATTTCGCCTTGAGAATTTTTAAGAGGGGCTATAGCCGTTTCTACCCAAAACTCTTTTCCATCTTTTGTGAGGTTTTTGATTTCCCCACGCCAAACATCTCCAGCTTTAATTTTTTTCCACATATTTTTAAAGAATATAGGTGGGTGATAGTCTGACTTTAAAATACTATGATCTTTCCCCACTAATTCTTCTTGCGTGTATCCTGAGACTTCTTCAAAGTTTTTATTCACACTTAGTATAATTCCATTAGCATCTGTAAGTTCAGTCATCGCAACCAAGTCGAGAGATTTATTGTAAGCTTCTATTTTTTCTTTTTCTTGCGTTAAACTTTGAGTCCTTTCTGCCACAAGGGATTCTAGGTTGCGATTCACATTACACACAAAGAGATGTTGCTTTCGTAGTGTTTCAGCATAATAAATGAGTGCCGTTGTCTCAAAGACTACAAAAAAGGCATGTAAAAGTACGATGTCCCATCCGTTGCCATAATTAAAGACAACAAGGGGAAAACCAAACATATCAATATTGTTGATCTGACAGTAATTGAAAGCTGCATGGTGAAAAGCAATCAATAAAGCTGCGGGTGGTAAAACGCGCCAATCCCTATAAAGGATAAGAAGTGGGAGGGCTCCAAACACATGGAAATGCATCTCAATCCTACCAAATTGGACGGTGATGAGAACGACCGAATAGGAGAGAAGAAGGAGTCCACTCAAAATTCGATGGCCAAGAGTTCCTCTCGATGTGAGATAAGAAACTGTTCCAATAAGACATATCATAGTGCTTGCGAGTAAACCTTCTTTCCAAGTTCCATAGGGATAAGTCGCGACAAAGGATACAAAGGGCAGGTGCAGCCATAAAACGGATAAGATAAACTTATCGGCATTGAGTATAATATCGTTTAATTCTTGAGTCTCTATTCTAAAATAATTTAATAAGTTCTTAAACATCATGTTTATCCTATGTCATTTGATATTTTAGTAAAATCTTCTATAAATTTAGAGATATCCAATTCATTTTGCATATAGAGAATCTCTAGTTTTTCACCAGGTGAAATGAGATAGAGATAACCATTATGGTCAATTTGCATTTGAGGATCTTTTTTTAGTTTTTCAGGATCTACGTTCACAAAGGTCTGATATTTTTTAGCCACATCTATACCTTTATCCTCACCATCTATAAGACCATACATATTTTTTGAATTAAAATATTCTAAAAAGTTTTCCATGGCATCTGCATCATCTCTATAAGAGTCAAAACTTATAAATATAAATTTTAACTCAGCTAACTTTTCTTTTTTAATTTTCTCCGCAATCTGTTTAAAGCGATAGAGGTTGAGTGGACACACTCCATCGCATTTTGTGAAGCCAAAGGTCAGCAACACATAGTCTTTATCAAAGTCTGTTAACTTTTTCTCCTCACCCCTCGCATCCTTGAGCTTGAAATTGTATGCTTGCCCCTTGATCTCTTTTCCGTAGTAACCATCAAAATCAATTTCTATAAAGATTTGAGAGTAAAAAAAAGTTAATACAAATGTTATCCCAATTAATAAAAAAGGTATGATTTCTTTGTAGTTGTCTAAATATTTAAACATTTTCACACTTTATTTTCGGTTATTTTAAATTTACCTTAAGAATTATTAAGTTAATACGATAAATATGAAGAAATCTAAACTTTCTAAATGAATTTTATTGGAAAAAGAATGGCTGCAGAATCAATGA
Source organism: Halobacteriovoraceae bacterium (assembly GCA_002713145.1). GTDB lineage: Bacteria > Bdellovibrionota > Bacteriovoracia > Bacteriovoracales > Bacteriovoracaceae. Next base: position 180,204 of record PAVS01000019.1, read on the forward strand.
CATATTTTAAACTGAAACCTCAAGAATTTGGGTTCAAAAAAAAGACACCCATCAATCTTTACCTCAAAAAGGCGGATGGAAAGCTTGAACTCACCTACAAAAAAGGGAGTGTTGTTGATATTACTGAGTTAACCAATCAAACCACCCAAGAAGCAGTTCCGTACTTATACTCCAAGGCCAATGAACGAATCATTTACATCAGGCAAGCTAGCTATTTTCTTGAAGAAAATTTGCATCAACGAAAGTTATCTGTAGAAAAAAAATTCTCTTATGTTCGCTCTTTAATTTCAATCCTTATTCAAGAGATCAAAGCGAATGGTTTGGATGCAAGCTTGGTGAGAGATATATCATATATATCGACCAGTATTTATGGGCTTATAAATACTCATTATAATGAAATGAATAAAATTACCATTAGCCCTCAAGCAGAAACTGAATTTGAAGATGTTTTCTTAGTCACCATATTATCAGGTGCCATTTGTAAATATATGGGCTGGGACAACCAAAGAACGATAGAAACGGTTTTAATGGGAGCTATTTTACATGATATCGGTAAATACTATGTTCCTGAGCATCTACTCGAGCAATACCAAGGTAATACTTCTCAGACAATTGATCTAGACGTTAAAAAACATCCAAGGTTAGGTGCAGACATACTGGATGAATTTAGTGAGGTTTCAGAAGCTGTAAAGCAAATCGTGCTACAGCATCATGAATGCAATGATGGGTCAGGTTATCCCATGGGTCTGAACGCTTTTAAAATTTATCCTCTTGCGAAAATTGTGGCTTTTGCCAATGAATATTCAGAAGTTGTATCTGACCAGCGAGTTAAGCTTAAAGATGGATTTAAATTATTTCTTCAGAATAAAGAGACTGTTTTCAAATACGATTCTTCAACTATCAAAGCTATGGTAAAATGTTTGAAAGGTGAAGTTTTAAACAAAGCGACAGGTTCGAATTTATGAAAGGTAATCTTTTGCTCGTCGATGATGAGCCACTCATTTTAAAAAATTTAAAATTCAATCTTGAGGATTATGCAGAAAATATTTTTACTGCAGAAAATGGCTTGATTGCTCTAGATGTTTTAGCTGAACAAAATATTCAATGTGTGGTTTGTGATATTAATATGCCCAAGATGAATGGCGTCGAAGTTATTAAGGCTATACGTGAGAAGGGAAATAACGTTCCTTTTATTTTTTATACAGCCCATGGCAACCATGAACTCATGATGGAAGTCGCTCAATATGGAGCTTTTGATTTTCTTAATAAACCAGATCTAACAGGCCTAGAGGACTCGGTGATCAAAGGGCTAAAAGAGGGTGTCAGTCGCGAACAAGGGAGTGCGTCGTCAGAAGCTATCAAACCAGGTGAAGTCGAAGATATTCTCTTGTCTCTTGATGAAGACTGATAAATGAATTTTTATTGATCAGCAGAATTTGGTTCATCAACCATGGTTGAATCTTCCACAGCTGAATCATCTACACCATCTTCAAGATTTTCTTCAATAGGTGCACCATCTCCAGTTGTATCCGGAGTTCCATCAAACATCTCATCACTAGCTTCTTCAGCAGCATCTGCAGGAGAATCACTGTTAAGTGGAGTGGTCACAGGAGTTTCGTCATCTAGAATTGATTTATCGCTTTCTTTGGTGGTTAAAGTTGAGAGTACAACTGAATTCACCATAAAAAGTACAGCTAAGGCGGTAGTCATTTTAGTAAAGAAATTTCCTTTTGAGTTTGTCGTAAAAATGGCTTGAGATGAACCTGAACCCATCATTGCTCCAGCTTCTGCACCTTTACCAAATTGAAGTAGAACCACAATAGTTAAAAGTATACAAACAACTACGTGAAAAATAATAAGACCACTTAACATAAAAAAATTCCTTTAATATTTTAAAGCTAGTTATGTATCAAAAAGCATATGTTTTGAAAATCATTTAGTTTGTTGCATCGCAAAGGGCGCTGAAGTCTGCAGCTTTTAAACTCGCTCCACCAACTAGCCCACCATTAATATCAGCTTGTGCTAATAATTCCGATACATTAGCTGGCTTTACACTACCTCCATAGAGAATGCTAATATCTGGGCCTATTTCACCAAAACGTTCAGCTAAAAACTCACGGATTTTTCCGTGAACTTCTTGTGCCATTGCTGGAGTGGCTGTTTTGCCGGTTCCAATGGCCCATACTGGCTCATAAGCCAAGAGTAATTCACTTTCATTATTGAGTTGAACAGAATCGAGCCCAGCTTTTATTTGTCCTAAGACAATTTCAATGGTTTTACCTGCGTCACGTTCAGCGAGAGTTTCTCCCACACAAAGAATAGGAACGAGCCCTTTTTCGATAGCTTTTAATACTTTTTTATTAATAAACTCATCCGATTCATTATAATACTGACGACGCTCACTATGGCCTACTAAACAGAAATGTCCACCCAGCTCCATGAGGGAGTCGCTGGAAATTTCCCCCGTAAAGGCACCATGATCTTGATCAGAAATATTTTGCGAGCCGACTAAGACTCCTTTGTCCCCTGCAAGTTTTAACACATGAGAGATATGTAGAGTCTGCGGGGCGATCCAATAATTATTTTGATTATGAGAGAGTTTAAGATCAGAGAAAAAATTCTCAATATCAGCGAGTGATTGATTCATTTTCCAATTCCCTACCATATAAGTTTTGGCCATTACGAAACTCCAAATTTTAGCGCCTGAACACCAGGCAATTCACCTTTTTCTATATACTCCAAACTCGCTCCACCACCTGTAGAGACGTGGGAGAACTTCTCTGCATAACCCGATTGATTGACAGCACTCACTGAGTCGCCTCCACCCACTAGGGTAAAAGCATCCAGCTGAGCTACAGCTTCACAGATTGCAAAAGTACCTTTGTTATAATCATTAAGCTCAAAAGCTCCCATAGGTCCGTTCCATAAGACGGTTTGGGCGTCTTTAAGTAATTCTCTATACTTTTCAATGGTTTTTGGCCCGATATCAAGTGCCATGCGATCACTGGGAATATTAATTTCTGAGCACCCTTGTGGATTTCCACCAAATTTCTCAGAAACAATATGATCTACAGGGAGGTGAACTTTCCCTCCTTTATCTGCTTTGAGAATAGACTGAGCTAGTTTTACATCTTCATCACTGCAAAGTGATTGCCCCACTTCATGTCCCCTGGCTTTGAGGAAAGGATAGGCCATAGCCCCGCCAATAATTAATTTATCAACAGTCACAATAAGTTTTTCGAGGGTTTTGATTTTATCACTGACCTTTGCTCCACCAACGATGGCCACAAATGGCTTTTTTGGAGATTGAGTAATTTTGTTTAAATTTTCAATCTCATTTTGCATCAGCAGACCAGCATAGGCGTTGCGTGCAAAAAATTTATTTATTTCATATGTACTGGCATGTTTTCTGTGAGCGGCACCAAAAGCGTCATTCACATAAACGTCCCCATAGTCAGCGAGTTTTTTGGCAAAGCCTTCATCATTATTCTCTTCTTCAGGATGAAAACGAAGATTTTCTAAAAGTACTATTTTCGTCTCTTTAAGATTGAGTAATTCTTTGACTCCACAATTGATAGCTGAATCAGTGAGAATGACATCATCACTGAGTTGATCGGCCAAATAATTAGCGACAGGCTCTAGTGAAAAATCAGGATTCTTTTTTCCTTTAGGACGTCCCAAGTGCGACATCAGAATAAGTTTTGTCGCACCTGCCTCTAAAATTTTCTTTATGGTAGGAAGGGCAAGATCAATCCTAGAGGTATCAGTAATTTTGCTTTTGTCATTTTTATCAAGAGGAACATTAAAATCAAATCTTGCGATGACTTTTTTACCACTGAAATCTGCGCCTTCTAAGTATTGAATTGCCATTATATTTTCCTAAAGTTTCGACCCAATAAAAGTTGCAAGGTCAACGACTCGGTTAGAGAATCCAACTTCATTGTCATACCATGAAACGACCTTTGCTTGATTACCGATAACATTGGTAAGAAGCGAGTCAAATATTGAAGAGTGTGGGTTACCAAGAAAGTCTACAGAAACCAAAGGCTCATCTTCAAATTGAAGAACGCTTTTCAAATGAGTTTCGGCTGCCTCTTTCATGGCTGCATTAATTTGATCTTTGGTGGCAGCTTTTTCCAGAGTCACAGTAAGATCGACCATTGAAACATCTGGTGTCGGTACTCTGACCGCATAGCCGTCTAATTTACCTTTAAGTTCAGGCAGGACAAGACCAACTGCTTTTGCAGCACCTGTTGACGTGGGGATCATACTCATAGCTGCAGCTCTCGCACGTCTTGGATCTTTGTGATTAGCATCTAAAATATTTTGATCTCCCGTGTAGGCATGAACAGTCGTCATAAATCCCTGAGTGATACCAAAACTATCGTGAAGGACTTTAGCGATAGGTGCTAAACAATTTGTCGTGCAACTTGCATTCGAAACAATATGGTGCTCACTTGGATTATAAGAATCATGGTTAATACCAAAAACAAAAGTACCATCAAGGTCATTTCCAGGGGCACACATAATGACTTTTTTAACAGTTCCGTTTAAGTGTTTTCCTAATCCCTCTTTATCTTTGAAGATTCCAGTGGCATCAATCACAATATCAACTTTTTCACTCGACCAATCTATTTCGCTTGGGTCACGTTGTGTAAAAAACTTCATCGATTGAGACCCACAGTGAAGTCTGTCACCTTTCAGTTCAACATCACCAGGAAACATGCCATGCAGAGAGTCTCTACGCATAAGTCTTACAAAATCATCAACTCGACCTGGGTTATTTACCGCTACAATTTCCACATGCTGTAAATTCCCATTTCTTCTTTGTTTTTCTAATTCTCTAATGACAGCTCTTCCAATTCTCCCCATACCGTTAATAGCAAGTCTGATTGGTTTTGTTGCGCTCATGGTCACCTTCCTTATTTTAATTTAGCTAGTTATGCCACAACACTAGCTTTTTGAATAGGGGAGAGGTGATTTAATCTTTGAATTAATTGAGTTTGTACGAGGTGTCAAAAGCCGTTTCATTGCCAAGAGAAAATTATTTTAATACTTTACCAAAACAAGAACTAAAAGGAATTTCTATGACCAGACTATCTGTCTCCCAGCTCAAACCCAAGCAAGATGTTGAATCAATTTTTTTGGTCAAATATATCAACCTCATGACAGCAAAAGATGGGAAAAAGTATCTCAATGTGATTCTCTCTGATGCCACAGGCGATCTGGAATCAAGAGTTTGGGTCAACGCAGAGGAAGTTTATGACAAAGTTGAGAAGGGAAGCTTTGTTAAGGTCATGGGGAAAGTAAATTTATTTCAAGGGCGAAAGCAGTTTATTATACAAGATATAGTAGTTGTGGCCGACAATGAGGTGGATAAGGATGAGTTTGTAGTGAAGGCCCAGAGTAACCCTGATGAAATGTTTCAAGAGTTAGAACAAATCGTTCATAATTTAGATGATGTGTATATACGTGACTTGTTGAAAAATGTGATCTCTGATCAAGAAGTTGTGCGTAGACTTAAAAAATGGCAGGCAGGAAAAACGATCCATCACGCCTATCAAAGTGGACTGCTTGAACATATACTAAGTTGTTCGAAATTGGCCGTGAGTCTCTCTGAAGTTTACCAAGTGAATAAAAACTATGTGGTAGCTGGAGCTATTCTTCATGATCTGTGTAAAATTTATGAGCTCACTGATGACATCAATGTCGAATACACTGAAGAGGGAAAACTAGTAGGCCATCTGGTTAAAGGTGTTGAGCTGGTGGATAAATACTCTTATCGTATTAAAGATTTTCCTTACCAAACCAAGCTACATTTAAAGCATATCCTTCTCTCTCACCACGGAGAGTACAAATATGGTTCACCTAAAATTCCACAAACCAGTGAAGCGATGTTAGTGCATTTGATTGATCTGATGGATTCTAAAATGCATACTTTTGAAACCATAAAAAGAACAGATCATAATACGGGTCACTGGTCAGGTTACGTTCAACACCTCGATCGCATCGTATTTAAAGGGGATCTTCCTTTTTACCCAGAATATGTGGAACCTTCGGGAAACAGTGGTTCTCAACCAGCTAAAAAGGCTCATAAAAATTCAAAACCACGGCACAACAAGGAACTTAAACAATCTTTAGGTGATATGCTCAAAGACGTAAAGGTTGATAAATAAATGCAAATTGAAATCCGTCCTATGATGAAAACGGATTGCGAAGCAGTAGGAAGTCTTCATGCTAGAGCGTGGCTTGAAGCCTATCGTGGAATTATCCATGACGAATTCCTAGATTCAGTGTCGATAGAGAAAAGAATTGAAAACTGGCAAAAAGATTTTGAAAAATACCAACATCTCACTCGCCTCGTTGCTGTCCTTGAAAATAAGGTTGTTGGATTTGTCGTCGGAGACAAAGAGCGAGAAGAGATTCCTGAAATTGAAAGCGAACTCTGGTCACTTTATGTGGATCCCGATTATTATCGCAGGGGTGTAGGGGAAAAACTCTATTATGCTCTGGTTGAAGAATTTCAAAAACAAAACTTTAAGAATATGAATGTTTGGGTTTTGCCAGCGAACACGAGAGCGGTGAGTTTCTATCAAAAAATGGGTGGAGAGCTCACCTCATTCAAGAAAACGGTAACGGTAGGAGAGCAAAAGCTCCCACATATCTCTTATTTGCGAAACCTAAATCAGTAAAAACACTAGTTGGTCTCAAACTGAGAACACTTTGTACTCAAAAAGAATGCTTCCCCTCTCGAGTTAAGCTAAATTTCTTTTAGTTTAACACACACTTTGAGGAGACATTATGAAAACACTACTTACAACTTTGATTTTTGGACTATTACTTTCAGCAAATGCAATGGCATGCTCATGCTCAACCCCGAGTTTTATTTTAGAAGACCGAGTTGTGCCAGATCTTAAAGGTTTTATGCTCAATAAAATGAATGTAGATGAGCGAGAAATTTTAACTATAGAAGAACTTGAAGTCGATAATTTTTTAACCAGAAGAGATCGAGTGATCAACGGATTTTTTGGATTGTTTGAAGAAGAAGATGTCCTTAGCTGCTCAGAAGGTTGTGCTTTTTATCAAAACTTTAAGTATCAACACAGAATAGAATTTAAACGTGGCGATAAAACGTGCACGACTATTCTCAAGTCTAAATTTATGGGAAATTATCTCAACGATGGGTATAGATCAAAGATTAAAAGAGATGATTATCCTGTATGCAACTAGAATCTAAATAAATCAATTGAATTCTGATAACATTGCTCTTCAACTTCTCGGGGAGCAATGTTTTTTATTTCAGCCACTTTTTCTAAAATATGAGGAAGATAACTTGGATTATTCTCTTTTCCTCTATGGGGAACAGGAGTGAGAAAGGGAGAGTCTGTTTCAAGCAGTATTTTTTCCAGAGGACACAGCCTGACTATATCCCTAACATTTTCTGCTTTTTTAAAGGTGATAATACCGTTAAATCCTAAGTAAAAACCTAGATCGATTGCAAGTTGAGCTAACTCTGCACCCGCGGTAAAGCTATGAATGACCCCTTTTCTCTTCATTTTAGGTGCGTACTCACTTAAAATCTCAATGGTATCTTCATCGGCGTCACGGGTGTGGATCACCACAGGTTTATCTACTTCAATGGCAATCTGGAGTTGTTCCTTGAACACTTCTATTTGTTTCTCTCGAGGTGAGTTGTCGTAGTAATAATCGAGTCCGATTTCACCAACCGCTAACATCTTAGACTCAGAACTACGCTTGCGAATAACTTGAAATGCATCTTCTGTCGCTAATTTAGCATCATGGGGATGTATGCCCTGAGTGAAGTAGATCTTTGGATACTTTTGAGAAAGCTCAAAGACCGCATCAAAATTATCAGGTTCAACACCAATGGTGAGAAATTTTTCCACCCCAGCTTTTTGAGAGTCATCTAGAATGTCTTCTAAGCTTTTTGCTTTAAGATAATCTAGATGACAATGGGTTTCGAGTAGTTTGTAAGTCATTAGAGAAGTGAGTTAAAAATTCCTTCAATAACGGGAGTATCAATTCCACCTTCAATCTTTTTACCATTAATAATCATCGTTGGTGTTGATTTAAGTTTATAGAATTTTCCTGCATTCAGTGTCTGTTGAACCACATCTTGAACATCTTTATTTTCAAAACATCCACTTAGGCCAAATTGATCTTGCCATTTTTTTAAGTTGTCATAGTTAAGTTTACTTTGGTTAGCAAAAATATGATCATGGATCTTTTCAAATTGATCCACATCACAAGCAGCGAGATAAGCCGCCTGACACGCATATTGATGAAAAGCTCTCTTCACTTCACTATTACAAGCATTATCTAGTGGGTAGAACATATATTGTACATTGATCTTACCTTTGTATTTCTTAATGATTTTATGGAATTGTTCACCTACAACCTTACAAAAAGGACATTGAAAGTCAGAAAAAATGGTGACTCTAATGGGAGCATCATTGAAATCTTCGGTGGCACTGGCCAGTCTATAAGGGGAAACATAGGGAGCCTCTCCATAGGACTTTAGCTTTTGAAACTCTGAGACCATACTCGCAACTCGCTTATTTGTTTCTGATTTTTTTTGAGAAATATTAAAACCAAATAATAGACTAGGGATAAGAGCTATCACCACAAAGATTCCAAAAGAATTTGCATCAAAGCCAGGTTTAATATCACTAAATTTGAAGAGCATAAAGACAGCTATCCCTGAGAGAACGTAGAATACAGTACACATCAAACAAAGCCCACCCAGCATGGTGAGGGAATAAATGGCTAAAGCAATACAGGCGAGTAAGTTAACGATCAGGATAAGCTTGAGAGTTTGTTCCATTCCTCTTTTACCCATAAAACAAGCAAGGAGTCCAAACAGACCTAAAATGATCGCAACCACAGAAGTAGGAACATTAAAAAAGCTTCCTAGCTCAGACTTAGTGGCTTTATCACAGCTCCAAAACGCATTGATGTCGCAGATACTTGAAGCTTGGTTTATTCCTTGCGGAAAGTGAGCTTGATAATAATGATTCGTCATATAAGCACCCACCATAATCATCGCGATAAATACTAAAATGAGAATAACATTGGGAAGGACAAGTCCATTTAATGTAACTGATCTTTGGTTAGACATTTTTACCTCTTAATTCATTTGAAAAATATTATAATTACGTTTATCTGTTTTATCTTTGCGATAACTATTATAGTCGGTATTCGTAAAAGTGCACACCTTGCTTGTGTCAAATTCTCGAAAATTTAATTCCTGACTAAGTTGATCTCTTGCTTCGGCAATGAGATCAAATACGAGTTTATTATCTCTTTGTTTAAAATGTGGGCTATGAGGAAATTCTTCTCTAAAATCTGAGCTGACTTCAAAGGCTTCCCCCGAAATGCTAGGACCGATGTAAATAGAATCCCAAACTTGCTCTTTGAGCAGCGGATGCACTAAGATCTTATCTCTAAGCCCACGCCACCCCGCATGAACAACTGCCACATGAGTTTTTGATAGGTATAGAACAGGCATACAATCTGCCGTTTTAATCGCCAAGGGAAGTGTTAAGTTTTTTAACTCCGCACTAATTCCGTCAGCTTTTTCTGAGTTGTCACAGGGAAAAGTGACGATATCGGCTGAATGAATTTGATGAACACTAGCAAAGTCAAAATCAGGCTTGTCGTCAAAGACGGTAAACTTACCTTGCTTGAAAATTTTTTCTAATAGTTTATTCACTTTCAAGCCTTAACTGTTCTAAGACTTTTTGGAAAAGCTCAGGTGGCTCTTTTTCAAAAAAAAGTTCTTTCTTGGTTATGGGATGAATAAAACCTAGAACTTTGGCATGAAGAAAAGGATATTCATAGTCTTTGATCAGACCTTTGATTTGATTTGATAAAAGAAGCTGTTCTTCTTTTGTTCGGCCATAGAGATGATCATTTAAAATGGGGGCATTTAATAAACTAGATAAATGGACACGAATTTGATGAGTGCGTCCTGTTTCTAGTTTGAGTTCACAATGAGTGAGCCTTTCAAAAAACTCTAAAGCCTTAAAGTGAGTCTTGGCAACTTTGGCATTTTTTACATCAGTCGCCATTTTTAATCTATTGTGAGGGGAGCGTCCGATGGGGGCGTCAAGAAAAGTCTCGCTAGGAATTCTTGCCCCCACAATAAGAGCTTCATATTTTCTTATAATATCGTGCTTGCTCAAAAGTTTTACCAGGGCAGCATGGGTTTGCTGTTCCTTGGCCACCATCATGATACCAGTCGTGCCCTTATCCAACCTATGAACAATTCCTGGTCTTTTTTCGTCTCCAATTCCTTTGAGATCAGGGCAATGGTGGAGAACAGCATTTACTAATGTTCCCGTATAGTTTCCAGGGGCTGGGTGCACGACCATACCTGCTGGTTTATTAATGATGAGGAGGTATTCATCTTCGAATAAAATATCAAGAGGTATGTCTTCTGCTAATATTTCTGTGTCTTTTGGACCTGAATCGTGAAAAATAATCCGGGTCCCTACACTGGGCATTTTCTTCAAGGAGAGCTTTTGTTTGCTCTCAAATTCTCCATTTTCAAAAAGCTTTTTGATGAGCGAGCGGCTCAGGTGGGGGATTTTCTCACCCAAATAGGTATCTAGTCTTTTATGTTTCTCCAGATCGTCTGAATGAATGATAAAGACTAGTGGCTCTTGGGTCATTAAAGGGTAGTGCTCTTTAATTGTTTAAGGTGATGGATATAGGAAGTCGCCACCAAATCAGGATTAAGCTTTAAGCATTTTGCATACTGATAAACAAATCCTCGCGTATAAACATCTGCTGGAAGTTTAGAAAACTCGTCTGCTTCTATATTACGAATATATGTTTTGGAGATTTTAGTCATCTCAGACATCCTCTCAATAGAAACTTGTTTGTACTCTCTAATTTTTTGTAAGAAATCGCCTGTGTACTCAGAACAGTTTTCAATTTCTTGCTCGAATCCATTATCGACTTCAAAATTTAAGCCAAATTTTTTCACGGCTTGAATTTTAGATACACTCGCTTCGTATCGAGAAGAGTGCTCTTGTTTGTATTTAAATTCTTCTTTTAGTGCATTTTCTCTAATCACACTTTCATGGTTAGGAGTAGAGTTTGAGTCTTTGAGCATTTCAGAAAGATTCGTTTGGGGTTTGTAATCAGGTTTACTCATGATCTCTTCGTTAAAACCTTCAGGAGTTTGCGATTGATTTAAACCTCTGGCTTTATCGTACTCTCTTCTTTTATCAGCAACTCCTAGGATAGAATAAGCTTCTTCTACTTGTTCTAGAACTTTCGCGCATTCATCATTGCTCATTAATGAATAGAGGGCTGCGGAATCTCCCGAGTAAGCATTTTTAGCTCTGATATAAGCTTCATGTATTTCTTGCAAAGTAGCCTCTGTAGGCAACTCTAAAATTTCGTAATAGTTTTTTTTCTCTTCCCAATTCATAATATTCCTAATTTATTTCTAAGAGCTTGTGCACGATACGGTCAAAATTATTTACCAGTCTAGAATTTGGAAATTCCATTAAAAGTGGTTTTCTTTTTTTCACTGACTGCCAAACGGCTGCATCGTAATCGAGGTAACCCACATACTTGAGGTCTATTCCAAAATATCTTTTACAAACACTTTGAATGGAAAATCCAATATCGATATCTTGTTGATTTCGAATTTGGTTCATAATGATATGTGGTTTAAATTTACTAATTTCAGTTTGAAGTCTATGTCCAGCCTCTGGATTGATATCTATGATTCTTTTGACCAGCTCTACAGGTGTGCTGCCGGGTGAAGATATTTTTGCGTTCATAGCTTGGTTAATGAGAGGTTGAATATCGAGGAGTTCTTCAATCATTTTTAAACGGCGATGATACACAGATTTTATAAATCGATAAGTATTTTCAATTGAAGTGGGTTCCGGGAGAATGACTAAGATTCCTTTATCAGCACTGATAAAAAAATCGAGGGTATTAAAAGTTGTCCCCGCACCGAGATCAAGTAATACAAAATCTGCATCTAATTCATTGAGCTTAGAGAGAATTTTGTTTTTGTGCATTTGTTTTAAATTAGCAATTCCTAATTCGTCCTGAGCTCCAGAGATAATTTGTAAGTTTCTAATAGGAGTAGGAACAAGAAGATCATTGATATTAGTGACCTTGTTTGAAATATAATCAGAGAGTGTTTTATCCGGAATAGGAATACCTAAGCAGGTGTGCATGTTCGCGCCACCGAGATCCAAATCAACGGTCACCACTTTATAGCCCATAAGCGCCAAACAGATAGAAGTGTTAGCGGTGACTAGGCTTTTACCCACGCCACCTTTACCACCACCAATGGCCCAGACTTTACAGTTTCTTTCCGCTTCTACAAATGGTCTTAAATTCTCTAGGTTCATTCGGTTTATTATAGAGTGAACTAATTCACATTACCATTAAGAAATCGATTAACTTCAGCTTTAAGTTTGGTGTCTCTCTCAATAAAGTTATCGTTGAGAAAAAACTTTATTTGCATAATAGAATATATAAGTGCGGAGAGCGTAAAAAGTGTCATTAAAAGTTTAAAATTCATCATAGAGCTATTATGCCTACACTCATTTTCTTTATCAATCATATGCCGGCCAAAGTGTACTTATTTACTAAAGTAAATCTCTTGTCATTATTCTTACACCCACCACTATATATGGTAGATGTTACCTGCGTTAAGGGTTTGATACCACGACATATTCCAAAAAATGAGATCTTGTAAGAAATTTTTGCTGGCAAAAATTTAGGTGATTTCTTAAGCTATATCTATCGAAACAAAGCTTGGTGAATTTGGTGAGAATCCAAAACTGTCCCGCAACTGTGAAAAGCGCATTTAAGACGCTTTAAGTCAGACCCCTTTTGTTTTTAACCACGAGGATGGAAGATTTGAGAGAATTTTCAACGACATTTAAAAAAATAAGACAAAATCCAAAACACACACACGAGACGGATTTAAGGAGAAATTATGTCTACTATAGAACCTTTGCTTGATAAAAGTAATGATCGCTTTGTACTTTTCCCCATCAAATATCAAGATATTTGGGAGATGTATAAAAAATCAATGGCCTCTTTCTGGACTGCTGAAGAAATTGATCTGTATCAAGATCTTGAAGACTGGAAAAAGCTCAATGATGATGAAAAACATTATATCAAGCATATCCTAGCGTTTTTTTCTGCAAGTGATGGAATCGTTAACGAAAACTTAGCATTAAGATTTTATAACGATGTTCAAATTCCTGAGGCAAGAAGCTTTTATGGTTTTCAAATTGCCATGGAAAATATTCACGCAGAAACTTACGGTCTCCTTATTGATACTTATATTCAAGATGCAAAAGAGAAAGATTATCTATTTAAAGCCGTAGATAATATTCCTTGTATTAAAAAGAAAGCAGACTGGGCATTGAAGTGGATTGAGTCTGATGAAGCAAGCTTTGCTACTAGACTTCTGGCCTTCGCAGCTGTTGAAGGGATATTTTTCTCTGGAAGTTTCTGCTCTATTTTCTGGCTTAAGAAAAGGGGGCTCATGCCTGGGCTTACTTTTTCAAATGAATTGATTTCACGTGATGAAGGTCTTCACACTGATTTTGCTTGTATGCTTTATAAGCACCTTAATAATAAGCTGCCTGAAAGTACTGTTCATGAGCTTATTCACGAAGCTGTTGAGTATGAAAAAGCCTTTATTGCAGAAGCTCTTCCTGTGTCCCTTATTGGTATGAACGCTGAGCAAATGAAGCAATACATTGAGTTCGTTGCGGATAGACTTCTTTTAGAACTTGGATGCAAGGAACTTTATGGATCAACAAACCCATTTGATTGGATGGAGCTTATTTCTCTACAAGGAAAAACGAATTTCTTTGAGAAGAGAGTTGCTGAATATCAAAAAGCTGGTGTTATGAATTCTGTTACAGGAGATGGTGGCTTTGACTTTAGTCTAGATGCTGACTTCTAAAGAATAATATTTAAGGAAAAATAATTATGGGTACCAATTTGTTAGGTTGGTACAAAAAAAGGAAAGAGAGATGTTTGTAACCACACGATCAGGCAAAAAAGAGCCAGTCAAGTTTGACAAGATTACACTTAGAATTCAAAAACTCACGTATGGGTTAAACACAGAATTCGTAGATGCAATGGAAGTTGCGAAAAGAACGATCCAAGGTCTTTTCGACGGTATCACCACGGAAGAGCTAGATAATTTATCTGCTGAAGTTGCAGCTTATATGACTTCAACTCACCCTGACTATGCAAGATTAGCAGGAAGAATTGCTGTCGCAAACCTTCATAGAAAAACCAGTGATACCTACACTGATACTTTGGATAAGCTTTATCATTATGAAAACCCAACGACGGGTGAAAAAATGCCGGCGATATCTAAAGAGCTTTATGATTTCGCAATGGAGCATAAAGATAGAATTGGAGCTGAGTTAGCTTATTCACGTGATTTTGAATATGACTATTTTGGATTTAAAACTCTGGAGAGATCTTATCTTTTAAGAGTGGATGGAAAAATTGTTGAACGTCCCCAGCATATGCTTATGCGTGTAGCTCTTGGTATTCATACTAATGATATTGAAGCTGCTATTGAAACTTATCATCTTTTAAGCGAGAAATGGTTTACCCATGCGACACCTACGCTTTTCAATGCAGGTACAAACAAGCCACAGATGTCATCTTGTTTTTTACTTTCAATGAAAGATGATTCTATTGCTGGTATCTATGACTCACTTAAAGATTGTGCCCTTATTTCTCAGTCAGCGGGAGGAATAGGTCTTTCTATCCATAATATTAGAGCGAAAGGAACATTTATTAAGGGAACCAATGGTTACTCGAATGGTATCGTTCCTATGCTCAGAGTTTTCAATGATACGGCAAGATATGTTGATCAAGGCGGGGGAAAGAGAAAAGGATCTTTTGCTATTTATCTTGAGCCTTGGCATGCAGATATTTTTGACTTCTTAGAACTTAAGAAAAATCACGGTAAAGAAGAACTTAGAGCAAGAGATTTATTCTATGCTCTTTGGGTAAATGATCTTTTTATGGAGCGAGTGGAAAGTGAAAAAGAATGGTCGCTTTTCTGTCCAAAAGAAGCTCCAGGTCTTGCTGATTGTTATGGTGAAGAATTTAGAAAGCTTTATTTAAAATACGAAAAAGAGGGAAGAGCAAAGCAAACAATTCCAGCAAGAAAGCTTTGGTTTGAAATCCTTCAATCACAAATTGAAACTGGTTCTCCATTTATGTTGTATAAAGATGCAGCGAATGAGAAATCAAACCAGAAAAACCTGGGAACAATTAAGAGTTCTAACCTTTGTACTGAAATCATTCAATACACTGATGACAAAGAGGTGGCGGTATGCAACCTAGCTTCACTCGCACTTCCTATGTACGTTGATGGAACTCAGTATGATCACAAAAAACTTTATGAAGTTGTTTATAAAGTGACTGTGAACTTAAATAAAATAATTGACCTTAACTACTACCCAGTTCCAGAGGCGGAGTATTCCAATAAAAAGAATCGTCCGATTGGGCTTGGTGTACAAGGTCTTGCAGATACATTTGCTAAACTTAAAATGCCATTTGATTCTGAAGAAGCGAGAACGCTCAATAAAGAAATTTTTGAAACAATTTACTTTGCTGCACTCAGTGCTTCATGTGATCTTGCAGCAAAAGACGGAGCTTATGACTCATATGAGGGATCACCGGTGTCTCAAGGGATTCTCCAATACGATATGTGGGGGGTGACTCCAAGTGATCGTTGGGATTGGTCAGCACTTAAAGATAAGATTAAAGCAAATGGTGTGAGAAACTCTCTTCTCATGGCACCAATGCCTACGGCATCAACATCTCAAATCCTTGGAAACAATGAGTGTATTGAGCCATTCACTTCTAACCTCTATACCAGAAGAGTTCTGTCTGGAGAGTTTGCGGTAATCAATAAATTCCTCGTGAAAGATTTGATGAGACTTGGACTATGGAATGAGCAGATGAAAAACCAAATTGTGAAATACAATGGATCGATTCAACCAATTGCTGAAATTCCGCAAGACGTAAAAGATCTTTATAAAACTGTTTGGGAAGTGAAGCAAAAAGCGATTATCGATATGGCCAAAGATAGAGGCGCTTATATCGATCAGTCTCAATCTCTTAATATTCATATGACTGATGTGAATATGGGGAAACTCTCTAGTATGCATTTTCATGCTTGGAGAAGTGGCCTTAAAACAGGAATGTACTACCTCAGAACCAAAGCGGCGAGTGATGCAATTAAATTCACGATCCGTGAAGAAAAACAAGCTGAAGCGACACCAGTGGCTCAGCCAGGTCAGTACTCTGCAGAAGAAGCTATGATGTGCTCATTAGATAATCCTGATGAGTGTATTGCGTGTGGGAGCTAACATCCCATAATATTTTTCCTTATTGAGGGGTGTCTTTGGCACCCCTTTTTTTATTTCATCGCTTTAATGATCTCATCTACAATTTCTGGATTTAAGAGAGTCGAAGTATCACCCAACTTATCTAATTCACCACTGGCAACCTTTCTCAGAATCCTACGCATAATTTTTCCTGATCGAGTCTTCGGTAGTCCTGGCACCACAATGGCTTTTTCTAATTTTGCAATCGCTCCAATCTCTTTAGTGATCAGCTCATTGACTGATGTTAACAGATCTTGGGAAGAGCTATCACTATGAAAAGGAATCATAAATGCCACGAGTGATTCACCTTTGATGTCATGAGGCACTCCGATAACTGCACTCTCTACAATCGCTTCGTGTTCATTGATAGCGTCTTCAACTTCTGCAGTTCCAATTCTATGCCCTGAAACATTGATGACGTCATCTACTCTTCCAGTGATACGATAGTTTCCATTTTTATCTCGTCTGGCACCGTCTCCGGTAAAATATTTTCCAGGGTAAGTCGAGAAATATGTTTGTCTGTATCTTTCATGATCTCCATAAATAGTTCGTGCCATACCAGGCCAAGGCCTATCGATACAAAGATTTCCTTCCGCAGGATTGCTTGTAATTTCATTGCCTTCGTTATCAACGAGCATGGGACATACACCTGGGAGAGGAAGAGTGGCGTGACAAGGAATCACATCTGTGACTCCCGCAAGAGTTGAGATCATGATCCCCCCCGTTTCGGTTTGCCACCAAGTATCGACAATTGGACAGTTCTTTTTTCCGATTTTTTCATTATACCAATTCCAGGCTTCGATATTAATCGGCTCACCCACTGTACCTAAAACTTTCAAGCTAGATAGGTTCGCTTCATTAACAAATTTCTCATCACAGGCTTCCAGTGCTCTAATGGCCGTGGGTGCAGTGTAAAAATGAGTCACTCGATATTTATCAACGATTTGCCAAAATCTTCCCGCGTCAGGAAAAGTGGGTATCCCTTCAAACATTACTTGAGTTGAGCCATTTAATAGGGGTCCATAGGTTATGTATGAGTGACCAGTGATCCAGCCTATATCTGCGGTACACCAATAAATATCATTATCGCCAACTTGAAATACATTTTTGTAAGTCTCACTGGCCCAAAGCATGTAGCCAGCTGTTGTGTGTTGCAATCCTTTGGGCTTACCAGTAGAACCTGAGGTGTAGAGAATAAAAAGAGGATCTTCCGCATCCATCTCCGCCGGTTGGAATTCTTTATCCGCAAGGTCTAGGAGCTCGTTCAGCCAATGGTCCCGCCCTTCTTGCATTTTTATATTTCCACCTGTTCTTTTCAGACAAAGAACTGATTTTACGCAGCTGCACTTCTCCAGGGCTTCATCAGTTATATTTTTGAGCGGCACTATTTTGTTACCTCGATAGGCTTCGTCATTCGTCACCACGAGTTTAGCATCACAGTCATTAATTCTCTCTGCAAGAGCTTTAGCTGAAAAACCACCGAAAACTACAGAGTGAACCGCGCCAATTCTTGCTGTCGCGAGGACACCGATAAGAAACTCAGGCACCATAGACATATAAAAACAGATGCGGTCGCCTTTCTCAATGCCTTGTCCGGCCAGCACATTGGCAAATTGATTCACTTTTTCAAGTAACTCTTTATAAGTATATTGAATGGGGCTTTCTTTAGGGTCATTAGGTTCCCAAAAAATAGCCACTTTATCGGGTGTGTTTTCTGCATGACGATCTAGAGCATTGACAGTGATATTGAGCTTTCCACCAGAGAACCATTCTACGTTAAGATCTTTAAAATTACCTGTTTGTACTGAATCCCATTTCTTAAACCAGGTAAAAGTTTGTGCTCGCTCTTCCCAGTATTTGTTTTGGTCTTCCATGCTTGTTTGATAAAACTGTTGGTACTGATCCTTAGATTCAACTCTATATTTCATCGTAGCTCCTTCGTGAATAAAAAAGGGGAGACCACGGCCTCCCCTTGATACAATTATTTTTATTTATCTAATTAAATATCAAAAGTAAAAGGTGTATTTAGTTTAAGCATAATCCCTTTTGCTTCAACATCAATATTCGTTTTGCTGATTCTTCCTTCGTTTAATAGAGCTAGATACTCTAATTCAATAATAGCTCTTTCATGAATATTGAAACCAACACCCGCTTGGTAACCAATTCCACGGTCGATATTGGCTTCCACGTCACCACTTCCATAGTATTTATTTAAGTTTAAGCCACCGTAAGAATAAACTTCTTCATTGATTCCGTAAGTCGCATTAGCTGACCAACGCATTGATCTAATATCTTCTGCATTAGATCCATCTAACTCAGAGAGTCCATCGGCGATATCAGTGTAAGTAAAATAAGCTCCATATCCAAATTCTTGGTTTTTGATATCTTGCCAGCCAAAGCTCAGTTGCATTTTCGTGCTTCTGGTTTCATTGATTGACTCGTCTAACCCACCATTTCTACGAGCTCTTAGATTAGTAGCTAGGCTTCCTTGAGCGATACCAACGATAAAACCGTCGTTCATTTTACCAATCCACTTTTTAATTGGCTTTCTGATATCAAATTTTGTTTTGTTAATCGTGCCTGTGTTGTTTGTAGCAGCAAAAGCGCTTGAGATCATAAGGATCACAGCTAAAATAATAACCTTCATTAGTTTCTCCCTTCATAAATTTAATGATGCAAGAATTCTAGAAAATTACACACAGCTTAGAAAGTTGCAACGCACATAACAAGAGCAAGTTTAGTAAATTTAAGCTAGTTGGCAGGACTTTTGCTTTTAAAGAGTCAAAGAGGATGTTTTATGAAGAGATTTCAATACGTTGGTGTCATTAGTCTGTCTATTTTTATGACAGTTAGCTATCTTGTGATAAATAATAAATCAGTTCAAAGGGTGTCGGAGAAAACTCAAAACTCTGATGTTTTCCAAGATGAGTTTCTTCATATTCTCAACCAAGAAAAATCACGCAATAAAAACTTTTGTGCTAACTCTGTTATCCAAGCCTATCAGCATCTAAAAAATCAATTCTCGAACACAAGTGATATCAAAAATTTAAAACAAAAATTGGTTGAACTTTATCAGGATCATAAGATTTCAAAAATTGAATTTAAGGCTTTTGATATGGCCATAGAAAATGAAATTCTTAAAAACAAAATTAGATCTACCAAAAGTTTAAAAAAGCCTCAGCTTGATTTAGCCTCTGATAAAATAAGCCAGGCTTATCCCTCACAGAAGTTAAGAGAATATTTTGATGAGAGGATCCATTTTGCTAACCCATGTTTGGAGAGAGAATATCTTACTAAGTTAAAACTGCACAACTTGCATAAAGGTATAAAAGCTCAACATCGATCTAAACTCCTCAAATTAGCTTATAAAGAAGGCTTTTTGAATTTAGAGATGTATACGTATCTCTCTACTCTTGATATCGAATTTAAAGCCTTAAAAATAGCAAAAAGTTTCTAAGGCTGCTCTTATGATTTTTGGTAAAAAGCATAGTCAGCTTTATTACATCGTCCTAGGTGATCCTCTCTTCCATCTTTGTTATGACTCTTTTTGGTCTTTATCCCGGCGACCCCTGGTGTTGGATCATGCCCATTTAGCCAACCATTGAGATTCATACAAATTGAGTTTGGTTTATTATTACCTTTATTAAAATGGCAAACATCTACTTTTAATTCAGATGAATTGTCTTTGTGACAATAATAAGGAGCATAAGGGTCAGTGGAGTCTTCAAGGATAACATCTAAGCATTCGCTACCTTGGCAATTTCCACCTGGCGCTGGTTCTTCTGGTAATTCTGCAACAGGTGATTCATATATAGGATCCAGCTCAGACTCATTGTAAGGCATTTCTTCCCCAGGAATTTCGGCACAACCAAGAACGGGCCCGTTCTCTGAACCATCATAAACAACTTGCCAATTTTCCCCACGCTCAAGACATGCAAGTTCATTTTCTTCATCACTCAAATCTGGGTCTGCTTCAATCATATCCGATTCAAGGTATGAAAAATCAAACTCTGAACCAACATTGGTTGTATTCGTTTCATTTTGTATGTTAGCCATTCCAAATTCTGTAGCTTCTTCTGTTGGACGACAGCCTATCATTAGCATTGAGGTGATCAACATTAACATCAAAGTCCAATTTATTCTTTTCATTTATTCCCCCAGCTCTATACATATTCTATAGTTACTTATCGAAACAAGTCCATTATGACCTGAGGTTGTAAATACACTAAGGGACAAGCTTAAATGTATGGAATTATTGATAAGTGAGCAGACTAGGCTGCCCACATAGATTGGCTATTTAGCTACAAAATTACAAATCTTCCCTTGAACATAGATCTCTTTTAGGATCTGTTTTCCTTCCAAATATTTTGCAATCTTTGGATCCGCCTTAGCTTGAGCGAGAAAATCTTCTTTGCTGATATCTGCTGGCACTTCAATGGTAGAGCGAGTTTTACCCATCACTTGAATCGCCATAGTGATCAAATCATCTTTTGCCAGAGCTTCATCAAACTCAGGCCATGCTTCATAGGTCAGAGTTTTATCATGTCCACATACTGCCCAGATTTCTTCAGCTGCATGAGGAGCAAAGGGGGCAAGTAGAAGGGACATGGTTTCAGCCGTCTTGCTGGAGAACTTCTTTTCTTTAGCACAATGATTAGTAAAGATCATCATTTGAGAAATCGCCGTATTAAACTTCATCTCTTGAATGTCTTCAGTGACTTTTTTAATGGTTTTATGCAATTGCTTGAGAGTTTCTTCTGAATCTTCTGAATGAAGAGATTTATCCCCAAAAGTTTTAAAAGCTTTTGAAATAAATCCATAAACCCCTTTTACTCCATTCATAGACCATGGCTTATCTTTATCAAGGGGTCCCATAAACATCTCGTAAAGTCTAAGTGTGTCCGCACCAAAGTCTTTCACTATCCCATCAGGATTAATAACATTACCACGAGACTTACTCATTTTTTCGCCATCTTCAGCAAGAATCATTCCTTGATAGCGATAAGTTTTAAAAGGCTCCTTGGTGGAAACTAGTCCGAGGTCAAAAAAGATTTTATGCCAAAAGCGAGCGTAGAGAAGATGCATAACTGCATGCTCTTTTCCACCCACATAAAGATCAACCGGCATCCAATATTTTTCTTTATCCATGTCCCAAGGTCTTTCTGTATTTTTAGGATCAATATAGCGGAGGTAGTACCAACAAGATCCAGCCCATTGAGGCATAGTATTGGTTTCACGTCGAACTTTTTTTCCTGTTTTAGGATCAGTGAAATATAGCCATTCATCAATTGTGGCTAGTGGTGATTCACCAGTTCCACTTGGCTCATATTTTTCAACTTCAGGCAGCTCTACTGGTAACTCATCTGCTTCGAGAACTCTTAGCACTTTGCCTGTTTCTGCATCCTTTAAGAGTGGGAAAGGCTCACCCCAATAACGTTGTCTTGAAAAAAGCCAGTCACGAAGTTTGTAATTTGTAGTCTTGTGACCGATTTTATTTTTTTCTAAGTGTTCAATCATCTTATTGATCGCGTCTTCTTTACCCAGACCATTGATAAAATCAGAGTTAATATGCGGTCCTTCTCCGGTGAAGGCTTCTTTGGAGACATCTCCCCCTTCTAGCACAGGGACGATATCGAGCTTAAACTCTTTAGCAAATTCCCAGTCTCTTTGATCATGAGCTGGAACTGCCATGATCGCTCCCGTTCCATAAGTCGCAAGGACGTAATCTGAAATCCATACAGGAATCTTTTCTCCGCTCACGGGATTAATTGCATAGGCTCCAGTGGGAACCCCTGTTTTATCTTTATTGAGTTCAGTTCGCTCAAGATCTGATTTCGTTGCCGCACGCTCTTGATATTTTTTTACACTGGTCTTCATCTCATCAGTGGTGATCTTGGCCACCAGTTCATGCTCAGGAGCAAGTACCATATAAGTCGCACCATAAAGGGTATCTGCTCTGGTGGTAAAAACTTTTATTTCATGACCTTCTTCTGTTTTAAAGATAACTTCAGCCCCAACGCTTTTTCCAATCCAATTGCGTTGCATCTCTTTAATATTTTCTGGCCAATCGAGATCATCTAAATCATCAAGCAGACGATCAGCGTATTCGGTAATCTTTAGCATCCATTGCTTCATAGGCTTTTGGATGACAGGGTGACCACCCACTTCAGACTTACCATTCACCACTTCTTCATTGGCAAGAACTGTTTTCAACTCGGGACACCAGTTCACATTCATCTCACTTTCGTAGGCAAGCCCTTTGTTATACATCTGAACGAAGAGCCATTGAGTCCATTTATAATAATCCACCGAACTCGTTGCAACTTCACGATCCCAATCAAAGGAAAAGCCAAGCATTTTTAATTGACGTTTAAAGGTGGCGATATTTTTTTCTGTTGTGGCTTGGGGATGAGTTCCTGTTTTAATGGCGTAGTTTTCAGCAGGAAGCCCAAAGCTGTCCCAACCCATAGGATGGAGAACATTGAACCCTTTCATACGCTTATAGCGGGCCATAATATCGGTGGCAGTATAACCTTCAGGGTGACCTACGTGTAGTCCAGCTCCACTTGGATAGGGAAACATATCGAGGACATAATATTTTGGTTTATCCTTGTCCATAGTCACTTTAAAAGTACTATGTTCGTCCCAATATTTTTGCCATTTAGCTTCAATGTCTGAAAACTTGTAATCCATGAAATCTCCCTGATGTGAGCTGAAAATATAGCATTAATTGGCAGTGAAATGAATAGTTTAGACAAAAAAAAAGAGATCGGTTGGGGGACCGATCTCGTTTACATAGGGGGAAAATGGTTTGACTTACTGCACTCGACTGCAAATAAGTGGGTAAGTCATTTTATGGCCCTTAGGGGAAATTACGGCCATAAAATCATTATCTGAACTAAATTCTTTTTCGTTTTCAATATGAATCAGGTGTCTATATCCATTCTGATAGACAGTTTTGTTGAAACCTTTATGGGTTTTCTTTGTCACAGAACCCAGTACAGAAGAGATACTTCTTCCTTGGTCTTGGGCGTGAAAAGCAACCTCATATTGGTCAATAGTGAATGACTTCTCGCCAAAATTAGTTTTGCAATTTATGGGCTTATTTGCCGCGTAAGAACTTGGGCCGATAAAGGCACTTATAACTAGTGCGACCAAAGCGCCTAAAAATAAATGTGTATTCTCTCTCGTATGTGTTTTCATCTTTCCTCCTCTCTCAGGCTAGATGCTTATATACATACAAGTGCTGTGCCAACGTAGAACACCTAAATCCAGCGCGTTAGCATAGATTTAGGTGTATAAATTTTATACTGTTTAAAGTTTAGACGGTTCAATCTATGATTTCAGTAAAGTTCTTGCCTTTGTCCTTTGAAATCATTTTTAAGAAAATCAATCATTGTAAGAAGTGACTCTTGAGAGGTCATAAGTGTAAGAACCATTTGATCAAGTCTATCAGTTTCTAGCATATCACTAATAAAGCCCTCTGATTGGGATAGAAGTAATTCAAGTTCGGTGATGGTTGAAAGCACGATATCAAGTTGCCTTCCACCTTCAATTTGAGCTTTAAGTCTAGCAGCTTTTGATTTTAAAGCATCAATTTTAACTTCTTGGGAATTATTTAAATATTGTTCAATTCTTTTTGAGATACTAATGACATCATTTGCAACTGTAAGAGCTCTTGATCTAAAATTGAAGCCGAGTCTTCTGTAATAAGGATTAGAGTTACTATTATTATAGCCAATATGGCTCATATAGATACTCGACTCACCAATACAATATGTACTTGTCACACGGCTTCTTTCTGCTGAACTTATATATGATCCACCTGCATCAACAAGAAGCACTCTTTCATCTCCATCAAAAGTTGAAGATTTAGGAACTGCCCGGTCGTAACCATGTACTTTGCAAATACCGTCTTCTTCAGACCAATAAGCAAAGGCAAGAGGTATATGACTATTAGGATCAGTGGGTTCTTTTATTTCAACAACAGTCTCTACAGAACGATTTCCAACTCCTTCACAGAATATTTGTGTAACATAGTTTCTTTCTTTAGCCTCTAAAATGCTCCCATCTTCACCTAGAATTATTGATTTTTTATCGGTATCAGAAAACTCAGTTGACTTTGGGATGGCACGCTCAAATCCTAAAATTTTACAAACGCCGTTTTCTTGATTCCAATAGCTAAAAGACACAGGAATCTCAGTTCCAGGATATGTTGGGTTCGTTATAATTTCCACTGCTCCTGCGAGGTTAGGTAAGATAGCTAAGGCACAGGCCGTAAGTGTTAAAGCTTTAGTAAACATTTTATTCTCCGTAATCTTAGTAAAGGGGACCCATGTCCTGAGTGTAGTCTGCATCAATAAAATCAATCATGCTTAACAGATATTCTCTTGCCGTAAGAAGCTTCATTGCTAAGCGATCGAGGTTATCTGTCTCAAGGTGCTTATCAATAAAGTACTCTGAATCAACGAGTTTAAGCTCTAATTGATCGAGTGTGCTTTTCACATGATTTATGCTTCTGCCGCTCTCAATTTGAGCTTTGAGTCTTACAGCAACTTTTTTGAGATCATCAATTTGGCGCTCTTCTTGGTTGTTGATGTATGGCTCGATTGCTTTCGCCACTTCAATAACTGTGTCAGCTATTTCTTTTCCACGAGAACCAAAATTATAATTTAATGGATAATCACTTCTGTTGTGATCGAAGATTGGCAATTCACTTAGAAAGCCGTCGTTTGAAGCACAGGCAAGTGTTTTAACATAATAATGATTTTGGGCCATACCTTGAATCTCACCATTATTTCTGATGATGAGGCTAGGGCCATAGGAACTTGTTCTTGCGGTAGTTTTGGCTCCACCATCGTAACCAAGATTTATACATATTCCATTTCCATCAGATTGTTCTGCACTATATTTTGTTTCAGTCCCTGGAAAGGTAGGGTTAACGAATACATCAATACGTTGTTTAGAGACGCCTAAGTAATTGAGGCAAGTGACTTCTTTTACATAGTAATGATTTACAGCTGCATTTTTTAAATTACCATTATTATCGAAAATGACTCCGAAGCCATAGCTACTCGTTCTGATAATACTGTTTGGAACTGCAGTAGAGTAACCTAGCGCTTTACATACGCCTTCTGCTGAATTTGCCTCAGCTGAAATTTTTGCTTTAACATGGGTTGTTCCAACTTCGGGATTATTAATAGTCTTCATCTGGTAAGCATAATGAGACTGTGCAAATGTGGTCATGCTTATAGCTAAGACACTTAAACCTAATAGTGTTTTCATAAGAACTCCTAAAAATTAATTTAGAGTAGTTTAGCTGAGATTTATTTTTTATCACTTTCTTGAGAACAATTTTCAGACGGTGAACAGAAAGTTTACACTTTTGATTTTGCTTATGAAGTGTCAAAAAAATAAACACCTGAGAAAATAGTACAAAGCGAATTTATATTTTTTTAATAAGTAATATAGTTTTGGGAAGTTAAAAATTAAAAAGGTTTCTATGAAGACTATTTTCTTTTTCCTCATCGCAGGTTTTAGTATCCAAGTAAGTGCTTTTGATATTGAAATGAGTGATCTGTCATTGATGAACAATGACAAAGAAGCAGAGATTAAAAGCTTTCACAAAAAAGACATCCAAGACTTTAAACATTTGATCTATGCGCCTGAAGCGAGTGTGATAAGTGATATCTTCTACCAATCAATGTTCTCATATTTAAATGAAAAAAATGTGAAATGCGAATTAAGCGCGATAGATCTCTTTAAAAGAAATCTTGTGGCTAAAGGTTTTCAAGCTGATTATTCCTCTGTTGAGACTTATCTTAAATTACTTAGATCTCTTCATGTTATAGACAATATACTTCATGAAAAACTTGCTCTCATTAATCGTGATATATATGAACTAGGGAAAATTGAAAAAGATATAGTAAGCGGGCGCTTAAAAGAGAAAAGAAGAAGAGGATTGTCTCGCAGACAAAGATCTCTTAAGGAATATAATGATGTTGAGTCGCTTTATGAAAATTTTGAATATTGGCCAGATGAAACTGAGCTATGTGTTTATCAAGAGTTTAACTACATAAGAGATCATGTGAAAAACCGCAAAGGAGAGGGGGAGCTTAGTCGTAAAAAGAAACTTAAAAGCTTAAAGTATTTAAACGAACTGGCTTATAAAGAATTTCTAATAGACTACGGAACCTATCTTAAGCTTGAGTATATGCGAGATAATGACGATTATAATGATTCTTATATTAGTTTAGAAAATTACTTTGAAGTTATATTCAAAGCAAAAAATAAACTTATCACTAATGATCGTCTGACTCAAGATGCTAAAACATTAGAGATGACTCAGTCACAATTCTCTACAGAAGCTGTAAGTCGCTATAACAAACTTACAAAAAGAAAAGACCTGTATGAGAAATACTCCGCTACAGAAATAATGATGTTGGCACAAGTTTTAGTGAAAGCTTCACGAAGGATGGGGGTTGACCCTGATGTAGAGGCAAGTGCTCCTGTCATCATCCAAGAGTTTTCGTTTACAAATGCAATGGGAGAGAGAGAAAACTATGTTGAAAGACTGACTCTTGATCCCCAAAGTCAATACAATCTTGCACGGAAGAGAATGCGTAAAGACATTCTCGATCTTCAAGCGATGGACCAATTCTATAAACGAACAATCTACTATGATGAGATCGTTATGGCCGCATATGAAACAGGATACCTCAGCTTTGAGGACATAGAATATGCCGTTCAATACGACGATCTATGGAATCCTGAGAAGTCTAGATTTGAAAAAATCAAAGATTTTATTTTTGATGTCGCTGGATATGCAACTTTTTTTGCTCCACCTCCGTTTAATGTTCTAGCAACCCTAGGACTAAGTATTACGGAAGGAGTGATTGATTCTAAAAATGTACGCGGAGAAGATAATGAAAATATATCAACATTCATTGATTAAGGTCTTACCTTTAATCATATTCAGTGTATTTACTCAGCAAGCTTATGCTGAGTGCAATAAAGACTTAGATGTTTTGATCAGAAATGGTAAAGACTATAGTTTTGAAAAAAGAAACCTTCAGTTTACTGACTGTAAAAATGGCTTTGAAAATCAAGACTTTAAAATAGTTGCTGGTACTGATGACGAAGCTATTTCATTTGAAGCCGATCCTGAACTTATAAAAAAAGCTGCTAATGTTCTTTATCATTTAACTCTGGCCAAGAATTTTTGGATAGATAATATTAAGTCAGAATATGTTAAATCTTTATCTCAGATAACCATTAGACTAGAGATGACAAATTCTTATTCAAGAACACGACATTTTAAAAATGCAGAATTAGAAGAAAATTACAATAATGCTTGGACAACTCCAGCAGGTCAGACCCCTAAATTTATTAAAGATGGTAAAGCGTGGGGGCAAGAGATTTGGTTTAGCCCGATGAAAGTGATTAATGCTAGGGAAGAGGTTAAAACGAAAGGAAAAAATCCTATCCATAATTCGATTGTTGTAGTCGATGAAACCGTTTCTGAGTCACAGAAAAATAGTCTTATTTATCAAGGACTACAAGTTGCCAAGACACCCTCTGTCTTATCGACTGATTTCTTAACCTCTGCCGTATCTAATGTCGGTGTGATTGCATTTTTATATGGTGCTAAAGAAGTTACCAAACATATGGATAAGTTTTTTACAAATAAATATTACTATATCGATACAGCGATGGTTCCAGAAATTATCTATCATGAGTTTGCACATGTTGCTTTATCAGATACTTTGAAAACTGTTCATAGCGTGCCTGTTATAGAAGGGCTTGCAGATTATTTTGCTGCTCGCTTACAAACCGATACGACCCTTTACCGTAAGCTAGAGGGGTATTCTCTCAATAGAACGAAAAAGCTAAACAATAAATCACTTTACCATCCCTACCTTGAAAAAGGCTGGAATGCTGAGTCTGATTATGTGGTAAGCCTTCTTTGGAAAGCGAAAGCTAACTTTGAAGAAGCTAATCAAAAACGTATTAAACGTGGACTAAACGAAGTGGTCAATTTTGATCAGCTCGTTTTTAAAACTCATCTTCAGTTAGATGAAGAATCGGATATCATGAATGATCTTACCAGAGCACTTCTTAACTCATGTCGAGAAAGTTGTTCTAATCGAAGATATGGAATGGATATTCTTCATAAAACTTATGAGCAAAAAGGTTTAAATTAATTTTTGTAATATAAATAATGCTTAGGCATTCAACACTTCATTGGAGAAAAAATGAAAAAGAGAACCCATTTAAAAGGGCTTGTAGCTCTTGCAGTCAGTTTTAACTTATTTTCAACTCAAGTCGCAGTTGCAAAACCTGCTAAGTTTTACAAACAATTAGAAACGACAACGAGTTTGACTCAAAACGAAAGTATTTCAGAGATTAATAATTATTTTGATGAGTACGAATATTATATGGATGCTTGGGATGGCCAAGACTATCAATACAAGAAAAATAACGATCAGCAATTACAGCAAAATCTTCAAAGTTTAGTCGAAGAAGGTGTAAATCCATCACTCATTAAGTCGGCAATGGAGTCTAGAATTCTTAGCCCAAGTGATAGAAAAAGCTACAATACATTACTTAACTCTCTAGAAGCTCAAGATCTATCTGAAGATCAGATTATTGAAGCGTCTATGCAATTTATGTCTAAGACGAACCACACTGGGGCTGCATTTGCTTCAGGGTCTTCATCTGATTTTACTAAAATTGCTATTATCGCTGGAATTGCTATTGCTGCAGTTGTAGCAGTCATACTTATCAGTAATAAAAAAGATGATAAAGACGACAGAGAGTGTACTTCTAATTGTGGAGGTGGCACCGGTGACCCCGTCTACATCCAAGGCCCTAAAGGTGACAAAGGGGATAAGGGTGATAAAGGTGACAAGGGTGACAAAGGTGACAAAGGTGACCGCGGAGAAAAAGGTGAGAAAGGTGATCGCGGAGAGAAAGGTGATCGCGGTGAAAAAGGTGAGCGCGGTGAAAAAGGTGAGCGCGGTGAAAAAGGTGAACGCGGTGAAAAAGGTGAGCGCGGTGAAAAAGGTGAACGCGGTGAAAAAGGTGAGAAAGGCGACACCGGTATGAAAGGTGAAAAAGGTGATAAGGGTGATAAAGGTGACACCGGAGAAAAAGGTGACAAAGGTGATACCGGTGAAAAAGGTGAAAAAGGTGACAAAGGAGATAAAGGTCACAAAGGTGATAAAGGTGACAAAGGTGATACCGGTGAAAAAGGTGACAAAGGTGACACCGGAGAGAAAGGTGACAAAGGTGATACCGGTGAAAAAGGTGACACCGGAGAGAAGGGTGACAAAGGTGATACCGGTGAAAAAGGTGAAAAAGGTGACACCGGAGAGAAAGGTGATAAAGGTGATAAGGGTGATAAAGGTGACACCGGAGAGAAAGGTGACAAAGGTGATACCGGTGAAAAAGGTGAAA
>PAVS01000020.1 GCA_002713145.1 Halobacteriovoraceae bacterium
CGAGATGTGGAGAAGAGAATATAATCAATTCAGACCACATAGTTCACTTGGTTATAAGCCTCCAGCACCTTTAGCTGTGTTGCCTAGTTATGAGAAGAAATATGTGCTAGAAAAGATACATTAACCTGTGAGTAAGAATGGGGGCAGATCAGTAAGCTGAATATTATTTGCTTAGAGTATTTATTCATTTCGTTCATTCTCAATTAAAAGAATATTATCTAATCTATTTATTAATTCCTTTTCTTCTGTTTTATTTAAGTAGATCAAGAATGAGTTACCATTTTTGAACAAAATTTTTAAATGATCTTTTCCAGAAAAATGTACTTTCAGATTGAACTCTTTTCCTCCAGAAACTTTTTCATAATTAGCTATTTGTTCAACCGAATACCTATGCCTAGACTGCCTACTAAACGAGTACCCTTCAATAATACTCTCGCTTAAAGTGATTCTATACTTTCTATGGTAGAAATACCCAATAAAAGGATAGAAGACTAAGATGAGTAGAAGTATCGTAACAGTGTAATTACTTAAAAAATCCCTTAAAGATTCGCTTGAAAGATACCAAAAGAATAAAAAGTGTATTAATGCTAAGAAAGAGCTAACTATAAAATCTTTATAGTTGGGTCTAAACCTAAAAGTTTCTGTGCTAGTTTTATCCAGTAATATATCTTTAGATGCTTTAATCATAATTTTTCACTTAATAACTTTTCATCAATGACTAAAATATTTATGCGTTATTTCTCTTAAATATTCTTCGTATAAAGGGTACTCTTCAATTTTTATCAACTCCTCTTTAAATAACTCTTCTAAGTACATTGTAAAAATGTATCGCCTATTTCTAGTGTCTTCACCAATAAATTTATCTATTTTTTCTAAAACAGTACTGAAATCTCCGACAATGCTAGCTACTTTAAGCAGTTTTTCGAAACAATTTAAAGATAACACAAATATATTTTCTAGCTGGATTCCCATATTATAATATTTCAACTTATAATCTAGATGGATAAATTCTTTCCATGCTTCATCAACTGTTCCAATGTATAAATCTTTATACGTAACAATGAATGCAAAGTTAGTTTTAGATTTCTTTGAATATTCGCTATTGACTGAAAAAATTTGTTTTAATGCTTTTATTAAGTGATTATCATAGGAATTCAACATTACATATTGAGTTGGAGTGATACTTGATTTTTTACTTGCTTCAATGCCCTTAAATTCTATATAAAAGTTATGCCTCTCTTCATCTACGATAGCATCTACTTGCTTACTGAGTCCTAACTTCTTTTGTTCTTTTTCAGATATAAAACGAATATTCCTTTTTGCTAACAAAGATTGGACATGCTTATCAAAGGTAGGGCCAAAAACATTACCAAGCTTATCTGAATTTATTGATTTTAATATATCATATAAACCGAATTCTAATATTACTTCAAGAAAACGAACACTCCATAAGTAATATTTATCATCTTTCTTAACAAAGGGTTTATACAAAAGATCGGTTTTTCCAAATATATCTAAAAAGTAATCACTTATTTCAATTTTAGATGAGTGAGTATCTAAATCATAATAATCTAAACTCAAGTAATTAAAATAATTTAGAATTTTTTTATTATCGATATCATTTACAATTGTAGATATAGTCTCAATTTCGATCAAATACCTAGTCTCATCTATAGTAAATGCAAACCAACATAAAAAGGTAAGATCAAAAAAGCTTTTCATATCAAGCCCTGTATTTTCTTGGAAAGCTTTGTTTAAGGACAAAAACTTAGGATTGTTTACTAGCAAAGAGATTGATTTTGAAACTTTTGATTTATTAATTTTAGATTGATACCAAAATTGTTGTAGCGCCGTTCGTCTAGAAAATTGTTGTAACTTAAAATTGTTTTCCTTCTTAAAAACTTTATCTAATTCAATATTTTCTTGAATTTGTTTCATTGAATTTAATACTTTATGAATTTCATTTTTATCTAATAATTTTTTCCCATCTATATTATTCCAGTCATTTAGAATCCATTTTACTAAAGTGAATATCTCCCATGGTATATACCCTGATTTCGGCCATGATATTGGTTCTTTTACCGATATATCACGTGAGAGTTTTAATAAGGAAAACAGCAAGGTTTCTTTGTCATACTTTCTAAATCTATTCCTTACTGGTTTGTATAAATTATAATTAATACCCAACAATTAGCCTTTGATAAACATTAAAAAATATCGTAGATTATTATTCTAAATGGTATCACAGAACTCAACCTTAACTTTTCTTAAGTCTTAACTGTTGATTGTAGGAGCAATATGAAAGTAGAAAATCAAATCTTCTCAAACGCTAATGATTTAGTCGAAGTTAATTATGATGAATTGTTCAAAAAGTGCCAGTCATTACATCATGGAATTAATGAAAATGACTTTTCAAGACACAAATTGGAGCTTGAAGCCTATTACTTAAAATACAATTTGATTGAATCACTTATAACTACTGAAAACATGTCAAAATACTTAGATCCTAGCTGTAATACTCCACATATCAGAAATGCTATAAAGCATTATATGCGCTATTTGATTTTTTCGAACTCATTTAGAAGTAGAAAGATAAGAAAGTCTATTCTCAGATTGCCCTCAAATACTCAATACGGTCTTCATCAAGCAAGAAAAAGCCTCAGAGGATTTAATGTCTCAGATTGTATCATTGATGAAGTCGCACAATCATACATAAGCGAAGTTAACTTCGATGAGTTAAAGAAAGGTATCGATTGCGAACTTAGAGATGTGGTAACTGCATTGAATGAAAATATTAACTTCTACGAAATGCTTTTATTTACCGGCATTAGAGCTGAGTTTAAACAGGTAGAGTTAAATTACTGGCAAAGTTTCATTCATTTATTCAGACTATTACATAATGAATTCCCTAACCAATTTCACTTGAAAATAGACTTTCAACCAGAAACGGTGCAAAAAAGTGAAATAAAATCCCAAATCCTCAAATACGAAAGCACTATAAAGCTTAACCTTAAGGCATTGAATTTATTTGATTAGGGGGTTGATTTAGATAGCTTTTTTATTTTTTCAATCTCCTACAACCTCCCAACAACAACATAACCTCCTAAGCTCTAATTAACTAATCAACAATGAAGTTGATTAATCGCCATGGAGGATAAATATGATTAATGGCACAAACAAATTATTAACAATTCAAGAAGCTTCTGAATTCTTGTCAGTCAAAATTTCTAGGCTTAGAACGGCTGTCTTCAAGAGAGAAATTCCCTACGTGAAAATTGGTCGCCTAGTCCGATTTAAGGTCGAGGATTTGAATGAATGGATTGATTCCAAAACTCAACCAGAAAAAAAGGGGTTTTTCGATGAACTCTTCTAAACAGAACAAAGACTTCACAATGGTTCCTAACGAATTGTTCAGGGATGGCTCGCTCTCTATAAAAGAGATCGGATTGTACTCTTATTTAGCTTATAGATCATTTGGGGGTAATGGCATTAGCTGTTACCCTTCTCAAAAACGAATGATCAAGGACCTAAAAATGGGAAGCAGGTGCACTTTGAGAAAAGTTCTTAATAGATTGGTGGAATCAAACTTTCTACGTATCAAAAAGGGTTCAAATTACTACGGAAGTTCACTCTATTTACTAACTAAGCCTAAAAAGGAGGCATCGGAATGAATAATAGATATTCAAAGGATGAATATAATCTAGTCACTAATAATATAATAAAAAATTTAAAAGGATTTAAAAATGAAAACTAATAATGAACTAAAAATTCCAAGTTTTAAATTACCAAAGGAGCTATTAGGTCCAACTAAGTCAGCTCCCCTGGATAAAAAACCTAACGATTTTAATTTAAACAACATACCTCGATCAGATATAGCTAGTAAAGGCTATCAATCAAAGTTTAATTTTATAAAAGCTCACGATGGCCTCCAAAAAGGACATATACACGTTCTATTAGGTAGAACTAATAAAGGTAAATCTTCGTTAATCTTGGAATTGATCATTGAACAAGCTAAAAAAGGTGTCAGGTCACTTCTATTTCTATCAGAAGGCAACAAAGGCGATATAAGAGTTCAGATTGAACTCTTATTAGCTGCTAAAAGAGTACCAAAGAGCGAATATGATTCTGTTATCAAAAATATAGTAGTACTAAGCGAGTATGATATAAGTGGTAAGACAGATTCCTCTGATCCACTACGCTGGGTTAACTCACTCTTTAGGTATCATCAAGATTATCGCACTGATATTGTATTCCTAGATAACATATCTGGCTTAAAATATGGAAACTGTGATCCGGAAACTCAGTCCCTCTTTATCAAAATATTGAATGATACATGCATCAACACCGCTACCCCATTAGTGGTAGCTGTACACCAGTCTAAAGGAGTTGCGGCTGATAAAGAATTAGAGGTTCATGATATTCGAGCAAATCAAAGTTTTTCGAATATTCCGTCATATATTTATGCTTTGAATGATTTTTGTAATCTCAGTAAAGACAAAAGAATTATTAAGATTCTTAAGAGTAGATGTCATGCGCTCGCTATTGGTAAATATTTTGAAACAAATTTTGTTTTTTCTGGAAAAACTGGCCATTACAAAGGTGATAAAGAAATAGAAAGTAACTATGCGAAATTAGCCTTTATCAACAACCGTAAAGCTGGTTATTCAACTAAAAGCTATAATAAATTTTAAGTGTTTTTATGATTGGCCTTGAGTTGTTTAGAATATTTGGTATAAAAGCTCAGCTCTTTGACAATAGAATATTTTGGACAACAAAAGGTCATAAGTCTCTTTTCCAAAAAGGAGAACTTTATGACACTTAAAAAAGACGAGAAAACTTCAGGTTTTTCCAAGAAAATTAAAAAAACTCGCGGAAAATCTGAAAAAACTAGAAAAAAATCTGTTTATCGAGTCGATGTGAGAATGCCAAACGGTAAAAGAGTTACAAAAACTTTTCACCGTAAATTTGATGCTGAACAATTCAAAGCAGAACTTAGAATTAAAAAGCAAAAAATTAATGATACTGGCGCTGATATTGATTACGATAAAACTTTTAGTCAATTTGTGAGTTATTGGTTTGAGATGGAAGTACAAGGCAGAAAAGCTCAAAAAACTGAGCTTTGCTATAGGTCTGATCTCAAAAACTATATCTTACCTCTTATAGGTCATATAAAACTTAAGCATCTACAATATACACATGCAAAACAGATTGAATCTTTCGTAATTTCTACGAACAAAGCTAACCGCACAGTAAACAAAGTAATGATGGTAGCTAAAACGATTATGAATGATGCTGTTAAGTATGGTTATATCCTGAAAAGTCCTTTTAAAGGTTATCCAGAATTAAAAGAAGATCCTAGGCCAATTAATTATTGGAACAAATCTGAAATATACCAATTCTTGGAAGCCAACAAAAACGATTTTTATATTGATGTATATAAGGTTGCACTTAATACTGGCTTAAGACTTGGTGAGATTTGTGGTTTATGTTGGGATAGAGTTGATTTGGAGTCGCAGACTATTACAGTATCTAGGACTCTTACAAGAAATGGTCTTAAAAACACTACAAAGACTCATAGAGCTCGCCACCTTCCGATGAATAATGTCGTTAGGGATATTATGAAGAAACGCTTTAAATCGAAAATTTCGAAGTTTGTTTTCAATAATCCTGATGGAAAGCATATTCCATATGACCATTTTTCACAAAGAGACTTCAGACTTGCTCAAAAAAGGGCAGATCTACAAAAAACCATTCGCTTTCACGATTTACGTCACACTTACGCTAGTCATTTTGTCATGAATGGCGGTGATATATTTGTGCTTCAGAAACTACTCGGACATTCCGATATGAATACCACAATGATATATGCGCATTTGAGTGAGAAGTACATGAAGAGTGCGAGTGAGATAATAAGTTTCTAAATTGAGTATTTATTGAGGCTGTATGAGTGAGGATAACAATAAAGTAAGCTTTTTAAGTTTAATTACAGTTGGTATATATTTTTATTTGCTACCAACCATTGTATTTTTTATTACTTATTTACACTTTCTTAGAATTCCTCATACAGTTTCAATACAAGACTCTATCTTCTTTTTGTTAAAACTTATAGTAGGCTCAATAAATAACTCAATTGTTAACCTTGCTCTATTATTTTTTATCTTTCTTATACTCATTCTTTCAGAGTATATAATTCCAAGGCTGAAACTTAGCAAGTTAAAAACTTTTGTTAAACAGACAATGCCAATTCCTTTTATTCTTGAACTTCTAAGTAAAAGGTTTGTTCGTCTTTACCTATATTTGGTATTTTTAACTCATGTATCAATACTAGGTAGAAACTATTTACCAGACAATGTAGTTAAAAGCCTTATTCTTGCTGCCTTTCTGACAACTCAATTTATTTTACCGCTTATCATTCTATTAATCGGCTCTTACTTTTATAAGCTTATAAAGAAAATTGAATTTGTTGAAAGAAGCTTCAATGAAGCAAGGTCTACTACTGAATATTATGAATCAAGGTTGGAACATTTAAAAGAAGACTCAATAAGAAAAGATGAAAAAGAATATATTGAAGATGTTAAGGAGCTGGAACGTTACCATAAAAAGATAGGTTTAAAGTCGAAAGACATTGAAATCCAATTAAAACAAAACAAGTTAAGCTTACATTTACAAATTGGAGGATTTATCGGTCTTCTAATTTTAAGTTTTTTTTTAACTATAACAATTTCACAGTCTTTTATATTAAACAATGTGAACTTCCAACATGTTGGTAATAAAAAACTTCGAATATGGATAGATACAAACTCTGAATATTTACTTAATTGTGACTTACACAGAGGTTCCGTCACCATCAGAGAAAGCATTGTTTCTCCAAAAGCTTTCTCAAAGGAACTTGAGGATTTGAATGAAAAAGAAATTAGTCGTATTGATTCTTACCTTGCAGACAGGATTTGCTCTAGAACTTTCTAAACTTGAAAAAGATTTGGGAATGGAAGGTAAAATTCAAAAAAAATTCTGTGAATTTACACTAGATGGTAAATACATAAGAGGGATTTGTATTCTATACATGAACAAAGAAATTAAACCTATCATTCATGAGTGCTTAGGCTACACTTGCGAAATACCGGATGATAGAACCCAACATATAAAATATTACGACTCCAATGTATGTGAAAAAAACACTCCTGCACTAGCTCTAGAAAAATATTATAATGGTAGTCTAGAAGTTGAGAAATGCAGATAGTATTTTTATTCCACAATCCTGCCACATAAACAACAAAAGGACCGAAAAAGTCCTTTTATTTCAACAAGTTAAATGATCTTGGTGGAGGTGGCCACCTTTTTGTAACTCCCCTTTATCATTGAAGAAACTTTCAAAGGGTAGCCAAAATAGCCACGGGGCTCTTTTCTCTAGACTGCTTCAGACTGGGCGAGACAGGTTTGAAACTTTTAGAGTTCTTAATCAACTTTACGATAAAACTATTTAAAAATGTAGTTTATTTCCCGTATCAGCAGATATTTTTACCTGAAAACTTACTAAATAAACTTCGTGGCATATGAATGTACAAAATAACCGACTCCTAAAAGGACAATTCCGAATGAGTAACAAGTCCAAAATCCAAGATTGAATTTCTGTGCAAATAAAAATGGGATGAAAAAGAGTAACGAGACAGGGATCGCTACAAATACACTTTTTGCAAACTCTACGGATTGTTTAGAATCTCCCCACTCTAAGTGGGAGAAAGCTAAAGCAAGTAAAGTTGTTAATGGAAGAGCCGTTAAAAAGCCAGCTAATCCGGTCTTCTTTCCAGATAACCAAGATGCAAAACTAATGAGTATTGCAGCAACTATAGTTTTCCCTATCGCAAGCATCATTTTTGAAAAATGACAGAACTTTCAAGATTACTCAATATTGGGCAATCCGGTCTATCATCTCCATGGCAGTTCTGAGTTAGGTGCTTGAGAGTTTTGAGCATTGTATTTATCTCACTAGATTTAATCTCTAAATTTTCAATATGTTTTTCCGCTATTTTTTTAACTTTTGAACTCGCTCTTTTTTTATTTTTCCAAAGACTCAATAATTCCTTAATATCTTTCAAAGAAAATCCTAATGACCTAGCTGTTTTTATAAATCTAAAAGTATGAATATCATTCTCAGAATAAGTTCGATATCCAGCATCACTACGTCTTGCTTTCGGGATTAACCCAGAGTCTTCATACTTTCTTATCATCTTAGACGATATACCACTTTGTTCAGCGGCTTCTCCAATATTCACCTGTTACCTCCTGACTTAGGTCTCCACCTTTTCAATAATAAGGAATTACTTAAAACGCTAACTGAGCTTAAGGCCATCGCCCCACCGGCAATCATAGGATTAAGAAGTCCCATCGCAGCTAGAGGTATTCCAACGATATTGTAAAAGAATGCCCAAAATAGATTTTGTTTTATTTTTTTGTAAGTGGCATTAGAAACTGAGATCGCATCAGGTATGAGGAGAGGATTTCCTCTCATTAATGTAACCTCAGCACTATGCATTGCTACGTCAGTTCCTGTAGACATGGCAAATCCGACATCACTTACTGCTAAAGCAGGTGCATCGTTCACCCCATCCCCAACCATCGATACTGTTTTATAATTAACTTTTAGCTTTTTGATAATTTCTGACTTATCTTCTGGCAATACTTCGTAATAAAAATCTTCAATTTGAAGTTCAGAAGCAACCTTTGTCACGCTCCCTTTATTATCTCCTGAAATAAGAACGGGCTTTACTCCGAGTTTTTTAAGTTCTTTTATTGTCTGTTTAGCACTTTCTTTTAATTTATCAGTAAAGCTAAATACAGATAGGACTTCTTTAGAATTTGAGTCAATCAGCAGTGATACGGTCTCTCCTTCATCCTCCCTGTGTTTAATCAAATCTCTTATCTTTCCTGAAAATTCACGTTCATCCAGTATTTTTTTACTAGCTATTATGTACTTTGATTTATCGCTCCTAGCTTCAATTCCCTTACCTCGAATTGTTTTGACTTCTGAGACTTCAACCTTTCTGGCATTTTTTCCTCTCAGATAAGCTGCAAGAGCTTTACCTAAGGGATGTTCACTGTTCGACTGAATACTGTAAAGAATATTATTTATATATTCAATATCCTCAGAAAAATATTCGATAGTGCTGACAACAGGCTTTCCCTCGGTTAATGTCCCTGTTTTATCAAATGCCACAACATCTATTGAGTGAGCCAACTCCAGCGCTTCAGCATTTTTAATCAAAACTCCACTTTTTGCCGCCTGCCCTGTTCCTACCATTATAGAAGTTGGTGTAGCTAATCCCAAAGCACAGGGACAAGCTATAACCAATACGGCGACAGCATTTAATATTGCTGTCTCAATATTTGATTCGAGATAAAGAGTGATTCCAAATGTTAAAAATGCTATAACAACTACTATCGGAACAAAGTAAAAACTAACTTTATCGACCATTCTTTGAATAGGAGCTTTTTCAGCCTGAGCCTCTTCAACGAGCCTAATTATCTTAGAGAGCACTGTTTCGGCGCCAATTGAAGTTACCTTCACCTCGATTAATCCATCAGCATTTATTGAACCTCCAACAACTCTATCTCCCTCTTTTTTTGAGACTGGTACACTCTCACCAGTAATCATAGATTCATCGATCTCTGTTTCTCCTTTGATGATCGTTCCGTCTAAAGGTAATCTCTCTCCTGACCTAACGACTACAATCTCACCAACAGTAACAGACTCAATACTTTTTTCGCTTATCTCTCCGTCACTTGACTTGATATTTGCTGTTTCTGGTTTCAATTTTTGGAGTGCTCTGATTGCCTCTGTGGTTTGCATCTTCGCTTTAGACTCCATAAACTTCCCCAAAAGGATAAGGGTTATAATAACGCTTGAACTCTCAAAATAGAGGTGAAGCGATTTGTGATGTAGGTGTTCTAAGTTTTTCATAACAAGATATAGACTTAAAAAATAGGCAGCACTTGTACCTATAGCGACCAATAGCTCCATATTTCCACTTTTATTTTTAAGAGCTCCCCACGCTGATTTATAGAACCTTGCTCCTATGATAAATTGGACAGGAGTAGCAAGAATAAGCTGTATCCACGCGTCGATATGAAAGCTGATACCAAAAGGCATAAATAGCATCGGAATCACTAATGGTGCTGTTAATACAGATGATATAATTAGAATATATTTTTCTTTTTCTAATTTTTTAATTTTTTCGTTTTGAAGATCATCATTCGAAGCTGTACTCATAGTCGAAGCCTCATAGCCAGCATCCTTAATCATATCTATTATTTCCTTTGCGTTAAGGATAGAATCGTTATATGAAACATTTCCTTTTTCTGTTGCTAAATTTACCGAGACCTTTGAAATGTTTTCGTTGGATTTTAGTTTTCTTTCGATTCTCCCTACGCATGATGCGCATGTCATACCTTCGATTTTTAAGTCTATTGTTCGCATAATATATCTCCTTATTCAGTATAACATAAGCCCTCCCCAAGGGGGAAGGTCAACATTTTTCTTGACTCTACCCCGGGGGGAAGGGTTAAAAAAGTTATACCAAAAACCAAAAGGAGATAAGTATGACAACATTAAAAATTAAAGATCTGCACTGTAACAGCTGTGTTGCAAATATCAATGAAGGTATTTTAAAGGTAGATCAAGATGCCAAAGTTAAAGGTGATATTAAAAATTCTGAAATCATGATTAAATCTGAGCTCAACGAGAGTCAACTACGTGAAATCATATCAAATGTCGGTTATGAAGTTTTAAATTGAGCTGGGTTTTCCAGCTCTCTCACTCCTACTGTAAAGCCTAGTACAGTTTATTTCTTCACGCGATTTTCAGACTTCACCCCCATTAAAAATAAACTATTGACCTTCCCCTTGGTGTATGACCTAAACTCAACCTAATTTTAATCTACATAGGAGAAAATATGTTCGCGATAAAAAAACAATTAATAACCTTAATGGTCTCTACCTTTTTAATTTTGTTTATATTTATAAATGATGGATATGCATCTGAAAAAAATGAACCGAAACAGCAAAAAAGGACAAGCCTAGAGCTTCAACTTAGTGAAACTAATTTTAATGCCGGTAGAAATAACCTGCAGTTCAGGTTAGTCTCTTCAAGCGGAGAAGAATATGACGATGATGATCTAGTTCTTAAGCATGAAAAAAAAATCCATTTAATTTTGTTTGACGTATCATTGTCAGAATTTCGTCACCTTCACCCAATCTATGAGAAGGGACTTTGGCAGGTTGATTTCAACCTAGCTAGAAACGGAGAATACTACGTTTGGGCAGAAGGAAAAA
Organism: Halobacteriovoraceae bacterium; assembly: GCA_002713145.1. Classification (GTDB taxonomy): domain Bacteria; phylum Bdellovibrionota; class Bacteriovoracia; order Bacteriovoracales; family Bacteriovoracaceae. The sequence goes on from PAVS01000020.1 coordinate 11,329, forward strand.
TCAAAGGTTCTAATCACTCTTTTTCCGTATCTTCGAAGCTTAACCTACAAGGAGGATCAGTAGCCCTTCCAAGAAACGATCACTTAAATGAAAAAAGAAGTGGAGAAAATGACAAATCTGTAGTCATGCTATCTGATGATAGGTTAGTTGCAAACCATGACGCCACCTTAAGCTTTCAATTTGATAGAACCGATGAACGCAAACCTAGCCTTTCAACTTACTTAGGAGAATATGCTCACGTCCTTGTTTCAGATTTGGATGGACAGATAATTCACGCCCACCCAATGAATCACGGAGCTCAATTCGTTATTCACACAAAGTTTCCTAAATCTGGTGACTATAGAATTTGGATAGAATTTATCGACTATGGTAAACTAAAAATTATACCTCTAAACGTACGTGTTTATGAGAGTAAAAATAACACAGACCATTCAGCAACGAATGGTCACAATCACTAATATTAAAATCGCTGCTTATATATAAGTGGAGTTAACTAAGAAATAACTCCACTTTCTTGGGTTCTAATCCAATACGTGGTCAATTTTGAGCATAAAAAGGGTCAGTATATATATCATCTGCCCACAACCCCTTTTCTTCGAGTAATTCCGCTAAACTTCTAACAAGAGGAGGTGGACCGGCGAGATACGCTTGCCATTGCCCTTCAAGAATTGGCCATTCGGCATCAATTATATTTATGACCCGTCCAACGACTATGTCTGAACTTGAGTTAATTTTATCAGCAACATATTTCACTTGAAAATTGGAGTGTTTCGTAGCTAATTCGACGAAATACTCTTTCAAATAAAAGTCTCTTTCCTCTCTCACTCCAAAGTATAAATAAAGTTTTTGCTTTAAACCAAGTGTTAATGCACTATCAATGATGGATTTAATTGGTGCAATACCAGAGCCGCCGGCGACTAGCATAATAGGTCCAGTGTGCTCAGCTCTTAAATAAGCGCTACCAAACGGTCCTTCAACGCGAACGGTGTCACCTTCTTTTAGCTCGGACATTATTCTATCGCTAACGCTGCCATTCGGCAATTTTCGAATGAAGAATGTTAAAAGCTCATCGCTCGGCAGATTTGCCATTGAGTAGCTTCTAGAAATCCCACCATCAAACTCAAGCCTCACAAACTGCCCTGATTTAAAGATCCAATCGGTTTTATTTTTCATCTTTAACTGTAAGCACCAAGTATCATGATTAATCATACTTTTTGAAATCACAGATGCTTCCTCTTTTTGCACACTTATCTCAAAGTCGTCTTGATTAACTATAGAAACTTCAACATCGGTAAGTGGAAATGCTCTACATGACAGTATAAGACCTTCTTCTTTTTCAAGTTCACTTAAGCTATGGGGAGAATGATCTAAATGATCAACTTTTCCATCAATTAACCTTAACTTACACATTCCACACAGACCAGTTTTGCATGAATATGGGTGATCAATCTTTTCTCTCATAGCCCCTTCAAGAATCGACTCTCTCGCTCCAACTTTAAAACCATTATTAGTGGGAAATATCTTTACTTTTTTTCTCATAAAAAACCATCCTTCTCATGCTCAAAGATAAATTATAAAGTTTCCCCTTGAGACAAGGTCAAGCCTTTTGTAAACATTCTAATCTTCAAAAAGCCTACACTATGCGATCTTGAACAACTCATTTTTCAAAGGCAAGACAAATTAACCTAAATGCGATCCTAGTGCCTTCGACTCAGAATACACAAATCTAAGAAGAGAAACTCTTAACCCAAGAAATTTGAAAGTTTCAGGATTGATCAACCAGTTAAAAAGTATCGGATAAGATATAGCAAGCAAGTTCTTTAAATCTGGCGGCTTCGCGATATTTTATTTGCAGTTTTTGGATCGGCCAGATAAAAGAACGGTGCCTTTCTAAACCTAAAACTTATATTTACTGAAATCTCGATATATGGGATTTTCATGTCCGCGTTTTTGAAGCGTTTATAGGCTGCTAAATCATGTCGTTATACTTTGAATAAGGCAATAAAGATTCTGAGGTCGAAAAACTTGTGACCAAGGATTCGGTTTAGCATTTCAGTCAAAAAATATTTATACTCATTTTCAGAGCTGTAATATTTTGAGATTGATTAAAAGAAAAGTAGCCACAAAAACCGAAAAAACCCATTAAATTCAACCACTTAGGCGTGGTGGAGGTGGCCACCTTTTTATAACTACCTTTTATTATTGATAAAATTTTCAAAGGGTAGCCAAAATAGCCACAAGACTCTTTTCTCTAGACAGCTTCAGACAACTCAAGACAGGTTTGAAACTTTCAGAGTTCTCCATTCATTATAAAGTTAAACTATTTAAAAGTGTAGTTAATTTTCTATGTTACCAAAATTAAATTCAATGGATTTCGTTGGTGCCTTTACTCTCAAAACATGAGCTAAAATTGAAGTGCTCAGTTTTTATCAGCCAATCTTCACCAACCTCATTTTATTATTATTCTAAATACTCTTCTACCATATCCACTTTGTTTGAATATCTTGATAATCTTCTGAATAAACTCCCCAACATTTAACTTCTTGGTTAATACTTACTCGAATCACATTTCCCCTTGTCCAAGCAATCAAGAAAGTACCGAGGTGAACTCTTCTTTTTCCTTTAATTTTTGTATGGAACTCTCTTAAATCTGGCCTATTACTTTGATCCGCTCCCCGACGTCCAAAAATCTCATATACACCTAATGGAATAAAGTTTAATATTGTAAAAAATGTTTTAAACAATGCTACAAAAGGAAGTTTCAATAAAGAAGTTATAAAGTTTAAAGTTTGTTCCATATTATCTAAATCTCACAATCTAGCTATTATTAGCGCATTTAACTAAAGTCTCAATGTCATATATTTTTCAAATATAGCATTGACCTCTTCCCCTGTAAGTTCTTCCTTTAATAGGAGTTCATCAACAATAGACTGAATCAATGCTTTGTGCGGCGCAAGCATTTTGATACAATCTCCCATCTTATAATCTATATAAGCCCTTATTGATGGGTTCTCAATCATATCTAAAGCACTTGGACTTGGTATTGGCAATTCAGCTATCCAATTTTTAAATTCAGGAATTTGAAACATGTTTTCTGTTGTTCTAGCCGCAATAGTTAAATCATCACCACCAATATTTGCTACCCCATCAAAAAAGAGTATCTCACTGGCATAGCCTCCTAACGAAATCATAATTTTTTTGATTGCCTTTTCTCCTGTAAACTTAACATTCGTATCAGCAGGCTCAAGCTTCATAAAAGCAAGATATTTATCCCCCCCTAAAGGTGAATCCATCTCCCTCAACGAAATTTTTTGAATCTTTTGCTGACATATTAATGCCATAACGGCATGGCCGGTTTCATGGAATGCAATCTTTATTTTTTTATTCAAATTTTATCTCCCTACCTAAAAGTAAGACTGCTTTGTTATGATTAGCCATGTATTAAGTACTCACTTATCAGAGTATCAGCTAATGGTAATATTTTTTCTTTTATTTTATCAATTAAATTCGTATTAATTAGCAACATAGAACTATCAATTGATTTTTGAAATGTATCGACTTTTCCAACTTGTGGATCTAATTCAAGTAACAAACTCACAACAATTGAAGTTCTAAGTATGTTTAATATTTGCCAACTAAAATCTTCAAATTTTCCATACCTTTCAATTACTTTCTTCTCATATTTTTCAATTTCAACATTTCCATGAGCATAATCACTTCTAATATTATATGCTAATTTGATTAACTGACTATAATCTTGCTGGTGTAACAACTTAAAAAGGTGACTCACTCTCATTGTTAAGCGATAGGACAGTTCAGCCCCTTTCTCTGTAAAGATTGCTTCCAGCCCCATTACGGCTGATGATATTTGCTTTTGGAAAGAATCATAATGAAGTCCATCCCTGTATCTTTCAAATGCAACTTGTAGTGCATTTAACTTCCCTTTAACAAATCCTGCCTCAATCAAAGACTTCCTTAATAATGGGTATAAATGTTTCAATCCCTTCAATTTTTTTTCGTCTAAACTATAAACAAATCGAATATTTTGACTTGGACGTCCACTCGTTGACCTATTATAAACAGAAGAATCGTCACTTGAATATTTTGTCTCGATAGATGAAACACTTCCAACTCCAAACAAGGCAAGTATCCAATGAAACATATCCGTTTCTCGGTGCAAGTTAATCTCTTTGAGTTTGACTGGTTTTTCGATCTCAACATAAAAAGCTGGGAATTTATATTTTGTGATAAATGATCTTGATGAGTAATAATCTTGGAGATCTTTCAATTCTGTTCTACAAAAAGTAATCTTAATCTTATCGAATATAAAATAAAAGCTATCAACTTCAATCCCAACACCTTCTATAGCTGTTTTAGAGCGAAAAAATAGTTCTCCACAATTAAACTTATTAATTATTCGATCTCGCTCTTTAGAAATACCTTTTGAGTTCTTAGAAAAAATCTCTTGAGCAAAATCTCGAAAAAGCGAATTATTCTCTGTTATAAAAACGATTTCTTCATCTAGTTTTAAAGTATCCTTAAAGTCATTAATAGCATTAACAAAATGTGATTCAGAAAAATGCTTGTAAAGGACTGGTGTAATTCGGTTTGGTTCGGTTTTTAAAAAGCCTTTCTCAAACTCAAAGACATAATCAGAACCAAATGACACAGTTTTACTCTCAACAGGTTTATATGTATTATCAGAGACTTTTTTGTATATAAAATCAACAAATTCATCTAGCAATTTTTCAACATTCATTTAAAACCTTTCAGTTCAATATCAATAAGCTACATTAAATAATTTCATTAAAACAACTTATATACTTAGCCAGGAAGAATTGTAACAATATAAACTTTCTTAAATATACTCTTCCTCACGCCTCTAACACAGCATTCTAATAAAAGACTCAGAGCAATCCAGCTCTCCAACATCATCACACGAAAAAACCAGTGCCTATTTAAATATTAATTCCTGGAAGAAAGAGCGAAGTCCTTCTTCTTTTCCTAGAATGATATTTATGTGGTTATCATCTCCTATTATCTTTAAAAAAACTTTTTTAACTATAAACTCTAGATCTCCAGACTTACTCAGCAGTACATCTCTCCGAGTCTTTTTCATAGATTTGCCATGAAATACATAAGATCTAACTTTGTACATATCTTTCAAAAAAGAATATATTTTCAATCTCTCTTCAAATTCTCTCGCCAGAAAGAAACTTACTCTTTCAGAGACCTGATGTGACAATTCCGTACTTTCTGTATTAAATATGCATTCTAAGGAAGATATAAAGAAAGATATTCTCATTGGTAAATCTTGCTGAGACCTCGCGACCTGTATGTGGTAAAGCGCAAGGGAAATTCTTTCGCTATTACTAAAAAGTTTATCTCTTGAGTCTATATACTCCCTAGGCATTACTCCGAAGATAGCTTTTACTGAATCCCTTATGACTTTTAACTTTTTTGTGTTTAATGTTATGAAGTCATTCGTCTCTATTGCCGCACGAACTCTAACTCCAAGATTATTCTTGTCCGTTATCATACCGTGAGAAGGATGATTGGAGAACATGAAGGCATCATCTAAATGTATTCCATTATCCTCATAAAACCAACTTCCTGTTAAAAACAACTTTACTTCATACATAAAGTTCAATAGCTCTTTTCTTCTGTCACAATCATCATCAACTTCTTCACTCTTATAAAATATAGCCTTAGAGTTAAAGAGGCTATTCACTTCTACAGCGCCAATACTGAACAATAAATCTTTTTCAGAAATGTTAGCCGTTATATTTTTATAGCTGTTAGTTAGATAGACACCATCGAGAAATTGTATTCCTTTTTTTTCATTAGTTTGGACTGTAAGTCCGTTTAAATTCACATAGAAAAATGCATTCATAGATCCTCATTCTATATAGAAAAGCTAAAAATTACCCTCATGACATTGCAGGCATACAAGGCCACTACTTCGCCACATTTTTACAACTTGATCTCTATCATCGAGGACAAAAAGAATCGAAAACCTTTTCTTTATTTTTAAATCGTAGATTTCTTTTTTTATAATCGCATCACCCCTAAAGTCATTCGTACTTCTTAAAAAAAGATAATTATAAGAAATATCGTACCGACCAAGCCAATCCTCTGTTACTTCTCTATATTTCTCTTCTCGACCACTAACAAGGATAATTTTGTAGTCTGCTTTAAATCTGTTGATGACTTCCAAACACCATACATTCAAAGAATCTGAACTCATGTTTGCTTTAAACATTTTCCAATCATTCGAATCAATAAGAAACTTACGTCGATGTTCAACATTGGCTAATGTCCCATCAATATCGACTATAATCGCCTTTTTTCTTTCCATTATTCAACGAGCTCTGCTTGAGGGGGTTTTGTTACTGAAGCCCTTCTTTTAATATCTAATTTATTTTTTCTTGCTTTAATTACTTTGTAGTATTCCTCTAAAATTTTAATATCTTGATTTATTTCATGAATCTGTGGTCTAACGTCCGAAAGTTGTAACGATTTGTCATGACCTATCATGTACTTTGAAGTTTTACTCATTTCAAAATATATTGTCCTGTAGTCTTCATCTTCAATCTGTACTCCACTCAATTGCTGTGTATGAACTGCTTGACCAAATCTAGAAATGACTCCATTAAACAGGATTTCTTCAATTATTCTCTCCCATACCTCTCTCAGTCGACCATATATAATTGCTGCTCGATGATTATAGTCTTCCCCAGATATTTTATCATTTTCAAGCTTCCTAACCATATCTTTTAACACCACAACTCTATTAGCAACTTTTTGAGCATGCCAAGGTTCCTTGTCCAATACGACCCCTGATATGGCTCCATCTTTCCTAATGTTTTGGACGTGAACTGGTATGCTAAGTCTTGCTGCTTCATTTGATAAGTCAAATAAAAATGATATATCATGGGTGAAGATTACCACCTGACGCTTTTTGGCTTCCTCTACTAATCTCGTAGCGATCTTATGCTTGAATTTATGATCTAGTGATGTAACCGGATCGTCCAGAATTATACCATTTTCGTGTTTAGCTGTATCTAATTCTGCTAAAAATCCTGCAAGGGAAACTATCTTTTGTTCACCTTCACTCAAAACACTGTCTAGTCTAAATTTTTTGGGCAAACTTGTCCCATCAAGAAATAGTTGAAAATTTGGTTCTCCACCTTTTGTTGAGGACTGAACATCTATAGGCAATCTACTCCCTCCGAGCCTTTTTAGTTCACTTTCAACTGAGTTTATAAATGACTTTTTAAGTGAATTAGTGATAATAGCAGAACCTTTGCGAGATATTGCTCCTGTTTCAAATTCTTTTAGAATTTTTTCGTAATTCTTTATTTCTTGAAGGTATTTGATGTATTTTCCAATTTCGCTAATTTTACTACTAGCAATTTTCAATGAATTCAATTCCTCTTTGTATTTCTTCTTCTTAATTAGCTCTTCTGGATTTATACTACCTTTAATTTTTATAATATTTTCTTGAATCAGTTTTTCAGCATCTTCAAAGATCTTGGTTGAGTCGAAATCTTCAATTGTGGTTTGATCTGAAAGGCTAGTCATGTTTAAATGGCCAATAAACTTCAGTCTGTATTTTTCATACTTTTTTATACGGGAATTCAACTTCCCTCTATCTTCTTTTGATATAAAAGGCTCTAGATTTTCAATTACATCTAATAGGTGCTTTATCTCAATTTCTTTTTCATTGAGTAACTTGATTGCTTTTTCCTTCCAGTCTTTGAGCTGTTCAAAAGCTTTGTTTATTCTACCTTCGACAAATTTTTGAAAAGTTAATAATCTTTCTTTTGCATCACTCGAGAGTTTTTGTTGACATAATGGGCACTCTTCACCAGATTCAGGAAATGTGTAGGCTGGATCAACTATTGCTTCAGCGAAATCTTTTGCGGCAATATACATGACTTTCCATAAGTCACCACCTGTTCCTTCAATATGCACCCCTTCTGACATTTCCTTGGTTAAGTCGTCTAATGCTTTTTTTGCACAATTGAACTCGTCTATTTTCGTTCGTAGATTTTGTAATTTTGAATTAGTAAAAAGCTTCTCTATACTCAAAAAAGAATCTCTAAATGTATCTATCTCTTTCTTTTTAGTTTTAATGTTTTTAATTTTGTGTTCGATTTCAGTTTCATTCGCAGCTAAGATATCCTTCGAAACTTCAGTAAGCTCAGTATCCTTTTCCTTATTCCAACTAAGCATTTCTTTAAGATCTGTGATATTAGATTGTGAGTTTATTTGCGTTAATATTTTATGGATTTTTGTGTTTTCGTTGATACCATCTAAAACTAATTCCACCTCTGCAGGTTTATAGGAAGTAACAATACCCTTTATATTATTAATGGCTTCAATAAGCTTTTTAAAAATATCCGTTCCTCCAGGCAAATAGATCAATTCATTTTTATCATTAACCTGTACTTTTCCACACTTAGAGTCATATACAACTATTTGACTAAGTTCACTGACAGGCTCACAACCATCTTCCCATATAAATTCTTTTTTCTGACCATTAACCGAATATGCTATCAAAGCATTTGCAGCTTCCGATGGATCATCTTTAAATACATCCGGTAATATTTCGTCGACTTCCCTTGCTTTACAACTTTTCTTTAGGATTCTAGTAAATCCCGATTTACCAACCCCGTTTTCACCATATACAATAGTTAATCCATTTCTGGCAAAAAGCAATTTAGACTGAGCAGATATCGCATTCACATTCTGAGGAGACTTAAGGCTGTGAAGCTCAATGTTTGAATTTTCGAGATTACCCATCGTAGGAATTTTATTTTTATCTATTTTTGTAGGTTTTATATCTAGATTTTCTATATATTTGTGCTTGTACAGAACCATGTTTGCAATTTGTTTTATATCTACTTCTGTATATATTCCTTGAGTTAAAATTCTTTTGATCAAATCTTGTTTCCAATCTTCTTGTTTCTCTGCCCACAGAACTATCTCGTTTAAAATCGTCAAAATACCGCCCTTCTATAAAGTTGAAACTTCACAATACCAAAAAAGTTATGACCCGCTTTTTGAAAAATTAAATACTAAGTGTTTACAAGAATATTTAAAAGCCAGCCTAAAAACAACCCGGATATATATGCTTTACGGAATATTCAACTCTTAACTAAAATGCGATTAGTTGAATGTAGTCTTAAGTTTCCTGAAGTATAAGGGTTTTACTAAAGTTTACTTGTAGGATAACTATTTTACGAAAACAGTTAAAAGATTTCTAATTTTCTGCTCAAAAATTTTACTCCATTTTTCACTTATGAATAAAATCCAATCCTTCTGTAGCACCATTCTCCTCAACTCCTGTTAACCTCATGTAATAAGCCATAGTTTTTAAATCCTTCCAACCACAGATTTTCATTACCTTAATAGGTTCTACACCTGTGCTAATCAGTTGCGTGGCAAAACAAGCTCTTAAAGTATGAAATTGAATCTCAGGTATCCCAATAGTGCGGCAATGCAATTTTAAAATTTTAGCTTGATTGCCTTTTCTCCATTCAACTAATCGTGGTAAAACAAAACCACCTCTAGACCTGTCTAGACTTAATAATATTTTCTTAAGGCTTGAAGAAATAGGAACGTTTCTCCAATAACCAGCCTTTGTACTCTTAAATTCACCGGTTCTTCGATTGAAAGATCTTTGAACTGTTATTTGCATAGTTGATAGGTCGACATCACTCCATTTTAGAGCATAAAGCTCACCGTTTCTCATTCCTGTTAGTAGTGCTACTGCCCAAATAGAAAACCATTCATGGTTGGATTCATCCGCTTTATTTAATAAATGAATGATTTCGTTTTTTTTAAGGATTTCAGGCTTTTTGTCATATTTTAATATAATTTTCAAGCCAAAGACAGGGCTGTTGTGAACTCCTCTTACAAGTCTTTCTTCGATTGCCCAATTGAATATCATATTGATAGTGTTCTTAAGCCTTTTTTGAAATGACTTACTTTTACCTTTGCTAATTACTGCATCTAAAACTTCACGACCATCACCTCTAGTAATCTCAGCAGCAGGTCTATCGAGCCAATCTACTGTCCAGTTATACATCATGCCTACATAATCCTTAATCGTGGCAGGATTATAAGGTCGCTCCAAAAAATTTGACTCTCTTGCAAAACTTTCCCATTTCAAAACAATCATTCGCCAAGTGAGTCCGTGACCTTCTCTTACGGCAACTTTTGAGGTAAGCCTTTTAATAAGTAGTCTTTCTTGCCTCATTGCTTCAGACCTTGATTTTAATCCCTTAACTCTTTTCTGAAAACGAATATGAGGCATGGTTTTACTTCTAATATTCACATATACAGCAAAGTTTTTTATTCCCTGATTATTCAGATACTCTGTGATTGCCATGCCTCTATCCTTTAACCAATACCTGTTTCTATAAAGTGATCAAGTTCGGATTTCTTAAAATATAGTCTTCCGTGCCACTTTCTTTTTTCAATGAATCCCCTACTCACCATCAGCCATAAAGCATTTTTGGTGCGACCAATGTATTTAACTGCCTCTTCAGTTGTTAACCATTTTTTTTCCATTCATCCCCCTTAGAGATTCGAGAATCCAATTAGACTAGCATTCACCTCTTCATACCTTTTCATTTCGCCTTCAGTCGTTCTAAATTCTTTTAATAACTTACGGCCCTGAACAAAAACATCACTACCTTTTCTTAGATATTGATTGGCAAGCTCTGCCTGTTTTCCCCACACTACAACTTTATTCCAATGGGTCTTTTGCTGTTCTTCATCATTAACTGCTACAGATAAATAACATACAGGCTTTTGATTTCTGGTGTATCTGAGTTCTGGTTCTTTACCTAGTCTTCCAATAAATAATTGTCTGTTCTCATTGTTCATAATAGTTCTCCTAGTGTTAATTAATTCCAAGCTTCTTTACTAAAAATTCACCCAAGGTTAGCGACTGGCCAGTCTTCTTGTTGTGATCTAAAAGAGCAATCTCTACCTTTTCCATCTCACTGAGGCTTTGCTCTTTTATTTTGTCGATGTCTTTAGCTGTGAGCTTGCTAACAGCATAAAGACAAAGGTCTTTGAAAAGGATTGGCTTGCCATAATTCTTTTCATTGCATTTAAGTAGAAAATCAAAAATCAAACTTAGACTCTCTTGTTTATTACTTAAATCTACAAAAAACTTTGTTTGCTCTTTATTGATTTGAACTTCCTTTATTTGATTTTTTGGTTTTCTTCCTCTTCTTTTTACTTCTTCTTTATCTATATTTTCCATACTCACTCCTTTTTTAACTTGCTCGCATTACGACTGATAATTATTACTCGCGCGTAGAAACTGACTCCATCCATCGATCAACGTGAGAGGGAGGGAGTCAGTTTCTCCGCGCGGGATTCATTAATAATTTCAACGAATTAGCGAGCAAGAATTTTTATCACTGTTGTGCTCTTTCACCCCATTTTCACCCATCAAAAACTTTGAAATCAAAACCTTTTGCCCATGACAAATACCTTCCAAATTATCCAGTTCTGTGACTTCGGCAGTCATGGCCTTATCAGTTACAAACAAAAACTTATCTATATTCTTCTCACCAACAGCTTCGCTAATAACTTCAATATAAGTTTTCATGACAGATTCTTTTGAAAAAAAGTAAACAATATAGTTATACCTGCTGTTGATAATGTATTGCTTTGCCTTTTCTTTAATTCTTTGTTTGTGCTTCTGAGTTAACTCAAGCTCAAAGGCAATTTGAACCTTCTTCCCTTCTCTTCTAGTTTCTAATAAGGCATCTGGAATAACCTTATAAACAGCTCGAAAATCTCTTTTGTTTTGAAGTTCATGCTCTAAGGTAATCTGATCAATCCAGCCAAGTTTTATGAAGTTTCTGGCAATCTCAGTTACTTTTATGTCATGAATAAGAGATTCCTTAGAAATGGCTGTAGGATTTTTTTCTTTTGCGAGTTGGCTTTCTCCGAAATGGCTAAAATAGATATATTTTTTGCCATTAAATCTGTGTTTATAACCTTCAAGTACATTTGCTTTTTCCATTTTCCTGATGACTCTAGCAAAGTGAGAATAATTCGGATCAGCGTCACATTCACTTCTTAAGCTTTCTAGATCCATAACACGCCATTTTAATAGCGGTGTTAAATAGTTTACATAAATACTGTTCAAATGATTTAAATCCTTCAAGTTACCCCCTAATAGTTTTTAGATGTAAGACGATTCAATTTCGCCATGTCTTCTAACTTTCTATTTCTTATATTAATTAAATTGATTCTTGTTGGGCCTTGCCTTAAGAGAATGCATTGACCAATATTTAAATTCTTGATGATGTCAGGATGCACAAGAAGTTCATTAACCTCTCTTATACTTCCTTTGGTTTGCTGCTGGCCATCTTCCATCATGAAGGTCTCTTTCTTAGAAGTAATTGTTCCAATGGCATCAGCAAATAACGATGCCGAATTATCTAATCTTTGCTTTAAGACAAACAAATTACCTGCATTCTCTATTACTTGTTTGGTTAGATCTGGATTGATTCGATCAATATCTGATGCAGTTTGAACAGCAAGTGTTAGCTCAATCCCTGCACCTCTGCATTTATTTTGTAATTCTATAAAGTCAGGTGTAACTAAAGAGCCAAACTCATCGAAATAAACACTTATAGGATTTTTAAGTCCTCCTTGAGGGTCATCTTTAGCACTTAAGGTTTTATAAGAATTATATAAGAGTTCTCCTAAAAATAATTTTCCAATGGCCATAGCTGTTTCTCCATAGCCTTGAGTTGAAAGTCCGATATAAAGGCAGGCTCTCTCTTCCCTTATCTTAGATAGGGTCAATCCATCATGTTCTGAATTAAGAATCTTTCCAAAATCTGACTCAAGTATCGCCTCTATCTTAGCTATTAATCCTATATTTTCTTTTGATTCCAGCTTTAAAAGCTCTTCAAAGATGGCTTGAAGCGTGAAAGCTTGTCCTTCTAAATCTAAAACCTTCAATGCTTGAGTTAAGCTTCTTCTAGAGGAATCTCGATAAAAAGGTTCGCTCCAATCAAAAGATCTCATTATTCTGTCCACTACTTGGTTAACAGTTCCCTCTAATACTGGATTTAGTGAAATTGAATTACTGTAGTGTTCCGAAAAGATATAACAAGCTCTATCATGTTTTTCACATATCTCTTTAAACGTTGTTAAGGCTTCCATATCACCTTTAGGATCAAAGAAAACAATAGGTTTATTATTTCTTAGAGTGTGTTCTTGCAGGATACTCATTAGGTTTGTTTTCCCAAATCCTGAAGCTCCCACTATAAAGCTATGACGTCTAAAATCTATATCCTTCATAAGAAAGTCTTTTTTGTTTTTTGCGTCAACCCCAAGTGCTTCTATTTGAGAAGTTTGTTTTGATGTTCGTAATGAGTTTCTTTCAATCTTCGATAAATCTGGTTTCTTCTTTAAAAGCTTTCTGAATAGCCATTTAGCAATTAAGTTAAGAACTTCCCCAATAATCATACATATTTCGTGGAAAACCTCATAAACTGGTGTGAAAAGATCAATTGGCTGTGAGGTTTTCTTATTGCTCATAAACGTGCTCCCATGCTTTAAAAGGACTGATTTGAATGGTTCTATTGCCCAGATCAAGTGTTCTGGCTTCAGATTTATATTCAATAATAAATTGTTTTTTTACCTTTCCTTCAAGTTCAGGAGGTAGCTTTTCTAATGGAACCTCATACTTTTTAACAGGTTTAAAATTAACCTCAGGCTTGATGTTTTTAAGCTCATCACTAAAGTCAAAGAGCGGCACATTTTCTTGTTTAATTTCATGATCATCAAGCAACAGGGAATGCTTTTCTTTTTTAGGCTTCTTGTCGTGCATTAAATATGCAATGCCTGCACCTGCAACCGCACCAATGACGCCACCTAAATAAGCATTTTTGTTGGTAGATTCCTCGTTGGGTGAAAATACTGCACCACCAGTGCCACCAACGAGCCCCCCAACCATAGCTCCACTTACTATCGATTTTTTAAGAGTAGAGCACGAAGAAAGCATTAAAACTAAAGGAAGTATAAAAGTTTTCATTTCAGTGCCTCCATAAAATAAATAATGACATCGGTACCCGCATCAACAGTAATTTTAGGAACGGAGCTTTTCCTTTCCTCCAATAAAACATCTGATGTTGTATCAGCAGAGCTTATGGCTCCTTGAAGAATTTGATTTCTCACGGAATTGTCTTGAACTGATCCAAACGGAGTAGAAATTCGATTCTGAGCGGCTGACAGCATCCCTTTTGAGAAATCTGATATCACAGCCCCAGCAATTAGAGCTTCTTTGTTTCCTTCATAAAGCCCTTCAAGACCACTTGATCCATCAAGATTTAGTAATTGAGCAGAAATCACTAATTCTTTACTTTCCGTAATCATTTTGCTGCAAACGCAAAACACTCTTTTATCTCTAGTTGTAGCCTGACAAGAAAATTTTGTATTATATGGAAGTCCTTGATTAGGATAAGCTTTAACCAAGACTGGACTAGCTAAGTTTGTCGAAACGATAGTGTTTAAAAGTCTTCCTTTATAAGCCTTCCCTGTAAGTATTCTATCATTTGACTCCCATATTATTGGCTTAGCGGAACGGGCCCTCAGCAATTGATTTATCTTTTTGTTATTCTCAATTAACTTTGAAATGACATCATCCTTTTCCCTACTGTTTGCTTTTTTTGAACTTTCTATCTTTTTAGGCTTACCAGATAGTCTTGTTATTCTTGGTTCTTTCGAAAAAAGGTTGAAGGGAATCACTACGACTAAAAAAATCGTTAAATACTTCATAAATTTCCTTAATTTTAGTTTAAAACACGTTCGTTATTGATGAATATTGGCACGCCCTTCGAAAAATACTCCTTCCGATTGATTTCTTTAGAGTTTACAAATAACGGTTCACTTTTTTTATTTATAATCAAAACTGAACTTTTACCTTCGAGGATTTCATAGTCAGTCGTATGAAGTTTTTTACTTAAGTTATGACTTTTAACTCCATCAAAGACTTCTATAAATTGGTGAGGCTTAGTTTCAGAATATTTAAGATTGAAGTAATACTTATTCGATTTGGTTATAACTAACAAATTAGAATAATCAGATTTCATTAATGGTTTAATTGCAAGTGTCTTATTCTTATTTGTGACTTTAAAATAAATTTCTTCCTTACTACCACCGTACATATAAGATATTATTTCCGAGTCAAAGCTTAACGTCGTCATTAAGTTCAAACTTAGCAGCAAAAAAGTAACTTGATTCGCTAGAATATAAAAACTCATATCACCTCCTCTTTAATTGGAAGTTCATCAAGTTGAATTAATTTATAGTGAAATGGAAAACTCGAGTTTTCTGCTAGACCAATTTTAAAAGCTAAAAGTTTCGCTTCACTTTTGATAATTATCTTACATGCTCCATTCTCAAGCGATGAAATTCTCAATATATTATCTAGCTTTATGTAGAAGGGCTCTTTCTCTACAAGTTCGATAATATCTTTGGAGATTAGGCTGGAATTTGGAGTTCCGCTTGCCAGACTTTCAAAAGATGCCTTACAAACATCTTCAGCTAGAAGTCTCTCCTCAAATATCTTTCCATTATTATAAATGAAGTACGTTTTGCTCGTGATAACAGATAAACAAGTTATACTACAAATGAAAAGACACAAGACTAGTGCTGTTTTGAATCTTCTATTTTCTTTTACAAAAATTGCTTCAAAATCTTTATAATCGACCATTTTTCCCCCTTAGATACTTAGGTTTTTCTGCTTTGTTTTTATAAAAAGTAGGTTTGGATGAAATCTTACTTTCGACCTTCTTAAATCCTGTTATTTCTCTGTCAAAATTTTGTTTCACTTTTACCTTTGAATTTATTTCATTTTTTGGATTTCTTTTTATGAATTCTGAACCGCTGGTTTGCCTTATAAGGCCACTACTTTGTTTACTTATTGATTTACCGCTGTTCTCAGTCACTTGAGCATTAGTTGCAAGTGCCCCATTGTTCACGTTTTTATTTACAATGGAACCTCGTTCTACCGTCTTTTCACTTTTCTTGTTTGAGCCTGACTCTGGGGTAATTACTCTATTTGAAGAATTCTTTATTTCTTTTGATTTACTTGGTTGTAATTTCAAAGAACTATAATTGGATTTCTTATTATCCTGTAATTTATTATTTAAAGTTCTGCTAAAAGGGTTAATGTTATTTAGTCGAGATATCGCCATCATTTTAGATATCAGAGGATAAAATGCCATAGCTTTAAATCCAGAACTAACGACCATTGAGCCCATCTTCGAACCAAACGAGTGAACTCCATCACCTCGTATCATTCCGAATGTGATTAATGGAGAAATAAGCAACAACAAAGTTACTCCAAACAACCAGATGATTGAGTCTATTTTAGCAATGATTAGCTCACCATTTATTGCTTGTGACTCTATACTGTTCCCAACTAGGGCCAAGATAGCCACAATCACAAATGGCATTATCATGCACCATAGGGATGCTTGAATGGTTCCTTTTAAAGCATCTTTGGTCCAGCCTAGAAAGTATAGAATTGCAGTAACACCTGCAAATATATAAGTTAAATGATAAACGCTAGAATATATGAGCTTAAGCAACCAAATAAAGATTTTTGCGAGCACAAAAAATGCTGTTCCTACAAGATCGTTAAAGTTAGGTATGATTATTTCTTTAAAGCTATCCCAAGAAGCTTTTGACTTTGTTTTTAACTTTTTTTGAGTCCACTTTTTAATAAATAGATTTGTGGGACTCACTCTCTTAAGAGTACTATTCGCACTATCTAGCGAGATTTTTGTTGCTTCAGTATGAAAAGAATAGAAACTTCCTATAAACAGGATTACAATAATTAGTTTTTTAATAACTTGTCCGAAGTTCATATCATTAAAATATTCAATAATTAGTGCTAGCGTAAATATTGGTAGAATAAAATATTCAGCAATATCTATTAATTCCTTGTATAAACGGAAAATACTAGGATCTTCTATAAGGAGCATATCTTGAATTATATTCATTCCTTCTCCTCCTTATTGGTATAGAACTTTTCTTTTTGAATTTGTTCTAACCGTTTCTCTTCAAGCTCTTCCGCTTTTAATCTATTACTGGTCGATAATTTCTCTAATATTTCTAATTGGGTATTGTGCATTTCTAAATTTTGTTCATAGATTAATGCAGTGTTTTGAGCAGTTAACTGTGAGGTCTTCCCTGTCGTTTTCGCTTTTTTAGCACTTTGAATTTGATGTTTAGCTAGTTTAGATTTTTTATTATTTATCTGCTTTTGAATCTGAACTTGATACTTAGCTCTATCCTCATCGTTTTTGATTATTTTGTATTCTTTCATTAGTGATTTTAATTCGCTCATTGAATATTTTAACTCTCTAATGGTCCAATTTAGCTGTTCCAAATTCTGCGCATCTTTTCTTGCTGCAAGGGATTCAGCTATAAAAAGAATTCTTTCGGCTCTCCAGTAGTGATCCATAGCAAGCTCGTTATACTTCTGTATTTTCTCGGTGTACTTTTCAGCATTAGATAATAATTTTTCAAGCTCATTTAATTGACTCACAGTTGTAGAAGCAATTTCCAATAGCACGAGGGTCTCTTCTCCAAACATAGAGCTATGCACCGGTTTTATAAAACTAAAAGACATCAGAAGTAGTACTAATTTAAATTTCACTATCGACCTCCCAACGTGGATATTTTAGAGAGGTATAATTAATGATAGATTTTTTAAATCCAAAGTACCTCTGTGTTTCCTCAAGATATTTTTCTAAAGAATTGTTATCGTTCTTGTCAGAGGTGAATATCTCATATTCAATTTCCGAAGGATAGAACCTCATAATCTTTTTTAAGGTTTCACTTAGCAATAAGAATTCGCTGAAGTTCCCTTTCTCCGACTGGACACCACTCAAAAGGTCAATGGAATGTTCATCCACAAATTCATTAATTGATAAGTTTTGCTTAAATAAAAATTTCCAGAAAGTATTTTGAATAATAACTCTCCCAAGTTGGGTTTCGGAAAAATCATCCAGATTTTGTGAAATTGCAATGGCACTAGCATTATGTTTTCTGAATGTGCGAAAACACTCAGCTATATAGTCACCGTTCTTTTTTAATAAATGCCAACATTCATCAAAAATGAATATTTTCTTTCCTTTTAAGTTTCTAAAATACTCAATTAGATAAATTATCAAAGGTGCTTTCATTGATTCAGGATAGTTAGAAAAGTCACAGTATGTAAGTTTATTTAATTCTTTAAAATCTTCTTCGAAAAACTCCTTCAATTCCGAGAAATAAAAACCTATTCCTGCAAAGTCTTTCTCAAGATGCTCTAGTAAGACACTAAATGATTTGCATTCGCCATCAGATATTATTCTGGAAATACACTCATATAATTTACCTTGGTCTTTCTTATTTAAAGCATCATCCATACCTGCAAGGATGAATTCCTTTAAGTATTTAGGATTTCTAAATTGCATTGGATTGAACTTTCTAGATAATACTGTTCCGTTATTGTATCTGGTGGTTTTGTAAAAAGAGTTTCCTAGGTCTAATACAACTCCAGAAGCTCCTGTTTTAAGCTCCTCGTTTAAAATCTTATTTGCGATAACTGATTTTCCCTGACCAGAAGTCCCAGTGATAAGTAGGTTATAATTGAGTGCATTCTTTTGAAATAGGTCAAAATTAACGTTTTTGAGCATTCTACTTTTCAATGAAAAGCCCTTATCGTGAACATAGTCACTGTGGAAAGGAACGAGATAGCTCAGATAGTCAGAAGGACATAATTGAGATCTTTTGAAAGATGGTTTAACTCCAGGGAGGCAAGTCGTGTAAAAATATGATAATCCTCTTGTCTCAACTATAACCTCAGCTTCTATCTCCCTCAAATACTCAACAAAACTATCTGTTTTTAAATCTAAACTATCTTTAGTTTCTGCCGAAATTATTAAAAACATCTCCACATCGAAAAGTGACTTATCTCCACGAGTGATATTTTCTAATATCTCTTCTGCTTCTTTGTAGGCATTTTCAGAATCAACATCTCGCATATCCTTAAACAGATTTGAGTAGTGAATTCTTCGTTTAAAATTAATCTTATTTTTAGCCTCTATTTTAGATAATTTCCTAATATTTATCACAAAATCAGGCCAATAAGTTGTATCTAGTAAGTCGATAGAGTTTGGAAACTCTTTTATCGAAATCACTCTTTGATAAGTATTGTTGCTCAATAGATAGTTTTCATAAAAATTTATTTCATCAGCGTTTTTTCCACAAAATTTCTCTAATGGACTTATAGCTTCTTGAGCATTTAGCCCACTGGGGCTATCACCACCAAAGTAGTTAAAATATAATTCATTATTTATTGAAAAAATCTTTAGAGTGTTTTGAAGACTACTGAGATTTGTTTCCAGCTTTTTAAGTAGTGATAGTTTTTGAGAAAAAGTCACTCCCTCCATGTCTGGAGGGGTGACTTTTACAAAGGAGCTATAATGTCCATCAGTTGATACTAGCTGATGTCCGTCTACTTTAAATAAAGGGATCATTCTTGGCTCCTATTTTCAACTCTAATTTTTAGGTATTTCAGATTTGAAACAAAAAAGACCTTAAGGTCATATTTTCTACGGACATAGCACATTGCGCATACAAATAATCCACATACTAAGAAGCTGACTAGAGAATCTAATCCTAGAAAGATACAACCATATAATCCTAATATAAGGGCAATCAGTTCATGATGACCCATTCCCCATATTTCAGGATTTGCCTTTAAAAATTTTGGGAATCTTATCATTTAGGCTAAACCTTTTATGAAACTAACAATACTCGGCCCTAAAGCAATAATTAGAATTCCGAAAAAGGCTTGAGTAAATTTAGTAGATGCATCTTGTTTTCCTAGTGCAAAATAAATACCTGCCAATATGATGCCTATTAGTCCGCAAATCATTGCCAATTGAGTTGTTTCTTGTGCGAACTTATTTGCAGTTGATCTTAAGCTTCGAGCATTAGCATCGAATGTAAAAAAGTAATATAGCGTTATTAAGTACTTCATATGAATCCTAGTTATAAAAATTTGTTATTGTTGCAGCGATATCTAATACAGGTGCTTCGAAATAGCGTTTGAGTTCACCTTTCACTGGGGTGTATTGACCTCTTGGATCCTTCTTTCCCCAAGGAACATTTTTCTTCCATTTGTCGAATCCCCAACTTGAGACCGCAATAGGTAGATTTCGTTTTGCAGCTTCGGTAAAATTTATTAAGCCAGCATGAAAATTCCTATCAATGTTTTTTCCAGATATAGAACTTAAGTGTACACCTTGGCCTATTTGATTATCTTTCAATGGTTTTACTTCGACTTTAAGAAAATTCGCGACATCTTCTTTGAGAATATCCAACTGCTCCAAATTGACTAATTTGAGGTTTATACTTGGATTTCCGTTCTGATCAGTCACATTAAGAAAAAGGTTGTTGGATTTAATCAACTCAGGGATATTCAATTTATTATTATTAACGCTCAAAGAGTAGCTTTCTAAGAATTTTTGTAAATCTGAAGAATCTATATCCCGCATGAAATCTTCAAATTTATTTATTTGAAATTCTGCGCTCACACTCCAATTTGTGCCACTACAATTTCTGCATCTAGGAGGTTTAAATGAGAATCTCTTCTTGTCAGCGTTGAGTTTTACACCTTTTATGTTTTCCAAGAAAAATGAAAGATTTACTTCACTATTCTTAGTAATTGCTCCGAGTTTAATCGTTTCACTATTTTTAAAGTACTTATCTTTTTCATATAGATAGCTTGATGATTTTTTACGACTAGATAACTCTTTACCTGTTAGATAACTTAGAGATAAAAAATTAGTTTTCTTAAATCTATAATCATAAACATTAGTGTTTTCCGTATCTGTTAGAATAAACCATTTCCCTGCTTTATCTTCCATCTTGAGTTCCGACAACTCCTCGAAGTCTCCTAAATTGTTCGAAAATTGATCAATCTGAACAATTTCATTGTCCTGAACAAAATAATTATTAGGAAACAGTATGTTCAATATACTTGCAATTCCCTCACCTTTCTCACCTACTGCAACATATTTAGTATTTGTTTTTAATGGATCTGAAATAAATACTGGCAAACAATTGGAATTTACAGATTTCATTAGGTCAGAGTATTTTAATCCATGCTTTGGAATATAAAAATCTCTTAACTCTGAAATAATGAACTCACCTCTTCTGAAGTAATTATCATCAACAAGCTCAAGAGGAAAATCAGTGATCTCAACTTCAAATTCCTCCAAAGTGTCAACGGAGAATGATCTTTTAACAACTTGAGATTTAAGTCTTACATATCGCTCTTGTGAATAGCTATAATAGAAATAATCAATTTCAAGATCTTTGATAGAATCATAGACTAGGTTTGAATAAAGCTTAATTTTACTCTTTAGAGTGATTTTGGTTTTCAACTTATCATCTTTTTCAAAGCGTCTATAATCTCTTGATTTTTTAAAGTAAAACTCACTATTTACTTTAGGAAACTCAATCCACGACAAATCTTCTTTATTTATTTTACCAGTTGTCACCTGACTAAACTTGCCCACTTCCGCTGCTTTGTCATAAGATAGCTCTTTGACTTTCAATGCACCTATCTTGAATTTAAACCTAGGATCATCTCTATCTATTGAATAGGTTAGATTGAACTTCTGATCTTGGCTGTTTATGAGTTCAATTGAGTAATTTTGAAGAAAGCTTATTTCTACATTAGGAATATCTGCGACTTTAGTATTAGTACCAATTCTCGTCTCTTCCACGTCAGTAAGAAGATCACCATCTGTATCTGCATTTATTAAAGATTCTAAACTCCGACTTCCTCGATTTCCACCAGAACCGTCTCCTTTCTCATCAGAAGAGTTAAATGAACACGATGCTAGTGACGTTGTTATAATAAGTAATAAGACATTTTTTAACATAGCTCCTCCACTTCAAAGCTTTTAACCATTAGATAGTCAGCATCTGGGTTGTCGGCCCAGATACTAAAATGATTGTAGTAATCATTGGCCTCTCTTAATTCCTGTAGATCAATTAGATCCATCAAATCCTGCAATTTCATTTTCTTTCCCTCCGAAAACTTGTTTATCAATGAGCGAATTATAAAATTTTTATTAGGAGTTTCTCAAAGCAACTTTTGGAATATTGCAAGTTTGTTAACCATGGTGGTGAAATGGATAAATCAGATTTTTTAAACATCTAGAAATTCGTAGATTTTGTCGCCATGGTGGCGATTTTTTGTCAGAATCAATAACTTAGCGGTTAAACAGTATTATTCAATAATGAATTATTTACATTCTTATATAAAGTTTGTTTGAAACTCTAGAATTTAATCTGTAACAAAAAAGTATAAATAGAATTTTGGAGATTAAATTGGAAACATCTACTATCACTATTCAAGATATTAATATCGAGAAGTGTAAAAAGATAAAGAACTGTATCGAGAGCTATCTAATTCAGAAGCCAAAGATCTCTCTATTCACTTTAGAGAATATTACAAAAGTTCCTTACAGTACTTTGCGCAGAATAATCAGTTTAAAAGCGAAACCTAAAGCTGAGACTGCGGCTAAAATCTTTTCGACATTAGGAAATGATAAAGGACTTTTTGATTTTATGAGGGATTATCACCCAGCTATAGCGGCTGTTATGACCAAAAAATTTGAACATAATAAAGAATACACATATGTTTCTGAAAAAACTAAGTCCTATTTTTCTAATCCTTCATATTACCTAATTCTAAATTTAGCCTGTACGACATCTGGTACAACTAAAAAGGAAATTACATTCCATATCGGTGATATTGGAATAGAGAGATTAAATCATTTAATAGAAGAAGGCTTAGTTGAAGAAAGACTCGAAGGTAGATACTTTGGCAAAGTGGGTAATTATAAACTTCCATTCTCTGACACTAAAGAAAGAATAAGACTTTCTCTAGACTATTACCGCCTAGATGAAGCCGGTTCGATTAATAATTGGATGAGCTTCCAGACAGAATCTATAAATGATGATGGCCTAAAGGCATTGAAAGAATTAAATCGAAAACATTTTAATGAACGAAAAGACCAAATTTACAATAATCCAATGTACAAGGGTGAGATCAAACATTATAGTGCATGTGTATCAAGTACCTTTCTGCCGTATGCAGAAGACGGAGGTGTCCAATGAGAATTCTATTATCACTTACACTATTATGGACTGCAAATACCTTCGCAGTTGAGCCTGTAGAACTTATTGAAGAAGTTAAACTTACTAACGGCTTAATATTAGAAGCTAATAATATTGATCGAATAAGATTTAATCGTTTTGATTCTAAAAAAGTTGATTGGATAGAGTCTAAAGATGGTGTTTACCTAGATCGCTATGATATCGAAAGAGTAGAATTAAAACTTCCAAATAATCCTAGGTCTTTGGATATTATTAATGAGAATGCTCTTGTTGAAGCGGCAGCTGGTGATGGTTCAGGTGGCTAAACAATGAGTTTTCAACAACTTAAGACCAGCAAGTCATTACACACAAGTTAAAAATCAAAAAATAGTGACAAAAAAAGTCACTACTTCCAATGAAAAAGATTGCAACCAGTGACATTTTGTATTACATTAGAAATGAATAAAGATTTCTGGAGGTTATAATATGGAAGTTTTTGAATGTACTCACAAAGGTGAACTTGAGATTGGTGATAAAAAGATTTCATGCGCCGTTTTAAGCAACGGAACAAGAATCATAACTCAAACCGCTCTCTTCGATGCATTTAACAGACCTAGGAAGGGAGAAAAAAGAATTGAAGGGCTACCTTCAATTATCGGTGCTAAAAATCTGATACCTTTTGTATCTGATGAGTTAGTAGAAATGTCGAAGCCAGTTCATTATCAGACCAACTCTGGGAAAATGAGTAGTGGTTATAGAGCTGAATTGATACCAGAAATTTGTGACATTTACTTAAAAGCTTTCGACAAAGGTGCTCTCCTAGAGAGTCAAAACAAAATAGTTGCTCAAGCCAATATTCTCGTTCGAGCACTAGCAAAGGTCGGTATCACTGCTTTAATCGATGAAGCGACTGGCTATCAGTATGATAGAGAGCAAAACGCTCTCCAAACAATTTTGAAAGCTTATATAGCCGAAGATTATTTAAAATGGCAGGCAAGATTCCCAAGAAAATATTATCAAGAAATTTTTAGGCTTTATGATTGGGAATATGATCCAATGAGCATGAGAAGACCAGTATATTTGGGTAAATTTACAAATGAATACGTCTACCAAAAACTACCAGATGGAATACTTGAAGAGCTTAGGAAAAAAAATCCAAAAACCTCAAAAGGTAATAGAAAAATGAAGCATCATCAGTTTCTAACAAATGAGATAGGTATTCCTCATTTGGAAAAGCACATTACAAAGCTTATTACAGTGATGGAGCTTTCAGATAACATTGATGAGTTTAAAAGTAATTTTAAGAAAATTTTTGATAAGGAAAATTAAAAACCTAAATTTCTGAAAACGGTCTTTCGCAAAAACAGTCCTGATTTTCGAAAGATCGTTATAGTTGAATTCGAAGATATCGACATGATTCAGATTTTTGATATTGTTTTGATTGAATTTTTTTCTCAATTCAAACAAGAAAACATTGTGAAACTTAAGAATTAGAAAATAACGAGAACCAATCTTTATTATCCAAAGTTCTACAGCCGCCCATAAGTACCACTCCCCATTTTGACATATTTTGAGGACAGAATGAAAGTTTACTAATCTTTTCTTTAACCTTTATCGGAACTTCTAACCATTGAACGTTTGAAAAATTTAAGAATAAATATGCAGGCTCTTCAATTAAATAATCGTCAGTCATTGAATAGCTAGAATTGAGTACTATATTTTCGATTTTTGCTGTAGCTATAATTTTACCTGACGCTTTAGACATTCCTCCGATATAGAAAGCTATTTTTGAGCCTTTTGTGAATAATTTTCGGCCTCTCGTTTTTTCATATATAGGCCATGAATTTCTTTCGATTCGTCTCTTGATTACATCAAGTGCAGATACTTTGCATCCATCGAAGGATTCACCATCTTTTGTGACTAAAATAAAATTTATTTCCCCACTACTATGCACTGCGTATGGACCTTTCTCTTTATATAATTAAAATTGGTTTAGGAAATACTATTTATCATTTTATAAATAGTCTACTATTATAAACAAGTACACACATACATTGAGGAGGGGCTGTCTTGACTAAAAAATATATGTCTTTTTTTTCAGGAGCTTTAGGACTAGATCTCGGTTTAGAAGAAGCTGGTTTAGAAGCGGTATCATACAATGAGATTGAAAAAGTTTTTTGTAAAACAATAAAAACAAATAAACCTGAAACTCACCTTTATGAATGTGATATCAGAGAATTAAATGCCAAAATGCTTCTCAAAGATCATGGATTAAAAAAAGGTGAACTCTTCGCCATCGTTGGTGGCCCACCATGCCAAGCATTTAGCACTGCTGGAAAAAGAAAAAGCCTGCAAGATGAAAGAGGAAATGTTTTTCTACATTTCATTGACATCATTGAAGGTATGAGACCCAAATACGCAATCATTGAGAATGTCAGAGGGTTACTTTCTGCAGCTATGAAACATAGGCCTCATAATGAAAGGGGGGAAGGTTATCCTGCCCTCACAGTTGAAGAATCCCCTGGAGGGGCACTAGCACATATAATAGCGAAGCTGGAAAAAGCTGGCTACAAAGCATCTTTTACACTTTATAATTCTGCCAACTTCGGAGTACCTCAAGTAAGAGAAAGAGTTGTGATACTTGCTAGTCGAGAAGGAAAGGAAATTCCTTTTGTTGCTAAAACTCATTCAGACAAAGATGATAACTTACCACCTTGGAAAACGACTAAAGATGCTATCTGGGACTTAAGAAATAGAAAAACCTTGGAACATACTAAGTTTCCTGAAAAAAGATTAAAATATTACCGATTGCTTACCTCAGGTCAAAACTGGAGATCACTTCCTGTAGAATTACAAAAAGAAGCTATGGGAAAGAGCTTTTACTCAGGAGGAGGAAAAACTGGATTTCTCAGAAGATTAGATTGGAATAAACCATCACCTACACTGGTAACAAGCCCAACCATGCCAGCGACAGACCTATGTCATCCTGACAAAGACAGGCCTCTATCTGTTGAGGAGTATGCTAGGATTCAAACATTTCCTGATACTTATAAATTCGAAGGAAAAACTCTTGATAAATACAAACAACTAGGAAATGCGGTTCCTTGTGGTTTAGGCAAAGCCATTGGCGAACATCTTATAAAATTTGATGAAGGTAAATTAGAAAAATATAATACAGACGGTAAACTTTCTCGATACCTAAATACTGATCATAAATCTTGGTATCAAAATCTCAGAAAAGAGCATACTGACTTAACACTATTTCAATAAAAATCATGGAGCAAGAAATATTCTAAAATAGATCTTGCTCCAAACGTAGTACTACCCTAGCTACCTCTTCCTCAATAACATCGTAATACAAACCTATCTGGCTCCAAAAATCTTGTCCAGATACACGCTCGATCCCAGTATCTCCTGAAGAGAAGGTCCATTTACCTAGATCCAATAAGCTTACAAACATTGAATTTGTATGGATTGATAATTCGACCCTCGACCTCGGTACTTGAGAACCAGTGAGAGTATCACGTTTGGTCTTAAGTTGAGCATAAACTAGTTCATTATCTCTTATAAAGATGACATCGACTCCAGTAATTTTAAGTCCTTCAAATTCGCTTTCTGTACTAAAGCAATAAGGACTAAACTTTGAAACATCTTCTAAATATTCTCCAAGCCTTTTATTTATCAATCTTGTGTAGTCGTTAGCCTTCGAGAGCAAAGCCGTACTAGAAAATGTGAATACGTTTTTTCTAAAATTTCTTGGATGAATAGGATTATCTCTAATTAAAATTAGCTTAGGAAGAATTTCTTCATAGAACTCGTCCATTTTTTGCACAACATGTTCCTGAAAATTTTCTCTTGTTGGAAGATTGTTTCTGATATTTAAGGTTAGAATGCTCAATATATAATCATGAGTATATCTAGAAATTTGATATGCTCTATGCATTCCTGGACTTACATTGGTAGGAATAGTTATTTGGTTAAAGTTAGATTCAATTTCTACTCTATTCATTTATTTTACTTTTATATTATCTAACAGTTTTCGAGTATCTTCACCTACTTCCTCTGCTATTTGTAATAAATTCGAATAAGTACCTTTGCCTCCCAAAATATCCCAATAATCCTTTCCTATCAAAACCACTTCATCTTTTATCATGTTAAAAATTTTAAATGGAGGATTGTGGGCGTATAATTTTTTTTCTTCACCATATGGGTTGTAAGGTAAAGCAAAGTAAGCTTTACACTCGGGAAAAACGGAATAGAGACGAAGAATATCCCTTTTCGCTTCCATTGTTTGATCAATGTTAGGCTTAACTGTTTTAATACTAAAATAATGATCTATATTTCCTCTCCTAAACCATAGATCACTGATAACTCTTTGTTGTTCCAGTTTATTTTTGGCAACGGTAATAGATTTTATATCCTCAAGCCAGTCAGCAGATCTTCCTAATTTATTATCCCTCAATAATTGTAAATGAAGATGAATTGATAAAGTTGTATCATGAGGAATATCGATAATTGTTATTTTTTGATTTTGTACATCGGTTGTTCCCTTTGTATCTTCAGCGATGATTTTGGAAATCTGTTCAATGACTCTTTGTCCAAAACTAGTACTAAAAGATCTTTCAAACAAACTTGCTTTTAAAATTTCTTCGCTAAGTAACTGACTATGAAATGGCCTGTGGTTACCTTTAGATTTTTTTAACCTCTCGATAGTATTAACAACACAAGAATAGAATTCGTCTTTGACTTTTAATTTTGTAGTTTTTCTCATAAGTACCTAAATATTCATAATATAATATTATGATATCAGCCAAAGCAGTTTAGGTCCACGAATGCGGATAAATGACTTACAAGACTTGAGCTAAAGACTCAAGCCTTGAGCATTTTTACTTGATCAAATCAGATTGATTACAAATTCGGATAGATTGTAAATATACAATACGAATAAAATGAACAACGGTATTCGTATAATATTTTTTAATTTGCATATTATGAAAAGTAAAAATTTATAAGCGATTTCTAACATTAAACTAGTCAGATAGATTTTCCAAGATTTCATTTCTCCCCTCAGTTATAAGAAATTTAGATCATTAGTAATTCCTTGAATGTGAATTCCTGATTTTCTTATATATATTTGCATTGTTTTAAGATCCTTCCATCCCCCCATTGCCATGACTTTAATAGGTTCTACACCTTTAGAAAGCATTACAGTGGCCCAGGAAGCTCTAAGATCATGAAATCTAATAACAGGTAGACTAATCTCATCTAGAAAGGACTTTAGAATCTGGGATTGACCTCCACTTATCCAATTTTTAAGTCTAGGGAGAACAAATTCATCTCTTCTATCTTTATGAAGCTCATCAAAGAGGGGCATAAGGCTAAGAGCGATCTCCACGGAACGATCATCACCTGACTTTGTATCTTTAAAGCCATTTTCTTTTGTCCATGACTCACACACAACCATTACTCTTTTTTCAAGGTCTACACGTTCCCATCTTAGAGCATAGAGTTCTCCATTCCTCATCCCTGTGTAACAGGCGAGTGCCCATATTGGAAACCAAGGATGATTCTGTTCTTTAGCCTTAGTTAAAAGAGTCTTAATCTGACTTTCAACTAGTACTTTTTTGATTTTCTCATTTCTTTTAAATTTAAGCCTAGGACATGGATCTCTTTGAATAAAATCATTCTCTATTGCAAACCTAAAAACAGCTCTCAAATACTTAAGCATATTTTTTCTATGAGCTTCTGAGTAACTTGCAAGATCCTCAAGGATAAAATCCCTTATCTCAGAGGTTGTAATTTCATTAATCCTTTTAAATTTCCATTTTTCAAAGGTATGTGCTCTTAAAGTGGTTTTATAGTTAATTACAGTATTGTTTGCCATGCCTGAATTAACAAAGTGAGTAATAAATCTTTCCACGACTTCAGCCCAATATGGATGAGCCATATCGTAAAACTTTCTAAGCAGTTCATTTTTTATTTGCTTGAATACTTTTTGAGCCTCCCCCTTAGTTCTAATTCCTACTCTCCTAATACTTCTTGATTGTTTTGTTAAGGGATGTCTTCTTGAGTAAGATACCTCATAATATTTTTTAGCTTCGTTATATTTAATTCCCATGATGCTTTCCTTATAATTGCTAGAACGTGTTTAAAAATGCCTTAACTGTTTTTAATTTTGAATCTTCAAGGCGATTAATTATATCAATGCACTCAGAACGAGTGTGCTCAGGCACCTCAACTTCACCAGATAGCATCAGTTGAAATTGATCCCAAGTGTATCCATAAACCTTAAGGAAGCGTTTAATTAAAGCCTCATCTAGATCTCTTCTTCCATTTTCTGAATGATTGACAGTAGCCTCAGATAAACCAAGGATTGGTGCAACTCGCCTCATCGATAAATGCCTAGACTCTCGCATGAATTTTAAAAGGCTCGCCTCTTTCGTCATAACTTTTGTGTCTGATCTTCTCTTTTTCTTTCGCTTAGTTCTTAATGGTTTTTTGTCGTCATTTTTCATCACTTTCTCCTTAAAAATGAGGTTTATAAAAGCTCTAAAAAGTTACGAACGGTAGTCCAACAATTACATTTACTTAGGCTCTCTTTCTGCACCGCCAGTTACGGACAATAGTCCAAGGTTTTGCAAAAAATTTAGGGGTAGCCAAAGAATAGCCACAAATAGCCACGCCGAGACAGTTTTAGACAGGTCTAGACAAGTGCTATTAACCCCACAAAAGCCTAACCAACCGTAATCAAGTGTCTGAATTTTAAGATGTTTAGAGAAAAGGTGCTTCCACCATCCTCGTCGGATGGTGGAGGTGGTCGGAATCGAACCGACGTGCAAGAGCAGTTCCAGTAGAGAGTCCTACGTGTGTAGTTCCATTAGAGCAAGGAACGGCTGTGAAAGTTTCGTGCCACTTACAAACCTCGGTGACTGTTTTACGAGGATTCCCGACTGCCTCGCGAGGCTTATTTTATCGAGGACCCTCAGTCCTCTTTACCTACTTTTTGTTATTGGTGTAGGCCCCGCAGCATGCGCATAATCGTTGGGACTATGCTGCCATTGCAAATTCTGTTTCGTTTCCGAATACATTTGGGCGGCTTTTTACTGGGCCT
This sequence comes from Halobacteriovoraceae bacterium, assembly GCA_002713145.1. Taxonomy (GTDB): domain Bacteria; phylum Bdellovibrionota; class Bacteriovoracia; order Bacteriovoracales; family Bacteriovoracaceae. The sequence continues at coordinate 41,663 of PAVS01000020.1, forward strand.
GCCGACCAACCCAGACACGCACTCAATCCTTCAGTACTCCTGGCGAAACCAGTGCACCCCCGAAATTGAAGAGTTAGTATAACAAAGTTTCCATGGTTTATCTATATTTAGCTACTTATGTACTTAGACGTCCGTTGGACTAAAGTAATATTAATGAGTTAGCGATTTCGTTATTGGCATCTACTTGCAAAACAAAACCCCGATGGCTCGGGGTTAAGTTCTAGCTATGTAAAACCTTGACTAAAGTCTTAGGCGTAATTGAAGTTTAACACAGCATCTCTTTCAAGGTCAATGACGACCGACTCCAAAGGAGAACTCATGGAGGAGATGCTATGTAAAATCTTGAAAGTTTTCTTAATTCTAACAGTTTTACTGTTAAGTTTGGATTGCTTTTGAGTCTGAGGCGGGGGGAAACTCTCGCCTTTGTCTAACTTTCTTAAATTATATGTGTAGAATTCAAGAGGCTTATGATCGCTTCTTTTACTATTATTCAATGTTAACACTAATAAGGAGTTGAACATGGAAATCAAAAAGAATGCATCGGCGAAATGGCAAGGATCAGTAAAAGAGGGAAAAGGACATATCAGTCTAGAAAGCGGTGCTTTTACTGATCAGCCTTACGGTTTTAACACTCGCTTTGAAGATAAAAAAGGAACCAACCCAGAAGAGTTAATTGCAGCGGCTCATGCCAGTTGTTTCTCAATGGCGCTTTCAAAGATAATTGGGGAAGCCGGTTTTGAGCCAAAAAATATTGAAACGAATTCTACAGTGACACTGACGAAAACGGATGATGGTTTTAAAATTCCAAAGGTCAAGTTAACGGTTTCTATTGATGCTCCGGAAGCGAGTGCCGAAAAGATAAAAGAGATGGCCACTCAAGCTAAAGATGGCTGCCCTATCTCTAAACTTCTTAACGCAGATATCTCGTTAGAAGTTTTATAATTAAAAATAATATTGGTATTGCAGCTCCGGATGAATGGCAAAGTCATTGCGAAGCAAATCAGAGTTGCGCTCAACTTTTCGATTTGAATCACTACGAGAAAGGTTGGCAAAAGCTCTGGGTGTTCCATTAGCAGAAAAGCCAAATTGGAAATAGGCATTTTTCCAACGCCTGCCAAAACTAAATCCAGTAAGAATCTGTGGGTAGAAATAATTAATTCCATGCACGCCGATTTCATATTGGAGAATATATTTATCGGTATAATCCACTTCAAAGAGATTAGAGATGGAAACCTGATAGGCATCATCATTGAGCGGATCTCGCCTAAATGAATGAGGAACGGTCTCGTCATAGAAATACTCGTAGGTTAAGTTATAATGATGAGTCATATACTTATCAATTTTACGAGAAAGAATAAATTGAGTGCGAATATTTTCCATTTGATAATACTCAGTATCCGTATTGAACGATTTCATATACACACTTTGGACACCCAAAGTATTTTCGCTATCTATTTTATGAGAGTATCTCGCGGCTAGAGAATGAGTGTTATAATCCCAATACATCCATGTGCTCGTTCCCACCATAAAATTATCTGTGACTCCACAAGCACTTAAATAAGGACTGAGCACACAATCCCCTGAGTTTAGGGTGTAGGAGTTTCCAGACATATTATGTCCCAGTGTTTTTTTATACTGAAGCATGTCAGCTGTAGACTTTTCAGACGTGATCTCAGTTGTCATCACTTGTTCTTGGGCGAACACTGGGAAGCTTAAAAGAAAAAGTAAGAAGAGCGTGCTAAATTTCAACTTCATACTCCATTTCTATTTTCAGAGGAAAATTTTCTTCAGCATTCAACACCCCGATCATTTGCTTTAATTCAAATGCCCCACTCACAGGTACTTGCCAGTCTTTAACGATCCCCAAAGAACTATAATCCAAGATTTCATCTCCAGGGGATCTTCGCGGTAAGTAAAGCAGAATAGATCCTGTCATAGGTGTGATCATTGATCCATTGTCGTGATTAAACCCAATATAAGTATAGACTTCTTCAAGATTTTCTAAAGGGTTTGGATTTGTGGCCAAAAAGAAATTAGTTTTTTGATTTCCTAATTCATGTAAGAGCCAAATTTCACCTGTATTTGCCGTTAACTCTGTTTTATCAATTTTTCCTGTGAGAGTGAAAGTCCCTCTTTTGGAAATAGTCGTATTCACATGGCTTACTTCTTTTTTGTCTTTTAAAACCTTATGGGTGATAAGAAAACTCACACATTCAGGACCTTGATATTTTTTGCACTTAACACTTAGGTCAAAATCATAATTTTCATATTGATCAGTGATTTGATAATTATCTTCTAAAATCAGTCTGGTGGTTTGTTGGGTGCAGCTGCTATAACAGCCATATTCATTACGAATAATGCCATGACAAATATTACGGGTCTCGATATCGATAATTTTTTCTGTTAAAAACTGAGAGCGTCCCAGTGATTGAGAGGTGACTCTACCATAGGGAGGAAGTTTATTGAGATTACACTGCTCCCCTTCTGCTTGTGAGTTAGGAGAGAGCTTTTTGCGCCTGGCCTTCTCATCAATATTTCTTTTGCCATCGCAGCCGATGATGACGAGAAGTAAGATAAATATAAACCCACGATTGATTTTCATTAATTATACAAGCACTTAAAACTTTGTTTATAATCACTCTTTTTTATTTCAAATTTATAATCTACTTCGTATCCGCCTCTCTTCTTTTTGAGGGTTATCTTTGTCGATTTGGCGGGATAATAAGTATGATTCACATAACCAAAGCTTTTCACTTTCTCTTCTTTAAACTTATATTTTATCTTATTGCTTTTAATCTTTAGGTAACGATAGTCGCGACTATCAAACTTACGAACAGGATCTTCTCTATAATGGACATCAGATAATTCTCCTCGCTCAAGAGAAAAAATTCTTTTAATACCTTTATGACTGAATAAAAAAAGAGAGTATCTATTCTCAAATCGCTCTGGTGATGTTTCGCTAGGGTGATACCTTTTAAAAACAAGTTTTTGATAACACTCACGGTCTCCTGAGACTAGATGATAATGGTGTTCCAATTCTTCTTTGTAAGAGTATCTCTCACTGACCGGGAGATCAAAAAAGCGCTCGAGATTATTCTCACTTGCAAAACAAAGTACTGGTAGGGATAGAATAAAGATTAATGTTTTCATGCCCCTATTTTAGAATTATTAAGAAAATTTAGCGATCGCTGAAGTAAGGTTTATAGTGGTGTCTAAAGATTAGACACCCAGCTTAAGGTCTAATGATAAAATTATCTAACGTAACGACATCTTGATCCTGGCCGTTCCTTAGAGCAGCTTGGTATAACTCTTCCAGATCACTGTTCTTTAAGAGCAGACTTCTCTCATTGGGAGCATAGTTACCAAAAGGGATATCCTCTCCTGGTTCGGTGCTCATCTCAACATGTCCCCCCAAATAACCAGACACCGGATTGTTTTGCGAGAACTCCCGCATACGAGCTAGACTATTCACAAATGCGGGATAGTCATTAATATAAAGTCTACCTGGATACATTACATCCCCGGTTATCATCATTTGTGTTTCTGGATCGTAAAACGCCACACTTGAGTTCTCATGTCCTGGGACAGGTATCACTTGGAGTGATCTACCGCCACCTATATCCAAGGTTCCAATATCTTCTGGCCAGTTTTCAATTCCATAGACAGAATGTTTTCCATCTCGCATGGAAGCGTCGATGAATGTGACATTTTCTTTGTCTCTAAATTGGTGATCACCTAAAGTATGATCCCCATGATCATGGGAGTGAGCGATGACAATCTCTCGGTCACCCGCAATCTCAGCCACTTGATCATAAAGACTGCTTTCATCCCAAATATCACCGGTATCAATCAATGTGACTTTATCTTCTGTTTCAAATAAATACAGAAAAGGAGCTTCAGCTGTCTCACATTTATTTTGTCTGATAATAGTCAGACCCATCCCCATTGATTCTACTTGCATCTCAGGATCATCATTTTCATTACAATTTTGTGCCCCATGTATCCAATGGGTATTTTCTATTTGACTCGCGACTTCAGCAACTTCTTCTGAATGAGTTAAGTCTCGACAGCTTCTATAAATACGCTCTAGGTCAGCTTGAGAATGTCGAACTGCCATGTCTGTTTCTAACTCTGCTAACCAGCGAGTGGCTTGGATCACATTACCAGATAAATCGGAAATTTCTTGAGTTCGTACACATTCTAGGGTGTCACGGCATAGTTGAGAAGTATCATCAGGATCGTCTAAATCCTTTGTTTGTTTATTGTATTCGATCCTGAGTGGATCGCTTAGGCGCCTGTGACTTTCATCATCACTGAGATGAGCTAAGGCCAAATTTAAGTTAAACAAACAAATAAATAATACCGATAACTTTTGCATACAGGGAACTTATCGACGGGGAACGATGAATAAATTAACCTTTTTTTACATTTTTATTTTGAGCTGCAATTTTGTCCTGGCCGATGATCCTGCTGATTATATTGATGATCCTCCTGGCTTTCATGGCATGATTTTATTTGGTGAAGGACCTGAATACTACCTCTCTCATCTCCCTATGTGGATGGAACCTCATAACTATCAAATGATTATCAAAGTCAGCGTAAGTGCTAATATTCATGAAGCGATTCAAAAACAAAAACAAAACGGAGTCGCTCTCTTTTCCATGGCACCAGACACTCGTTTTGGTCTGCCTAGTTTAGCTAATGGCGACGTCACAAGTTTTGAGGGAACGGCTTATGCCAATCATTTTGAACGAGATGGTACCGAGTTAACCTCAGGGACTTTTACCTTTAGCGAACTTGTTTTTTTTAAAAGACTCAACCCTCATGAACCTAGCCCAGAACCAAGTGCTCAAAAATATATTCAGTTTGGAAATACTGAGCATCAATATCTTGTACACGTGGCTCATGGAGCGCCGGAGATTGATGAAATTTTAGAAGTCAACCCTACTCCTTTAAACGTGTCCGTGCAAAGTTTAGTTTGTCACACTGATGATACTGAAAAAAATATGGATGGGCTGGATGAATCAAAACCTCAAAACTGCCAAGCTTTAGAACAAGATGCTATCGTCAATGAACAAGCTGTGTGCAGTGACCCAGATCAACTGAGTCGCTCTGCTGCCAGTGATCTCCTCTCTACTCTCTCGAATCAAATTATAATTAAAAAAGATATATACACAGATACCAGGGATCTGGGATCGATGCCACATGGAGCGCACCATTGAAAACACTTATTTTATTAGCACTACTTAGTCTGACAAGTTTCGCTCAAGAAGATAGTTCTGGAAGCTTAGGAACAGCTTGTGCCCACGAAGGATATCCTTGTGGGGCTTGTGAAGAAGGACTCCAAAATGATTTCAATCAATACCTAGATAGTCTGACTGAAAATGATCTCAGTGCAGAACATTGGGGGGACCTCAGAGATACGCTTCCCGAAGAAGGCTCTCAAATTCAATGGAAAAGTCCAGCTCCCAAATATAATGATGTCCTCGGTGATATCATGGGAATGATGAGAAATCATAATGATGGAAAACTCAATTGGTTGGTGATTGGAGAGAGTGAAAGTTTACAAGAAACCAGTGTTGGTCCCAATGGGATGAACCCAAGAATAATGCTCAAATCCCCTAACTCAGAATTTATGGTGACCTTTTCTACTGACCCAACTCTGCCAGGGTATAATGCTATAGAAATTATGCGCTGGAATGCCAAAGAAGCTCGCTATGAATTTCAAGAATTAAATTTTCCAGCAGAAGCTTCGGCAGCTGAAAATGGCGCTCCTGATGACAGAGTCCACGGTACTCATCATGGAAGTGGTGATGCGGATGTTGATTTAAGCGGAAGAAAATGTGCTAACTGCCACAAGTCTCCGAGTATGCGTCCTAACTGGGATACCTATCGTGCTTGGGCCGGAATTGTTCCTTCTCGTGATGATATGCTTGAGATGGAATTTAATGGAAGTGAAATAAACTCAGAACAACCCATGCAGCCAGATGCCAGGGCTTATCTTGGTTTCTTAGATCAAGTGGCCGCAGCTCAATCAGCAGATCCAGGTGCTCGTGATCAAAGAGCACAGAGGCTTGCGATGCTCGATATTCCTTTTGATCAAGAAACGCAACTTGCACAAACCATTCTCGATTACCAAAATAGAAATAATCCCCCTGCCCCTGCTCCTGAACAAGCTGAGCCTGATGCTCAGGCCAGACGTGGTGGTGCCAGAGATATAGCTGAAGTCGATCCTATGAGTTTATCTGATGTATCTAAAGAAGGTCCAGATGTCATGGATGTTCCGGACTTTATGAGCAGCTATTTTGGATACCAAGAAGAAGAAAAGTCAGCTCCAGTTGATATGGAAGCAGTCAGGGCTGCTGCGGAAAACCTCACTCCTCAAGAGCGAGTAGAAATTATTAGAAGAAGAGTGGAGACTGATGGCTTTTATCGCATTAGACACCATCCAGATCTCACGCAATTAGACACCTATAATAATGATCGCTTAAGTTTTAATTTCGATCAGAAAACAGCTGATGCGGCGGGGCCTTCCCAATTTGCATTTGATCAAATGCAGGGACAAAATATGTGTCGTGTGGCCAATGATCTCGCAAAAGATGAAAATTTTGATAAGTTTAAATATGCCTTGGTTGCTGCAGCTAAATGTTATACAGAAGCTTCAGACGTTATGCCTGAAAGTTTCAAACAATATGCAGCTCAATACTTTCGAGATCGTGGAACCGAAGCCTTTCTAGATTCAGAAGAATCTGATTTGGAGGGGTTGGAAGAAGCAAGTCCTGATCAGATTTTAAGTATGCTTAGTGATGATGTAGCCCGTAACCACGGACGCGCAGATGATTTTAAACATGATCGCCATGGACGTTTTTTAAGAAACTACCTCACCACGGCCGAAGGAGTGGATCCCGCTGTCGCAGAGGAGCAAGCAAGTTTTTATGCTCAAGAAGTCGTCACTCCCACCAGACGCTACCCTGTTCAATTTCATGCGATTGGTGATGAAGGAGGGGTCACCGGTGTACCAGAAGATGCTGGAGATACACTCGCGGATTTAAGATTTTTGTTAGAGCCATTTGGTGTGAATGTGAATCATTGGTCCATGGTGAATGGTCGAGACAATGCATATCACAGCTATTCTTTTTCAGATCAGTTTAGCCTGTTTTTAGACCAAAAGATTTTTGATGATATTTATGATGATGTAAAAGCAGAGCTAGAAGCAAGTACGGATGAACCTCTTCCATGGACTGCTACATGTGATGAAATTAGCGCGAGATCCATTGCGGCACTCGAAGTGGAAGTTCCTGATGACCAAGCAGCTGAAGATCAAATTGATGGTGTGATCGCACAAGTCTGTGCTAGTCGTAGCGCAGAAGCGGCTATGCTTCCAAGAGCTGGAAGTGAGTTAGCAGGGCCTATTGCAGCTATCAATGAAAACCTTTTTGCAGAAGATGCCAGACAGATGCTTACTACATGTAATTCCTGTCACGGAGATAATGGCTTTATGACATTTGAAGGTCTAACTGAACTAGTTGAAACCGGAGATACTCAAGTTTTTTCTGAGACCCTTAATCGCTTAGTTTATAACCCCGCAGATCCAGATAATATGGTTCCTTTTTATGTGAAGTTCGAACATAAACTTGGTGTTCACGGACCAACCAACCCTATGTATGGAGGGCCGATGCCTCCATCAGACTTTCCTGGTAACGCCGCTTACGCTCAAGAGAAAGGACTCGACCCTATCAATGTTCAGAACCAAAGAAGACTTATTGTGGCCAACTACTTAACCGCAGTTGCAGAATATTCGAATGAAGGTGCTATTGACTGGGATCAAGTTTGTTCAGGTGTAACCTCACCAAGACGAGCTGAAGCTCCATCTGAGCGCACCAGAGAAGTTATTGATTCACCAAGAGAAGTAATTAGGGAGTAATGATGAAAAATAAATTAGTAATTTTAACCATGATGATGGCCATGACTTCTGCGCTAGCTGCAGAGAGAAAAATAAGTAGTATCTACTTTTATAGTTGTACCTTGGAGCGCCAAAGTGAATTGAAATACGAATTCAATAAAAGGTTTGTGTTTCCACTGCAAGAAGATATGGAAGAAGATATTGAGATGAGAAAGTCTATGCGCTGGCACACGAGCAAGATAAAGCTTTCCCCTAGTGGAAATCTTCATTTAAAAATTGAAGAGTTTCAAATGGGTCAGAAAAAAGTTTTAGAAAAAAACTTCAAACTCGAAGGCTTCTCCTATCAAAACCCGGTTCAGCTCACTCAAGATAATTTAGTCATCAGTTTTGGTGAAAAGAAAGTACGTTTTAATCTTAGATGTGAATAAGAATAAGTGAACTCTTTAATCATTTTTCTATCTCTCTTAGTATCAGGCAACTTACTTGCTCAAGATACAGATTCTGATAGCTCACTCCAGGCAAGATGCTCTCAAGAAGGATATGCTTGTGGAGCCTGTGAAGAGAATCTACAAAATGATTTTAATCAAATCTTAGATAACTTAACCGTTGAAGATTTATCAACTTCTCATTGGGGAAACCTCAGAGATGATCTAGAAGCAGAAGGTTCAAATCTAACATTCAAAAATCCTATGCCTCCCTACAATGATGTCCTTCAAAATATCATCAATGTTATGCGAGATAATAATAATGGGCAACTCAATTGGGTTTCCATTGGTGAGAGCGAAAGTTTGCAACAAACGAGTGTTGATGAGAACGGCATGAATCCAAGAATTATGTTAAAGTCTCCCAACTCAGAGTTGATGGTGACTTTCTCAACAGACCCTAGCCTACCAGGCTATAACTCGATTGAAATTATGCGCTGGAATGGCCGGCAAGGTCGCTATGAATTCCAAGAAATAAACTTTGGTGATCAAGGGGAAGCTCCTCATATTGATCTTAGTGGTCGTAAATGTATGGCCTGCCATAAAGAACCTAGCATGCGTCCTAATTGGGATACCTACCGAGCTTGGGCCGGAGTCGTCCCTTCAAGAGATGATATGCTTGAAATGCATCATACATCCACTGAAGTTGAAGATGAATATTATGATGATGGATCTCCGGTAATTGAATTTAATATTGACAGGACAAGACCGGCTCAGCCCGATGCCAGAGCCTATTTAGGATTTTTGGATCAAGTCGCAGCAGCTCAATCTCAAGACTCAAATGCAAGAGACTCTCGGGCCGAAAGAATTGCGATGTTAGATATACCCTTTGATCAAGAGGATCAGTTGACCGAAGCCATTAGTGCTTTTCAAGCCGAGAATGGAGAAAGAGAGATAACCCCTCAAGAAAGAGTGGAGATGATTCGCAGACAAGTGGATCAAGAAGGATTTTACCGTATCAGACATCACCCTGATCTCTACGATGATGATGATGGTAGTCTTGCATTTAATTTTGATAACAAAGGTGCTCTAGCCGCAGGCCCCAGTCAATTTGCTTTTGATCAAATGCAAGGACAGAATATGTGTCGGATAGCAACAGACTTAAGTCAAAATGAAAATTTTGATAAATTTAAGTATGCCCTCACTGCAATTGCTCAATGTGGACAAGAAAACTTACCTCCAGAAAGTTATTTACCGAGCTCATTCATGCAACGTTCGGCTGAATTCTTTAAAGGCAGAGGAAGAGAGAGCTTTGTAAATAGCACACCTGAAGAACTTGCTAATCTAGCAGAAGCCACTCCCAGAGAAGTCCTAGAACTCATTAACAATGATATTAGTAATAACCAAAATTTAGCCGATGGTTTTAAAAGGGATAGACATTATAGATTTCTAGAGAGTTTTATGCGAGATGCAGAAGGTCTATCACCAGAACAAGTCAGCGCAGATGCAGCTTTTTACTCAGCTGAAGTGACAGCTCCCACGAGACTAGGTGCTCGCTCAGATACTGGAGAGAGATATTTCGACAGAGAAGACATCAATTGGCACGCCATTACTGATCACGGAGGTGTAGATGGTGTCCCCGAACCTGCAAATCATAGAACAATGATGAGTAATATGAGATTTCTACTTGAGCCATATGGAGTCGATATGAGCCAATGGTCTTTGGTTAACGGTCGAGACGCCGGTTACAATAGCTACTCCTTCTCAGATCAATTCGTACTTTTGGCCCAGCAGCGCCTCTTTCAGGATATATTTGCTGAAGTTAGATCTGAGCTTGAGCAAACTACTGACAATGGAGTTACTGATGATAATATTTGTAACGAATTACTTATTCGGTCTCAAGCAGCGTTAGATGAAGCAACTCTCCCCTCTACAGATTTTGATGAACGCAGTGGTGGATTAGTAGAACAATTTTGTGCGACTCAGTTCGATGGAAGTTTTTATCTTCCCATAGCTGAAGATGATATTATTCAAACCACAATGGCAGCAAGTGCAGAACTTTTGGAGGAAGAAGCTATTAATATAATGGAAACAAGCTGTGTCGGATGCCACAGTTCAGGAGACCATGCCCTACCTGGGATGATCGAATTTATAGAGCTCACCAGAATGGAATTTGAGGATGAAGATGTTGATAGCCGAGTTGACCGTGAAGCTCAAAAAGCATTTGCTGACTATTTAAACGAGTTTAGAGAGGTTCGTTTTGATCAAAGTGACCCCAAAAGACAAGTGAGACTCTATGAATATTTTCAATACAAACTAGGACTTCATGGAGAAACGCCTATGGAGTTTGGAAATAGCATGCCTAGAATGAGTATACCAGGTAATGAAGAATTCGCACGAAGTAATAATATGAGTACAAATGAAGCACAAAACCAAAGGCGCCAGCTTCTTGGAAACTACATCACTGCAGTTGCTCAAAATAGTGTAAATGGAGTGACAGAGTGGCAGCTCTACTGTGCTAGAATAAGTAACGGAACAAGATCTACAAATGAAGTCTTTGAACAAAACACACCTCAAGGAACAACGAGATCTGTCATTAGGGAGTGATCTTATCAACAAAACTTTCTTTATTTTTATTTTTATTCTCAGTACTCTTAATCATAGTTATGCGCAAAAGAGTAAGTTTTTCTTTTTTAGTTGTGAACTCTTTAGTATTGATCACGACTCTAAGAAAAAATTAGAAAGGTTTACTTTTCCTGTACCAAGTAAAAGATCTAAAGATATAGTTGTCGATAGATCAAGAAGATTCTTGAAGAGAAAACTTATATTACACAAAGATAATCAGATGACTTTGGAGTTAAAGTCCAAAAGAAACAAAACTTTACTCCATACAAAATTTCTTTTGCCTCTAGGTCGGATTCAAAAGGGCCAAGAGTTTCAAAAAAATGATCTCTCTCTAAAGAGTAAAAAGAAGAAGAAATTACAATTAATCTGCAAATAAAAAAACTCCATTTGAGACCTTAAGGCATAATTCGGTCACAAATGGAGCTTTTAAAATTTTAGAAACTAATTTTTAAGTACTGTTAACTTGAGCTTTCACTTGAACTTCAGCACAACTCGAACTTTCACTTTTAACACCTTGGTACCACAACAGCTTTCACACAACTTCAGACCTAACCCTTGCTACAAAATTCCCAATTTTAGTTTCTAAATTATTTTGTTTTATCCCACCCTTTAAAAATTTTGTTGATAGAATCATTATAAGACCTGCAAAACCTGAGGCAAGGGGAACACTCAACTATCACCTTAGTCACTTGAAATTATTAGGGAGCCAATGAATTTTCTTAAGATCCACCTGACAGTTATTTTTGGCGAATTTAGTTTTTTTAGGTGATAAGTCCGCATAAATATTGCGTAACGATAACTACTCTTTATACTAGTGGGTATGAAAAAAATTATCCTTATTATCAGTATTCTTGTTATTTTAGTTCTCGGCCTTCTCATAGGTGTTGGTGTGCCTCAGGGCTATCACCTGCTTGTGCATCAAAAACTGATTGCTGAGAATTTAAAAAATACAGCAATAGAACATAAAGAACTTGCTTTTGATCACCAACGCTCCGTTTTTCAAATTGATCGTCCTGAAGAAAGTTATCAAGCGACAGTGGACACCTATACTTTTATCAATCCCCTCGATAATTTTATTCACACTCAAGTGGTGAACCTCAAAACTCTAGAAGAGTTTGATTTAAAGACTTATGTCCAAATGGGATCTGGTGGGATTCGCTTGAAATTTGTCTTTGCTGATTTTGAAAGATTGAGTGAAGAAGAGAGACTGGTTCTCAAAGATGTTATTATCTATGTGGGAGATATAAGCGGTAATGAAAATATTGATCCTAATAACCCTGATGTGGCGGAACTGTTAAAAAATAAGTACATCGAATTTGATATTGGAGAGATCAATATTGAAGAGGGAGCACAATCTCTAAGGCTCAAAGACCTAGAGCTAAAAGTGGGAAATAGAACTCAGGAAAATCTCACCACACTTTATGCTGAGGGAGAACTAGAAGAGTACAACGGCATTATGAATATGCGCCCCATCTTTTTTAAAGAGAGTGAGGTGGAATTTAGTTTTGGAAAGCTTAAATTTGATAGTCTCAAGCAATTAAATCCAGCAAGCTTGGCCCAGAATCAAAACCCGCTTTTTTTGGCTTTTACTCTGATGAAAGCAGTTCATTTTCCCCTTGAAATGAGTCTCAATGCTGAAGGAAAAATGGAAGAAAAAGATGTCGCCCTTAAAACTGATATCAAAATGCTGTCGAAAAATTTTATGGATTATACAAATAATTATCAACTCGATCTTTATGCGAAAAATACTGCGGCCAATTTAGCTCAAATTTATATAGGTTTTATCACCACCACGTATGCTAAAGAAGCGGCCCAGTATTATAGTCTCACTAAACTACCTCGAGCTGAACGCAGCACGGAAGATCTCAGTCAAACTCAGTTGAAAATCAAAGAAATTTTAGCTGAAGATTTAAGCTCCAAACAAAAAATTCTGATGGAAAAACTTGTGGAAATTGAGTTTTGTAAAAAAGTTTCTGATGATTTGTATGTGATAGATATGGAGTATCAAAAAGGGGCTGTTTTAGTTTCAGGGAAAAAGTACACTATTGAGCAAGTGATGACCATGCCAGAGAAGATCTTAAAAATGATCTATTTAGATAGAAAATCCAATAACTTAGATGGCCTGTTACAAGAAAATGGAATCCATCTGATCTCTAAGACTATTTAATAAAATGAAAGATTTACCGGCCCCCTAGACGATGCTTTTTGTTTAATGATTAAAGTATCCCAAGGGGAATATATGGCCAGACTAATTCTGATATTAGGATGTGTGGCTTTCAACTGTTTTGCGATTCGCAATGGCGTAATGAAAAGCCATATTCATCATCCTTATGTAGTAAAATTAGAAATGAATAACTCGATATGCTCAGGGGTGCGAATTTCTGAAGACTATATCGTAACGGCCGCCCATTGCTTTCGTGATAACCCAAGAAGATTCACCGTACGTTATATTAATCATGAGGGATATCGCTACTACACCAAACTCTATATGAACTCAGTTAAAATCAAAAGCACTAAGCTTGAAGAAGAACTAGCAGTGATCAAACTCAATGCAGGTGCATTTGTAAAATATCCGGAAATTAAAACAGTTCAAAGAGGTGATTTTAACTCAGAAAGTCTTTTTGAAATTCTTGGCTTTGGTTTTAATGAAAGAGGACAGGAAGGCAAACTAAGACAAGGTGAACTCAACTACGCTCTTGAGTTTTTTAGAGGAGCTGATAAATACACTATGCTTCAGATGAAGCCCACAAAAGACGACCAACTTCCTTGTCCAGGGGACAGTGGTGGTCCTTTATTTATCAATGAAGAAGGTGATCGAAAACTCGTAGGAATTGTCAGTTATATAACGGATCTTGATGATAGAATTGATGTGAATGATGATGTCACAGATCAGTGTAAATTTGCAGACCGGGCCACTTATATTCCCCTCAGCGAGCATATGGACTTTCTTAAAGACTATCTTTAAAGCTTGGCCACAAACCTGGCTTTAAACTCCACATGATTTTCTTCTCTGCCACTTGTTCGAATCGAAGACGACACATTTATGCGACCGACCCCTCGGGCCTTTAGCATTTTAAAAAACCTCTCACGTTCTTTATCCGCCACGTAAGAGATCGCAAAAAAATCTTTATCAACAGGTCTCAGGTAATCAACTTTTGAGTTTTGAATCACAAGGGATTCAAACTCCACTTCATGTGTGTTCAACAAATGATGAACAAGAAGATAACAAGACAGAATACAAACGGTATTTAAACTTCCACCAAAAGCGGTACCTTCATAATTGATATTGGCATTGAGAGGAGCTCCTACCGTGAGAGAATTAGGTGAAATGTTGTCAATTTCCACATCCATCCCCTTAACCACAGGAATTGAGTCTAGCAGTTTTTGTTTATAAATCTCTTGTAATTCCATAAATTCGACCCTTTGCAAGCTTTCATTGTACCACAGTCCTTACTTGCTTGTAAGGGATTTAAAATAGGTTAAAATAGTTCTCCATGAATGCACTGATGATATCTAAGCAAATTCAAGTCTCCCTTGAGTACAAAAAATCTTTTGAAGCCAACTATGTTGGACTTAAGGTGAGTATTGTTCAATCAGAAGAGGAAGCTCTCGAATATTTTGTAAACAATCCTGATATCGCGTTTTTTATTTTGGACGTGGAGTACACCGATAAAATAGATAATTTACTCTCAAAGCTCATTGATTTATCTGGCAAAAGACCTATTGTCCTTTTTGGTAGCTCAGAGAAATTACAAAAGGTCAGCAAACGTGAACTGATTAAAAATGAAGAAAATTATGTGATCACAAGCTCTGATGAGAATGACAAAATTAAAGAAGTGATCATGAATGCCATTGCTTGGTATCAGAAAAAGTTTAGAGACCTAAGCTCTCTTGCGGCCAATGACAGAGATTATCTTCCAATGAAACTTAGAAATTTATATTTTTTTGAGCGCTCCCCTAATGATCTTTATGTCAAAATTAGTGATCACCGCTATATGCTTACCTTTGAAAAAGATGCTCCTCTAGCCGAGTATCAAATCAGAAAACTCTCTCAGCGAAGAATTAAAATTCTTTATATCGATAAAGATAGGCATATTAAGTTTCTGGAAGAATCTATGGAGCAGGCCATGCTCTTTTTTAAACAGTCCAAAGAACTCAATAAAAAAGTGATCACAGCTCACTTGCGCTCCACAGCTCTGCTTCAAGATTATATTGTAAATGTGGGAGTCACTGACGAAGTTAATAAATTTATCGACGCTCTGATAGATCATATTTGTCTGGTCTTCGAAAAAGAAATGACTCTCAAAAAATTAACCGAAGAATATCAATATACATTTAAAAGTAATATTTCACGTTCACTTTTGAGTGCCTATTTCTGCTTTTTTCTGATCAGGGCCATGGGTTGGCGTTCTCTAACAGTGAAGAGAAAATTTATATTTGCCTCCCTCATCCAAGATGCGTTCGTTGATAATGATGAACTTTCTCGGGTGAGAACAGAAGATGAGTTAGTTGAAGATAATTTTACGGTTGAAGAACGAGCCAACTATCCAGAACATCCCCGCCAAATCGCAGAGCTGGCCAGGCAGTTCATTCAATTTCCCGATGTGGACTTTTTACTTGAACATCACCATGAACTCCCCAATAGAAATGGCTTTCCCGCCACTCCCTCTCCCTCCGAGATGCAAATGGCGGTCTGTCTTTTTAATACCGCTTCAAACTTTGCCCGTGATGTGGATGGTCTTCCCTTTAAGCTCGCCAATCTTCAGAAAGTTTTTAAATACTATTACAGTAAGAAATTTAATGTAGGTAATTTCAAAGAACCGATCGCTCAGCTCAAAAAAATAGTGATGCTTAGTTAGACTTCTATTTGTCCAAATGCTTCAACAATTTTTTTATAAGTATGATTTTTGAATTTCTGTTGGAGATGAGCCTGCATCTTTTCTTTATCTAATTCAAATTTTTGAAGGGAGTCTTTGGTTAATTCCAAAACCACCATGGCCACTTCTTCAGCAATGATCATAATTTTTGAAAGTGGTGAGATATCATCTTTAAAAGTTGTCGCAAACCCTTCCCCACTGGTCATCCCATGGTGTTGAGTGATGATCATATCTGCCCCCATGGGGCACTTAGGAAAAGTTTTAATAAGCTGGCCTGCTTTTTTTGCGTGCTCTAATACGATTTGTTTATCTTTTTCATCTACATCATCCCTGAAGAGAAGATCTTCCTCTCCTACCGCATCAGGATATTTTTTAAACACGGGAACAAGATAAATATCATGAAAGAAAAAAGAAAAAGCGACTTTATTCGCCTGCTCTTCTGAGCCCCAAGAAATATTCTTAATAATTTGAGTGGCGATATAAGTGGATATAATGGAATGCTTGTAACAAATATCCCCTTTATCTTCGAGGAGCATTTTAAGAAGGTTTTTCAATTTAGGAACATCTTTAACCGTTTCTCTAATCGACATAACACAAGCCTTGCTGACTTCGGCCATTTTCTCAGAGATCTCTTCACTGGCAAAGACTTCTTCAGCGACAACATTCATTCCTTGTTTAGTTAATTCAACTCTCTCTTCTGTTGATATATCATCACGAGAGAGCTCACTGACAACAGAGGCAGAGGCTTGATTGATAAAATGCAGTCGATGCTTAGAATCAATATAGAGTTCATTTACATCTTGTTCTGTATATTTTTGTATGGTTTCAGTAACGTCACTGCCTTCTTCTAGAATTTTAAAATACTCATATTCAAAATCTGCTTTTTGATTGCGAAAATAAACATCACAAAATGTTTTATCCACCTGGGCCAATAGATTAATGGGAACGGGAAAGTATTCAGGAACAGCACGCTGGGCCATATCTTTAGCGGTGATTCCTAAAATCTTCGCCATACTTTTAAGCAAAGCTTTAATCTCATAGCGATTCTCGATATAAATCGTTCGACCTTCATCTCTTTTTCGAACCCCGAGGACAATAACCGGTGTTTTTAGATTGTTTTCATTTAAATAAGTGAATAACTTCTCAAGAGATTTTTCCGTATTTCTGCCATCGATAAAGCTAATGATGGCGTCAATATTAGGAGCGTGCTCAAGTAATTTCAGAGCTTCACCCATAGTATTTTTTATAGTGACATTTGTCGCCACATAGGCGCGTAGATTCACCTCGTAAAGGGAGTTAACGACTTCGTTATTGGATATCAGTATGGCTTGACTCATTGTGCTACTTTGTTGTTATTTCAGTATAGTATAGCATGGATTGAAGTTTTCTTAATTTTTCGATGCGTCAAGAAATTCCTTCAAATAATGAACGCATAAATCTAAAACTTCCCTAGGGTCATCATGGTTATAGAGGCTTTTAACATGGGAATATATTTTACCCGACTCGCTCTGTACGATATCAATTTCCGCATTGATGGCGTTGGATTGCTGATAAAGTGTTATTCGACCCACAAATGCCGGAGAGAGACCCTTGAGTTCGATAAGATGTTCTTGGGGAAACTCTGCTGATAATTGCATCTACTCTCCTTTACCTCTCAATATTGATTTTGATCAACGACATTAGCATTTATATATGACAAAGTATATTCTGTGACTATAATATCAATTGTTTATCCAATTATTTTCTCGTTAAAACGGAGTTTTTTATGCTGTCTATGCCAAAATATCTGACTGCTTCTATTGGCAAGAAGCAAATTATGGCCCTGACTGGTTTTGGTCTAGTTGGCTTCACCCTTGCCCACCTTTTGGGGAACTTTTTAATGTTTTTAGGCCCTGATGCATTTAATATGTACGGTCACAAACTCACGAGTAACCCGCTTATTTATGTCGCAGAAGCTGGACTTCTCGGTATGTTTTTAGCCCATATTTTCTTGGCCGCATTTCTCACATTGGAAAATAAAAGTGCCCGGCCTGTAAAATATGAAATGAAAGTGAGAACAGGTCGCGGTGAAACTTTTGCCTCAGCGACTATGCCTTACACAGGTATGATTCTGCTCGTTTTTGTGATCCTCCATTTAATTAATTTTAAATATGGAGCTCATTACGAAACCACAGTCGATGATATCGTGATGCGAGATCTTTATAAACTCGTGGTCGAGTACTTTGCGAATATCTATTATGTTGTGTGGTATGTGATAGCTATGATTGCCCTGGGAATACATACATCACACGGGGTGCATTCTATGTTTCAGAGTCTTGGATTTAATCATCCAAAATATACACCACATCTTAAAACAATCGCACTTTTATACGGGTTGTTTGTAGCAGTTGGTTTTTCCAGTCTTGCTATTTTTTGTTACTTTCAAAATTAATTTAGGAGAAATATATGGCCTTTAATTTAGATGCAAGAATTCCTGAAGGACCAATTCAAGAGAAATGGGAGCAGCATAAGTTTAAGTGTAAACTTGTAAACCCTGCTAACAAAAGAAAGTTTAGCGTCATCGTTGTTGGAACTGGACTTGCTGGAGGATCAGCAGCCGCTTCTCTAGCCGAGATGGGATATAATGTTAAATCATTTTGTTTCCAAGATTCACCTAGACGTGCTCACTCAATTGCGGCTCAAGGTGGGATCAACGCTGCTAAAAACTATCCCAACGATGGAGATAGTGTTTGGCGACTTTTTTATGATACGGTCAAAGGTGGAGATTATAGAGCGCGTGAAGCAAATGTTTATAGGCTCGCCCAAGTATCAAATAATATTATTGATCAATGTGTAGCTCAAGGTGTTCCTTTTGCTCGTGAGTATGGTGGATATTTGGCCAACCGTTCTTTCGGGGGAGCACAGGTTTCTAGAACGTTTTATGCCAGAGGGCAAACGGGTCAACAACTTCTTCTCGGTGCTTATTCAGCTATGATGAAAGAAGTGGCGAAGGGTAAAATTCAAATGTACACCCGTCGCGATATACTTGATATCGTTATCATTGATGGCAAAGCTCGAGGTGTTATAGCTCGTGACCTTGTCACCGGAGATATTGAAAGACATGTAGCCGATGCTGTGGTTTTGGCCACTGGTGGTTATGGTAATGTTTATTTTCTTTCTACCAATGCTATGGGAAGTAATGTTTCAGCTGCTTGGCGTGCTTATAAAAAAGGTGCTGGTTTTGCCAACCCTTGTTTTACACAAATTCACCCTACGTGTATTCCTGTTTCAGGAGATCACCAATCAAAATTAACTCTTATGAGTGAGTCACTTCGAAATGATGGTCGCGTTTGGGTACCAAAAGATAAAGATGATAAACGTCACCCGAACGATATACCGGATGAAGATCGGGATTATTATCTAGAGAGAATCTACCCTTCTTTTGGAAACTTAGTTCCCAGAGACGTAGCTTCTAGAAATGCTAAGAATCAAGCCGATGCGGGAAGAGGCGTTGGTGAATCAGGTCTAGCTGTCTACCTTGATTTTAGAGATGCGATTAAGCGCGATGGGCATGATGTGATTGCGGCTAAATATGGCAACCTTTTTGAGATGTACCAGCGTATTACTGATGAGTCTCCTTATGAACAACCCATGAGAATTTATCCAGCTGTTCACTACACTATGGGTGGGCTTTGGGTTGATTATAATCTTCAAACAACAGTTCCTGGACTTCATGCTATTGGGGAAGCTAACTTTTCTGAGCACGGAGCCAACAGGCTTGGAGCCTCAGCACTTATGCAAGGCCTTGCGGATGGGTACTTTATTCTTCCTTACACACTAGGTAACTATCTTGGTTCTACAGAATTAAGTAAGGTGGATATTTCTCACCCTGAATTCCAGAAATCAGAAGACGCTGTTAAAGCGAAATTAAATAAACTACTTGAGATTAATGGAACAAAATCTACTGATGAGTTTCACCGTGAACTTGGTCTTATCATGTGGGAACACGTAGGAATGAGTCGAAATGAAGCTGGCTTAAAAGCTGGGATTGAAAAAATTCAAAAGCTTCGCAGTGAGTTTTGGCAAGATCTTAAAGTTACAGGATCTGAAATTGGAATCAATAGAGAGTTAGAAAAAGCTGCTCGTGTGGCAGACTTTATTGAACTAGGTGAACTGATGGCACGAGATGCTCTTGAGCGTCCTGAGTCATGTGGAGGTCACTTTAGAGAAGAGTCACAAACGGAAGAAGGTGAAGCAAAACGTGATGATGAAAATTACGCCCACTCTGCAGTTTGGGAATATAAGGGTGATGATCAAGTTCCTGAGCGTCACCGGGAAGAGCTTTCGTTTGAATATGTACCTTTAACTCAAAGAAGTTATAAATAAGGAGTCGATGATGAGTGGAAATAAAACAATGACAATTCACTTAAAAGTCTGGAGACAAAAAAGCAAGAAAGACTCCGGTCACTTCGCTGAGTATACTTTAAACGAAGTCTCTCCAGATATGAGTTTTTTAGAAATGCTAGATGTTCTCAATGTACAACTGGTACGAGATGGTGGTGATCCCGTCGCTTTTGATCATGATTGCCGAGAAGGTATCTGTGGGATGTGCTCACTTATGATCAATGGCCAGGCCCATGGACCAGAAAAACTCACCACAACTTGTCAGTTGCATATGAGAAGTTTTGAAGATCAAGATACGATTGTTATTGAACCTTTTAGAGCTGGTGCTTTTCCTGTTCTCAAAGACCTTATGACTGACAGATCTTCATTTGATAAAGTTATTCAAGCAGGTGGTTACGTTTCAGTTAATACAGGAAACGCTCAAGACGCGAATAATATTCCTGTCCCCAAAGAAAATGCTGACCTTGCGATGGACGCAGCAGCTTGTATTGGTTGTGGAGCTTGTGTCGCGAGCTGTCCTAACGCCAGTGCCATGCTTTTTGCCAGTGCTAAAATCTCTCAATTGGCGCTTCTTCCCCAAGGGAAAGTTGAAGCCAGCAAAAGAGCCTCAAGCATGGTAGAAGCTATGGATGAAGCAGGTTTTGGAAATTGCTCCAATCATGCTGAATGTGAAGCTTCTTGTCCAAAAGGAATTAACCTCTCTAATATCGCTCGTATGAACAGAGAGTTTTTTAAAGCTAAGATTTTTTCAAGAAACGATTAATAAACTTGTTAGGGGCCATCTTTAGGATGGCCTTTTTTATATGAATCTTATCCATCAGCTCTCTGAGCAAATTCAAAAAAATATTATTACCACCCGTGATGGTAAATTTCTCCAAGCTGGAGACCATCAATTCCAAAGTTTTTGGACGAGAGATTTTTGTTGGGCAAGTTTTGGTCTTGTGGCGATCAAAGAATATGAAGTCGTTAAAAACCATCTCCAACATTTATTGGATCGTATGAATACACAAGGCCTTATCCCTCGAATCTTAGAAACAGGTCGCTCAGATAGAACCGTTGTATTGAATACGGTTTTTCGCTTCCTTCCGAGAAGGTATCTTATCTCAAAGCATAATAGGAAAATTAAAGCAGAACACTACGGAGAGCATGGAACTCTTTCCATTGATTCGAATGCTTTAGTGATTCTAGCTTTTATAAATTACGTGGAAGCATCAGGTGATCACAAATTCTTAGAAGATAATAAAGACAAACTTCTTCAATGTTTTAAATTCTATAAAAATCGCTTAGATAATGGACTTGTCTTCCAAAAAGAGTTTGAAGATTGGCAAGATAGTGCCAAACGTGCAGGCAAAACTTTTTATACTAACCTGCTCTATTTTCAAGCCTGTAAGAAGCTCTCTGAGCATGGAGTTATAGCTGCAAAGCTAGCTGAAATAAAAAGTAAAATTCATCGTACCTTTTTTACCAATGGACTCTACAGAAGCGTAGAACATTTAGATATTATGAGTACCGAAGCTAATTATCTCGCTATCATCTGGGATTTTCTCCCTGCTGACCAAGGGGCTAAAGTTTATAAGAAACTGGCTGCCCAAAAATTTCATAGCAAAGAATTTCCCCTTTGCTCTGTTCCCACATACCCATCCCATGAAATCTCCTGGACAACAAAAATTGTTGGTCTGAGTCGTTATCACGATCACATGCTGTGGTCTTGGATATTGGGCCTTAAACTACTCGCAGCTAAAAAACTGAACCTTAGCTCGGAAACTCAGGCCCTTGAGAACTTACTGATTGAGCTCATCTCTGAAAACGAATTTTTATTTGAAATCTACCGAGTAAATGACCTCACCCCTTTCAAAAATCCACTTTATTACTCAGAGCATCCATTCAGTTGGGGGCTAGGCATTAATCTTTGGGCGCTGAAGAGTTAAGCGCCCTTTCATTACCCAATAAGAGCTTTTTTTGATATGTTTGGCTTTAATAAGGGATAGTAAAGCTAGGGTTAATTATATGGCCGAAACGAGAGCAGAAGAACAGAACTATATATGAAAATTTTTTCAGAAAATTTCTTTATACACGCTCAAAAATGTGAAGGGTTTCTCAAAGAGATACTACAAACTGAATGTGGATTCAATGTGAGAAGATCTCGTTTTGAATATAGAAGCTATACCTATCCTATTCATATCGTCTTTTTTGAGGGCACTCAAAAGCTAGGCTATTTTGATCCTCATACTTATCAAATAGGCCTTCATTCAGATCTCATTTACTCAACCAAAGATGAGGTGTTAAAGAATATTCTCAGACATGAACTTGCTCATTACTTGCAGTTCATCGCCAGTGGAAGTGTTGCTCTCCCTCATGGAGAAGAATTTTTAAACATCTGTCGTCAATATAAATGGGGAGAAGCCGTTGAAAAAGCAAGCCTTGATATTCAGCTGGCCAATGACAAGTTAGAAGGTAATCTTGAATTAGAAAAGATGATGAAAAAAGTAAAAGCTCTTTTGAGCCTGGCGGCAAGTGATAATGAGCATGAAGCTCAACTCGCCACCATCAAGGCAAATGAATTAATCTTGAAATACAATTTAAAGCATTTTGAATCGGGGAATAAAAATATCTATTCTCACACACTACTTGTTGCTAAAAGAAAAAATGCTAAGCTCACTTGCATATATGATATTTTAAAACATTTTATGGTCAAGCCCATACTCATCTATGGAAAAAGACAAGTCGCTCTTGAAGTCAGTGGGACTAAAGATTCAATTGAGCTGGCTGAATATGTCGCACATTTTCTCGATGAAGAGTTGGAGAAGTTATTTAAAGCAAGAGCTGATCTCAAAGGAACGAGAGCAAAGAATTCTTTTTTCTATGGAATTGCGAAAGGCTATGAGGAAAAAGTAATAGGTATTCAAGACAGCTTAAATAAAGATCAAAAAATGGCACTCGTCAGAGCACAGACTCATCTCAATTCTCAACTTCACTTAATTTATCGTAGAGTTGCCCAAACAACATCAAGTGCAAGAACTGATGAGGCGGCTTATTCCAGTGGTAAAAAAGCGGGTAAAAATCTCACGATTCAATCCGTATTAAAAAAATCAAATTCAAAATCAAAATTTCTTCCTTGGGGACGCTCATGAATAATTTTTCTTTTTTTAACCCGGTCCAAATTCACTTTGGCAAACAACAAATAGCCAAACTGGCCCAAATCATCCCCCCCCATGCACGAGTGCTATTGACCTATGGTGGAGGGTTTATAAAAAACAATGGCATTTATGAACAAGTTACAAATGCTCTCGCCCACCATGAAATATACGAGTTTGGTGGGATAGAGTCTAATCCCCAATACGACACCCTTATTAAGGCCCGTGATCTTGCCAGAGAAAAAGAGATCACTTTTCTCCTCGCTGTTGGTGGTGGAAGTGTCATTGATGGAACTAAATTTATTGCTGCAAGTATCAAGCAACCCAATGATCCTTGGGATATATTAGCTAAAAATGAAAAAATTAACTCCGTTGTGCCCTTTGGATCAGTGCTTACTCTACCTGCAACAGGAAGTGAGATGAATAGCTTCTCTGTGATAACACGAGGAGAGGAAAAACTAGGTTTTGGGGGAGATCCAAGACTCTTTCCAAAGTTTTCCATTCTTGACCCCGAAGTGACCTATTCTCTTCCTGAAAAACAACTGGGCAATGGCATTGTTGATGCTTTTATCCACGTCCTTGAACAATATCTAACAAACGATATAAACACTCCCCTACAAGATCGATTTGCTGAAGGGATTTTGCTTACTTTAATTGATGAAGCTCCTAAAGTTATTGAACTTAAAGATGATTATGATTCCAGAGCAAACTTTATGTGGGCGGCTACCAATGCCCTTAATGGGCTTATAGGTGCAGGCACCGTACATGACTGGGCCACCCATATGATTGGACATGAACTCACAGCACTCCATGGTATTGACCACGCAAGAACTTTGGCGCTAGTGCTCCCAAGTTTATTGCGCTTTCAAAAGGACCATAAAAATCAAAAGCTCTTGCAATACGCTCACAATGTCTGGGGAATTAAAGCATCCACACCAGAAGAGACTATCGAGAATGCTATTACCGCAACCGAAGATTTTTTCAATAGTGTGGGGGTCCCTACGAGACTGAAAGCCTATAATATTGGCGAAGCTGAGATCGAAAAAATAGTTGCAGCTGTTTCAAAGCATCATCCTTATGGACTTAGTGAGCATCGAAATTTAAAATCTCAAGAAATTCAATCTATACTTAAGGCGGCTATTTAATGGTTAAATCAGATAAACACATACTTATTCTTGCAAGTGTCGCCCTAGGCCTTGCCGTTCTCATTGGAGCCTTTGGTGCTCATGGACTGGAGAAAATAGCCAGTGCTAAAGCCCTCAAGACCTTTCAAACCGGAGTGCAATATCATTATTATCATGGGTTTGCTTTATTCATTTTGGCCATCATCGCTGGGGTCTATAAAATAGATGTTCAAAAACCTGCTTTATTATTTTTATTGGGAATTTTTCTGTTCTCGTTTAATTGCTATCTATATGCCATGACTCAAGTGAAGACTTTTGCTATGATTGTTCCCTTTGGTGGTGTGAGTTTTGTCGCAGGTTGGTTTACGCTGGCCTATATTATTAAGAAAGGAATCAGATGAAATATTTTGTAGCGCTTACTCTTTTAGTTTTAGTATCTTGTACTCAAAAATACGAAACCTACCATGTTATTTCTAAGAGTCATTTCAATAAAGATGATTACGAAGCCCCTGTTACGAAAAAGATGTATCCTGGAGAAAAAGTCACGAAAGATTATTGTGAAGGCCAAGTGCTCTTTAGTTCAAATGCAAAGAAAGCCACCGATAGAGCTCTTACCGATATAGTGAGAACGACTTGTTCAGATGATGAATATTTGCTTAATAGTAAAGTGACAGAAACTTGGTGGACCACAATTATTTACTCGCGCTCATGTGTTGAGCTTGAAACCTATTGCCCAAGAAAAATGCCTAAGCGTTAATCTTTGGTTTTTGAAGAATATGGGAAAAGATTCCGGCTAAAAAGAAAAAATAAGCTTTTTGATAATTAAGCGATCCGCCTAAGACTCCATACATCACTCCAAGAATAGTCACTGCTTCACTCATGGCCCAACCTATTATATAGAAGGAAAATGATTGAGGATTAAACTTTCGAGTCATTTTATCTACCGCCATTTGATTGGCCTTATTAAATGCAACTCTAGAAAAAACAAGCATTGCTACGGCCAGTGCAACTAAAATATATGTCATTCCTGGAGGAAAGTTCACATCCCTTTCAATAAAAAGATAGTACTTGCTGACAAAGATGATAATAAGCTGGGAACTAAGAAGGGCAATCCAAAGCACCAGTAGAACATTTTTATTTTGATTTTGACTTTGATTTTCGTTTTCCACTAAACGTCTTTTTTCTCAGGTCCGTAAATCCATTTATGTTGCTGACCGATAAAGCGAAAGGGAGCTCCATAACTTTGGTTCAACTCAAGGATTTGAATAAATCGTTCTCTAGGAAATTCTTCGTGTGGCTCAAAACAAGGAGTGATAACCCAATTCAGGTTAGCTTTCACTTCGTCACTCATATTAGAATAGATATCAAATATAAATTCAAAGTCTTTTTTATCACTAATCACTGATTTGATTTGAGTTTTACTTTGATATTGCTCAGTCATTTTTTGAAGATTTCTGAGAGGAGTTTTTACTCCTGTGGATGGTGTTTTAAAATCAAAACTAACAAAGTCTACGATATCAAAAACCTTATCAACCACACGAGAACCAGAAGCTTCAATATTGATATAAAAATTTTTCTTTTTTAATTCACCTGCAAGCAACTCAACTTGATCAGAATGTTTGGGATGAAGGGGGTCCCCTCCCGTAATTGAAATTCTGTTGACACGACCGTGTTCTCTTTGAGCAAGTTTTTCTATTTGAGTTAAAACTTCGCTCAACTCTAATTCAGGTCCGCTAAAATCCCACGTCTCTTTTGAGTCACAATTTATACAACCGATAGCACATCCCTGGAAGCGCACAAATATTTGCGGCTTGCCAATATGAGCGCCTTCACCTTCGGTGGCCAAATAAATAGAGTTAATCAAAAACTTCTTCATAGTATCCTGTTAAGTGCGGGAATTTATAGCATAGTTTTTCTGGATATTAAATACTTACCTAAATTATGTAATTCACTGTGTAAAAGTTTTACAACCCTCTCTTAAATTTGGCAAAATAAGGTTATATAAAGTGTTTAAATAAGGAACATGATGAAGAATATATTGGTTTTTAGCTTACTTACGTCGATTTTGGTGTCGTGCATTGATGCGGCGAACAATTCACGTAACAAAGATGATGGCAAAAATGTGAGAGACACCAGAGCTGGAAGCGGTGATAAATTAGCCGGAGTAAAATCTCAGTTCTTTAGAAATGTTGGAAAAGACCAACTCACTACCAATCAGATGATAGCTAAAATCAAAGAAGATAATCTCGTAGACTACCGCTTAATTCCTAACCCCGATTCAGATCATGACTTAATGGTGGGATTACAGATGCAAAATCTTGAGAACTGCGGGATGCTGCTTACTGCTGATAGTATTAAGGATCGTATCAATCATTGTATTGAGAAAAATGGCGATAACTCAACTTGGGACGGAAGTGTTCAAGGGAACTCTGGTGAAGGTCGTTGGCAACTCGTCTATTTCGATAAAAATGAAGATGACTCTTCTCCATCGAGAGAAGCCATTTGGCAAGATGAGTCGACAGGTCTGCTTTGGAGTCATGGCCTTGGAAAAGCAAATTGGGAAACCGCTAGCGGCAGTGATGTAGCAAAAGAAGATTTTATTTGCAATCAAATTGAAACTCTCCCCGCTGATGAAGTAAAATGGGCATTGCCTACACGAAATGTTTTTTTACAAGCTGATCTAAACGGAGCTAGATTTGTGCTTCCTGATACGGCAGAATATTACTGGACAGCAACTAAGAACAATCGAACGCAGCAAGCTTGGGCGATTGAACAATCAACCGGAAAACTCACAAGCCTTGATGAAATGAGTCAGCGTAAAGTGAGATGTGTGGGATTTCCCATAAAATAGGAATTTATATGTCATTTGAGACCGACAAGGAAGAGGTCGTACGAGATACATTAAAAAAAATCGAGCGCATGAAAAATGCTGCTGGAAAAACCTTATTTCGCCAGGACCTGCAAGAAGAAATTCAATTACAAATCAAAGTCGATAACAGCCTTCCCCATGGTCGTTTTTATCCTAGTGAAGTATACCCGGGCCAGTGGAGAGCCACTGAACAAACTTTTAAGGCGATGAAAAAGAATATTTTTGCACTTGGTGACGATATCGATGAACTCAAACACGAATATAAATGTGAGAGCTGTAGTGAAGTTTTAGATATTCAATTTTGGAATTTTTGTCCTTTTTGCGGAGAAAGTTTTAAGTATGAGTAAAATAATCACTCAAAAATATACAAGTGTGAGCGAAATAGACTTAGAGTTTATCTCTCCACTCGAAGAATTGCTTGAGGGTAAAATTCCAAGCTTTGAATTTATCACAAACGCTGAAAAACTTGCGAGCCCGGACACAAAATTTAATTATTTTTTGTTCTTTGGAAACCAAACCAATGCTCCCATTGGCTTTGCTCAAATAAAACTCGTTAAAGATGCTCCTCAAAAAAAAGGCTTTCTCCAAAGGCTTCTCAAGAAAAATTCACCTGCAAGAGAAATAAATGAGAATGCTGCTTTTTGGAATATATCCGGAACTAAAGGTGATGGTATAGTTTTTAACCCTAAATACTCTCAGCATATTGGAGAAAAAACAACTCAGGTTTTTAAAGACATTATCGAGCGTGAAGACGTTTACTTTCAAAAAATCAACTTTTCAGAGCGCTATCAAAAAAATCTCATCACTTCAGATGCTATCAAATCGAGTTCTCAGAATGAACACATTGTTATTGATAGTTTGTTAAAGAACAAAAGCTCCTACGAAGAGTACTTGAGCTCTCTTGCTGATGGAACTAAAAATCAAATCATTCAATCATGGAAGTATTCACAAAGAGAGCTTGCTTTTAAAATGGGAGAATACGAGAATCTCAAGGAAGCTTTTCACTATAAAAAACGTGGAGGCGAACAGCTTAAACAATTAAAGCAAAATGAAAAGTTCAAATTGTATAATCTTAAAAATGCTCAGATGGCATTTTTAACTTTTGAAACAGAAGTTGAAATTAAGGCACTCTCCTTCTTTATTAAGGGTACCGGAGGTCATTACTTCTACGACTCAATCATTTTAGATGAATCCTTACCGGAGTTGATACCTCATCAACAAGTGATTATGCATTTCTTCGAACAAACAGAAGGAAATCGCCTTCATTATTTGGGAGAAGAGCTGCAACAAGATTATCTTCTCAAGCTTGGGTTCACATACACGAAACAATATAGTTACACAGTAAAGAAAAATGACCATTAATATCCCTTACCCTCTCCTATTATCACTGATAGAAGATTTTTATGAGTTAGCAAAAAGAGATATTCTCATTGGTTATCATTTTAGAAACATCCAAGATTTTGATGAACATATTCCTAGAATTGCAGATTTTTGGAACTTACAAGTCAATGGTGAAGTCCTTGAAAAATCACATTTGCCCTATAACTTACTCGGAGTTCATAAGGAGCTTGGAATAAAAAGTGGAGAAATGGGAAGATGGACAGTTCTTATGAATCAAACAATGGATGATTATCTGAAAAGAAAATTATTATCTCAAGATCAGTATAATGCACTTGCGCTGAGGATTGATCACTTTAGAAAAAGACTAACCAAATTTTTAATTTAACTAAAACGCGGGCTTTGCTTCTAAATACTTCGTTGAAAACCTTTCTAATATAGGCTCCCCCCGAACTTCATCTAAAACCCAATTACGTGCGATATAAGCTTTAGCACGCTTAGCTGCTTTGAGAGCATTTTTTTGATCTTCGTAATAAAGGACAACCATTTCAATTCGCTTGACGATAACTCTATAACCATACCGACATGCGGGTGTATAATCGTTACAGTTTACGAGTACATCAGTAATGCTTTTGGGTGTTCGAATTTTTAGATTGGGATCTCCCTTTCTGGCCATGGCGAGAAATTCTTCCCTAGAGAAATTATCAAGCTTTTTTGAGCAAGAACAAGAAATTATGACTATAGTCAGTATCGATAAAAGAAAATATCTCATAGGGATATTGTAACTTGATGCCTATTTGGAAACAACTTCTTTTAGAGCATTTTCTATCGTCGGATAGGTAAAAACAAACTTAACTTCTTTGATTCTTTTTGATTTTACTCTTAAATCGGCTAAAAGAACCTGGCTCATCTCTCCTAACACAAGTTGCAACATGGTTTTGGGTACTTTGAAAACTGCAGGTCTCTGTAAAAGATCACTCAGAACGTTAGTAAATTCTTTATTCGTCACAGGATACTGTGAAACAGCATTATAAACACCATTCATATTTTCATCTTGGGAGGCTTTAATGAGCATATGCACAAGGTCTTGAATATGAATCCAGCTCATATAGAACTTCCCAGATCCAAGCTTGCCACCTAGACCTAACTTAAACGCTGGAAGCATTTTTTTCATGGCCCCGCCATCTTTTCCCAGTACCATTCCAAACCTTAGGATAGCATAGTTATCTTTTCTATCAGTTAGCTGCTTTTCCCAATCCTGACAGAGCTTACCTAGAAAATCATTTTCTACAGGTGAATCTTCAAAGATCACATCAGACTTTTCATCATAGATACCGATCGCGGAAGCTTGAACAAACTTCTTCACACTAATATTCTTAGCATCTAATTTCTCTATGAGGTTTCTCGTCCCATCAACTCTAGAATTATAAAGAACTTTTTTTCGTTCATTAGACCACTTTTTTCCCGCAATATTTGCGCCCATTAAATTAATGACACAATCAAACTCATTAGATTCAATTTCAAAATCTGAATAAACATCTGGCCAATGTATAACTGTCACCTGAGGTCCAAGTTGCTCTTGAGCTTTTTCAATGTCTCGAGCAAGAACACTCACTTCATGGTTACTCGATAATAATTCTTTGACTAAGTGTTGTCCTACAAAACCTGTTCCACCTGTGATTAAATACTTCATTTTGCTTTCGTTCTCTTTGTTATTTTGACTCTTTTTTGTTTAGTTTTCTTTTTCTTTTTTATTGGTCTTTTCTCTTTGAAATCATTTGCTTTAAGTAGATCTAAATTCATTTTACTTTGATTTCTTATCGATTCATTTATTGCTGCAACGATCTGGCTATCGTATTTACTGACAAAATTAAATACTTGTCCGCTCTTTCCTGCTCTAGCTGTTCGACCACCTCTATGTAGATAATAAATAGGCGTTTTAGGCAGGTTATAATTTAAAACCCACTGAACATCCTTAATATCAATTCCCCTCGCGACTACATCTGTTGCAAGAAGCACTTGAAACTTTTTATCTTGAAATGATTTTATACATGCAAGTCTCTCTTTTTCTGGCATATCCCCATGAAGCGGCTTAATTTTTATTTTCGGTAATCTTTCATTTACAAACTTAATCGCATCTTCAACTTGATTTTTTTGATTACAAAAAACAATCCCTCTTCCTTTTACTGATTTTTCCAGAAAGAGCTTAAGCATCTGCAGCCTCTCACTATCATCAATAAAAATATTAAACGTCTCTATTTTTCCTTGTACTTGGTGAGAGCTTCCCAAAAACACTTTCTCTAGCTTCTTTTTTGCAAACTTTTGCATTAAATAATCTTCAACTTCAATAGGCATTGTTGCACTAAAAAAATGAATATCAGTTTGAGAATACTCCACAGTATGCATGATCTTATCGATATCTTTCTTAAAACCCATCTCAAAGAGATTGTCGGCTTCGTCAAAGACTAAATATTTTAATTGCTGAAATGAAACCTCACCAGATTTTACTGCTCTTGCTAGTTTTGTCGGCGTTGAAATGAGGATTTCAAAGCTTTGATCTTTTATGCTTTTGTTGGTACCAACAAGCGTCCTTAC
Organism: Halobacteriovoraceae bacterium; assembly: GCA_002713145.1. GTDB lineage: Bacteria > Bdellovibrionota > Bacteriovoracia > Bacteriovoracales > Bacteriovoracaceae. The sequence continues at coordinate 72,933 of PAVS01000020.1, forward strand.
TCTTAATTTTACATGGTGAGATATGGCCTTAAAAACATCGCTTACTTGAAGCGCCAATTCTTTAGTTGGTAGAACGAGAACTGCAAAAGGCTTTCCTCTTTTTTGAGATAGTCCATTTTCATCCTCGTGGCATTTGATAAGCTCGCTAATTGGCAGAGCATAAGACAAAGTCTTACCAGAACCGGTTTGAGCGACACAAATTAAACTCTGATTATTCATGATTTTAGGAATAACTTTTTTCTGAACTTGGTTAGGTGATTTGATTTCATGCTCTACATAAAATTGATTAAAATCCTCATCAATACCCAATTTTTCAAATTCGCTCATATGTTCCCCTAAGATTTAAGGTATTTACCTTTTTCTGAGCATTTAAGCAATAGTTGTGTAAAAGGTTCATATATAAATTCAGTTAGTTATAATGCATTCCCCATTGCTATTAATTACTAAAAACATAAAATATTAAAGAAATTAAATTGCAATTTAACCAAAGGATTGGAAATGAAAATGACTAGCTTAGTAGCTATTGCCTTATTTGTGTTTGTATCAGGTGTTATGCCCGCCTATTCAGTAACAATAACTGTTGCTGATCCAACTTGTACTGGTAGTTACAATAATGTAAATCCAGAAACTAATAATACATTCTGTGAAGACCTTCAAAATGAGATTAGAAAAACTGCTGAAGCTGATCTACCAGATGTTTCAATAGGTGAATATGGGACGGGTGTTTCCAACGCCAATGGCTTTGCTCAAAAAGGGCTTGGTTCAGATTACTCTGACAAATTTACTTTCTTCATGGTTAGAGGCGGTGCTGGTGCTGCAGTTGAAGGAGATTTAGAGGATCCAGAAAGTGCTTCAGGTTTTGGTTTCGGTGCTGCTGTTACTGCAGGTCTGAATCTAGATTTATTACCCATTGATAAAGTTGGACCAATTGAGCTTGATAAAATGGATTTATTCGTTTCTTTTATGAGTTATAACGTCGACCAAGAGGATGATGAATTTACCGCTGAAGGTGATCTTAGCTCATTTAGCGTAATGGCGAGGTATCAAATTATGGATGGTATAGATGTATTCCCAGGTTACATGCTTGAGTGGGGAGGGGTTTTTCTTCATACAGGTATTCAAAGATCAACTTTTAAAGCTGACTTATCATCTGTATTTGATGATCAAGTTGTTGATGTTGAAGGACAATCTGCAACATTTAAAAATGCACTCGCGACTTTTGACATTGAAACAACTACAACAACTATTCCTATTGAAGTCTCAACATATTTAAGAACAATTTGGGCTTTAACTTTTTACACAGGTGCAGGTTTTGATTTAGTTTCAGGATCTACTGATGTTAGTTTAAATGCAGATGGTGATGTTGAAGGAGGCTCAGGAGGTAACACATTTGATACTACTATTTCGGCTAACGAATCAGACTCAGGAGAAGCTGACGCTACAAACTTCAGAGCTTTCGGTGGTATTCAATTGAATATCCCATTTGTTAGAGTTTACGCTCATATCAACAAAGGGCTTGGTAATGACCTTATCGGTGCCAATGCAGGTGTAAAAATTCTTTGGTAAAAATTTATAGAACTCAAATATAAATACAAGCCGCTGTCTTCAGCGGCTTTTTTATTGCAAAAATTTGCTCATATGTTTTTGCCCAAATTCTTTTATAGCGGCTCTTTGATTATGAGCTCTACAATAAAGTCTTAAGTTTGATATTAAATGTGTCCCTCCTTTGGCCCTGGGTACGATATGATCTATCTCTAGATTGTATTTTTCATTACAACCTGGATATTCACATTGTTTTTTTGCTCGGGTCAGAACTTTCTTAACGGTGCTGCGGGGCACATTTTTACATGCCACGTATTTTACTTTTTTAGTATTGCTATTCGTAATGTCTAGCTTTTCTAATAATTGAGTTAAAGCAAGGTTAACAACTTCATCTGTATTGGAATTTCTTAGTTTTGATTTTACTAAATTTAACTTATCAATAGTGTCTTCTGAAAATGTTAAATGTACTCGAGATTCATTTTCAGATATGGGGTTTATGACATCCTTTTTCTTTAATTCAGGGTTTATAGCAAGTATCATTTTCTGAGTTTGCTCTGTCGTTTTATCTGCTGCATTTTTGAGAATCTCTTTCCTATCACTACTATTCTTAAGTCCGCTCTGAATGAGCGATGCCGAAGTGAGATTTAACTCCCCTTTTTCAATCATCTGTTTAGCCTCAGGAAATTCATTTGATAATCTAAGTGTTTGCACCCGCCTAAAAGCAGCCGACTCAGAATATCCCAACTCTTTGACTAGATACTTCACTATTGATGAGTGTCCATAGTCACAAAAAAGTCTACGGTCAAATACTTCTTGCAAATGCTCTAATAACTCGACTAAAACCTCTCGCTCATATTTTCGTAATGTAACAATTTTAGCATGTAACTCTTGATCACTTAGTTGCATATCCCACCTTCTTTGCACTCAACTTTTTCATCTTTTTGCGATAGTCCCAAGGTGCTTCAAAACCAAATAACCCGAACAAACCTATACGTTTATATCTCGCATTGAGTTCATAATTTATATAAATCCATTTTTTATTGTAATATGACCTAACCGCCATACCTTTAGAAATCATATCGAGATTGATATTCACATCCTCTAGAAAAACGTCTCCAATAATCCGGCCATAAACTCCCCGCTCATAATACTTAACCAGTACTACTTTTCCTAAAAGCTTATCCTCCAAGTATTTTTGACTCCACTTTCCTATTGGCTTTCCTGTAAAGCTTTTTTGCTCTAATTCAGGAGCATCTATTCCAAAAAAGCGAATTTTCTCACCTTTAACAAATATTGTATCTCCGTCATAAACATGCTCTACTATACCCGAAATACTCTTTTCAATTGGAAAGCTTCCCACCACCATAAGAAAAAACAGAGGAAATCCTAAAAAGATTACCCACATTCGTTTAATCATCTTTACTCCTTAGATTAATCACTATAAAAGCAGTACAAATTAACAAAACTAAAGAAAAGTGTAAGTCGTGGATATTAGAGAAGAGATCAAAGAGAACTTTAAATTTAAACTCGTACATAAGGATAAAAATTCCAATGCAAGGGCCGGAGTCATTATAACTCCGCACGGTGAGATCCCCACTCCGGTATTCATGCCTGTTGGAACTCATGGGGCGATCAAAGCCTTACAACCTAAAGAGTTAACAGAGCTCAATATTCCTATTATTTTATCAAATACCTATCACCTCCACCTCACACCAGGCTCAGACCTGATTAAAAAAGCTGGTGGACTTCATAAGTTTATGAGTTGGGATAGACCAATTCTTACCGACTCCGGTGGTTTTCAGGTCTTTTCATTGCAAGGAAACTCCATCACGGAAGAGGGTTCAAAATTTAAAAATCAAAAAGGGCAGGACATTCTACTCACACCGGAAACATCAATCGGAATTCAGCAAAACCTAGGCTCCGATATTATGATGGCTTTTGATGAATGTATTCCTTACCCTGCTGATAAAAAATATGTCAAAAACTCAATTGATCGAACCCATCGCTGGCTCGATCGTTGTATAGAAACATGGGATAACCCTAAGCAAGCTTTGTTTGGAATAATACAAGGTTCTACCTACGATGAATTTAGAGATGAATGTCTCGAGGAAGTTGTTAAGCGTGATCTTCCTGGTTACGCAATCGGTGGTGTAAGTGTTGGTGAAGGTCCTGATTTGATGGAAAAGATTGTTTCCTACACAGGTCCGAAAATGCCACAAAATAAACCAAGATATGTCATGGGAGTTGGGATGCCAGAAGATCTACTTATGATCTGGGAAAATGGTATCGATATGTCTGATTGTATTATTCCAACAAAGTTTGCTCGTGGTGGAACATTGTTTACTAATAGAGGAAAAATAAGAATTACCCATAAAAATTATCGCAGAGACTTTTTTCCTATAGAGCCGAACCTAAATGATTACGTAAACCAGAACTTTACGCGGTCTTATATCAAGCATCTTTTTGATAGTAATGAAATTTTAGGCCAAATACTTGCAACCGCTCATAATATCGCCTTTTATAAGTCACTGGCCGATAGAGCAAGAGAAGCCATCCTAGCTGATAGTTTTGTAGATTTTAAGCGAGAATTCTTAGAAAACTATAGTAAAAATGAGTCTAAGAGCTCAAAACCTAAGAAAAAGCGTCGATAACCCCTAAAGCAGTGCTATAATTTTATTATGGTTAAAGCAAGTGGAAGACGTTCAAGAAGATCTCTCAAAAAAGGGGCCCTCACTCCCAATAAGTGGAGATTTCGTATAGTCATCACACTGATACTGTCTTTGCTCGTTAATACCTCTTTTTATTTATACTTAAGCCAATACCTAAAACTTTCCGCTGACTACAGTTTTTATATTTTTATCACAACCGCTATTCTCAATATATTATTACAGCTTTATTTTTTGAGGATTTTTAACAAACGTCTTAAAGCATTTCGAGTCAATTCCCCCTCAGCATTTACAAGAACACTTACACTTCTCTTAGGTTTTTTGTTTCCTTTATATTTCTTTATACTCAATCTCAAATTATTTTTTACAAAACAGAATTCAAAATGGACTTGGTATAGTGAATTTACAATTGGCTTTATGGGAGCAGCTCTGATTGCTTGTGCCTTAACCTTTATTCCACATAATAATCAACATTATTTAAATACAAAACCCCTTCCCTTTAAACTCGCCTACTACAATATCTCGCCCGCAGCACAACTTGCCTATAAAGCATTTATAGATAAAAACTTTATAAAAGATCTTAAAAACAATAAGAACGAGGTCTGTGCAAAGAGCGCTGATAAAGTAAATTGTGTGCATAAAAGACTTATTCAATATATACGCAATAATCAAATAAGCTCACTGCAAACGGAGAATGCAATCTCTCTTTCAGCATCCTTGGCCATCAAAGAGCGTAATCAAAAGCTTAAAGCTAAAAACTCAGCCCTCGTGGCCCGTCATCATAAACTTTATGCAACGAATTTACTGATCAACCAAAAACTCGACTACTTACAATTCTCTTGTTCACTTAACAATTTCTATGATCTCTCTTGGCCCTATGGCATTTATGCTCTCAGCGGTTCATTAGAACACTCTTTGATCTTACTGAATAACGCTAGAGTCGAATTAGCTCAATTCGAATTGCTCAAAAAAGATATTGAAAAGAATCTTCAAAAAAGCAAGAGAGCTTCGAAATCAAATATTACTTATAATAAATTTAGAGAGAGGTTTGAAAAACTGAAGGCCAGCGATTGTTCAAAGAGTTTGCTGACCTTTCAGAAATATAAAAATTTATTTTTCGGACTCAATAGCAAGTGAAATGATCTCAGTTAATTTCTTGAGATTTTCTAACGTCACATTATGAAAGAGTGAAATTCTAAACTGGTTTTTACCCAGTTTTCTATAGGCATCAATATCGAGGGCCGCGTTTTGAGCTCTCAACACTTTAGATAAATCCTCTGCAGGATATTTATCATCTATATTAATCGTCGCCACTGCAATTGATCTAAATTGATCTTGCTCAACATAACAACTTAAATAGTCCTTAGAATTTGCCCAATCATAAACATGCTTTGCTTTCGCTCGAGCTTGTTCAACAACTTCACATTCACCGAGTGCATTCATACGCTTAATCTGCTCATTCAACATAAATAAGGTGCTAATGCTTGGAGTATTATAAGTTTGATTTTTTCTTGAGTTTTCAATAGCAAGTTTCCAACTCATGATTTCAGGAAAGTACTCTTCTCTATCATAAAGCTTCTCCGCTCGCTTCAAGGCTTTGGGAGACATGATACAAACAAAAAATCCACCTTCGCTGGCAAAAACTTTTTGAGGTGAGAAGAAATAAACATCAACTCGACTCATATCAAGTGGAATTTGTCCTGCCCCACTGGTTGCGTCCACTGCTAAAAGTGTGTCTTCATCAACGTCAGGAACTCCCGTAATCATAACTCCCGTAGACGTTTCATTCAGAGTACAACAAACCATATCATAACCTGGAGTCACTTCTGGATTTATCCCTTGTCCAAACTCTACGCCCACTTCCTTAGCATTTAACCAAGGAATTTTATTATGAGATTTATACCATTTATTAGAGAACTCACCAGTTGTGAAATGAACGGATGATTTTTCAACAAGACCCAGTCCAATCATATCAAATAGAAAAGTTGCTCCCCCGTTGCCGAGAACAACTTCATAGCCAGAAGGTAAGTTAAAATATTTAGTCAGTCCTTCTTGAATTTCTTTGCATACATTTTTTACTGCAGGCTTTCTGTGACTTGTTCCAAGTAGCTTTTGACCCGTGGCCAATAAATTTTCAATATGCTCCACTGGAACTAAAGAAGGACCTACCCCAAAGCGTGGATCTGAAGGCATAAGATTTGCTGGTACTTTAAAATTTTCAAACATAATAACTCTCTTTTTTTAGTTGCACTGCGCGCTTATTTTAACGTATATCATGCAAATTAAGTATCAATTTTTTGTCTTATAAAGTGGATTTCACTATTATTAATACATGATAAGTAAATTAGTCATCGCACTATTCCTGACAAGTATGGTCACAATATGCCATGCCGAGATATTTGATAAAAGTAAACTTGGGCACCTCTCCCTTGGTATTGGAACGTGGCAGGAATATTATATGCAAGTGCAAGATTCTCAAAGTGGATCTTTAAACAGCTTTGAACTAAAGCCCTATCTGAGTGCAGCACTTGATTATCAAATCAAAAACCAGCATTTTTTAGGAACAGAAGTCGGCTATATTTTAAGAGAGAGTTACTCAAAATCAACTTACACAAAAGATCATTTTTATTGGCGGTTTGATTATATCTATCAAGCCCTCGAATGGTTTAACCTGAGAGCAGGAACGAGTTTTATGTGGCAGACCCTCAGCGGTGATGGTTCAGAAGAAACTCTCCCTAATGGAGATGGAGAACAAACCTATTACGCTCCCGATGAACGTAAGAATATATTTAATCAAACTTTTGATTTAGGAGTTGAATTTTTGCACAAAAATATGAGTGCAAGAATTCAAAGTTATATATACGCCTTAGATCAAGAAGATGAGAGGCTAACGAGTTTCTCTCTTTCTTTTCACTATTTAATGCCTATAAGGGATTTATGAAACTATTTTTTATAATTCTATTTTTGAGTACTCCATCTAGCCACGCCTACTTGCTTAATACCAGTACTGGCGCTGCTTTCGATGATAAGAGTGTTAAAATATACATCACCTCCAATAGTGATTGTAATAATGCGGGAGTGAGCAAAGACCTTATTTTAGAGCGAGCTGTATCAGGGGCCCAGAAATATTGGAATCGTGTTCCAACATCTACCTTAAAACTCAAAAGAGGTGGAATTTATGAAACATCTGATTCTAAATTTCTCACAGAAAAACTCTGTGTCCAAGCAACAGACTCAACTTGTTTAACTTCAAACTCAGTACCTAAAGTTAATAATATTGTTATTGCATGTAATTCCAACACCACTGATAATTTTACCTCTTCCCAAGTACTCGCTCTCACCGTTCCCAATAATCTTACGAGTAGTGAAATTAAAGGCAGTGTTATATTAATTAACGACTCTGCCAATTCGACCTTTGGTAATTTATCCGCCAGTGAAATGGAAAGTGTGCTTGCTCATGAAATTGGGCATGCAGTAGGACTTGGACATTCGCAAAAATCTGAAGCTCTTATGCATTATGAGAGTCATGAAGAGAGAAGAAAACTGGCCAAAGATGACATCGACGGAATCTCATACTTATACCCTAATCAATTCGATGGCTGTAAAAACGTCCTGGGTCTGAGCACCACCAACCAAGATAAATCAAAGCCAAATTCATTTCTCAGGAGCTTTGCTCTAGGGTTAAGTGCTTGTTTTTTAAGCATTTTTTTATGGATAATTATTACACGTTTCGCATTTAGCGCTAGACGATGAATAACCAAAATTCTATAAATCCCTTTATGGATGTACAAAAGAAAAACAGACGTAAGTCTAATCTTTACTTTTTAATGGGAATTACAATGATGGCACTCAATGTCCTACTCATTGTAGTTATGACTAAGAGTTAAAGCTCGTTCCACGTTCACGGCAAACGGCTTCGTACTCATCTAGCCATTTTTTCTCTTGAGAATTTAACAAACTCTCATCGATTAAACCTGGCTCAAACCCTATATATACTAAAGGTTCAAACTTCAAGAATCCTTCATATTCAGGGTGCTCAACGACCAAAGCAATATTCTCTAACCTAACACCACCAAATTTCGGTATATAGATTCCAGGCTCAATAGAAACCACTTGTCCTGGTTTGAGTAAATAATTGCGAACTGGACTGATACCCACTCCCCCCTCATGAACATGAATACCGACTCCATGACCGGTACCATGAGCAAAGTCATACCCGGCTTGGTGCAAGGGTTGTCTTGCTATAGCATCCAGACCACTTCCTCTTGTTCCAGATTTAAACACCGCATTTTGTAGATTAAGTGTGCCTTTTAAAACGAGAGTGTAAATCTCTTTGTATTTTTCATCTTTTGGCTTCGATGTAGATAAAAACGTTCTCGTCGTATCTGTTGCAAACCCCGCTTCGAAGTATCCTCCAGAATCAAGCAAACACATGTCCCCTTCCACAATTTTCACGCTATCTTTAGGGTCCCCATAATGCATGATGGATCCATTGGGACCTACCCCAGCAATGGTATTAAAGCTTTGCTCCTGAGCACCTTGCTTTTTATATTCCTCAGTTGTTTTATTATAGAGATCACGCTCTGAAATTTCGTCACCTTTTTTAAGACTATCTTTGACCCACTTAATAGTGTTGAAAATAGCTTGATCTGCTCTTCTAAAAGAATCCTTCATCACCTCTATCTCAGTGTCATCTTTAAGAGAATGAAACTCGACCAATCCTCCCGTCTTGTTTTCTAATTTGTCTTTTCCAAAAACAGACTTCAGAACTTCAAAGTAATTTGAATTAAGCATTTGCTTATCGATATAAACCTTCTCAACATCACTCCCTAGTTTTTGGAGGATACCTTCAATTTCTGAAATATCGACTTGGTGAAATTCAACATTTTTATCTGAGCATTCAAACGCTACATCCTTTCCAATAAACACATGAACTTTATCCCTGACAGCAAAGCCAACCCCAAGAAAGGAACTCGAATTAGGAATATGATAACCTCGACAGTTAGTCAGCCAGGCAAGAGAATCTATCGCAGTGATAAAATAGGCGTCCTTATCGGATTCAAAAATTCGCTCAAGCTTCTCACTGGTATCCGCTCCACGCAGTTTCTTTTCCAAGTGAACAATTTTTTTAAGTTTGGGCTGTTCTGCAAAGTCTACAATACTCGCCAGCTCATTATTCATATAAGCGCGCACTTCGAAATGAGCTTGTAGATATTCATAGAAACTAACTGCAGTACGATCAGCTTCGAGTCCGATCACTTTAGGGCTCAGTTTTTTCAAGTCATCTTTGAGACAGCTCATTAATCCCGTGTTGGCAGGAACTTTTACGACTTCAATCACGCTGGTATCACATTCAAGATCCGCTTGTTCATGGTAGCGTCCATCCACATAAACTTTGACCTTGCCTTTGCTAGGAACTAATACCTCTGCCACAGAGCCAGAAAAGCCAGTAAAATAAAAACGATGGCAATCGCTCATAGGAACGTATTCATTTAGATAGGGATCATAACTTGAGATATAAAAGGCATCCAATTTCTCGTCTTGCATAAATTTTTGCAAGGCCTGAATATTCGCTTTTACTTGATCTGTCGAAATTTGGAATTTTCCCATCTCTGCTCCTCTCTAAATGTTTAAACGCTTTGCATACTACCCAAAAATTCGACAAATTAAAAGAATGAGGTTACTTTAATGCGGATTTAACACATACTGTCTAGGACAAATTCATGAAATACGACCCCATTTATTATGGCGATTATTTACAACTCGACACTCTCCTCAGTTCACAAAAATTAAAATCCTTGGAGCATGGCAAAGAGGCCCACGATGAGACACTTTTTATTATCACTCATCAGGCTTATGAGCTTTGGTTTAAACAAATTATTCATGAATTAGACTCGGTACATAAGATTTTTAACACTTCAAATGTTAACCCAACTCATTTAGGTGTGGTTAATCATAGACTGCAGCGAATTGTACAAATACAAAGAGTTCTTAATGAACAAATCGCCATTATAGAAACCATGACTCCTCTGGACTTTATGGAGTTTAGAGACTATTTAGTTCCGGCCAGTGGCTTCCAGAGTATTCAATTCCGTGAAATTGAACTCAAGCTGGGTCTAAGACAAAGATTCCGCCTAGGGATTGATCAGAAATTTTTTAACTCTAGACTGAAAGAAGAGCATAAAGAATACATGATTAAGCTGGAAGAAGAGAGCACCTTTCTTGAGCTCTTTGATGCTTGGCTCTCGCGCATGCCCTTTGGACAAACAGAAAATTTTGATTTTTGGCAAGAGTATCAAAATTCAGTTAATAAAATGCTGGAACAAGATAGAAAAATTATCATGGATAATAAAACCTTGCATGATAAAGAAAAAGAATTTGAGCTTAAAAACCTAGAAGCCACACGAAACTCATTTGCGATACTTTTTGATGAAGAAAAATATAACGCTCTGATGGAAACCGGCGAGATGCGAATATCTCGAAAAGCAAAACTCTCTGCCATATTCATAAATTTATTTAAAGACGAACCCATCTTTCAAATCCCCAACCGGATGGTTGAATCTTTGTTAGACATTGATGAGATGTTCTCTACTTGGCGCTATCGTCATGCCATTATGGTGCATAGAATTCTGGGAACGAAAATTGGAACAGGTGGTTCTTCTGGCCATGACTATCTGAAAAGATCCACTGAGAATAATCGTGTGTTCCTGGATTTTTTCAACCTGGCTACATTTCTTATTCCGAAAAATTTTATTCCAGCACTTCCAAGTGAGATCAAAAAAGAGATGGGCTTTCACTTCGAGTAACCGATCAATACAGTCATATTTATTTTTTCCTAAAGCTTTCCTATTTAAAAGCGATAAGTTGTACACACAAGGCTTTTAAAACAGGAATAAGTTTAATGGATATAAAATTTACTTCTCTTGTTTTTGTAATTTTCGCCATGCTCATTGTAAAAATGACTTTCGAGCATGATCAAGTGGAGCGAAAAGTTACAGATATTGAGACACTAAACTAGAAAAATGCTTTCCCCGGGCTTGATAATTTTCATATTGATCGAATGAAGGAAAAGCCGGACTATAAAGTATCACCCCTTTAGGTGCATGCTCCCCTAATTTCTGAACAACATCTTCTAACCCCTTCATTTTGACTACCTGATGCTTAGCACTCATTTCTTTGTGTAAAAGATCAGCGGCTTCTCCATAAACATATATACATTCAAAGTCATAAGAGTCGAGGGCCTGGATAAAGTCAATTTGAGAGCTTCTCAATTGCCCACCGAGGATGAGATTGGTATTTAAGTCTTTAAAACTCTCAATGCCTGAAATGGTGGCATCGATATTAGTACTTTTGGCGTCATTGATAATGATAAGACCATCTGTCTTACGCTCCACTTGCATGCGGAATTCTACTCCTGCGAAGTTTGAAATTAAGTCTTGCACAATTTCTTTGACATTATCTAGCTTAAAAAAACGCAAAACCTCTCGCACACAGTATAAGTTTTGTTTGTGATGCTCGCCCACTAATCGCGTATGGGAAAAGTCATAACCTGCGAGGGGTCTGATACAATTAAATGTTGCCTGCCCCGTGAGGTATTTCTGGGGAGCAATAAGCAAATCATCTTGAGTTTGATTTTTTGTAATATTTAATTTGGCATTGATATAATCTTGAACATCATCATAGCGCTCCATATGAGTGGGAGTGATATTGAGTATGATGGCAACTTGGGCATGAAAATCTCTTACAGATTCTAATTGAAAACTTGATAACTCTAAGACTGCAAAATCATATGTCCCTTTGTACATTTCACAAAACGGAACACCTATATTGCCCCCGCAAAAAACTCTCTTGCCAGCTTTCTGAAGGGCCAGGCTAATCATTGAAGTGGTGGTGGTTTTCCCATTACTCCCAGTAATGGCGATAATGGGAAGGGAGCACTCTTTTGCAGCTAGCTCAATTTCAGAAATAACGTCAACCCCACGTTCGATATAGGAAGTAATTTGAGGCGACTTCCTGTCGACACCAGGAGAGAGAATAATTAAATCGAGATCTTGAGGAGCTTTCTCCTCCGCAAAACACTGTTGCAAAGATATATGCTTTAAAACATCATCTCCCGCCCAAGTTGATGGCTCACCTCTATTGATTGCAAAAAGTTGATCTTGGGATTTCTGAGCTAAGTATTCGAGTGCACTTAAACCAGACTTACCCATTCCCCAAATTCCGATTTTCATGTTATGAGTATAGCGACTTAAAAAAAAACTGTCACAAAGAAACTATGGATATAAGTAAACGTTTTACAGAATTAAGACAATTTTTACAAAAACATCAGTATTTATGCGATCTGGAAGCCCTCTCCCGCTACCCTCTAGAAAATCACCCTTATCTCAGCTGGTCAGAATCTATAGCGAAACTCTCTGAGGAGCAAAAACACCAATTGGAGAACACTTATTCACCAGAGCTGGTGCAAGAGCAGTCTTACAAGGAATTTTTAATTGAACTTAATCAACTGATGCATCTGCCCCAAGAAAAATTTGATGAGCAAACAATAGATCCTATTTTAGGGCGGAAAATAAAAGCCAAAAAAAGACATGAGATTCAGATCATACGCACACAACTCCATGATAAACCTATCAAACATTTTATCGATATTGGCTCTGGTGCCGGTCATTTGAGCTCCCTTTTGCTTTTGAATAATAAAAAATGCAGCACATGTATCGACATGAGTGCTGAGAATCAACTTATTGGTAAAAAGAAACTTAAAAATGATTTCCCAGACATTTTGAACCGAATTGAATTTAAAAACCAAGTGATAGAAAAAGACTTTGAATGCGATCATTCATCAGACTCAGCGCTTTTGGGTTTGCACGCCTGTGGTGATTTAAGTGTTCATCTAGTGCAAAAATTTATCCATTCAGACTTTTCTTGGCTCTTAAGTTATGGTTGTTGTTATCACAAACTCTCAGCGGATGCAGTCAACCTTTCTCAAGCTGCTAAGAAATCTCCTCTCAAACTCACTAATCATGCGCTCACCATGGCCACCAAATCTTATAAACCCATCTCCCAAAAAGAGTATAATTTTCGAAAAAGAGTAAAACACTTCCGTTACTCACTTCATATGCTTTTAAAAGATCAGTTGCAAGAAGAATTTACTGCTGTGGGGAGCGCGGATGCGTCGGACTATCAAGGTGAATTTTCGAATTATTGTTATAAATATAAACCTGAACTCAAACAATTTTTTACTCAAAAGCAACTGGAAAATTTTTTAATTTCAAAAGAAAATCAAAACAGCCTGTCACAACTCTTAGACTTTGGAATTATTCGCTCTCATATGGCCAGGTTGATTGAACTGTATATTATACTCGACAGAGCTTTATTACTTCAAGAACATGGTCACAAAGTAGATATCAAAGAAACTTTCTCCAAAGATATATCTCCTCGAAATATTTCTTTAATGGCCGAGCGGATTTAAGTGGTAGGGATCATCAGCTCCATAATATAACCCAAGCAATCTTCTTTCATCACAAAAACATCCTTTGTAAACATTGAAGGGATAAAAGTTCGATTCAATAAAATTTTTCCTTCTTCGAACTTTAAAAAGTCATCGGTTAGGTCTTTTCCAAAGTCATCTTTCACACTAATAAAGCTTTTATCTCGTGCGAAACCTATCTGGGTTCCCTTCGTGAGAACTTCAAAATTATTCTCATCAATATCGGGTAAAAAGGACAGATCGTTTTTTACACAGGGGGTATTCTCAAAATCAATATTTGCATTCTCATCCACCAACATCCTAGCAAATGTGTGAAAGATCTCTGGATTTTCTCTGGCAGGGTTTGCCTCCAGCTTATCCATATTAAAAATTTTATCTACAAATTCAAATGAAGCTCTTGTTCCGCTTTCTAGTCCCGGTTTTCCTGACTCTATAGTGATGGAGGTACAAAATTTTGAAAAGGCCATTGATTGCACATTATGGGGTTCGGTAAAGTAAACGGTATGAGAGCCAAAATGACTGGCAAGATCAATAAATTGCTCATTAAGCACATTAATGCATCCGTAATGGGGATTCTTACCGGTGTTATTATGGATATCAAGAGAAGCAAAGATATTTTGCTCTTTAGCGTAATTGATGACATCCATCGCAAGTTCATTTTCAGGAGTAAAGCCTTCTTCCCAAATGCGATTATAGTCGGCCTGGCCAGGAAGATGTCGCATGCCACAGGCTGCTGCTTCCGTATTTCCTATAAAAATAATAAGGTCTCTGGGAAGTTCTACTTCTCTATATTTTTTTATCAGTCTTTGAAGCATTAAAAAACTTGTGGTTTCATTTCCATGCAATAAAGTCGACAAATAAAGAGCATCATCTCTCCTACCACGTATATGAATAAGAGTTGGCCCATCCAACAGTTTATGAATATCTTTGATATCGATATTTTCTAAATTTTCTGGAAAATGATCACAAAATTTATATTTCATCAAAGCCCCCACTTATGCACAGGCTCTCCTGATTGTTGATTCACTAAATATTGTTCTAAAAGTTCTTGAAATCTTCTTCCGTGCATATGGATAAAAGCTTTCTGCCAGATAGAACCATTGATCCCCTTCACTAGACGCTGATAAATAATTTCATCCATATAGTATTCGACTTGAGATTTATCAATACCACGGTTGAGGAGGGCCTGTTTGATATGAGGGAAGAGCTCATACTGAATGAGCTCTTTGATGTCATGTTCATTACCGTCAATCCACTTCGCCATACAAAAGAAACTTTGTCTCGAAGCCTTATAAAAATTTGATTTTAAATCTTCAAAATCAAGCAGCTCTTCAGGAGGTGTTTCCATATTCGCAAGGTAATCCACCAGTCCAATATAAAAAGCGGTATTGGCAATTGAATCGACAACTGTAGGCCCTGCACTAGGTGTACGTTGCTCAATTCTCAAATGATGTTTTCCGTTTTGATCAAGTCCCACAATCGGTCTATTCCAACGCCATATCGTTCCATTATGGAGTTGTAAATGTGACAGTTCTTCTGGTTTTGAATCAAACTTTTCCGCCAAAAGCAGTGGGTAGTCCTCTGCATTCTCTTCAAAAAGTTCATAGAGGCAGTTCTCTACATAACCATTTCCCAGAGTGACCCTTTTGATTTTTTTATGATCTTTATTTCTTTTTGCCTCTAACTCAACAGCTTGCTCAAAAATCGCAATGCGTGATTCATCCCAAAGTTCTTTTCCAAAAAAATAGGGTGAATTTGCTGAGATCGCGATCAAAAAGGGAGAAGCAATTAAAGAGGCATTATAATATCTTTTCGCATTATCTTGGTTCACGCTTAAATGAATTTGCAAACTCGTGGCGGCACATTCAGCAATCACACTATCCATGTACATATAAAGCTGCTCACGTCCTTCCAGTCTAATATAGAGAGGCTTTCCTTCACGCATGCTCATCACTCGATCATTCATAACCGAGTATCTATTTTTGGCCGATAAATACTCTGTGGAAAGCATATGAGCACGAAGTGTCGGTAACGTTCCTATATAGAGACATTCGGACTGGTAACCTTCAAGGGTTTCGTGACATTTCTCAGTTATATCATTCAATTCATGATAAAGATGGTCGAAGACTTGGCCTTTCAGTTCTTGAGGATGAGAGTTAATTTCGAAATTAAACTTAGCAATTTCAGGCACCACTTGAGGGTGAGATAATTTAGCTAAAAACTCAGTGTTCACCGGATTAGGAAGCATGTCTTTGTTAACGAGCCATCCCTCTAATTCAATGCCCGTTTTATTGATATCTCGGCAAAAGCTTTTTTCGTCAAACCAGGATTTTAAAATTTTGGTCTCGGCGTCCAGTCGCGAACGAAACTGCGCAAACTCTTCTTGCGAATACCCTTTCTCGTCAACGTGGATTTCCTTACCCATTTTTTCCTTTTATTGATTAATAAAGGTGAAAAACCTCTTTCATTTCTCCATACAACAGAGTCATTTTATCATTAATACTGGGATGATTTACGTCTTCTGACTCCATAACAAATCTCTCTGCCCCCATATCTTTAAGCATAAGTTTTGTTTGCCAAATATTATCTCGAGGCATATTGAGATCAGAGTGATACTCATAATCTTTGAGAATTTCAGGTTTAATAAAATCTTGAATCGAATTAAAGTAATGATCGTTATAGACTTTTTTTCCGTTGATATCTCGCGTGTAACCACGAACAACATAATCGATATAAACCACATCTCCACAAAATGCCTCAAAAAGATAATTGATGGCCTTAAGTGGTATGATATCCCCACAGGTCGCTATATCAAAATCCACTCTAAAGGTACAAATACCATTAGGATCTGAAACATCGGGATAAGTATGACTGGTGAGATGGGACTTGGTTAAATGTTGTTTCACTCCAGCCCCATGCCCTGCGAATTCTTCCCACTTACTACCATGTACATCACTCATAAGAGTCATCGTACTCGCTCCAGCGGGATCAAAATTCATCTTCGATTCGGAAACGATATCCGAATTTATGATCTTACAAATTTCACGAGAAATTTCTAAGATTTTTTCGGCGGAATATTTTTGGCTAATCCAATCTAAGTATTCAGACTTCTGCTTTTCACTGGTGGTGATGCAGAAGTCGTAAAGGTTAAAAGATAGAATTTTAGTGAGATTATTAAAACCTGAAAGCTTTATTTTCTCAGCAGCGGTACGTCTTTCCATATTTTAGATCAAACCTAATTCTTTAACCGTGTCTCGTTCAGAACGGAGTTCATCGAGAGTGGTTTGAAATTTCTCTTTTCCAAATTCGTTATGCTCTACACCTTCAACAACTTGCAACTTTCCACCTTCAACTCTACATGGGTAAGAGAAAATAAGTCCTTCATCGACACCATATTGTCCATTACTCGCCAGACACATTGAGAAAGTTTCTCCTGTAGGAGTATCATGAACGAGATTATAAACCCCTTGCACACATGCATTAGCCGCACTTGCTGCTGAACTTGCACCTCTGGCTTCAATGATCGCCGCTCCACGCTTTTGCACAGTAGAGATAAACTCACCTTTAAGCCAGTTTTCATCATCAATAATATCAGCAGCACTTCTGCCGTTGATTTTTGCATTATAAAAGTCTGGGTATTGGGTGGCAGAGTGGTTCCCCCAAATAGTCATATTGGCCACTTGAGTAACATCCACTCCCGCTTTTTGAGCTAGCTGAGTTTTAGCTCTGTTTTCATCAAGCATTGTCATGGCAAAAAATCTATCTTTAGGAAGTCCTGAAGACTCCATTGCGATAAGACAATTGGTGTTGCATGGATTTCCTACCACAAATAATTTACAGTCATCGGCTCCATGAGCGGCCATGGCTTTTCCAAGTGGTCCAAAGATTCCACCATTAACTTTTAAAAGATCACCACGCTCCATTCCAGCTTTTCTTGGAACAGCTCCAATAGCGAGGATCCAATTAGCATCTTTAAAAGCTTCATCCATTTTATCAGTACATCTAATATCTTTTAAAAGAGGAAAGGCACAGTCATCTAATTCCATTTTGACACCTTCAAGGGCGCCTAAGGCCTGGGGCAATTCAAGTAAACTCAACTCAACTTCTGTATGTGGACCAAACATTTGTCCAGAAGCAATTCTAAATAGGATTGCATAACCAATTTGACCTGCTGCTCCAGTCACCGCGACTCTTACTTTTTTTGTTGCCATATCTATCTCCTTAAATTTGATTTCTAGGGATTATAAGCAATTTTCCCCATAGAGTCCATGAAATCTAACTCTTCCCAGTGCGTGATAACAACATAGACACTTAATCTCATCCATTCTAAGATAAAGTTTTAGGAGAAAAGAATGAGTGACCAAAAATCACAAAATAACAAGAAACGTCAAAGTAATCGCGGTACAAATTCTAACCGTGGTTCTCATCCAAAAAATAAAAATTTTAAAAAACGCAGAAATTTTTCAAAGAATTCGAAAAATAGAAGACCAAAGAGTTTAACTCCAGCTAAAGTTTTACAAAAATACGATAACCTTATGGAGCAATACCTGAACGCTCGTAGAAAGTATTTTGAACTTCATGGTAGAAACTCCACTCGAAATCTTGGAAAAGCTGAAAGAAACTACGAACAAGCACTTAAAAACCTAAGAGAATTCAGTGACAAACTTCAAGATTGGCAAAAAGAAGTTCTCGAGCAAAAAGTTGATGGTTATAAACCTGATAGAGAATACTCGACTAATCATGATCTTAAACCTGAAGGAGAACAAGTTTCTTTTGTTGGAGAATTTGAAGACCCTCACCTTCTCCCTACGCAAGCTGATCATCAGTGGAGCGAGGATACAGAAGAGTCAGAAGGGACTATGGAAGATTACGAAAAATATAAAGCCTCTTCATTCTAAAAAAAAAGCCTTCTTTAAAGAAGGCTTTTTTATATCTTACTATTTTGTTTTTAATTCAGTTAAGAGTTTGATGACATTTTGTAAGCAGTGGATTGCTCAATATAATCGGAAGCTTGAGAAGAAGAGGAGTCTGTGTGCAGTTCTTTAACTTCAGCATCTTTTGCTTGAAGTCTAAGGTAATTATTTAGAGTTTCCTCATGATCTTGTAATATCGCTGTCTTGAGTTCAGCAGGATGAATATCAAGTACTTCTGAAACTTTAACTAACATTTTAAGAGGGATATTACATAACGCACGTTCAACGTTGCTTATAAACTGACCGTTCTTATAACCTAATAAATGAGATAATTCTGATTGGGAATACCCTTTTGGGTGCTGAAGTCTTTTCGTTCGAATTAACTTGGCAATGTTTTTAAAACAACGCATCGATGTCTCCTACTGTGCTAAAAAGTGTTACTAATAATAATCATTTTTTTCGGAATGTCTTTAACAATCTTGAAAAAAACTATAAAACTATCTTGCCAAAAATTTTTATAAAAAAATATTAGGGGAAAAAATTGAAAAGACTTGTGTCGTGGAACGTCAATGGAATAAGGGCCTGCACAAATAAAGGCTTTATTGAATTTGTAAACACTTACTCACCAGATGTGCTTTGCCTGCAAGAAATCAAGGCGGCAAAAGAGCAATTCCCTGATTCAATTTTTAGATCATTAGACTATCATCTATATATTAATTCTGCGAAGAGACCAGGCTATTCTGGAGTAGCTGTCTTCACTAAAGAAAAACCTCAGAAAGTAATTGACAAAATTGGTATCGAAAAGTTCGATGTAGAAGGCCGGACGCTGATTTGCGAATTTAAAAGCTATATTTTGATCAATTGCTACTTCCCAAACGGTCAAAGAGACCATGGGCGAGTTCCCTATAAGCTTGAGTTCTACCAAGAAATTCTCAAGATCTACAAAAAATATATTAAAGCAGGAAAAAAAGTCATCATCACCGGAGACTTTAACACTGCTCACGAGCCTATTGATTTGGCCAATCCCAAGGCCAATAAAAAAACCACAGGTTTTCTAGAACACGAACGCGAATGGATCACAAAATATTTAGATGCAGGAATGATAGATGCCCTTAGATTTAAAAACCCAGAACTCGAAGGTCAGTACACCTGGTGGACATATAGAAATAATTGTCGCGAAAGGAATATTGGCTGGCGGATTGATTACTTTATGTTTTCTGAAAATTTGAAAGCGAAGTTTAAGTCTTTCCAACATCTTCCAGAAGTTATGGGAAGTGATCACTGTCCTATAGAGCTAACGCTCAAATAGAAAGTTCAATCAACATGGGATTATGATCTGAGCCTTCAACCTCGGGTGCATCACTCATACGAACTTTGAGATCTTTAATCCACACATGATCAAGAGCTTTGCCTAAAAAGCGCTTACGTTGATCGTTCGCAAAGCTTACCGGCTTAAAGCCAACTTGTGTGAGGACTTGGCGCATGGCCTTTAACTTGGAGGTTGACCAAGTATTAAAATCCCCTGCAAAAATAGCTGGGCCTTTGTGGCGAGCGAGAACTTCCGCTGCTTTGATAAGCATATGTTTTAATTTATAGGTTGAAACAAAATTTATTCCGTGGATATTTCCCACCAATAATTTATCTTTCATTTTCTCAAGAGCGTAAGTTGTAAAAAGAGTCATCTTAGGAGTATTCGTTATGGGTTCGCGATACAAACTTCGCTGCCAAAAAGTCGAGAGAGGTTTCACCTGACTTGCTGTTGCGACACCTGTCGCAGCATCATCATAATTTCCATCTTCAAAGGAAACCGCCATTTTATAATTAAAGCCAGAGTTTCCAAACACTCTTTTCATTTTTTGAGTTAAAAAGGCTTCTTGGGTAATAATAATATCTTGCCCATAACTGAGAGAGTGGTAACTATCTTCCCAAGTATCTTCTGAACCTTTATAAATATTCCAAACTAAAACATTTATTTGGTAAGGATTGATTTGAGTTTCGTGTGTATTAGCATTCAATGATCTTAGAACATACTGATTTTGAGGAACCTTGTAACGATCACTGAGTCCAAAAGGAGCAGCATAAACATTTGTGAATATGAGTAAAAATATTAATAAACTTTTCATAATTCAATCAGATAAAATCCTTCACCGCTTTCAATAATTTTTTGGTTGTACTCATCTCTAAATTGCTTATATCTGTCATATCCATCCTGACCTAATAAACCTTTTAGACGGCTTAGATACTTCTCGTTAATTTTATTTTCTAGCACCATATCTTCAACTGTATAAAAAAACTGATCTCTTCCTTTTGCTTCTATTCGCTCTCTAATGAAACGGTTTAATTCATTATTTCTGTCGTCTGAGAGCTTAAAGTATGATCTTATCTCTTCTTCACGCAAACCAATACTCGCAGATAAAAAATCTCCCGCTGAATTAACCCAAGCTTGTTCTGCTCTTTGAACTTCTTCTTCATCTAAATAGCCATCGTTCACTTCTGTTTTTTGTAAGTCTGAATTCTCTTTGGGATTTATATCTAAGATTTGAGTCTTAATATTTTTTATTTCATCACGAGGTGATTTTTTTAATTCCTGTTTTTTAAGTGCTGATTTTTTGAATGTCACTTGATCCTCAGCGAGGGCTGTTTGCTCTCGTTCAGGATTTTCTTTTTGCAATAATAGAAAAATATTTAAGGCCACTGACAAACTTAAAGTGATGCTTAAAAAGCGATAAATCATTTTATACTCCTGGGTGAATAAGAGTATTCTAACAAGTTACGATTGGCTTTATAAAGTCCAAATCGGAGGAAATTAGCATCTCATATTGCGACGCAAAATCAATCTCGTTTATAATTTTTACCTAGATAAGTTTTTGACCTTGAAAAAAGACATGATCTGCATAGTCGTCATAATCGAGCCTATTGCGAACACCTTTTTTAATTATTCTCGCTAGATAGCTCTCTGCTGTATCGTCTTTGAGCACTCTAAACTTTTTGAGAACAAGAAAATTAGCTTCTTTATCTTGAGCAAAATTTCCTTTTTTCTGTTCTAATTCCATCACTTTGGCACCGGCGAGGGTGGAGCGATAAAGAGCTTTTGTATAGGTCGCCCCCGAGACTTGAGCCTTTTTATTTTGCTCCACAAAAGACCTCATCACATCAAACATAGAGAGAAAGGGCCCTCCACCAATATCACTGCCCATGACCCATCTCACTTTATAGCGTTCGGCTTTTTTAAAATTAAACAAACCAGAACCTAACCCATAATCTTTTGTTTCTGCATTCGAAGTGGGACAGTGAACGATCACCGTTTTTGTTTGACTCAAAATTTTCAACTCTTCTGGCTTCAAGTGTATTCCATGACCCATCAGACTTTTAGGACCTAGCATTCCCACTCGGTTATAAATATCGGTATAAGTTTTAATATCTTCGAAACCTGGCATCTCTTGATAAAGAGAGGTGACAAAAGAAATCTCATTAGGTGTTTCTGAGAGGTGACTCTGTTTAAAACAATTATACTTTCTCACTTCCTTTGCTGTTTTTTCCATGGTCACTGGGTCTGTTGCAATTGCAAAACGAGGAGTTAAGCAATAACGATGCTTATATTTTTTAGATAATTTTTTTACTAATTTAATCGCATCACTACTTGATTGAGATAAGTTTTTTGGTGAGTTCATAGTCATAAGAACATTTCCTATAACAAAGTCTCCCACCACATGATCCATGGCATAGTCCAAAGCATGTTCATGAATAGAAGAAAAACAAGCTCCCCCAAGGGTTCCTGCTTTGGCCAATCTTTTAAAAAAGGATTTCGCTTTTTTTTGAGAGTAAGACTTACTTGCAAATTTAGCTTCAGAGGGAAATGTGTATTTTTCTAGCCAATTGAGCAAACTGTCTTTTGGCATCTCTCTGACATCGTCTTGAACCCAATGAAAGTGCATATCAAAAAAAGGCGGCATAATAACCTGTCCTTTAAAATCTTTGATATCAGCTTGAGGATAGCGTTTGAGCATCTTATCAGCTGTTCCTAACTCTTTGATGACCTTCCCTTCTATCACCAAAGCACCATTATAAATAAAGTCCGCTTTGTTATCAGACTTGGGATTCAAAATATGACCTAAAATAACTTGTTGCATTGTAACGAATTCACCTATTTTTTAATTTACTGTTTGTATGCCCTTAACTATTAGTAGTATATGAAAATTTATAGAACCTATGCAAGCTTTCTGCTTTTTTCACTTTTACTAATACACTCACTAACTTTTGCTAATACCAGTTACACTGTTAATCAAATAACTTCATTAGAAGTTGACTCGAGTATTAATCCAGCAGTTTATAATTATTTAGAAAATAATTTAAATAAGCTCTCTGCAGAAAAAGGAGATCTCGTCCTCATTAAACTAGACACTCCTGGTGGACTGGTCACAACTACCAAAGATATCCTGACTCTTTTTGGCACTAAAAGTTTTCCTATTGTTATTTGGATTACACCTGAAGGGGCCAGTGCCACCAGTGCCGGAGCTATCATTGCCAGCGGTGCTCACGTACTTGCTATGAGCGAAGGCACAAATATAGGTGCAGCCACTCCCATTGGTATGGGAGGAGATATTCAACAAGACGATGCGAGATCTAAAGCTATAAATGATCTTGTGGCTTTAGTGAAAGCTCTTAGTGTTTCAAGAGGAAGGAACGCTGAAGAGTTTGGAAAAATGATCTCTGAAGCTAAAAGTTTAGATGCCAGAGAAGCTGAAAAGCTCAAGGTGATAGATGGGATCATTAATAACCAAAAAGATCTTCTCAAACTATTGTCTCAAAAAAAGATTGTTGTGCTTGGGAAGAAAATAACGTTGGACGTGAGTCAGAATACTCCCATTACCGCGGTTGAAATGGACCCAGGTCAAAAAATATTAAATATCTTTGCAGACCCTAGTACCGCTTATGTTCTATTTATCATTGGAGCAGCACTGATTTATTTCGAGCTGCAAGCCCCAGGTGGTGTGATCGCAGGTGGTCTCGGAGCTCTTTGTCTTATTCTAGCGGCGATTGGTTTTCAAGTCCTCCCTCTTAACTTCGGCGCTGTCGGTCTTATTGTGCTGGCCTTCGCACTCTTTGTTTTAGAAGCTTTTGTCGCAAGCTTTGGGCTTTTGACCTTAGGAGGAATAGCCGCCCTTGTCTTTGGATCTCTCTTTTTATTTCGTACTGAAGATAGTTTTATTCAGCTTGAGCAATCAATCATTTTTTCTGTGGTAGGAGCCGTTTCCCTTTATGTGATCTTTATTGGTTGGTATATGGTTAAGACCCATATCAGAAAGAAGAATTATTATTCTCAACAAAATGAACACGGTACTGTCTCCCAAGTTCTTGCGGGTGAGAAATATCAAGTAAAAGTTAATGGAGAGATTTGGAATGCTCATTCATCAGAGGTGCTCCAAGTGGGAGATAAAGTCGACATCATCAATGAAGACAGTGACAACCTCATTTTAAAAATACAAAAAAGTAAATCATATTAAGGAGAAAACATGTTTGGATTATTGCCATTTTTAGTGATCATTGGGCTGTTACTTATAAGCTCGATCAAAGTTTTAAAAGAATATGAAAGAGGTGTTATCTTTCGACTGGGATCTTATACAGGTGTAAGAGGGCCAGGTCTTATTATCCTCCTTCCTATTATCGAGCAAATGACTAAAGTCGACCTTCGTGTCGTTACGATGGACATACCTTCTCAAGATATCATCACAAAAGATAACGTCACCCTCCAAGTGAATGGTGTCGTTTATTTCAGAGTCAACTCACCAGCAAGTTCGGTGATTAAGGTTGAAAACTTTTACCATGCAACATCACAAATTGCTCAAACAACTCTTAGATCAGTTATTGGTCAGTATGAGTTAGATGAAGTTTTGGCCCAAAGAGAAGATATCAATTCTAAATTACAAGTTATTCTCGATGAGCTTACTGAGCCATGGGGAGTAAAGGTGACAAACGTTGAGCTCAAAGCCATAGACCTTCCTGCCAATATGCAAAGAGCAATGGCGAAACAAGCAGAAGCAGAAAGAGAGAAACGTGCAAAAATTATTTCGGCCGATGGTGAATTTCAAGCCGCTAAAAAGCTTGCGGATGCTGCTGAAGTTTTAGGCTCGCAAAAAGATGCCATTACACTGAGATACTTAGATACCATGAGAGAAGTGTCGAGTGGTTCAAGTAAATCTTCCATCATTTTCCCTGTACCACTTAACTTAGGGGATGCCCTTTCGAAAATAATTAAAGACGCTTAATGATATCGCCCCAATGAACTTGGGGCTTTTTTTTATTCTACGCAAATATACTTATGACATCCACACATAACAGGGGTATGTCCAGCTTCACCACAGTCCACTGCAAATTGGTCTTCTTCAGTAAACTCGGCAGTACAATAAACTTCCTCTCCATCAATGGAATAATCAAATGGCACACAAGAAGCAATCTCACCATTGATATCGAGACCCACTTCTTCTCTTGGCCTTGAATCAAAGACATCATCTTTAGCGACACAAATATAATCATGACAGCCACAAGCAATTGCGACATCTCCCCCACGTTCACAATCGAGAGCAAATTGGTCTCCCTCAGTAAAAACTTCTGAACAACTCATTTCCATTTTTTCTTCACAGACTCTTTGTTCACCATTGATATCAACACCTTCATATTCAACACCTGCTGAAAGAGCTTGAAGATCTGCTGTGCCTTCCTCAATTAACTGCTCATTACAAGCCGCAAATAAAAACATAAGCGCCAATGCACTAAGCGCAAATTTTAAATTCATTATTTTACCTTTGTGATTACCAGTTCTTTGGGCCGTTAGCTTGTCTCTCAAATTTATCTAACTTATCAGTGGTTTCTTCAACCGGTGCCGGTTCTTGCATCACTGATGCTGGCTTTCTTCCAATGTTTTGAGTGTCATACATTTCTGGATTGTGTTCGATCACTTCATCCATATGAGTGGCCATATGCTTATTAAATGTAGATAAATCGACATCTTTTGCAACTAATACAGTTGAAAAGACAACTCCCATACAAATAATAACTAATAGATACTTTTTCATGTATACCTCCGACACTTGCTCTATCGGAGGTTTAAGACTTAATTTTAGAACTTTAAGTTGGAGTGGAAAACTCTACCTTTTAACTGATCTCAAGTTGTTTTCAAGAATCTTCTTACGAATTCTGATGTTCTCAGGGGTCACCTCTACCCATTCGTCATCATCGATCCAATCCAAGGCCCATTCAAGATTACGTGCAGGTGTTGGAGGAAGAATGATATTTTCGTCTTTACCTGCTGTTCTCACACTTGAGAGATGTTTTTCCCGACAAACATTAAGAATCAAATCATTGGGTCTGGTGTGTTCTCCCACAACCATCCCCTCATAAACTTTCTCACCAGGTTTCACAAATTGAGTTCCACTCGATAAGACGTTAAAAAGAGCATAAGGAGTGGTTTTCCCTGCTTTATCTGAGACGAGCGCACCGTTAGTTCTGGCCAGCATTTTCCCCACGTACTCTCCGTAACCCAAAAAGTAAGAGCTCATCAGACCTTCACCCTTAGTGTCAGTTAAAAATTTTGATCGATAACCTATAAGTCCCCTTGATGGCACCTTAAATTCGATTCTTGTTCTGCCCTCTCCAATAGGAGTGAGAGCTTCCATAAGACCTTTTCTATTTCCCATAGCTTCTGTAACAGCTCCCGTTGATTCATTGGGAACGTCAAAGACGACTTTTTCATATGGCTCTTGGGTTTTACCATCCACTTCTTTTAAAAGAACTTGCGGTCTGGCAATCATCAACTCAAAGCCAGCTCTTCTTATTTCTTCAAAGACAATGGCGACTTGTAATTCACCACGGGCCTTAAGCACAAAAACTTTCGGATCATCAGTGGCTTCATATTGAAGGGAAACATTTTTTCTAACCGCTTCAAATAAAAATTCCTCTAACTTTCTGCTGGTTAAGTATTCACCTTCTTGTCCTGATAACGGTGAAGTTGAAACCGAAACTTGAACACTCACCGTAGGCGGATCAACCTCTATACGAGGGAGCGCTTCCGGCTTATCCATAGAAGTTATAGTATCTCCAATATTGGCATCATCGTGACCACTGAGAATCACAATCTCTCCGGCTTCGGCACTTGGTACATCTGTGAACCCTAGCCCATCGAAGATCTGAATTTTTCCAATTCTTATTTGTTTTGGCTTTCCTGATTTACCAATCCACATATAAGGCTTATTCTCATGCAAAGTTCCACTTGAGATTCTTCCAATCATGAGAGTCCCTAGATATTTAGAATAATCTAAATTTGAAACGAGAAGTTGCAAGTTACCACTAGGGTCTAGGTTTGCTTCAGGGAAATAGGGACCAATAAAAAAATCTAATAAAGGCTGAAGAGTCCCTTCTCTACTGGTAGGGTCATCTGAAGCATAACCGTCTCGACCGGCACCAAAGAAAAAAGGAATATCTAAATCAAAGTCGTCAATTCCTGAAATATCAACGAGTTCCAGCAATAAGTCTTCAATTTCCGTTTGCACTTCTTCATGGCGCTCATCTTGACGGTCAATCTTATTAATCATGACAGCGATTTTTATCTTTTGCTCAATCGCTTTTTGTAACACAAAACGGGTCTGAGGCAATGGCCCTTCTGCAGCATCAACTAAGAGGAGAATACCATCCACCATCATAAGTGAGCGTTCAACTTCTCCACCAAAGTCGGCGTGACCAGGAGTATCAAGAAGATTAATCTTATAATCTTTCCAGCGAAAAGCGCAGTTTTTAGCAGTAATAGTGATCCCACGCTCTTTTTCTAACTCACCAGAATCCATAACTCTTTCGCTCACAGTTTCATGCTCAGCAAAAAGTCCTGATTGTTTTAACAGTTCATCGACAAGAGTCGTCTTTCCATGGTCTACGTGCGCCACGACAGCGATATTTTTCAAATGCATAAATTTCTCCGAATTTGGGAAGGATTATCTCATAGAAGATTTCAAATGGCCTATAAATTATTCACTTTTATTAAGGATTGCCTCAACTATTTTAATCCCATCCACAGCAGCAGATGTGATTCCCCCTGCATAGCCAGCTCCTTCTCCACCTGGATAGAGCCCCTTATGGCTGGGAGATTCAAAGCTCAGTTTATCTCTTAAAATAGTGATGGGCGCGGAGGTTCTGGTTTCAGGAGCGATAAGTACTGCTTCTGAACTCGCAAAACCAGGTATTTTCTTATCAAATTCTTTTAAAGCAACTTTTAAATGAGAATTAATAAACTCCGGGAAAATCTGAGAGATATCAGTTTTAAATATACCGCTGGGGCTAGATGTCTTGGGAAGCTCATTCTTATTGAGTTTATTATTTAAAAACTCCTCAACGGTCATGGCCGGGAGCATTCTTCCATCCGCTTGTTTTTTTGAGAGATCAAAAGCCTTTTTTTCTATTTTGTTTTGAAACTCTAATCCCTCAAGAATATGTTCGGGATTAAAATCTTTACCCGCCGTTACGCTGACGACTAAAGCAGAGTTTGACCAACGTGAGTTTCGAGCATAATTACTCATACCGTTTACAACGATTCCATCAACGTCTGTACCACTGGAGAGAACATATCCTCCCGGACACATACAAAAACTATAAGTTCCTTTCTCTGTGGTTTCGTCGTGATAACTGAGGCGATATCTTGCTGCTCCCAATTCACCACTGTCAGCAAAAGTTCCGTATTGAAGCTTATCTATTTCCATTCTTGGATGTTCAATTCGAACTCCCACTGCAAAACTTTTCGCCTCCATCGCCACTCGAGCGTCCAATAAATGTTGATACATTTCGCTAGCAGAATGTCCCGTCGCAAGAATGACCGTATCAGATAAAATCTCTGAGCCATCTTTGAGCTTCACTCCTCTCACTTTATCTTCATCGAAGAGTATTTCATCCACACCATTATTATAGATAAACTGGTGGTTTTGATTTTTTAAATCATCGGTCATTTTAGAAATAATTTGTCTGATTTTATTTGAGCCTAAGTGAGGATTAGAAATATAAGCCACCTCTTCCGGTGCACCATAATCCACAAAAGTTTGCATCACATATTGGATGAAAGGAGATTTAACTCGAGTAATTAATTTTCCATCAGAAAAAAGTCCTGCTCCCCCTTCTCCATAACAGACATTACTCTCCTTATTCAAGAGCCCTCTGCGCCAGTACTTAGAGATATGAAGCATTCTTTGATGGGCCATATC
This sequence comes from Halobacteriovoraceae bacterium, assembly GCA_002713145.1. Classification (GTDB taxonomy): domain Bacteria; phylum Bdellovibrionota; class Bacteriovoracia; order Bacteriovoracales; family Bacteriovoracaceae. The sequence continues at coordinate 101,779 of PAVS01000020.1, forward strand.
CCCTCTTTCAATGACAATGGTTGGTATGCCATAGTCGGAGAACCGCTTAGCCGCAAATAATCCACAAGGGCCAGCTCCTATAATGATAGGTTTATTTTTTGACCAATTCACCTGGGGAAGTTTTTCATCATATTCTGAAAAGCTCTCATCAGCAGTGATAGCTTCAAGAATATAATGATATTTAGGTTTTTTTCCTCTAGGCGCCCCTCTGGCATCTAAACTTTGGGAAAGGATGCGGTAATCACTATAATTAGGATACTTAGATTTAAAGTATTTAGCTAAATCCTGATCAAAATCTAGGGTAAATTGAAGTTTTTTTGCCATACAGTCTAATTATAGCAATTCTTTAACGATGCATATAGAATAAATAAAAATTTTACCCTAAAGATGAAGGTGTATAGATATGAAAATTGCTTTGTTGGCCATCGGCAACGAACTCCTAAATGGAAAAACCAAAGACAGCAATGGCCAGCATTTGGCGCAAATCCTCAATGATTTTGGCTTTCAGCTAAACGCCATTCATATCGCTCCTGATGAAAAAGATGATTTTAGGCAACTCTTAGACTTTTGTTTTCAAACTTACGATATCATCATCACCTGTGGTGGACTTGGACCAACTCTAGACGATAAAACAAAGAATTTTCTCGCTGAATATTTTGGAAAAACAATTCAATACAGTGAACAAGCTCTTGAGGTTGTAAAAAAACAATATCAGCGGGGTGAGAGAGTTTATGATGAGGAAAAACTCTCCTATCACTACCTGCCAGAGAGTTTCACAACACTAGAGAATACTGTGGGCTATGCTCCAGGTCTCTCCTTCTCACAAGACAACAAAAAACTCTTTGCTCTCCCTGGGGTTCCCAGTGAATTTGCAGAGATGGTAAAGCTTCATATAATTCCTCAATTAATTGATCCCCACGCCCAGATCAAAATGAAGCATGTGATTGTGAAAACATGGAAAGTCCCTGAATCAAAAATTTTTAACGAATATGTTCCAAATCTTTGGGATAAACTTGCTCAATACGGAGAGGTCAGTTCTCTCCCCCATTTGTTAGGTGTTGATATCGCTGTGAAACTTGAGTCCAATGACGAAGATCAGCTCAAGAGTCACGAGCAGAAAATTTTAGAGCTGATCCAAACTTCACCACTCGCAGAATATATTTGGCATATAGGTCCTGAGTCTATAGAGCAAGTCATTATCAATGAGGCATCTCAAAAAAACTTAACCATAGGGTTTAGCGAAAGTTGTACCGGTGGTTTATGTGCCAGTCGTTTGACTGATATCAGTGGTTCTTCTCAAGTTTTTTGGGGAAGTGTTGTGAGCTATGCTAATGAAGTCAAAATGAAAAGTCTGTCCGTTTCATCCCAAACATTAAAACAATTTGGAGCCGTTTCGGAGCAAACGGCTTTGGAAATGGCGAAAGGCGCACGGGCCCACCTTGATGTTGATATTGCGATTTCAACCACAGGTATAGCAGGTCCTGGAGGCGGGTCAGAAGAAAAGCCCGTAGGAACAGTAGGTATAGGTTTTGCGACTGAAAAAAATTCTGGCTCAAAAATTTATCAGTTTAAAGGTTCAAGAGAAGTGCTCAAAAGAAGATTTTCGGAAAAAGCGCTGATGACACTTTTAGAAATAATCAGAGGGTTTTAAACTTCATAGTCTTGCCCTTCAACTTGAGCATACTTTCCTGCAATTTTTTTATTTGCATTTCTCAGTCTTTGAGAGAGTGTTTGCATAAGAGAGCGAAACCAACGAGGCTGGTTCTCCATCACATTAATAAACTTTTTATGAGGAATCACCAGCACTTCACTGTCTTCTAAGGCCTTCACCGAAGCGGAACGTGGCAGATTATCTAAAAAACTCATCTCCCCTACCAACTCACCTGCGTAAACTTCTCCGATGACAACTCTTTCATCGGTTTCATTGAGTTTAGTCACTACAAAAGAACCAGCGAGTATCCAGTACATCTCTAAACTTTGAGCTCCTTCATTAATAAGAAACTCACCTTTTTTAATTTTCTTAGAATGATGAGAAATAACATCTCGATTCGTTGGTCCTGGAAAACCAAAGCTTTTTAATTTTTCTCTCAGGACTTCCAACTCAAAGGGATGTTGGATAAATTTGGTATGATCAACTCGACTAAAGTCACTGGTAAACTCTTCAGGATTATGCCCCATAATTATAATGGGAGTCACGTTCTTTAAGTTTTTTTCAACCTCACGACTTCGAACTCTTTGCACAAATTCACTGGCCTTAAATTCAGAAAGCTCAGTATCAATCATAATGAGTGAGAATGACTCATTAGAAAATTTTAGTTTCGCTTCGTGGGAGCTTTGAGCCTTAATCACTCTAAAATCAGAAGAGACTAACTCTTGTTCTGCTTCTTTGAGAAGTTCATCATTATTTGAGATGAGAAGAACAGAGAGTTTTTTTTGACTCATTCTTGATTCTTTTGATTTTTATATTGTTCCATTGCTTTTTTAACTTTGGCTTTATATTCAGGATCATTCGTCAGGGCCTTCATCTTTTTTTGAAACTCAGGATCATTCGCTTTTTCTTTCCCTTTTTTAACAAGTTCTTGAATTTGTGCTTCGTCCATACTTTCAAGTTGCTTTTCTGCCTCTGCAATTTGTTCTTGAGTAAACATTCCCGAAGCCTTCATCTGATCCAGAGATTGTTTTATCTCTGCTTTAGAAAGGGCAAAAGCGTAACTGCTTATGAATAAACTAAATAACAAAACTAACTTCATCATGAAAGACTCCTTGAAAAACCTCATTTTAACATATTTCCAGTTCAAACCCACCTATTTAGTGGGCAAATTTTCCCGCCTACATTCTAACAGACATTGATTTTCCATGCACTTAGCTCTATTACCCGAGTAGAGGGCTTACCTATGAGATAATAAGTTAATTTTATTAATAAATTTGATCGAAAAGAAGATGATGACGTTGGCGAAACTTAAATCAAATTTATCTAGAACACTCTCACTCCTCTTCTTAGGATTAGTGATTTCTTGTATGCCGCAGAAGTTTGAAGTGCAAGAAAGAATACCAGCTGACACCAGTGAAGATAGTGTTGTGACAGACCCCATCGATAATAATGATACCGAAGGTGAAATTAGAACACTTCCCCAGTCCAATAACTTTCTCCAACAAAGCTCTACTTCAACCCTGACCACACTGAATTTATTTGCAGATTTCAAAGACACCTTTCTTCTCAGAGGAAATAATCTTATTAGTTTTTTACAAGAAAAAATTAAAACCAGCCAATCAAACTTTTGTCTTGTCACAGAATTTCAAGGAGCAAGTGGGACTTCTGGGGCCAAGCCCATTATGGTTTTATCTGCAAGGATTAGATCTTTTTATAGTTCTATTCTCAATACTCAAGAGTATTTCCTACAGATGGACGCCAATAATAAAACTATGAATCAAAGTGACTGCCTTACTGTTGGTCTGACAAATGAAATTCTTGAAGAGTATGGATCAAGCTCCATTGCCTACTCTCTAGAAGACATCTGTCCAAGTTGTAAAATTAATATCAAATCTGAGAGTCTCGCTCTTTTCTCCAAAGATGGTACTCAAATTGATGATGTCGCCACATCTCATTTGTTTCTCAATATTATTCCCGCAGCAGGTGGTTCAAGTGGAGAAATAAACAGTTGTTCCAATAACTCATCCTGTACAGATATAGGATTTAATTGCTGTTTATCTGGTCAATGTGTTAACCATGGAGAAGTCAGACCCAACGTCTCCACCACCAGTGATAAATATCAAGTTGCCTTAGAACTTATAACCAATCGCCCAGAGCTTATTGTAAACTATGAAGATGTTTTTTATGTTTGTCCTGAAATGGTACCGACAGATGCAACAAATAATGATGACGATGAGGGAGACCCCACTCAACAAGCCGCTGATCTACTCACCGAGCTCACAGATATTTATAATTGTTTAAATCCAGTTATTGATGAAATCTCAGTTTGTAAGCTCTCTTTTGAAGATGCGTCGGAACTTATGAGTGCTGGAACTCACCCTTTTACAGCTCCTTTAGATGATCTCACTTTTAGCAGTCTCAATCCATCTATGACAGGGCAAAATATTGCGCAAATAAACTATGCCGGTAAAACTTATTTCAAAGAAAAGTTATTTGAGGGTGATACTGAAGTAGCACTTAATCCTGGAGTGGGAAGCTTCGGAACGAGTAATGATGATTTAAATAGCTTTCAAACAGCTCATTTACAAATTCCCCTTCCAGCAGATGCCACTCATGACACCTTAGATCTGTATTATAAGATTGATGGGAGTTGTGAAGTACTTGGTAGTTCACTTGCAAGGTGCACGAAAAAATATGTACAAGCTCAGAACTCAACGGTTCCAAGATCAAGTGATCATACCGGTGGATCTCAAACTTTTCTTTTGCCTAGTTATGCAGACACGAGTTTTAATGTCGTGGTCTCCGTGGGAGGCGCAAATATCTCTCAAGGCTCAGAGACTTGGAGCTTGTCTGGAAATAGCGTGGTTTTTGATGGGGATGACTACCCCATTTTTGATAATCAAACGGTAGAAATTACTTATTACGTTTCCGATAAGATCTCTGTTTTAACGGCATCAAAACAAGCCGCCCAGGAAAAGCTCAACGAGCATTGTGCCTGTGACCCATTGGAAGATCCCTGTAACCTTACTCCCGTCACAAGTGAAGTGAATGGAGTCAATACTGTCACCAGTTATGCTTGTGAGTATCCAGAAGTTGAGGGCGAAGATATTCCTCTCCAAGAAACAGTTTTTGTTTCTGCAAAATCAGTTCCCCATAAATTCTATGATAAAAGTGGTGTGAATTATGATTTGGGAGAGATAGGTTCTGCATTTGAACAAGAAGGTGAAGAGTTTAAGTATACTGATGGGAATAACCTCAAACCAAATAATATTACCAATGATATTGGTTTCAATGAAATTTACGGAAGTATGAATAGAGATGGTGCTTCTCCCCTTCCCCCCACAGTGATCGACGTGGATAAAGGGAAGAACTATGATATCTTTGTTGATTCGGGGGCTTTCTCAACTTGCCTCAATTGTGGAAGTGATTACTTTTCGAGTTTACAAAAAATATTCCCTAACAATTTTAGAAATATGGGTGCTGGTTATTTCCCTGATTTTGTCGAGTCGAGAAGACAAACAAATCAAGGAGATTTTAACGCCGATGACTTTAGATTTGGTAGGGCCTGTTTTGTCCCGGCGACGATGTTGCCTTGGACTCATGCGCCTAACGCTGATGTTGCCACTCAGAGACAGAACAGACTTGCTGCTCAACATTTTCTTTTTGCCAACGGCTATAATAAAGATTGGTACGGATTTGATTATGGCTCTCTTATTGGCTCATACGACGGTGTGAAATGGTTTGCTATCGGAAATCAAAGAAGAATTAAAGCAGATGGAAACAAACTCTACTTAGCAGTCAATGCTTACTTTGGTGATTTAACCATCAATAACACATTTAAGGTAACAATCAATGAAACAACTTCCGTGGTGGGAAGTGGAACATCCATTGCTCATGATCTAGATAGCGATGGAGCTGAATGCCAAAAAGCTCATATCTGTGAGACGGACGAAGATTGTATTACGAATTTAGGTTATGATTATACTTGCCAAAATGTTGGCTCGCTAGTCACTCCATGGCCAATTTTCGATAGCAATGGAAATGAAATCAGTGGTTCAACCACGAAAACTATCGCGTCTTTGATAGGTGGAACGAATAATAAACCTAAAAGATGTGTTTATAGAGGGCAAGGGGCGATTTGTGAGCAACAGTCTCACAGTGTTTCCAGCACAAACTCCTACTCTTCTAATTCATTAGCTGCCTTTCATGCTTGTTCTAGTAATACTTATTGCGAGAGTCTAAGTGAAAATAAATTTAATCGTCGTATCTCTAGATATGCTGAATCACCCAAGAGCCAAAATGTTCAAAGTTTCATCACTGAGGAAACGGATACTTTTGGACTTGCTGCAAGAGTCCTAGGAAGACCTTATGATTTTTATGGTGAAGAAAGTGTAGACAGTGACGTCGCTAATCAATTTTCAAGTTTAAATGTTCGCTCCCTCTGTATTCCTGGTCGAGATCCTGCTGCCGCGAGCACGACAGAAGATGCTAATTTTGTGGTCTCAAACAGAGAAGCTGATAAAATCGCGAATGTAGGAAGAACCATGAATTCTTCATTCTCTCAGAACGAAAACTATTTTGCACTTTGCCCAAGTACTGATGAAGATGGAACTTACACTCACCTCACTTCCCAGCTTTTAAATAATTCTGATCATAAAATTCATGCGATTAGAAACAACCTTTCTACCAACTCACTGCTTTTGGCAAGTTTTGATCGCTTAAACCTTTTTAATGACGATGAAGAACCTGTCGAGTCTATGGGGCTGCATAAAAACACTTGCCTAAGAGCTCCTGGAGCTAAATGCTTTTCGGACTTTGAGTGTGCTCCTAGTAAATTTGTGGCCGAAAAAGTAAAATCCCTGAGCTCTGCAAATGGCGAAATAAGTGAAGCAGAAAAAGAGTTCTGGGAACAGGAATTGGTCTGTGGTAGCTCTCAAGACCGCTACACCATCTTAACTAATAATACCGGCTCAAATGTAACTGTTCCTGATCCAGATTATGATACGACTGCTCACCACTGTTGTCGGGAAGTAGATAAAGAGTTTACTTATCACTCTCAGACCCACGAAAATAGTGAGTTCAAAGTTGTGGACGATGCGGGTAATATTCTGATTCCTGGAGTGAATCAAGATATTGATGATCCAGAAAGATATTCCAGAACCCATACGGTATATGACCAGATGATGAGTGACCCAGACCGCTACCCGGCTTTGGTGTCTGCTTCCTCTCAACCTATCGCTCAACTGTTATTAACTGGCGATACTATTAGACAATATAATACTCTTCACCTTCATAATGAAAGAATGTGCTGTAGCAATCATTGGGTAAGAGAGTTTGCAAGTGGAAGTAATGGCAATGGCGGTGGTCATAAATTCGGTCCTTCTAAGCAGCAAAATATGGACTTAGAAATTTTCAAACCCCTTAGCTGGAATGCTAATAATGTACCGGCCCTTAATACTTTCCCTGCTTCTTCAGGTTATGATCCAAGTCTTCTTCCCTATACTTGTACTCCTGAAGATATATTTACTGCGGATTGTGAAATTAAAAATATTGGAGAAGGATCATTTACTGAGCAGCTGTATTTGTCATGGTTTCGAAAACTCGAACTCATAGGTATCCCACAGGTTTTAATTGAGACAAATAATACAGTCTTTCTCCCTCTTACCACGGAAGAAAAAGATTATGATGGAGATGGAATAGATGAATCCTCTCAAGCTTCAATCACAAGCTCTGGAAACACCATGAGTAATTTAAAGCTCCCTCTGGAGAACACTATCAAAGATGTAAATACAGAGGGTGTTGCCGATGTCAGCTATAATGGTGAAGATTATTATTCGGCTAGCTCCTATGACAATTTTGAGATGGGAAGCTCCAAGATGAAAAAAGTTTTCTCAGAGAATACTTTTAATTGCTGTATGCCAGCTGGAACCGCCGTTGGTGAAGCCGATCCAGATTCAATTTGTTGCACGGGTTATAAAGAATCTGTTGAGGATAACACTATCGCTTCAAATCAACAGCGATGTTGTCTACAAGACTTTGCTGACGTAAGTATTTACACCAATCGCTACGTCTCCTCCGAAGGGGCCACTTTAAATGGTGAAAGAGTTAGTGATGGTGATGTGGATCCAGAATCAGGATATCTTAGAAAAGAAATCGTGATGGAGATGGCCAAAACGATGTGCTGTTCAGGACGTGCCATTTTAGGAAAATCTATTGGAGATTATTTAATTCCAGTTGACTTCGATCAACAGTTTCAAAACAATTCTACTCGTAGATGGCTCTATCTTGATTCATTAGATGATGCCACTGAGAGTTGTGGTGGTGCCACTAAATTTAAAGCTGGGGCAAGATGGAATGATCACGTTTACTGCGCTCCTGCTGCCGTTGCAGATGAAAGCTGTGAAGGCGGAGGAATTGGAGGCTCATCAAGTAGTGGGTCGAGTTCTTCTGGAGGAAGTGGAAGTGGAAGTGGAAATAATGTGAGCTCAACCCTTGAATAACTAGCTTAAGCTTAAATAGAGTAAAAGTGCCCCTATTAGTAAGCGATAAAGACTAAAATAAATCAGCCCTACTCTCGCTATGATTTTTAAAAAGAAATGAATGGTGAGAATCCCAAACATAAACGAGAAAAGAACTCCCCAGACCATGACACTGGTCTCAACAGCTATCGCTTCCCCTTGAATGATATCGGGTAATTTAAATAAAATACTTCCTAAAATAACGGGTAATGAAAGTAAAAAAGAAAACTCACTGGCTTGATAGCGGCTCATATTCATAAATCGAGAACTGGTTAAGGTGATACCAGAACGACTGACTCCCGGGAAAACCGCTAATGATTGGGATAAACCTATGAGAGCAGCAAACTTGAAATGCTTTTCTTTTTTTAAGTCATAATCTTTCTCAGCTTTTCTGTCCGCCCAGTACATCAAAAAACCAAATACAATAAAATTGAGAGCTATAATAATGGGGTTACGTCCATACTCGAGAGCTAGATTCTTAATAAAAAGAATGAGCACAAAAGAACATCCCGTGGCCAGCAAAAAATGCTGCGTAAAAATGGTGTTTTCTAAATCTCTTTTAAAAATGAGAGCTATAGAATCTTTAACAATCTTGAGAACTTTTGCTCGGAAATATAAAATGACAGCAAGAGCCGTTCCAAGATGCATCATTAAATCAAATAAAACTCCTGGGTCTTTGAGTGTAAAAAAGAAAGGAATAAGCGCTAAATGGCCACTAGAACTTATAGGTAAAAACTCAGTCACTCCTTGAATGAAGCCATAAAAAAAAGCCCAATCAAGCGTCATGGAGTTTGCTCATTATTATCAAGAGTTGCCGCGGGATCTTGAATATTGAAGAAGCCGTAGTCTTTATCTTTTAAGGCTTGCAGCATCTCAGAGAAGCTTAAAATTTCTTTTTTCAAGGAATTGGTCTGATCATTTTCGTTAATATACTCAAGAATATTTACGAATTGTTGGAGATGAGACTCTAGACCTTTTGTCAGCCTGAAGTTTCTTAAATAATTCGTCAGTACCATTTTATAGTTATCATATATGCCTTGATAAACTTCTGGAGCAGCTTGAAATTTATTTGAATTAAAGTCATTAATAAATTTTGCAATGGGAGCTTCTGCACTTGAGAGAGTCTTTAAAACTCCTTCTTTTTTACCAAAATAAACTTCATTTCTTAGCTCAATGATATTTTTACGTCCAAAGTTTGCCGTGGTTTTATAGATGGTCCCTACTTCTTTTCCTAGCACAACATAATTGTATTCACTGACTCGCCCAGCGTTCAGTTCTACCATAACGCCTTTATGTTGTCCTATATCTATGCCTTCGAGCCCCTTTATATTTTTATCAAACAAGCTTTCAAACTTCTCTCTAAAATCACGAAAACCACTCATAACTAAGCCATTTTTGAGAGCAAACTTAACTATGTCTTCCATTTTAAATTCAAAAATATCTAAAAGAACTTGCTTTGACTCTTCTCCCAGTTGACTATAAGCAGGCTTTGATTTTTTGAAATCTTTATTAGACTCTAGGGCCATACCTTTCACATGAGCATGCATTGTGGGTTGAAAATACTCACTGAGAATATTATTTCTCACAAAGTCTTTATAGAAATCATTAAGATTAAAAGTTTTAAGTTTAATAAAGTCTATCAATCCATTTTGCTCGAGTGCAACCACCAAAACACCTGTTTTGAGAATTTTTTTATTTTTAACAGTATTGATTTCAAAAACGGGCAGATAAGCAAAGTCATCATTCAGATTGAGCGTCATATCGAGGGACTGAATATAAACAGCATTATCAAACTTCACGGATATGATTGGGCTTTCGTTATTTGAAACAAGGACCGGATCATTGACATCTAAGCCTTTCACCAAAGGCGCCATACCAAAAGCAATCACAAGCAGTGGTGTGAATAAAAGTGCGGACACAACAGTAAAACCCTTTCTGGGGGTTTTATACTGACTAAAGAGTATAATCTCTTTAAAAGTTCTTTTTCCAAATAATGCCGGTAGATCAAAAATTAAAAACGGAAAGAAAACAATTCCTAATAACTCTCTTATTGGGTAAACAATCCTTTTCCAAATAAAAGGACCTGTCGCCCTCATTCCAATGATGATTTGCCCAAGTGAGACTGAAAAGCACAATCCAGAGAGAAGCCTCAACAGCAAAACAAAAATAATAAAAGGCAGAGCTCTTTGAATATCAACTAATTCCAGAGCACTCGAAACAATATTTTTTACCTCAGGAATTTCTTTCAATAAATTTTGGTATTGGGGTAGCACGAATTGAGTATAATAAGGTTGTATAATGGCCCAAAGATCGAGATAAAAATTTTCATAAAAAGTGGCGAAGTCTTTATAAACATAAAAAATCTCTAAAATAATCAGACAGAGAAGGCCATCGTTTACCAGAGCGAAAACTCGGGTTAAAAAAGAAGAGCTCGGCTCCCCTCTTGCTTTTTTGACTTTCTTTTTTCCTTTTTTACCATTGCCACTCTTAACTTTAGGGTTCTTTGACTTGCCAAAAACGCCCCCTTTATCCAGGTCTGCTAATTCTTCCTCTAAGTCGTCGTCAGCTTGTTTTGAGCCTTTTCCCTTTTTTCGCTGTAAGAACATCTGTTCATGTTCCTCAAAAATTTCTTCGGGAAGTAAATCTGCATCGAGGTATTCTTCTTCAACATCTACTCCATCAAAATTAAATTCATCATCAGCTTTTGAACGCATTAATGTTTTTGTCACAGTATCATTAGAGCTTAAAGCGACTGAGTTCAAATCTATCTTTTGAGCTTGAGTAGGTAGTTCCTCATCAACGTCCTCTTCAATGCTTTCATCAACTTCAAGTTTTTGAGAAGCCGTCATCTCACTCATGGGAGTAAATTGAGGTATCTCTCTTGTGGAATCTTCAAACTCTTCATTAAGCTCATCACTCTCAGAATCTGCAATCTCTTCAATTTCAGGTTCTTTTTCAACCTGTTCAATGTTGAGAACAACATTCCCTAATTTGACCTTATCTTTTTCGTTGAGAATAAAGACTTTACCAGGATCTATTTTTCTTTTATTGACAAAAGTTCCGCTACTGCTGGAGTGATCCATCAACGAGACAATATTCTTATTGATAAAGAATGTGCAATGACGAGGAGATAGAGAGGGGTCATCTATGATCAGATCACCGACTTCACTTCCCACAGTCACTTTCTTTACAAGTTCCACTTCTGGCGAATCAGGAAGATTTGCCGCAGTAATATACGTAGCTAATTCTGTTGCCGCAACCCCTCTATCACCAGAGGCCTTGCCAACTTTATCAGTCACAGACTTTTTTTTGCCTAATTTTCCAAAGACCAATTGTTTCCTTTAAAAACCTTTTAATTCCATATATTTAGTCTACCTATTCGACACCATTTGCCAAGTTTTCTCCGTTCAAAAGATTATTTATTGGAGCGGAACACTCAACTGTTTATAATTATAAGTGTGACTAGTAGACAAATTATTTAATTTTCAACCGCTTAGACCGATAAGGAGTACGGGAGAAAAATAAGGATAAGACATGAAAAAACTTTTTTCACAAGCAGGTATACGATTTATAGCACTAGTCTTAAATCTACAACTACTGTGGGCGCCCATAGCCTCCGCACAAGTTGTGACTGGCTCAACTTCTGAATGGCAACGCTGGGGAAATCTCGCCAGTGATATTTCCGAAGTCGCTTATTCGGCAGCTCAAGCTTATGCTGGAGGTTTGCAAGGTGGCATGGGTCAGCAAAACCAAGTGGAAATGTTCAAACAACAACTTAGTCCTCTTATCCGAATTCAACCGATTGATCCCAGACAAGTTCCACCTGTATTACGTAGCTGTGTTGTTCTCCCAGCATCAGGAAATAGACTCACAGGAGCGATGAGTTGTGGTGGTGCAGATAACGGGCAAATCATTGCTGGTTATGGAGACGCGATTATTGATATCGCAGATTTTAATATTCAACAATTACAAAATTTTCAAACTGAAGGTCATGAAAGATACACCACTCAAGGTATTGGTTGTTATAACAAAAGCATGGAGCGTTTTGAAGCGCAGATGCTTGCCCGAGATGAAAGACTAAGCCTTTTTGAAAATTTTCTTAAACAAGAAGTGGACGCTCTGGAAAGAGAACTCCTTCCTACCCTTGAAAACATTCGTAAAGACTCAGCACTTCTTGCTGGGAAACCTGAAAAATATTTAAAAGATATTAAATTCCAAGATGCATTCGTAGGTAAAGCAAGTGATCCCCAAAATATCTGTGGTTCCGTTTTCGGCCCGGACATGATCAGCAGAGCTGGTCAGCAAGGTGGACTTAGAAATATTGAAGAAACTATCTTTCAAGAGATGAATAAAAAGCCAAACGGTCGCATGACTGCTGATGAAGTTCTTACGAAAGCAGGACAAATAGAAAAAGATATCAATTCTCTTACTAACTCTCTCGCTGAACAAACCGTGAGAAGAGGTGAAACCGATATTAATCTGAGCTCAGTGGCTTTTAGGTCAAAAATGTTCACCAAAGATAACAACGCGATCAAAACAGTTGTGGATAATTTTAACGCTGAGATGAGACAAGAAATTGAGACCATGAAAGACGAGTTGCAATTAGCGAACGTTACCAATGGTAACGAAAGAATTCAAAGCATGTTGCAATCCATTGAGCGTGATGACAACGCTAATGTTGAAGAAAGGCTAAGGCAATGGGAAATTGGAACTAAAAGACAATGTCTACAACAAGTCATTGCCAGTAACTTTGGCTCAGTCAGTGGTTTCGCGAGAAAGTTTAAAAACCCTAATGTTTCAAGACAGCTAGCCAATGAAGCAGATAACGCTTTCGCGACTACAATTGAAAGCTATATTAACGACGGTCAAACTGATTTTGATGCCATCATGACAGCTGTGCGCCGAGAAGAAGGCAAAGGGCTAAATAGTTCAAAAATTATTGTGACTGGAAAATCATTTAACTTTAACGGACGAACCGTTAACGCTTCTACCCCACTTAGAGCTTCTCAGCTTCTTGGAATTCTTACTCAAAACTGTGAGAACGAATTTAAAGGAAGAAGAAACGCTGATGGATTTACCAGTGCCGATATGGCCAAAACCGTCCGTGCCTTTAGTAATAAAATGAAAACAATGCGTAAAACCGCATCTAATAAATTTGTGACCAGCATGAAAAACGAACTCATGCGTTGTCCGAATGATACCACTACGGGTATAGCGGCTCTTAGCTGTAGCGATGCTATGACCATGAATGGTCCTAACTTCTGTGTAAGAACAGCTAAGATCTGTGCAGGGAACTATAAAGGTTGTCACGCCAAGGCCCAAGGTCTGGTTCGAACCACAAGACAAAGACAAATAGCAAGTGCTGAATCTTATAACGCCAGAGTGTCTCAAACCAAAGAAAGTATTAAAGCGAGAATCACTCAGCTCAATAACTTTCTCACCACTTCAGCTCGCAAAATCGATGGTGACCTAGATGTGGGAACAGTTTTTCAAGCTCCTGAGTTTGAACTTAATCTCAACCAACTTTTCACTTTTAGAGGTAAAGACGCTGAAGGACTAGATGAGGAACTTCGCATTGAAGATCCAAAAGAAATCCTACAAGCTGCCCTCTCTCAAGTGGATTCCATGAGACAAAGTCTAGAACGCCACAAGCAAGAAGTCATGGGCAAACTCGATGAGATGATTAACACTTATATCAGTAACTACCGCCAACAAGAACAATACTGGCAGCAAGTTAAAAATGAATGTTCGCAAAAAAATGCGGCCGTGCAAGAGATTCTTAATCAACAAGATCAACAGGCTGCTGAAAACAATGAAATGATTCGTGCTGCTTGTGATGAACTTAATGCTTTTAACTCCAATCCATGTGAGTCCGACATCAGTGAACTCATGCGATCAGTCTCAGAGGCATCTGCCATTGCTTCTGCCCAAACACAAGGAGCTCCTACAGCAGGTTCGGGTTCAACAAGCTCAATCTCGCGACAGTTAAGTGAAGCTAGACGACAATGTGATGGCTTAAGTGCAAGGAGTAGAGTTCCTGCAAATATTCCAATAGAAGATGTGCAGAGGATTTGTAATTCAAATGAAGCGCCTGAACAAGCCGCGACTGCTTGTAGTACTTTTGCAAGAGAGTCTGCAAGGTATGGAGAAGTTTGTTCGCCAGAGGAGCTAGAGAGAAAAGTTGCAGACTTAATCAATGAAGGCTTTATTTGTTACAATAACAGAAGTCACGTTAGAGATGTACACCGAAGAGATTATACTTTTAGTAAAGATGGGTGTGACCATGAATCGTTTAATGAAAGTCGAGCAGAAGGTTCTACACGAGATACAGCAAGCACTACTGGAGATGAAGGTTCTCCTGGTGATCAACAAAATCCTTACGGAAGACGGGATTCAATAGCCTTATCAGGTGATGACTTTGACAATCTTGAAAACGATGAAAAAGAAGAACTGGTTGAAGAGTTAATTGCTGGTTTAGATGATGAAGATGAACTTCCAGATTTCTATGAAGAAATAAGATGTCACTCAGCAAGTAGGCCACCTCTATCATTTACAGCGGCTCAAAGAGCCGTAGCGTCGAGCTATGTTCCAGAACAAACGTCTCAAATCGGCGAGCAAAATATTTCAGCGGCCATGTGTAACGGTGGCTTTGATGGTGGAATTGGAAGTGATGATCCATGGGCGAATGCTGCCAGAAGTATTGGTTCGGCACTGGGAACAGCTGCGGGAGCAAGACAAGAATAGCTGTAAAGAATAATTAAAAAAGTGGTACGTGAAGCGAGAGGAAAAATATGGGCAAAGGATTTAATGCCGTAAACATTTTTAAAGGATTAAGTTTACTCACTCTGATGATCGTGAGTGGGTGTAAGGGTATAACGGAAGTTGACTCGTCCTCTAATGTCTCAAGACAAAGTACGAAGTTTGCAGGAACAAACCAGGCCCTCATCTATCGTGACAATCCTTTTATTATCACCGCCGATAAAACTTATAAGAAAATTGATCTCGAAGATGCTCTAGATGTGGGAACGATTACCAGTAATAATTATCTTGCGGATTATTGTAGCTTTGTTCAGGCCACTGATTTTGGAGACTCAAGCTCAAGCACGACAAATGAATGCTTCCGGGTTCTCAATGATGCCAGCAGCTCCACCCTACCGATTCAAAAAGCTAATGATTCCTGGAACTATTCTCTATATTCAGATGAGTTTTACCAAGTAAATCTTTTTTATCACCTGAATCAAATTCAGGCTCGTTTTATGGACACCATGAACTTTGTTCATGATCATGTTCATTTTAACTCTAACTTCACCATCGCACCTGCCACCAAGTATAATTTAGTGGAAACAAAGTCTTATTGGCTAAGTGACAATGGCATCAACACCACCTTAAAAGCTTTTTCTAAATGTTACACAGAGGATCTGAACGCTTCGTTTTCTCCAGCAAATAATTCTCTTTGTTTTGGCTATAACGAAGAGCTCACTGGAAGCACCTTTAGAATGGTGCAAGACCCGACAGTTATTTATCATGAATTTGGACACGTCATGGTCAAGATCATGATGAACCAAAGAAATACCACCGTCGTCTCGGATTTTAGTAATCCCTATTCTGGGTATTCAGATGCCGTTGATTTTCATTCAAGCTTAGGCTTATTTTCTTACTCTGAAGCAGATGCGCTAAATGAAGGGATTGCCGATTATGTCTCTTATTATATGCTTAACCGTGAAGCTGTCGGTGAATGGGGACTCGGAACGTTCTATGATGTGTATGGAAATAACACAGGAAGAATTCAAGGCTATCGCCCCTTAAGTGAAGATGATGAAGCACACACCGCTGATGTCTCAACCTCATCAGGAAACAGACTCTCCTATCCAAGCTTTGTTCATTACGACAATAATAACAATTCTGAGAACGTAGAAGATCCACACAATGTTGGAATGATCGTGTCTCATTATCTGACAAGCCTCACAAACGAGTTTAAAAATCAATGCAGCTTCTCTTCCACCAGCTCTAGCACCGTTCATAAAGAAGCGACTAATTATGTTATGCTGCTTTTAGTGGAAACTCTTGCTGAAATAGGAGACCTCACTGCCAAAGGCTCAGACCTCTTTTCCCATTACGACACTGGAGACACTTCATTAGATAGTGTGTATTTTACCAATTTAAACCAAGAGCATTCATATCTCTGGACTCAATTTGTCAATCCACCTAACTTCAGACGCTTCTTTAGAATTTTTGGAAAGAATCTTATTCACCATATCAGTGGGGATCTGTGTCCTCAGTTTACCATAGATGAATCTGAAAAACTGATGGATGATTATGGACTTCTTCTTTTTAAATCTTATGAAGACAAAGGAAATGGTTTTGACTCTGATAGTTTATTGGCCCTCACTTATAATAGCTATGCCGGTGATAATTTATTTATCAGCAGATTTTTTAACCCAAGCACTTATAATGCCACTCTCCCCTTCTTTAATACTGAAGTGAATGAGGACAATAGAAATAAATCCATCTTGGTAACAAAAGATTTAATTGAGCTCGATGAAGAATCTCAGGCTTATGTCTTTGACGGACCAGATAGTATCTCCAGCATTTTAACCGCCCTTACTTTTGAAGGAAAAAATGTCTCAACCACAGATGGGATTGCTGGTACTGAATACAATAATAATAATGTCACGATCTCACCGGGAGAAGTGGTTGGAGTCTCGCTCAGACTTCGCAATAATTCCAACTCAACCATCGGAGGCCTGCAAATCCTGGCCAATGATTGGGATCATATGAAACTTGATGACAATAATGATTTATTTGTCTCTCGTGAGCTTAACACCATGGCCCTGGCCAATGGTTCTATTGCTGGAGCGACGGCAAACTTCTCACCTTGTATTATAGATGATTTTCCAAAAGATACTGAAGGTGGTGTAGCAGAAGATGAGTCTTCAACTCCAAGTGCAGGAGACTGTAGTTACACTTCCCGCACCAATGAACAACTGGATTTAACAGAGGTGGTGAGTTCTACGGTTTATCCTAAATATGAGCTTGATTCACCACAACCCATCTGTCTGGTGAAATATTCGGATGATAACGAAACGAAATGGGTGAACCAAGATTTTTTCAGAAAAGCCCAGCTTAACTTAGATGATAAAGATTGCCTGAATAATCCGTCTATGTCTGGTTCAGAATTTAATCCCAACGAATGTCTTATTCGCTTTTTACCAGGGGCGACTCAAGCTATCTTGGGGAAAATAAATGCCACTCAAACTTGGGATGAAACCATTCTGGAAGATGTGGAAGATGGGAGTGTCACCTTTAATGCCAGTGGGATTACTCTGATGGAAGTTAACAAATGGAATACCTATGGTACAGAGTTTACCTGTCGTTTCAGAGTCAGGTTTTCTAACTGCATCGATTGTTATAATGATGATAACTCGGGTGATGATTACGCTGACTTTCAATTCGCAGGCCATTCACCTTATAAAGTGATTAATTTTAATTTTACTATTGAGGATTAAACGTGAAAAAATCTGATACAAAATTTAAACTCTTTCTCGGTGCTAGTTTTATTCTCACATTGTGTTTAACTATCTATTTCCAAAAAGATTCGTCTTTAAATAAAAAAGTAGAAAAAGAGCCCCCAAAGACTCAAAAAGTTGCTGTGAACAAAACTAGCGCTCAAAAAGCTCACCACGTTTCTCAAAAAAAACGCAAGCCCGCCAGTGTAAAAAAGAAAGCAATTCCTCGTATGAGAAAAGCAGTTTCTAAAAATACCAATAATAAAGAGCGTGTTGTGATTGGAAAGGTTAGCAAAAACCAAAAACTTCATTTTTCAAATCATTATAATAAGAATTGGCTCTCTTTATATGAGAAAAACTTAAAAAGAATGATTAGAAATGATGAACTGAGTGGTCTTGAAATTAAGAAGAAAAAAAGTGTTTTAAAAGTTAAAGATGGAATAGCCCGGTATCTTGAACATATTGTAGTGAACTATGATAATGGTAAGAGTCTGCCTTTAAGTTTTGAAGCCTATATAGATTCCCAAACAGGACAAATGGTTCAAAGCTGGAATCAAACTCATATTGAATTTAAAAAGCCTATCAAACTTCAAGCTTCAAATAGACGTTTCAGATCCAAATAATTAAGACTTCTGAGTGAGTTCCGCTTTAAGCTCTTTAATTCTATCAGCATCAACTTTCTTCACTAGCCCCTTAGGCTTTTTAACCAACTGAACACCACTGGCAAAATACTCTTGCGCCAGCTTAAACTCACCAGTGTAGATATCTTGAATAAGCTCATCTGAGACATCTCCAAAATACTCAATGATTTTTCCAGAGAGAACAGGTAAATAGGGCTTAAATAAACAAGCTAAGCTTAGGGCATAGATACTTGAATGAGCAATCGTAGTCGCCGCGGCGTCATCATCCTCTTTGATCTGAGCCCAAGGAGCTCTGTCAGAGAAAAAGGTATTCGCCGTTTGCCCCAGCGCCATGATTTGTTCTAAGGCTTTTTTAATTTGAACACGATCGAGAGTTTCATTGATCGTTTTAATTTGTTTTTGCAACTCTTTAAAATCATCTGTTTCAAAAAAAGTTTTATACTTCTCTCCAGCGATACCATCATTCCAATTTTTATAGAAAAAAGTCATACAACGATTCACAAAATTACCAATATTATTGGCCAGCTCATTATTAATCTTGGCTTCAAAACCTTCCCAGGTAAAACTCGAATCATTGGTCTCAGGGATAAGCGTGGTGAGATAATAGCGAAGAGCATCCACTCCAAATTCATTCACGGCTTTGTCAGCTTCAATATACCAACCCTTAGATTTAGAGAATTGTTTACCTTCAAGATTAACATATTGATTGGCAGGCAAGTTTGTGACCGCATGGGCCCGTCCACTGGCAAGACTCATCATAGGAAAAATTATGGCGTGAAAGATAATATTATCTTTGCCAATAAAATTAGTGATGGCCACATCATCCGCTTGCCACCAATCTTTCATATAATCTTCATTCGAGTCTTTTAAGAATTCTTTGGTATTGGAGACATAGCCAATAGGAGCATCAAACCACACATAGAGTTTTTTCCCCTTAGCTTCATCAAGAGGTACATCTATACCCCAGTCCAAGTCTCGGGTGATGGCACGATCCACCATCTCTTTTTTGGTAAGAGAATCCACGAAACTCGTGACCGTTTTCCGCCACTCTTTGGATTGCCCTTCAAACCACTCTCTATACTCTTTATGAAATTTAGAGAGGGCCAAATACCACTGATCAACCGATTTAACTTCAATCTCTTTAGATCCACAGAATTTACAAACAGGATTAATAAGCTTGACTGCGTCTATCCATGTCCCACAATCTGGACACTCATCTCCTCTCGCTTCAGGGTAATGGCATACATAACACTCCCCTTCCACATAACGATCAGGCAGATAATTGGAACAGCTTTGACATTGCAACTGCTCTTCTGCGCGTTTTTCAATAAAGCCTTTTTTATAAAGTTCATCAAACCAAATAAGGACTTCTTCCGCGTGATACTCACTTGAAGTTTGTCCAAAAAAATCAAATTTAATTCCATAGGAGTCAAAAAGCTTGCTATGACTTTCATGCCATTTATCTACATATTTTTGATAGGTCTTTTTAGCTTTTTGAGCATTTTGCATGATCGCCACCCCATGCTCATCTGAACCAGAGATATGGATGCATTTCTCACCTTTAAGCTTGAGGTGCTTAGTATAAATATCAGCAGGTAGATAAACTCCAGCAATATGGCCAAAGTGAATCGGTCCATTAGCGTAAGGCAGTGCAGATGTGACTAAATGCTTCATAAAAAAATCCCCTCATTGATTGAGGGGATAGTTTATCTAAAATATTAATTTTTGTCTTTGATTAATTAAATATCGGTGTAATTTGGATTCATCCAATCTAGTTTCAAGAGCCTCTCACCATCATAATACCAATCAGAGCGTCCATCAGCTGAGGCTTCAAAAGACTCAGCACTTCCATCACCTTCAGCAAGTTCAGCTGCGCTTACAGCTTCTATATCGTAGCCGTGGCTTGGAACTGTATCCGATCCTGAAGTATAAAAGGTAGCATTTGAGGTATTATTCCAAATGATGGCTAGATCACTGAAGTAATCATTACTATCAAAATCATAAGTACCTATACTTCTGGCGAAATGTTTATAATTAGCAGGCACTCGCGCAGTTGAGGTGTCAACATAAACAGTATCAAAGGATAGACTACTATTACTATTCATATCAAAGCCACCGACGAGTCCAGAGACATAACTTCCTCCAGTCGCATCAATCGCCAAACTTCCTGAATTCGTATTACTTTCATCAAAAACTACAAATGAGTTTCTAATTTCTACATAGTTCGACCCTACTGAGTTGCTATCTTTACCAATCATACCACCTACATAATCAAAGCCTCGTATAAACTTGGCAGTTACAGCAGAGTCTTGAATACTCAGCCTAACATCATTACTTGATACATTAGCCCCTACACAACCTGCAAAGCCACCTACCCCGATACCATTACTCACACCTATTCGACCATCAAATCTTACTCTATCCATTCTCACAGAAGTAGCAACACGCCCAACAAGTCCTCCCACACAATCAGCAGTCCCCGCTGAAATTATAGCGTTTATAACATGAGTAGATAACCTAACGTCTCCGTAATCACCCGTAGCTGAATCACGACCAGCTCTTCCAATAAATCCGCAATTACTTTCATTGCCACAATCAAGAATAAAATCTCTGACTTTAAGAGGTTCATCTTCTGTACCAATGACAGCTCCTGAATCAATCACATTAAACACACCTCTTTTGGAAGCTGTCGCATTGAC
Source organism: Halobacteriovoraceae bacterium (assembly GCA_002713145.1). Lineage (GTDB taxonomy): Bacteria > Bdellovibrionota > Bacteriovoracia > Bacteriovoracales > Bacteriovoracaceae. The sequence goes on from PAVS01000020.1 coordinate 122,794, forward strand.
TCTCACATTTAGGAGCCGGTAGCCATTAGAGAAAAGAGCCCCTTTAAATGGTTCTGAATCGGACCCAATGGCATTGATATTTGCATCAGAATCTCCAAAATCAAGATGATTCGTTAACTCAAAACTTTTTGCCATAAGGAATGAATCAGCACTGATATTATTCCAATCAGTCGTGTTTGCAATTTCAAAAGGTTCAATATTATTTCCGGCTAGATACCCATCTGTATTATTAAAACGTCCAAATTTGGCCCATTGTTTTTCGAAGAGTGGTACACAAACTCCTCCATCCTCTACGAATGGAGCAAAACTGAAAACTCCACAACTAGCATCTGTTGTAAATGTTGTTGCTGACTGATATTCAGAACCTCCAACGCAGGGGTTACCAAAGTTAGAATCAGAATGACCACATAAATTAGGTGTACCTAAGTCTGTACTTGAGTTTTCATATATTGAGCCAACAGCAATAGAGTCATATGTAAGATTACTTGTTAGTGCTGTTCCAATAGCGAGATTTCCAGCGATTAGACCACATTTCCCTGCAAAACAGTCAGCCCCAATAGTAGAGGACGAACCAACAGATGCATCAACTTTACTCCATCGAAAAAAATCTAAGCCTCCAGAAGTTGTAAAACTAACTTCACCAGCTACTCCACCAGCAAAAGTGACTGACGAGTTTGACTCGACATTTGCATCTATCAAACTTTCATGGACAACACTATTATTAGCATATCCATAAGCACCGCCTAAAAGTTGGCTTCCAAAAATTTTTGTCCAAGCAATAGATCTATAAATATCAGCGTCAATTCCTTTTCCTATAAGTCCGCCCCGATAAAAGCCATCATTACCATCTGCTCCAATATAACCTTGAGCAATCGAATTCGATATTGCTGGTTTTTCTCCGGCTAAGAGATCAATTTGAGACCATCCTACAGCTGTATCATAATAACCAACAAGGCCTCCATAATAATCACCATCGGCAGAAATATCATTAACAGCTTTGGTATTGCTTATAAATAGCTCTGCTCTATAGGGAGTTAGGTAATGCCCTACGACTCCTCCAACATTATTTATGGTCTCTGTGGGTGCTTGAAGATCTAAAAAAACAACCGAACTATTGATATCAAAACTTAAATTTGATCCACTTTGTTCAAACTTTCCAACCATTCCACCTAAACTATCAAACGGTCCTGATCCAGTGGGGACGATTTTAGTACTTGCAAAACTGCTTTCAATTCTCGAATAAAAATTGGCCGGAGATGTTACTGAACCAACTACACCTCCAACTTCAGAGTGGGCATTTAATTCAACATCTATATAGTTTCCTTCCACCGTAACACTATCTGAAGCTCCAATCAGTCCCCCCACATTATTAAGACCACTAATAGAAACTTTTCCTTCAACATCAATCCCGGAAAAAATCACATCGATAAAATCAAAAGCGGGAATCTTAATTCTTCCTACGCTACTGTACTCAACTCGAACATTCCCATAACCGGTTTGGTCACTAATTGATCCAACGAGCCCTCCTGTGAATGTATCAATAGAAGTTGAGTTACTCGCTACAGTGGCCATGGAATGAATATTTCTAAGCTCTGTTCTAGAATCAATGTCATCATGAAATACCCGCCCAGCAAAGGCACCAACCTTATCACCAGGTGAAGCATTAACAGATAATTCATTGGTAGGAAGTAGATAAATTCCCCCAAACTCAATATTATTCTTACCTGCGAAATTGTAAATTGAATTTGTGAATATACCGTATTCTGGAGATGCATGACCACTGGCATTGATATCGAAGTTATCTATAATTAAATTTGAAATATAAATGCTATCATTACTATTACCTTCTATTCTATTGAATAAAGCTTTATTCCCATTTTTGACGGTTCTAAAATTTCCTCTTAGGTTTCCTGCAAAAATAGTTTGTGTATACGAATCAGCTCCAGTAGGATTAGTCACTTGGCTAAAATCCAAATCCCGTCCAATCTCAAAAGTATGGTTACTTGTTCCACTAGTACCAATATTAACAAACTGATTTGGGTGGCAAATAAGATGATAGTCTCCTGAGCTTGAGGTTGATGCAAAAGGGCTTGCTAGTTGCTGAGCTTGATTACATCTGTCAGCATGTAAATAAACATTGACGCTATTTCCAACATCAACGGCCGCTTGACCTAGATTATTGAGAGCATTGAAGCTCAGTCCTTTATTAAAAAAATATGCTTTGGTGCTCCCCGTACAACCAGTCCCTGAATAAGCCGTCACATGTAGACTAATTCCAGAGTTAACCGGAAACTCAATCGAGCTCGTATTGCCAGTATTACCAAGGCCGATACAACTACTTGCTCCAGCTTTGCCGAGAGTTCCTGAAGGAGTTTTTGTTCCCACTGCAATTTTAAAACTTTGATAACCGCCAGCTCCAGCACCACCTCCATCGCCACCACCTTGACAATCAAAACTTGGGGCATCCTCGTTGGTGATAGATTCTCCCAGATCAAAGTGTTTTTTTAACCCCATACAACTAAAGAGTTTAAGAGGTGCAATAGATGTTCCTGAAATTAATGACTGTGGATCCGTATACTCAAGGCATGTTGACTTGCTGGCATCAAAAGAGAGATCGATGTCATTTCCAGAGAGAACAAGCCCTTGTTTATGAGCACAAAATGGTTTTCCGGTATAAGGCTGAGTTCCATCATAACCTAGCACTCCAATATTCCAAGTGCCGTTAGCAAGTTCTAATTCGAGGTCATTATCATTGGGTACCGATACTGAAAACGTATCCCCTTTATCATTCGAGCCAGTCACAAATAAACCACCAGGAAAACTGGTATTGGCCGTGATGGCTCCTATTGAAACTTTTAACTTCGATGTGCCTTGTGGACTTCCACAACTCAAAAGAAGCAGACAACTCAGAAGGGATAAATTGCTCAAAACTGTTTTCATAGAAATTACCTCAACGTTTTATCGGTCAATTTTTCCAATAAATTAACAGTTTTATTATCTCCCAGGTATTTACTGGAATAACTGTCTTTCCAACCTATCTAACTGATATTATTGGTTTTAATCGATGATATTGAGTCTTGAGAAAACTAAACACTATATATTTACCAAAGCTGTCATGACAGTTCTTCTTGGCAGATTTTGCTTAATTTTCTGAAGCGTACTAGACTTTTAAGTTCTTAAATTTATTATTAAAGAAACACTGATTTTTAGACTTAAGGTTTCCATGATTCTACTAGATAACGCCGTCTATGTGACTAATGCCTGTCATTTACTTGAACGAGCTCCGGGATATAGAACCATCCCTCTAGCTATCTCTTGTTATACTGGCGGAGATTTTGCCACTACGTCTCTGATTAATTTGGCCATGATTTTTCTGACACTCTATTTATTGTTTAGAGCTTTCGATGGATCACGTCACACTTCACTCATTGCTGGGATTTTATTTGGACTTAACGCCTATGTGGCTTTTCCATTTTATTATGCTGCTGCTCACTCCTATGTTTATACCATTCTGGCCAGTGTGCTCTCACTCTATGTCATCAACCATTGTCATAAACTCAGTTTAAAAAATTTCTTCTCTATAATCCTTTGTGCTCTTTTTTTAAAATTCGTGCGCTCCGAAGGACCTTTGTATTTTGTCATTGCACTGATCGCTTTTGCCATTCATAAATATTTGTCCTCCCAAGATCTCAAAGATTTTTGGCATAAAAACAAAACTCATATCACAGCAGCAGGAGTTATCATTGCACTGACTTTGGTTTTCAATTTTCTCTTTCCTCTTTTTCTCTCTCCGGGAGAGCGAATTGCTAAAAACTTACAAGAAAATAAATATGTCTATCAATTTCCTAAGGAGACATTTAATGCTGTGGCCCTCTGGGCGACTTATGATTATCTGAGGGCCTTTCTCACTCCCTATTATCAGAACTTTTTTGGGGATTATAATGATTGGTATGTCATTCACAAAAATAAATCCTATCAAATCTTGTTGTATTTGTTCTCATTAGCCATAGCTATTTTCAGTACGGTTTTAATTTTAAAAAGAAGAAAAAATCTTTTAAGCTATTTAGTAATAGCACTTAGTATTTTTATCATTCCCAGTTTTCTTATTTCAAGTTTTCTAAGAAATCAATGGTTCTACCCCTCTCGAGGCTTGCTCGGTTGCTATCTGGCCCTCCCTTTTTTAGTGATGGCCTATCAATCCTTAAGCAAACATAAACTTCGCTCTTTCATCATTGGAGCGTTATTTCTCATTAATATTTCTACCTTTCTTATCCATCACCTCTCTCATTATAAAAATGAACAAACCATGTTTCATTATGAACATAAGTTTTTAGGGCTTGAACACCCAACAGTATCTAAACTCTATGCTATGCAGTTTTTTAAACAAAAAGATTTTAAAAGATCCACCCTCATTTTAAGAGATGCCCAAAGAGCACTTCCTGATGAAGGAATTTTTCTTTCAGCGAATCATTTTTATTTATGGGCCGAAAATCATTATTGGTCAGCGGCCAGTAGTTATTTTTATGGAAGCCCTATAACGGAAGAAAAAATTCTTAAAAGTTTATACCAACACCCTAATTTTTTTGCAGCTCTGGCCTGTCTCCAAGACCAAAGAATAGAGCTCGACAATTGCCTTCGTCCAGAGCTTTTGAGGCATCTTTGCAACCCAGCTTACGTCAAGCGTTTTGGTTATAAATACTATAAAAAAACCCGAATAAAGGGTGAGATGGCCTGTGCTAAACGTTGACAGCAATTAAGACTTTACAGCTCTAGGGCCTTTGCATACATTAATTTTCTATGAATATCGTTGATCTCGCAGGGCTTAATCCAGAACAACGCCAAGCAGCAGAGACCATCAATGGTCCTGTCCTTATTCTTGCTGGTGCAGGTTCCGGAAAAACTAGAACCATTACCTATCGTATCGGTCATATGATCGCTAATTTGCGTATTCCTCCCAAAGACATACTTGCTGTAAGCTTTACCAATAAAGCTGCTCTAGAGATGAATGAAAGAGTCACAAAACTTATTGGACGCAAGCGTAAAAGAGGAATCTCACTTTCCACCTTTCATTCCTTGGGGATAAAAATTCTACGTGAGGATATCCATCATATTGGTTACAGCAAAGACTTCACCATTTATGATCAAGGTGATCAGATGGCCATTATCCGGGAAGGACTCAAACAGTTTAAAATGGATAAAGCTAGCTTTGATAAAAAAACTATCGCCAGCAAAATTGGGCTGTTAAAAAATAACGGCATTTCCCATCTTGAATTTAAAGATACGGAATTTTATGATCCGGAAAACCCATATGATGTGGCCACGGAATACGTGTATCACTTCTATCAAGACAAACTTCATTTTTATAATGCGGTAGACTTTGATGATATTTTGTTTCTTTGTGTAAAGCTTTTTGAAGAGCAGCCTGAAGTGGCAAAAAAATATTCTGCTCGCTACAAATACATTATGATTGATGAGTATCAAGACACCAACGGACTGCAATTTGAAATGGTGAGGGCCCTCACTTCCACTCATCATAATATTTGTGTGGTAGGTGACGATGACCAATCCATCTATGCTTTTCGAGGAGCAGATATAACCAATATCCTCAATTTTGAAAAACTTTATCAGGGCACCAAGGTCATTAAATTAGAATACAATTATCGCTCCCAAGGAAAAATTCTCAAGCTCGCAAATTCAGTCATAAAAGATAATAAAGTTCGTAAAGATAAAACGATGAAAACCAAGAACTTCGAAGGGCCCGTTCCCATTCTCTGGTCTTGTGGAAATTCAGATCATGAAGCACAAATCGTTGTTGATGAAATTATCGAAATTCAAAAACAGGGTAAGTTTCTTGGGGACGTTGCCTTACTTTATCGCAGCAACACCCAAATACCTCCTTTTGAAGATCAGCTAAGGCTTGCCCAAGTTCCATATACCGTTATTGGTGGCCAGAAATTTTATGAGAAAAAAGAAATTAAAGATCTCATCGCTTATCTCTCTGTCATCCATAATCCAAAAGATGAATTATCTCTGAGAAGAATATTAAATATTCCCCAACGAGGTATAGGGACACAAAGTCTCAAAAGATTTCTTGATCTAGGAAAAGAAAGTAACCAAACCTTACTCCAAGTCATTCGAAAGCTAGCTCAAGACCCCAATGAGAAAAAAGCAAAACCTCTTTCAGAGTTCATCGATATTATAGATAAGGGAAAGTTACATTTCGAAAATATGACTCTCACCCAGGCTTTGAATGCACTTATTGAAGAAATTGGTTATTTTGAATTTATCAAAAAATCCTATGACTCCCCCAAGGTTGCCGCCAGAAAAAAAGATGACGTGCGAAGTTTTCTTTTAAGTACGGATCGCTTTGTTGATCGCTTTCACGAAGAAGCCACTCTTGGGAATTACCTGGAGAGACTCCTCTTAGTTGATAATCAAGACAACCAAAATAATGAAGAAGGGATTCAAAAAAATGAGGTTCAGCTCATGACTCTGCATTCTTCCAAGGGCCTTGAGTTTGATACTTGTTTTATGGTGGGTGTTGAAGAAGAACTCCTTCCCCATAAAAACGTTATAAAAGAAAGTGGTAATGTTGATGAAGAAAGAAGACTCTGTTATGTGGGAATGACCAGGGCCAAACGCAGACTTATCATGACATTTGCAAAACAGAGAAAAATTTACGGGAAAGATTTAGTCAGGCATCCTAGCCGATTTTTAATAGAGCATGATCAATTTTATGTAGAACAAGACAGAAACACTTTCGGTCACCTTTCTGAAGAAGAAGCCGAAGCTTATAAATCTAATTTTTTTAATGATTTGTTAAAGTCTCTCGATGATTAAAATATAAAGGCCATCCTTGGCCAATAAAGCACCCTTCCTTGGCCGCTATTTTGTTGCTTTCGCTTTTAAGAGAAATGTCTGTGGATAATAAAGACCTAAGGTGGCCACCATCCAACCTGCTTTTTTAAAGGTTTCTACCTCTTGAATCTCAAGACTAGAAACAGAACTCAATCCTTTCGCTTCAAATACTTTATCTAGAGAGACCGTATTTGTGTCGGGCAGAAGTCCCCACAGGTAAAAAGATTTCGTTACTTTATATTTAACATTCTTAAAATGATTTTTGTTCTCATCAAACTTAATAGGAATAATTGCGGTTGAATTAAATTGGATGCTTGAACATCCGACCAAAAATAAAAAAGGAATAATTGTTCCTAGTTTTATTGCTAAACTCCCCTCATTTGTTGCTTAAGTTTATTTTCAAAAATCAGATGATAAAAGTCAAAGCCTATTTTTTAAAAACGATTGGTCCGATCGCTATTTTTTATGTTTTAAAATCGTCGGGGCATGTAAAGCTAAACTGGATGTATGTTTGATAAAGAAAAAGTATATTTTATTTAATCACACTTTTTTTTTGGTCCTATGATTTTTTTGACTTCAAGACTTGAAAATATTTAGATGGGCTATCTTTTTTAACTTTTTCCAGAATATATTTTGAAGCTTGAAAGATTTTTTCTTCTTCTATATTTGTTTTGAGCCCGAGGGAATTAAGTAAATACAACACTTCTTCTGTCGCTACATTTCCCGTAGCCCCTTTAGCATAAGGACAACCTCCCAGACCACCAGAGGAAGAATCAAAGACGCGAACACCTTGGTCTAGGGAAACAAGTATATTGGCCAGGGCCATTCCTCTCGTGTCATGAAAGTGCATGGCGATTTTATCCAGGCCAACAACAGACTTTATGGCCAAAATTGATTGATAAACTTGTTTAGGAGTTGCCACACCGATGGTATCCCCAATTGAAATTTCGTAGACTCCAAGTTTTAAAAATTGTTCGATAACTTTAATTAATTTCTCAGATCCCATGTGACCAGCATAAGGACAGCCAAAAGCAGTTGAAATATAGGCCCTGATTTTAATCCCATCTTGACTCGCTTGCGTCGCCACTTCGGCCATGCGTTCAAAAGATTCATCTACCGTGCAATTGATATTTTTTTTGGTAAACTCATCACTCGTTGCTGAAAATAAAGAGATCTCTTTAACACCCACATCTTTAGCGAGTTCATAACCTTTTAAATTGGGAACCAAACAAGGAAAACTTATATTATCAAAATCAGGGAGTGATCGGACGCGCTTGAATAATTCAGTGGCATCGGCCATTTGTGGGATACGATCTGGCCTCACAAAACTAGTCGCTTCAATGGTTTTTAAACCTGACAAACTTAAAAGCCTAATATACTCCAACTTTTCTGCTAGCTTGAGGACTTCTTTTTCATTTTGCAGTCCATCCCTTGGCCCGACTTCAACAATTTTCACAAAATCATCACTGTATTCAAACATAGCTGACCTTATTCAATCTCACAGAGAAGAACACCACCTTGAACTTGGTCTCCTTCATTAAAAAATATTTCGGCAATACTTCCTTCTTTAGGTGCTTTAATCGTGTGTTCCATTTTCATCGCTTCCACGATCATAACAGGATCACCTTTTTCAACTTGATCACCAATCTTACATAGAATTTTGAAAATTTTCCCAGGCATAGGGCTTTGTAGAGAGCCTTCAGTTAAATGTGAAGTTAATGTACTTCCCATAGCTTTTTTAATCTCTCTGATCTCAACTTCTAAGTGAGAAACAAAGATTTGATAGGTTTCGTTAGGTGAAATAAGAAAGCGATTCGCTTCAAACTGAATTCCCGCATGCTCCAAAATAATACTTTGGGGACTCCAGACTAAAGTACGGAAAAGGTACTTCTCTCCATTTATTTCTAACTCCACTTTTTCTCGAGAATAATTATAAATAATAACTTCTTGCTCTTCTTCATTGATAATAAATTTCTTTGTCATTTTTTGGAAATTCTTATCCCAAACGTTTTGGGTGAGCTTTGATTTAAAAACTAAATAACTGGCAATACTAAAAGCATAGTCCATATCTAATAAAGCTTTCGGCCTTAATTTCTCAGACTGTTCTGCAATAAAATGAGTATGAACATTGCCTGCCACAAAAGAAGGATGAATAAGTATTCGACGCAAATAATCTCTATTTGTCTTCACTCCCCCAAATAATACATCACCAAGAGCGAGATCCATTTTTTCAAGACATTCTTCTCTGTCCTCTCCCCAGGTAATCAGCTTGGCTAACATGGGATCATAGTTAGTGGAGATAGCATTGCCATCTCTATATCCGCAATCAAGCCTGTAATCGACCTTAGGAAAACTTTCAATTTTTTGAATATTACCATTGGTAGGTAGGAAATCTTGATCAGGGTCCTCTGCATAAATTCTGCATTCTACTGCATGTCCTGTTTGCTTTATATCTTCTTGACTAAAGTCAAACTTCTCTCCATTAGCCGCTTTTATTTGTAATTCAACCAGGTCATATCCGGTCGTCATTTCAGTAACGGGGTGTTCAACTTGAAGCCTAGTATTCATTTCTAAAAAATAAAAACTCTCATCCGCTCCCATGATAAATTCAATCGTTCCGGCGCCAATATAATTTATCCCTTGAGCAATCTTGACCGCCGTCTGGCAAATTTTCTTTTTAGTCTCAGGACTCATATTGGGCGCTGGACTCTCTTCAACAACTTTTTGATATCTTCTTTGAATAGAACACTCTCTTTCAAAAAAATGAAAATGATTGCCAACGCCATCGGAGACAAGCTGGACTTCAATATGTCTAGGTTGGTTGATGTATTTTTCAATAAGAACATCACCATTACCAAAAGCATTAAGAGCTTCTCTTTTGGCCCCCCCCAGAGCATCTCTAAATTCTTTTTCTTCATGAACGATTCTCATACCTTTACCACCCCCACCGGCAGTGGCCTTGATGAGAACAGGAAAACCGATTTTAACCGCCTCGGCTTCGAGATGTTTTTCATCCTGATTATCCCCGTGATAGCCAGGGATCAAGGGAATACCTAATTTTTCCATTTTTATTTTAGAGGTTATCTTATCCCCCATAAGCTCAATCGCTTCAGGATGAGGGCCAATAAATGTAATTTGGTTATCTTCACCTTTTTTACAGAATTTAGTGTTCTCTGAGAGAAAACCATATCCAGGATGGATGGCATCCACATTTAATTTTTTGCAAATAGAAATAATTTTATCTTGATTCAAATAAGTTTCACTCAAAGCTCCAGAGCCTAGACTGATACATTCATCAGCAGCACTTGCATGAGGTAGATGAGCATCATCAGCAGCATAGATACTTACTGTTTTGATCCCTAATTTTTTACAAGTTTTGATAACACGAAGAGCGATCTCTCCTCTATTGGCAATCAGAATTTTATTTATCATTTTGAATCCAGTTTGGTTTTCTCTTCTCAAGTAAGGCAGACATACCTTCTTGTCCGTTTTTAGATATTCTTTGGTTTGCTATAGCTTCGCAGGTGAAGTCTTGAATCATCTCAGTAGATAGATGACCCACTTGATTGATAAGAACTTTAGCTGAAAAAACAGCAGAATGCGGTAAGCTTTCAAATTTCTGAATAAGCTTCTCACACTCAGAGTTAAACTCTTCGTTTTGCACAACTTTATGAACGAGTCCGATATCATAAGCTTTGGTTGCATTAAAGACTTCACCACTTAGAAAAAGTGCTCTGGCCCAAGAAATCCCAATTTTCTGCATGCAATAAGGAGAGATCACAGCAGGAATTAATCCAAGATTAACTTCTGTAAAACCAATTTTAGCATTTTCAACAGCAAGCACATAGTCGCAAACGGCTAGTAGTCCGACTCCCCCTCCTAGTGCGTGCCCGTTAACTAAACCAATAACGGGGATTTCACAAGAATTGATTGTTTCAAACATTTGAGCAAGGGCTTTTGAATCATGAACATTCTCTTCAAAGCTATAGTTGATCATCGACTTCATCCAGTTAAGATCCGCTCCTGAACAAAATGATTTCCCGGCTCCTGTTAAAACGACCCGCAAAACCCGAGAGTCATTTTCAATTTCTTTAAATGTTAGCGTTAAGAGTTGGATGACTTCATCATTAAAGGCGTTATGCACATCAGGTCGATTAAGCGTCAGTGTCAATGTTCCCTTTTCATTTAAGTCTTTTTTCAGTAATTCACTCATGTCTACATCCTAAACACACCAAAATGTGAATCTTCAATTTCTTTATTATGTGATACGGCTAAAGCCATACCTAGATGATCTCTCGTTTGAGTGGGTAGTATAACACCATCATCCCAAAGCCTCGCTGTGCTATAGTATGCACTTCCTTCTTTTTCATATTTATCTAAAATAGGCTGCTTAAATTTTGCAATCTCATTTTCACTCATTTCATCGCGACCTTTATAACGAAGGCCATCTTGTTTAACAGTGGCAAGAACTCCCGCCGCTTGCTCCCCTCCCATCACAGAGATCTTAGCGTTAGGCCACATCCACAAAAACCTTGGATTATAAGCACGGCCGCACATTCCGTAATTCCCGGCTCCAAAAGAACCTCCAATAATCACTGTAAATTTGGGAACACTTGTTGTGGAAACTGCTGTCACGAGTTTAGCTCCATGCTTGGCAATTCCTTCTTGCTCATATTTTTTACCTACCATAAACCCAGTGATATTTTGGAGGAAGACCAGTGGAATTTTTCTTTGGCTACACAACTCAACAAAGTGTGCTCCTTTGATGGCACTTTCAGAAAAAAGTATTCCGTTATTGGCCAAGATCCCAACTTTAAAACCATGAATTTTTGCAAATCCACATACCAATGTCTCGCCATATCTTTTCTTGAACTCTTGAAACTCAGAGCCATCTACAATTCTGGCTATAACCTCACGGATATCAAAAGGTTTTCTTGCGTCTTTAGGAACAATTCCCAACAGTTCATCTTGAGAATAATAAGGCTCCTGAGCATGACCTATAATTTTATTTTTATTTAAAAGGCTGATATTTAGGTTTTCAATGACATTTCGAGCAATGCTTAGGGCATCTTCTTCATTTTCAGCAAAATGATCTGCCACCCCGGACAAACGAGTGTGCACATCAGCCCCACCCAACTCTTCACTTGTGACCACCTCTCCCGTGGCAGCTTTAACCAGTGGAGGGCCACCTAAAAAAATCGTTCCATTTTCTTTAACTATAATAGTTTCATCACTCATCGCCGGAACATAAGCTCCTCCAGCGGTACATGAACCAAGAACCACAGCAATTTGTGGAATCCCCTTAGCACTCATTTGAGCTTGATTATAAAAGATTTTTCCAAAGTGATCTTTATCGGGGAAGACCTCATCTTGCATAGGTAAAAAAGCTCCTCCCGAGTCAACAAGATAAATACAAGGAAGATTATTTTGCAAAGCAATCTCTTGGGCCCGCAAATGTTTTTTAACAGTTAAGGGGAAGTAAGTCCCACCCTTTACCGTGGCATCATTGGCCACAAACATACATTCAATTCCATGAACTCGACCGATACCAGTCACTATGCCCGCACTGGGAACATTTTCAGCATAAACTCCATCAGCGGCCAACTCTGAGAGTTCTAAAAAAGGAGAACCATCATCTAGAATTTTTTCTATTCTCTCTCTGACCAAAAACTTATCTCGCGCTAAGTGTTTTGCGACTGCTTTTTCTCCACCACCTGCTCGAACTGTTTCTATTTTCTCTAATAACTCAGATTTAAGTGAGTTATGAAAATTCAAATTCTCTAAAAACTCAGCTGAGTTTGTGTCTAATTGATTCCCGATGATATTCATTCTTTCCTCTGACAAATACTAGAATTTACAGCAGTTATCCTAACTTTTTGATGAACAACTGACAAGTTCACTCACTCAATTGCAGTGCATTAATCACGATAGATATTGTTCTTAATAAGACCGTTATGCAGGTATTGAATATAGGCTTTGAGCTCTTCAATCACTGCTCCACTTTGAGGCTCAGAGACAAAAGCTCCATTATGTTCCTTTACCAGAATATTATTTTTTAAATAATAAAAATGCCCTGAGTTAAAATTAATCATTGCTCCTGGATCTTCATTAAATACACTGGTGCCGAACAAAAGACTTTTTGCTGGAAGATTTAAAATATCTAAGACACTTGGATAAATATCAGCATGCTGAGTCACTGATTTTTTTTTACTTAATGCAGTATTTAAATTCAGTGAGGGATGAAAAAACCATAAGGGGACACGGTACCTTCCAATAGTCTTGTTAAATTTCTTTGTTTCTAGTTTTTGGGTGTGGTCTGCGGTCAAAACAAATAAAGTATTTTTATACCATGATTGTTTTTTGGCTTGCTCAAAGAATTTATGAAGAGCAAAGTCTACATACCCAATACTTTCGTGAATATCCAATGTACCTTTTGGAAATTTATTTTTGAACTCTGCTGGTAAGCTGTAAGGTTGGTGAGAACTAAGCGTGAAAAGTGTCGAGAAAAAAGGTTGAGGGAAAGTATTGAGTTCATCTATAAAATAATCAAAGTAGAAGTGATCAAAAATCCCCCAATGTCCATCGGAATGCTCTGGCTGGGGATAATCTTCTTTGGCGTAATAATGATCGACACCGATAGACCCCACAAAAGCGTCGAAGTCCATCGTCCCTTTTCTCCCCCCATGAAAAAAAGAGGTATGATAACCTTTATTTTTTAACACTTGAGGGAGTCCCACAAAATGATTGGTCTGAAACTGGGATTGATAGATAGGTTTTCCAATCAAAGAGGGTAACCCTAATAATATTGAAGGAAGAGCTTCAATAGATCTTCTCCCGTTTGCATAGTTCTCAGAAAAGTAGAGACCACTTTCAAATAATTTATTGAGATGTGGAGTAAATCCTTTTTCAATATACTCCTGAGAGAGGCTTTCCACAATGATAATGACAACGTTAGACTTAGGTGCAGAAAGTTTCGAATAGCTGAAATCTCTTCGCTTCAAGATATACTCTTTAGCAAGATCATCGGCTTTGAAATATTCAATTTTTTTTAATCGATCTTTTTCCATAGAGCGTACAATCGAGTAAGCAGCATTAAGAGCGACATTACCGAGTTCGTGTTTATCAAAAATAAAAGCTTGCTTGGGGCTTATAGAGCGCATTTGCACTCCTCCCCTCACACCAATAGCCACAAGAATGAGCACTCCTAAATTAAGTGGGATAACCTTAAACCAGCGGATCGCACTATTTGTTTGTTTTTGTTCTATAAATTTTGAAAATTTCCATATCACTGCCCCTCCCATCACACTCATCAATGACATATGCCAGTAATTGAGGATCAGTTGCAAGGATTGATCTTGAATATCTCCCCCGATATCAAGAAAATCGACACCCAGTTTTCTTCCAAAAAAAGTAAAAAGTTCAATATCAATTAAACAAAGAATAAAAAAGAGGGTGTTGAAAGCAAAAAATAAAAACCTTAAAAGTTTGCGATACCATGGACTTCTATAAGGAATAAGACTGGGGAGAATAAAAAAGAGATTAATAATAAATGCAGTGGAAAAATCAAATCTAAAGCCATACAAGTAAGCGATTAAAATTTCGCTCCAATTGCAATTGACTAAATAATCTAAATTGAAAAATATAAACAATAATCTCGTCGTGGCCATAAGGACAAAAGTCATGGCCACTGACTTAACTAAGATGAGATAGTCGTTTTTTTGCATTCTACTATTTGAGCAAATAATCTTAAAAAGGTAAAGCTTCAGTAATAAATATAAACACTTACACTCATTTTCTTTATTTTTTTTGATTTCTAACCGATAAAGTCATATGACTTGGCTTAAACAATCATTGACTCTGTTTTTATTTTTTGCGTTAGGCTCTTCTGTCCAAGCTCAGTCCCAGTCCGTAACAGCATCGCCCACTCCTGTCCAGATTACTGAGTTAGAAAGATATGGGTATAGAGTGAATGCGACAGAGGAAGAGCTCAATCAAGCCAGACAGAAAATTCGAGCTGCGGCTAACATTCCAAATGGTCAGAGCTGCGGCTTTGATCAAGAAATTTCAGAAAATAGAACTATCGGGCATTATGATTCTGTTATCCAAGAAATGACTCCGTTTATGCTTCAAAACTTTTCCCAAGACTGTGTGGAAGAACTACTCTCTCAATACAAAGCCACTAAGTATCAACATAGAACCTACTTAATAGACTCTGTTCCCTGTCGAGATTCAGAAAATACATTGCAACATCGAGATCAAAGATGTCCTCTCATTGTTCAATACAGAAATAATTTTCAAATTATTCAACAGCGCTTAAAAGATGCCCTCATTAATCCCACGGAACAAAATCGAGTGTGTAGCGAAGAAAGTTTAGAAACGGATCTCACCACTTTACAATTATCACAGCAAATACTTGCCGTTCTTGGAGAGCATGAACAAAATACTGAATGCAGTGAATTAGATGTTGGACAAAGTGATCTCAGAAATAATGGATTATATAATTCTTATCTGCTTGAGCGAAAAAGCCCTTAGGAATATCAAGCCACACTGGCCATTGACCTCAAAAGAACTTCTCACAGCGTCACTCCTCAAAATGTCATGTTCAATAAAATAAAAACTTGTATTGAAGCAAGCAGTAAATATTTTAAGTCACCTTCCGGAGAAGTGATCAATGTTACGATCATTTCACCAGAAGAAGCTAATCTTTTACCGGAAAATAATAGACCTTTTCCTCAAACTATAAATTATGGGACAGAGTTCGGAACAGGAAATGCTGGTAACTATAACGAAGATTTTGACTGTGTCACCATCACTCACGAGCTACTCCACTCCTTAGGACTTTTAGATGAATATCATGAAAATGGTGGCGGTTATTATATTCATAAAGAAACTGGAGACACTATCAGACAAAATCACCCAATGTTTGAAACCTATCGTGAAAATGGTCAATTAAATTATCAAGCTGCTTCTAATGACTGTAGAAGTATAGCCGTACAAAACCCAAGCATCTTAGGAGAAATGGAAGATGCCGTAGATAGGATGATTGGAAAAACGGAAATATGTACATGTGAAAGTGAGAACTGCAGCAATATCCTCTCCTCTGGCAATCAAAACCATTTAGAGTTACTCACTTTTAATTTTGATGGCTTCAAAGTGACGAGTGATTTATGCAAATTTGAAGCACTTGACCCACTTGTGGGAACTCAAAATTTAACACAAGAGCAGCTCAATAGTCTTCCCCCTCAAAACATCTTTGAGATACAAAATATTAATGACACCAGTTACAAGCTCATCACCAGAAATTTAAAACATATGACTGAGAATAATTCTCTTTATGCTGCCGCTCTCCATACAGAAGTGCGAGTATGCAGTTGTACAGAAGAGAGTTGCCGTGAACTTTTCAACCATGTGAAAAATTACAGCCATGAAGATATCAAAGAGTTTTCATGTCCAAGAGATTTTCAAAAAGTAGAAGAGCCAGAAAGCTTCACTTATAGGTTTCCGGAAGAAAGAATTGACTCAAACTCAACACTTGTTCGACCTGACAATCGCTCTATCATCATCAGAAGACCACCGACTCACCCAACTCCTAATCTGTCGCTTTTACAACCTGCTCAATTTACGAAATTGAAATTTGGTAACTGCCAATCCCGTGCAGAAAAATATCGAGAGTGTCAGAGGTATGGTTATGTAACTAGCTGTCCAGCGAGACCTGCTTTTTGCGATGATGAATCACAATGGCTTCTCGAACAGCAATAAATTTAAACAAAAAAAAAAGCCAATCACGAGGATTGGCTTTTTAAAATATAATGGGTGCATCTTGCTATTCTCACACTCAGTCCCCCGAGCACTACCTTCGCCGCAAGTGAGCTTGACTTCTGGGTTCGGGATGTGACCAGGTATTTCCTCACCGCTATCGACACACCCAGATCGTTACGGTCTAGATGTTCAAAGCTTATTTAGCTTAATAATTATTCTTTTACAATCACAAAACAAAATCAGATAGAATTTTCAAACGAAACACAACAAATTACAAACCAAAGTCATAATAAAAATAAAGCAAAACGAGTATTTAGTACCAGTCAGCTGAACACATTACTGTGCTTACACATCTGGCCTATCAACGTCCTAGTCTAGAACGACTCTTAATAGATACCTTATCTTGAAGGGGGCTTCCCACTTAGATGCTTTCAGTGGTTATCCTTTCC
>PAVS01000021.1 GCA_002713145.1 Halobacteriovoraceae bacterium
ATTTTTCGGGGTGTAGCGCAGCCTGGTAGCGTAACTCGTTTGGGACGAGGAGGTCGGAGGTTCGAATCCTCTCACCCCGACCATTGATTTTATATGTTGTTGAAAGTCCCAAAATTTCAGCATTTTAAAAAAGCCCACGTTGATGGGCTTTTTTTTTCGGTAACTATCAACTCAACCACTTTTATAATAAATCTCCATAAACCCTTAACTTGCCTAATATATTAGATCTCGTTAATACTGCTAAAGTATGACTTTGCTGCTGTTTTTTATCATTCTCTCTGTGGGTGTTTCTTTTCTGTGTTCTATGCTGGAAGCGATCATTTTAAGTGTCACTCCGAGCTATTTGACTTCCCTTAAAGATAAAAATCCAAAATTATTTAAAGAGGTGGAGATTTTAAAGTTGGATATTGAAAAGCCACTGGCTTCGATTCTTACTTTCAATACCATCGCGCATACGGTGGGTGCCGCTGGGGCGGGGGCTGAAGCTCAGAGAATATTTGGAAGTGATGTGCTGGCGGTTTTTTCTGCCATCCTTACTTTTATTATTCTCTTTTTTAGTGAAATTATTCCTAAGTCCATAGGGGCTGGTTCGTGGCGATTCTTTCTGCCCATGGCCGCTAAGATTTTAAAGCCCATGATTTTTATCTCCATGCCCATTGTGTGGCTCTCCAATAAAATCTCAAAACTTTTTAAAGAAAAAGAAACGAAGATCTCACGAGATGAAATTGTGGCCATGGCCGAAATTGGTCTTAATGACGGAATTCTCGCCAAGGAAGAACATCGGACAATTTTGGAAGTGATTAAGTTTAGACAACTGACGGCCCAAGATATTTTCACTCCTAAAGAAAAGGTGAAAAGTATCAATATCAATGACAGCTTAGAGACGGCTTATCAGAAATTGGATGAACATGGGTATTCGAGAGTCATAGTGTTTGGTGTGAATGAAAATGATATCAAAGGCTTTGCCTTAAGATCTCTTATCTTACAGGCTTATATTGAGGATAAAAATGAAACCATTGCTGATCTCGTCACCCCGATTCTCATTCTCGATGGTAGCACTCGATTGAGTACACTTTTTAAACGGCTCATGAATCGTCGGGAACATATCAGTGCGGTTGTGGATGAAAATGGAGAGTTCTCCGGAGTGGTCACCATGGAAGATATTATTGAGCATCTTATTGGAATTGATATATTTGATGAACTAGATTTTTAGATAAAGGATAAATTAATGAGCATGATGAAAGAGTTTAGAGAGTTTGCAGTCAAAGGTAATGTCGTGGATATGGCGGTTGGGATTATTATCGGAACCGCTTTTGGTAAAATCGTGAAGTCGTTTGTAGACGACATCATTATGCCCCCCATAGGCCTTGCTGTGGGTGGAGTTGATTTTAAGGATTTAAGTGTTGTGCTAAAAGAAGCTTCCGGAGAAGTTGCTGCTGTTACAATTAATTATGGAAATTTTATTCAAACTCTGGTTGATTTTCTCATCATCGCCATGGCGATCTTTATGGCGGTGAGAACAATTAATCACCTCAAAAGAAAAGAGGAAGCCAAGCCTACACCCCCTCCTGCTACACCGCCAAAAGAAGAGCAGCTTTTGACAGAAATCCGAGATCTTCTGAAAGACAAGTGATTTGTGTCTATATTTAGACAAACTTAGATAAAGATTTAAATTTTTATTCCTCCTTTATTGTTACTCTATGGGCAATATAAGGAGGAAATATGCTTGGTATAAAACACAGCGCCCCACAACTTGAAATTCAAACCCTCAATAACGGAAAATATGATTTAGAAAAATCAAAAACTAATAAATTTTCTATGATTGTCTTTTATCGCGGGTACCACTGCCCGGTTTGCAAAAAATACTTAGAAACACTCAATTCAAATTTAGCAGCTTATAAAGACTTAGGTGTGGCCGATATTATCGCTGTGTCGGGAGATACTAAAGAGCGGGCCCAAAAATCTTTTGAAGAATGGGATATCTCCAAACTTAATATTGGTTATGATCTTGATGAGCAAACCATGAGATCTTGGAATCTCTATCTTTCTAACTCTATTAAAGACGCCGAACCTCAAGTGTTTAATGAGCCTGGATTGTTTTTAATTGATAGTGATAAAAATTTATTTTATGTAGCCATCAATAGTATGCCATTTGGCAGACCTGATCTGGAAGGGTTTCACAAATCTTTAAAATTTATTATAGATGAAGATTACCCGGCTCGCGGTCAATACCGTGAAGCAAGAAGCATAGACGAATCTGAACACAGAGAAAATACTAACCATGTGGATGATATGTTTATCGATCGCTGGTCTCCCCGTGCCTTTGATAAAGATTATCATTTAACTGAGGATCAGCTCAATAAACTCTTTGGAGCGGCGAAGTGGACTCCGTCTTGTTATAATGAACAACCTTGGAGCTTTAGAGTGGCTACTAATGATAGCCCTCAATTTCAAAAGTTTTTAGATCTGTTAGTGGATATGAATCAGGACTGGGCGAAAAATGCATCGGCGATTGTTTTTATCATAGGGCGGAAAAAATTTGCTAAGAACGATAAGGATAATTCTGTCTATCAATTTGATTGTGGTGCTGCTTGGATGTCTCTTACTATGCAAGCAAGACTGATGGGTCTTTATACTCATGGTATGGCCGGAATAAAGAAAGATGATGTGAATAATTACTTTGACCTAGATACAGATAAACAAGAAGTGATTTGCGGCTTTGCTGTGGGTAAGAATACCACTAAAGATGTGCTGCCAGAGAAGCTACAAGAAAAAGAGCACCTGCGTGGTAGAAACGATCTGGATGAATTTGTGGAATTTTATTCTTAAAGATAGGCATAAAAAAAGGGAACTCGTAAGTTCCCTTTTGTGTGAACGACTTTCTTAACTCCAGTCTCACTGACTTTCTTCATCAAGCAACTTCGCTTCACTAAAAATAATATTATTATATTGAGTCCAAAATTAATTCTCTAAACGTTGTAGCGATCGTGCACAATAAAATACATCTAGCTTTTATTTAATAATAATTTCTGTTTTGTCTAACCCTGGATAGTAAGTCAGATGCATATCCCAAGGATATCTATAATCACTTTGAGCGTATGGGAAAAAATCATAAGAATATTTTCTGTAGTTTCTATTTTTGAATATTTTTTTCTTATTAAAAATAACTTTGACCTTTGCCAGGACTCTACCATCCTGAGTGACTTCAGCATGTGGTACGTAATGCCAAGGCATTGTCATACCAGACTTCCAGACATTAACATAAGGTTGAGAAATGTCTCTATGATAGATCTGTTGGTTGATACAAGAAAAATGATAAGTATCAAAATAGACTTCTAAAGTGCTTTCGTTCTCGTAGGTTGAGATGTTTTCAACTTGGCTGACCATTTGATGATCACTTTTTTCGCAATTGAGTGGGTATTTTGGTTCCACTTCCACATGAGTTTGAGCGAATAAATTAATTGCAAGTAGCATTGTGATGACTGAAATGAGCTGCATAAACATCCTAGAAAAATAGTTATTTCTAAAATGCTACTCTACTTAGATATCGCGATCAATTGTCGTGAATTTTTTACATATTCATTTTACTCTGCCCGAGAACTAGGTTGATTTCTGCTGTTTGCTACCGCACCACTATTGTTTGGAGTTTCTTCTCCAAAATTTCTCCCTGAATCGGCAATAGCATTACTGTCACTGCTCTCATCGAGGATGCTGGTTATTGTACCTAGTCCTTGCAGGATACATGGACTTTCATATTCTATTGTTTCTTGAGGCACTCCTTCAATTCCAAGGGAAGCTAAATCAAAACTTTCAAGATCTACTCTCTCAAGGTTTTCTTCAGCTTCCAGCGGAGCTGCTTCTCTGTTTCTCACTCTAGCCCTTCTTTCTTCTGTTGTTTCTTCGACTGGACGACCAAATCTAAGACCAGAGCCTCTTCTGTTATACAGACTTCGTCCGTCACTCAACTGAGTCGTATCCCCGGAGCCCCTCATCTGTATGAATCTAGAAACTTCTACTTCTTTCATATTACCTGGAGTTCCTTCAAAAAACCTATAGGTGCTATACTCACTATTCCAGCCACTATTTACATTTCTATCAATATAAATGATTTTCCCTGAATCTGGATTACGCAATAAATATCGAGTGGCCCTGTTCTCAGGCAATTCCGGAATATTAATTTGACCACTATTTATACTCGCTTGAAAGGAAGAGCGGCTGTTATTACTTTCATCTCTTTGAATGAAGGGAAAAGTTGCGGGCTCGTTTTGTGCATCGACTTCTTGAGAGCCACTTGGCACCTTAAAAAACTGAGTCTGTCCCTGTTCATTTTGAACAGCGACACAGGAATCTTCTGGTCCGTGGTAAGTTGTATTTTCTGCGGAAAAGTTTTCTCCATTTAATGAATCAGCAAGACTAATTCGATTGTTATAGCTGGCTTCTTTGACGGGTACTAATTCATTACTTCCGGCGCGTCTTATGAAATGCCGCTCTGAATATCCTTTTGATACTGTAATATAGGCATTTCCGCTAGGATCCTCTAAGTAATTTGAGACTTCATATTGATTGTCTTGAGATGATTGGCCCATTAAACTTGTAGAAAACAGAAGAAAGAAAATAGAAAGTTGGAATTGCTTAAACATAATTGCCTCGCTTAATGGGACTAGTATAGTCGCCTTATTTAAAGATATCGGTTCATTGTCCTAAATGCCTGATATGATAGGGGAAAGATTAAGAATACTTCATGTTTTTGAATTTATGTGACCTTAAAACAAGGCGTTTTTGTCTTCGCTTGTTCAAAGCCTGCCACTTATTGACTCACATTGCTTAAGGCCCGTAAAATTAAATCATGAAAAAACCTCAACTGAACCGAAGAAATGCTCTTAAATCTATCGCTGCAGGAATGCTGGCCGCAGCTCACCCCAAAGCCTTAGCTGCTAGGGGAGATAATCCCAGCCTGTCATCCAATGGTCTGAATGTGCTCTTTATGACCGCTGACGATATTGGTTGGAAAGATCTCTCTGTAGATGGAAATACCAATATCAAAACTCCTCACTTGGATCAACTGGCCAGTGAAGGGATACGTTTTGAAAATGCTTTTGGAGTGACCTCGTCTTGTTCTTCTTCAAGGGCTTCTTTTATAACGGGTCAGTATATTAGCACTCACGGTGTGGATGGCTTGACCCATAGATATTTACGTAAACAGCTTTCTCCTTGGCGTATGACCATGCCTGATTATTTTAAGAGGGCTGGATATCACACTGCCATCCAAGGTAAGTGGCATGTGGCTCCTTTTTTTCCCACGAGCTTTTATGGTTATCTCGATTCCCTGGGCTCTTCTATGCCTTGGAAGAGACATATTAAAAACCCAAAACAAATTCAGAAATATTTTAAAGCCGCAGGTATTAACAAAAGACCTTTTTATTTAGAGCTGAATTTTACAGATACTCATCGCAGTGCCAATGGAACTTTTTCTCAAGATCCAAAATTTGTGATTGACCCTGAAGAGATTGAAGTTCCAGCGTGGATGGGGCTTCCAAATTGGAAAGAAATCCGTGCAGACTTAGCTCGTTATTATGGCAAGTTATTGAGAACAGACTATTTAGTAGGTGAAACCCTAGCCGCTCTAAAAGCAAATGGATTAGAAAAAAATACCATCGTTATTTTTGTCAGTGATAATGGTTCACCATTTCCCGGTAATAAAATGGCCCTCCTCGATAGAGGAATTGGGACACCGCTTTTGATGAAGCTTCCGGGTCAAATCGATGCTGGGCAAGTGAGCAAAGCTTTTGTCAGCACCATTGATATTATGCCTACTGTGCTTGATTTATGCGAAGTTGAAGCCAGAAAAGAAATTGAGGGGCGCAGTTTTAAAAATATTCTTAAAGATTCTAAAGCTGATAAACATCGAGATTATATCTGTGCTGAGATGAATTTTCATGTGCAGTCGATTCCGATGAGGGCCATACGTACATCTCAATGGAAAGCGATTTATAATATGAGTGATTCTCCTCTTGGCTTAGATGATCTCCATGGAGTGGATTGGGCGATGAAGCTGTGTGAGCGTGAAGATCAGCCGTGGCTTAGGGCCAGACCCCCCTTTGAATTATATGATATCTCTCAAGATCCCTATGAGAAAATTAACTTAGCTGGACAAAAAAGTTTTGCAAGTGTTGAGGAAGAATTTAAACAACAATTGCAAAAGAATTGGCAAAAAACAAAGCTTGGCTAAAGTATATTCTCATCGGAGGTTGATATGAATCGCAGAGAAGTACTTAAGTATCTATCGATGCTCAGTGTTGCTCAGTTCAATTTTCCCTTGAGCTCCTTTGCTGCAACTGATGACAAAAAAAAATTAGAACTACTCACTAAAATTATTCCTAGTACGGGAGAGAAAATTCCAGCGGTGGGCATGGGGACATGGATTACTTTTAATATAGGCCAGTCTAAAAATCTTCTGGAAGAGAGAGCGCAAGTTTTAAAAAAGTTTTTCGAATTGGGAGGGACTCTCATTGATTCTTCTCCTATGTATGGTTCTAGTGAAAAAGTGGTGGGAGAATTATTGGAAAAACTGAATAAGACTGATGAGGCATTTTGCGCCACTAAGATTTGGACCTCTAACGATGATGAAGGAAAAGAGCAATTTAAAACTTCTCAAAAACTTTGGGGGGTGGATAAATTTGAATTGCAACAGGTGCATAATTTAGTGAATTATGATCAGCATATTAAATTTCTGCGTGCTCAAAAAGAGCAGGGCAAAGTTAAGTACATAGGTATCACCACCTCTCATGGACGTAGACATGATGAAATTGAAAAGCTTTTAAAAAAAGTGCCACTTGATTTTGTTCAACTCACATACAATTTAGAAAACTCACACGCGGATAAGAAACTGCTTGATCTGGCCCAAGAAAAGAAAGTGGCAGTGATCGCCAATAGACCCTTCGGAGGCGGAAGCCTTATTGATCGGTTGCAAAGAAGACCCTTGCCGGCCTGGGCAAAAGAAGTGGGAATAAAGACTTGGGCTGACTTTTTATTAAAATATATTATTTCCCATCCAGCTATAACCTGTGCCATTCCTGCCACCACCAAAGTTGAACATATGCAAGAGAATATGATGGCCGCTCATGGTGAGTACGTGGATGAAAAAATGCGAATTAAAATGAAAGAGTATTTTCTTAAATTATGATTTCTGACTTATCAACTTATAGTATTGAAAATTTTATCATGTTTTCCTATGAAGTTTATTGGTCTATGGTGGCCAGTTATAATACTGAGCTCTGGCCTTATCAATTAATTATTTTTGCTTTTAACATCTTTTTATTTTTCTCAATACTCAAAAGAAAGAATCTTAAATGGGTATTAGCCTTAGTAGGGATTTATCATGCAGTGATCGCGAACATCTTTTTTATCCAAAAGTTCGCCCTTATAAATACCGCCTCTGAATATATAGGCTATTTATATCTTCTGATCTCTTTTCTTCTTTTCTCTTTGGCTTTCAGATCCCAGAGGTGGAAAAAAAGTCATTCAAAAATAACTTTGGTGCTCATCGTCGTAGGGCTTTTTGTGCCCTTTCACTTCTTTCGACAATTTGAATTGACCCACATCATGCTGGCGGGGTGGGGAAGCTTGAATACCTCTCTTTTGACCTTGGGCGTGCTGAGTTCTGTGCAGGATACAGGTAAGTATTTAAAAAAATTAATCTCTGCGTTGACACTTTTTTGGATTCTGCTTTATTTCACCGTGGCCATCTATTTAGATTAAAAGAATGATTCAATATTGAGCAAGTTTATGTTAATAAAATGTATAGTGTCGGGGTGTAGCGCAGCCTGGTAGCGTAACGTCCTGGGGGGGCGGGGGTCGCTGGTTCGAATCCAGTCACCCCGACCATTTTTCATCATTATACAATTCTTAGATGCAACAAAAAATTCATAATACTTCACCAAGGCTTCAACCAAATGCAACAGTCCTAAGGTAATTTAAGACTAATAAAACCTTAGGAGGAAAAAATGAAAAATTTAAAAAAATTATTTGTGATACCTATGACGGTAGCCACACTTAGTCTTCCTGCATTTGGCAATATGGCCAGTAATAACGAAGCTGCAGACATTATGTCTGAGGATATGAGATTAGATAGAGTTGAAAAAGCGCAAGAAGAGCGCGATATCACCGCTACTGAAGGTGCGATAAAAACAACTACGGCCTCAGTGAGAAAAGCTGAATTGCAAGAGATGGATGTTGAAGAGCTGCTGGATGATGAAGATAAATTTAACGGCCAAGAGGTCACCCTTCATGGTGAAGTAGAAAGAGTTATTGATAACAGAACTTTTGTATTAGAAAGTGGTGGGATCATTAATGACGAAGTCGTTGTGGTACTTGAAAAGGGTTTAAGCCCAGATGAAGTCGCAGGACTTATTCAAAAAGATCAAAAACTGATTGTTAAAGGTAAATTTAATAAATCAGCTCTCAGAGATCACTCTGTTGATCAGGAACTTTCTTATAAAGGGAGTGAATATGAAACGGATATGGATAAAACAGAGTCTTTTGTCTTAGGATCAGAAGTCAGAACACAACTTTCTGAGTAAAAAACAATAATATATATTGTGATATGGACCAGGCATTTTTCTAAGTGCCTGGTTTTTTTACGTTTAATTTAAGTCTAAAATTACTTTCAATTCAAATTAAAATTTTGTATGTTGCCTTCCATTAAATAGAAATTCTACTTGGGGGAGACATGAATTATCTTGGAATGATCTGCGCGGGAATGCTTGCGTCGACAAGTCTTATGGCGTCTACATTTATCAATAATATAACTTGTACTCATAAAAATTATCACTTTCAAATTCTTGAGCATGAAAACAAAAACTCAGCTATCTATCGAGCGTCAATGGATGGAGAAAGTTTATTTGAAGTCAAAGGGGATCAAACAGATCCTTGTATTGATAGCGTTATCGTGAGAGCGAATAAAGATTTAAATGCTGGGTTTGTTGCTGTGGCAGCTGATGGGATTAAAGAGATTTGTCCTATGGATTATCAAAGAATGACTTTCTATATAGGTAATTTTAAGTTACAAAATATCGCTCAGGGAACAGTTGAGTTGAGCTCTAATGATAGCAAAGAATCTTTTCAAGTCAGATGTAAGCTTAAAGTATTAGGGAAGTAAATTTTTAGCTCTTTTTAATTCATCGAGATATTTTGAAATTTTTTGAACTTTAGAATAAGTGTGAGGAAAACCTTCCTCACCAATATTTTGTTCAATACAATTGCGACCATTATTATCACACCGATTATAGCGCTCACATTTCTTCTTCTTGTCGTAATAAGTGGATAGAGATGGGTTACCTGCAACCAACACACCTACAACTTCCATATTCTTGTTAAACACGGGGCTTCCACTATTTCCAGCGAAAGCGTCGAGATTCGTTTTGAAGTTGTATGACTGGTTAAAAAATTCGAATATATAAGCACTATGAGTGTACTTCATCGGCATTCCCATAGGGTGACCAAGCATAGAAACAGCATCTCCTTGAGCGGGAGAGTGGCTTGCTATTTTTAAGGGAGTGCGTCCTTTAACTTTTCTATCCAACTTAATAATGGCAAAGTCTCGGCCCAGGTCTCCCTCATCATTGACTGCATAGAGAATTTTTTTACAGCGATAAAGATTGTCTTTATTAATGTGATTTGTATTTATTTTTCTAGGACGAGTTTCTTGATAGTCGAATAACCAAGTGTAGGCTTCGCAGTAGTTTTTAGTCTCATCTCTAATTTCAGTGCGAACATGGGTCCCGCAATGCCCAGCGGTGACCAAAACATCTTCGGCAATGAGAAAACCAGTGCAAGCATAACTCACACTTGGGTTATAAGAGAACCTTTCGCTGGCGCACATTCTCTCACTGAGCGGATCAACCAGAAGTTCTAAACCGCCGCGACCATTTTCACTCCATAAGGAATTAATCACTCCCACTGCCACTGAGCGAGCATATTTTTGAGTTGAGCTATAAGGGTAGACGGCCTGACGGTTATCAGTACCGAATATATCAGCGCAGAGATAAGTCATATGAAAGAGAATGAGGAAGGCAAAGATACTTTTCACATCAGCTCCTAAGAAGATACGCCATAACTATAGGTAATTGCATAAAGTGACAAGTTCACTGTAAGAATTACATCGTGTATTTATTGCGCTGCAAAGCAATGTATAAAGAGGTGATTTTATTTTTAAAGGAGATACCCATGAAAAACCTATTTTTCTTCATCTTAGTCGCTCTAAGTTTTAATTCTTTTGCCTGTGGTAATCAGCAATTACCTGAAGGATTGAATGAGAGAGGTGAGATTACCTCTAAGGAGCAAAAAGACATATTGATGGATTTTAATAAACAAAACCTCTTTTGCGCTACCTTTGATATGGGGACTCATAAAATTGTTAAGTTTTCTGCAGAGATAGACGCCTATGCCACTGTGAGATGTATGGGAGCTCCCCTTAAAGCTGAGCTCATTTTAGAAGATGAATCGGTGTTAGATATTGCTAAGATTGAAAAAACCGCTCAAGGGGATGTTATCATTGCCTTGCAAGGTTACGGTACTTCTGTGCTGTGTTCAAAAAACGAAATTTAGAAAATAAGTAAAAAAAAAGGGAGTTCGAAAACTCCCTTTTTATTAAAACTGATAAGTATCTGATCACATAGGATTCTGACTATGTTCAGCTTCAATCCCATCATTATGGCAGGGGATTGCAAAAAAATCATCGCTCTCATGTGTACATTTAGTGCAGGTTTACAAACTTTTTATAACTATTCCTAACAGTTGATTTCAATAGTCTGTGAAAAATGTAATACTTCTAGCTACTTAAAACCCATAAAATCGAAGAGGAAGTTTTTGCCCAAGGAATCTGGTGCTAAAGCTTGTTAGAATATGTTGATGAAAAAATATCTCCTAATAATCACTACTATTTGTCTATTCATCCCAACAGCTTGGTCTAAGTTTGATCTAAGGTCTTTATCTGCTCAAACTCAAACCGTGCAAAATGATTTGGAAAAAATATTAGCAAAAGCAAATTTAGAGGGAAAAATAAACTTCGTTCAAAAGTCCCATACAAAAAACTCAGCTCATCTTAGTTGTGAAGCAGAAAAAATGACTATTACTGTGGAAGCTGGAGAAAATTGGTCTCAAGTATTTTATTACTCACTCCAAAAGCTAGGCTTTTATTTTCCTCATCCAAGAATTCAAGTTTCTCCTAAATGGAGTCAGGTCAAAGAGAATTGTGGCAAAACAATTCAATGGAAAACGGCCATGAAATATCACGGTTTCCATTTGCATACCTTACATCCAAGTGAATGGGTGCATGGCTTTCTTATGGGGAAAACTGAAATTGCTAATGATATGATTCGATGGATGGCCAGAAATCAACAAAATACTCTGGACTTAAGCTTGCTCGATATCGAAGAAGAGAAAATATTCTCCTATCTTAAAGCCCCTTTTAAATTGGCCAAAGACTTTGGGATCCATACTGGTGTTGTTTTTGGTTTTGCCTTTCATCAACAAAATCAATACAAACTCGTCAGTCTCTTTGATTCTTTATTTGAAGAACGAAGCTTGAAAGCAATTGATAAAAAATTAAATTATTTACTCGATAATATTGACCTGAGTTTTATAAATATTGAAGCGGGAACAAGTGAGTTTACTCCCGCTAATTATGAACTCTCAATAAAGTGGATGAATAAAGCAGCAGAGCTTGCAGAAAAAAAAGATGTCGCCACTTTTATTAAAATCCATACCTCGACTGGTCAAGAAAATGAAAAGTATGGGAATTTTAACTTCCTCCCGCAATTTGCCAATTCAAATGTAGGGATTCTACCTCATACTGTTTTCCTCTATGAGTTAGAAGCGGATGACGCCCCTATGTATGGAAACAAAAATTTCCATCATATCCGTGACTTTATGTTGGATCAAAAAGATAAAAGAAACACATGGTATTATCCTGAAACAAGTTATTTCTGTGTTCAAGATATTGATGTCCCTCTCTTTTTTACCGACTATTTACTCACTCGTGCCAATGATTCCAAGTTTCTCTATCAAAACGGGATACAAGGACAGCTTAATTTCTCCACCGGCCAAGAGGTTGGTTATTGGCTTTTTGATTGGACTTACACTCTCTTAAATAATCTAGATTATGAATTTGATCCCTATATTGGTTTAAAACTTTTGGGTGAAGACGTAGAGAGTTGGAAGAAAATTGCTGAGTTTCAAAATAAATATTTTGTGAAAAAAGGTCTTGTGAGCATCATTACATTTTCTAGTCTTGGAGATGAGTTATTGGAAGGGGTGCATAACGTTTTAAAACGAAATCTACTATCCAAACTTAGCAAAGATCCAAAATCTCTTGATTCAGAAATTGCCTTATTGGAAGAAGCCATCCCGCATATACCTAAAAATGTGGAAATTAAAAATAAAGAGCTGCGTTCTATGTGGAAAATTACAGAAGCACGCATTCAACATGCTTATTACAATCGCTTGGCCATGAAGCATGAAGATAAAAAAGAAAGCTATCTCGCTAAATCAAAAGAGTACCGTGAAAAAGCTCAAGGTCATATTGATCATGTCTTTAATAATCATGGACGCTATCCAGCGGCTCAACTCTTTAGCAGACATGATAACCCTACCGCCTATAAGTGGGGCTATGCTCAACCGGCTAAGGATATGCAGTACTGGATAAGAGAAGAAGAATCAATTCGTGCTAATAACTATGCCTTTTATTTTATGAGCCAATTTAGTATTAAAGAAGTTCTTGAAGGTTGGGTGTTTTAATCTCATGAATAAAAATAAACTTATTATTATTGCTATCGTTATTTTTATCATTGTGATTTTTTCTTTGCTGATGGTTTTTGTGGTTCAAAACGAAGACATGCGCATGAGTCAAACATCCCCACAAATTTTCCGCGTTTCTTAATATTCTTAAGTAGTTATAATAATTCTATTATTAAAATTTAATATAGGATTTCTATGGAAAAGACCATCAACAAGAATGTTTTCTTCAGTTCTGTCATTTTTATTTTCGTGACGACTGTTATCACTGCAATCTTTCCCGACTCAATTAATGATTTTTTTAATCAAGTACAAAATTGGATGATTGTAAACTTAGGTTGGATTTATATTCTTGCTGTGGCGATCATGCTCTTTATCCCTCTATGGTTGATAGCTAGTCGACTTGGGGATATCAAATTAGGTCCTGACCATTCAGCTCCAGATTATAGTCGCATCTCTTGGTTTGCCATGCTTTTTTCAGCAGGTATGGGAACAGGGATTATGTTTTGGGGAGTAGCAGAGCCGATTATGCATTTTTCGAACCCACCTGTTGGTGATGGTCTAACCCTAGCGAGTGCTAAAGAAGCTGTTAAAATAACAATGTTTCATTGGGGGCTTCATGCATGGGCAATCTATGCTACCTTCGGGGTGATTCTCTGTTATTTCTGTTACCGTAAAAATCTTCCTCTCTTACCCAGATCAGCTTTCTATCCTCTTGTAGGAGAAAAAATACATGGCCCTATTGGTGATGTGATCGATACTTTTTGTGTGCTTGGGACACTATTTGGAGTGGGAGCGTCTCTTGGTATGGGTGTGATACAAGTTAACGGCGGACTTAATTACGTTTTTGGTATCGAGCAAAATGCTGTGGTTCAGACCATCCTTATCGGTATTATTACTTCATTTGCCACTATCTCTGTTGTTCTCGGGCTAGATGGAGGGATTAAGAAACTCAGTAATCTTAATATGATTTTGGCCATAGCTCTTATGATTGGAATTCTTATTGTTGGGGACAGTGTGAATCTTCTTCAAACATTTGTCCAAAACACCGGAGGATATCTTTCAGATATCATCAATAAAACTTTTAATCTCTACGCCTATGAAAAGAAAAATGATTGGATAGGTGGGTGGACACTGCTCTATTGGGCATGGTGGATTGCTTGGGCGCCATTTGTAGGTATGTTTATAGCGCGTATCTCTCGTGGTCGAACTATTAGAGAATTTCTCATTGGGGTTTTATTTGTCCCCACAGGTTTTACATTTCTATGGATGACAATATTTGGTAACTCGGCTATTGATCTCGTGCTTAATCAAGATGCCATAGCCTTATCCGATGCAGTGAATGAGAATGTCGCTGTTGCGATATTTAAATTTTTTGAATACTTTCCCTTTACTAATTTTTTATCCATTTTAGGGATTTGTTTAGTTGTGACTTTCTTCGTGAGTTCATCAGACTCTGGATCACTTGTTATTGATACTCTTGCTTCAGGTGGATCTCAACATCCTCCCGTTTGGCAGCGAGTTTTTTGGGCGGTCACTGAAGGAGTGGTGGCGGCCACCTTGCTTCTGGCCGGAGGAATTGAAGCCTTACAAACCATGACCATTGTCTCGGCCCTGCCTATTATTGTGCTGATTATGGTGGGGGTGTATTGCTTTATAAAGTCCCTACGGGAAGACCATCTCCATCGCAGCTCAATTACAGGTTTAAATATGTCCACGTCTTATTCAAATGAACATACTGATTGGAAAGATAAGCTTGAGTACTTGACGACAAAACCAAATTTAGCAAGTGCAAGAGAGTTTTTACAGAATATCACAAAGCCTGCCTTAAATGAGTTACAAATTGAGATGAGTCAAAAAGGTCTTAATGTTAAATTGGTTGAAGAAGAAAATGAATTCGTTGGTATCGTAGTGGAGAAAAATTCCGTTGAAGATTTTCGCTATGAAATAAAACTCCGAACTTTTGAATCTCCAGAATATTTTGAAAAAACTGAAGATCCTTATTATAGAGCAGAAGTTTTTCTCTTAAATGGAGGGCAAGATTATGACATCTATGGTTATACCAAAGAACAAATAATAGCAGATGCGGTTACACAATATGAGCGTTATTATCATTATTTACATGTGGTAAATAAAGAAGTGGTAATCTGACGTCTAAGACTTGTGTAGGAATTTCTACATTGTCATTATAATTTCTCCAAGCTCAACTTAAGAATTTGGGCCAAACTGTTAACAACTAATTGTTTAACTTGTTGTAGAACAGAGGAGAAAACGTATGAAATTTTTATTAAACTTATTAGCAGTCATGACACTATCACTTGGTATGGTTGCATGCTCAGATAGAACTGAAGAAAGAGCTGGGTATGAAGCTGAAAGAATGGAGTCAAATGTTGAAAGTGAATCAGCAGAATTCAAGTCTTGGTTAGAAGAAAAGTCTGAAGAAGTAGAAGACAGAATGGAAGAGCTTGAAGAAGAGATGGCCGGAGCAAGCGGTGAAGCTAAAGCTAAAATGGAAAATGCTTACCAAGATCTTAAAGACATGAAAGACAAGCTTGCTGCAAAAATGGATGACATGGGTGATTCAACTGCAGCAAATTGGGATGAATTCAAAGGTGAAGTAAGTGCTGAGTGGAATGAACTCAAAGCCGACACTAGAGAATTTCTTTATAGCGAATAATTTAGAGTTATAAATTTTTAATGATAAGAAGCCGGGCATTTAGTCCGGCTTTTTTTGATTTTGTGGCACCAGTTTCCATTTGTCACCGGCTCGCTAAACTCTAAGTCCCTTAAATTATTCACTTAATATCTGGCACAATTCATGCAAATTGTAAGTTTAAATCGCAGTCAGTGAAAGGATTCTTTGACGCTTACGTTTTTTACTTTGGAGGTAAAAATGAGAACGTTATGGAATCAGAGTTTAGTGTTAATTGTACTGAGTTTAGGTTTAATGAGTTTATCTGCATCTGCCCAAACCCGTAGAGGCGGATTAGGACACCAAAATCTTGAAAATGATATCCAAGACAAATTACTCCGCATAGAAAGACAAATTGTCACAGCAACTCGTGCAGAGAAAATAGCTATCGATGCTAAGCTTCAAGAAGCCATCATGATTCTTAGAAACCCTAGAAGAGGTGGAAGACGCGGTGGAGTGGATCTTCCCCTACCACCTACAAGACGAAGAGGTTTTCGCCTAGCAGCTGTAGTGCAAGCCTGTGGAAAAATCCAAAATAGTTATTTTGCAGCTCAATGTATAGAGAAGGCTAAATCGTACCAAGTAGATGCTGAAGTGGTGAATGCTTGTACAAGTATTAAAAATAGCTCATATGCAACTGATTGTGTAAGCAATGCCGGTCAATTTAATATCTTTAATGAAAATATTGTTTATGGGTGTGCTAAAATCACCAACACTTATTTTGCTAATGAGTGTGTAAAGTCTGCAGGAAAATTAGGTGCGAATGCAAGACAGGTGAATGCTTGTACCGATATCAATAATGCGAGCTATGCTAATGATTGTGTAAAATATGCGGGGGACGGTAAAGTTCCAGCAAGAGCAATTAAAGCTTGTGTGCAGAGTAATTCTAATACTTACTATGCTGCTCAATGTGTAAAAAGTTTAAAAATGTAATTTAAAAAGGCATGTATAAAGAATTTTAACCCCTCAAATGAGGGGTTTTTTTATGTTTTTTTTACCAACTCCACATGGTCCCATCTTCTAATCTATTCACTGGAAGATAAGCTGGTTGGTAAGGATATTTAGCTGCAAGTTCTTCATCGATATCGACCCCATGTCCTGGAACATCTCCTGGGTAGAGCATTCCCTCTTTAAAAGTATAACTGTGAGGAAAAACGTCATCAGTTTTATCTGTATGGCGCATATATTCTTGAATACCAAAATTAGAAACAGAGATATCAAAGTGTAGAGCCGCTCCCATGCATACAGGGGAGAGATCGGTAGCACCATGGCTTCCGGTTCTGACTTGGTAGAGCTCAGCTAATGCCGCAATTTTTCTGAGATGAGAAATTCCTCCCGCATGCACAACAGTGGTGCGGATATAATCGATCAATTGATTTTGGATCAGATCTTTTGCATCATAAATCGTATTGAAAATTTCACCGATGGCTATTGGTGTTGTCGTATGTTCACGAATCAGGCGCAGAGCTTCTTGATTTTCTGCAGGTGTCGGGTCTTCCATCCAAAAGAGATTATAATCTTCTACGGATTTTCCAAATTTCGCGGCTTCTATGGGAGTGAGTCTGTGATGAATGTCATGGAGGAAGTGATGATCAAATCCAAATTTCTCCCGAGCTTTATCAAAAAGTTTCGGAGTATGTTTTAAATATTTTGCCGTTGACCAAATATTTTCACTGGGCAGATTGGCATCTGCTGGCTCATAAAACATTTTATCTTTGGAGACACCATAGGTTGATTTTAATCCTGGGATTCCTGTTTGTAAGCGAATAGCTTTGTAGCCTAGTTCAATATATTTTGAAACCTCTTCAAGTGTTTCTGAAATATCTTGACCGTTAGCATGACCATAAACCATAACTCCTTCGCGGCATTTGCCACCGAGCAGTTCATAAAGAGGAAGCTTGGCTTTTTTGGCCTTAATATCCCATAAGGCGGTATCAACGGCAGCTATAGCAGACATAGTCACTGGACCTCTTCTCCAATAAGCACCGCGGTAAAAATACTGCCAAATATCTTCGATTTGATTGGCGTCTCTTCCAATAAGGCAAGGGATAAGATGATCTTCAAGATAGCTCACAACAGCTAACTCTCTTCCATTTAAAGTGGCGTCGCCAATTCCATATATTCCTTCGTCAGTTTCAATCTTTAAAGTCACAAAATTTCTATCCGGACAAGTGACAATTACTTTTGCTTGAGTGATCTTCACAGGCATACTCCTTTTTCCTTTCTCAGTTTCCAATTCAGAGGTAAAATTGACAAGAACTATTTTAAAGATAAAACCCTAGTTAAAGGCCCGACTATGCATGAGATCAATCATCCTGATCGTCTCTTTCCTATAAACTTAGATCAAAAAAAACTCGCGCGCACGCTTTATGATTCTGTAAAAAACCTACCCATCTTAAGTCCCCACGGACATACTGATCCAAAATGGTTTCATGAAAATAAGCATTTTACTAACGCAACCGAGTTGCTTCTTACCCCAGATCATTATTTGTTGCGAATGCTGTATTCTCAAGGTATTCCTCTCGAAATTTTTGGACGAGGAAAGAAATTGGATGAACAAGAACAAAAAACTGCATGGAGAGTTTTTGCTGAAAACTATTTTTTGTTCAGCGGTACTCCTTCGTGGATTTGGTTGAATCATGTTTTTAGTGAAGTCTTTGGTATTCAAGAAGAACTTGCAAAAGAAAATGCAGACTTATTTTACGAGACAATCAATAAAAAACTCCAAAGTGATGAATTTAAACCAAATGCGCTTTTGGATCGATTTAATATTGAAAAGATCGCTACAACTGACGAAGCCATAGACTCGCTAGAATTTCATACCAATTCCAAAGTCATCCCCACCTTTAGACCGGATAGATTAACCGACCCAGAACATGACGATTTCTATGAGCATTTGAATAAACTTTCAGATCTCACCGGGGAGAATATTTCTAAAGTGAATGGCTATTTAAATGCGCTCATGAAAAGACGAGAGTTTTTTAAAACAAAAGGAGCGACCGCTACAGATCATGGGCACCCAACAGCTCAAACTTTAAGCCTTAGTGAAACAGAATTACAAAAGCTCTTAGATAAAGCTCTCAAAAAAGAAATCACGGCTCAGGAGAGTGAACAGTTTAGAGCGGCTATGCTCGTTGAAATGGCAAAGTTGTCATTAGACGATGGACTTGTGATGCAAATTCATCCGGGATCCCATCGTAATCATAATCTTAAGCTTTTTAAAAATATCGGAAGAGACGTGGGGGCGGATATTCCTCAGTCTACTGAGTACACTCATGCCCTCAAAGATTTACTTAATACTGTTGGCAATGAAAGTCATTTGAATATCATTATTTTTACTCTCGATGAAAATCGCTATTCTACCGAGTTGGCCCCACTGGCCGGTCACTATCCAGCACTTAAATTAGGACCTGCTTGGTGGTTTCATGATAGCTTTGAAGGAATGATGCGCTTTCGTGAGCGGACTATGGAAACAGCTGGCTTTTACAACACAGTTGGATTTAATGATGACACCAGAGCTTTTTTCTCTATTCCTGCCAGGCATGATGTGGCCCGCAGAGTGGATGCTCATTTCATCTCAAAACTTATTTTGGAAAAAAGAATAACAGAAAAGTCTGCGTTTAAACTAATGGAAGATCTGACTTATAACTTACCTAAAAAGGCTTACCAATTATGAAGAATTATCCTATCAAGCAAGTACACCTAGGACTTGGGCAATTCTTTAGAGGACATCAAGCTTATTATACGGAGCTCGCTAAAGAAGATTGGGGGATCGCTGCGGTAAGTATGAGAACTGATACCGCAGTTAAACAAATGCAAGCTCAAAAAAATAGATATTCTGTTTTAGCAAGAGACCATGCGGTTGCGGAACTTACCCAGATTCATTGTGTGGCTCAGTCATATTTCTTACCTGAAAGTTATCAAGCCGTTTTTGATTTACTCGCTTCAGAACAAACAGAAATCATAAGTCTAACTGTTACTGAAAAAGGATATTGTTTTGACTTTCATAAAGGTGAGCTAGATTTAAACCTAACAGAAATACAAGCTGAGCTAAAGTCTGATAAAGCAACCACTGCCATCGGACTTATCGCCCATGCTATGGAGCAAAGATATAAAACTCATCAAAAACCTGGGACTCTACTGAGTTGTGATAATGTTTCTTTTAATGGGAGTATCTTAAAGAAAGCCGTTGCCTCTTTTCTTAAAGCTAAAGAGAGCCCTTGTCTTGAGTGGTTTGAAAAAGAAGTTATGTCTCCTAATACGATGGTTGATCGTATTATTCCTAAGACAACTGAAGAAGAAAAAAAGAAAGCATTTGAAGATAAAGATGATTTCGACCCTTTAGTTATTTTAACTGAAAAGTTTTCTCAGTGGTGCATCGAAGATAAATTTAGCTCCGAGAAACCCCACTGGCCTGGGGTTCAACTCGTGCAAAATATAGAACCCTTTGAAAATTTAAAACTTAGAGCACTCAACGGGGCTCACTCCTATCTGACATATATGGGGCGGCTTAAAAATTATGAAACGGTGGATGAAGCCATACAAGACCAAGAAATTTTAGATGATCTCTCTCATCTCTTTACTGAAGAAGTCTATCCCACCTTGAAACCTGATATTTCAGAAACTGAGTACAAAGCTTACACTGAGGCGCTTATTCAGAGATTTAAAAACCCACATCTTAAACATCGCTTAGAGCAAATTGCTATGGATGGAACGCAAAAAGTTCCTCAGAGATGGCTTCCTGTTATAAAAGAAAATAAAGAGCAGTGTCCAATACTGGTCAAGGCTCTTTGTGTTTGGATTCTGTTTCTTAAACGCAAACTTGATCAAAATGAAAAAATCATGGATCCCAAAGCGGAGCAGATCAAAAGCTGGAATGATAAAGATATCCAAACTTTTGCTCAACAGTTTCAGCAAATTATACCCGCTGAGATCCTGGGACAAAAAAGTTTTAAAAGGGAATTAGATGAACAATACCAACGCTTTTTTTAAATCTCTAGGGAATAATCCCGTGATCGCTGTACTTAGAGCACCCAGTGAAGAGGTCGCAATGGAATGCATTTCCGCATGTCGAAGCGGAGGGCTTCATAATATTGAAATTACGCTCTCTACTCCTCAAGCTGTTTCGGTTCTTAAAATAGCTAAAGAGAAATTTCCAGAACTCAATCTTGGATTTGGTACGATTACCAACTCCAAAGAAGCCAGAGAAACGCTTATTGATGAAGCGAGTTTTATAGTCTCCCCACATAGTGATCAAGAGCTGTTTGAATACTATCGATCCCAAGAGATAACCTATATACCTGGAGGGAGCACTCCGAGTGAGTTGATGCATATTCATAAGAATGGCTTTGCCATTCAAAAGCTCTTCCCTGGTTCTCTTTATGGACCTCAGGGCGTGAAAGGAATTCTGGCACCCCTTCCTCAATTAAATTTAATCGTCACCGGAGGGGTAAAGCTTGAAAATGCTAGTGAGTTTTTGGGCCTTGGGGCAAGAGCTGTGTGCGTGGGAGGAAATCTGTTTACTCGTGATGTCTTGCAAAAGGGTGATTACGCTTGGTTAGAAACTGAAGCCCGCAAGTGGAGTGAAATTCAATGCGCTTAAAATCCTTTGGTGAATGCATGGTTGAATTTGATCAGAATATGAATATAAGTATTGCTGGAGACACATTTAATACTTGCGCAGCAGCTAGTTTATTTGGACTTGAATGCGAATACACCATGCGAGTGGCCGAAGACATTTTTTATCAGCACTACTTAGATTTTTTTAAAAAATTTGATATCCAGATGAATTTGATATCCGGCGAAGGTCAAAATGGTATCTATTTTATCTCGAACGATGAAACAGGAGAAAGGTCTTTTCAATATTATCGAAAAAACTCAGCTGCCTCTACCCTTAGCCTGGATATGCTTGGAAGTAACTATTTAGATTGCGATATATTTTATAATAGTGGCATCACAGCTGCTCTGAGTCCTGAGCTGAATTTTGCACTTGAGCAGTGCTATCAAAAGGCAAAAGAGCAAAAAATCATGACTGTCTATGACGTGAATTTTCGTGAAAAACTTTGGAGTCAAGAAAAGGCAAAAAAGTTTTTGAAAAAAATAGCGACGAATATCGATGTCTTAATTATTTCAGAAGATGACTTTGCAGTGGTCTCAGGTCTTAACCATCCTTTTATTGTGAAACGTCAAGGTCCCAAGGGGGTAAGTTTAATTCGAGAAGGAAGCGAGAAAAAATTTACGGTTAAACCCATTCAAGCTCTTGATACTTCTGGAGCAGGTGATGTTTTTACCGGAGCTATGCTCGCT
This sequence comes from Halobacteriovoraceae bacterium, assembly GCA_002713145.1. Classification (GTDB taxonomy): domain Bacteria; phylum Bdellovibrionota; class Bacteriovoracia; order Bacteriovoracales; family Bacteriovoracaceae. Next base: position 21,791 of record PAVS01000021.1, read on the forward strand.
CATTATATGAAAAAGAATCAATGGGAAGAAGCGATTGAGTTTGCCATTACGATTGCAGGAAAACATATTCAATATCTTGGGGCTCTTCCAAGAAAGGAACTCCTATGCTGAGTCTTAAAAAAATATTAGAAACATTTTTAGTTTTTATATTTGGAGCACTGGTCTTTTGTGTTCTGTGGCAAGTTTTTTCACGCTATATTCTTAATTCACCTTCAACAGTGACTGAGGAATTGGCCCGCTTTTTATTGATCTGGCTCACTATGTTTGGAGCAAGTTATACTTTTATGGAAAAAGGCCATCTGGCCCTAGAACTCTTGGCGGAAAAACTTAATCATCCTCAATGGCTTGAAAAAGTCATCGCTTTTGCTCTTGTTTTCTTTGGACTTATTTTTATTTTAGGGGGGAGTCATTTAGTTCATTCCATTTGGAGCTTAGGTCAAACGACCGCGGTATTGGGTATACCGATGGCGATTATTTATCTTGCCGCACCTCTGAACGGTCTGATCGTTTTTGTGTTTGGATGTCAGCAAGCTTTGGAGGGCCATAAATAATGGAACTCGCAATTATTCTTACTTTATTCTTAAGTTTTTTTATTATGCTCGCTATCGGGATCCCTATCTCTTTAAGTGTTGCTCTCGCTAGTTTCTTTTCACTACTGCACCTCTTTCCTGCTTCCAGTGCCGCCCTTATTACCGCCCAAAAAATGCTCAATGCTCTAGATAATTTTGGGCTTTTGGCGATACCCTTTTTTATTTTAGCCGGAAATATTATGAATACTGGGGGAATAGCGATAAGACTTATTAATCTCTCAAGACTTTTCACGGGTAAACTCCCAGGAGGACTTTCCCATACCAATATTTTGGCCAATACTTTATTTGGTGCCATCAGTGGTTCTGCAGCCAGTTCAGCAGCGGCCATAGGAAGTATTATGTCTCCTATTCAACGCAAAGAAAATTATGATATGAATCTAGCAGCCGCAGTTAATATCACTTCTTGCACCGCTGGACTACTGATCCCCCCTTCAAACGTTCTTATTCTGTACTCACTTGTAAGTGGGGGAACATCGATAGCAGCATTATTTGTAGCCGGTTATCTTCCAGGCTTTTTACTCTGTTTCTCACTCATGTTAATCACAGCTTACATGTCACGGAAAAATAAAGTCGTCTCAAGCCAGAAAATTGAAAAATTAAAAGTTATCTGGGAAGCTCTACCTTCACTCTTTTTGATCATTTTGGTGATAGGTGGGATCATTGCTGGGGTTTTTACTGCGACCGAAGCCTCTGGAATCGCAGTGCTCTACAGCCTGATATTATCTTTTTGTTATAAAATGATGGATAGAGAAAAGCTTTTTCACGTGCTGATTCAAAGTGCCAAAGCCTCGAGTATCGTTTTGTTTTTGGTGAGTAGCTCTTCGGTTATGTCTTGGGTAATGGCCATGGCCAATGTACCTCAATTTATCTCTGAGTTTCTCCTCTCTTTTTCAGATTCACCGTGGGTTGTGCTCATTAGTATTAATATCATATTATTAGTGGTGGGAACTTTTCTAGATTTCACCCCCGCTGTACTCATCTTTACACCTATATTCTTGCCTGTGACAGAGAGTTTAGGCATTGATCCGGTTCATTTCGGGATCATTATGATTTTTAATTTATCCATTGGAATCTGTACTCCACCAGTTGGAAATGCTTTATTTATTGGGTGTTCCGTTGCTAATGTCAAAATTCATCATGTGGTCTCAAAACTACTTCCCCTCTACGCAATTCTTATCTTAGATCTTCTTATTGTGGTGTTATGGCCTAATCTAAGTTTGTGGCTACCAAAGGTGTTTGGTTTATTATGAAAATAACTCTTATTTTATTTATCTTATTAAGTTCTTTTTTTATTTTGAAATTTGGCAAAGATTCATCTCGCAAACAATTAGTGCTCGCTCACAATATTAATAAAAATCACCCTGTGCATAGGGGACTAGAGGACTTTGCTCAAAAGCTAGATGAATTATCTAAAGGAAAACTTGAAGTCATTATTTATCCTAATGCTATTTTGGGTAAAGAGAGAGAGATTCTAGAGCTTCTACAAGTGGGAGCCTTAAGCTTTACCAAAGTCTCTTCAAGTAGTTTAGAAAACTTTAATCCCCTTTGGTCAGTGATAAATCTTCCTTATATTTTTAGATCTATACCTCATTCTTTTGAAGTTTTTGATGGAGAGGTTGGTCAACTCCTTCTGGATAATCTTTATAAAGCTAATTTACAAGGCCTGGCTTTCTATAATGCAGGAGCAAGAAGCTTTTATGCCCATAAGCCTATAAGGGAGCCCAAAGATATTGAAGGTCTTAAAATTAGAGTCATGGGCTCCCAGTCTGCCATCAATATGCTTAAAGCAATGGGCGGTTCTCCAACTCCCATGCCCTACGGGGAAGTGTATACAGCACTCCAACAAAATGTCATTGATGGCGCAGAAAATAATGTTTTTGCCCTGACGACTAAAAAGCATGGAGAAGTAGCCAAGCATTATAGTCTTGATGAACACGCTATAATGCCAGATGTGCTTGTTGTCTCAAGTAAGTTATGGAGTGAACTGGCTTTCGAAGAAAAGCAGTGGGTGCAAACCGCTGCTAAATACTCTAGCTTGCAACAACGCAAATATTGGAATGAAGATGAAGCTAGAGCGCTGGATTATATCCAAGAAAAAATGAATGTGACCATCCATTATCCTAAAAAAGATGCCTTTATCGAAAAAGTAAAAGTCCTACATGATGAAGCGGCTCAAAGAGGGGATCTTTATTCTGAACTTATTTCTAAAATAAAAGCCAAGGACTAAGTCGATTGCAGTAATAAACCGTATTGAGCGAGTTCTTTAAAACTCATTTTAACTTGGCCTATAATCATGTTTTGTTGTTCAATATCTTGAACTTGATCCAATTGAGTTAAAAAATCTTTCCATAGTTCTTGAGGCATATCGATATTAAAATAATCTCCCCCCTGAACTTCTAAGATCGAAGGGTTTTTATTTATGACAAGCTTGTTACCCATTCTTGAACCTAAGAATAAATAATGGAGATGTAGATCATCTTTAATGGGCTTGAGGGTTAGTAATTTATCGTTAAGTTCAGGCTTAACTTTTGAAAGAGAATCAAATGACTTTTGATAAAACTCATGTTCATCTTTGAGTTGGTTGAGAAAACTATAAAAACAAAGCTTGAAACAAATAAGGGCTCTTTCAGTATTTTTGGCCAAGTCCTTTTGTTCAAGGAGGGTGTTAAAAGGATACTGGGATTCTAGAAAATCGTGAAACTCTTTCGTTTCACTTCTTAATCTTTCACGTAATGTTTTCATATATACTCTGCTATGGTGACGAGAAGTTGATTGAGTTCAACAGGCTTCACCAAGTGTAAGTTATAACCAGCTGCGATTGAATTATTAATTTCACTATCCGTCCCATAAGCAGAAAGGGCTATGAAAGGAATTTTTTTATAGTCACCGATTTCTCGAGCAAGTCCCACAAATTCCAATCCATCCATAACGGGAAGACCAATATCGGAGAGAATAAGATCATAATTATGATTTTTGAGAGCTTTAAGAGCTTCATAAGCTTCACCGAACCAGTTAACTTCGGCCCCCTCATTTTCTAAGAATATCTTCATGTAGCGAGCTGATTCAATAGTATCTTCCACGAGCATGATTTTTTTGCCTTTAAGGCTTGAGCCAATATGAAACTCGGAGCTGTGAGACAGCTCATCTTCTTCCTCGAGATTCTTTTTTATTGTTATGTTTATGAGAGGGAGATGAATTTTCACTGCGGTACCCATATTTTTACCGTCACTTTCGATACTCATATCACCACCATGCAACTCAACAATATTTTTAACGAGAGCGAGTCCTAGGCCCATTCCTTTATTTGAAACAGCTGTTTTGTTATTTGTCGCCTGATAAAACTCATTACTGACGAGTGCCAATTCTTCTTTATCAATTCCCACTCCCGTATCACGAATTTCGATCGTTGCTTCTGATTTTTCTTTTTTAGCAGAGATAAAGATCTGTCCATGTCTAGGGGTAAATTTGAGAGAGTTTTGTAAAATATTTCTAAGAATTTGTTCAAACCTTGTCTCATCGATAGCGCAGGTGAGACTTTCGTTGAGGCTAACAAAGCAGTCGATCCCTTTACTTTTAAAAGATGGCTTAAAGTAATTATAAATATTCATAATACTTTCATTGATCTCAAGGGCTTTAAGATCTAGTTTAATTTTTCCACTGGCCACTTTTGATATATCGAGTAGATCGTTGATAAGACGTAATTGTTGCTTGGAATTATTATTAATAACTTTATAAAGCTCTGCGAGTTCTTCTGTCTTATGTAATTGAGGATGGTAAAGTTGCAGCCATCCTAAGATATTATTTAGCGGAGTCCTGAGCTCATGGGAAAGTGCTGAGATAAAACGATCTTTTTCTCTCGCTTCTTGTTCTAAACTGATAAGGTTTTTTTCAGCGAAATCGAGTTGTTTGAGGAGCACCTTGCTGAGAAACCAAATAAACTCAAAAGCGATGTCTAGATCTTGCTTCGTATAATCAAAAGAAGATTGTTTTTGCAATTTGATGATTTCATCAAATGAACCTCTCGGAGAGAGCCTAGCGTGCTTGCCATCGTAGACAATATTTTTATCATTTTTTCCGGCCCAAGAAATTTCTGTGATAGTTTCTGGGCGAAACCACATGACAAAGCAATTACGCAAGCCAGTTGAGGTGATCCCTACGCCTAGTACTCCTGATGTCTCAGCGGCAAATGACTGAAAACTTTCATCATATTCAGAGAGTGAATTGGTATAAAAAATTGATTCACTACTTTTTGAAATCTGTTTTTTGATAAATTGGATGACAGATTTTGAAGGTGTGACTCCTACAGTGGTGCTATGATTTCCAACCTCAACATACACACCATTAGCTTCCATGAGTTTGAGAATTTGTGAGCTTCTTGCGGTGACAATATGGTCTAGGTAGTTCGTCTCAAAAACACTGCCAATATTCTCTAGTTCATTTAAAAGTGAGACCGTGAGATGATTTACATCTTTTAACCTGGCGTTATATTGGTGGGCTAGATATTTACTGACTTCAGTTGCAAAAGAAAATCCTACAATCTTGAGTAGAGATCTGGTGGAATAGGATATAAATTTGGGTGAATAATGGTGACATGCTATGAGTCCCCATAGTCTTCCATCCACCACAATAGAAATAGTTAAGGTCGCCCCTACATGCATATTACGTAAGTACTCCAAATGAACGTGGGAGGCTGCTCTTGAAATAGAATCACTTAAATCAAGTTGGGTATCGTGACTTGAGAGGAGCTTAAATCTTTTTCCGTCGATATGATTGATAATCCGGATTTGATTGCGAATAAAAAGCTCTCGTGCTTGCCTGGGAATATCTGACTCCGGGTAATGCAAATTGAGAAAGGGCTCGAGGTGATCCTCTTTCTCTTCAGCTATGACTTCTCCATGATCATCAGGATGAAATCTATAAACCATCACTCGATCATAGCCCACCAGACTTTTTATATTAACCGCCAAATTACTGGCCAATTCTTTAATCCCAGATTCTTGCCTACCTCTTATATTAAAACCCAAGAGTGAATCAATTAAATTCTCTTTTTTAATGTCTTTGAGATCATCATCATAAAGCTCGTGCTCAAGCACGAGTAACTGATCTGTTTTATAGCAATAAAAACGCAATTTCTTTTTCGTTAAATACAAAGAATAACCACTTTGGATTTCTTCTTGCTCAAGCAGATGTTCAATTTCTTGAATATCATTTTTGGATAAAACTTCTTTAAAAGAATCTCCAATGCCAACAGAAAGACCAAGATCGACAAAGTTCTCGCTCACAATTTTGATATCGAAGTTCTCGTCAATAGCAAGTAGGCAGGCAAATTCTTGAATTTCTCCGATGAGGTGAATTTTTTCGTTGGCGCAATCTTCGAGTAGTTTATCTATATCAATCATTTTTATCAGGCTTATATAGGTTTTTTAAGCAGACACATTAGTCTATGGGATCTGTTTTGTATATGTTTTGAAATTGTGTAAATGAAAATATTTTTGTGCACTGTGTTTTGTTGCTGGAAAACTGGTTTCAGGGTACTATTTGGCTATGGATGGGCAAAAATTTGTAGAACAAAAAAAGACGGCTAAGGGTGAACAAAGGGCTTTTGTCGAGCTTAGTGAGTACAAGACTCTTTGGTTTAACACGGGGACCTTGTGTAATCTAGCTTGCGAGAACTGTTATATCGAATCAACTCCTACCAATGATAGACTGGTTTATTTAACGGCCCAGGATATTCAACCCTATCTTGATGAAGTAAGAGATCACCAATACCCAGTGTCCATGATAGGTCTCACCGGAGGGGAGCCTTTTCTCAATCCAAATATTAGAGAAATATTAACGCTTATTCTCGAGCGGGGCTTTGATCTGCTTGTCCTCACTAATGCCAATAGAGTGCTGAAAAGACATCAAGACTCTCTTTTGGCCTTAAAGAAACGATTTGGTCAAAATCTTCACCTTAGAGTTTCTCTCGATCACTTTACTGCAGAAGTACATGATCAAGAACGAGGCGCTGGGGCATTTAAGCGCACTTGTGATCAACTTAAATGGCTCTATGATCATGGATTTAATATCTCGTTGGCCAGCCGATCTCTCAAAGATGAGGGCCCAGAACAGGCTTTAGCTGGTCATAAAAAATTACTCGACGATTTAGATATTCATATAGACTTGCAGGAAAAAATAGTTATATTTCCCGAGATGCAAAGTGGTCGAGATGTACCTGAGATCACTACCGCTTGTTGGGATATTTTAAACAAGTCACCAGAGCAACAAATGTGCGCTAGCGAGCGGATGATTGTGAAAAGAAAAGGTGAGGATCAAACTGTTGTGATGCCATGTACTTTGTTAGCTTATGATGATCAGTTTATACTGGGAAATAATCTGCGAGCATCCGAGAAAAAAGTATATTTGAATCACAGATTTTGCGCAGAGTTTTGTGTTTTAGGTGGGGCGAGCTGTTCTTCAACAAGTTAATGTAAATAAGGATAATGAAATGAAAAAGTTTTTAACTGTAGATTTAGGTTTATTAGTTTTTCGAGTAGCGGTAGGACTAATGATGATCTTTCCCCATGGAATTTCTAAAGCTTTTAATTTTGGAAAGTATATGGATACCTTCGCTGACCCGTTAGGGATGGGAAGTTTTTTATCCCTATGCGCGACTATCTTTGCTGAGCTTATCTGTTCTTTTCTTATCATTTTAGGTGTTAAGACCAGATGGTTTGCCAGCGTGCTTCTCTTTACGATGCTGGTTGCAGGGTTTGTGGTTCACGCGAGTGACCCTTGGAATGTTAAAGAAAAAGCGATTCTCTTTGCGGTTTGTTATCTAACACTGGTGATCACTGGTGGTGGTAAATTTAGCGTAAGAGATTAAAATGAAAGTACTTGTTCTTGAAGATGATCCTGTCAGCATGGCCGCTATTACCCACGACCTTGAACAGTGGGGCCATAGTGTCATGCAATCTAAAAACTCGATTGAAGCTTTTAATATCATTTCGAAAAACTTAGATATCAATTTGGTCATCGTCGATTTAAAACTTCCAAATGAAAATGGTCTGGATTTTATTAAAGATGTGAGAAACATCAGTAAGAAAATTCCCATTGTTATCGTGTCGGGAACAGTGAATACGAAGAGTTTAAAAGTCGCTCAAAAATATAACTGTAAAGATATTTTAGTAAAGCCCCACGCTAAAGAGCGGCTTGAGAAAATCCTTCATTCGATAAAAAAATGATCCGATGCAAAGCCTCAGTTTAATATTTGTCACCGGACTATTTTTATTTATTGGTACACTTATATCCAAGCCTTCTAAACGGTATGGAGTTCCTTCTCTCATTCTCTATTTGGGGTTAGGCTTTATTTTTGGGAATGGTTATAAGTTTGATTTTCTTTTTGATTTTCCCAACTACGTCAATTTCTACTCCCAATTTGCGATTGGAATTATCGTTTTTGTAGGAGGGTTATCGACTAGCACTGACCAAATTAAATTGGCCTGGAAAGAAGGAGTCTTGCTTTCAAGTTTTGGCGTGATACTCACCACCCTTATCGTCGGCTATTTCACTCATTTAGTTTTTCGTATTGATCTATTGATGGCCATGTTATTAGGGGCTGTTTTGTCTGCAACTGATGCCGCAGCTGTTTTTTCAATTCTTGAAACTAAAAATTTAAAATTCAAAGAGCATATCTCAGAAACTCTTGAATTTGAATCTAGCACCAATGACCCAGTGTCATTTTTCTTAGTCGTTGCTCTGACTCTACTTATTACGACTCAAAAAAGTCCAAGCATCGCTCTTTTAGGAGACCTCTTTATTAATATGGGGCTGGGGGCCTTGGTAGGGTTGATCTTCGGTTATTTATGTAGTGTTATTCTCCATAAAATCTCCTTTGAGATTAAGGGGTTTTATTCAGTTAATATTCTTTCGGTCTGTTTGCTTATCATCGGTCTTTGTCAAATGATCCCTGCCAATAGTTTATTGGCCTTATATCTTGCTGGAGTTGTGATCAGTCATAAAGCTCAGGCCATAAAAGAGATCACCAGTAATTATTTTGAAGCAACCAGTTGGTTGATGCAGATTAGTTTATTCGTTGTCCTCGGTTTACAGGCGAACCCGGCTAAGATATTCAGTTTTACTTCCAAGGCTTTTTGGGTCACCCTCTGTTTGGTTTTTGTGGCCAGACCGATTGCGGTTTTTCTTTCTCTTATTGGCTCTCGTTCAACGTTTCAAAAAAAATTACTTATCTCATGGGTTGGCTTGAGAGGAGCGACACCTATTGCCTTTGCGCTTATTCCTCTCACCGCAATGGGAGCTCAAGCTGAGATGTTTTTTAATATTTCTTTTTTAGTGGTCTGTATCTCAGTGATGCTACAAGGAACGACGATTGAGATTCTGGCGAGAAAGCTTAAGCTCCTCGATTAAATACTAAAAGCCGGTACCTTTCTGGTGTCCCAAGCACTCCACTTCTCACAACTTTGACAGGCATGAGTGTGTCCGCATTTTTTCATATCTTGATAAGTTTTTTTATGAAATTCTTGCAAGCTTGCAATATATTTTTTGACAAGTTGATCCGTGTCACTTGCAAAGTCTCCCACAACAGGGCTTTGAGGAAGGCAACACAGATGGACTTTTTGATGGGCTACATTGATAAGCGGGCCAGAAGCATTCGCAAAACAACTTCTTCCGGGTAAGCTTGGAGGAAGAACTTTTTCAAAAAAAGTTTTTTTGATTTTTTCACTGGAAAATTTTTTAACTTCCCCTTCAATATTTCTGGCTCGACCTGTGTGAAAAACTGTAGGATTACTATAATATTCCGCAACCCCAGCTAACTCTTGCATCGCATGTTTAACTTTTTCATTGGCGGTAAAATCATTCACAACAACTCTTATTTTATCACTTGGAAGTTGTTTGATCGTTTCCACACTTTTAGGGGGACGTAGAGTTGAGTAAAGGTAGACTTTAGAAATGGCCGGGTGGGACACTGCTCTTCGCGCCACATTCAGAAACTCTTCTGGTTTTAAAAGGGGCTCTCCACCATAATAATGAAGACCTACTTTTTTATTTGTTTGGAGAGATAAACTACCTAAGAATTTAAAAAGAAATTCTTCTCCTGCGCCTAAATCAGACTGAGGCTTTCCAGGCAGAGAGTCAACACAACAAAAGTCACAATTATAGGGGCATTCCCAAAAAGGCACATAAAATACTCGGTCCAAAATAGGCTTTTGAGTGAGATTATGTTTGATGACTTTGAGTAAGTCAGAGCTGGCCATAAATATTAATTACAATAGACATCGCGTTTCGCGAGGTACCTTTGAAGGTCACTAAAGAGATCATTCTCGTGACGACCTTTTCTATAGAATATCTTCATATCAGCATCATTATAAAGATTTAAATCATCAACCGCAAAAACAAGTCGCTCGAATAATTTCCATTCTCCACCGGTATCATGTAGTTTCCGCATGGCTTGCATCAGTTGGCATTCTAGGGGGAGATTTCTGGTTTTATTAAATTCAATAAGATCTCTGGTGTTGTTGATGACCTCAGGTCCGGTTAACCCACCTCCAGTGATGGCAAAATGCTCTCCGGTGCTTTCTCCACAATAATAGTTCTCTCCATGGCATCCGTCAGAAGCCAGAGAGCCGGTGTAGAAATTTGATCGAATAAGCGTGACTCTGCGATAGTACGAGCCTCTTTTTCTATTCGCTTCCGCACTAATAGCATTAAGCATATCCCATGAGCCAAGTGATTGATAGAGAATGGGAGAGAGTCTGCGTTGGGCCCTGGAAACATACCAAGAACCTATTCCTACCATCCCCGTATTGTCGGCCAGGGCAAAAGTTTTTTTGCCAATATGTCCACTGGACATTCCTATAGCGCCAATCTTGTTCTCACTGGGGTCACCGATCATGATCCAAACAGTCGCTTTGGCCGTGAAACTAAATAATACAAATAAAAGTGCGATCAATTTTAAATTTTTCATATCCAGTGACTAACATTCTGGATTTACTTTGTATTTAGGTATGTAAGAGTTACACTGTGTAGTTTTTTACAAATTTAGAGGACATCAAAATTAAAATATGTTTTTGGGTAGGCTTCAGGCTTAAATGTAAAATGCCACCATTCCTTACGATAATTTTCAAAGCCGTATTTTTCCATGATCGCTTTGAGGGCCAAACGATGAGTTCTTTGAGGGAGAGTCAGTTCTGGATTTGCTGTATGTGACTTTGGATCGAGATAATCCCAACCTGTGCCCATATCCAGTTCTTTTTTTGTCAACTTATCTGCTAGAGTAAGATCAATTGAGCTTCCTCTGCTATGACCTGACTTACTAGAAATATAACCTTTTTTGAAAAGAAGATTTTTTTTAATATTGGGATAGTATTTTGTTTTCGTTTTGGTGTCGCTCAAATCCTTGGCCCATCTTACAAAATGATCCACCGCCATTTGCGGACGATAACAATCGAAAATTTTTAAAGTTAAGCCTAGGGTCTCGATTTCTTTTTGCACTAAAAATAAAGCTTTGGCAGCGGTGTGACTCAAATAACATAAGGGAGCTTTATAACCACTGACAGCATCACCTACAAAATTATCATTTCCTAAATAGCGAATATCAAAAATAGCCGTAGGAACAGATTTATTTACAAGCGTCATTTTAGTTTTATCTAAACGGGTCTCAATTTGTGCGTGGCTTGAGAGTGAAATCAGTATAAGTATAAATATTTTCATAGCTGTCCTTATTAATGTTGATATTCTAAACCATTGTTAAACAGAGGTGCAAGAGGTAGAGTGAAATCCTAAAAAGGGGAGGAAATCCATGTCAGAACTTAAAGATAGGGTCAGTAAAGAAATCATCGCCGCTATGAAAGCAAAAGATAAAACCAGACTCAATGTTTTGCGCTATTTAAAAAAGCTTTTTATTGAAAACGATACTTCTAAAAAACCTATTGCTGAAGAAGATATTGTGATTGGTCACGCTAAAAAAATCAAAGATTCTCTTCAACTCTACCAAGACGGTCCTCAGAAAGATGAAATTCAAGCAGAGCTGGTTGTCTTGGCGGAATATCTTCCGAGTCAACTCTCAGAAGATGACGTGAAGCAGATGATTGAAGACATCAAAAGCTCTCAAGATAACCCCAATATGGGAAGCATTATGAAAGAGCTATCAGGGCAAATCAAAGGACGCTTTGACGGGAAAAAAGCCACTGAATTGGTAAAATCATCACTCTAAAAGATGTATAAGCAGATTGGAATTTTACTTATTCTATTTATCTCCATAGGGGTGGGGTATGAGCTTTATCGTCACTCGTATGTATCGGCAGGTAAAAGAATAGAGCAAGGTGCATTAAGAGATGGTTATAAAATTTGTATCGTAGGTGACACAGGTACCGGTAAGAAAAAACAGTACGCAGTGGCCCAAGCCCTAGAGAATTCTGCTTGTGATCAAATAAGAATTTTAGGAGATGTGATTTATCCCAATGGTTTAACCGGGATTGAAGACAAGCAATTTGAATATAAATTTTTAAAACCCTATAAAAATCTGATGGAATCCGAAGTTCCTTTTTTTATTAATTTAGGAAATCATGACTATCGAGGGGCTACGGAAGTTTGGGTTGACTTAGCCCAGCGCCATGAATTGATTAAGTTTCCCGGTTATTTTTGGCTGGAGATTTATGATGATATCTGTTTCTATAATTTTGATACCAACGCCTATTTTATCGCTCAGCTGAGATGGTTGAACTCTCTTGAAGAAAGTCATAAGGGGCGCTGTAGATTAAAATTTGGGTTTGGCCATCATCCAAGATACAGCGTTGGCCATCATGGTGATGCATACTTTGCTGTGAGAACTTTTTTAGATCGAGCACTCAAAGGGTTCGATGCTTACTTTGCAGGTCATGATCATCATTTAAGTGATGAGGGTGTCATCGAGGGGACTCACCATTTTATTTCTGGAGCAGGTGGCAAATTGAGGTCAATTGTGTCCCCAGCACGACCTTGGGCAGTTAAGAAAAGTGGGTTTTTGGAGCTTATCTTTAGGGCCCCAGAAAATGCCGATTCCTTTTTTGAATTTAAATTCCAAGGGCTTACCTCCGAAGGAGAGCTACAGGAGCTTCATTCCGGTGAAATAGAGCACCAAAATTTAGACACTTCAGAAAATTAAGTTGTAATTATTTCAAGCGTAAAGCAACTCAGCGCTCTCTTCTCTAAGATAGTAATATAGAGGAGATTTTATGAAGCCTAGTTTGAGTCTTGTTTTAATGCTGGTATCCACCTTTTATTTTGCGAGTTGTAGCAAGATTGAAGATATGAGTGATAACGCCGTCAAAGCTTCTGAGAACAGTGGTCGCGCTGCTGATGCTGCTCAAGAATCTAGAGAAGAGATTGCAGTGGGGCGAATGATGTCTCGTTCTGCTTCAGCTTCTGACTCCAGAAGAAAAGCTTTAAAAGCCATACCTGAACAAATATCTTTTGAGAATAAAGTCACTGAAGCCTCTAAGTATGTTAAAGCATTTGAATTTCAAGTGTGGACAGGTCAGCGTTATGACAGCTTAGCTTTTTTAAAACAACTTTATGAAGATGCTATGAATGAGTTTTTCAGAGGGCTGGTGGAGCTAAATAGCGGAAATGAATTGGCGCAAACGGGACAAAGCCCTTTTCGCTTGAGAAGCGGTTCAAAAAATAGAGACCTCAACATTTTTGCAGTGGCCGTGGCCCTGCATGGAGAACATATTCTTCAAGAGCACGTTATTGCGGCAAAAGAAGAAAAGAGTGAACTGATTTCTATGTATGATTTGCTTAAAAAGGCTCTTCGATCGGTTCAAAAAGTTGAGATGGGTGAGATGTATTTTCAAGATCTCGAAGAGTATGAAAAAGTTGTATACGAGTATAGAGAACAAGCACTCGATCTTTTACAAGCACGAATCACTATGCTCTTAACTATGAATTTGGTCAAAGTCTCAGAGATTAAAAATAGTAAGATGGAAGCTATCCTTTTGAAGACTCCTTTCAAGCGTAGTTTTTATTCTCAATACCCTAATAAAAATCTCGCTCAAAAATATAAACTCAATGAGTATCTCGATGCAGCTCTTAAGGTAAAAGATTTTCTACAAGAAATTGGTATTGAGCCAGTGATTATTTCTGACCTGAGAAACTATTATGGGAAAATGCGCTTTCCTCATATCAAAGAAAATCAGACGGAAGAGGAAATGGATCTATTGGCCGAGCATAAGCGACTTATAAGTGAGTTCTTCTAAAGCCCCTCTGGCATTGAAAAAATTACAGCAACTCCTCTTTTAACTTGAGATTGTTTTGCGTTGTGTTAGTATGACGAGGCACACAAACTAAAGGAGTTAGTCGAATGAAATTAGGTATTTACCTACTCATGTCATTATTTTCACTTCAATCAATGGCCTCGGCTATCACCTTGGAACAACTTATTGGAACTTTAGAATTTAAACCGAAAGAGCAAATCACTTACCTGGAAAAAGGGATGTCGATTGAATACCAACTCGCTATCAGTGATCAAAAAGATGAGTTTGGACACCATATTATCGGGCTCAATGAATATATTAGACAGAGTATTCCTGAAAGCAAATCTCAAGTCACCATTTCTAAACTTGAATGCAGTGGAGTGGCCCATATGTCAGATGAAAAAGTTATGACGGTTAATGTGGCCTGTGAGAACAATAATTCCTTTGAGCAAAAAATTAATTTAAGTTCGGTTAAAAATCCTAAGGCGACTACTTTTGAAGCTCCACTTTTTTCATCTATGTATGGTGTTGAAATGGCGATGGTGGTGAATAAAATCTCGAAAAAATAATTTATTCCCACATCATATTGTGGATATTAAATTTACTCCATTCAATGATCTCACCGTCTTTTAAAAAGCGAACATCCATAACCGGGTTTTGTTGATCGTATTTAACATCAACATAAAGGTATTGATTTTCACCAACTGTTTTTAATTCACTTTGATACTCAAGACCTGCAACTTCAACTTCAATGTCCGCAGCTAAATCATAGGTGTAGATTTCAAAGCGTTTATAACTGGTGTCAATGGTTTTACTAATGATGGTGTCGCCGCGCTTTTTAATATCCGTAATCACCCGGGGACGTCTGCCGTCGTTGATGAAAACATTTTCAGGTTTATTCTCACCCATGGAGAGCACGGGAAATTGTCTTTCAAAAAAACGCTCAAATTTGTCAGCATCAATTTTAAAATCTTTTGCCCACAATTTAAACTCTTTCCAAAGTTCAAATGAAGTTAGTTTTTCTTTATGTAAGTTTTTAATACTCTTGAGAGTTTCACATTTCGAATTTTTAAGATTCTCTAAGATCTGCATCCGCAGTTCACTTACTAAGAAAAATTCTTCAGGGCTGCGTAGAGCTTCCTGTCCTCGATCTTCAATTAAAAAAAGATCTTTAGTAAATTTTTTGAGGGAAGGAAAGGAGGATTTATCATTGATGAGATTGGTTTGCTCAAAAAACTCAAAAGTTTCACTGGCTGATAGACTTCCCCCATTAGCGTAAAGTTCTCGATATTCTTCGAAGCGATTTTTGACACCGGAAAAATCATCTTTTTCATCCATACGCATAGCATTTCCACCGGGCCCCACATCAACACCCATAAATGGCCAATGTAAAAAGGGACGATTATGGATATAGGCTGCGTATTTCACAACGAGTTCGGGCATTTGATAGAGGGGATTTGTCTCAAGAGTATGGCCACCCATATTCACATGGCATCCACCTTCAGTTCCACTTTTCACTCCATACCACCAATTACGATAAGGCACCAAGCCTGAACGCTCACTGGCACTAAACAAAGGAACCGCCATGGCTTCAACTTCATCTATCAAGCATGGTGGAGTTTTAACTTCAATGCTTCCTGGATCCATAGTGACATAAAATTGAGTGGCCCCTTCGGAATCCGTCACTTCATATTGCATATGATCCCAAATATCTTTTGATTCTTTGACTTCTCCAGAGAGTTCAATGGCGAGTTCTTCTGCCAGCTCTAACATTTTTTCTCTTTTTTTCGGGGTATCTGATACAGAAGTGAAGCCATCTTCAGTCCACCAGTCTGGTAGGGTAAAGGTTTGTTCAAATCCAAAAGTTAAATGATCTCGCAATTTCATAACATCTCCAACGTAGTGGATATTATAAACTAACTTGGTTAATTGACACGCATAGTTACCGGGATAAATCTTGAAATACCTAGTTCCGCTAGTTTATCCATGGGGGCAGCGGTCGAACCAATATTTTATGTTTTAGAACGGTGCAGCAATGTAAGGACTTAATAGGCCAATTCCCCCTTAAATCCTAGACAATCGATTGTTTTTTAAGGGAAAATCCTACTTACACACACAGTTATTATTCGAGAAGGGACAATTTATTCATGAAACTATTACGTCTTCATTTACAAGGATTTAAATCATTTAAAGACAAAACCACCATCCATTTTGATGATGGGATTACGGGAATCGTAGGACCAAACGGATGTGGTAAGTCGAATATTGTAGACGCACTCTTTTGGGTTATGGGTGAGCAATCAGCCAAGCACTTAAGAGGAACTAAAATGAAAGATCTGATTTTCGCAGGATCGTCGAAATATACTCCGGCGACATTTGCAGAAGTCACTCTGGTTTTAGAAAACGATACAGGTAAGCATATCCATATTGGCAATCAAGTTTCTAAACCTTCTGAGATCGCCTTGACCCGTAAACTTTATCGTAACGGTGAAACAGAATATCGCATAAATAATATTCCAGCTCGTCTGAAAGATATCCAAGAAGTTTTTATGGATACAGGAGCTGGTGCAAAATCTTATTCTATTATCGCTCAAGGTGAAATCAATAGGCTTGTGCAAGCGAAGCCAGTTGAACGTCGAGTGATGATTGAAGAAGTGGCCGGGATCACAAAATTTAAAATGCGCAAGCGTGAATCTCTTAAAAAAATTGAACAAACAACTTCAAATCTAAATAGACTCAATGATCTTCAAAGTGAAATTTACAAGCAACTTAAAGCGCTGGAGCGTCAAGCGGAGAAAGCAGAGAAAGCTAAAAGATTACGCTCCCGTGTAAAACATCATGAGTTGATCGTTAAGTCTCATAAAGAATTTGATTTTCTCACCAATTACGTCAATGCGAATAATAAATTACAATCCAATGCAGAAGAAGTTGAAAAAGCGAGTCTTGCTAAGGATCAACTAGAACTTACCCTTGAAGACGAGCGTATTAAGAAAGTTGATCTGACTGAAAAGATCGATCTCATGCAAGGTGAGTTTAATGAACTTTCCAAAGAACTTGCAGCCAGTGAAGAAAGGTTAAAACATCTCGTTTCTACTTGTGAAGATAAAGAAAAGCATATCTCTGAGCGTGAAGCTGAGAATACTGAAATTCAAAAAGATATTGAAGAGAGAACCAATAAGCTGAACGAGCTAGAGCAAAAACTAGCAGATTTAAAAGAGCAAAATTTAAACGAGATTGATTTTTCTGAACAAGAAGAGCGAGTTGAGTTTTTAAAAGAGGAACTTCAGACTAAAGAAGAGACTCTCAAAGATCTACAAAACTCATTAGAAGTTGATAAAGAAGAGTTTAAAGAAATTGATCAAACTGTTTTTAGAAATAATTCAAAACTTGAAGAGTATTCTTCTCAACTTGAAGATATTGGTTCTGAAATTGAAGAAATCGAAACTACGAATGCGAATGCTTCTGATGAATTGATTAAGCTTCGTACTGACTCAAGTGTTGCGACGGAAAAGTGGTCTGAGTTAAAAGAAACTCATGCTAAAACCAAGGCTGAATTAGAGCAGGCGAGACAAGAGTTAAAGGCTAAAGATAAAGAACAAAGAGAGCTCTCTCGCGAGACGATTCAACTTGAATCTAAACTTAACTCGCTTAAAGAGCTTAATAAAACAGGTGAAGGTATTCGCAAAGGTGCTGTTGAGTTTTTAAATGATGATGAAAGTAATCGTTTTGAAATCTTAGGGAATATCATCGAGTGTGAACCTGAATATGCAAAAGCCCTTGAAGTCCTGTTTGAAGATTCTTTTGATGCCCTGATTGCAAGTTCTTCTGATCACGACAAAGTGACCAATTGGGCCGGGGCTCACGCTGATAAAAGTTTGGATTTTCTCTCCACTCAAACAAGCTTTGATAAATGTTCACCAGAAACTGTGGAGCGTTTACGAATTCAAGGTTGCACTGATGTTGTGGCGATCGAAGATATCTTAAAAATCAATAATGCTGAATTCAAAGAAAGCCTTTCACAATTTTTTAACGGTTTTTATATTGTTAAAGATTTAAGTGCTGAATTAGCGACGAAGGTGGCTAGTGCACTTAATATTAAAGGACTTGTTTCCCAAGATGGAAATGTTTATGTGGTTAAAACTCTCAATGGCTCTAAGCTTTCTGTCCGTTCAGAGAACGATAGCACTATGGGAGTTGTTCAAAGAAATAACCTTATCAATGAGATGACGGGAGAGTTTGAAGCGAAGACTTCTGATCTGAACACCCTAGAGGATGCGATCAATGTTCTCACGACTCAAGTAGAAGAATTATCGGCTCAAGAAGCAGAGCAAGCCCAGGCCCTTAATGAGGCTTATACTCAACATATCTCGCTTAAGTCTTCCCTTGATTCTAAAGAAGCTAGTAATAAGACTGTGAGTTCACGTTTTGATATTCTTACCAATCGTAAAAATGAAATCAGCAAACTTAAGCTTGAGCTTCTTGAGAATGAAGAAGATATTCTCAACCAAAAAGATGATCTCGAGCAAAAAATAGAAGCCGCAACAGATCAATATGAAATGCTCAAAAGTGAATGTGAAGAAATTCGCTCTACTTATGAGACTGAGCGCTCTGAACTGCTAGATGCCCAAGCAAGTGCTAAAACTTTTCACGTACAAATAGATAATTTTCAATCCCAAATCTCTGATGCCAATGATCAAATCAAACGCTATCAAGATAAACTGACAAGTAATACTGAGCTTCTTGAGCGCTATGCGAATGAAATTGAAGCCGCAAAGGCTGGGATGAGTGCGCTGGAGGAGTCTAATGCGACTCAGGCGGAAGCTCTGAGTGATCGTGAGAATGTACTCAATTTAGTAAAAGATGAATTATCAAGCCTTTTACTGGGAATGCAAGATAGAGAAAAAGAAGTTAAAGAATTAACCAGTAAAATAAATACTCTCGAGAAAAATAATGTTGAGCTGAATATGAAAGTTGAACAAATAGTGATCGATGAAGATCTGCTCGTGCGTGATTGTTTTGATCGCTACAAGGTTGATCTGAGAGATATTCTGATGAAACATCTTGAATACTCTTTAGCAAACCTAGAAGGATTGACTGAGCTTTCGGCCATGTATGAGATGGAAGGCGAAGAGGGAGTGATCAAACTTGAAGCAGAAGAATATAAATTTGATAAGAAATTCCCAGCTGCTCTCAAAGAATCAAAAGAGAAATATAAAAGATATAGATCAGAGCTTAACCGTCTTGGTGAAATTAACTGGCAAGCCATTGAAGATTATGATCGTCAAAAACTTCGCTATGATTTCTTAAGAGAACAAGAGCAAGAGCTTAAAAAATCAATTGAAGATTTAGAAACAGCGATTGCTCATATTGATGAGAAATCTAAAAAGAGATTTAAAGAAGCTTATGACGAAGTGAATATTCGCTTTACCAAAGTATTCCCTATTATTTTCGGAGGTGGGGAAGCAAGATTAGAAATCACTGGTGATGTTGATTCCGATGAGTGTGGGATTGATATTATTGCCAAGCCACCTGGAAAGAAAATGCAATCAATTAATCTTATGAGTGGGGGAGAGAAAGCGATGACTGCGGTCTCTTTGATTTTCTCAATCTTTTTAGTTAAGCCTTCGCCTTTCTGTCTTCTGGATGAGGTTGATGCTCCTCTAGATGATGCTAACGTTGGAAGGTTTAATGAACTTTTACGTGAGATGAGTAGTGAGTCTCAATTCATCTTGATCACTCATAATAAGAAAACGATGGAGTTGAACGATATGCTTTACGGTGTGACCATGCAAGAGCCTGGTGTTTCAAAAGCAATTTCGGTGCAGTTACACTAATGAGTGCGGTGAAAGTATTCCTTATATTCTTATTGAGTATTTTTTTAGCAGAAGCCAGTCTTGCTGGCTTTATACCCAAAGCCTTTGAAGGTGATTTTGAACAAATTAAAAAAGATCGCAGAGGCCGAGATAGAACTGAACCTGTTAAAATTTTATACTCAACTCCTCAGAGTATTAAAATGACCACAGAGACTAAAGGTCTCAAGACCATACTTGTTTGTAATCCTGAAAAAACGTGGATCTATAATGAAGGTTTTGGTGGGGAACCTGGGCAGGTGAGAGTTGGTGATTCCGCTAAGTATTGTTATTCTCAAATTTTTGATGTTCTCGCTCGAGGACTGACAGATAATAAGTTTTATAAAGTAAAAAATCTGTCTAAGCATGAGTTTAAATTAACTTTCTCTAAAAATGCTACCTCTAGACTTGGTTATGATGAAGTTGATATTAAGTTTAAATCCAAACCCCATGAGTTTTCTCAGATTGAACATCTCGTCCTTATTAATAAAGATAAATCACCAGTAAAACTCAAACTGAAAAAACTTCAAGTTGTTTCTAAGTTTGATAAAGAAACTTTTGTGTTTCAAATTCCTAAAGGCGCTGAAACCCAGCAAATGAATTAAAGGTAGTGGCCCATTTGCATGGGCCCTAAAGATTTAAAAGGTGGGGTGTGAGGTAGGTCAGGGTGAAAGCCATCCAGGCTTAAGGTAAGTTTCTTCCGTGTATAAAAATAAAAATTGTTTCTAAATAAAGTGGCCATCCATGGCCCAAGTCTCGTCCTTGAGTTTGAAAGCAGGTGTTAAGCAGCTTGCATTAAGTATTCACTTACCACTGTCTCCCATGAGGAGATCTTTTTTACCTTCATTGGTAATTGGCTGCTTTTGAGAGAGCATCTTTCAAATTTTGAGTGGAGGTGAAAGTTTTCATCCCACTCAGTATGGATAAACGTGCAAGCCAGATAATTGCAGTTAAGGGAATTCGTAATGCAAAAGTGGCAACTATCGAACTTGCACGCTATCAAGCTGCAATTTCTGAGTTTCGAGAACATGAAATTGCAATTTTCAAATTTACAGTCAATAAAATTGCAATTCGTGATATCAGTAGCTTGGAAGTTGCAATTTTTAAATACGACATTTCTAAAAGTATTATTTCGGTAAGTACATCCTGAGATTTTCGCGTCTGTGATAAGCTCATTTTCAATCTTTGAATCAGTCGCACTCATATAAGTTCCTGTAATTAAAAGATTATTTTCAATGTTTATTCTTGTGCTCATAACATCTCCCCAGTGATGTTGTTGTCTGGTACCAGTATCCCATACCTGACTCGTTGCGTCAAGCAATAAAATTGCATCAAGGAATTTAAATTGCTTCCGATAAGGAATATTGATGACTTGCATGCAATGTTTTGCAATAATTGCAAGCACACAGGAGGATTTATGATTAGATTTGATACTGACTATACGGAGATGTTTCTAGGAGTCGTTCGTAAGTACATGCAAATACGTGGTGGGCTTTCACAAAAAGATCTTGCAGAGACTCTCAATGTTGGAATTTCAACCATGAGTCGCTTTTTAAATCAAAAAACCAAGGAGTTAGACCCGCAATTGATAGCTAATATAGTGGCGAGTTTAAATATACCCTTGCATGAGATCATTGATTTTATTGCAGAAGATTCCACTGATACCTTTAAAAACCTAGTTTCGTTTTATAAAGGAGCCGAGAATGCCGATGAGGGAGGTGGAGCAGAAGAAGAGATGTCTACATTGGCCACAGGTTTAGATGATCAATCAACCCGTACCAAAACTCAGGCACAAATAAAGGGTGTGAAGATGTCGTTTGGTGAAAGAGCAGGAAATACAGAAGCTCCTACGATTAGAGACAAGCTCAACACCCTCAGTCCAAGACAAAAAGGATTTCTCACTGATTTTCTAGATTTGGATATGGAGGGGAGAGATTTAATAGTTGATATAGGTAACTCACTTTATCGTTACTTTAAGCAACAGAACTATAAAGAGTTTTAATGATTAGACTAGTGGTTTTTATTTTCATGATTTCTTTAAATTCTTGGGCCATGCCTAAGAATTTTGAAGTCTGGTTTTTAAGTGAAGACCGCACCTCCTTTTTAGATAAAATCTTACCTAAAAAGAAATCTGTCTTAGTTGCTCAAAACTATCAATGCCAACCTATGGGAGAGTTTTGTTTTGATCCCCAGATAGGTCTCTATAAAAAAGGTGAAGCCCAGGCTTTAGATGCTCAAATAGAAAACTCTCAATTTGAAAATTCTCAAAGCTATGATTTTTTAGAACCAGCTAAAAGCGTCGAACGAGAAATGATTGATTGTGAAGAATCCACTTTTTTTGATGTTTTCTGTGGGAAAGCTCAAAAGCAACTCAAGCAAGGTTTAACTCCCCTTGAAGTTTGGATTGATACCAGCTCCACCATGAAGCAAGTTGATTTTAAAGGCTATGATCAAAAATGTTCAAGAGAGATTTTTCTCGATCATCTCTCACAAACTTGCCCTCTGAATAAAAAGATGAAAGTTTATTATTTCACTGAGTTTAAAAAAGAAGCGGGCAGCTTTGATCGAGTCTGTATGAGTAGTGGTTTAAATAATCTTAAACGTCTCAAAGAAGATATTGAAAAATCAAAAGCAAATAATCTCATTATTATCACTGATATTTTTGAGGCTCAGGAAGAGTTTATTACTTGGATTGAAGCCACTGGCTCGGGCAAAGTGAAAGGTATTGAGAAGCCACTTTACGCAAGCTCTATTCATAAAGAGTTAAAGCGTATCCGTAAAATGTGCAAATAAAAATGAATCAAAAACTTATCCAGTGGTCTGAAAAAAATTATCATGATCTCCCATGGAGAAAAAATAGATCTTTGTACACAACGCTTGTATCAGAGATTATGTTGCAACAAACAACTGTGGCCACCGTACTTAAAAAATTTAATTCGTTTATCTTAAAATATCCTACGATCCAAAGCTTAGCTGAAATTTCTGAAGAAGAGATGCTGCGTGCCTGGGAAGGACTTGGTTATTATAGAAGAGCTCGCAATTTACTAAGTGCAGCTCAAGAGATTACTCTGAATTATGCAGGAGAGATTCCACTCGATTTTAATCAGCTCATCGCTATCAAAGGTATCGGAGAATATACCGCCAATGCCCTGCTTGCGATTGGTGCCAATAAAAAAGCACTTGCACTAGATGCTAATTTAGAGAGAGTGATTGCCAGGTATTATCATCTTACCAGTTTTAAAGGCCCGCTTTTACAAAAGGATATTTATCAAAAATTTCAAAATGGTGAAATTTGTCAAAATATCCATGAGCTAGGTCCCAGGCAGATGAATGAAGCTTTGATGGATTTAGGAAGAGTTATTTGTAAGGCTAATACGGCGGCTTGTGAAATTTGTCCTCTGCAAAGGAGCTGCATGGCAAGTAGGCTAGATCCTCTCTCTCTTCCCCTTAAAAAATCCTCCCCCGATAAAGAAAAGCATGTCTTGCACTTATTACGGGTGATTGTAATAAAAGGAGATAAGTTTGCCTGCTATCAAAAGGCTGATCATCAGTGGCTGGCCGGACAATTTGAATTGCCAACTTTTACTTTACACTCAACAGATCAAAACTTTTCTCAATACCCTGAACTTAAAAATGCTGAGGATTTAACTTATCTTCCCTATGTTCAGACAGCTATCACCAAATATAAAATCTATAACCATATTCTCCTGGCTGACCAAGAGGAACTAGGTTTTTTAACTAAGCCTCTGAAATTCTTTGATTTAGGTGATATCCATCTCTCCACAGCTTCTCAAAAGTGCATAAATTTCCTCTTAAAAAAGCCATAAATTTTGTTGGGGTTAAGGTATAATATCCTTGATGAAATTGTTTTACATATTTTTAGCATTTTTTATTTCTCCTCTTTACTCTCAAGATCTAGTGGGAATGGATGCTGATATTTCCAATCTTGCTCAAGTCATCACTGTGACTCTTGATGAGAATACTCTCGATGGTTTTGACTTAAACCAAACTTTGAATGATCGCCCTATTCTTTTATGCCCCTCAGCTCAGTTCAGAGAGGATGAGTATTATTTTAGAATTATAGGAGAAGAGTACACTGAGCAAGGGAGAACGATTACTGTTGGGAAATTTAGAACGAATGATCGCTATGTGAAAGGTATCGGGATTAGGGGAGGTATTGCCCCAAATATTTCTGCTAGTTTTGGGCCCTCACGTTTTAAAGTCCAAGATCCTAATCGTGAGCGTGGCCAAAATTATGGTCAAAGATATAGGGCAGGCAAAGGTGCTGCCCTCGTTATCAATATAGGTATGTAATCTCTAAGAAATATCATCCATGGTTAAGTTCCAACCGCAAATGGGGTTAATAATCACATCGAGAAATTCCTGATCTGTTTCAAATTTAAATACAGGGGTGGCATCTGGGTTCTGGGCATTATCCCAAAGTTTTTCTTTTCCGACTTTACAGGTCTTGCCTTGGTGAGTGATGGTAGCTTTTTTAATGTCTTCATTTTGGTTAAAGGCAACTCCATAAATATGCTCAGGTGTTCCAGCTCTTCTGTCTACTCTGATCATTATACCGCGACCGTTATAATCAATTCCCGCAAATTTTCTTTGGTGACGACTAGCAGTTAAATCGATCGGAAGTTCTGATAAAACTCCCCCTACAATCTCATTTGTGAGTGCATTGAATTTTACAATTTCTCCAGTGGGTAAGTAAACATCACGCTCACAACTATTTTGATTCGGTCTCGCGACTCTGGGAAGATTTTTTCTCGGGATAAAAACAAGTGTTGTATGTAGAAAATCATGTGACATTTTTCCAGTCAGAGCAGAGTCATCTAAAATTTCTATATTAATGTTTTGGATAGAGCGGTTATCAAAATTAAAGGCCCACTCTCTTTTGGCGGAGTTATAATCTCCATTACCAGTGGTGTTGATATCGTTTTGAGTTGAGTTGGAAAGTGTAAAGCCAACAACTTTTAAATCATCAGTCATAACACTTACCGAACAGCAATTTCTAAGCTCTCTAATGCGATTCATTCTCACCAAGTAATCTGGATCAGACATCTGGGGAAAGTTCTCTTGTTCTTGTCTTAGTCGAGCACAAGAATTTTCATTCACATCCACACTGCTAGAACTAGTCATCACAGAGCGATAAGAATTTCCTGCTCCAGTATCGAGCAAAGTCAGCCCTTGGAGTTTAATTTCTGTTGCATACTCTTCAATCAGGTTATGAGTAGAGGTAATTTGATTATCCAGTTGTTCTCTTTTAGCCTTAAGAGCATTCCACTCTTCGCGGTGAGCTTCTATATTGGCGGTTTTTTCATTGAGAAGGCTTGTTTGATAATTTAATTCTTGCAGGGATACAAGTCCGCTTAAATGTTGCTGATAATATCTGTCATAGATAACTCTTTGAGCTTGATATTCTTGCATCAGAACTTGATCTTGAGGATAGTAGCTCTCAAGTTGTTGGCGAACAAGTTGTTGTTGGCGCTTGAGTTTTGTCAATGAGCGAGTCAGATCATCATGCCTTTTTTCCAGCTCACTTGCCTGCAAGTAAAAACAATTCAACAGGAATACTGATAATATGATTGATTTCATACTGGCCCTCACAATTTAAAGTTTAGCTAATTTAGTGCAAGCTATGTGCCATAAATAATGTGTAAAACTAATGAGTTAGAAACCGTTCACTGTCTAAGAAATAAACAGTGAGAAAAGAAATAAAACCGAGAAAGAAATAAGCCGGGTTCTGTCTAAGGACTATCATTCATCTAGGCTCCAAGTTACCTTGGAGCTCAAGCACTCTACCCGCCAGCTTTTGCGAGCCGCAATCTAGCACTGGCCTATTTGAGCTTGCACCTCGTAGAGTTTACCTGATTTCACTACAGCCGAACTGTACTTGCTTTCTGTTGCACTTGTCCTCACCTCACGGTGGACGGGAATTACCCGCTACGATGCTCTGTGGTGCCCGGACTTTCCTCGAAGTTGCCCTCGCGATAGTCAGTCTTTCTCGGAGTTACATTTTTAGATAATCATTCATTAGCTGACAAGTTGCAATGTTTGTTTTAAGTATATTTTTGAAATCTAATTGAAGAGGAAGGATTATGCGTTACGCGTTAAGTGTTGGATTACTATTATGTTCGCTCTCGGCTCATGCTGTTTTTCAAAAACTCTATCAGGGTTATAAATCCTCAGACAGATTAGCTGAAATCAAACTGAATAATGAGATTTTTGAAACAGATTTGGAAATAGGTGAGAATAGATTTGATTGGCAGTTCAATGTCAATGCTAATCATACCGACTCTTTTCTACAGCGTTTATTTTCTTTCCAGTTTAACCAGACCATCTCCCAAACACTTGGTGTTGGTTTTTCTAAATCAAGTTATAAGTATGGGACTTTTACTGTAAGCCATAATGAAACCATTTATGACATCTCAAATTGGAGTAATACTTCTTTGAGTAGCTTCTCCAGTGATAAGGTTTTTGAATCTAATAACAGTCTCACTTATACTTATAACTTATTAAACGATAGTTTGCGCCTGGAGTGGGATGAGCTGCAGTTGCAAAATAAAGCGAATAAAGTGGGGCAAAGTCTCAACGAAGAGCAAGATCATCTTGATTTTTTTACGGCCTATCTGGGTGCAAAACTGCGCATTATTTTGGATCAATTGAATCGTGATTTTGAGAATAGGGCCAAAAGAAGAGTGAGCCAGATTTCTAGGCGAGTCACTGATGGCCTTTCACGTCGAGTGGATTTACATCAGGCTAATCTGTCTTTAATCAATCAAAAAGAAGCCATAATTCGCAACGAAAGTGAACTTCGCGAATCAGTGGCAACCATTGAAAATATCATTAAGATTAAAATTGAGCCTAAGCTCTATAACACTCTAAAGTGGAGCTATAAACCTTCAGAGCAATTCACTTATCTCAAAGAGGAGCCTAATTTTAAACAGCTGGATAGATTAAAGCTTTTAAATGAGCTGACGGAAATTCAATTGCTTCAAGTAGAAGAACAAACTGGCCACTCTCTGGATCTCAATTTGAGCTATACTAAAAACGCTTTTAATGAAAATAGACCTGAAGCCTTTGATGAATCTCTCTTGGCAGGAAATAACGATGAAAAGGTGATTGGCTTGGTTTACACTATCCCTTTGGGGACGAGCCAAAACCAGGCGGTTAAGCGCAAGCTTAAACTTCAACAAAAACAAAACCAGCTCAAGCTCTCTAATCTTAAAGACGAACTTTCTGTTCAGTACCAAGTATTGGAAGAAAATATCGCTCGCTATGAGTCAGCGATTAAGTTATTAAATCAAAGAGTGGCTACGGCGAATAAAGTGGTTGTGGAAAATCAACGTTATTACACTCGAGGACAGGTGACTTTCGAAGAAACGCTTCAGTCTGAAGTCAACTATATTAATGCACGTGTCTCGCTTGTGAATATGTTTGCACTCTATGAGAATGCGTTGGCACAAAAAGCTTTTCTCACAGGCTCACTTTATAAATTTCTTGCAGAATATAAAGACTGATGAAAAAACTAATCGACTATTTTGTTGATCATCCTATGATCGTCAACCTCATAACACTCTTAATTGTGGTTATGGGTTTGCTTTCCATGATCAGTCTCAATAAAGAAGTTTTTCCTAACGTCGATTTCAATTTTATCACGGTGAGGGCGGTTTATTTAGGGGCTGCTGCTGAAGACGTAGAAAAATTAGTGACCATTGAGATTGAGCGAGAACTCAAAGAGGTTGATGGAATTGACGAGATCAATGCGATGAGTAGTGAAGGTGCATCCATCGTGTCCCTTAAAGTTGATCCAGATTATGATACGGATGATGTGCTAATTGATGTTAGAAATGCTCTCAATGATCTTGAGTCAAAAGTCCCTGATGATGTAGAGTCTCCGGTTATTAGTAAAGTTGATAATCAAAATAGGGCCTTAATTAAAGTCGCTATTTTAGGAGATGATGATTGGCAAATTCGTGAAGATGCAAAATATGTTCAAGATGAATTGGAATTACTTCCCTTCATAGCTAGCGTTGAAATTGAAGGGTATCGAGAACAAGCTTTTGACGTGCAAGTTGATTATAAAAAACTAGAAAGATATGACCTCACACTCACTCAGGTCTTAAATGCTATCAGAGATAGACAGACAAATATCACTGCGGGAAATGTCGAACTTAAAGACAGAGAAAAACTGATAAGAACTTTAGTAGAAAATGAGACGGTAAAAGATCTTGAGCAGGTGGTCATCACTTCTAACGATGTGGGAAATGCCATACGCGTAGCTGACGTGGCACAAGTGACGAGGATCTTAAAAGATAAAACCAGAGATGAAAGGGCCAATGGTAAAAAAGCACTTATTCTAGACGTTCAAGTGAAATCTAGTTCTGATGTTTTAAAATCTGCGGAAGTCATCAAAAATGAAATCGAAGAGATCTCAAAAAGAAAAAATATTGATTATTATAATTTTGCAGATCTCTCTTATTATGTTGAAAGAAGATTAGGAGTCCTCACTCAAAATGGAGTGCAGGGAATTATTCTCGTTCTGCTTTGTTTAACGTTTTTTCTCAATTTTAGAGTTTCCTTTATCACCGCCTTGGGTGCCCCTTTTGCGTTTTTAGTCGCTTTTGCCCTGATGGATAGTTTTGGGATTACCATAAACCTGATCTCTATGTTTGCTCTCATTTTGGTGCTAGGGATGCTGGTGGATGATGCCATCATTGTGGCCGAACAATACTATCAATATATTGAAGAAGGTATGGATAACCATCAAGCAGCTAAAAAAGCTGCCTATGACACCCTTACTCCCGTGAGCTCAACCGTTATCACCACTATGGTGGCTTTTGCTTCTCTCTTTTTTATGGAGGGGATCATGGGGAAATTTTTATGGGCGATACCCGCGGTGGTGATTATCTGTTTATTGGCCAGCTGGCTTGAGTGTTTTATTATTCTTCCCAGCCATCTAGCAGACTGGGGAAAA
Organism: Halobacteriovoraceae bacterium; assembly: GCA_002713145.1. Lineage (GTDB taxonomy): Bacteria > Bdellovibrionota > Bacteriovoracia > Bacteriovoracales > Bacteriovoracaceae. Next base: position 50,445 of record PAVS01000021.1, read on the forward strand.
AATAAGGCCAAGGTTGAAAGAACGAGATGGTATTTACCCTTGATGAATTTTTATGAAAAGACCATTCGCTTCTCGCTCAAACACTCTCTTTCTACTCTTCTTATATTTATTAGTCTTTTTGGGTTGTCGATATATACCGCTACCCAAATGCGCTTTGAACTTTTTCCTTCAGATGACATCACCTACGCCTACTTAAATATTAAAGGTCCTGTAGGGGCACCTTTTGAAGAAACTAATGAAATTTTAATGGGTCTGGAAGAAATCATCGAAGGTAGTATCGCTAAAGAAGAGCTTGTAGGTTATAGAACCATCACGGGATTTCAGTGGGCCAAAGGTGCAACCCCAAGAATTGGTGATCACTATGGAACTATTTTTGTTGAGTTAACAATGCAAGACTTTAGAGACCGCTCAACTGACGAAATTCTAAAAACGGTCTCAGAAAAGATAAAGGGTAAAACTGGCCGTTATGAGTTCTCGCTTGAGAAAATTAAAAACGGTCCTCCGTCAGGGAAGCCCGTCAATATCGAGATTTCAGCGGATTCCTTAGATGATCTAATTTCAGCTTCTGAGTCGATCAAAAATCTTTTAGATAAAAATGAAAAGATAATTTCCAGCGAAATTGATTATGAGAAAGGTAAACAGCAAATCATCGTTAAAATTGATGAGCAAGAAGCCAGGCGCCTCGGTGTGAGTAACGCACAAATAGCGATGGAGCTGCGAAATGCTTTTGAAGGCCTGGTGGCCACAACGATCAAGAAGTCAGAAGAAGATGTGGATGTGCTAGTGCGATTGCAAAAGTCACAAAGAGCGAGTGAAGATATCTTGCAAGATATAAAGGTCATGAATGCATCGGGCCGTCGTATTCCTCTGCATCGCATGGCCAGCTTTGTTGAGCGTGAAGGAGCTTTTATTATTAGAAGGTTTGATCGCAGAAGAACATTTGCTATTTCTGCAGAAGTCGATCTTTTAAAGTCTACTTCGGTCGCGGTTAATAAAGAGGTTGAACCGGAAGTTAAAAAAATTGTCTCCCAGTATCCCGGTATGATCTATCGACTCTCGGGTGAAAATAAAGACACGCAAGACTCTCTGGCAAGTTTTAAAAAGGCACTCGTTGGCTCCGCGTTTATCATCTTTATTATACTCGTGGTTCAATTCTCTTCTATGATTCAGCCTTTGATTATCATGACGGCGATCCCATTTGGTTTGATTGGTGTTGTGTTTTCTTTTTTGGTCTTTGGTTTGTCTATTGGTTTTATGGCGCTGATGGGGATGTTGGGATTAGTTGGGGTCGTTATTAATGATTCCATCGTTCTGGTGTCATTTGTAAATCGCTATATCGAGGAGCATGGACTAAAAATAGATAGTTTAGTTAAGGCTTGTGTGAGCCGTTTTAGACCAGTTATTCTCACTACCTTTACCACTGTTGCCGGTTTGCTTCCTGTGGCCCATATGCCTGGAGGAGATCCTTTTCTAAAGCCCATGGCCACGAGTTTTGCTTATGGATTATTATTCTCTTCCACTATTACTTTGGTGTTTGTTCCAGTTTGTTACTTCGTTTATCTCAAAGGGATGCAACGACTTGGAAAAATTGAGGCTTTTGAATAATTAACTAACCGATCAATTACCCTGAGGATGAGAAAGAAAACTCAAACTCAAAGACCGAAGTAAAATTGATGTTAACAAACTGATTTCTTAGAGGTCTTAGATACACTTAATATTAAGAATGAATTTTATAGTATTTTTAATCTGACAGTTCACTAGCGCCTCAAAAAATAAACTGTTTCTGACCAGTTAATTGCTTCGTTGCTCAGTTTGAGTTTTTTTATCCTTACTCTAGTAGGTTGGTTCAAATAATTAATAAAGAGCGTTCCCTGGAACCAGAATACGTCCACACCCACTGCAAGTTTTAAATTTCAAATTCTTTTCAACTTCAGCGATAAGACTTTGATCTAGGTGAAAACTACATATAGAACATTTTTTCTCTGCGATTTCTGCAAGAGGTCCATGAGTTAATTTTTTTTCTCTAAGTTGATTGAGTTTGCTCACCACATTCTCTGGCAGTTCACTGATGAGTAAATCGATACGAGCTTGGAATGATTGAATTTCTTTATTAAGTGGAATAACGGCATCATCGACTTCGATTTGAATTTCTTTGATGGTCTCTTGGCAGCCTTTGAGAAATTCTTTAATTTCCTCTTTTCTTTTTTCATGGTCTTCTATTTCTTGCATGAGTTCGAGTGTTTTCTCTTCCAACGGATGAAGCTGAATTGTAGCCTGGTCGATCTGGCTTTCTAGCGCTTTTATCTCTTCAGTGGTAAAGACTTGGTTTAAATGGGCTTGAGATTTTTCAATAAGCGCTTGCAGTTTATCGACCTCATTTTCAGCATGAGTCAGCTTTTGCCTGAACTCACTTAATAAAGCTTCTTCACGGGTCAATTCTTCTTTATTAAGCGTACTTTGTTTTTCAATTTTTGCAATACGTTGATATTCACTATCGATTGAGTGTTGAGTTCTGTCTTTTGAAGTGTATAGACTATTGATTTCTTTAAGTATCTTGAAGCTTTCTTTATTCATGGGCATGGCCTAGTTATTGTATATGATGTATTTTTTAGCGTATGCAAAATATATCTTTATCACAAATAACTGAGGAAATTCAAAAACAAAGTTTTTTTGTGATTGATCATAATGTTTATAGACTCTACCTTGGGCTTCAAAACCAACTTAAAGCAAAGCATGTTTTTGTCGTAGAAAACCCGGAGGAATCAAAAAACCTAGAGGTCTATACCAAAATGGCAGACTTTTTTATCGAAAACGGTATGACTCGTTCAGATAAACTTGTTGTCATAGGCGGTGGTGCGGTCAGTGATCTTGCCGGATTTGTTGCGGCTACATTTATGCGGGGAATAGCCTGGGATGTTTACCCGACCACGCTTTTGGCCATGATCGATGCTGCCCTTGGTGGAAAGGTCGGAGTTAATACTCAACATGGAAAAAATCTTTTAGGTGCTTTTCACCCACCTGAGAAAGTTAAGATATGCACAGAGTTTTTATCTACACTTCCCTCTGCTGAAATGTTATCAGGTAGGGGAGAGTTAATTAAATATTGTTTTTTATCACAAGATATTTATCACTCCTTTATGCAAGATCGTCCTTTGAATGAATTGGTCATTCTGTGCGCCAACTTTAAAATGAAAATTGTCGAACAAGATCTCAAAGAATCGGGTGAACGAAAAATTCTTAATCTTGGTCATAGCTTTGGCCATGCTGTAGAAAAAACTCTTGGTATTCCTCATGGTCTCGCCGTTATAATCGGGCTGAAATTTATTATCGATTTATACTCACCCCAACTACGTGAGGACTTTCATGGCTTACTTAAAAAATTAGATATCAATACAGATATTCCCACCATTAATTTTCAAAAGTTCTGGAGTTATGTTGAGTTTGATAAGAAAAAATCAGGCACGACCTTAGAGCTTATTATTCCTAAGAATATTGGAGAAATGGAGCGACGAAAAAGAGAATTATCCGATATTAAACAAGATATTCAAGGCTATCAAGAATATGCACGTTTCTTCTCGTAAACTAAATTCTCCTGTAGCGTGTCCCACATCAAAATCATATGCAGCAAGAATTCTCATATTAGCTAGTCTGGTTAAAAAGCCCTTTCACATCATCGATCTACCCAAGGCTCAGGATACAAAAGATCTCGTAGCGGCTCTTAAAATCTGCGGGCTGGAGATAGAAGATGGTTTGGTGAGAAATTCATTTCCCGCATGTGAGCAATCACTTAGTGAAAAAGTGAAACTTCCTGTTGGGGAAGGGGGGACAACCATCAGGTTCCTGCTGCCTTTTTTAGCATTAGGGCAAAAAGAATATCAACTCATCTTTGCCGAAGGTATGCTCAAGCGTCCCATGAAAGCAATGTATCAAGCCCTCCAGAACTCAGGGGTGAAGGTTATAGAAACCGCTGAAGGAGTTAACATTCAAGGACCACTGGATCATCGAGCAAAATTAAAAATCGATGCTTCTCTCTCAAGTCAGTTCGCCTCTGGGGTTGAAATGTTAAAAGTCGCAGGTGTGATCAATACCAATATTGAAAATTTAAATCACTCTCAAGCTTATTTTGAGATGACTCAATATTGCTTGCAAGTTGTGAGAGAAAAAAATACTTTCACCATTCCTGTTGATATGAGCAGTCTGGCATACTTTCTTTGTTACGCTGTTTTGAATCAAGATCTCTTGATTCAAAATGTATTCAAGTCAGATGACTTGCAAGCTGATAGTGCTATTTTTGAAATCCTTCGTTCCATAGGTGCTGAGTTTCATTTCCAAGCACAGGGTTTGCAAATTAAAATGCTAGAAAAACGGCAACAAGCTTTTTCCATTGATAGTCGAGATTGCATTGATCTCGTTCCTACCCTCATCTATCTCGCAAGTTATTTAGATGGAACAAGTCAGTTCACACACCTAAAGCATTTGAGAGTGAAAGAAAGTGATCGTTTGAGTGAAATGATAAACATAATGAATCTTTGTGAAATTAAATACGTTTATAATGAGGTTGCAGATGAGATGATGATCCATGGCAACTCAAAACATCAATTTCAAATAAATAAAATAGATACTGCAGATGATCATCGTATGGTTATGGTGGCGAGTTTGTATTTAAAACAAAATGGTGGCGGAGAAGTATATCCGGGCAATTCAGTCAGGAAGTCTTTTCCCCAGTTTTTTGAATATTTCTCTTAAGCATAGTCCTGATTCAAGTTATAATCCCTTCATGATAAATCAATCAGAACTTTTAGATCATTTTGATCATAACCGCGAGCTTATACTCCACTTAACTCAAGTCCTTGAAGACACTTATCCCGACAATATGCAGAAGCTAGAGCAGGGAATTGAAGAAAAATCATTCGAAGAAATTGAACTTCAGGCACATTCGTTGAAAGGAATGATCTCCAATTTTTTTGCAGATGATTTAAAAAATATCGCTTTTGAGATGGAAAAAAAAGGGCGTGATAAAGATGACTCTCAACTTGATGATCTCTTTCATCAATTGCAAAAACAACTTCCTCAGTTGGTAGAAAATTTAAAAATTATTGGAAATAAAAATGAGTGAAAAAAATAGATTACTTCTCGTCGAGGACGATAATGTTAGCGGACAATTTCTTCGCACTAAACTCAAAGAAAGAGGTTTTGAGGTAGATTTAGTTCTAGATTTTGAAGCCAAAGAAAATTTGAATTTAGAACAATATGATTTAATCCTGCTTGATATTATGATGCCTAATTTAAGCGGAACAGAAATATTAAACCGTTTGAGAAAAAAGTTTAACCGTTTTGAACTCCCCATTATTATGGTGACTTCAAAAGATGAGTCTGCTTCTATTGTTGAAGCTTTAAAATTAGGCGCGAATGATTATGTCACCAAACCCGTGAATATTGAGATCGCAATTGCACGTATACAAACCCAGCTGCAAATTAAAAAATTACTCAAAGAGAGTTTAAAGGCAAAGCAAATGAGCACCATGAGTACCATGGTGGCGACTTTGAATCATGAAATTAATAACCCCTTGGCGATTGCTGTCGGAAATTTATCTATTCCCTTTGAAAAAATAGATGAAGCCAAGGTCAAAAAATCACTGGCCGCACTCAATCGAGTGGCCGATATCACAAAAAAAATTGCTCAAATTTCTGAGCAAACTTCTTCAGAAGTTTCCGAGGAAAGCTATGGTGAGAACGGAAAAATCTTTAAAATTGAAGGTTGATGCGACGTGTTGTTGGTAAAAATTACGTCCTCATTGTCAGTTTGACACCATGTTGATATTTCAAAAGCAATGAAACTGATTGCTTTGTTTATTTTTTTGAATGCCAGCTTGTATGCTGTAGAGATGACTTATTGTGGTCAAAGTGCAGCCAGTGTATCTGGAGAGTCTGATATTCATCTCCGTGTTCACAATAAAAAAAATAATCCACCTGAAATTGTGATTGAAGACATGACCCAAGCTAAAGTGATTTGGGATAAACAAAACGAATATGACTCAGACTATATCTGCCTTAAAGGAATATTAAAAAAAGAAGACAGCGTTTATTTTCTAAGTAAATTGAGCACTATCGATTTTTATTAATTCGGTATCCAAAACTCTATTCAATTTTCTGCAGTTCTTGTTCGAGTATCCGTTTTAATTCCTCAGGAGGAAGCTTAGTCGCTTCATTCACTTCGTATTTATCATAAAGTTTCTTGTATTTTATCGACTGCCTAAGTGAACCAACGGCCATTCCTCCCACGGGTCTAGCAGAAGGTATTTGCGGATAAAAGATATAATCCACTCTTTTGATATTATATTTTTTTCGTAGGTCATCTCGAAGAACCACTCCGGCAAAACTATTAAAAGCTGGACGAGGTTGAAATTTCGAAGCATCGTTTCCTAATGAATAGTGCAATGTTTTCCCTGTGCTTCCAAAAATTCGAAGAGGAAAAGTCACAATAGATTTTAAGGTATTATCCCATTTTTTATAATTGCCTTTGATGCCAACATCATTGAGTGCCTTTACTGTTTCCGTTGTACAATTATATTCTGGAGTGATGCTCAGCTTTTCTGTTCGAAACTTTATATGAGATTCTTCTAGGGCATCACGAAAGCCTTTTAGTTTTTCTGGCTCAATTCCATAGACGATAAGTGTATATGTGGGCCGATAATTATTTTGCCCTTGAATAATATGTGAGAAATAATTGGTTAGAGATGTGTTTCCTGAAAGTATGTCTTTTCCGTTGTAGACATAAGCATTGGAGACTTCACCTCTGAGCTCCATATTATCTTTGACAGTTCCTAATCCAGCGACAAAGTGCCCGTTCACTGAACCAAAAGAATCTCCTTGCCTGCCACTCATCGTTACAACTAAAAATTCTTCATTGGGTTGAACTTGATAATTCTCTTCTTCGTAAAGACTCATCCTGAAAGGGACTTTGCTTTGAGAGATTTCATTGGTGTTCATAACAGAGTAAATAAAATCCCAGTCTCCATTTTCCTGCCATAGTTCTTGAATTTCAGAGGGTAGTGCATCTGGTTTACTTGCCGTCAGCAAGTTTTTAGGAGTGAGAGCGTTGATCACAAAAACACCCTCATTATTATAAAAACCTTCCGCTAGAACTTCTTTTCCTAAAAAAGATTTTTTAGAGATTTCATCAAATTCATAACCATTCAGGACTTTAGTGGCACCAAAAATAGCTTTTTGATTGTCAATGATATATTCATCACTCGTCTGACCACTTGCTAAAACTCCTCTCAGAGTATTGAGACCGGCTACTTGAGTGGGAACTTGATCTAGCGTGAATTGTTCTTCCTCTAAAGTTCCCTTGAATTCGAATACATATTTTGAACCATCAGACTGTTGCATATAAGTCGGATTGGCAAGACTGGCGAGGGATTTTTCAGTCGTTGCATCTGTTTGAATCAAAAGGCTTTGGTTATTTTGATCTGTAATGTAGAATTGATTTCCTCTTTGCTCTAAATGACCTTTAATATAATCACTTGAGAAAGCGATCGAGGGGAGCAGGAGGCAAAGAAGAACTTTTGAAATTCGCATAGTTAACCTTTAAGTTTTATTCAATTATGAGATTACCCTGAGGGTAAAATTGTATCGGAAATTCCTGTATCGGATAATTGGACGATAAAATGAGGAGTTCTTGTTTTGTTTTGGATGAAAAATGATGATCTTCAAATCTGATTAAACCGGTTCCATTGAGTCTATCTAAATCATCGAATTTAAACTTTCCTACCACATTATCTTTGATCACAACTTTGGGTTTCCACATTCCATCTTCTTTTTTGAGTATCGTGACCCATTTCTTATTTTCTGGGATCATAACTTTGAGCTCATACTTAGTATCAGAGAAGCTGAACTTTTTTATGATCTGAGATTTTTCTAAAGGCAGCGGTTTATGCTTAAAATAGAGTTCAATATTTTCAAATTTTTTATCATCACTTCCAATTTCGATATTTTTAATTCTTAATTTGTTATTTGAATTCTCGAGATAAAGTGCTCGAGGGACCGGTAAAATATCATCGTTCCAAGAAACGAAAAAACCGTTTTCGTACTCATAATAGTGATCGATAAAAGGCTTTTTAATAAATCGAAGTTGATTCCAACTTTGCTCAAAATCTTTCTTTGGTATTTGTTTAAGCACCTTGGCGGTGTTGGGTTCAAAGAGATCAAAAAACATCCCTTTTTTATCATTCTTGTAGATCCAAAAAAGATTCCCCATAAATTCTTCTACTGTCTTGGCGTTTGAATTCTGTACAATAGGAATTGTCTTCTTTTCTTTTTCCCCAATGAGTTTATAGGTAATTTCTTTTTGAAAATTATTTTCTTTGGCCACCCCTTCCATTGTAATGGGGACCTGTATTTCAAAGCTATGAGCTAAGCTCATGATAAAAAAACTAAAATAAAGAAATGGCATGATTGTAGCGTCCGTTATCTGTGTGAAGTATTTTTACATAATCTTTTTTCGCGGCCCAACCTAGTTGAACTGAGAAATTCGCCGTGACTGTTCTTGGAGAAAAAATAACATCCATCTCCGGATTATTTCCTGATTCATTAAAACATTGTCTTAGAGATACATAAGGGCTCCAAGCAATGGTTCCTTGCAATGAACCAGCCCCCGCAAAGGCTTCGGCATAGAGTCCTCCGGAAAAGGAGACTCTTACGGTTCCTGAAGCACAAGCTCGAGTACGACAGGCATCAGGTTCAAGTCCACCCCCCAAAGTGAGCACCACATCGAGACCGGCTTTAACACCCACTTCTACGACATAGGGAACACCAAAGAACCCACGACAGGAAAGTCCTGATTGAAAGTTAAAGAAACCATATTGCATTTTTTTCCAGCGTAATCTGTTATTACAGCATGTTCTTTTCTCCCCGGTTCTATAGGCCAGAGCTGGTGCTTGCAGAACGGGATCGGCAGTACATCTAAACATAGGGCCTGAGATTCCTACATTTGAGAAAAATCTTCGAAGCCTTCTCATTTTAGATCCATTCGCAAGTCCTGATTGATCATTGCGAATATGCTGACGTATAAATCGCTGCACATTGATATTACTAAAGGAAGTTAACTTGGCATTGGCGATACTGTTGGGGTTAAAACCGTAAGAGCGTAAATTTCTGACTCGTGGCTGATACTTCACCCCGTTACATCTTCTATAACCTGGCTCGGTGGCAGGAGTGATAAGTTCTTCATTTGCTGCTTGCACTCCTTGATAAAAAGGAGCTGTGGTCACATTGGGGTAACCTGTGAAATTACCTTCGTCGTCGTAAACATTAGTGGAGACATCATCCACAATAAGGCTGACAAAGTTAAACGTATTTTCAGGTAAAATTCTGGGGTCATTTTCAAAGTCACGACAGTTTTGTATTTCCTCAAGGCCATCGCATCCAGCCATTTGCTGTTGGAAATGTATACTAAAGCGACTGATATCGTTAGCTATACTTTCTGTGTCGCCATTGAGAGCTTCATCATCTAAATGACTGGTGAGGCCCTCTAAATATTTTGAAAGTTGATTTTGTAGCATCACAAATTCGTTGGGTTTATCAATGGCCAGAGGCATTTGCTCTGCCATCCAAATAATAGCCTCATCACCATGGGTGAGACATCGGCTGCCTTGGCAATCATTTTCAAGTAATCTCACTACTCTGGAAAGGGTGGTGTTATCAGGTGCAGCTAATTGATTATGACTTTGATTGGTTTCGTTTTCTGAATAACGTTGAATTATTTTGTTTGCTTCCTCTTCGAGCTGACTATCGTTGAGTACTTGGTAATGTGCAAGAGCTTTTTGCTTTAACTGAGCAACTAAATCCGCTGAGAGTTCACTTTCCAACTTATCGATTTGTTCCCCCACTCTTTGTTTTTGAGGATCAAGTTCCGTCAGGATATTGTAAGTGAGTTTTAATTGGGCCAGTACATAGAGCTTTCCCAATTGGAAGTTTTGATCAGCTTCCAGCGTTTTGGAGATTTCATAATGCATTGGATTTTCACAAAAGGCGAACTCTTCAAGCTGAGTGAAAGCTTTCAATGAAAACAAAATTAATATGATTGTTACGATTCCCATAAACTGCATCTAAAGAGTATATCGGTATACAGTAAAATCTCTTTAGTGAGCGAACTGAAAAATAAGGGTGTAAGTATTTGAAAACAGGACTATGCCCGAGGCTAATGCTTTAGTTTTTGGGGAATTTTAGGATTTCTTGTAAGTTGTTGTAATCACCTCAGCACAAATTGGCCGAGGTGATTGCATTTAGATGGGATGGATGACAATTGACCAGTATAGTTGCAAGCTTACTGTTCAATAAAGATTTGAATATTTTGTTCAAAGTCGGTGTGTTCATTGATTACAATCTGGTAGCTCCCAGCTTCTAATTTACCCAAATTGATTTTTTGAATAAATTCTTTGAGCACTTCCGGGCAAAAGGGATTACTCGGATCATAGGTGAGGGTTTTGACATCAATATAGACTGTGTTTTTTATAGCATCGATTTCAATCATAGGTTCTTCATGACAAAGATTGGGTAAATAACCATTGAGAGCAATAGCAAATTCATCATTATGATCTGTTCCTTGAATAAAGACTTGGTCTACGGGAAGAAAGATTTCTCTGGGTGTTCCGTTATTCTCTGCAAAGGCGTGTAGTGAGAGCATAAGTGCGAGTGTTGTTAAGTAATATTTCATTGATAACCTCCGTGTAAGTTAGTTCTCATTCAGTTTATGGCCAGTAGGGAATCCAGACATGAAGCTTGAGTTATGTTTATATGCAATAAAATACACGGCTATTTAGCTCAGGAATGTAGAGGTAATGTTCAGATTATTTCTATTAATAACATTGAGGAGACAGAATATGAGAAGCAAAATCTCCATATTTCTCTCTTAGATCAAAACAAATTTCACTTTTTAAAGGACAAGATAAATTTGTCTGAAGATTGTTTTCAAGCTCACTCAATCTTTTTCTAAAATGATTGGAGAGCTCTTCGTTTCTAAAGTCATTACAATTAACAGATTCATCCCAGCTGGCATCAATATAGCGAGACCAATCGAAGTTTCTTATCTGTTGCCATTTTCTGTCTTTGCATGCGAAATAAGGTTTGAGCCCTTGAGTGAGATTTTTAAAAAAGAGGAATCCTTGAAAGTTAGCAGAGAGATCCGCATAAGAATATATCCCTGTTGTCTTTAAGCCCCAGTATGTCTGCTCCATCCATTTACCATAAGCAAGAGCTTTGTTGATACTTCCTTCTGGCCCCATAACTTTTTGATAATAGTTATAACCTTCATTAAAAAAATGACTAAATTTATCACTGCCAATCCAATGTCCGGACATATTCAAAAGAGGAGACATCACTTGAGGAAAATGAATAATAGTCATGGGTTTTCCGAAGCCTGGAAAATAACTATAGACATGATCTTTAGGAGCTTTTTGTTTGGGAATGAATTTGGCTTTGTTCACCATGCGCTCAAACTTTGACCATCCAAAACGGTTAAACTTTCTTTTGATTGCTTTATGTAGGTTTTCTTGTGAGCAGTTTTGAGTTCTCTTCGCTGCCTGCTTTAGCCATTCATTCGTTATTTTATTCAATGGGATAAGAGCGTTGTTTAAATTTTCATGTCGCTTAGAAAAGCTATCTACCTCTGAGGCATGGGTGTGAGAGATTCCTAAAAATAAGAAAATTAAAACAAACTTTTCCATATAAAAATTTATAGCAATTTTTCACTCGATTCACAAATTGTATAGTTTTTAGTCGATTCTGACGTATCCTTATTATTCAGCGATTATGTCCTACTGAGTGCATTAATATTAAACTGATCCAGTATTCAATATTGGAG
>PAVS01000022.1 GCA_002713145.1 Halobacteriovoraceae bacterium
AAATTGAACTTTCTCGCCTGGAGTCCTAAAAACTCTACTTTCCTGGCCACCGTTTTCTTATCGACATTCAAGTTCAAAGCGATTCTTCGCATCGATACTTTGGAGCAATACATCGACTCAATGAGATGATTAATGGTTCTTTTCTTTTGTCGATAGCATGGAGAGAGCCTTGCTGTTGAAGTTCGCTTGCCACAAACTTTGCAACGATAACGCTGAATATATTTAGAATCGCTTTTTCGAAAATAAAAGCCATCTTTTTGGAAAAACTTATTATTGTGACAGGAAATTTCTGAGCAAGTGAGTTTCATATAAAGTTTATTGCAAGCATAATGATAGCTTTAAAAATATAAACTATTGTAATTAAAGAAGGAAAAACTTAGGTCAAAGTAAAATTTTCTAATTATCTGGGTTATAGCTCAAGCTAAATCTCACCAGGATAGTCAGTCGGTTTTAATTGTTATTGATTACTTGATGATTTCGATTAAATGTTGGCCCTCAAGTAAGAGAAGGGCTTGATCATTTTTGATCCACTCCTTATTGATGGGAGTTCCCGAACAAAAAGTTGAGAAAGCCGGTAATATGCAAAAATTCTTACGCAACCAAAAGCAAGGGAGGTTCAGTGAGGTTTTAAGCTCTTTGAGTTTAAATCTAGGGTGCCTGTGTCCCACAAATTGAAAATAATGTTTATGTTTTTTCTCTAAGTCATGGGAGAGCAAAAATATGTCATCGATGAGGAGTTGATCTTTAAATTCGACTCGAGGAAAGCTATTTTTAAAGACATAACGATCATGATTCCCCTCGATGCAAGTGATCTTTAAAGAAGTGTTTTTTTGCCACTTATTAAAAATCTCCAGAAATTCCTGATTTATTCCATCTTCATGGTGAAACATATCCCCAAGGATATAAAGGTTTTTTGTTCGAAAATGAGAGCATAATTCCTGAAGTCTTTGGAATTGCTCAAACAATATTTGCTTGGGAACAGGTATCGAGTTCTCGTTGAAGTAGAATGATTTACCTAAATGGGTATCGGCTACAAGAACGGCATTGAGCTCATGCCAATAAATTCCTCCCAGAGGATGAAATGTGAATGTATTCTCAAATAATGAGTGAGTTATTTTGTTTTGTATCTCGGTCATAATTTTTCAAAATTTTTAAGACTCTATCTTTTAATTCCTCTCCGCTTACGGTAGCAGATACTCTTTCAATAATAAGAGGGAAAGAAAAGGGAGTTGGTTGTAGGGTTGTATTCGATATCCATTTTTTACGGTTAATGGCATGAAGTGTTTTCATCAATCTTTCAAAATTAAGATATTCTAGGTTCGCTTCTATCTCAGCCTGACGGTAAAAGATATTATCTGGTTCAAATCTAGAGAATACATTATAAAGTAGGTTCGCATTCATTTGTAAGTTTTTGGCAGATCTTCTATTGCCTGGAAAGTTTTTTGGTATCAGCCCGGATATTTGAGCAATTTCTCCAAATTTTCTCTGGCTGAGACGATCATATTCATTAGCTTTGAGTATATCAATGGAGACATTTTTATCTGAAAGCAAATGCTCAATATCTTGTTTGCTAGGAAACCAATCTCCAGGGCCGAGCAGCTCAATTCCATATTCATTGACTGATAGAGTAAGTGTTATTTTATGCCGTTGGAGATAGCGTGAAGCCAAAAGCATACCCATCCCTTCGTGAACCGCCCTTCCTTCAAATGGAAAAAGGAAAAGATGATTTCCTTCCTTGGTTTGAGTGAACTCAATAAGCAGTTCATCAAATTTTGGAAATTGAGAAAGGGATTTTTGAGCAGAGATCAGCTGACTTAATTTACCATCAAAAATACTTTGGTAACTATCTATATCATCAAAAATATAGCGAAGGTGCTCACATAAAAGTGTACTTAAAGGTAGGATCCCCCCGGCCCATCTGGGAACATTGGTCACTTTTTTTGCAGCCAGCTCCACATAAAGAGTTGTGTCTCTCATTAAAACATATTTAAGTTTACGACCTGCAAATTGAAACACATCCCCTTTTTTTAATTTAGCCACATAAATATCTTCGAGGGTCCCCAGATATTTGCCGTTCTTAAATTTTACACGAACGGAGGGGTGTGACGTGATGGTTCCCATATTCATGAGATGTTGCAGACGCATTTTCTTATCAGTAATATAGTACTTATCTTTAAATTTTTTGACTCTATGATACTGCGGGTATCTTTTAAGAGACTGACCACCATTTTCTATATAACTTAAAATCCTTTCAAATTGCTCGTAGGTGAGATCCTTAAAGCTGTGAGTGGATGTGGCCAATTGAAAAGCTTTTTTTACATCAAGTCCATTTAGAAGAGCAAAGGATATGAGAAATTGAGCAAGCACATCATATGAGTTGACTGGCGGAATTTCTTCATCATATTTTTTTTCATCGATCGCCATTTCTAAGGCCAAGTACTCAAAAATCTCAAAAGCGTGGGTAGGAACAAATAGTATTTTGGAAATACCTCCGGGTTTATGCCCCGCCCTTCCTGCTCTTTGTAATAATCGTGACACTGATTTCGCAGAACCGATTTGAATAACTTTTTCTACTTTTGGAAAGTCGATCCCGAGATCCAGACTCGAGGTACAAACCACCCATTTGACTTCTCCGCTCACTAGTCCTTTTTCCACTCGACTTCTCTCGCTCGATTCAATAGAAGAGTGATGAACAGCGATAATTTCACTTAGAGGTTCAAATTTTTCTATGAGAAATTGATACCATTTCTCTGCCTGACTACGGGTGTTCGTAAAAATAAGGGTGGATTCATTTTGGTTGAGCACCTGAAGTAAATTATCTAATTGAGCACTCCCAAGATGCCCTCTCCATGGAAATGTGGCTATCTCATCGGGAAGTAAAATATCCGTTTCAACAATTTTTTCTATCTCTTCTGTGACCAGTTGAAACTCTCTCTGAGGAGCTAGAGCATAAGCTGTGGCCATAGGATCCGCCAGAGTAGCAGACATGATATTAATTAAAAAGTCAGGATTCAATTGATTAAGCCAGGCGACGTTAAGTTGGAGTAACACCCCTCGTTTTTGAGATATCAGTACATGCCATTCATCGATAACCAATAAACGAAGTGATTTAAATAGTTCAGCATAATCCTGATCCACTAACATAAGATTGAAAGATTCAGGTGTGGTGAGCAGAATATCAGGTGAGTTTTTTTTGAGTTTTGCCCTTTCATGAGCTTTGGTGTCACCTGTTCGGGTCGCAATTTTTAATTGAAGTTGTTGTGAATGATTGAAGTCTTCCAGATTTCTTTCAAGATCAGTGGTTAATGAGCGCAATGGTGAGATATATAAAATTTGAATACCTTCGCGATGAGTTGTTTGAGAGACTTCAACCATAGCTGCAGCAAGGCTTGCCAGAGTTTTTCCCATTCCAGTGGGTACATTGATGATAGAGTTCTTACCATTGAGATAGTTTTCCCAGGCGTCAGTTTGAAAAGCAAAAGGGGTGTGGCCTAAACTTTGAAAATAGCTTTGAATATCTTTGAGGATTTTTTTAGAGCTCAAGTAATTTCTCCGCATCATCTAGGGTATTAGCCTCTTCAATGGTTTTATCATCCCGGTAGCGGTGAATCCTAGGAAAGCGAAGGGCCAGTCCACTATTATGTCTGCTAGAAGGGGCAATCCCTTCAAAATGAATCTCAAAAACATGATTGGGTTTGACTCGGCGGACGGGTCCAAAGCGCTCAAGAGTATTTGATTTGATCCATTGATCAAATTTATTCAATTCCTGATCAGTAAGCCCGCTATAAGCTTTGGTGAGTGTAATTAATTGGCTTTTATCTTTATCCCAAATAGCAAAAGTATAATCGGTATGAAGACCTGAGCGTCGGCCTGAACCTGCTTGTGCATAGGTGAGAACTAAGTCTAAGCTAAAAGGATCTGCTTTCCATTTCCACCAGTCTCCGGTTTTTCTTCCACTGCGATAAACGCTATCAAGTCTTTTCAGCATTAGCCCTTCGGTGTTGAACTCACGAGCTTGTTCTCTTAGATGTTTGAGATCATGAAGATTGCTAAAAGGAAGTGGTTTAGATATTTGAAAAGAAAAATGTCTTGAGAATTTTTCTAATTGATCCAGTCGATGTTTAAGAGGAGTTGAACGCAAGTCTTTACCCTCTATTTCAAGGAGATCGTAAACTAAAATATTAGCAGGTAAATCGAGAAGCATTTTTTTAGAGACTGTTTTTCGTCTCAGTCTTTTTTGAAGGGAGTTAAAGTCCTGAATATCATGATCTTTAATGATAAGCAGTTCCCCATCCAGAACAAAAGATTGTTCGAGAGTTTCAGCAGCTGCAATTATATCCGGAAATGACTCATTAATAATTTCGCCCCCTCTAGACCAAAGATAAATCTCATTTTCTCTTTTAATCAGCTGAACCCGAATGCCGTCCCATTTCCATTCAGCTCGCCAGTCTTCTAAATTTTCAAGAGTCGCTTCTGGTGAACTTAAGGGGCTGGCCAGATAAAAAGGATAGGGTTGTGAGAGCTTCTCCGTATCAGAAGCTTTGGCTATGAGCTCATCGAAGTTTGTTTGCCAAGGGTCAAAGGCTTGGATGAAACGTTGTTGCAGAATATCTTCATCAATTTCATAGAGTTCGGCCATAGCTTTAATGACCAGGTTTTTTGACACTCCGATTCTAAGTCCACCGCTTAACATTTTATGAATGACAAAGAGTGTATAAAAATCATAGCTCTCCCAAAGCTCTTTCAAAATTGTTTCACTTTTTTCAACGTTATTTTTATCTAGCAGTAAGAGTCTTTTCTTTATAAAATTCGGAATTGATTGTCGGATCAATTTGGTATTCTTATGGGCGAGAAGGGCCATGGTTTCAGAACTATCTCCGACGAAACTTCTGTTTTCTGTATAAAACTCATCACTAAGTCCATGGACTTTACAGAAAATGTCTTTAAGATCTTTTCTTCTAAAAGGAATTCCTTTTAATTTCTCACCTAATAAAAAATAAACTGCCCAGACCGCGTCTTGGCTCCCGTTCTCCCTCACAAGATAATCTTGAATAAGCTTTTTCTTTTGATTCGTTTTATTTGTTGTATCAAGTTGTTTGATAAGTTGAATATATTCTTTCATCTCACACCAACTCTTTTGTGGAGGAAATATTAAAACCCTGCTCTGTGAGATGTTTTTGCATGGCCTGGGTGTTTTCATGAAAAAGAAAAATCTTTTTGGCCCCTGTTTCTCGAAAAGTTCTAACCAAGCTATCCCAATCTGCATGATCACTGATAATAAAGCCTCTCTCCACACCCCTGCGCCTTCTGTTCCCTCTAACTCGCATCCAACCTGAGGCAAAGGCAGTCGTTTTATTTTTAAATTTTTTAGACCATGAACTGCGAATAGCCGAAGGCGGAGAAATAATGAGTTGACCCGCAAAGTCTTTGGTCTCTTTGGTGATGCGCTGGTAAGGGCCTACGTCGACTCCTACTTTTTTATAGGCCTGACAAATTTCATCCACCGCTCCATGAACAAGAATCTCTTCCTGGGTAAACTGCCGCAAAGCTTTCATAATCCTTTGGGCCTTTCCTAGGGAGTAGGCCCCCAACACTGAAGGTTTATTTTCTTTTTTATTTTCTTGCCACCAATGATAAATGCTCTCAACTTCTGACTCAAAATCTGGCCAGCGAAAAACAGGCAGCGAAAAAGTCGCTTCACTGATAAGAACGTCACAAGGGATCACTTCAAACGGCTCGCAGGTTGGATCAGCACCTCTTTTAAAATCCCCCGTATACACCCATACCTCATCATTATATTCCATTCTTATTTGGGCAGACCCCAGTATATGGCCTGCCGGGTGAAAACTAATTTTCACCTCACCTAAATGAAATACTTCCCCGTAACCAAAGGTTTTGATGTTATGGGGTTGTTTGTTGGGAGAATCGATGCGCTTATTTAAAATGGGGAGGGATTTTTCAGTGCAAATATAATGTTTATGTCCTGCTCGCAGATGGTCGGCGTGTCCATGGCTGATAAGAGCTGTCTCTACTTTAGATCGGGAGACAGGGTCGAGGTAGAAATCACCTTGGGGACAATAAAGTCCTTTTTTTGTCTTTATAATTAAGTTGGTTTGAGTTTTTTTCACCGAAGCATACTACCAAGTTTCAATGAGATAGAGTTTAAAAATAAGAGCTAGATTGTTTGAAAAAACTTAAACAAGCAACCTAAGTAGTTGAATTTTAAATTTGAAAGTTTCATTGTATCCATAAAATTTACACAGCTTATGCCCAAGCTCGTATGAATTTGCTATGTATTGCAGCATATTCGTACTTATTAGGAGGCACAATGAAATTATTAGTCCTACTCGGGATGATGATTGCAACAACTTTTGCGTTGGCAGAAGAGCGAAGAATTATCCAAATTCATGAAAATGGTGAGTATCTCTCAGGGCATATCACCCTCTTTTTAGATAATGGTGAGATTGTTCATTTTGATAATAAGAATAAAGATTTAATGGCTCAAGCTAGAGCCGCATTAAAATCTAATTTTTATATTAGTATCAATAAGCTTACCGATAGAGCAGAACAAAGTGACCTCATAGATAAAATTGTTCTCGAAAATCCTGCAAGTCCGATTACCTCTTCAATTGAAAACGAAAATGAAAAAGAGATGTATAATCCTCAGAGGTACAACTCAATTCGTTGGACCAGCCGAGACCCAATTGAAAAGAGTAATATCACAACTCTTAGAGATTATGATCACGCTCAGCAAATCATGAACACCATGAATGGAAATACCCATGATGATTCCCAATGCTATAATCGCGCCCATATGTGGACTTATGATGCCTTAGTTGAAAATAGGGTTAATCTTGGGAAATTATGGCTCTTTTTTACCAGACGCTATATCAGAGAGTATAACTATAAATGGTGGTTTCATGTTACGCCTTTTACTGAAGTCGGAGCTGAGAGACATCGCTATGCCCTAGATAGAGGGTTTACTCAAATCCCTTACGCGATTAATAATTGGACGAATATTTTTATGAAAAACGATGCCACTTGTAAGGTCGTGAATAAATATACAGATTATGAAAATAATCAAAACACACAGTACTGTTATCTTATGTATTCAAGTCAATACTATTGGCAGCCTTGGCAACTTGAGAATTTAACCAAAAAAGGTGAGCACTACTACGGATATAAAGAAAATGAATTAAAAATTTCTTATAGAGACGCTTTAAGACGAAGATGGAATAGAAGAATTCCCGTGCTTAGAAATCCTTTACCAAATCCAGATATAGATGGCCCAAGCGATGAGCCTCGTGATCCAGATCCACGGGTGGATCCACCAACCACAAGACCAGATCGCCCAGAGCCTAGACCTGATAGACCGAGACCTGATCGTCCACGTAACACCCGTGGTGTGGATAGAGATTTATCACCTGGTGAAGTGGTTTATGATATCGCTCGTGGCACAGTGAAAGTAAAAGTTTTGGATCATCAAGCTAGTGGACTTTATTATATCGAACACCTTGAAGGAAGAATGCGTGGTCAGCGTGAGAGCAATAGATCTCGCCGTGACTTTGCTATCATGGATGGCTGTTATCGATCAGTTTGTATCGGTGAGAATATGTACACGATCACTCGGGATGTTGATGCGGTGAAAGTCATTGGTCTGCAAGCAAATGGAAACTATGTTTTAAGCTTTGAGCGCGGTGGCTTTGGAAACAACTGGAGCTTTAACCAACTGGCAAAGCGAAAAGGTTGTGGACGAGAGTTCTGTGTGGGTGATCAAGCTTATAACAGACAGTATCGTAATTCATTGGTGAGGATCATAGGTATCCAACCGAATGGACTTTATATTTTAAGTTTTGAAACGGGGCCCTATGCTGGTCGTCGTGGAGAAAACTGGCATGCTTCTTATTTAATTCGTAGATAATTTTTTATATTGTTTAGGATCATGGGAGCAGAATACACTAATTTGTGCATTCTGCTCCCTTAGATCTTTTAATTTTTTTTGATTCTCAATAGCTCGTGTATGATCCTCATGGACTATTCTTTGAAACATTTTTAGTCCGAATATTGATTTATTATCGATGAGAATTTCATTCTCATTATAAAAGGCATCTCCTGCATGCAGGAGCCAACCTTTTTCTGTTTTTACTGCTACACCAAAATGTCCTTGAGTGTGTCCAAATAAAGGAATAAGTAAAATCTCTGGAGGTAAGTCTTCTAGTTGCCTGACTGCTTGAAAGCCAAACCAGTTTTCTCCATAATTTTCATCGTGAATTTTCCACTTTGTATCTTGGTTCCAATGTACTTTACGGTAACGATGTTTATGTAAAAAAGTTCCACGCTTTTGGGCGGCATCATATTCTTTTTGTAGAGTGTGCACTCGGGCTCCTGTGAAGTCAGGGATTCCTCCAGCGTGATCTAGGTCAAGATGAGTGGGAATTAGGTCTGTCACATCACTTGGAGAAAAGCCAAGCTTTTTTATTTGATTGATGGCAGCTTCTTCTATTCTTCCTTGTATCCCAAGAAAGTAATGCATAATTCCAAGGCGAGATGGATCTTGAAAGTCAGCTAGCCCTAATCCTGTGTCAACCAAGATAAGTCTATTGTCACTCTCAATAAGTAAAACATGACAGCATATTTCCTGGGGAAAAATATTCGGAAAGAGTTTTCCTCCTACTGGGCACATAGAGCAGCAGTTTAAGTGATGTATTTTCATGACTTGATTATAGCGTAATCCTTTTAAAACTGCTAAATTTTAGCTAGAATCAAGTTCTAAGCTATGGAAAATACCTATGAAAACAGTACTGACAGGAATTAAGCCGACGGGTGATATTCATCTTGGCAATTTATTAGGGGCGATTAAGCCCGCCATCGAGATGTCGAGATCAGGAGACTTTGATCGGGCGCTTTATTTTGTCGCCGATGCCCATGCATTAACGAGCGTGCGAGACCCGGAAATATTTAAAAATTATGTTTATGAAACAACGGCAACATGGGTGGCGTTAGGGCTTGATACTGAGAAGTCCATTTTTTTTAAACAATCAGATATTAAAGAAGTTTTTGAACTCACATGGATCCTAAACTGTATGACTCCTAAAGGTGATTTAAATCGGGCTCATTCTTATAAGGATCGGGTTCAGAAAAATCAACAGGAAGGACGTGATTTGGATCACGGAGTGAATATGGGGTTGTTTGATTATCCCGTGCTTATGAGCTCAGACATTCTTCTTTATGATACGAATGAAGTACCAGTGGGGAAGGATCAGGTTCAGCATATTGAAATTGCTCGCTCAATTGCAGGCAGATGCAATGAATACTTTGGGGAAGGGACATTGGTTGAACCTCAAGAGGTGATTCAAAAAAATGGCTCTTATGTGGTAGGCCTTGATGGCAGAAAGATGAGTAAATCCTATGGCAATGTGATTCCTCTTTGGGGAACAGAGAAAAAACTCAGAAAAACAATCAATAAGATTGCTACAGATAGTACTCCAGAAGAAGCTCCCAAGGATCCGGACAATTGCACCATTATGGAATTGTATCGACTGTTTGCCACTGCGGATCAAATCAATGCGCTAGAAAAAAGATATCGAGAAGGAATCGGTTGGGGCTACGCTAAGTTAGAACTTTTTGAAGTGGTAAATGAGTATCTGAAAGAGCCCCGGGAGAGATTCAATTCGCTCATGAATAATAAAGATGAACTGGATAAAATTTTAAATCATGGGGCACAAAGAGCAAGTGAAATTGCAGAGGCGACAATGAAGCGCGTGCGTTCAAGAATAACAGGTTTTTAAGGAAAAAATATGTCTAAGATAAGTGTGTCAGCAGAGGATCAACTTAAAGAATTAAAAAGAGGCGCTGTTGATGTTATGCCTGAAGAAGAGCTTTTAAAAAAGTTAAAAAAATCAAAAGAAAAAGATAAGCCTCTTGTCATTAAGTTTGGGGCAGATCCCTCGAGACCTGATATTCATCTAGGACATACTGTTGTCTTACAAAAATTAAAAATCCTCCAAGATTTTGGACATGATATTTATTTTCTCATCGGTGACTTTACCGCAAGAATCGGTGACCCGTCGGGGAAGTCGAAAACAAGACCTATCCTGACTGATCAAGAAGTGATGGAAAATGCTAAAACCTATGCTGAGCAAGTGGGAAAAATTCTGGATATGGAAAAGACGAAAATCGTTTTTAATAATGATTGGCTCTCAAAACTCTCACCCATCGACATGATTCAAATTATGGCCAAGGTGACTGTCTCCTCCATTTTAGAGCGGGACGATTTTACCAAGCGCTTTAAGGCTCAAGAAGCCATTTATATGCATGAATTCGCTTATCCTCTGATGCAGGGTTATGACTCGGTTGCAATTGAAGCTGATCTTGAGCTAGGGGGAACGGACCAAACCTTTAACTTGCTTATGGGGCGTCACTTGCAAAAAGCTTTTGATAAAGAGCCCCAATGTATTCTCACTATGCCTATCCTAGAAGGAACGGATGGTGTGCAAAAAATGAGTAAGAGTTTAGATAATTATATCTCATTAGAAGACACACCTACTGATATGTTCGGTAAAATGATGAGTATCTCTGATGATCTTATGGTTAAGTATTACGAATTACTTTCAAGACGAAGTGCGGATGAAATTACGACTTTGGTTGAGAGTATTAAATCAGGAAAAAAACATCCCATGGATGCCAAAAAAGAATTAGCCGCAGAGATTGTTGACTATTATCATCCAGAAGGGACGGGAGCAGGTGAGCGCCAGAAATTTGAAGACCGATTTGCAAAGAATAAAATTCCTGACGATATCCCTGTGAAAGAAGTTGAGGCCGGCACTCTTGCAGTATTAGATTTCTTCAGAGAATTGGAGTTTATAAAATCAAACGGAGAAGGTCGCAGGCTTATTAAGCAAAATGCTTTCAAGCTTGATGGTAAGGCTTGCAAGGAAGAAAACTTAGAACTTTCAAGTGGAGCAGAGCATATCTTTAAACTTGGAAAGCTTCGTATGGTTAAGGTGATCGTTAAATAATGGTGATGACTTCTGATATTCTCATTGCCTTTGCAGCAGGGGCAGGGCTTTCGTTTGTCTTAGGAATCATCATTTTTAAAATAATAGCAAAAGCCCAAGAGAATAAATTCAAAGTACTGGCGCAAGATATTCTCAATCAAAATTCAACCCAATTTCAAAACACTCTTTTGTCACCCCTTAAAGATTATCAAACTTTTATCAGCTCGACTCATGATAAAGATGTGAAAGAGAGATCCCTTATTCAGTCTCGCATGCAACAGATGATGGAAGCTGCGGGAAAAATTGAAAAAGAAGCCCATCAGCTCACAAAAGCTCTTTCAAGTGATGTGAAGTTTCAAGGGGATTGGGGAGAGCTCACTCTTGAGAAAATTCTGGAATATTCAGGGCTGGAAAAAGGACGTGAATACACTACTCAGGTGGCGATCAAAGCTGGTGAGAAACATTTAAGACCAGATGCCCTTATCAACTTACCGGATAATTCTCATATCATTATCGATTCTAAGGTAAGTCTCAAAGCCTATTTTGATTATCTGGATGGGGAAGAGGAACAAAAACTAAAAGCCCTAAAAGATTCGGTGAAAAATCATATTAAGCAATTAGGGAGTAAAAACTATCAAATGCTTGAAAGCGTTAATAGTCCTGAATTTGTTTATTTGTTTGTCCCAGTGGAAGGGGTCTATAGTTTGCTTTTAAAAAACTTCCCTGAACTTATTGATGATGCCTTAAAAAATAATATTGTACTTGTGTCTCCCATGAACTTAATAGCTAATCTCAAAACCGTCGCTTCACTGTGGAGAATAGATAAACAATCTAAGTCTGCTGCAGAGATTGCTGAGAAAGCTGGAGCTATGTATGATAAGTTTGTAGGACTACAAGAGGATTTAGATAAACTCGAAGCAAGTTTTAAGCGCTCGCAAAATTTATTTGAAGACCTTTCAAAAAAACTTAGTTCTGGACGAGGTAATTTAGTGGATCGGGCTTTTGAACTCAAAGAGCTTGGAGCTAAAACTTCAAAGTGATTTATTTTTTATCTTCGTTAGCCTCTCTCATAATGACTTTATGAGAACTCATCGCTTCCCCCGAAATTTGAATTCGAGAGGCTTCAGTGTGTTGATCGATGGTGATGCAGACCAGTTTACCCTTTTGATTTAATAAAGCAGCAGTATCCGAGTTTTTCTTCACCTTAATGCTATGAGGGCAGGGAAGAAAGAGCGTCACAGGATTAAAAGCTCTATCATCTATAATTCTCATGGCCCTTTGGGTGTTAAAACTATCGATACCAAAAAGATCAACAAGTTCACTAGCGGGAGTGCAGTCTCTATAGGCTGTGCTACTATACGACTGGGTCACTCCATCTTTAGGATAAATGGTTTCCCTGAGTGCCACCCCCATATTGTCTTGCTCAAAAGAAATAGTAATATCTTCTCCCATTTTTTTGACTCTCTTGACCTTAGCGCAAGTCAGCCACAAGCTGGAATTGATATCTTTTTGTTTATTTTCAAAACATTGATTGGGTATGATGGGCTGATTCATATGGGACACAATGTTATTTATATCTTCTTTGGCGATATTGAGAAGTTGATCAGACTCTTGAGCCATTGCCAGTGACATGAAAGTAAATATGAATAGGAATAAAAAGTTTTGACTCATTTCTTTCTTTTCGGCTAAGAGAGAGAAATTCTAAAGTCTTATTGTTGATCAAAAGAGTTGTTTTTATCCTCAAGAAAACTTAATTCTCTCTCCCAAAACTACCAATTCTCTCCAATTCAATTAAAATTTTTTTAATGTTTCGATTCTTTTTGGCACTCTTTATTCTCTTTGGAAGTTCTAAAGCACAGGCTTTTGATTTCTCGCTTTTAGTTGGTTATGGTTCAAAAAAAATAGTAGCTGAAAATGAAGCGGGAGGGTCGGGAACGTTTTTGTCGGAACCCAGTTTTAATCAGATGGGAGTCATGCTTGGCCATCAGAGTTCAAAGAATTGGAATTTCTTTTTTCAGTTTAAAAACAAGAGCTATGCCTTCAATGATCAGGATATGTTTTTAGACCAAATCAATGAAGTCACCCTAAGAGAAGGAGAATTTGGTGTGGATTGGATTCCTTTTCGCTACTCAAAGTTCTCCCTTGCTCTCAAGCAAAATGAGGAAATCTTTCTAGAAGTTGAGAGCGGACTTGCGGTTTTAGAAACTGAAAAGCTCACTTTGTTGCAATTGGGATGGAGTCAATATCTCTACATTTCTGGAAATATAGGGCTTGGTTTGTTAGTCGATTATAGTCCCGGAGTGAGTGGCGATGATATAAGCAATAGAACTTCATTGGTCTATGGAAGTTTTTTTAGTTTTAGGACAAAAGGTTGGGGGGCATTAACCCTAAGCTATCATTCAGCTAAAGTTCAAAAATCATTTGATAACCTTCAGCTTGAAGAGGCAAATAAGACAACTGAATTAAAATGGACGCTCTAAAACGTCTAGTTTATAACCGGGGTGTGTAAAAAACACCCCACCAGCTTATGCTCGATCTTACAATCTGTTAAAATAACTCTATGAAATTATTACTGCTCAGTACCTTTTTTATCTCAATGATCGCTTGCAAAGAATCTCAATTTGCTATGCATGTGGATAATAAATTTGAGGATGGGGTGCAGGTGGATTTGCCCTCTGAGCCTGTATTAGTTCCTACCCGCAATGGAAATCATATTGATTCCACCATGCCTATGGCCTTCACTACGGATAAGTATCGCGATTGTAAAATATTAGATGAGGATTTAGGACAAGAAGTTCTTATTAAAGAGACCATCAAAAATGCGGCCTGGAATCTCCTAAATAATTATGTAACAGAGCATGGAAAACAAGAAATTGCGACCCTTACCGAATTATTAATTAAAAACCTAAAGACAGATATTCTTAATTCCCTACTTGAGCAAAATATAAACCTGCATGAAGAAAATAACGATATCATTGAACAATATGCTCTCACTTTAGTCCGCGCCATGGATGATCCCTATAGAGTGGAGTTTGTGAATTTAAAACTTAAAAATAAAGTTCTTATGTTTCAGATAGAAAATAGAGGAAAAGTTCAATCAAGATGTATTGAGTTTGAATCCACAAAGCCTAATTATATTCCTTTCGAGTTAGTATGTGCGAACAAAACGGATCGCGTCGTTCTTCTTGAAAGTTTAAACGGTCAAGTTTCTATGCTTATGAATGATGAGACGGTAAGTAATGAAATGACATTAGAGGAAATTAATTATAGCGAAACTGATTATGATTCCATTTATAGCTATAGCTTAAAAGATGATGAAAACGCGGCTTTTAAGATTATTATCAACCGATTCACGGGTAAGCTTCAGTCCGGAGAAATTTCTCTCTCAGAGAGTGAGAAGGTCCAGCTCAAACCCATGCGCTGCTATCGTACTTATCGCATTAATGCGGTGCGTGAATAAATAATTCTTAGTTCCATAGACAACCAAAAATCAAGTACGTAAACTACCGAACATTATTTGTTTAAGGAGTATACTGTGTTTGATGTATCACTAAAAAGAGATGGTCAAAAGCTATCCATTCCCCATTTTCCTATCGATATGATTGCGGCAGAGGAGCGGGCAAAGAGCTTTACCACTCGAAGTATTAAAAAGTCTTCGAAATTAGATGCCCTCTACCTAGCGATCCAAATGGTGGATCTCACTACTCTCGAGGGGATGGACACTCCGGGTAAGGTCAAGCAGTTGTGTGGTAAGGCGATCAATCCTGTGCCTCCAGCAGTTCAAAATGAAATGAAAAAATATGAAACTTACCGTCCGATCCCAAGTGTGGCGGCCATATGTGTTTATCCTAATATGGTTCCGATTGCGGCTAAAGCTTTGGAAGGAAGTGGAGTGGAACTTGCCTCTGTGGCCACAGCTTTTCCAGCGGGACAACTTCCTCTGGATATAAAGGTGAGTGATGTAAAAAGAGCGGTAAAGTTCGGCGCCACTGAAATTGATATGGTGATTGATCGTGGGGCTTTTCATTCAGGAAAATACCAAAAAGTGTTTGATGAAATCCGCGCTGTGAAAGAAGCCTGTGGTGATGCTCATCTAAAAGTTATTCTTGAAACGGGTGAATTAAAAACCTATGACAAAGTTCGTTTGGCTTCTTGGGTGGCGATGGAGGCGGGAGCAGACTTTATCAAAACCAGTACCGGAAAAGTACAACCAGCGGCGACGATGCCCGTGACGCTGGTGATGTTGCAAGCGATTGCTGATTACTATGATGAGACAGGTATCAAGATAGGAATGAAGCCTGCGGGGGGGATTAAAACCGCTAAGCAAGCGATTCATTATCTATGTATGGTGAATGAAACTCTCGGAAGTGATTGGCTTACTCCTGATCTCTTTCGTTTCGGTGCCAGTTCATTATTAAACGATTTATTAAAACAAATATTTAAACAAGTGACGGGAAGATATTATTACGATGATGTTTTCTCAATGGATTAAGGGATGAGTATGACGAAGAAAAAAGCAAAGACTCAGACAAAGAAAAAAGCAGTAAAGCAAAAAACTAAAAAAGGGATGGTGTTTGAATATTCTGAAGCACCAGAGAGTATGAAAGTAGAAATTGCTAAAAAATATGAAAACTATATTGGGGGGAAATTTGTGGCCCCTAAGTCTGGTAAGTATTTTGAAACGACGAATCCTGGGACGGGAGAAGTTCTAACTAAACTGGCTTTGAGTTTCAAAGAAGATGTAGACTCTGCTGTGAAAGCGGCGAGAAAAGCTTTTAAAGGTGAGTGGTCAGAGTTAAGCGCAAGTGAGAGAGGAAAATATATTTACAGAATAGCGCGTCTTATTCAAGAGCGCTCTCGTGAGTTGGCGATACTGGAGACCCTTGATGGAGGAAAGCCCATTAAGGAATCTCGTGATGTGGATCTTCCTCTCGTCGCTCAGCATTTTTTCTATAATGCTGGTTGGGCGGATAAATTAGAGTATGTGCTACCGGGAAAAGAAGTAAAACCAGTAGGAGTTTGCGGACAAATAATTCCTTGGAACTTCCCACTGCTGATGCTGGCCTGGAAAATTGCCCCTGCTCTTGCTTGTGGAAATACCGTGGTGCTTAAACCAGCAGAGACAACTTCTCTCACCGCACTTAGATTTGCAGAAATCTGTACGGAAGCAGGACTTCCCGCAGGTGTGGTGAATATTGTGACGGGTGCAGGGGAGACCGGACAAGCTTTGGTGGAGCATAAAGATATCGATAAAATTGCATTCACCGGCTCAACGGAAGTGGGAAAGTTAATTGCTAAGACAGCAGGTATAACCCATAAAAAACTGACCATGGAGTTGGGTGGTAAATCAGCTAATATTATTTTTGCAGACAGTGCTCTTGATCAAGCGATTGAAGGAGTGATTGCAGGAATCTATTTTAACCAAGGTCATGTTTGCTGTGCGGGATCTAGAGTTCTGGTAGAGGAATCTATTAAAGAGACTTTTTTGAAAAAACTGCAAAAGCGAATGAAACAAATCAGAGTGGGAAATCCTATGGATAAGAACACTGATATGGGAGCTATTAATTCTAAAGAACAGCTTTCAAAAATTAAAGAAATGGTAAAACTGGGACAAGGTGAAGGGGGAGAGTTCTGGCAAGTTGATAATGATCTTCCTCGTAAAGGAAATTATTTTTCACCTTGTTATTTCGTTGATCAGTCAGCGAGTTGTACTATTTCAAGAGAAGAAGTTTTTGGACCTGTTCTCAGTATTACAACTTTTAGAACTCCTGAAGAAGCCATTGCTAAAGCCAATGATACCAATTACGGACTCGCTGCAGGGATTTGGTCAGAGAAGGGATCAAAAGTGCACAAAGTCGCAGCAGGTCTTCGCGCCGGTGTGATCTGGGCCAATACCTATAATAAATTTGATGCCACCTCTCCTTTTGGTGGGTTTAAAGAAAGTGGTTACGGTAGAGAAGGGGGAAGACATGGTCTGCTCCCATACTTGGAGGTGAAATAATGGAAGTTCTTAAAACGGTTAAGATGTATGTGGGGGGAGCTTTTATCAGATCAGAATCCGGTAATACGGAAGCCTTTATTCCTAAAAGTACCAAAGAAGAATATGCCAGGGTTTGCGTAGCGACTCGCAAAGATTTTAGAAATGCAGTGGTGGCGGCTAAAGACGGAGCAAAAGCTTGGTCTAAACTCACCGCTTATAACCGCTCACAGATCATGTATCGCATGGCCGAAATGGCGCAAGCTCGTGAGAGTGAGTTGATCAATTTACTGCTAGATACTACTGATAAATCGGAAGATGAAATTGTGGCAGAAGTGCAAGAGGCGATTGATACATTTGTCTACTATGCTGGTTGGTGTGATAAGTACCAACAAGTCATGGGGTCAGTTAATCCGGTGGCAGCTCCTTATCATAATTTCACTTCTCCTGAGAATATGGGAGTTGTCGTTCATATCGATTCCAATCAATTTAATCTCGCTAAACTCGTCGATAATATCTGTGCGATTCTGGTTGGAGGAAATTCAGTGATCTCACTTGTGAGCTCTGAGTGTCCAGCTGTTGTCACTAACCTAGGTGAGATTTTTGAGACCAGTGATCTACCAGCTGGGGTGGTTAATCTATTAAGTGGCAGCTACCAAGATCTCTCTGAGCATATCGCCACCCATATGGAAGTGAAGGGGATTAGCTTTCAAAATGAGGATGAGAAAACTTATTTCAAAATCCGCTCCGAATCGGTGGATAATATGAAAAGAATTATGGGGGATAAAAAAGAGAAGCGTAAATCTCTTGATCTGGCCCTCGATTTTATTGAACAAAAAACAGTCTGGCATCCCATCGGATTTTAATTAAATCGTCTAAATAATCATCAGAGTGTTTAAACCTTAGACACTCTGGTGTTCATATCCTATTGAATTCAGTCTTCAGCGCTTTGGCATCAAACTTGTATATATCATTATGTAGAATTTTAAATTACGGAGTAATTATGAAAAAGCTAATGCATTTAATGGTATTGTTTACAATGGTCGGTTTCCTACAGGCTTGTGGGCAGAAAGATGAAGGAAGTTCGTCAAAGTCCAGTAGCGGAAAATTACCTATTACGGGTGATTGTATTGATACTAATAATAATGGAATTTGTGATACGGATGAAGGAAATCAAGTTGTCTCACAAAGTTTTACGGATTTAAAAAATTATTTTGAACAGAAATCCCTAGCGGATGGTGTCTCAAATGATACAGTTGTTTATCACACGGGCTCTTTTTTTGGAGCAGCTCCTCAAGATAACGGTATTAAATTTTCTGCAGTATTCTGTGTGGGAAGTGAAAACCTTTTTGGGAACGATGATAAATGTGATCCAAATAATGGTATTGAAGATTTATACGCTGCTGGTGAATATAAATTAGTAAAAAGTTCATCTACTTCAAAAAACACTTACAGCTTAGCTAATGGAATTGATGGTAGTGGATTTACAACTTATGTGATGAATCAATCTTTTGATAGAAACGCTGAGCAATATAGAAAGATGCTTAATAAAAATGATAATCCTGTAAGAAAAATTGTAGTTTCTAATGCCAAGATTCAAATGAATGGTGAAATTAAGGCTCAGTATATAGAGTACTTTTTTGAAAATGGATCTTATGAAGGATACGTTGTCGCAAAAAGCCTTCCAGTTATTGCCAACCCTGTTATGGTCACTTCTGGATATTACAATGGGTATGGAGTAACGGGTGATTTGGTTGGAAGACTTAACAACCTTGGTAATAAAACTTTGCAATCAGTGCAAGCAAATATTCACCGCTTACAACAAGATTACCAAAGTGGTACATTGTCACCAGTAGTACAACAGCAATTTAATTTTAATACCTACTATTATAATCAGTATTAAAAACCAAACAAATAAACTCAGAAATATGCCCTAGCTAGTCTAGGGCTTTTCTATTTTAAACCATCCGATTTCATAGTATTCTTATAGCCATATTAGTTTGAAGGAGTAACTTATGGCAACTTACAAGATGGATCTTGAAGATATCCAATTTAATCTCAACAATGTTTTAGAAGTGGATAAGCATGAACAGTATGGTTTAGACAAAGCTTCTATTAATGAAATTTTAACTGAGAACGCGAAGTGGATTGAAAACGAAGTCTATCCTACCAGACAAGAGGCGGATGAAGTCGGCGTCCAGTGGGAAGATGGTAAAGTGAAAGTTCCAGAATGTTTACGTGCTCCCACCAAAGGCTATTATGAAATGGGCTGGTACGCGCTAGGTGTGGCCGAAGAATTTGGAGGAACGCCGGTACCAGAAGGTTTAGGGGCGGCTTGTCGCTCGTTAGCTCAAGGAGCGAACACCGCTTGGTCTATGTACTTTGGACTAACTCGAGCTGCTATGAACGTTATTCACGCAGTTGGAGATGATTATCTCAAAAATACCTACGGGGCTAAGATGATGGAAGGCGCATGGGGAGGAACCATGTGTCTGACTGAAGCGGGTGCCGGAAGTGATGTTGGAAATTTAAAATCTACCGCTAAACCTATTGAGGGAAAAGACGGTTGGTATAAAATTAAAGGCACCAAGATTTTTATCTCAAGCGGGGATAATGATCTTTATGAAAATATTGTTCACTTAGTTTTGGCCCGTACTCCAGAAGGAGCAGCCGGGACAAAAGGAATTTCTCTATTTGTTGTTCCCAAAATAAAAGTCAAAGAAGATGGCTCTTTGGGAGAGTCCAATGATGTGACTTGCACCAAGTTTGAACACAAAATGGGTATCCATGGCTCGGCCACTTGTGTGCTGAACTTTGGGGATGAAGATAATTGCGAAGGCTATCTCATTGGAAACGAATTTGAAGGTATGAATAATATGTTTCTTATGATGAATGAAGCCCGCCTTGATTGTGGGATTCAAGGGGAGTCTCAAGCAGCTCTGGCCTATGAACTCACAAAACAATATGTCCAAGAGCGAACCCAATTTAAAACAGAGATTATTAATCACCCAGATGTGCGCAAGACGATGCTTAAGATGCGTGCCATGACCAGAGGGATGCGCTCACTCATTCTTTATACAGGGGATCTCTTTGATCAGGCTAAAAAAGATGAGAAGTATGAGAAGTATATTGGGCTGCTCACTCCTATCTGTAAGTCATTTTGTTCAGACCAAGGCTTTAATGTTTCAGTTGAAGCGGTGCAGATGCATGGAGGTTATGGCTATTGTACTGAATATGGAATTGAACAATTTATAAGAGACACCAAGATTGCTTCCATCTACGAAGGCACCAATGGTATTCAGGCGATGGATTTTGTGCTGAGAAAAATTCTTCGGGATAAAGGTCAGGCTCTTCAGGCCATCTCAAGTGATATCTTTCAAACATCCAATGCTCTGGATGATGAATTTACTTTTGAGAAAGGTATTTTTTCTAAAGCTGTGGCTGCCTCTCAGGAAGCGATGGGATTTATTGCTAAAAAAGCAAAGAATAACGAAATGAATATGGTGCTACAAAATTGTAAAGATTTTCTTGATCTTTGTGCCCATATTGTTGTGGCCTGGCGACTGATGGAGTCGGCCATGATTGCTAAAAAAGAACTTGAGCAAGATCCTAGTAATAAAGAATTTTTAGAGACTAAAATTGTAGACTTTAAAATTTATTGTTCACAGTATTTAGTGCAAGCTGTGGCCCATTCTAAGTCAATCGTCAGTGTCGACGTTGACATGAATGAATATAAACTATAGTTGACCAATATATTTTTTAAATTTTTCTCACTTAACCTAATTTCAGCTTTCTGGTAAACTGAACAAGTATTATTTTTAAAATTGAGGCTTAAGTGAAAAATTTAGTAGAACAATCTGCGAAAGAATTTTCGTCGCAGAGCCATGGTAGCAGTGACTATTGGCAGGACTCTGTATATGTTCTTGGTGAAAATGAAGAGGAATACATCCCTCTGTCTTTTTTGATTAAGAATAAAAATGAAGTCAAAGACATTAAGGATCTACAATCTCAGGGCTACACCATCAGCTCACTGACTTATCTTGAATTAGATAAATTCGATGATTGGTACCAAAATGTTTTTAACCGTAAGCTCACTCAAAAAGCAAAAAAATCTATAGATATCGTTCATCTTCCTGATGCCAAAGAAATTTTCAAGGCAGTTGAAATCGTGAACCAAGTTTACCGTATTCTCAAAGACCACAAGGTTTTAGTGAATGGTAAAAACCTCCCGGTACAATTAGGGGAGTGGTATGCAAAAATTATTTTAGGTCTGTACCAAAAGAAATCGACCTCTCAACGAGGCTTTGATTTCTTTACTGATGCGGGAAAAAAAGTTGAAGTGAAAACTCATTGGCATGATATCACGAGCCCTAAAGGGGTTAAGCTTAAAAAATCACTTATTGAGATGAGTGATTATACGGTGGTGATGTATATCTCGAAGAATTTTATGATTAGAGATATCTTGCTCTTAGACTCTGATTTTGTCTTAAGAAAGTTTGCCACCAAAGGGCATACAATTTTTTTGAAAGACTCAGATATTGCGACTTATTTTTTTAGTAAATCCAGCAAGCACTACGATAAGATTTTTAACAAATCTATGCTCTTAAAGTTCTCTTCACCGGATTTAGCACTTAAAATTGATGAGAATACTAAAGACTAATAGAGATCGTACTCAACTAGTCTTGATTCAATATTACCGTTCCATAGAATGTCTTTGCGAGACGTACGTAAGGAAATCTTTTTGATCAACGGCATATTCCCCGTAAAGATATAGGCTTTAAAGCCTTTGAAGTTCTTTTTAAGGTTTTCTCCAAAGTTGTGATAAAGCTCAGAGAGATCTTTGTCCTGCTCAAGCCTATGCCCATAGGGAGGATTGGCCACAACGATACCAGAATCAACGGGAGGGGCTAGCTCTGTGGCGTCTCCAGCTTCAACTCTGACGTAGTCCTGGAGCTTAGCGGCTTTAAGATTAAAACCGATAGCGTTACGACTGTATTTTTCTTTATCATAAGCAAGGGTTTGAACTTTTGCTTGCTCGAGATTCTTATAACCAGCTTTCACTTTTGTGAGGTATAGCTCTGCAATTTCCTTCCACTCAGCGGTGAGGTATTTATCTTTTACAAACCAGTTATGGGCCAGAAATTTCCAATGCTTTTTTTCCGTTTTGAGATAGTCTTCAATAAGAAGATAGCTTGGAGGTAAATCACCTTTGATAAGAAGTGACTCTATGATGAGAGTTCCCGAACCACACATGGCATCGATAAAATGCTCTTTACCGGTGTATCCTGTAAGCATCACAATTCCCGCGGCCAAGTTTTCTTTAAGTGGGGCTGCAAAATTTGTATCCCGATAGCCGCGATGATTTAAGGGGGCACCACAGAGATCGAGCAGAATGGTGCATTCTTCGTTTCTATACTCATCACCCGTAATCGGTTCAACTCTTAATAACAAATTGATATCAGGATCATCTTTGCTCACGGAAGGTCTTTCTCCGTCAGCATCTTTTCGGTAACGATCAACGATGGCATCTTTTAAGTTTTGAGCTAAATATAAAGTGGATTTAAATTTACTGCGATGTTTACCATCTTCTGACATGCCTTGAACCACACTAATTTTAAAAGTTTGATCCAGATTAAAAACAGACTTCCATTTAATTTCGAGTGCTTTTTTATGCAGATTTTTTTCACTATTAATGGTGAAAACAAACATCTTTTTATAAATCCGAGAGGCTATGCGGGAAGAAAGCACCAATTCCATAGCGACTTTGGCCATGGCATCGAAATGGACTCCCCCTTTAACGACTTTTAACTTTTGATAGTCCAGCTTTTTGATTTCCGCAGCTAGAAGTTCTTCAAGCCCTGTTGGGCAAGAAGCAAAGAACTGATCTTTTATCTTGGTAATATTTTTACTCATAGTTTTGCCGATTATGTTTTTTTAAGCTGTATATACCTTAGATCTAGCTCTTCAGCGAGTTTTTTTAACATATTTTCGGAAAAACAACTCACATTCAACAGAATAAATATACAAATCAATCCAAAATAGGGATGAAGAAAGAGAGTTATCACTAAATGCATTGAGATAAGTAAATAGCAGAATATCTTTCTGAATTTTTTCACGAATAGTAATAGGCTCAATAATTGAATACCGATTATGAATAAAGTTAGGATTTGATATAAGAAAATGGGATGATTTCCCCACAACAAAGCAATATGATGAGTGATATCAGGGAAAATTGTCATCATGACTTTTCCATTTACCCAAAATTCATCTTGGATTTTTGCCAAACTATTGAAGGTAAAAATAATACTCAACTGTGAGATGAGAATAAAAAAGCCTAGAAAACTTTTAAAGGATATTTTTTTCTCATCAGGATTAATAAAAATATAACTAAATACTGCTAAATAGAAAAAACTATCAGCTCCGTATTGAAAAGAAATGAGACTTAAAGAGTTGAGCAGTGTGAGCAGAATAAAAAGAATCGAATGGTAGTAAAAAAGTGAGATCACTAGCCCCAAAATCAAAGAATAATTCATAAGCTTGAATAAAAAAGGGGAAAAATCATATAGTGGTATTAACACAATATCTGTTTCAAGAAGGTAGAAGTCAATCATCCATAAGCGCTCCAAATAAAAAAGGATGCAAAGAGATATTGTTAATAAATAGATAATTTTTTTTCTGCCTACTTTGTGCATCTGAAATACCTTGCCACGAGTTGATTCTTATTTATTGTCGTTACTTTTGATGTAAGACTTTCTGGTAGAGGAATGGAATCAGGGTGAACGTCGTTAGGGAGTCTATTGCTAGAAAGTGTGGCGAGTATTCCAATCGTGTGATTTCGAGGAAAACTATAAATATCACAAAGCCAATCGGTAGTTTCCTGATGATTCAGTTTTGCATAGAGAGTTGCGATTTTAATCCGTATTTTTGTGATAGGAGTATGAACACTCAGAAAATGTTGTGCAGAGGGCTTTTGTGATATTTTCACTAATTTTTGATTTTTCTCTATATAGAAATCTATTTTATTAAATCCGTTGTGGCTCGAATAGAAGGGCCAAGGCACAATTCCTTTATAAAATAAATTAGTCCCGCTTGCTATTGTCGTTATAATTGGTGGCGTTTTTAATGATGTAGAAGCTTTTAAAGAAGCTACGAAAAATAAAATGACAAAAACTACGGCCAGGACAAAACTCAATCTTTTACAAAAAAGCATTAAGATTTCCATAAATACTAAGATTCTTCACAAGTAATAGTATAGGAGATCAAATCCAAGGAAACGAGAGAAAATTTAAAGTTGTAATGCGGTGCTTTTGAAAGATTAATATCCATTTACGAATAACCTTTGTTTAAGCTAGTATGGGGCGAAAGTTAATTAAATTAGAGAGGTTTACTATGTCTGAGAACTATAAGGTAAAAGATATCAGCTTGGCTGATTGGGGAAGAAAAGAAATTAGGTTGGCAGAAGCGGAAATGCCAGGACTTATGGCCATTCGCGAGGAATACGGACCGAAAAAGCCACTTGCTGGAGCTCGTATTGCAGGGTGTCTACATATGACCATCCAAACTGCTGTTCTCATCGAGACATTGGTTGAGCTAGGAGCTGATGTAACTTGGTCTTCATGTAATATCTTCTCAACTCAAGATCATGCTGCTGCCGCTATCTCTGCCGCTGGAATTCCTGTTTTTGCTTGGAAGGGTATGAACGAAGAGGAATTTGATTGGTGTATTGAGCAAACATTGACCTCTTTTAAAGATGGAAAGCCTCTGAATATGATTTTAGATGATGGTGGAGATCTAACCAATATGGTGCTTGATCGTTTTCCTGAATATGTAAAAGACATCAAGGGTCTTTCGGAAGAAACGACAACAGGTGTGCATAGACTTTATGAAAGAGTTAAAAAAGGTACACTTCCTGTTCCAGCCATCAATGTTAATGATTCTGTAACAAAATCTAAATTTGATAATAAATATGGTTGTAAAGAATCTCTTGTTGACGGTATCAGAAGAGCCACCGATGTGATGCTTGCAGGTAAAGTAGCCGTTGTTTGTGGTTACGGAGATGTTGGGAAAGGTTCTGCTGAATCTCTGAGAGGAGCAGGGTCTAGAGTTATCGTAACAGAGATCGATCCTATCTGTGCACTTCAGGCTGCAATGGATGGTTTTGAAGTCAAAAGACTGAACTCAGTTGTTGGTTTCGCAGATATTTTTGTCACAACCACTGGAAACAAAGACATCATCATGGGCTCTCATTTTGAAGCCATGAAAGATAAAGCTATTGTTTGTAATATTGGTCACTTTGATAACGAAATCGATATGGCCTGGATGAATGAAAAACATGGAAACACTAAGGTTGAAATTAAACCTCAGGTTGATATGTACACTGTGAATGGAAAAGATATCATTATCTTAGCCGAAGGAAGACTGGTTAATCTTGGCTGTGCCACTGGCCACCCTTCTTTTGTGATGAGTAATTCTTTCTGTAATCAAACATTAGCTCAAATCGAGCTTTGGGAAAATACAGATAGCTATGAAAAGGGCAAAGTCTATATGCTTCCTAAGCACTTGGATGAAAAAGTGGCGAAGTTTCACTTAGAAAAAATTGGTGTTGAGTTAGAAACTCTAAGACCTGAACAAGCTGAGTATATCGGTGTGAATGTTGAAGGTCCTTATAAACCAGAACATTATAGATACTAATCTTAAGCCCGGTTTGCCGGGCTTTTTTTTTGAGGATTTATGGAAAAAATTTATCTCACCAGTGATCACGCCGCTTTTACCCAAAAAGAAATGCTGAAAGAATACTTGGGCCCTCACTATGAAGTGATAGACCTAGGGGCCACTTCAGAAGAAAGTGTTCATTACCCAGAGTTTGGGAAAAAAATCGCCCATGCTGTCCTGGAGAGTAACGGAAAAGGGATTGCTCTGTGTGGTTCGGGAATTGGGATTTCAATTCAAGTCAATCGTTTTAAAGGTATTCGCGGCGGACTTTGCAATGATGTGGACGATGCGAAAATGACGAAACTGCATAATAACGCCAATATTCTTTGCTTAGCGGGTCGAAAGCATAGTGATGAAAAACTCAAAGAGATGGTGAAGGTCTGGCTCGAAACTGAATTCGAAGGTGGACGTCATCAAACACGCATTGATATGTTGGATCAAGAGTAAATTATGGCAAATTTAGGATTTGGTGGCTATCGTATAAGTATAAAATCTGAACAGCATCGTGAAGCGCTAGTGCACGCTCTGGACAATGGGATAAAACTAATAGACACATCGACCAACTATACCGATGGAGAGTCTGAGAAGCTCATTGGTGAAGTTCTCAAAAATCAATCAAACAAACCACTCGTTGTTTCAAAGGTTGGTTACATCCAAGGAGAGAACTTAGTTGTGATCTCTGAACTCAATGCCGCGGGCATTGCGAAAGAGGATCTGGTTGTCTTGGATGAAAATCTTAAACATTCTATTCACCCTGAGTTTATTGAAGATCAGATTAAAAGATCATTGGACCGCTTACAGCTTAAACAACTTGATAGTTTTTTGCTGCATAATCCAGAATATTATTTAAAGACAGAAGGTTCTACTCAAGAAGAGTATTATCGCAGAATCGCTCTTGCTTTTAATAAAATGGAAGAGCTGGTAGAGAGGGGACTGATTAAAAGTTATGGCATTAGCTCCAATACATTTGTTCTTCCTCGGCAAGAACATGAAGCCACTGATCTTGATACGGTTTATAATATTGCGAAGAAATTAAAAGATGATCATCACTTTAAGTATATTCAGTTTCCTATGAATATGTTGGAGATGGGGGCCCTTGAACGCCAGTATGAAGGGGAGCATCTTATTGAGCGTGCCCATAGCTATGGACTTAAAACCATGATCAATAGACCTCTTAATTCTTTTTCTGACCATGGGCTTTTGAGGCTTGCGACCTATCAAGTGGATGAAGATTTATATCAACCTGAAAACGCAGATGATCTCTTTAATAAATGTATTCAGCCCTTAGTGATTAAATGGCTAGAAGTTAGAGAAGATGAACAAGATAAACTTTTTGATATTCCTCTCATGCAACAAGTATCAAAAATTTGGCATCAGCAACATTCCTTGGATGCCGTAGACCAAGTTTTTATGGGTTATTTCTTTCCACTGGTGGCCAATATTTGGGGGAAAGATTTAAGCGCAAGTGAGTCTCAGAGTTTTTATGAGCTTTATGAACATGCTCGTGAATTTGCGAAACTCAATATGAACTCAAGGGCGAAGCAATTTGAAGAACAAGCGACCAATAGCGGACTTCTTTTTGAATCAGATAAGTCTTTATCTCAAAAAGTGATAGCGAAATACGAAACATTTGGCGTCGATTATATTCTCGTCGGGATGCGAGATAAAAAATATGTGGATGATCTCGAAGAGTTTATTTAACTTCTTCTGTTTCCTCGATTGAAAAGGCACTTGGGAATTTTTTCCACCCCGAGACTTGATAGCGATTATTAATGACTTTAAAGATACTCACTCCTGGGTCACGAATAATTTCAGCTTCCGCAGTGGCCCGTCTATAGTAATCATTTTCCATCACCGCTCCACCTTTGGCGTTATTTTTTTTCTTCCCAAATTTTGCGAAAGGATTTTTCTCTCCACTTCCTCCGCGTCTTTTCACTCGACCTCCCGCTTTAAAAGCCCCAAGGTTTCGATTAATAGACGCCAGTTGGTTATCACCGGTTTTCTCTGGTAGATCTTCTCCTAGACCAGAAGTAAAGCTCGGAGGAAGAGTCCCTCCACCAAATTGAGAACCATTTCTGGCCATCATCGCGGCCACGGGTTTTGGGATGCCCATTGAGCTGAGTGATCTCGCGGTTTCTTTTTGTTTATCATCAAGAGTAATTTTTCCAAGGGGCTTATACTTCTCGAGAGCTTTTCGAGCGTTGGCCAAATTTCTATCCGTTGCAGAACTTATATTTCCCGTTCCAAAACCTTCCGATAAGGGTTTGAGTCCGGCCAGAGGATCTTTCATCATGGTAGGCGGAATTCCAAAATCAAGGGCCCCCCCTTGCAGCACTCTATTGATACAAGTTTTCTTGGCCACACATGAGCAACTTGGATCTGGTTGACCGTTTTGAGTTACACAACTGACAGCATCGTTATCTTTATTTCTGGCCACAAAAGGATCAGGCACACAAAATTTATTATAATTACCCGGATCAAAAGCAAAAGAAGTTGATTCATTACAAAAACAACTGGTGTGAGTAAAAGGATTACAGTCTCCTGCTTGAGGAAGTTCCTTTGCCATCTCTTCTAAGATCTTAGCTCTTTTTTTATGGGCATCAATTTTCTTTTTATAAAAAAGCGTGATCAAAGTGGAGCCGGCCATCTTTGCATAAATTTTCCAATCCCCAGATACTCCTCCAAAAGCCAGATAAGCCGCATAGCAACCAGTGGTAGCACCCCAAACTCCCATTTGTAGTTTAGAAGCTTTGGCTTGATCTTTATGAGCCTTGGCCAGAGTATAAAACGTTCCCGCTTGCCTGGCTTCAGGTTTGGTTTGCTGATAAGCCTGCTGATTTTTTTGATTCATCATCTGGGTTTGGGCTAAATTGATCGCCTCTCCCGCCATAGGGATATAACCGCAGTAATCTGTTTTTTCTTTTTTCTTTTTCTTTAGACCTTCTTGTTGGCTAGGTTCTAGTTGGTCATACTGTGATTGGGAAATAGGGCCTTCACTTCCTCCTTCATACATCGCTTCACCGTTGCTATTTTTCTCAACAGCTTTAAACTTCCCCCCACCAATCTGAGTAATCATAGTGTAGGCCATGGTCACTGCAGGTAGCATGGATTCAATTGTCCCCATAGTCCCGCCATCAAAAGCACGGTCTCTGTTGCGACAAATGTCCTTAAAACCACCTTGGCCTTCGTTACACATTTCAGCGGCTTTTTTATCGGCC
The DNA here is from genome assembly GCA_002713145.1 of Halobacteriovoraceae bacterium. Lineage (GTDB taxonomy): Bacteria > Bdellovibrionota > Bacteriovoracia > Bacteriovoracales > Bacteriovoracaceae. The sequence continues at coordinate 28,905 of PAVS01000022.1, forward strand.
ATGCCTTGGTGAATATAAGTTCCGGACTTGTACTCTTCTTCATCAGTAAGAGGTTTTGCTTCATCAAAAGCAGCTTCTTGGGCGTAAAGACCACAAGAGAAAGTGAATATAATGAATAGGGTGATAAATTTGCTCATAATGTCCTCAAATCCTCTTTATTTTAACATGTGCCGGGATTCTACGCTGTTGAGCTGTCTTATCTTCCTTACTAGAGTAATAAAATCAATAGCTTAGTGGGTTTACTCTAGGTCATATTTGCTTAGTTCACTGCAAATTATTCTATGCAGTTTTTAAAATTCAATGGCCATAAGCCCCCGATTTCGCTAGATTATTATCACTATGACAGATAAAAAACCTATAGAGCACACAGCAGATAGTGATCTTACCCATTCTATGGCCCACTATTTACTGACCATTCATAAACTCAAAGAAGAGAAGGGTTACGCTCGTGTGACTGATATCGCCAAAGAATTAGGTCTCACTAAGGGCTCAGTGTCTACCGCCCTGAATAATTTAAAAAAGAAAAACCTGGTCGAAGAAGATGAAAATAAATTTCTAAGTCTCTCCAGTGTTGGACATGATGAAGTTCATCATATGTTATCCATTAGAACGTTGATGTATTATTTTTTAAAAGATGTTCTTAATGTAGAGGATGAAACCGCCCACAAAGATTCCTGTCTAGTTGAACATTTACTCAGTGAAGAAACTCGAGAAAAACTTTTTGAATTTATGCAAAAAGTGGCCAAAAAGCCTGAACAATTAAAACTCAAAACGGAATTACAATTAGATGATTTTAATAATCATGAAGAGTTTCTTGAAGCACAAAAAGGTGATAAATATCTCGAATGAAAAATTTTCTTCGATTTTTTAAAAATTTCACCCAAGAAATCACTGATCTTGACCCCGAAAGCAAAAAAGTTACCTTTTATCTTTTTCTCACTTACTTTTTTGTGCTCTTTAGTTACCCCCTTGTTCGCTCATCAACAGGAGCGATCTTTTATGAAGTTTACTCCTCAGAACAATATTCATTAGCGACATTTATCGGGGTCCTCGCTCTCATGGGGATGATCTCATTTAATAATAAACTTCAAGCAAAACTCGGTGTGCATAAGCTTTTTGTTTTTACCGGCTTTCTCACCATCTTAATGCTCATGGGTTCTTATTCTATGCTGTTAGAAGGCACAAAAGAGATGGCTTTTGTACTTTTCGCCACTAAAGAAGCTTATATTGTGTTACTCGTTCATACCACTCTGGCTTTTGCCAACGCTTTTTACCCTCTCGGTTTATTTAAAAAGTTGATAGGACCTATTGGAGCCGCAGGGTCTTTGGGTGGAATTATCGGAGGCCAGCTCACAACCTATCTTGCAAAAAGTTCGGACTTTGGAACTGAATATGTTTTTTATCTCGCCCTTGTTTTTATTTTTATAACGGTCGTTATCTTTTACCAAACTCATAATGTGGATGTGAAAGGACTTGGTACCAATAAATCAATCACCCCTTTAAAAACCATTAGGGGGGTTAAAAAATATGTAGGTTTGATTGCTGCGATTGTGGCTTTGTCACAATTCGTGATTTTTATCGCTGATCTTCAGTTTAATCTGATTTTTGAGCAGGTGGTCACTGAGAAGAATGCTCGAACGGCTTATCTCGGTAATTTTTATTCTTTGATTAATCTGGTCTCTTTGGTTTTACAATTAATCATTCTGCCCTATGTGTTAATTAAAATTTCCTTGCGCTCCATATTTCTCTTTATTCCTCTGCTGTATTTAATCCTCGTGATTGGTGGATTAGGTTTTGGTGCGAGTCAATTAGTGGTGGTGGGATTTGTGTTCATCGCTATGAAAGGAACTGACTATTCCGTTTTCGCAGTGGTCAAAGAAGTTATGTATCATCCTCTGTTAAGTTTACAGAAATTTGGAGCTAAATATATTACTGATATGTTTGTCTATAGACTATCTAAGGCCACAATTGCCTTTATCTTCGCGCAGCTGGCCATTACTGAAATTCCCCATATAATGAAGTACTTATCAGTAGTCCAATTTGTCTTTTTGGCATTATGGGTTCTATTGATTGTAAAACTCTTTCAAGAACAAAAAAAACTCAATCACTCATAGAGGAGCCTATATGAATCCTATCTTAAAACATTCAGACCTAGAGTTTGAAGCGATCGATTTTACTCAAATTAAAGAAGAACATTTTATTCCCGCCCTGGATCAAGCTATTGCTGAAGGGAAAGAAAATATTGAACTAATTAAAAAAGTAAAAGAGCCTAATTTCGATAACTGCATATTGGCCCTTGAAACTGCGGATGATCAATTAACAAAAGTCGTCTCCATATTTTATTCACTTTATTCAGCTCATTGTACCGATGCTCTCTCCAGTATTGCTGAAGAGTTCAATGAAAAACTCACAAATTATAATAGTGATATTACCTTGGATAAGGAAATTTTTGATCAAGTCAAAAAAGTTTATGACGCTCAAGATTCTCTTAAACTAACCCCAGAACAAACTAAGGTTTTAGACAACACTTACAAAAGTTTTACCCGAAACGGAGCTCTTCTCAATGAAGAGGATAAAACGAAGCTAAGAGACATTGATCAAAAGCTCTCTAAATTGAGTCTCAATTTTTCTGAAAACGTGAGAAAAGCCACGAATGCTTTCGTGCTTGAGATTGATAATGATGAAGATGTGAAAGGAATGCCTGAAGGGGTCATCGAAGCGGCGAGAGAAAATGCCAAGGCCAGAGAAGTTAAAGCTCAATATGCCTTTACTTTGGACTATCCAAGCTTTCTACCTTTTATGCAATATTGCCCCAATAGAGAGTTAAGGGCGAAAATGTATGAAGCTGCAAGTACCAAAGCTTGTTCAGGAGAGTTTGATAATAAAGAGAATATTATTGAAACTCTGAAGTTTAGAAAGAAAAGAGCGCAACTTCTAGGGTATAAAGATCACCCAGAATTTGTGCTTGAAAACCGAATGGCGAAATCAGCTGAAGATGTCCTTGAGTTTCTCCATACCATTTTAGAGAAAGCTAAACCAAGAGCCCAAGAGGAGTTTAATCAACTCAAAGCTTTTAAAGGCAAAGTCTCGGGAGAAGAGGACTTTCAACGCTATGACAGTTCTATGTATATTGAGTTGCTTAAAAAAGAAGAGCTCGATTTTGATGACGAAGTACTCAGACCCTATTTTAAATTAGAGAATGTTATCGATGGGGTTTTTACGGTTGCTAACAAACTTTATGGCATTAAGTTTGAGGAGAAAAACGATATTCCTAAATATCACAAGGATGTAAAAACCTATGTGGTGAAAGACGAAGATGATACCTACCTTGGACTTTTTTATGCAGATTTTTTTCCGCGTTCAGAAAAAAGACCTGGAGCTTGGATGACTACTTTTAGAGAACAAGGTTTTCAATTTGGTGAAGTGAAAAGACCTTTTGTCTCTATTGTCTGTAATTTTACCAAGCCAACGGCCTCTAAGCCTTCTCTGCTCACACTCAATGAAGTGCTCACGCTTTTTCATGAGTTTGGTCATGGCCTTCATGGGCTTTTATCAAAAGCCACTTATCGCTCAGTTGCGGGAACCAATGTTTATTGGGACTTCGTAGAACTTCCTAGTCAAATTATGGAAAATTGGGTGACTGAAAAAGAATGTTTGGATCTCTTTGCCAAGCACCATGAAACGGGAGAAAAGATTCCAGATGAGCTTGTAGAGAAGATAAGAAAAAGTAAGACCTTTATGGAGGGGCTTGGAACATTGAGACAATTATCTTTTGGTTTTCTCGATATGAGCTGGCATGCGGCTGATCCAGAAAATATCAAAGATGTCATAGCTTTTGAGCAAAACATCATGCAGGAGTTTGATTTGTTCGATGGCAAAAAAGTGGGGGCCATGTCTCCATCCTTTGGCCATATCTTTGCTGGTGGCTACGCCGCAGGATACTATAGTTATAAATGGGCGGAAGTTCTTGATGCTGATGCCTTTGCCTACTTTTTAGAAACCGGCGTCTTTAACAGAGAAACGGCTAGAAAATTTAGAGAGTTTATTCTAGAGAAAGGTGGAACAGAAGATCCAATGGAGCTGTATAAAAAATTTCGTGGAAAGGAACCGAGTCCGGATGCTCTTTTAACCAGAGCTGGATTGTTATAAAAAAAAGCCTCTTGTGAGGCTTTTTTTATTTTCTAGTGCAAGTGACTTTTAAATTTTTTCGCTGACCATTTTCTGATTCGGTGATATCCATCACAATATGTTGATTTGAGTTTTCAAGATAAATTTCAGTATCAGTTGAGCTCTGCGAAGTCTTGCCGTTATCATAAACCAATTCAGAATCTTCATCGAGAAAGAGGGAGTCTTTCTGGCAGCTCGCAAAAATTTCACTGTGGATAGTTAGTTTTTTATCTTCGACTCGTGTGGTGGTGCGAGTTGTTTGATCTACTTCAACCTGGGTTTTAATATCCATAAATTCTGCTTCGATATTTTTACCCGTTTGGTTGAGTGTGAGTTCCGTTTTATTAATGCCCGAAATAAGGTCCAAAGCCAGGTTTCCCGTCGTGCATTTATTGTATTGTCCATTAAGGTTAGGACATGCCATAGCGGCAACACTACTCACCATTATTATTAACATCATTGTCTTCATAAATTCTCCTTGTGAAAAAATAAGATATCAAGAGAGAGGGCAAGTGTCGAAAAAACTTAAGAATCTTGAGAGCTTTTGAGCTCTTGTTTAACTTTCGTCCAGTAATTTTCAAGCTCTGTGGTAGGAAGCTCTTTCATCTCACTGCCATCTTGGCGAACTTTAGCTTCAACTAGATTAATACGTTTAATGAATTTTAGATTGGCATCTTTAAGGGCGGCTTCTGGATCCACTCCCAAGTGGCGAGAAAGTTGGGCCACAGAGAAAAGGAGATCACCCATCTCTTCATAGATTTTTGCCTGATCATCTTTTGCAATTTCAACTTTCACTTCACTGAGCTCTTCTTCTACTTTCTTCATCACGTCTTGGATATGATCCCAGTCAAAATTTATTTCTTGAGATTTTGCGCCAATTTTTGCTGAAGCACTCAAAGCTGGAGCATAAGCATCTTCGATCTGTATCGTGTAGTTTTGCTTTTTATTTTTAAGTTTTTTCCAGTTGGCCGTGACTTCTTCTGCACTGATGGTTTTGTCTTGGTTCTCAAAAACATGGGGGTGTCTATAGATCATTTTTTCGGCTAGGACTTTTGCCACGCTATCTACATCGAAATGTTTATTTTCCGAGGCAATTTGTGAATGCAGAAGAATTTGCAAAAGGACATCCCCAAGTTCTTCTTCCATTTTTGGATAGTCTTCTTCTTCAACCGCATGAATATACTCATAGACCTCTTCAATAAAGTACTTCAAAAGTGAGCGATGATTTTGCTTTAAGTCCCAGGGACATCCCGTTTCCGGATCTCTAAGTTTGGCAATAACATCAATGGCTTTTTCTAGATGGGGATAATTCATAATTACTTCTTGTTATGCAGACTATCTTAGTATATTGATAACTTTATGGAAAAAGAATTTTATAGCACGGGTAAGTCCTTAGAATTGAATCTTGTTTTGGAGGAAGCTCTTTGGCAAGGTGACATTGATGGCATAAATAAGGATTTAGACGCCCTCGTCTCTTCATTAGAAGATTTCCAGCTGCATAGTCTCAAGAATGAGCAAAAATTTATTCTCAATATCCGCCTTTGTGATGAAAAAGAAATCATTCAATTAAACTCTGAGCATCGAAATAAAAATAAAAAAACTGATGTTCTGTCTTTCCCTTTGCAAGATAATATTCGAGTAGGTGAATACGATGCTTTTCATGGTGAAATAGAGCTGGGTGATATTATTATCTGTAGTGAGGTATGCGTAGAACAAGCTCAAGAATTTAAACTCAGTTTTGAAGAAGAGTTCTACCATTTGCTCGTCCATGGCTATTTACATCTCTGTGGGTATGATCACGAAATTTCTGAGGCTGAAGAAAAGATAATGGAAGAGCTAGAAGAGAAAATTTTATTAGATTTTAAAAAGAAAAGATAAAAAAGCCCGGATCAAAGTCCGGGCTCATTCATTTATAGATTTCTATAATTATTTAAAGTGTATTGAAGAGCATTGTATAAATCAACTCGACCACCAGTCACCATCTTCCCTTGGAAGTCTTTTACCGGAGTGACAGACTCCATAAGAACTTTTTTAAGTTGAAGAGCTCCTAGCTCTGGAAAATGACTCCAAACCTCAGCTGCAACACCTACTGTTGTTGGGGTGGCCATAGAAGTTCCGGACATATTCCCGTAGTTATTTCTTGGAGTGGTTGAGTAAATACTTGATCCCGGAGCAGCTAGGTCAACAGATTTAGCTCCTACGTTTGAAAACCATGAAAGTCCTCCAGATTTTGTCGTTGAAGCAACGACCACAAGATAATCACTTTCAAAAGAAGCGGGATACTGTCTATTAGTATCAATATCTCTTCCATAATCATTACCGGCTGCTGCGAACACTAAGGTTCCATAAGTCTCACCAATATGATCAATTGTTTCATTAACAATCATTCCACCTTCATTATGGCTTTTACCAAATGAACAGTTGATGAGTTTAGCACCATGCTTAGCTGCATATAAAAATGATTCAACAACATCTGCATCAGTTTCATCAGAAGCATCAGGTACAGTTCTTATGGCCATAATCTGAGCTGTTGAAGCAATACCAGCAATACCGGTATTATTATTTTGTTCAGCTGCGATCGTTCCTGCAACGTGAGTTCCGTGGGCGTGACTTGCTTGAGGATCACCAGTTGCATTTCCTTGGATATCTTTAACTAATGTATTGATGCCGTAGATATCATCAACATAACCATTATTATCGTCATCGACGTCATTACCTGCGATCTCTGCAGTGTTCTTCCACATCACATTTTTGAGATCTTCATGATTATAATCAACACCTGTATCCACAACGGCTACAATCATATTCTCTTTTTCTGTCCCAAGAGGACTTAAGTATGACTTATCTACAGAAACACCATTTCCACCTGCATCTCTAAAAGACCATACTCTTCCAACTTTTGGATCATTAAAAGCGTTGAAGATATCAAGCTCTACACTTTTTTGAAGTGGTTCTGTTTTAGGGAGAATTCTTTTTCCAGCGTAATAGTTTTTCTCAGTCTTTAAAATGCTTAAGTCTTGAGCAAACTCTTCTGCTAACTTTGTAGCGTTTGTTGTGTCTACTAAATAGTTGTCACCAAAAAGGTGTTTAACAGATTTAATATACGTAGAATTAGGGAAGGCCTTACCATCCTTGAGTTTGACAAAAAGTTTTGAGTTATCAAAACGGGGTGTGCTGGCATAGACATTAAGAGTTATGACAGCAAGTAATAATGATAATAATTTCATATAAATTCCTTTTCCAATCGAGCCCATATTCTTGCAAGTCTGAGTTCATTGGACAACTAACACCATCTTACAATGAATGGTTGCTTCTTGTGTGATTTCAGGTATTTACATCTGATCACAATTAAGACATGACCCTGTAGATTTTACGCATTGCGGCATTTTCTGATGAAGCGGTACTAAAACATTGATATTATTTGAGTGTTATTCTGCCACCTTGTTAGGGGCAAAAATCTTGCCTACTAGGTAGGGGGAAACAATTAAACTAGAATGAAAGGACGAATGAAGAAGCGAATTTTAACCAGTCTATTTATCAGTGCTCTATGTGGAAATACTTTCGCGAGTTCAAATTACTCCCTTTCAACTAATTTAGAACTTCCAGATGTAAATGCAGAAAGAACCAGCAATCTTTCTGGTGATTTTGGTATCACTTCTAACCAACTGGTGGATGATGTTGGGGAAGTCCCTGGAAATTATTATTGGGGTGAAGCCAATATAAAGTATGAAAAATACACTCAAAGTGATCAGTACTGGAATATAAATTTTGGAACACGAGTTAATGACCAAGAAGAAATGATGATTTCTTTAAGAGAAGGTTATTGGCAGATGAGATTTCAAAACTCAACTCTGAGTGCTGGTAGAAAAATCCTGAATTGGTCACATGCAGATAAAATTTGGGGCTTAGGAAAGGTGAATAATCGAACCAATTTTGATTATTTTGAACCTGGACAAGAAGGTCTCACGGGAATTAATTTCCAACAAAAGTTTAAAAATGGCTTCAGCTACGGTGCCTTTATATCAGGGCTATACGTTCCTGAACTCAATCCTTCTAGTCACTATGATGAGAGTGAAGGTAAAGTCACTTGTAAAAACCCATGGTGTAAAGCTCCTAATGAAACAGCACCTGTGGAAGGTAAAGATATTCCCATATTTTATAATGTGAATTATCCCGAACCAGTAGACATAGCGATGAGAGCCTCTGCTGGATTGAAAATTGGTCAAGAGTTTGAAGTGATCAATATGAGCGATCTTCACGCGAAACTCTCTGTGAGTGGATTCTATTTGAGAAAGCCTGAAAATCAAATTGCCACAACGGTAGAAGTTAAATATCAAACTGATGAGAGCCGAATTTTTGTCGATGTCACTCCCCAAGTGTTTTATCACGATGTCAAAGGGGCGAATATAGAACTCGATATACAAGAGTGGAATTTAAAGCTCTATGGTTCAACGATCAGTACTGTCCCTGAGAAGAGACCAGATAATGAAGATCCTTATATTGAATATCTCGGATATAGACCAAAAAAATTACAAGAAGATTATTTAAGTTCAGGCCTCATCTTTAATGATGGAGATTTTGAGGCTCATTTAGGATATATCGCTAGAGTTAGCGACTTTGATAGAGAAAACGAATTGCTCGCAGAGTATCCTCGTTGGAATCAAGCCGTTCACCTAGCAGCACAAAAAAATCTTACAAGGAATGTATTTGTCTCACTGGATTACAAGTATGACATGCTCACGGAAGATCGTTTAACTATGTTCAATTCGAGTTATCGTTTTGGACCTAGTATGGTTGGAAGTTTGGGTGTGAATATTATTGGAACTAATCCAGATGAAGAATCTTTCTGGTCGGATTTCGAAAACAACGATGCCGTTTATAGTTCCGTAAAATACACATTCTAGTATTTTTATGGGAACAACATGCAAAAGTTATTGATTAAAATTATTAGTCTAGCTCTCTCTTTGACGCTCGTGTCATGTGGTGATTTATTTACTAAACACGTACCAGAAAAAGAACTCTCTATTGAAGGTTTGGCCAATTGTGAAATCAATACAGAATCTTTGACTCAAATTCTTCAAAAAAATATTAAAGGTGACTTGGTTTGTTTGCAAAGTTATTTAACTTTCTTTGCTTCAGTTGTTGAAAAAGAAAAAGGTGCTAAACCTGGCTCTCTCTCTTATAAAGAACTCGTTAAGTATATTAAAAAAGAAATGAAGGAAGTTGATTCCAGCACGCTTGTTGCACTCGAAGCACTCTTTGATTTAAGTAAATTACTCTTTGGAGATGACACCGGTTTTATAGCAGGTTCAAATATACCAAAACTCATGAAAGTGATGATCTACTTTAATGAATATGCAGTGGATGGGAAATTTTATGAGTATTTTACCGATGAGAAGAAAGTTGATTTCGCTGAACATAACAAGAGAAAAAGTGATATTTACTCTTCGATGGTGCAAATTAAAAAAGTACTTAAAACAGAGTTTAAAGCCAGCTCTAAAGTCATTTCACTTCCTGACTTTTTAAGAAAGTTTAAAGGGATAGGAGGAGATGATGTTATAGAGACAGCTAATAGTCTTATCTTTTTAAAACGTGCGATCTTGGGTGGGGATAAGAATATGCTCACGGCTAAAGAATTCTCTCGTGCGATCGATATGCTTCCTGATGTGATGAAAATCACCTTTGATTTTATCAATATTCCTGACACCACTTCTGATGGGGCTTATGAAGACGAAGAGATTTTAAAAATCCTAAAAGAAGATGTGGAAGCTGTAAAAAAGAATTTTTATTTCAATGCTCAGACTGATGCCGATGCCGTTTTATTTAAATATGATGACCTCAAAGCGGTCGTAAAACATTTTTTTCCTGAGTATCTTCACTACACAGAATATAAAGAAACGATTCTCACATTAAAAGAAGCGATTCTAGGAGATCCCTCGGAATATTTTTACGCGAGTGAAATGATGGTGTTATTAGATGACATTTTAGAAAAGAATCTAGCGAAAGGTTTAAATTTTTATAAGTTTTATAATCAAAATAAATCGGAGATGGATGCCACTTCTGTTCTGCTGCGTAACTTCAATTTACAACATTATATTGATTTAGCGACTGAAAGTGCTCATATGAAAGAGTTTAATCGCATTGCTCAACAGTATCGCTATTACCTAGGAAATGAATTTGCGCCCAAATATGATTTTACTTATGTCCGAAACCCAAGAGGTTTAGTGCAAATTGCTTTGATCGAAGATATCGCGGCGAGAATATTTAAAAAACATGGCTCACCTAATGCCAATGCTATTGGTGGCTATAGTATCACTCTTGAACAATTAGAAGTTCTCATGGTGAAGCTCGGTGAGTTGCTTGAAGGTGAAGAGCTTGTGGTTGAAGGAAGAGTTAAGTCTACTGCAGAGACGATTACTTTAATGAGTAGTTTATTTCATCATCAATCTGATGGGGATGAATTTATTGAAGTTAATGAGTTTACTGAATTTGCTGTGACTATGCTCACTTCCCTGAACCTTTCATCTCGTATGTACAATAATTTCAAATATATCTTCGCTGAAGCTAAAAGAAGTGGGGACACAGATTGTGAAATGACGGCCCAAGGGAGTTATTCTGGGCAGTGTTTTAGAGATTTTGTTCTCAAGTTTTTAGACAGTGATTTTAAAATTGACTCAGATGGAGTGAAAGAAGCTACAACACCTATTAGCACTTATTTTCCTGAGATGAAGTCTTATTTGGAAAGTTTAAGCCCAGAAGATTTTCAATCTTATTTCCAAAAAACGGCTAAGTTTAGTCGAACCTGCTCCACGTTTGACGATGGCATGGAACGGGATATGGAAGAGTCTGATGGGGTTGTCACATGGGCCGGACTCATTGCGGTTGAGCAATCAATGCTTAGGTTTGATGTAGATAAATCTGGTGTTTTAGAACCTAATGAAATTGATGAAGCTTATGTTATTTATGAATCCGCTATTAAAGCCCTAACACCGGACTTTTTACAAGGAAGGGCCAAGAGAATTTTTCAATATATGATTAAATATAAAAAAGTTCCTCAGATCCCTGAGTTTAAAGGAAGTATTTGGCAAAAAGCGAAACAAGCTTGGCAAGCGGCTAAGGCTGGTGTTCCCATGTTGAAGTTTTTGTATCTAACTCGTTATCATAATCGAGTGGCCAATGCTGATAGAATGACATTCGCAGCGGTTCTCGAAATTATTGCAGAAAATTCACCTGCAGCTTTAGAGAATCCCTTTGATTGCGAAACGTTAAGATAAAGCAGGCATTTATTTGATCTTTCCTCAGAATTAATGGTAAATTTCTCCTAAATATAATGAAGAGGATTGGCCATGAGTGAAAGTGATAAAATTAAATTAAGCGAAATTCGATCAGATTTTGATGGCAAAAAAGAGATCTTAGATAATATTCGGAGGTCACTTTGAAGTTGAAAAAAAAGAACAACGCCTAAATGAAATTGCTGAACTAGAAACTCTCGAAGGTTTCTGGGAAGACGCTGATAATGCCGCTAAAATCCAAAAAGAAAAATCCTTACTCTCTCAAGTTGTCACAAAATATCAAAATGTTGCCACTATGTTTCAAGATTTTGAAACACTGTGCGAATTCGTCGACAGTGGCGATGAAGAGAGTGTGACCGAAGCTATCGAGCTATCGGAAAAACTCAATGATTCTCTTGAGCAGGTTGAACAACAATCCCTGCTCTCTGAAGAGACAGATCCCAATAATGCCATTGTCTCCATTAATGCGGGAGCAGGGGGAACAGAGTCTTGTGATTGGGCGAGTATGCTCTATCGCATGCTGAACCGTTGGGCAGAGCAGAGTGGATATAAAGTTCAAACCATGGATCACCAAGAAGGGGACTCAGCAGGTTTAAAATCTGTCACCATGATGGTGAATGGGGACTTTGCCTATGGTCATCTGAAAAGTGAGTCTGGAATTCATCGTCTCGTGCGTATTTCACCTTTCGACTCCAATGCGAGAAGACACACCTCATTTGCCTCAGTATTTGTATCCCCTGAAATTGATGATTCAATAGAAATAGAAATTCAAGATAAAGATATTCGTATTGATGTTTACCGCTCAGGGGGAGCAGGTGGACAATCTGTTAACACCACCGATTCCGCGGTTCGAATCACTCACCACCCTTCTGGTATCGTGGTGACCTGTCAAAATGAACGCTCACAACTTCAAAATAAAGAAACCGCATTTAAAGTGCTCAGATCGCGACTTTATGAAAAAGCCATGGAAGAAAAAAGAGCCGCTGCCGAAGAAGCTCAAGCGGATAAAAAAGAAATAGGTTGGGGCTCACAGATTCGCTCCTATGTTTTGCATCCTTATAAAATGGTGAAAGATCATAGAACAAATTACGAATCTGGAAATGCTGAAAAAGTGCTTGATGGTGACTTAGACGGGTTTATGAAAGCCTATTTACAATGGAGGTCCGTAGGTGGCGAATAAAAGAATAAGTCCTGAGCTTTTAACCTTCTCTCTCGCATTAGTGGGCATTGCGTTCGGCTACTTGTTTGCAGATGCGGCTTTGAACCTCGCTTTCATTGGAAAAATATTTATTCTTCTTTTAAAAGTTCTGATCGTCCCTCTGGTTATGAGTTCTCTTTTTTTAGCCATAACGAATCTTGAGAGCAAAGAACTTAAACAGCTCGGATCAAAAACGATTCTCTATTACCTTACCACCAGTGGTCTTGCCTGTTTGGTCGGTTTATTTTTTGCTAATACGATTGGTTTCGATACATTTGTCAGTGAATATAGCAATTATCAAAACTCAACTACCCAAGAGTTCTCACTCAACACTTTTATATTGAGTTTTTTTTCAGGAAATATTTTTCAATCCCTTAACGAGGGGAATATTGTTCAGCTGATCGTTTTCACTTTTATTCTCTCCTTTGGGACCCTCGGCTTAAGTCCAGAGAAAAGAAAACCGGTTGTTCAACTGGCAGACTCAGTTCAAGAAATTGTGATGCTGATCATCCAGTGGATTATTCGTTATATCGCTCCGGTGGGAGTATGTTCGTTAGTGGCAGCCCTTGTGGCCAAAACCGATGTTCAAATATTCGCAGGCTTTGGAAAACTCTTTCTTATTATTCTCTGTGCTTGTTTAACCCATATCCTAGTCAGTCTCTCCTTGATTGGAAAGCTGGTAGGAAAATTCAATCCTTATAGGTTTATTGGTCAGGTGAGAGAGGCCCTTATAGTGGCCCTTACGACAGCGTCATCTGCTGCCACTCTTCCCGTTTCTATGCGAGTGATTCGTGAAAAAGCTCAGGTGAAGCAAAAAACCTCAGATTTTATTCTACCCATTGGGGCCACTTTAAATATGGATGGCTCAGCTCTCTACCAATCTGTTGTGATTTTGTTTATGGCCAATATGGCCGGAATTGAGCTCGTTCTCACGCAACAAATCCTAGTTTTCTTTTTCGTGATGGTTTCATCAGCTGGTACCGCAGGAGTGCCTAACGGAGGAATTATTATGATGGGGGCAGTGATGGAGATGCTAGGCATTCCTTTGGAGTATTTAGGACTCTATCTGTTGATTGATAGAATTTGGGACTATCCCGTGACGATGATCAATGTCCTTGGGGATCTGATGGGAGCTAAGACCGTCGATCGATTTATAAAAGATGAATAACGCCGCAGTGCTTATATCTTTACGAAAAGCTCGGGTAAGTATATAACATCACTTCACACCACTATTTTTAATTAAGGATTGAGAATGAGAGAAAAGTACATTTCAAGATGGGAAGGTCTTTATAATGATCAAATGAAAGTGAGACTGGAAAAGCGCGATAAGCTTAAAGAAGCGAATTCTCATCCTTATAAACATGGAGTGAAACCTAGTATTAAGGCCAAGGAATTGGTGGAAAAATATGGAGAGATGGCCAAAGAAGATATTGGCGAGACTCCCGAATACTCCCTGGTCGGGCGAGCAATGCTGGTTCGTGACTTTGGTAAAGCTGCCTTTATTCAGGTGGATGACGGTGAAACACGTTTTCAATTTTATGTGAAAAAAAATGTGACCAGCGAAGAAGGCTTTGCGGATTATAAACTCTGTGATTATGGAGATATTATTTGGGCGAAAGGTTCTGTGTTTAAAACGAATAAAGGTGAGCTCTCGCTAGAAGCTCATGACTTTAAAGTTTTGACTAAATCTATTCGTCCGCTGCCTGAAAAATTCCACGGACTGACTGATCAAGAGCTTAAATATCGTATGCGTTATGTGGACATGATTATGTCTGCTCCCTCGCGAAGTAAGTTAAAAATGAGAAGTCAGATTGTTCGCTATATAAGAGAGTTCTTTTATAAAGATGATTGGTTGGAAGTTGAAACTCCCATGATGCATTCCGTAGCAGGTGGAGCAGCTGCTAAACCATTTAACACTCACCATAATGCACTTGATATGGATCTGTTTATGAGAATTGCTCCTGAGCTTCATCTTAAAAGATTGATTGTCGGGGGTTACGAGAAAGTTTTTGAGATGAACCGTTGCTTTAGAAACGAAGGTTTATCTCTTAAACATAATCCTGAATTTACTTCTGTTGAGTTTTATCAGGCTTACGCCACTTATGAAGACCTGATGGATTTCACCGAGAAATTGATTCATGGGCTCGCTAAAGATGTTGTCGGAAAAGACGTCATTACGTGGGGAGATAGAGAAATTGATTTTGCCTCTAAGTTTAAGCGACTTCCTATGGCCGATGCCATTGTAGAGTACACAGAGCTTTCAAAAGAAGATCTTAAAAATAAAGAAAAAATGATCGCGCTTTTAAAATCTAAAAAAGATTTAGAAGTTGACCCCAAGAAACTTGATTCTATGAGCGAAGCTAAACTGATGGTGCTTTGCTTTGAAGAGTTTGTAGAGGATAAACTGATTCAACCAACTTTTATCACTCAATATCCTACAGAGGTTTCTCCACTTTCGAGAAGAAATGATGAAGATCCAGAGGTAGTGGATCGCTTTGAGTTATTTATTAATGGCTGGGAAATCGCGAATGCTTTCAACGAGCTCAATGATCCCACAGATCAATTAGGTAGGTTTGCTGATCAAGCCGTTCTAAAAGATTCTGGAGATGATGAAGCCTGTGACCCTGATTATGATTTCGTAAGGGCTTTGGAATATGGAATGCCTCCCACAGCAGGAGAGGGAATTGGAATTGATCGACTGGTGATGATTCTGACCAATAGCTCCACCATTAGGGATGTCATTTTGTTTCCTCTTCTCAAAAAAGAAAGTTTTTTTGAAGTAGACGCTGACTAATGTTTAAGCTTCCGGTGCTATCTGTATTAAGATTAGTCTTCGAGAGAAATGCTATTCGATTTTTACTAGGCACCATACTGAGCCTTGCTTTTTCAATTGCTGTGATCTTAAGCACGATTGGACTCATGGATGGTTTTGTCCTTTCTTTAAAAAAATCCCTCGCTTTTTCAAATGGTGATGTGAAGATGACTTCCAGAAAAGGTTTTTTTCTCTATGATGAAACATTCGAAGCGGATTTTTATAAAAATAACTCAGTTCAATCTTTGACTCCTATTTTGCAGATAGAATCATTTGCCATTACTGATTTGGGCTCCAAGGGAGTCTTGATTAAGGGAATAAAACCCCAAGAGTTTTCAACCATCACAGGACTTAAACTCAATGATCTCAAAGAGGGGGTGGCCATTGGAAAAAAGTTTGCACAAACTCAATCTCTAAAAGTGGGAGATGTCCTGACACTGGCCTTAGCTTCTAGTAAAGAAAAGAACCAGGGAGTCGCACTGCTGCAAGATGTGACAGTCAAAGCCGTGGTGGAGCATGGGATCTTTGAAAAAGATATGCGCTTTATCTACATGCCTCGAGATGAGTTAGAAGACATACTGGGGTATAAGAGTGGTGTTTCAAATCTCGTTTATTTTAAGCTTAAAAACTTAAGTCATTTAGACCAAACCATTGATGAACTCAATAAGTCGAGTCCAGAGTATTTTCGCTTTGAGCCTTATTGGTCTGAGTTTGATGTATTATTGGATGCTGTACAAATTGAAAAAAAATCCATCAGCTTAATGTTACAACTCATCGTTATGGTGGCGATCCTCAATATCGTAGGTTTTCTTATTTATATCTCAGAAATAAAAGCTCAAGACTTTTTTATGCTCAGAGCGCTGGGATTAAGTTTAAAAAAACTTGAAAAATTTTGGATTGGTACCCTTTTATTTATATGGCTTGGGGCTGCAGGAGTGGCTTATCTTTTAGTTGAATTATTTGGGTATTTAATCACTGTTATTCCTTATCTTAAAATTCCCGGAGATATCTATGTTCTCAGTGAGCTCCAGGTTGAATTGGACTCATTCGATTATATACTGGTTTATGGATTATCATTGCTATGGGTGATGATCGTCGGTATCATTGTGCTCAAAAGATTAAATAAGCAAACCGTTATTTCAGGTTTAAGGCAGGAGTTTTCCTGATGTTTTTACAGGTCAACAATATTGAAAAATCCTATGGGAAAACCCAAGTCCTCCAAGGTGTGAGCTTTGGGGTGGAAGAGAATAAAGAGTTAGCGATTGTAGGTGCTTCTGGTTCGGGAAAATCCACACTGCTCTATATTCTGGGAGCTCTAGAAAAACCTGACCGAGGGGAGCTATTAGTCGAGGGTAGGGATATCTCGAAGCTCAATGATGAGAAACTTGCTGCTTTTAGAAATGAATATATAGGTTTTATTTTTCAGTTTCATTTTTTACTGCCATCGATGAACTGTCTGTCTAATATGCTTTTACCTGCGCGTATCGGAGGTAAAGATCTCGCAGCGGTCAAAAAACGAATCACAAAATATGCCGAAATATTGAGCGTTACGCACTGTTTAAAAAAGTTTCCTTTTGAGATCTCAGGGGGAGAGCAGCAGCGCATTAATCTTATTAGGGCCATCTCTCTTGAACCTAAGTTGTTATTATGTGATGAACCTACCGGTAGTTTAGATTCGAAGAATACGGAAATAGTTATCAATTTATTACGAGACGTGGCCAAGAGCATTAATTCGACATTAATTGTTGTGACTCATGATGAAAAAGTCTCTCAAACTTTCAACCATAAAATAACCATTGAAGATGGTCAGATTATTAGCTAATATCCTATAGTTAAACACACTTACGCCACTATATAGGCAAATTTAAGGTCATTGGATGATGAGATTTGTTGCCATTTTTTTTACTTTATTAGTTAGTATTTCAGCTCTAGCAGATACACCTATTGGAACTCACCAAGATCTTTTCAAAATTTCTGAAATAAAAGTCCAAGGAAACAAAAAAGTTGAAGCAGAAGCTATACTAGAAAAAATTTCTGCTAAAAAAAATATGATGGTGGATAACTACACCATCAGAAACGACATCAAAACTATTTATAATATGAAGTATTTTGATTCAGTGGAAATGCATCAAAATGGTTCTGTCCTACTGATTAAAGTTGTTGAGAAAAAGATCATAAGCAAAATTATCTTTGAAGGGAATGACGAAGTTTCTGAAGAAGATTTAAAAGAGCAGCTCAAAACTAAAGAATACAATATTTTAGACGTCAATACCATTAAGAGTGATGTTTTAACGTTGCAAAAATTTTATGAAGAAAAAGGTTTTTACCTCGCTAATATTACCTACGATCTGACTAAAAATGAATTTGGTGGTCTCGATCTGACTTTTAAGATTAAGGAGTTTGATAAGGTCACGGTTAAGAAAATCCTTTTTCTGGGGAACCATGAACTTACTGACAGTGAACTTAAAGCGGTCATGTTCACCCAAGAGGAATCTCTTTTTTCTGGCCTGAGTGGCTCAGGGAATTTCAAGGAATTCTACTTTAAAACTGATGTTGAAAAACTTAAATATCTCTATAAATCCAAAGGCTTTTTACAGGTTAATATTGGCAACCCTGTGATTACCGTCTCTGAAGACAAGAAGTGGATTTTTATCACGATCAATGTGAAAGAAGGTCCTAAGTTTTCAGTCAATGATATTTATTTTAATGGAGAGTTGCTTTTCACAGAAAGTGAAATGCGTGATGAGATTAGGCTGACCAGTGGAGAAATATATTCTGAAGAAGTTCTTAGGCAAGATATCCAAAAACTCACAGAGATGTATCAAGACAAAGGTTATGCTTTTGCTAACGTGCTTAGACGTCTGCAAATAGTTCCGGGTGAGAATAAGGTTGATATTCATTATTCTTTTGAGAAAGGTGAAATCGCTTATTTTGGAAAGATCATCGTGAAAGGGAATACGAAGACCCGAGACAAAGTTATCCGAAGAGAGCTGCGTATTCACGAAGGGATGAAATATTCGGGAAGCTTACTTCGCAGATCTAAAGAGAATGTCAATCGATTGGGATTCTTTGAGCAGGGAAGTGTTATATTTAATACAGTCTCGGTTAAAGGTAAGGACAATATTCTCAATGTAGAAATTTCCGTTAAAGAGAGACAAACTGGACAAATTTCACTGGGTGCAGGTTACTCTACCGCGACTCAAGGATTTTTCCAGGCGAGTATCGCTCAAAATAACTTTAGAGGAATGGGGCAAAACCTCAACCTTAACGTAAGTATTTCCAAATTCCAGAAAACATATAATTTTGGTTTTACTGAACCATACTTTTTAGATTCAAAATGGACAGCTGGTTGGGATATCTACCAAACTCAAAACGGTTTAATAAGCTCATTTAGTTCAGAGAAAAAAGGGGTGGATCTTAGAGTAGGGTACCCGATTTTTGAATACACCCGAGTCTTTTTAACACTGAGACATGAAGAAACAACCATTGAAGATGTGCGGAACCCTTCTGTAAACCTTGATCTAGAAAATGGGATTGCATCTACTCTGAGAACGACTCTTCGTTATGATAAACGAAATAATATTTTTGAACCCACTGATGGTCATTATGGTTCTTTATCTATTGAATATGCTGGATTTTATGGGGATCAGGATTGGATCAAAGGAACTGCTGAAGGGCGCTTTTATGAACCTGTTTATGAAGATTTTGTTTTTAGAACAAGATTGAGACTAGAGCAAATTGCCAAGACTCCAGGAAGTGCAGGAATCCCACGAACTGAAAAATTTCAAATGGGTGGTTCTCGAAACATGAGAGGGTATAATTTTGAAGACATCGGACCTATTAGAGAGTTAGAAGATAAACAAGATGGCGAGCTTCGAGACTTTAATATTGGGGGACAAGTTTCTTTCTTATCTCAATTTGAAATTGAGCATCCTCTGGTAAAAGAAGCAGGTTTAAAATGGGTCGTTTTCTATGATGCAGGGAACGTCTTTTTAGAAGAACTTGACCCAGATGATTTTAAATTAAAAAGAGATTATGGTTTTGGTTTTAGATGGTTCTCACCAATTGGTGTGTTAAGATTTGAATTTGGATATCCTCTCGATGCTGAAGAAGGGCAAGAGGGCAATCAGTTCCATTTTGATATTGGACAATTATTTTAAAAAAATTAAGGAGCAAATTATGAAAAGTTTATTGCTAGCAATGATATTAAGTTTTTCTGTATCAACTTATGCCAATGTAAAAGTTGGAATCGTCAATATTCAGAAAATTATCGTCACTATTAAAGAGGGGAAAAGTGTTGATTCGACCCTCAAAAAATCTTTTGCCTCAAAGCAGAAAAAAATTCAGGCTATGGAAGCAGATATCAAAGACATGCAAGAAAAGTTGCAAAAACAAAGTAAGGTCTTAAGTGATAGCGCTAAAGCAAAGAAGATGGAAGAGATCAATAAAAAAGTGATGGAAGCTAGAGCGCAGATGAATAAGTACCAAAAAGAAATTCAAAAGCAAGAAGCTGATTTGAAAAAGCCAATCTTAGAAAAATTAAAGCCTATTATTGACGATATTTCTAAAGATGAAGGTGTGGCCATGACTTTTGAAATTAGTTCTAACCCTGTTGTTTATGCTCAAAACAAAGTTGACCTCACAGACAAAGTGATTAAGGCTTACGACAAGAAACACTCAAAATAACCTATGAAGTTCAGTGACTTAAAACTTTTAGAGCCATCATTGGTGGCCCTAAAAGGTGACCCTGATCAATTTAAAATAGAGAGCATCTCTCATTCAGATGCTCCTCAAAAAAACACTTTTATTTTTGTAAAGTCACAAAAATTCTTGGCAAATATAGGGCGCAGAGCTCAAGATCAAGATTACTCTCAAACCGGAATCGTTTTTGAAGCCAAATTTATAGAAGCTTTGGATGAGAACTCAAAAAAAGATGTTTTCAATCAATTTGGCTGGGTGGCTAAATGTGATGCTGTAAATAAAGCGATCAGTCTATTGAGCAAGCCTTTTTACGACAAAAAATACAAGGCCCTAAATTTTCAAGTTGATGGGAGAGAAATGGGAAATACTTCCATTGATCCTACCACTCGAATATCTCAAAATGTTTTTATTGGAGAGCATGTGAGAATAGGTGCTCATTGTACGATCATGCCTGGAGTCACTATACTTCCTCATGTCGAAATTGCAGACCATACCATCATATATCCTGGTGTTGTTATTTACCCCTATTGTAAAATAGGTCAGCATTGTCGAATTCACGCTAATGCGGTGATCGGCCTTGATGGATTTGGCTATAATTTCTTTGATGGTCAACATCATAAAGTCTGGCATCTTAACCATGTGGTTATTGAGGATCATGTTGAAATTGGAAGTTGTACCACCATCGATTGTGGTGCCTTTATTGATACTTATATTAAGACAGGAACGAAAATAGATAATGGCGTGCAACTGGCACATAATGTAGAAGTGGGAAAACATGTCATCATGTGTGCGGCTTCTGCATTAGCTGGTAGTGCTGAAGTCGGTGATTATTGCGTTTTCGCAGGAAGTGCTGGTGTTGCCCCTAATGCACGTTTAGGAAATGGAGTGCAAGTCGGGGCTTTATCTATGATCAGTGAAAATGCAATTATTGAACCCAATACAGTTTGGGCCGGAACACCCGCTAGACCACTTAAAGAGTGGCTCAAGGGCAAAGCCGTGCTAAGAAAATTAATAAAAAGTAGGTAAGTATGCTTGTATCCAAAGAAGAAGTATTTAACTTTCTCCCTCACAAACCCCCTTTTCTTTTTGTCGATACAGTTGAGTCTGTGACGATCCCGGAAAATATTGATAAAGAGAATATTTCCAGCAAAGATTTAGTCGGGGCTAAAGTCATCGCTCATTATAGTGTGCGAGAAGATCTTGAGATTCTCGCAGGTCATTTTCCTGGCAACCCTATTCTTCCAGGAGTTATCCAAGTTGAAATGATGGCCCAATCATCTGCTTTTATGACACTGGCCCTCAATGATATGAAATTGGAAGGGATGAAAGTGGAAACTTTATTATTAGGTGTTGATAATGCAAAATTTAGAAAACCTATTTTCCCTGGAATGGATCTAGAAATTCATGCCACCATGGATAAGTGTCGCGGTCAGATGGCCACTTATCATTGTGAAATTTATTCTGCGGGAGAAAAAGTTTCTGAAGCCAAATTTTTAGCGCAAATAAAAGTTAATTTATAAGGAAATAACTATGACAAAGAATATTCACCCCACTGCGATTGTAGAAGATGGCGCAATTTTGGGGGAAGATGTTTTCATTGGTCCCTATTCCATTGTTGGTCCAAACGTTAAAATTGGAAACGGAACCGTTTTAAAATCCCATGTGTTTGTTGATGGACATACTGATATTGGAGCCATGAATGAAATTCATCAGTTTTCTTCCATCGGTGTTCCTCCTCAAGATAAGTCTTATAAAAATGAAAAAACGCAGACTATTATTGGGGATCATAATTTATTTAGAGAAAATTGTACCGTTCACAGGGCCACAACCAAACAAGATAAGAAAACGATTATAGGCAACCATGGCTATTTTATGACGGGAGTTCATTTCGCTCACGATTGCGTGGTGGGTGACCATGTGACCCTGGCCAATGGAACGATGTGTGCAGGCCACGTTATTTTAGGTGATTATGTACAGATGGGTGGGGCCTGTGGGGTCACGCCTTTTTGCCATGTGGGTAAAGGTGCTTTTATTGGAGCTGCCAGTGCTATTGATAAAGATATCCCTCAGTTTTGTGCAGCCTTTGGAAATAGAATTAGATTAAAAGGCGTAAATATTATTGGTCTAAGAAGAAGAGGGTATTCTAAAGAAGTTGTGTCCGAAGTAGTTGAGTTTTATCGCATGATGGAGTCATCAGCTCTCTCTCCCAGAGGATTTGTCAATCACCCTGAAAACACTGCTGAATACCAAGGTAATGAAATTATTCAAGAGTGGATTACCTTTATTAAAAACTCTGAAATTGGACTTCCTACATTTATGTCGTAAGAAAAAGGGAAGATATGGAAAAAGTAAAAGTCGCATTAATTGGATATGGACACTTAGGAAAATGGCATGCTCAAAAAGCTGACCAACTTGAGAACTCTGAATTAGTGGCCATTGTAGAATCTTTTCCGCAAAACCAACAAGCGGCCAAAGAAGCCCATCCCAATGTCAAAGTCGTTGAAGATCTAAATGAGGTCATTAATGAGATCGATGCGGCTCTTATTGTCACCCCTACTTCTCTTCACTTTGATATAGCTAAAGACTTACTTAAAGCTAATAAACATATCTTTTGTGAAAAGCCTCTTTGTTCTAGTTTACAACAGGCCCAGGAGCTTTCTCAGTATAAAAAAGATGTAAAGCTGCAAGTCGGCCACAGTGAACGATGCCATGCTGCTTGGGAAGAATTACGCCCAACATTCACTGAGCTTCCTGCCAATAAAATGATTCGACTGCAAAGGTTTGCCCCCTTTAAAGGAAGGGCAACAGATGTTGATGTGGTTCAAGATCTCATGATTCATGACATTGATTTATTGCTCTATCTCTTTCCCCATAAAATAAAAAGTGTCAGAGCTTTGGGACAAAAAATAAGAACGGCTAATTGGGATCATGTGACGGCACATTTTTATTTTGAAAATGGCGACGAAGCTATGATCGTCTCCGGCCGCAATCACGTCAAAGAAGAGAGAAGCTTAGAAGTGATGAGTGAGAAAGGCTGTCACTTTGTGGACTTGTTTCAAAACAAGATCAGTTATGCCACTCATGGACAATTTGATTCTGGAGAATACGTGCAAACTCATAGCTACGAAAAAAGGGATCATCTACTTATAGAACAAAAAGCTTTCTATGAGTCTATTTTGCAAGATAAAAAAGAATTCGTTACTTACGAAGATGGGGTTGCGGCTATTAAAATAATAGAATGTGTTTTAAAAAGCCTTGATACTCATCAAGAAGTTCAAATCAATGACTAGACAAAGTTGCCTTATCATTGCTGGGGAGAAGTCAGGGGAAGATCATGCCATGACCTTTTTGCCTCAGATTATGCAACAAAAGCCTGAGTGTGATTTTTACGGTGTGGGAGGGGATAAGCTGTCTCACCTAGGAGTGGAGTTACTTTATCATTTAAAAGATTTTTCAGGCATAGGTATCACAGAAATAGTGAGTAAATTACCTTTTTACTTCAAAGCCCTTGATCATATTTTAGAGGAAGTTGAGAAGAGGCAAACTAAGACTGCGATCCTCATCGACTTTCAAGGTTTTAATTTAAAATTGGCCAAGAAGTTAAAGAAGCTCAATGTGGAAGTTCTCTATTATGTCGCCCCACAGGCTTGGGTATGGAAGCCATGGAGAGCAAAAGTCTTAGAACAAAATGTTCATACATTATTTACAATTCTTCCTTTTGAAAAGAATTGGTTTCAACAAAGAGGAGTGACGAAGGTCAAAAGCGTTGTTCATCCGCTGATGATAGAGCATAAAGAAAATTTAGGCGCTTTAGTTCCTTTTTCGGCCCTTGATTTAAGAAAAACGACTCTTAAGATTTTATTGCTGCCAGGTTCACGAAATGTTGAAGTCTCCAAGCTGCTCCCCACTTTTGCCGCAGCAGTAAGTCAGTTAAAAGAGAAATTTGATTTAGAGGTAGGCATCGTTAAGTCTGAGTCAGTTCAAAGTGAACATTACCAATCAGCATCTCTTAGCTTTGACAAAGAGTGGAAATCTGAAGAACTCAAAGAGGCACTCGGTTGGTCTCATATGGCGATTGCAGCCAGTGGGACGGTGACCCTTGCTACGGGACTCTATCGCGTTCCCACTATCGTTTGCTATAAAGTTTCCAAATTAACGGAGATCATTTTAAAATTATTCATCACCTATAAAGGGCCAGCAAGTTTAACTAATATTATTCACGAGAAGATGCTTTTTCCTGAGTTTGTTCAAGAAGAAGTGACTGTTGATAATATTGTGACGGCCGCAAGTTTTTGGATTAACCATCCTCAACATTATAATGAGCTGGTCTCTCAACTCGCAACGACTGCTCAAAAACTCTCAGGTGATGATTTTTCTGTTTCAGACTATATGAGTGAGGTTATTAGCTAATGAACTTAAATCAATTCCTCTTTAACAGTTTAGTCCGCAAACCACTTTCTAAGATTTGGGAGTCGGCCTATAGGACCAGACGCTCATTTTATGAATATGGAATTGTTAAAAAAGAATACTTTAAAGTTCCTATTGTCTCTATTGGTAATATAACTTTCGGAGGTACCGGAAAGACACCTATGATTATTTGGTTAGTGAATCAAATAGAAGAATGGGGACTTAAACCGGTGGTTTTAACCAGAGGCTATAAAGGCAAGCTTGAGCATAGCTCGGGAATTATATTTTCTGGGCAAAAGTTTTTGTCCAATCCTACGGAGTATGGAGATGAACCTCTGCTCATTTCTAAAAAGATGAAGTCCGGCGCTGTCATTGTTGGAAAAAATAGAACTCAAAATTTAAAAAAATATTTTAGTGAGGTTGAACCTGATATTGTTCTTTTAGATGATGGGTTTCAGCATATCCAGCTTTATCGCTCTCTCAATATTGTGGTTTTTGATGCACTCTTACCTCTGACAAGTTATCAAACCGCACCTATGGGATATTTAAGAGAAGGACTGACTGCTTTAAAGGATGCAGATGTTATTCTAATTAGTCGCTCAGACCAAGTGTCAGTAGAAAAAATAAATAATCTGCTTAAGCTTCTTAAACCCTATTATCCCAAAGGGATTCCCGTTGGGACTCTTTCTTATAAACCTGTGGGAGTTTATGATGGATATGATCAAAAAGTCATGGACGTTGAAGAATTTAGGGGGCGTAAAGTTATTGCCCTCACGGCCATCGCTTCTCCTGAGTCTTTTTATCATCTACTAGAAGAAAATGGTGCTGAGATTATTTCAAAAGCCGTCTTTCCCGATCATCATTTTTTTAATCATAAAGATATTAATGAGTTACTTGCTGAATGTGTCAAACATGACGCTGTTATAGTGACCAGTGAAAAAGATATGGTTAAAATTAGAAAGATCACAAAAGATCCCCGTATCGTTTTTGTCAACATTGCGGTTCATTTCCTAAGTGGGGAAGATGAAGTGGTGGCCAAAATACGCAAGATATTGAATCTTGATTATAATTAGTCTGGGCCATAAAATAGTACTAATTTAAAATTATTCAAAGGTCTTATTTTGTTCAAATCACTCTTATTATTATTTCTTGTCACATTTATCTCTTGCTCAACGGCATCCTTTAAAAAATTATTTGGAGGCTCTGAAGATACCTCGAAAAGAAATCAAGCGCTCATGAAAGATTTTAAAGTTGAAGATGATGTGATGGATAAGTTTGAAGTGATAAAAGACCCAAAGAGAAATAAAAAAAATGCTGATAAGCCTCTAGAGAAAAAACAAGAGCAGCCAAAAGCTAAAAAAGCTGCCGCGAAGCCGGCTCCTAAAAAAGCCACCCCTCAACCGACACCGGTCAAAACGTCACAAAAGAGAGTGAGTAAAAAAACGCAACCTCAACCTGCTAAGGAAAAAGGTCTCACCTACCCAGATGATATTCCGGAAGAGTTTAAAGATTACGATCAAGAAAGCCTGAGTTTTTGGAATCTGTTTGCCCCCATTCTTTTTGTGGGAGAAAAAGCTGTTTATTCCATCAAGTACGGTATTATAGATACTGGCAGTATATCCATCGAAACAAAACCAAGTACGGTGATGGGAGATGAGCCCGTTTATCATCTGCGCGCAAGGGTCAAAACTTCAGATTATTATTCTTATTTATACGAATTAGACGATGTTGCCGATTCTTATGTGACCAAAAAGAATTTTATCCCTCTTAAATTTTCTTTGATCCAACGAGAGAGTTCACAAGATATAGATGATCTCCAGCTCTTTGATCTTGAAAAGCTGCAGAGTTACTCTTTTTATAAAAGAGTCACGAAAGAGAAGACTAAAAAGAAAAAAAAGACTCAGCCTATACCTCATTATTTTCAGGACCCCCTTTCTATTATGTATTTCATAAGAGGGCTACCCATGGATAAAGAACAGACCTTTAAAATCCCAGTTGTAAATAAAGGTAAAGTGGAAATGATGACAGTCACCCCAAAAGGAAAAGATAAGTTCAAAACTAAAATTGGAAATATTGAAGCCTACCGGTTAGATGTAAGTAGTACTGGAGAAGGGAAAACCATCAAGGGGGGGAATATGACCTTTTGGTTTGATACTGAGCCCTCTCGAATGCTCGTAAAATTCAAAGCTAAAATTAAAATCGGCTCTATTAGTGGTGAGATTATTGAATACGACAGACCTTAGTTGGAGTTCAACTTATGAGTGATCGTATTATACTGCAAAACTTAACCGTTCTCGCGATCTGCCCCAGTGCGAGATGGTCGACCTTGCAAAGAAGAGCACTGTTTGATTGCACCTATATTAGAGATATCGGAGGCAATCCGGTTATACTGTGTTTGGAAAACTCACAAGTGGCTCAGCAGGCTTCCCAAGAAGACATCCCAACTATTTTTATTAAAAAACATAAGCTAACAGGTTATAAGGATATAAGTTTTGTTTTTGAGTTTAAGAATCTTCTCAAGGAAAAACGTTTTGATATTATTCATTGTTATGATCTCAATATCATGTGGATATCTGCTTTTTTAATGAAATCTAATCAAAGTATTCCTTTGTTTTTGACTTTCAATCAAAATATTAAAAAAGTCTACCATAGTATGTTTTCAGAGTGGCTGCTACGTAGAGTCGATTGTATTTTTACTCTTTCTCTAGAAACACAAGACTTCGTTAAAGAGTCCTTTTATATTGCTAACCATAAAGTGAAAAATATAGGAAGTGGACTCGATGTGCTTCAAAGTGCAAAAGAAAAAAAGAAGCCCAAAGTCCTAGGGTGCATCGTCGATAATTTAAAAGAGCTGAAGCGATTAAAAGCAGTGATACGAATGTTCCGTTATACAAAATCTCAAACAGATCAAGAAGAAATTAAAGATTTGTCGCTCATGCTTTTCTTGGGGCCCATTGTTTATGGTTCAAAACAGGCCAAAAAACTTTTAACCGAAATGGATCATGAGTTCTATGAAGGGGATATCTTTTTATATGAACTTGTAGAACGACAAAAAGATCTCAAAAAAATAGATATTTTGATTAGCCTCGCTTTTGATGAACCCCTTAATGATTACGAGGTGACCAATCTGATTCAAGACACGCCGGTGCTTTTTCCTCGCACCGCAATGAGACAAAGCTTAGTTCTCAAGTACGACCAAATTGGGGAAACTTACTTTGAAGGAGATATTCGTGAGCTTCGAAGTAAACTTTTGAAAATTATTGCTAAATATCCGAAATATCTTAAGTCCTTGGCTTCTTTTACCAAAGATATCTATGAGCTTCATGGGATCGAGTCCTATGGAAATTTACTTGCTTCTGTCTATGCGCAACATTTTGAGAAAAGAGCGCGCTTTGTGAAGGCCAAGAAATAGATTAACTCCTTAAAATTGTTGACTTAATTCTGAATCAAGTCTATAAAAGCTCCTCAAACTTTGTTTGATCGCCACCGATTTATCTGTCTTTGACAGAGATAGTTGGGGCAAAAAAAATTTAAAGGTGGACAATATTATGTCACAAGTACAAATCCCAGCATGGGCAAAAGAATTTGAAGTTGTTACTGAAGATTCAGAAACAATGGAAAGAAATGAGGAGTTCGAAAAGCTTCTCGATGAAACTTCTGGAGGAAACTTCGTAGAAGGTGAAGTTTACAAAGGAAAAGTTATCTCTGTTACAGACGATTTTGTAATGGTTGATATCGGTTACAAGCAAGAAGGATTAGTTTTCGCTAAAGAATTTAGAAACTATGACGGATCGCTAAAAGTTGAAGAAGGAAATGAGATTGAAGTTTATTTAGAAAAACTTGAATCACACCTTGGAAATCTTGTTTTATCTAAAGATAAAGCAGAGATCTTAAAAGCATGGGATAAAATCTCAGAAGCTTGTGAGAAAGGTGATCCGGTTAAAGGGACAGTTATCGCTAAAGTTAAAGGTGGATTGTCTGTTGATATCGGTGTGAAAGCTTTCTTACCAGGATCTCAAATTGATATCCGTCCAACTAAAAACCTTGATAAGTACATTGGTAAAACAATGGAATTCAAAGTTATTAAGTTTAACAAAAAACGTGGAAATATTGTTCTATCACGTAGAGCAATCTTGGCTGAAGAAAGAGGCAAGCTACGTGACGAGACTCTAGGTCAAATTAAAGAAGAAATGATCGTTAAAGGTATTGTTAAAAATATCACTGACTACGGTGCATTTATTGACCTTGGTGGTGTTGATGGTCTTCTTCACATCACAGATATGTCTTGGGGAAGAGTTAAGCATCCATCTAACTTATTAGCAGTTGGTGATGAAATTAACGTTAAAATCCTTAAATATGACTCTTCTAAAGAAAGAGTTTCTCTAGGTCTTAAGCAAGTTCAGCCTAACCCTTGGGAAGCGGCAGAAGAAAATTACGTACCTGGAACGAAAGTAAAAGGTGAAGTTAAATACGTTAAAGATTTTGGAATCTTCGTTGAGCTAGACGATGGAATCGAAGGTCTTGTACACGTTTCTGAAGTTTCATGGACTAACCCTAAGGGACCTATCAAAGGTTTCAACGTGGGTGACGAAATTGAAGCTCAAGTTCTTGCTGTTGACGTTGAGAATAAGAGAATCTCTCTTGGTCTTAAGCAACTTCAAGATAACCCTTGGACTGAGCTAGCTGCGAAATATCCAGTTGGTAAAGAAGTTGAAGGTGAAGTTAAAGCGATCGTTGACTTTGGTATCTTTGTTGACCTTGGAGAAGATGTTGATGCCCTTATTCACCATTCTGACCTTTCTTGGACGAAGAAAAATGTTAACTTAAACGATGAGTTTAAAGTTGGTGATAAAGTGAAAGCCGTTGTTCTTACTGTTGATTCTGAATTGAATCCTCCAAAATTCTGCTTAGGTATTAAGCAACTTGAAGAAGATCCTTGGAAGAAAATTGACGAAAGAATGCCTGTAGGTTCTGTTGTTGAAGGTGAAGTGGTAAGAAACACTGACTTTGGTGTTTTCGTTGAGCTTGAAACTGGAATCGAAGGACTTATTCATATCTCTGAGCTAGCTGAAGAAAGAGTTGAAAAAACTGAAGATGTAGTTAAAGTTGGTGATACGGTTAAAGCAAGAGTTATGTCGATTGATAAAGCTGAGAAGAAAATTGCACTTTCTAAGAAAAACGCAGAAAATGCAGATCTTGGATCTTATCAAGCTGAAGAAGCAACAACTTCTTCATTAGCTGAAAAGCTTAAAGGTTTTAACATCAAAGACGAGTAGAAATACTTTAAATGTTAAATATAAGAGGGGAGGCCAGTGGTCTCCCTTTTTTTTGTCTAAAAGCTAGACACCCTCACCAAATATTACAGTCTCACTATAGCCACATAAATTTCTCCGCTAAACTCAAAAGATATACTTTTAAAATTAAATGAGGAGAAGAAATGAAATCAGCATTGGCCGCACTCACCTTAGTGGCGACAACATCAGCTTTTGCATGTGTCGGGTACGGGGATCAACAAGTTTGTCAGGGAGATACCGTCTTAATCGGAACAGCTCATTCGCAAGGCTATAAAGTCATTGGAATTGATCGTAGAAATAATGAATTCATTGCTAAGGATAACTACTACAATACACTGTCCACAAAAAGTTTTGACGATATTTACTATAATAAAGGATGCTATAATAGTATTTGTGTTGGTGATAAGATTTACAAAGGAACATCATTCGCTCAAGGTGCTAAAGTTCTTGGTTATAATATCGTTAACAAAAAGTACCTCGTTAAAGACAATTATTACTCAACTTTATCAACCCAGAATAGAGACACCTTTTATCTTCCTGAAGGATGTAATGACTATATTTGTGTGGGAGATACTGTCTATAAAGGAACGAGTTTTGCTCAAGGGGCTAAGGTTGTCGCAATGAGTATCGATTCAAACCATGCACTAGTCAAAGATAATTACTATTCTACCCAATCTGTTCAACGCACAGAAGATTTAATTGTGACTCAAGAAACTTCTAAATATAGCTCTTATGAGAGAGGACAGCGATATATTGAATTTCTTTCTGAAGAACCCATCCAACAACAACAAGTTTATTCTACCTATGTGTTTGATTTTAGAGGAGCTTCGAAAAGTATCGCTGATAGAACGATTAATTTAGTCAAAGCTCTTGAGCCATACATCAATAATGCTAATGAAGCTGAAATGGATAATATCAAAAAGAAAGCAGCGAGATTATTAGCGAGGGCCAATACTAATGATATGATTAAGCTCACAACAACGGCTCAGACTTTAGATGATCTGCTGGTTCGTAATGAAGCATATTTATTTGAGCTGGTAGAAACAGATGCCCTAGACGGGATGGCCATTGAGCTGATTACGATCTCCGAAGAGTTAAAAGCACTGATTGATTACCTTGCGAGCGGACAATACTAAATATTCTAGGAGCTCCTAAGAGCTCCTTTTTTTTGTCAAAACTTTAAACACCTGTCACAGAACTTGTTGTCTTTCAGCGATTATGACGTGTTAATTTTTCAGCGATTATGTCCTACCGTCTGCATCATACGGCCCTCTTTTTGTGGCTATATTTTCTTCGAGT